>CAVXZG010000010.1:0-183356 GCA_963766375.1 uncultured Actinomycetes bacterium | reverse complement strand
ATGCCTCCTTTCTTCGGGTCTACAACGGCGACGGAGGCCGATTGGTTGCGGTGCAGCGGAAAACCGCTCAACTATCGCGATCGCCCGCGGAACGGCGGCTCGGATTCGGCGCCTAGTTGGGCGCGTTCGGTTGCGGCGGCGGCTGGGGGACCACTTTGTAGGAAACCGGGCGGATAGCCCGTCTTGCCCCGGCGATCATCGACCGGATCGGCATCTCGAGCGCCCGCGAAACACCGGCATCGCCACCGACTGCGCTGCACGGCCTCGCCTGGAGCCTGCGGGGGAGTGTCGATGCGACGGCGTTGTTCCGGCGGAAACAGTTGCCGCCACGGGCTCCGGCCGAGAGTGCGAGGTCCGCGGTTGCACTGCGACGGACGGTGTTCCCGCGGATGGAATTCGCCCGCGGCCGCCACGGGCGGTGAGCGCCGGGCGGCTTCGAGCGCGGATCGAGCGAGATCAGGTAATCGGTGCGGAAGAGCGCGATTCCGAAGCGCCGGCTGCCGACGACTCGATTGCGCAGGACACGATTCTCGTTACCGCCGGCGATCCCGATCCCGATTCCGTAGAAGCCGGCCAACGGCGTGTGGAGCGGCACGCGTGCCCAGCCCGACCTGACGACGGTGTTTCCGACGATGAGGGCGTTCCGCTGCGGCGGATCTTTCTCGTTCGCGTACGTGTTCGGCAGGATCCCAGCACCGTTGCGGTCCCAGAGCGAGTCGCGGATCACCAACTTTCCGCTTGCATTCGTTCCGGAATATCCCACGGCTGAGAGGCGGGCGACCAGCTTCCTGAGCGTGGTGCGGCAGGGAGCGCATTCGCCGACGTAGTACGCGGCGTCGGCGGCTCCAGAGACGTAGTCGCGTTCGATCAGTCCGTCGGTGCTGCCCTCGGCATAGATGCCGTAGCCGAGAACGTTCCAGACCGTCAGATAGGAGCCGGAGAACCCTCGGACGCCATCCCAGTAGAAGCCGTTCTCGAGAAAGTTGTGCGCCGACAGATTGCGAAGCGCGACGCCGTCCGCGTGCACGACGATCGCGTTGTCCCGTTGATCGGCGCCGTCGAAGACGACAGCGTTGCGGTCGACGCCGCGGATCGTGATTCCGCGCTTCGACTGCGGGACGACAACGCCGCCCGGGTAGCTCCCCCGGTCAAGGAGAACGACGTCTCCAGGGCCGGCAACGGCCACCGCTTCCTGGACTGTTGCGACATCCTGCGGCACGCGAATGACGTCCGAGCCCGTGTCATGCGCCATCGATAACGCGAGCGACACCGGGATCGTGATGGCCAGGGCCACGGTCGTCGCGAGCAGCTTCAGGGCTCGATCACCGACCACGGAACCTAGCGACTGGGCGCCAGTCCCGCTCACGGAGCGCCGGGAATCATCGCTTGCAGGAACTTCGCCGGCCGTGTTCGAGCCTCTGCGAACAACCGAGCAAGGGGCGGTCCCTTACGGTCCGCCGGACTAACTGTGTTAGATGCAGCCATGACGCAGCCGCAGCCGGGTTCAGAGCACACCGACGCCGCAGACGAAGCGCCTCCCGTTCCGACGTCGCCGTCCGATCTCGATCAGGAGCGGCGTACCTCGATGGCTGCGGAGCGCACCTGGTTGGCCTGGTGGCGCACCGCGCTTGGCGCCACCGCCGGGGCGCTCGCTGTGGGCCGGTTCGCCCCGCAACTGCTCGACGTCGCCCCGTGGCCGTACATTCTGCTCGGCTGTGGCTACGCGTCTCTCGCGGTCGGGCTCTCGATCGTCGGCGCACACCGCCAGCGCGAGTTGGAGCATGCGCTGCGAACCGGTGGCCACGTACCGCTCCGGTTTCGCACCGTCGCGCTGTTTACCGTCGGCGGAGTCGCGCTTGCAGTAATGACCGTCGTGCTCGTGATCGCGCAGACCTGACGCTGGCTCAGCCCGAGCTGGCTCTCGCTAGGGCGCGTCGTCGTTCCGGCAGTGCTTTCAAGCGGCGGGGGTGGGATTCGAACCCACGGGTGACCTTTCGGCCGCCAGCGGTTTTCAAGACCGCCCCATTCGTCCGCTCTGGCACCCCGCCGGTCAGGCCAGTCTAGGCGTGCGGCGCGCCGAAGCCCGTCAGGACCTCGGGCACGGCGATCTCGCCGCCTTCGTCCTGGAAGTTCTCGAGCAGCGCGATCAGCCAGCGGGCCGTCATCGCGGTGCCGTTCAGCGTGTGCACCGGCTCGAGCTTTCCTTCGCGCCGGAAGCGGATTCCGAGCCGCCTCGCCTGGTAGTCGGTCGTGTTGGAGGTGGAGGTGATCTCGCGGTAGCGCTGCTGGCCCGGGAACCAGGCTTCGATGTCGTACTTCTTGGCGGCCGAGGCGCCGAGGTCGCCGGCGGCGACGTTGACGACCCGGTACGGCAGGCCGACCTCCTGGACGAGCTCCTCCTCGAGCGCGAGCAGCGCTTCGTGCTCGTCGCTGGAACGGCCGGGCTCCGTGAAGACGAACATCTCGACCTTGTCGAACTGGTGCACGCGGAACATGCCGCGCGTGTCCTTGCCTGCCGCGCCCGACTCGCGCCGGAAGTTCGTCGAGTAGCCGGCGTAGCGGCGAGGGAGCTCGTCGAGCTCTTCGCCCATGTGGAACGACGCGAGCGCAACCTCGGAGGTGCCGGTGAGGTACAGCTCGTCGCGCTCGATCTTGTAGATGTTGACCTCGTCGGTCGGCAGGAAGCCGGTGCCGTACATCGCTTCCTCACGCACCAGCACCGGCGGGAGGACCGGAATGAATCCCTTGCCGACGAGGCGGTCGAGCGCGAAGCGGTAGAGCGCGAGCTCCAGCAGTGCCACCTCGCCGACGCGGTAGGCGAAACGGGCACCGGAGACCCGAGCGGCCCGCTCGAGGTCGATCCAGCCGTGCTCGACCGCAAGGTCGAGGTGGTCCCGCGGCTGGAATGAGAACGAGGGCGGGTCGCCGACGCGTCGCACCTCGACCGCGTCCTCCTCGGCGGTGCCGTCGGGCACGGACGGATCGGGCGGGTTCGGAACGCGGTCGAGCAGCTCCTGCCGGCGTTGCTCGGCCTCCTCGTGCTCCGCCTCGACGCTCTGCAGCTCCGCCTTCAGCTCGCGTAGCTGGTCGAGTTGCTCCGGCGAGGGCTTGCCCTTCGTCTTGGTCTGCGCGCGCAGGTCGCTCGCCCGGGTCTCGAGCTCGCGCCAACGCTCGTCCGCGGAGAGCAGCTCGTCGAAGGCCTCGGCCGCGCCCTTGCGCGCGAGCGCAGAGCGGAACCCCTCAGGGTCGGCCCGCGCGGCTCTGAGGTCGATCAACCCTTCTGCGTCACGTAGGCGACGAGGTCCGAGATCTGCTTCGCGGAGAGCGTCTGGCCGAAGTCGGGCATCGTCGGCTGGTACCCCTTCTCCACGTAGGCGCTCGGGTTGCCGATCGACTCGTCCGTGAACGCGTCGAGCGGCTGGTTGGCCGCCTTCGCGTACTCGGGGAGCTTGTCGAGATCGGGGCCGATGTTCCCGTTCGTCCCTGCCGGCTTGAACGTGTGGCAGCCCCCGCAGCCCTGCGACTTGAAGAGCACGGCGCCGGCCTTCGGGTCACCTGCGGCAGTGGCAGTGGTCGTGGTCGTCGGGACCGCGCCGACGACCGTCTCCGCGGTCGGCAGAACCGTCTGCTCCCCGCCGCAGCCGGCGAGCAGGAACGTGAGCCCGATGAGCGGTGCGAGGCGGCGCATTCGGGCGCGAGTCTACTCAAGCCGGAAGGCGCTCTCGTCGCTTCTCGCCCAGGCCCAGAGGACGAGCGCGGAGAGGGCGCCCCAGCCGGCGACGTCGGTCGGGGTGTCGTTGACCACGAGCGAGACGGCCAGGGCGGCCAGGAGCGCTTCGAGCACCGGCGGCCGCGGCCGCTGGAAAGCGAGCCAGACCAGGGCGGCGACGCTCGCGGTGAAGAACAGTGCGTTGTTCCACGTCGAGGCGACGGATGCGGCCGACAGGTGCACCCGATGCGCCAGGTCGCCGGCGAGCGAGCCGGGGCCGCCCCCGACTGCGTCGGTGACATGGCTCGAGCCTCCGGTGGCCGCATCGATTCCGACGAGGAGAAGCGCGGCTCCGGCGGCCACCGCGGTTGCCGCCGCCGCTCGCAGAGCCGACGTCCGGCTCACTCTCAGGCCGAGCACCAGGAAGCCGGTGAGGTAGACCACGAGCCCACCGCCGTCGGCGCCGATGCGGCTCGCGGCGACGCCGGCTGAGATCGCCAGCGCGACGAGCGGCAAGGCGCGCAGCCCGAGCAGCATTCCTAGAACGAGCGCGGGCGAAAGCAGCAGCGTCTCGACCTGGTTCGTGAGGCCGTGGAAGCGTCCGCCTCCGTCGGGATGCGGACCGATCACTGCGAGGGTGTTCCATTCCGGCCGGGCCCACATGACCGCGAACAGGAACACGAAGAGCGCGCCCAGCCCTAGCACGAGCGGCAGCCGGGAGCGGAGCAGCACCGCGGCTCCGAGAGCCGCCGCGGTGGCAGCGAGCGCCAGCAGCAGGACGGCCACCCGGGGGGTGGTCACTGCGGCCGCGCTGAGGAGGACGGCGATCGCGACGCAGGCGGGCGCAACGAGGAACGCGGCCCGGCCGAGGAGAGGGGAGCGCGTCCAGAGCGCGAGCAGCCCGAGCGACCCCATCAACGCTGCCAGCACGATCATCGCCGGGACGCGCGCGTCGTGTGCGTCGGTCAGGCGCTGGTCGAGCCGGTTGAGCTGCGCGACCGGGTCGCCGGCCGGCCGCGCCCGGATCCTGGGCCGGTCGCCCCGGTTGAGTGCGCGCACGGAGGGGGCTACGTCGGCGAGGGACACGAGCCCCGGCAGTCGTGTGGAGCTCGAGACCAGGAGCCCGCGGTAGCCGGGTCCGACGACCGCGATCGGGTAGCGCTGGACGTTGTGGTGCTTGCCGGGCGGAGGCAGGGCGACGTAGAAGGTGATCCGAGCCGGCCGGTTCGCGAGCGAGATCAGCGGCTTGCCGCTGGGAACTCCGCCGATGAGCGAGTTCTCCATCTTCCCGCGCACGAGCGAGGCGAGTGCCCCGCGCCGCGTCACGGTCGCGCCCTGGCCCGGCACCAGCAGGCCGTGGGCAGCTTCGGGCGAGCGAAAGACGGGAGCCGTGGGCGGGACGACGATCACGACCGCGCGATCAGCGGGAGCCGCGCTCGCTCCCGCGCTTAACGCGGTCGCAACAATCGCCGAAGCTACAATCGTCGTGAACCTTCTCGCCTTCAAGGGGGCCGATTCTCGATGAAACGCAAGGCTTACGGTCGCGACGCTGGGCTGACGCTGCGGATGCTCTTCACGGGCTCGCTGCTCGGACTGCTCTACGTCTTCTTCGCGCTCGCGCTGTTTTACGTCCTCAACGCGGGTCTCGTGCTGATGCTCGTGATCGTCGGCGGGTTGGCGTTCTTTCAGTACTTCACCTCGGACAAGCTCGCCCTGCGCGCGTCGGGAGCGAAGGTGGTCGAGCGCGATGAGGCACCCGCTCTGCACGACATGATCGAGCGGCTCGCGGGGATGGCCGACCTGCCCAAGCCGCGCGTGGCGATCATCGAATCCGAGGTGCCGAACGCGTTTGCCACCGGCCGGAACAAGAAGCACTCGGCCGTGGCCGTCACGACCGGGCTCTGGAACCGGCTCGAGCCACAGGAGATCGAGGGCGTGCTCGCGCATGAGCTCTCCCACATCGTCAACCGCGACGTCCTCGTGATGACCGTGGCGAGCTTCTTCGCGATGCTCGCCGGCCTGCTGACCCGCTGGGGGCTCTACTCCGGGATGTTCGGCGGCTTCGGCGGGGGCCGCGACAACAACAACAACTCGGTGCCCGTCTGGCTGATCGTCGTGGTCGTCTCGGTGGTGACCTACTTCCTGAGCCAGATCCTGATCCTCGCGATCTCGCGCTACCGCGAGTACGCGGCCGACCGCGGCTCGGCGCTCATCACCGGCGCGCCCGAGCATCTGATGAGCGCGCTGCAGAAGATCGCGAGCCAGATCACGATGATCCCGCAGGAAGACCTGCGCCAGGTGGAGACGATGAACGCGTTCTTCATCATCCCGACGAACTGGCGCAAGCGGGGCGCCGAGCTCTTCATGACGCATCCGCCGATGGAGAAGCGTCTCGCCGCTCTCGCCGAGATCTCGCGCGAGATGGGCCGGCCCGTCGCGTAGGCCTAGGGCGGCCAGTGGCAACGCAAATGAGTCGACCGGTCGTTTCCGACGGAGGCACGAGCAAGCTCGCGCCTCCTGATGGCGGCGGCGCGAGCGGCGCCTAGGTGGGTCTCGGGAACGTTCTCTTCGGGCGCAAGAAGCTCAAGGATGCGTCCGGCGAACGGCTGTTTGCGATCTCGACAGCGCGGATCACGCTCGAGACCGAGCTCGACCTGAAATCCACGGGCGCGGCCGGTGTCTGCTTCAAACCCCTTTCCGCCGGAGAGTTCGTGCGCGCCGAGAACGAGCTCCAGGAGCTGCTGGACGTGGTCGCAAACGAATCGGGCTCGAAGGTCGAACGGCGCGGCGACGAGCTCGGGTTCGAGTGGTTGATCATCCGCGACCAGGACTTCGAGGATCTGGTCAACTCGGTGCACCTGGTGGCCTCCGAGCTCGAGTCCCGCGGGTTCGGGCCGCAGCTTCTGGCCGCGCTGTTCCCGTTCGAGAGCAAGGGCTTCGACGCGAAGCGCGTCTACTGGATCTACGGCTTCAAGCGGGGGAAGTTCTGGCCGTTCGTACCCAAGGGCGAGGACAAGGAGCGTGACAACGCGGAGGAGCTCGAGTTGAAGGCGAAGCTCGACAAGGAGCTGCCGATCGAGCCTGACCTCTCGCATTGGTTCGGCATCTTCGATGCGCCCGTCTAGGAGGGTTTGGCGGGATAGCGGCTCAGCCGGTATTTCGTCAAGCCCTCCTAGGCTCGACGAGCTGCTTCCCTACTACGACTTCGAGGAAGCGCACACGCGGCGGGTCGGGGCTTCGCCGGCCGCTGCGTTGGCCGCTGCGCGGGCGGCGACGCCGGGCGAGATGCCTCTCGTGGTCTTTCTCTACGCGCTGCGCTCGGTGCCGGCCCTGCTCGCCCGCGGGCGAGGGCTGCACCGTGACAGGAGCCGGCCGCAGTGGGAGCAGATGCTCGAATCCGCCGGCTTCCTGGCGCTCGTCGACGAGGAGGACGAGATCGTCCTCGGCTACGCCGGGCAACCGTGGAAGCTCACGGGAGGCACGGGGGCCGGGGTGAGCTCGGCTGAGGACTGGAAGGAGTTTGCGGTGCCGGGCTACGTCAAGGCGGTGATGAACTTCAGGGCCGACCAGGCGGTGGGCGGTGCGTTGCTCATGACCGAGACGCGGGTGCTGGCGACCGACGAGGGCTCTAGGCGGGTCTTCGGTTTCTACTGGCGCGTGATCCGCCCCGGCAGCGGCCTGATCAGGCGCAGCTGGCTCCGGGCCGCCGCGCGCCGCGCCGAAGTCGCCTAGCCGGCTTCGTTTCGGCGCCGTCCCGTCACAGACACGCGCGCTTCTGCGGGTTACGCTCAGCCCGGGCGGCGGGTGGATCTTCCTCTCCCCACCCGGGTGGGGACGCGCGCGTGAACCTTTATGAGGTCGGCAGGTCCGGAATCAAGCCGTCGCCCTCGAAGAGCTCCCGCGCCTCGTCGAGCGTCAGGTCCTCCGGCGGGATGATCGCCTCCGACGGCGAGAGATCCTCGTCCGGCACGCGCGAGCCGTTGGTCCGCACCGCCTCGGCCATGCGCTCGAGCAGTTCCGAGAATTGCTTCTGGTCGCCGGCCTCGAGCGCCCGCTCAGCCTGCTCGTCCAGGTCGTTGAGGCCCTTGGCGACCTCTTCGTCCACCTCGAACTGGCCCTCGCCGAGTACCCGGACGATCACGACTGGAGCTCTTTCTGCTGCTCGCCGGAGCCGAGCTCGGACTTCATTTGCGCAAGCTCCTCGTCGACCTGCGACTTCGACGCGATCGCCCCGAGCTCGCGGTCGAGCTCGGTCTGGTCGGAGGTGAAGTCCTCGAGCGCGCCCGACTCGGTCAGCTCGTCGATCGCCGAGGCCCGCGCCTGCATCTGCTCGGTCTTGTCCTTCGCCCGCTGGATCGCGAGCCCGGTGTCGGCCATCTGCTCGCCGATCCCCGTCGCCGCTTCGCCGATCCGCACCTGCGCCTCGGCGGCCGAGTACTGGGCCTTGATCGTCTCCTTCTGCGAGCGGAAGGCCTCGACCTTCGCGGACAGCGTCTTCTCACTCGCGATCAGCTTCTCCTGCTGGACCGCGAGCTGCTTCGCCTGCTCGTCGAGTTCCTGGAGCTGTTGCTGCAGGCCGGACTTGCGCTCCAGCGCCTGTCGTGCGAGATCCTCGCGACCCTCGGCTACCGCCTGCCGCGCTTGGGTTTCGAGCTTGACGTGCTCTGCTGAGCTTCGCCTCCTGCAGTTCGAGGCGCTTCTTCGAGGTGACAACGTCCTACCGCGCTTGACGTTCTGCACGCTCGAGCTTCCATACGAGTAGTCCAGGTCTCGCCCGATCCTCAGCGCGATCTAGCACCTCCAGCTTCACTTCACCAGCGTCCTCTCATGCCCGCGGGCGAGGGCTGCCCGTGACAGGAGCCGGCCGCAGTGGGAGCAGATGCTCGAATCCGCCGGCTTCCTGGCGCTCGTCGACGAGGAGGACGAGATCGTCCTCGGCTACGCCGGCAACCGTGGAAGCTCACGGGAGGCACGGGGGCCGGGGTGAGCTCGGCTGAGGACTGGAAGGAGTTTGCGGTGCCGGGCTACGTCAAGGCGGTGATGAACTTCAAGGCCGACCAGGCGGTGGGCGGTGCGTTGCTCATGACCGAGACGCGGGTGCTGGCGACCGACGAGGGCTCCAGGCGGGTCTTCGGTTTCTACTGGCGCGTGATCCGCCCCGGCAGCGGCCTGATCAGGCGCAGCTGGCTCCGGGCCGCCGCGCGCCGCGCCGAAGTCGCCTAGCCGGCTTCGTTTCGGCGCCGTCCCGTCACAGACACGCGCGCTTCTGCCGGTTACGCTCAGCCCGGGCGGCGGGTGGATCTTCCTTCCCCACCCGGGTGGGGACGCGCGCGTGAACCTTTATGAGGTCGGCAGGTCCGGAATCAAGCCGTCGCCCTCGAAGAGCTCCCGCGCCTCGTCGAGCGTCAGGTCCTCCGGCGGGATGATCGCCTCCGACGGCGAGAGATCCTCTTCCGGCACGCGCGAGCCGTTGGTCCGCACCGCCTCGGCCATGCGCTCGAGCAGTTCCGAGAATTGCTTCTGGTCGCCGGCCTCGAGCGCCCGCCCAGCCTGCTCGTCCAGGTCGTTGAGGCCCTTGGCGACCTCTTCGTCCACCTCGAACTGGCCCTCGCCGAGTACCCGGACGATCACGACTGGAGCTCTTTCTGCTGCTCGCCGGAGCCGAGCTCGGACTTCATTTGCGCAAGCTCCTCGTCGACCTGCGACTTCGACGCGATCGCCCCGAGCTCGCGGTCGAGCTCGGTCTGGTCGGAGGTGAAGTCCTCGAGCGCGCCCGACTCCGTCAGCTCGTCGATCGCCGAGGCCCGCGCCTGCATCTGCTCGGTCTTGTCCTTCGCCCGCTGGATCGCGAGCCCGGTGTCGGCCATCTGCTCGCCGATCCCCGTCGCCGCTTCGCCGATCCGCACCTGCGCCTCGGCGGCCGAGTACTGGGCCTTGATCGTCTCCTTCTGCGAGCGGAAGGCCTCGACCTTCGCGGACAGCGTCTTCTCACTCGCGATCAGCTTCTCCTGCTGCACCGCGAGCTGCTTTGCCTGCTCGTCGAGTGCCTGGAGCTGTTGCTGCAGGCCGGACTTGCGCTCCAGAGCCTGTCGTGCGAGATCTTCGCGGCCTTCGGCGACCGCCTGCCGCGCCTGGGTCTCGAGCTTGACGATGCTCTGCTGAAGCTTCGCCTCCTGCAGCTCGAGGCGCTTCTTCGAGGTGACAACGTCGGCGATACCGCGCTTGACGTTCTGCAGCAGCTCGAGTTGCTTCTCATACGAGTAGTCCAGGGTCTCGCCCGGATCTTCAGCGCGATCGAGCACCTTCGACAGCTTCGACTTCACGACGAGCGACGCGCGTGACATCAGACCGGCCATCAGTCCTCCTCTCGGTGCGGAGCGCCTAGCCTAGCGGGGGGAATCATCGCGGCGGCCCCAGGCTCCAGACGGGTAGTACTCGTACGTCACGTGGTCGACGATCTCGATGCGCACGCCCGCGCGCACCATGCGCTCCCCTCTGAACCAGTCGCCGGGGATCCCGAAAGCGGATGCGACGTGCTCTCTGCCAAAGAAGCGCAGACACGAATGGACGACCGCGCCCTTCAGGGGCAGCCGGTCCGGCGGAGTCGGTACCTCGTCCTGGGTCGCGCCATCGGGCAGTCGATGCCGGATCACACCCTGCACGGCCTCCGATCGTCGCTCCCGGGCCGCTTCCAGGAGTCGCGCGATCGCATCGGCCGGCAACGTGTCGTCGTCGTCGAAGTCGAACAGCCAGCGCCCGCGGGCGAGCCGGTAGCCCTCGTTGCGGGCCAGGGTGGACGCGGCGAGCCAGTGTCGGTGTGAGTCGGGGTAGACGTAGCGCTGGGTGAGCGCCACGTACCGGACACGAGGGTCATCTGCCTCCAGCACCGCTGCCTCGGCCTCCGAGTCGACGGCATCGCTGATCACGAGGACCTCCAGCGCCTCGTGGGTCTGGCCTAGCTACCGCAGGCAATGAGCGGGAGCGCAATAGGTCGGCGCGGCCGTACGTGGCCAGGATCACGGTCACGAGCGGCTCCGGCTCGTCGAAAGCTTGGCCGTACTCGGGGTCCTGTCTCGCCGCTTCGAGCAGACGACGGTTCTCGGCGTCTCCCCCGGCCATGATCCGGAGCGCAGGCGCAATCTCTTCGTTCACCCGGACCGCAACCTCCTCAAGGGCTCGCCGAAGCTCCGAGTCGCGCTCCGCGGACGCGTGTGCCACGTCATCGACGCGCGCGGCCAGGTCTTCGAGCCGGTGGTGCAGTGCCTCGAACCGCCGGTCGAGAGTGCGCGCCAGCCTCTTTCGGGCCCGGCCGATCACCTGGGCGAGAAAACCCGCGCCGGCACGCCCTGGACTCGAGTCTCGGCCTCGACCGGCTTGACGACCACCGCCCCCGCAGCGATCACGGCTCCGGCGCCCACCTCGATCCCGTTGCTGACGAGGGCGCCCATCCCGACCACAGCGTTCTCACCCACGTACGCGTTGCCGGCGACGTTTGCTCCCGGGTTCAGCGTTGCGCCGGCGCCGATCCGAACGTGGTGGCCTACGAGCGCGCCTCGACCGATCAGCACGTGGCTACCGACCACGGTGGCGGCGCCGACGACTGCGGCCGGGCCGACGACGCAGCCGTGGCCCAAAACCGCGGATGAGCTGATGTTCGCCTTCGGGTGGACGATCGACACAGGAACCCACCCGTACTCGGCGAGCGCGGCCCAGTGCCCGAGGCGATCGCCCCCCAAGCCGATCACGACCGCAGCGCCGGCAGCGCGTTCGTCGTCGGGCGCGAGGACGGGAGCGCCGTGGACTTCCGCCCCGATGCGGGCAGGATCGACCAGCTCGACTAGGCCTGCGACAGGTCGTCCCGACGTCGCGGGCGTACTCGATGATCTCGAGTGCAAACGAGCCGGTGCCCGCGACGTAGATCTCCTCCACGACGTGACGCACGATACTGCTGCGTGCATCTAGCCTTGCCAGGTGATCGTCGAGCGGAGCATGCACCCGGGCTGGCTCTCCAACGCCTATCTGATCGGCGATGAGCCCGGCGGCACGGCGGTCTTCGTCGACTCCGGCGCTCCGCTCGAGCCACTCTTCGAGGCGGTGGAGCGGCACGGCTTGACCGTCTCGCATCTGCTCACGACGCACGCCGACGCCGACCACATCGCCGGCGACGACGAGATCCGGGCGCGCTACGGCTGCCCGGTCGTCAAGGGCGACCTCGAGACCGGAGGGCTTTCGGTGCGCGCGCTCGAGACCCCAGGGCACAAGGACGACCACCTGGCCTTCGTGGTCAACGAGGAGCTGTGCTGCTCGGGAGACGTGCTCTTCAAGGACGCTGTCGGGGGCGGCGACTTCGAGCAGATCCGCCGGTCGGTGATGGACGTCCTGATGAAGCTCGCTCCCGAGACACGGGTTCTGCCGGGCCACACAGACGAGACCACGATCGGCCGCGAATGGGAGCACAACCCGTTCGTGCGCGTCTGGCGAGGTGCGGAGCCCGAAGGCACCGAGCGTGTCCGAGTCGGCGGCGAGCAGGCGACGCTGGTCGTCTGGTCACCAGACTACGACGGCAAGGGCAAGGCCTGGGTGCGCTTCGACGACGGACGCGATGCGATCGTCGGCGGCTCGCGCGTCGAGCGCGGATAAGCTCGACCTATGGCGATCAAGCTCCACCGCTGCGGCAACCTCTGGGTCAAGCTCGGCGGCCACCCCTGCTGGAAGGTGCAGAAGGCGCTCGACGAGGCCGGGATCCCCTACGAGGTCAACAAGGAGCCGTGGCTTCGCTCGAAGCGAGACGAGACCAAGCGCAGGACGGGGCAGTCGGGCTACCCGTGGATCGAGTTCGAGGACGGCTCGATCTACCGCGAGGAGTCGAAGGAGATGGCGCAGCGGATCAAGGAAGGCAAGCTGAGCGAGGCGCCGCGCACGCAGCCGCCGGCCCCATGAGCTTCATCGTCCCGGAGGAGATCGAGGCCTACGCCGCGGCGCACACCACACCGCCTGAGGAGCTCCTCGCCGAGTTGGCCGAGGAAACGAAGGCGACGTTGCGCTCGCCCCAGATGCTCACCGGCCCGATCGAAGGCCGTCTGTTGGAGCTGCTCGTTCACGGGATCAAGGCCAAGCGCGTGCTCGAGCTCGGCACGTACAGCGGCTACTCCTCGCTCTCGATGGCGGCGGGTCTCGCCGAGGGTGGCCACATCGACACCTGCGAAGTGGACGAGAAGCATGCCGAGGTCGCTCGCCGCTACATCGCTCGCAGCCGTTACGCCGACCGGATCACCGTGCACCTCGGTCCGGCGCTGGAGACGATCGAGCAGCTCGGCGGTGAGTTCGACTTCGTCTTCATCGACGCCGACAAGGGGAGCTACGCCGCCTATTACGAGGCGCTGCTGCCGCGGCTCGCACCTCAGGGGTTGATGGCGATCGACAACACGCTCTGGAGCGGGCGGGTGCTCGACGAGAGCGACGACTCCGAAGACACGCGCGCCATCCGCGAGCTGAACGACCGCATTGCAGCCGATGAGCGCGTCGTCGCCGTACAGCTCACGGTTCGCGACGGCGTGACGCTGATTCGGCGCGCGAGCTAGCTACAATTCGCTCGCGCGGGGCTATAGCTCAGCTGGGAGAGCGCCTGGATCGCACCCAGGAGGTCGCCGGTTCGAGCCCGGCTAGCTCCACCATAAAAAAGGCCCGCACCAGCGGGCCTTTTTTGCTAGGAGTAGGCGCGTCCTGCACGGGGTAAGCTCGCCTGGGGTTTTCTTGCGACGATGATTGAGTTCGACCTGAACGGGCGAAAGCTCGCCCTCGACGAAGCCGTTGTTCGTGAGCTGCGCGAGAGGGCGCAGGCGGGCGCAGGTTCGTCTTCGACGCTCAATGACCTCGCCGTGCTCCTGACACGCGCGCTGGCCGAGCAGAAGCCGGTCACGCTGCGGCGAGCCGAATCGCGAGCCTTCGAGCGTTTGCTCGAGCCGTCTGACTGAGGGCGAACGGGTCTCGCGAAGCGCCTAGAGCGCGCTCCTGATCTCGCGGAACCCCCATGCCCAGAGTGCGAGCGAGAGGACGCCTGCAAAGACCAGTTTTTCGCCGCTGGGACGTTTGAGCTGTCGGGGCCGCCTTGTCACACGTGGTTCATCGGCAATTCCGGGGCATCTTTGAAGACCGCGAGCTCGCCGTCGCCGCAAAACTGGTTCGAAGAGCGGGTTGGCGTTACGGTGGCGTTGCGCACATCCGATCTGAAAGGGAGGCTATGAAGAACCGTGGCATCACGACCGGCGGGATCATCGTCATTCTCGGGATCATCCTGATCATCGTCTGGAGCTTCTGGATCGGGTTGATCGTCACGCTGATCGGGCTGATCGCCTTTGGCGGCTTCGCCCGAGGCAAGTGGTATTGACAGGCCTGCCTCAGTGGACGTGGCCCCGCAGTTCGCGAAGCTGCTCTTGCAGCCGCTCAACCTCTTCGAAGAGCGCTTCCTCGAGCGCGGGCCGCTTCGCCTTACGGAGCTCCCGTTGGAGGGCAAGTTCGGCGCACTCGATCTTGTCGAAGGAAGCACGAAGCACGGGCACCACGATTTGGTACGCCTTCTCGTCGTACGTCTCGCCGCAGATGTCGCAGATGACCAACCCCGCACCTCCTCCTGCACTCATGCTGGCTGACGGCAGGGTGGTCGTCGCCTAGTCGTTCGGAGGGTTCTCGCTAGCGGTTTGGCGCGTCTCCAGCTCTCAGCGTTCGCCTGCCAAGTAGAACGCGGCAACGAGGACCGAGTACGCGAGCAGAAGAATCGTTCCGCCGAGGCGGGTCGTTCTCCCGGCTGCGAGCACGATCGCCGGCAAGAGGGCCGCGACCCCCATGGCCACCAGCTCGACGGGCCGAAAGCTGAGGGCAAGCGGCTCGAAAGACCACGAGACCAGCGCGACCAGCGGTATCAGCAACCCGGCGATCTGAGCGCTCGAGGCCAACGGGATCTCGACCGCCAGCTTGACCCTCCCGCGGCGCGCCAGGAGCACTGCGCTCCCGTGCTCCGTCGCGTTCCCGACGATCGCGACGATCACGATCGCGACGAAGAACTCCGATAGGTGCGCCTGGTCCGCGAAGGCTTGCAGCGTGCCGACGAGCGTCTCTGTCAGAAGGGCGGTCACGACCGTGGCGAGCCCGAGCACGCCGACGGCCGTGGGGAAGGGCCAGCCGCCCTCTTCCGGCTCGGCGGACGAATAGAGCTGCCGCTGCCGCCGAAGCTCGAGGCGCGTCACGGTCACGCGGACGGTCGATCAGCACTACCGCGAACGGAAGGGCGAGCGCGGCGAGGGAGCGGCGGTCCGGATCGCCGTGGAAGCCGGCCACCGACGGGATGAGCACGAGAACGGTGGCGAGGCCGACCAGGCCGAGCGAAACGTAGGCGGAGCGCCGGTCGATGTCGCCGGTCCGCCCGAAGAGCAGCGTGAAGCCGAGGACGAGCAGGAGGTTGCCGACAATCGAGCCCACCAGCGATGCCCGCACGACCTCGGTCAGGCCGTCGGAGATCGCGACGATCGCAATGATCAGCTCCGGTGCGTTGCCGAACGTCGCGTTCAGAAAGCCGCCGACGACCGGGCCGGTGTGCAGCGCGAGGTTGTCCGTCGCCTCGCCGATCAGCCACGACAACGGAACGAGCGCTGCGGCGGCGAGCACGAACAGCGTCTGCTCGCCGGCATAACCGAGCCGATCCAGGAGGATGACGACCGGCCCGAGGAGCAGCAGCGGCGTGAGAAACCGGCCAGCCTTTCTGAGCGGCCCGGGCGACATAGGCAGCGCTAGTCTTCATGGTTCGTGAGGATCGTGAGCCTGCCGCCGTGAACGCCACGCGCGAGGAGCGGGGCACGAACGCGAGCCCGCCGCCGGCACCGCGCGGGCCGACGCCGCCGCCGCCGCAGCTGCCGCGCTTTCGCATGAGCCGCCGCTGGATCCTCTTCGCGCTCGCGCTCCTGGCCTTCAACTTCTACCTCGGCTCGCGTGCGACCCAGCCCACGTCCCGCGTCCGCGTTCCGTACAGCCCGTTCTTCCTCAAGCAGGTGAGCGCGGGCCACGTGAAGGAGATCACGTCGAAGGGCACGGCGATCCAGGGCACGTTCACACAGAAGGAGCAGTACGCGGGATCGAAGCCGACGACGCTCTTTCGAACGGAGATTCCCGCGTTTGCGAACAACGACGCCCTCTCGCAGCTACTCGAGGAGAAAGGCGTGGTCGTCAACGCCGAACCGCTGGACACCGGAGCGCCGTGGTGGCAGAACCTGTTGCTCGGATTCGGCCCGACGATCCTCTTTCTCGTCCTGCTGTTCTGGCTCATGCGGCGGGCCGGAAACGTTCAGAACATCCTCGGCTCCTTCGGCCGTTCGAGGGCGCGCCGGTATCAGCCGTCCGGCGACAAGGTCACGTTCGCCGACGTCGCGGGGATCGACGAGGCGAAGGCGGAGTTGACGGAGGTCGTCGACTTCCTGCGCCATCCCGAGAAGTACCAGAAGCTCGGCGGCCGGATCCCGCATGGCGTGCTGCTCTCCGGCCCGCCGGGCACGGGCAAGACGCTGCTCGCCCGCGCGGTCGCGGGAGAGGCCGACGTTCCGTTCTTCTCGCTGGCAGCCTCCGAGTTCGTCGAGGCGATCGTCGGCGTCGGCGCGTCGCGCGTGCGCGATCTCTTCACGCAGGCGAAGGAGGGCGCCCCGGCGATCGTGTTCATCGACGAGCTCGACGCGATCGGCCGGTCACGCACGTCCGGCGTTGCCGGCTTCAGCGGCGGCAACGACGAACGGGAGCAGACGCTGAACCAGATCCTGACCGAGATGGACGGGTTCGACTCCTCCACGTCAGCGTGATCGTGATCGGCGCGACCAACCGGCCCGACGTTCTCGACCAGGCACTCCTTCGCCCCGGTCGCTTCGACCGGCGGGTTGCGGTGCAGCCGCCGGACCGTGCCGGCCGCGAGGCGATCCTCAAGGTGCACACGCGTGGCCTCTCGCTGGGCCCAGACGTCGACCTCGGCCGAATCGCGGCGACGACGCCGGGCATGGTCGGAGCCGATCTCGCGAACCTCGCCAACGAGGCGGCGCTGCTGGCAGCGCGGCGCAACCACGAAGTCGTCGACGAATCCGACTTCACCGACGCGCTCGAGCGGATCGTGCTCGGCGCCGAACGGCAGGTGATGATCAGCCCCGAAGACCGGCGCCGGACCGCCTACCACGAAGGAGGCCACGCAATCGTCGGCATGCTCACCGAAGGCGCCGACCCGGTGCGCAAGGTCTCGATCATCCCCCGCGGAATGGCGCTCGGCGTCACCTTCGCAGCGCCCGAGAGCGACCGCTTCAACTACCGCGAGCCCGAGGTGGAGGCGAAGATCAAGGTCGCACTCGGCGGCCGCGCCGCAGAGGAGATCGTGTTCGGCGAGACGAGCACCGGCGCGGAGTCGGACATCCAGCAGCTCACGGAGATCGCGCGCCAGATGGTCGGCCGCTGGGGCATGAGCTCCGCGATCGGCCCGGTCGCGGTGATCCCGCGCGACGGCACGGGCCCGTTCCTCCCGGGGGCCGCCGAGGTCTCGTCCGACACACAGCGACTCGTCGATCAGGAGGTGCGTCGCATCGTCGACGAGGCGCACCAGCAGGTCATGTCGCTACTTCGGGAGAATCGGGACAAGCTCGATTCGCTTGCGAGCGCGCTCCTCGAGCACGAGACCCTGGACGAGGAAGACGCCTACGCGGCCGCAGGAGTCCCCCGAGCCGAGACGGAAACGGCCGACTCGTACACGGCGGCCGCTCGAACGCGCATCGACCGCTAGCCTGGCGCGCCGCTCGCAGTGTCGGCGCGCCAAGACACTCCAGCGGACCTGCACACGACGACGACGTGGTCGACCTGGATCTTCACCGGCTTCCTGCTCAGTCTCCGCGGTGCTGACACCGCTGATCGGGAAGCTCGGCGACCAGCACGGCAAGGAGCGGCTCCTCGCTGATCAGCCTGCGCGATCTTCCTGCGTCGGCTGCATCGGCGCTGCGGCGCGCGTGGAACATCTGGGTCGCTGATCGCCTTCCGGGTCGTGCAGGGCACCGGGCGGCGCGGTCTTCCCGCTCAGCTTCGCGATCATCAAGGATGAGTTTCCGCCGCGAGCGCGTCGGCATCGGCGATCGGTGCTCATCTCCGCGGTCTTCGGCGCCTCCGGTGGGCTGGGCCTGCCGCTCTCGGGCCTGATCGTCGACCACCTCTCGTGGCGCTGGCTGTTCGTGATCGCAGCGGTGTCGTTGCGGCCGCAGCCGTGGCCGTGTGTCGCGTTCGTGCCGGAGTCGCCGATCAAGACGCCGACGCGCGCTCGATCTGCCCGGGCGCGCTGCTGCTCTCGTCTGATGCTCGTCGCGTTCCTGCTGGCCTTGAGCGAGGGGCTAGCACTGGGGCTGGGGCTCCGCCCGCACGCGTCGGCCTGCTCGTCTTTGCAGCCGTCGCGCTGGCGGTGTGGATCCCGCTCGAGCTGCGCGTGTACCTATCCGCTCGTCGACATGCGCGTTGCTCGCGCGGCCGCGTCGGTCGCGCTCGCGAACGCGACCGGGTTCTTCGCCGGTTCGCGCTCTTCTCCGCGTTCGTGCTCGTTCCCGCGTTCGTCCAGACGCCGCGGAGCGCTCGGCTCTGTACTACGGGTTCGGCTCCGAGCGCCACCCAGGCCGGGCTCTTCCTGCTTCCCGGGCTCTCTTGATCGGCTTCGATCTCCGGGCCCTTCGCGGGCGGCTCGGGACGGTTCGGGTTCAGGCTCCCGCTCGCGCTCGGGATGGTCCTGACCGCGATCGGGCTCGTGCTGCTCGCCGAGTGGCACGACCGGATCCGTGGCAGGTGGTGCTCGGTATGACCCTCGCCGGCGGCCGGCGTTCCGCTCTGCTTCGGGGCGATGGCGAAGCTCGTCGTCGACGCCGTCCGGCCGATCGACGTCAGTCGCCGGTGGGCGCGAGGCCTCGGTCGCGTGCCGGCCGAGATACGCCTCCAGACGCCACAGGTTGTCGAGGTGCTGGCTCGCCCAGAGCAGGACGAGGGCGGGCCTCCGCTTCGTCTCGTCGATACCGGCCACTGCCTCGCGAACGCAGGCGAGCAGGCGCCTCTTGCCATCGGCGTCGCGCACGTGCGGCGGCGGAACCGGGCTGGCGTGAACGAGGGAGTCGCCGAGGGTGACGTACCAGGCGCGTAGCGCGTTCACCTCGCCGTCGAGGTTCTCACCGCACCGCGCCAGGCCGTCGTTGCCCTCGACGATGCCCCTGAGCGCCGAGAGCGACTGCCCGGCACGCCGGACGCGTGCGGCGCCCGCGACCAGCGTCGCCATGCTTTCGACGTCCATCGTTCGTCGCGGACCGGTCGGCGAGATGCTGGCGAAACGCATCGTCGAGCTGATGCACGGCCTGGGCGGACGCCTGCTCGGTCCGCTCCGGGGAGACCTGTCCCTCGATGAGCTGCCCGGTCATGGCGACGACGTACTCCGCGCTCCTCGCGTAGGCGGCTGCGAGGTTCTCGCGTAGGAGGCTCGCCGTGCCGCGCGGCCAGAAGAGCAGCCCGACGCCGAGGCTGATCGCAAACCCGATCGCGACGTCCTCGAGCCGAACGACGCCGACTTGCCAGCCGGTCGGCTGAATGAGGTTGAACAGGATGAAGAGGACGACCGTGAAGCCGGCCTGGCCGGCGGCGAACGAGATCGCCCGCGGGGCGTAGGCGGCGAGCAGAACCGCCGGCGGCAGCACGGCCCAGAGCACGGCCTCGTGGGTACCGATCGCGATCACGAGGCCCGCGCCGATGAGGAGGCCCACAGCCGTCCCCGCCAGGGCGTTGACGATCGACGAGCCGGTGGCCAGGGCGTTCGAGCGCAGGACCGACAGCGTCCCCAGGACGACCCAGAAGGCGTGCTGGAGGCCGGCTTGCTGCGCGATGAACACGGCGATGGCCAGCCCGACCGCGCCCCGAACGCTGTTCCGGAACCAGATCGACCGAGCGCTGGCGTGCTCGACGGCGAGCTGCTCCGTCGACTGCAGCGCCTCCCGAGCGGTACCTGCTCCGGTCGACAGGAGCGCGTACTCGGCGACCTGCCGTGCCGCGTAGGAGAGCACGCGGATCCGGAACGACGGCTCGAGAGCGGACTCGAGATCCTCGTCTCGTGGCAGCTCGGCGATGCGGCCAGGCAGCGCCTCCGCAACTGCTTCGCGGGCGGCCTCGAGCCGGCGAGGTCAGGCCGGCTCGCTCCGACCCTCCAGCGTCGCCGCGCTCGCTCGCAGAACCGCGACGGTCGCCGCCAGCGCCTCCGCGTTCTCGTCTCGGCACAACCCGAGCGACCCCTCGACACCCGGGGCCAGAAACGACCGAAGCCAGTCCAGCTCGTCCACCAGGGCGGCGAGCGCAGCGGTCGGCCCGGCCGGCCCGGTCGGTCGGTGCGGTGCGCTCAGAAAACCGCTTCGCAGCCCATGCGACCGCCTCACGGGCGGCAGCAAGAGCGCGCCTCGATCGTCGCCCCGTCACCGGCCAGCTTCGCGTCGGCGAGGTCCGCCAGAGCGAGGCAGGCTCGGGCGGCCTGGGAACGGAGCACGTCCCGAGAGCGGGGCGGCCACAGGAGCATGACCGCGCAGGTCGCTGCCCCCGCGGCCAGTCCCCAGCCTTCGAGACGAGCCGGAATGGACGACAGCGGCGCGGCGATCGTCACCGGCAGCACGAAGGCGAGAATCGCCGCAGTGCCGCCGGCGGTGAAGTACCCGCCGAGCAAGCCCGCGTACAGGATCAGGAAGCCAACGACGAGCATCGCCCCCGCAGCGAGCCAGGCATTCCGGGAACAGAGCGTGCCGAGGACGACGAGGACTGCGCCGACCAGGCCGAGTGCCAGGTAGGCGGTGAGCCGGGATCTGGGCCGGCCGGTGAACTCGGCGAGGACGAGCATCGCGAACGAGCCAAAGGCGGCGAAGGTCGCCGTTTGTGTGTTCGCGATCACCTTGTCGGCGAAGGCGAACACCGCAGGCATCACGATTGCCGCTCGCGCGGCGCTCTTCAGCGAGGCGAGCTCAGGTTCGGAGAGTCGTGCTCGCGAGTAGGCACTCGGCACGGTTCTCGATCATAGGCCGCGAGCGTCGCTTGCCTGGGCGCTACGCGCCGATCTCGACGGCTCGTTCGAGCACGTCGAGCGCCTCTTGCTCGCGGCCGGCCCGGCGCAGGAGCTTCGCCCAGGAGCGGCAGGCGGCCGCGGAGTCACGGCTCGGCCGGTGGCCGGCGAGCAACTCGACCGCCTGGCGGAACGTGGCGTCTGCCGAGTCGATGTCGCCCTCGAGGCCGTATCCCTCTGCGAGAGCCCAGGAGGCATCGCCTCGCTCGCCGGGGTCGCTCGTTCCCAAGGCTGCCAGCGCCTCCTGCGCGCGAGCGACCGCCTCGGCGCCCTGGCCGAGGGCGACCGCCCGCTTGGCCTGCTCGGTCCGAAGCCAGCCGAGGTCGGCCGGGTCGGGCTTAGGCCCGAAGAGCTGCTCGGCGAGCTCCAGATGCCCGCCGGCTTCCTGCGCTCGGCCGCTCTTGGTCAGCGCCCAGGCACAGGAGACATGGGCCTGCGCCAGATGGAGGGTGTCCTCGGTCGCCTCGAGCAAGGCGACGGCACGGCGGAAGTAGGAGAGCCCACTCAGGGTCCTGCCTTCGCGGGTGGCGACTCGGCCGAGCGACCAGAAGAGACGTACCCGTGTGTAGGAATCGGCCGACTCCAGGGGATCCTCGGCCAGGTCCACGAGCAGCCGCTGCGCCCGCTCGGACTCGCCCGCATCGGTGAGCGCGTAGCTCAGATAGGTCGCGTAGCGGATCTCGCTCGCCTGGTCGGGCGGCTCCTGGGCGCGCACCTCGGCCAGGCAGCCCTCGAAGAGCTCGACTGCCCGCTGCGGCTGGCCCAGGTTCGAGTACGCGCGCCCGAGCGTCGCGTACACATCCGGCCTGCCGGCCGCCTGGAGTGGCTCGACCGCCAGGGCGGCCTCGAGCTGCTCGACCGCCTCGGCGTCTTTTCCGCTTCGCGCCGCTGCCAGCCCGAGCCCGATCCGCGCGCGGCAGGCAATGGCGGTCTCGCCGCTGGCAAGCGCTTCCTCGAGCACCCGCGCGAGCGCAGCTTCAGCCGCCTGTCCCTGCCCGTCCTCGCCCAGGCGCACCTGCAGCTCGGCCTCGGCGAGCTCGAGCTCGCGCTCGTCGGTCTCGCGTAGATCGGAGCCCCGTTCGAGGTACTCGGGCGAGACCTTGAGCTTCCGCGCCAGCAGCCGCAGAGCCTTGACGGATGGCCGGCGCGCGCCGGCCTCGATCCGGGAAATGTAGGCATACGAGACACCCGGGCTGGACAGCTCGCGCTGTGACATGCCGCGCTCGCGGCGCAAGCGGCGCAGCCGCTGGCCCACCGTCTCCGGCTCGGATCGAGGCGCCACATCTGCATCTTGGCCTGCTTCCGCGCCTGGAGTCAACGTCCCAACCGGACCAGACTGGGTCCGCGCCCGCGCCCAGCGGGTGCCCTGCGGCTCTGACGAGCCCGGATTCGGACGCTTCTGGAAGGAGGTGAATCGGATGCGCGCGCGACTCATGATGTTGCTCCCGGCGCTGGCGGCTTTGGCACTTCTCGCCGCTGAGGGCTGGGGCCCGTAGGGGGATCATCGGCGGGCGGGAGCGGGAGACCCCTCCCGCCCGCTGCCCACGGGCTGCGCCGCCTTCTGTCATCAACCTCCCCCGGTTGGGGGATGCCGAACGGCCCAATGGGACCCGATTATTCGCGTGTCAGAGGACGCCGACCGGAACTGCTCGCCGCAGGGAACCGGCGGCTCGCTCGCCAAGCGGCCTCTGACGCCTATCTGTGTCGGGGGCGGCTCCTGTTCGGTGGTGGAGTCGCCTCCACACCTCTTTCGGAAGCCGGTGCGGTTGCGGCTTTTCCGCACGTTCGCTGCGGCGCCCACCCGATGCGCCGGCGGACGATCCCGCCGACGATGAGTACATGCGAACGACCTATGGCGTGGTCTGGCGTGAAGGGGCTTCTCCGCTTGCCGCCGGCAAGCTGGAGCTGCTGCCTCGAGGCATTCGCCTCGACGGCCTCGAGGGAACGCAGGACATCCCTTATGAGCTGCTCGCAGGCGTTCGAGTGGGCCGCTTGGCCGGCGAGCGCGTCGACGGGCGCCCGTCGGTGGTCATCGAGCGGCGTTCGGGCCCTCCGGTCACGATCTCCACGGTCGCGAAGCCGAGCCTGGTGGGCGAGATCGTCGAACGGCTCGCTGCGCTTCAGCTCGGAGATGATCCGGCGCGGCGGACGACGGTCGTCCTGCCGATCAAGCCGGAGTCGCATGCCTCCGTACACAGGCTCCTCGAAAGCGGCCCGCCGTTCGATCCCGATCAGATGGAAGGGCTCGACCGGCACGAGGTTTTCCTCACGCCGCAGGAAGTCATCTTCCTGTTCGATTCCGACTTCGGGGCCGACGCGCTTGCGACGCTGATCGCCGATCCCGGGCTCTGGCAGGCCGCGGCCGCGTGGCGCGAACACATCGCCGGCCCGCCGCGGATCGCGGAGGACGTCTACTCGTGGGCGCGACACACCGACTCGGACGAGCTCTCGTACCTGCCTACGCCCGGCGCGGGCGACAGCGACGGTGGCGACATCTTTTAGGAGGGCTTGACGAAATACCGGCTGAGCCGCCGGAACGCGCTGCTCGCCCGACGTCTGCGTCCTCAGTCGCGCCCGTACCTTCCAGGTACGAACGCTCCCTGCGTCCTTGCCTCGGAACGACCATCGCGCCCCGGCGACGAGCGCTATTCCGCCAAACCCTCCTAGAGAGCGAGCAAGTGCCGCGCCGCGCGGGCGGCCACCAGGTCCTCACGGGCTTCCAGAACGACGACTTGCACGGTGCTCTCGGAGGTAGAGATGGTGGCGTCCGGGCGAGCCGACGCATTGGCTGCGGGATCGAGCTCGACACCGAGAAAGCCGAGGCGGTCGCAGATGGCCTGTCTCAGGCTTGCCGAGTTCTCTCCGATCCCGGCGGTCAGGACGAGTGCGTCGAGCCCGCCGAGCGCGACCGCCATGGCGCCCACGGCCGTGGCGACCCGATAGACGAAGACCTCGAGCGCCAGCCGGGCGCCCGGCTCGTCGGCGCGCTCGAGCTCGCGGACGTCGCCGGAGAGGCCGGAGAGCCCTGCCAGCCCGGACTCGTGCTCCAGCGCGTGGTCGAGAGCGTCGAGCGTCAGATGGTGGCGCAACAGGTAGACGAGCGCGCCGGGATCCACCGAGCCCGGGCGGGTCGCCATCGGTACGCCTTCGAGCGGGGTGAACCCCATCGTCGTGTCCACGGAACGACCGTCGCGGACAGCCGTGACGGAGCAGCCGCCGCCCAGGTGGCAGACCACCAGCCGCGAGGCCGGCACCTGCTCGCTCGCCCACTCGACCGACAGGCCGTGGAAGCCGTAGCGGCGGATTCCCCATTCGCGGAGCTGCGAGGGCAGTGCGTAGGTCGACGCCTCGGCGGGGATCGTCGCGTGGAAGGTGCTGTCGAAGACGCCGACGTGGGGGAGATCCGGAAACACGCGCCGGGCCTCGCGGATCGCGGCGAACGCAGGCGTGTTGTGCAACGGCGCGAGCTCGGTCACGGTGGCGAGCTCGAGTTCGACCGCGTCGTCGATCAGTACCGGCTCGCGGAAGCGCGGTCCGCCGTGAACGACGCGGTGGGCGATCGCTTCCAGATCTTCAGGCGCTGCTGCGAGCGAGTCGAGCTTCGTCGCCGACTCGTCCGCTGCGACAACCGAGAGCTTCAGGCTCGCCGAGCCGGCGTTGACGACGAGGATCGAGGCCACGCGTCAGTAGGGCCAAACCCAGCCGCTGATCTCCGGGTCGTCCTCGCCATGCTCGCGTGTGTAGGCGCGTGCGCGGATGCGGCGATCGCTCATCTCCTGCCGCAGTCGGCCGCAGCTCTGGGCGAGGCCGGGCACCCGGTCGACCACGTCCATGACCAGATGGAACCGGTCGAGGTCGTTCAGCATGACCATGTCGAACGGCGTCGTGGTCGTGCCCTCCTCCTTGTAGCCCCGTACGTGCAGGTTGCCGTGGTTGGCTCGGCGATAGGTGAGTCGGTGGATCAGCCACGGATAGCCGTGGTAGGCGAAGACGACCGGGCGATCGGTAGTGAAGAGCGCGTCGAACTCGTGGTCGGAGAGACCATGCGGGTGCTCGGTGTCGGGCTGCAAGCGCATCAGGTCGACGACGTTGACTACCCGAACCTTCAGCTCGGGCAGATGCTCGCGCAGCAGCGCGGCAGCCGCGAGCGTCTCGAGCGTGGGGATGTCCCCGCAACAGCCGAGCACCACGTCGGGGAGGCCGTCGTCATCGTTCGAGGCCCACTCCCAGATGCCGGCGCCCCGGGTGCAATGCACGATCGCGTCCTCCATGGACAGGTAGTTCAGCGCGGGCTGCTTGCCGGCGATGATCACGTTCACGTAGTTACGGCTTCGCAGGCAGTGGTCGCCCACCGACAGGAGCGTGTTCGCATCCGGGGGCAGGTAGACGCGGATCACTTCCGCCTTCTTGTTCACGACGTGGTCGATGAACCCCGGGTCCTGGTGCGAGAAGCCGTTGTGGTCCTGACGCCAGACGTGCGAGCTGAGCAGGTAGTTGAGCGAGGCGACCGGCCGCCGCCAGGGGATGTGTCTGGTCACCTTGAGCCACTTCGCGTGCTGGTTGAACATCGAGTCGACGATGTGGATGAACGCCTCGTAGCAATTGAAGAGGCCGTGCCTGCCGGTTAGCAGGTAGCCCTCGAGCCAGCCCTGGCAGAGGTGTTCGGAGAGGACTTCGACGACGCGTCCCTCCGGAGCCAGGTTCTCGTCGGTCGGCTCGATCTTGGCTTCCCAGGCCTTGTCTGTGACAGATAGAACGTCACCGAGCCGGTTCGAGGCCGTCTCGTCTGGCCCGAAGATCCGGAAGTTGTCCCCGTTGGCCGTGACGACGTCTCGCAGGAAGCCGCCGAGCACGCGTGTTGCCTCGCTGAGAGTCGTGCCGGGCTCGGGAACCTCCACGGCATAGTCGCGGAAGTCGGGGAGGACGAGGTCTCGCAGAAGCTCGCCGCCGTTGGCGTGCGGGTTGGCGCTCATGCGCAGCTCACCGCGAGGCGGAAGGGCGGCGAGCTCGGGCGCGAGGCGGCCGCCCTCGTCGAAGAGCTCCTCGGGCCGGTAGCTGCGCAGCCACTCCTCGAGCAGGCGCAGGTGGTCGGGGTTGTCCCGCACGTCGGTGATCGGCACCTGGTGTGAGCGCCACGTGCCCTCGACGGGCAGGCCGTCGACCTCTTTGGGGCCGGTCCAGCCCTTCGGCGTCCGAAGAACGAGCATCGGCCAGTGCGGCCGGGTGGTGACCCCGTCGCTTCGCGCCGCCCGCTGAATCTCGCGAATCTCGTCGAGCGCCTCGTCGAGCGCGGCCGCGAGCGCGTGGTGCACCGGCTCGGGCTCGTCGCCCGCGACCACGATCGGGCGCCAGCCGTAGCCCTCGAGCAGCGAGACGAGCTCGGCCTCCGGAATCCGCGCGAGCACGGTGGGGTTCGCGATCTTGTAGCCGTTGAGCTGCAGCACAGGCAGCACGGCGCCGTCGGTGCGCGCATTGAGGAACTTGTTCCCGTGCCAGCTCGTTGCGAGCGGCCCGGTCTCCGCCTCGCCGTCGCCGACGACGCAGGCCACGAGCAGGTCCGGATTGTCGAAGGCGGCTCCGAACGCGTGCGCGAGCGCGTACCCGAGCTCCCCGCCCTCGTGGATCGACCCCGGCGTCTCGGGCGCGACGTGGCTCGGGATGCCGCCGGGGAAGGAGAATTGCCTGAAGAGCTCGCGCAGACCGTTCTCATCCCGCCCGACGTGGGGATAGAGCTCGCTGTAAGTGCCTTCGAGGTACGCATTCGCGACGAGGCCGGGGCCGCCGTGCCCCGGGCCTGCGATGTAGATCGCACTCAGGTCGCGCGCCCGGATCGTGCGGTTCAGGTGCGCGTAGATCAGGTTGAGGCCCGGTGTGGTGCCGAAGTGGCCGAGTAGGCGCGGTTTGATGTGCTCGGGCTGGAGCGGCTCGCGCAGAAGCGGGTTAGTGAGCAGATAGATCTGCCCGACCGAGAGGTAGTTCGCCGCGCGCCAGTAGGCGTCGATCAGCCGGAGCTCCTCGGTCGAAAGCGTGTTGGTCATTGTCGACGGGAGGCTCATGCTCGTCCTTCCTTCTCGAAGATCACCAAGACGCTGAGCTGCTCATACCCCACGAAGCGGTGCTCGGCGCCGGCCGGCACGAAGACCGCGTGCCCTTCTCGTAGCTCAACCCGTTCTTCTCCGACCTCGAGCGTGCCTCTGCCCTCGAGCACCACGTAGACCTCGTCGTCCTCGTGCGGCCGCTGTTTGTCGGGCTCCGGTGCCACGAGCACGTACACGCCGATCTCGAGGCCGGCCGAGTGATGAACGACCTCGTACCCCCCGGCTCCCGCCGCGAGCCGTTCTCTGGCGCCTGCTATGTCGAACGGGCGGGCCGTACGTAGCGCTTGGGGGTAGGCGTCAGACGCGGCCATCGCCGCCAAGCATGATGCCTTGCCGGGCGCAAAGCGAGAGGTGCGATGCCCCTCGCTCCGCGCTCGAAAGGCTCTTACCCGACCTTGACGACCAGGTGTAGGACATTGTCCTCGCCGATCGTCTTCACGTGCATGCCGGGGTAGTCCTCGCCGGCCTTCGTTGTGAACCGGTAAGTGCCGGCCCTGGCGAAGGTGGCGCTGACCGACGCGCTCATGTGGCGCATCGCCGGATTGCCTACGTAACGCACGGCGGGACCGCTCGTCTTCACGAGCTTGTGGGACATCACGTCGTTGTCGACGAACCTGATCGTGCCGCCGCGCGCAAGCGTCGTCGTCAGCGTGGCGCGGAGCGCGCCGCCGTTGACCGCCCACGCGTGGCAGCCTCGCATCTGGTGCCGGATCGTGATCGTCGCCTTCTTCGGGAGCCAGGCCTGCGCGCTGTGTCTCCGTCATCGCAACGCTGGCCGTGAGGCCCACGCAGACGCTCAGGCCGGCCAGAATGATGAGTAGTCGCTTCATGGAAATGCTCCTTTCGTTTGTCCTACCATCGAGCACCTGGCTTCCCGCGGCATCGGCCCCTTTCCGCATTCGTGCTGCGGGTTTATTGGTAGGGAGCGCTCACCGAGACGAGCTATGCGCGACCTGATGTCGAGCGCGACGCACCGTTGCGCGAGCCTTCGTCAATGGGACATCGTGCCGTGCACGTTGCCGACGTTCAGCAGGCCGACCTGGCCCTCGTCGACGGCGGCAAACGCGTGCGAGACGAACGGGTAGAGGCCGGGCTTGTCGATCTTGACGTCGAAGACGCCGGCCCCGCCCGCGGGAACGGTGACCGTCTGGACGTTGTGCAGGGCATCCTTCGGGTTCATGTCCCCGAACGGGTACGCCGTGTTGAGGATGGTGCCGACGATGTGGAAATCGGTGTCGAGCGAGGGTCCGGCGTCGACGACCCAGAAGCGGACGAGCTCGCCGGGCTTTGCGACCAGCGGATGCTTGACGTACTGGCCTGAGTAGCCGTTGAACGTCATCCAGTCTGGCTGGCGCGCGTGGGCCTTCGCCATGTCGAACTGGGCGGGCGAACCGAGGCCGTCGGAGGAGAGGTACCACTCGCTGGCGACCAGAACGTAGTTGCGGTCGGCCTTGGGTAGCACACCAGGCCTCGGCTCGACGACGATCGCGCCGTACATGCCGTTGGCGATGTGCATCAGCACGGGCTTCGTCCCGCAGTGGTACATGAAGACTCCGGCGTCGTTCGCCCGGAAGGTGTAGCTGACCGACTTGCCCGGCATCACATCGCCGAACGCCTTGTCCGGGGCGACACGCGCTGCGTGGAAGTCGACCGAGTGGGGGATCGCGCCCTTGTTGGTGAGCGTGATCTTGACGAGCTGGCCCTGCCGGACGTGGATCACAGGACCGGGCGCGCCCCCGGCCCAGGCCCAGGCGCTGTACTTGACGCCCGGAGCGATCTGGACGGTGATGTCGGTGAGCGCGAGATTGACGTTTGCGATCGGCCCCGCCGGTGCCGCCGGGAGGTCGGCGGGAAACGGCTTGTGCGCAGCCGCGAGGGCGTCCGCGTTCGCCGGCGCGGCGCCTGCGTAGCTCTGAAGGCCCGAGGTCGCCGGAGCGGTCGGTGCCGGCAGCCATGCCGGGCATGCCGGCCATTCCATCGCTGCCGGAAACACTGGCGGCGGCGCGATTGGCTGCATCCTTGGCGTTGTGCGCGTCGACCCACATCATCAACGCGAAGAAGCCCAGGATGGCGACGAGGAGGCCGAGCAACAGCGAGACGACTCCCCATAGCGCGTCTGAAGGCTCGGTCTTCGTGGGGACGGGACGCGAAACGTGGGTTCCACTGCTCATCGAGATTCTCCTGTTCGGGGCATCACGGTGAGCGTACGGCGAGGGCTCTTCGCCGCCCTCTGGGTGAACCCGCACGTCGAAGCGGCATGACCGCAGCCTTGGCTGCGGGTTTCCCGCAGTGTCGTCCTACCAGCTCTTCGGCGTCGGCGGTCGCCGAGGGCCGCGGATGCGGACGCGGGCGTCGACGGCAACGCAGCCGTCGGGAGCGCGATACACCGGGTTCAGGTCGAGCTCGGCGACCTCGGGCAGATCCTGGGCGAGCAGGGAAAGCCGGTGCAGAAGGTCGATGAGCGAGCCAGGATCCGCCGGCAGGAGCTCCGCGGAAGCCGCGCACGAGACGGCCGGCCTTGCCCTCGTGAACGAGCTCTTCTGCGTCGACATCCGTGAGCGGCGCCATCCGGAAGGCGGCATCGCCGATCAGCTCCGCGAAGACGCCGCCGGGGCCGAAGGCGACCAGCGGCCCGAACACCGGGTCCTGGACGATTCCGGCGAGGAGCTCGGCGCCGCCGCTCACCATCGGCTGCACGAGCACGGGCAGGCCGATCCGCTCGGCCGCAGCACGCACCTGCGGCTCGTCCCGCAGGTCCAGTGCGACGCCGCCCTGTTCGGTCTTGTGCGCTCCGGCGGCTGCCGTCTTGAGGACGGCCGGCAGGCCGAGCTCGAGCGCCGCCTCGACGGCCTCGTCGACGCTCCGCGCGATGCGCTCCGGGACGACGGGGATGCCGTACGCCGTGAGCAGGTCACGGGTCGCTCCGGCGTCCAACCATGTCTCTTCACGTTCGGCGAGCGCGTCGTCGACGATGCGGCGTGCCTCCGCCCTGTCGACCTCCGAGGACCGGAGGGATCGCGCCAACCGGTCGCCGGAGCCACTCCGCGCGCGCTGCTGCGAGCCCGAGCGCCCGCGCGGCCGACTCCGGGTACGCGAACGCCGCGACGGCGCTACCGCCGTCGTGGAGCGCCGCAGGCGTCCCGTCGCGGCTGATCAGCACGGCGAGCACCGGCTTGTCGGTGCAGGCGAGGCCGACGGCCTCCTGAATTGCGACCGCGACCTCGTCGACCCCGGCGACGACCGGTGGCACGAACAGGACGATCAGGGAGTCGAGTCGCTTGTCGTCGAGCAGCGCCGGGATGACGGCCTCGAAAGTCGCGCCGGTTGCGGAGCCCAGCAGGTCGACGGGATTGGCGAGGCTCGCGTCCTCGGGGAGGAGCGGCCGCAGCGTGGCGCGTGTCTCCTCACTCAGCTCCGGCAGCTCGAGCCCGGCGGCGGCGCAGGCGTCGGCGCAGAGGATCCCGAGGCCGCCGGCGTTCGTGACCACGCCGACGCGGCGGCCCCGAGGCAGTGGCTGGCTGGAGAGCAGCGCCGCTGCGTCGACGAGCTCCTCGAGCGTGTCGGCACGGATGACGCCCGCCTGGCGAAAGAGTGCCTCGACGGCGGTATCGGAGCTGGCGAGGGCGGCCGTGTGCGAGCTCGCCGCCCGCGCTCCCGCCTCGGTCGAGCCGGCCTTGAGGGCGAGCACGGGCTTGCGGCGCGCGATCCGCCGGGCGAGCCGCGCGAACTTGTGCGGGTTGCCGAAGGACTCGAGGTACAAGAGGACGAGCTCCGTCTCGTCGTCGTCTTCCCACCACTCGAGCAGGTCGTTCGAGGAGACGTCCGCCTTGTTGCCGATCGACACGAACGCCGAAAAGCCAAGGCGCCGCTCGGAGGCTTTCTCCAGTAGCGCGAGCCCGAGGGCGCCGCTCTGGGAGGAGAACGCGATCGAGCCGGGCGGGAGCGGCCGTGGGCCGAAGGTGGCGTTGAGGCCGAGGCCAGGCACGGCGATGCCGAGGCAGTTCGGCCCGACTAGACGGCCGCCGTGGGCGCGCACGAGCTCGAGCAGGCGCTCTTGCCGTTCGCGGCCTTCGGCGCCGACCTCGGCGAAACCTGAGGAGATGACGCACAGAGCCTTGATGCCACTCGCAAGGGCGGACTCGGCCGCGGCGAGCACGTGTGGGCCCGGCAGGCAGACGACAGCAAGGTCGACTGTCTCGGGCGCATCGGCGATGGACGTGTACGCGCGTACGCCGCCAACAGCCTCGCCGTCGCGGTTGATCGGGTAGGCCGCGCCGGCGAAGTCGGCCGCGAGAACGTTCCGGAAGAGCTCGCCGCCAATCGAGCCCCGTCGGCGCGAGGCGCCGATCACGGCGATGGACTTGGGTTCGAAGAAGGGGCGGAGGGAGGCCGTGACGGCGAGGTGGTCGCGCTCGTCGACGCGCGTGCGGTAGTGCTCGGTGGACGCGATCGGGAAGCGGACCTCGAACTCGCCACCGTCCAGCTCTCGCGTGACCTCGAGTCCGGCTCCCTCGAACACGCTGAGCATCGCGCGGTTGTCCGGCAGAACCTCCGCGACGAAGCGCTCGATGCCCTGCTCACCGGCAAGCGCTGCGAGACGCTCGAGCAGGCGCGTGCCGATCCCGTGGCCCTGGAGCTCGTCCGCGACCGCGAACGCCGCCTCCGCGGCGGCCGGGTCGCGCAGTCGCTCGTACTCGCCGACCGCCACGATCTCTTCGCCGCCGCCGGCCACGGCCAGCGTGCCCACGAGGACTCCGCGGTCGTGCCAGCTCGGCTCGAGGAAGTGCGCGACGAGCTCGTCGTCGATGGTGCGGGTTCCGTGGAAGCGCTGGTAGAAGCTCCGCTCGGAGAGGCCGGTGAAGAACGCGACAAGGGCGCCCGCGTCGTTTTGCGCAGGCGCCCTCAACCGAAGCGTCGAGCCGTCGCGGAGGATGACGTCGACCGCGGCGGCGGACGGGTTGCTACGTGCCGCTACCGACAAGCGCAACCTCCTTCTCTGCTCGCTTCTCGCTCACGGGTGTGGCTTCGAGCACGACCTTCAGCGCGTCGGTCTCGGCCGCCGCGGCGAAGGTGTCGTACGCCGCCATTGTGTCCTCGAGCGCGAACCGGTGCGTCGCGAACGGAGTGGCGTCGAGCCGCCCTTCCGCGATCAGCTTCAGCAGGCGCGGCGTGGTGAACGTGTCGACCAGGCCCGTCGTGATCGTCAGGCCGCGGATCCAGAGCGTCTCGAGGTGGAGCGTCGCCGGGTGCCCGTGCACGCCCACGTTCGCGACATGGCCGCCCGGGCGAACGATCTCCGTGCAGAGCTCGAACGTCTCCGGAATGCCGACCGCCTCGACGGCGACGTCGGCTCCGAGGCCGCCCGTCAGCTCGAGCACGCGCGCATGAGCGTCTTCCTTGCCGCTGTTGATCGTCTCGTCGGCGCCGAACTCGCGAGCCTTCTCGAGGCGAGAGTCCGCGAGGTCGATCGCGATGATCCTGCCGGGCGTGTACAGCTTCGCGGTCAGGATGGTCGCGAGCCCGATCGGGCCGGCGCCCACGATTGCGATCGTGTCGCCGGGGCCGAGCTCGCCGTTGAGCACTCCGACCTCGTATGCCGTCGGGAGGATGTCGGCGAGGAACAGCACCTGCTCGTCGCTCAGCTCGTCGGGGAGCTTGTAGACCGACGTGTCCGCGAACGGCACGCGCGCATACTCGGCCTGGAGACCGTCGATCAGGTGGCCGAAGATCCAGCCGCCCCCGCCGGTGCAGAGGCCGTAGCGGCCGTTCTTGCAGGACGAGCAGCGCCCGCACGAGGTGATGCAGGAGACGAGGACGCGGTCGCCCGGCTCCAGGGTCGTCACCGCGGCGCCGATCTCGACGACCGTGCCGACGGCCTCGTGGCCGAGCACCGTGCCCGGCTGCACCGCGGGAACGTCGCCCTTCAGGATGTGCAGGTCGGTCCCGCAGATCGTTGCCGAGTCGATCCGAACGACGATGTCGGTCGGATCCTGGATGGTCGGGTCGGGCTTCTCTTCCCAGCTGCGAAGCCCCGGCCCGTTGTAGACGAGTGCCTTCATGTCTCCTCCTTTGGCCCCTACTGGCGGGTTCGTGCCTCATCGTGTCGGCCTGGCGGCGTGGTGCCATCGGGCCTTCAACTGACCATTGGCGCGTAGGAAGTACTGATTGAAGCGGGGTACGCTTCGAACCAGTGGACGCCAAGACGCTGAGCGAAAAGCGCCTGCGGGCGCTCGTCGAGGCCGGGGTCGCGCTCACGTCCGAGCTGTCGCTCGACGCCCTCCTGCAGCGCCTGGTCGAGGCGGCTGCCGAGCTCACGGCCGCGCGCTACGCCGCGCTCGGCGTGATCGACCGAAGCGGTTCCGAGCTCGAGCGCTTCCTCACCACGGGCATTGATGCCGACACGCACGCTGCGATCGGCGACCTTCCGCGCGGGCGCGGGATCCTCGGAGTCCTGATCAGCGAGGACGCGCCGCTCAGGCTTCACGACCTCGGCCAGGACGCGCGCGCCGTGGGCTTTCCGCCCAATCACCCGCCGATGCGTACCTTCCTCGGCGTCCCGATCCATCTGCGCGGAATCGCCTACGGAAACCTCTATCTCACGGAGAAGGCCGGAGGCGAGGACTTCACCGAGGAAGACCAGGAGCTGGTGGGTCTGCTCGCGAGCCAGGCCGCCGTGGCGATCGAGAACGCACGTCTCTACGAGGCGGCCACGGCGTGGTCGAAGCAGCTGGAATCCCTGAACGAGGTCGGCAACGCGCTCGGCACCGAGATGGACCTCGATCGGCTGCTCGACCTGATCGCGCGGCGGTTGCGCGAGCTGCTGGAGGCGCGTCTCGTCACCGTGCTCCTGCCGAGCGGTCCCGACGCTCTACGTTTCGCCGCGGTTGCGGGCGACGGAGGCGAGCAGATCCTCGGGCAGACGGTCTCCCGGTCGGCATCGAAGACGGGGCGCGTGCTCGAGCGCGGCCAGAGCGAGCGTGTGGACTCGCTGCTCGACGACCCCGACGTGGACCACGAGGCCACGCGCCTGATGGGCGCTCGCACGGGCCTTTGGGTGCCGCTGCTCGTCCGCGGCCGCGCGATCGGCGTGCTCGCAGCTCACGACAAGCTCGGCAGCGACATGCGCTTCGCGGACACCGATGTCCGCCTCGCCGAGACCTTCGCCTCCCGGGCCGCACTCGCAGTTGACCTTTCCGAGCGCATTGCAAGCGACTCGTTGCGCCGGGTCGTCGAGGCTCAGGAGCTCGAGCGCCGGCGTCTTGCGCGCGAGCTCCATGACGAGACCGGGCAGGCGTTGACCTCGATCCTGCTCGGCCTCAAAGCCCTCGAGGAGAAGCTCGGCGACGCCGACTCGCGCGCCGCTGCTGCGGCGCTGCGCGAGCTCGTCGTCGAGACACTGCAGGACGTACGCCGCCTCGCCGTCGAGCTTCGACCGAGCGCGCTCGACGACTTCGGCCTCGTGGCGGCGCTGGAGCGGCTGACGACCTCGTTCTCGGAGCAGACGGGAATCGAGATCGACTTCGAGGCATCCCTCGCGGACGAGCGCCTTCCGGAGGAGGTCGAGATCGCCCTCTACCGGATCGTCCAGGAATCGCTGACGAACGTCGTCAAGCACGCGCGTGCGCGGCACGTGAGCATCCTGCTCGCGCGCAGAGAGGACGGGGCGTGAAGGTCGTGATCGAGGACGACGGCCACGGATTCGAGGTGGCCGAGAGCGCCAACGGAGGCTTCGGACTGATGGGCATGCGCGAACGCCTTGCCCTGCTCGGCGGGCGTCTCCTGGTCGAGTCCGACGGCGAGACCGGCACGACGGTGGCAGCCGAGGTGCCGGTCGCATGAGCACCCGCGTCCTGATCGTGGACGACCACGCAGTCGTTCGTGCCGGGCTTGCACTCCTCGTGGACGCCGCCGACGATCTGGAGGCCGTCGGCGAGGCAGGCAGCGCCCGCGATGCGCTCTTCGAGGCTCGCACGGTGAAGCCGGACGTCGTGTTGCTGGACGTGATGATGCCGGAACAGGGCGGCATCGAGATCGTCCCGCAACTGCTTCACGAGCATCCCGAGGCGAAGGTGCTCATCCTCTCCATGCAGGACGACCCGCGGTATGTCCGCGAGGCGTTCGAGGCCGGAGCGAGCGGCTACGTACTGAAGGAAGCTGCCGACACGGAGCTCGTCGCGGCGATCCGGGAGGTTGCCGGCGGGGGGCGCTACGTCCACCCGGAGCTCGGTGCGCGGCTCGTCTCGGCCGAGACAGCCGAGCGGCGGCGCGCCGAGGAAGACCCGCTCTCCGACCGGGAGCGCGAGGTCCTGCGGCTGCTCGCTCTCGGCCACACCAACCAGGAGATCGCGAAGGAGCTGTTCATCTCGGTGCGAACCGCGGAGACGCACCGCGCCCACATCATGCAGAAGCTACGGCTCTCGAGCCGCGCCGAGCTCGTGCGCTACGCGCTCGCCGAGGGCCTGCTCGAATCGTCCTGAGAACGACGACGGGCCGCCCGAGGGCGGCCCGTGTCGCGGTGCGACGGAGGATTCCGTCTACGCCTGGATCGGGCGACCTACGCTCGACTGCTTCTTGTGCAGGAAGCGTGAACGCCGTCTCCGGATTCCGGAGGGCGCCGCCGATGGCGAGGATCGCGAAGCCGAAGCCGCTGAGCAGCAGGGCCACGCCGACCACGATCCCGAACAGCGAGAGCTGCCCGGCCATGTAGCTCGTGTTCAGAGCGGTCGTGAGCGCCGTCTCGGTCACCCAGAGGTTCCGGGCGCCGTTCTCGACCGGCTGCTTGCTCTGCGAGTCGATGAGCGCGTACTTCTCGTCGCTCGTCGCTCCGTGTCCGTCGGTGAACTGCGCGGGGGTGCCGGGCTTCGCCATGAAGCGGCCCATCTCCGCGTAGGTCAGGCCACCGGTGGCCTCGAGCGCGTGGATCCGCATGTAGCCGGCGAATGCGCGTGCCTGGTCCCCGCTGTTGATCGCCTTTCCGGCGACCGCAAGGGTCGGGAAGCTGATGTTGGCCACGTTGAGCCCCGCCTTCTTGGCCTCGGCCTTGATTGCGGCCGGGGTCATGTCGGGCGAGCCGACGATCTTCTCCTGCTTGAGGCTGTTCTGGACGGTCGAATGGCCGTTGACGCCCATGACGATCGCAGCGATGCCGAACGCGATCAGAATCGCGGCTGCGACCATTCCTCCGATTTCAAATACCTTCCGCATGGTTCTCTCCTTCCGTCGCGCCGGGGCTGTCTCTTTGCCTCGACCTTTTCTAGAAGTCTCGGTGGATCTGGCCCGGTTGCCATCGGGGCGCAGCCGCGAGCTTTCTGCGGCATCACCCCGCCTGATCTGCGGGTTTCCCGTACCTCGAGTCTCAGCCGATGCGCGCGAGAAGTTGCCCGTATTGCTCGAGGTGGCGGTCGCCGAGGAACTCTGCGCCGGCGCGGGCCTTGGCGTTGGCGCTCAGACGATCCGCCTCTGTTCGGTCGCTCAGCAGCGTCTCGACGGCCGTCCCGAAGGACGCGAGATCTGCCGGGTCGGCCACGAGTAGGCCGTGCGCGCCGCTGACGATCTGATCGACGATTCCGCCGACGGCGCTCGCGACGATCGGCCGCGACTTCCACATGGCCTCCGCCACGGTGAGCCCGAACCCCTCGGCGATGCTCTTCTGGACCACGACGGCTGCGTGGCGCTGTCAAGGCCCGGCTGGGGGTCGTGGATCAAGACGACGTCGTTCGGCCGGACGAGCGCGAGCAGCTCGTCGGCGTTCTCGCGCAACGTCTGCTCGTAGTGTCTTCGCTCGGCGTCTCCGAGCGCGCCGCCGTCGCCTGCCGACCCATAGAGCCCGTTGTGAATGCGCTTCGTGATCTCGAAGAAGGCCGGATCGCCCTGGATCACGAGCCAGCGGACGTCGAGGCCGGCGCCGCGACCATAGGCAAGGAGGGTCTGAAGCATCTCGGCGACCCCGCCTCCCGTCGCCGTCGAGTTGACGTTCAGCACCGCACGGTCTCCCAGCAGCGACTCCGTTGCCTCGGCAATCGCCTCGTAGCGAGCCGTCCTGTCCGAGCCGATCAGCGGCTCGAGCCTCGCGGCGTCCAGCGCCTGCACCTCGACTTCCTGGATCCGGGTGTGCTCCTTGACACCTCGTGCAGTTCACGTCGCGCGAGTGGTGACGGAGCCGACACGCTCGAGCGCTTCAACTCGTGACGCTTGGAGGGGGTGGCTTTTTTCTCCGGCTTGCTCGCTGATTCCCCGCAGTCAGGAAATACCCACGTTTGATCTCGTCGTCGGCGCTTCGCGGGTCGCGGTGAACCCCAGACGAGCTCGCGCCAGCCCTTTGCTACTCGCGCTGGTTGGCCAGCGGCTACATCTCCCGCGGCTGACTCGTCCAATGATGGACGCCGTACGAGTTCGGGAACTCGTCGTCGCGCCGCTCGAGTTCGTCCCACCCATAGGGGTAAAACGTCTTCTGCGGCAGGATTCTCACGTCCGGGTAGTCGCGGACGAGGAGCGTCAGGAGGTACGGTCCCGTCGCGTCGGCCGAGTTCGCCCCGAGGCCGACCGTCTTCTCCGCCTGCTGCGCCGCGTCCACGAGGAGCGGGTGCCCGGGCACGGACGCGACGATGGCGCTCCCGACGCGGCCGGGCTTCTCGTACCCCAGCACTACGCGCTCACCCTCCAGTAAGGGATCGAGCGGGCGGAGGCACTCGAAGTCCGTGTCCACGTAGACGCCGCCGTACCGTCGAAGTACCTCGAAGCGCAGAAGGTCGGAGAGCTCGACGTGGTGCCGCGCGCGCGCGACCGCGTCGCTCGGCACGAGCCTGCGGAGATCGCGGTCGCGCCAGAGCCGGAACTTCCAGCCGGGGTGGTGCTGCCGCCAGGTCTGGCCGTACTCCACGAGTTCGCGGGGCATCTTGTGGCCGCCGAGCCACACCCGGTGGACTACCTGTGGGATCCTCGCGTCCGCGGGGCGCCGCCGGATCCGCTGGAGCACGGTGCGCTTCGGCCGCTCCGGCGCCGGGAGCGCGGAGGCTGGCATGGCGAGGCGCTCCGGCTGAAGCTCCTCGACGGCGACGGTGATCCGCCGTTCCACGCCGAACCAGCGGATGTGCTCGTGGACGAGGTCGACCTCGAGCAGGTAGACGCCCGCCCGCGACGGGGCCTCGACGAGGAGCGGAACGACGACGGTCGCGCCGGCCGGCACGTCGCAGGTGAAGCTCGTGCGATGCCCCTCGGAACCAGGACAGTCCCGTTCGCGTGCAGCCAGCGGTACGCGCACCGGATGGTAGGGCCAGCCTCGGCGTCCCACGGCCAGGTGTCGGTGCCGCGGTTCGTGACCCGCATGTGGATCGGCCGGAGCTCGCCGACCTTGAGCCGGGGTTCGAGTTCGAACGGCTCGATCACCGCCTTGTACGCGCCGGCTTCGACGGTTCGCCCGCCCCAATAGCGGTCGCTCTCGGCGAGCGGCACGACCGGAACGTCGCCGACCGGGCGCTGCGGCACTGCGCCGGCCGACATGACGGCGCGCACCGCTTCCGCATCCTCCTCGGAGATGAAGGCCGGCGGGCGCCGCGCGTACAGCTCGGGCAGGTACGCGCGGCGGTTGAGAGCGCCGCCGCCCGGCGCTTCGAGCCCCGGGCGCAGGACCTCGTACTTGATCGCCCTCGATCGGCGCGCCGCGACATCGTCCGTCAGGCACGCCAGGTGGTAGAGCGGCTCCTCGACGTACCGGGCCGGGTGCGTCGGCTCGGCGCTCGTGTGCAGCAATCCGCTGAAGCGCAGTGTGCCGTCGTTGCGCACCAGTCGATTCTGGTAGTCCGGCCACCACGGCACTTCCTCGAGCCAGTCGCCAGCCTCGGGGTAGAGCCACCGGCGCGGAAGCCAGTACTGCTGAACGCCGCAGTCCGCGATCAGCTCCGGCAGTCGCTCGACCAGCGATGGGCTCGCGACCTCGTCGGCGTCAATCCGGAAGATCCAATCTCCGGAGCACTGTTCGTGGAGCCAGGCGAGGTGTCGCTCCAAGTACGAGAACTCGACGCGCAGGAGGCGATCGGCGGCAGCGGCATACTGCTCCAGGCGCTCCTGATCGGCGCGCGCGTCGGCAGCAATCACGATCTCGTCGGCGATCCCCCGTCGGCGCGAGAACGGCCGTGACGCGCGGGCCGGGATCGCCTGTCAGGCAGCACACCGATAGCGACATCTGCGGAAAGATACGGCCGTGGCGAAGTGGCGAGCGACGGCGAAGCGAATCCTCGTCGCCGGCTGGTTCAGTCTCGAGCGCGGCGGCGCGACCGCAGGCGATCTCGCTGCGCTCGAAGTGACGCTGACCTGGCTCGACTCCGCGAGGCACGGGTATGACGTGGCGCTGGCGCGCGACCTTTGGCGACGGTGTCGACTGGCGCGCGGTCTCGCCGGCGGACTACGCGACGCTCGTGCTCGTTTGCGGCCCCGTCTCGCCACGGCTCGCGACGTGGCAGCTCGTCTCGCGCTTCGCGGACTGCCGAGTGGTCGCGCTCGATGTCTCCATCGTCGACACTCCCGACGCCTATTCCCATTCGCGGCTCTGCTCGCGCGTGACGGCCTTGGCGAGCCGCGGCCGGATCTCGCGTTCGCGGCCGCGCTCGAGCCGGTGCCGATCGTCGGCGTCCTTCGCGTGCACCCTCAGGCCGAGTACGCCGAGGGCGGCCACGCGGAGGTCGATCGCGCGATCGCGGCCCACCTGGCATCGCGGGCAGCCGGTGACCGTCCCGATCGACACGCGAGCTCGACACGACCTCGAGCGGGCTCAGGAACGCCGCCGAGGTCGCCGCGCTCGTCGCGAAGATGGACGCCGTCGTCACGACGCGATTGCACGGCCTCGTGCTCGCGCTCCGCGCCGGCGTCCCTGCCGCCGCGGTCGACCCGATCGCAGGCGGCGCAGGTCGGCGCGTAGGCCCGCCCGTGGCGAACACACGTCGTCACGTCCTCGAGGTACGGGCGTAGGAACGACCACGAGCGCTCGGTCCACTCATTCGGCTCGTCGACGCCAACGTGGCACCGCCAAATGACCTTCGCGCCCGCGCTCCGCATCGCGCCGGCAAGGCCGGCGGGCTGGGGGTCGTGGATCAGGACGACGTCGTTCGGCCGGACGAGCGCGAGCAGCTCGTCGGCGTTCTCGCGCAACGTCTGCTCGTAGTGTCTTCGCTCGGCGTCTCCGAGCGCGCCGCTGTCGCCTGCCGACCCGTAAAGCCCGTTGTGGATGCGCTTGGTGATCTCGAAGAAGGCCGGATCGCCCTGGATCACGAGCCAGCGGACGTCGAGGCCGGCGCCGCGACCGTAGGCAAGGAGGGTCTGCAGCATCTCGGCGACCCCGCCTCCCGTTGCCGTCGAGTTGACGTTCAGCACCGCACGGTCTCCCAGCAGCGACTCCGTTGCCTCGGCAATCGCCTCGTAGCGAGCGGTCCGGTCCGAGCCGATCAGCGGCTCGAGCCTCGCGGCGTCCAGCGCCTGCACCTCGACCTCCTGGATCCGGGTGTGCTCCTTGACGCTCATGTCGTCCTCCCGATCTCGTCTGTCCACGCCTCGATTGCGTTCCAGTCGCGTGCGTCGCTCGCGGGCATGCGGTTGAGCGGGAAGCGGAGCTTGGCCGGATCGATGACTCCTCCGAAGACAGCGATCGAGCGCGGTTCGACCTCGGGAACTTTCTGCAGCGCCTTGTCGAGCTGCGCTCGAGACTTGGCCAGATCCTGCGGCTCGGCGCTCTGGGGGCCCAGCGCGAAGACCGTCACCGGCAGCTCCGACAACTCACGCCGGTGCTTCGACAGGAAGCGAACTGCGTCCCGGTGCCAGCGTCCGAAGTACAGCGAGCCTCCGAGGACGACACCGTCGTAGCGCGTCAGGTCCTCGACGTCCGCGGCACGACGGAGCTCGACGTCGCGCCCGGCGTGCTTCAGGTTCTCCGTAATCGCTTCCGCGACCCTCTCGGTCGATCCATGCTTGCTCCCATACGCGACGAGCATGGTCACAGGATCACAACCCCGGCAATCCTTGACGTATCGCGCCTACGACTGCCCTCAGGCCGACGACGCCAACTGGGCGGTCGTCCTCGGTGATGGGCAGGTGGTGAAAGCCGCCGGCCAACATCAGCCGCGCGGCCTCGTCGGCGGGCAGCTCGGGGGCGGCCGTTACGGGAGCGGGGCTCATCCAGTCGCGGACGCGAGCCTCGCTTGGATGGACCCGGTCGGCGACTGCCCGAACCACGTCGCGGGAGGTCAGGATTCCGGTAAGTCGTCCGTATTCGACGACCAGTGCGGAGCCGGCGTCGGCCTCCGCAAGCCGCTCGGCGAGCTCGCCGAGCGTGTCCTCGGGGGCCGCCGAGAGGAAGTGCCGCGACATCACGTCGCCGGCGCAGAGCTCATCGGTTGCGAGGCGATCCGCCATCAGCCGACTGCTGCCTCGGCCGCAACATGCGCGCCGCGGACGACGAGCACAGGCCGCCGGCTCTCGTGGAGCACGGCCCGCGAAACGCTGCCGAGCAGCATGCTGGCGATCGCGCCCTGGCCGCGCGAGCCGACCACGATCAGATCGGCGTCGATCGTGTCGGCAAAGGCGACGATCTCGTCGGCCGGGTTGCCGACAAGCAACTCCGTCTTGGTCTCGATGCCCCTTCGTGCCGCGAGCTCGACCGCTTCGCTCAGAGGTGCTCGGTCCTGCTCGTCGACCTGGTGCGGAACTGTCGGAGCGGGGGCGGCGAAGCTCGCATACGGCAAGACTTCGACGGCCGGAGCAACGTGAACGATGAACGGCGTCGCGCCCTGTTCCTCGGCGAGCTCGAGTCCAAACTCGAGCGCCTCGTGCGCGGACTCCGAACCATCGGTTGCGATCAGGATCTTCTTCATGGTGTCCTCCTTCGGGTCCCAGTGATAGGCCTCGTGCGCGAGCCGGGGTTGCTCGGCGAGAAGCGGCGCCCACGCGCTGAACGACGCGGAGTTGAGCCGGTCGTTCAAGAGGTTGGCCAATCGTTGCGCGACATCCTCGCCCTCGAAGACGAAGACGACGATGTCGGGCCCCACGTAAACGCCGTGCTGGTTGAGTCCGGCTCGACTCGGGTCGAAGGGCGGACCGGCAGCGACGAGCTCTCTGGCACGCGCCTCCGATCCTTCCCTCAGCTTCGCTGTGATTGCGACTCGTTCCATGAGGCCATCGTCCGCGAGGAACCTGCTCTCGGCATCCGGTAGCTCGCCGACCCGGCGCGCGGAGAACTACGGATCTAAGTCAGGGCGCCCGCCGATGCCGCGGCTCGGCTGGCGCAGTCTTCTGTTGGCAGATGACCGCCTTGGAGACACAGTGGACGCGCGTCCTCGATTCCGCGAGCGCTGCACTCGAAGCGGCTGCGCGGGGAGAGACCTTGTCGCCAGCAGAGCTCGGCGCGCATCGACGGCAGCTGGCCGTCGAACGTGCCTGGCTCGGATCCGTGGAGTGGGCAGCTTTCGCAGAGGCTCCGAGAGCGGCTCGCCCGGTCTTGGCGCGCCGGATCTCCAAACGTGTGGAAAACCCGAAGCCGAGATCAGCAGCCTCCACGATCTCAAGACGCCGTCGCCCAGCCAAGCTGAGCGCAAGGAGGTGACCGTGAAGTTGAACCCCTGTCGCCTGAACGAAGCGCTCGGTGTCGCCGAGGAGTGCCCCGAGGAGGCGTGCCCGTTCTGGGAGCCGGGCGGCGCCGTCCTGGCGGGCCGGTGCACGTTCGAAGGTCTGGATCTCTCTGGTCGCCGCGACCTGGCGGCCTACCTGTTGCGGCTTCGTGCCGGCCTGCGCACGGCGGAGACGAACGAAGAGCGGGAGATGCGGCGCCTCTTTTACCGGCGCCTGAACGCAGGCGGCGGAGACTGACCGGCACCCGGCCATGCGGGCGTCGGGGCGACCCAGTGGGACTCATGCGGAGACAAGAGGAATGGCAGCGCGCCGAGCCCGGTTGCGAGGGCCGTCGCGAACGCCGCCAACGTGACCTCGACGACGGTCGTGCCCACGGTGCGGTTCTACGCCGATCGCATCAACGGTCTGCCTAACCGCGAGAGCCCGGCAGATCGACCCCGACGACCACACCAGGGCCAGTGGCGATGAAGCTACTTCAGAGTCTTGATGTAGGCCACCAGCTGCCGGAGCTGCGCGTCCGAGAGGATCCCGCCCCAGTGGGGCATGCTGACGATCGGCGCACGTCCGAGGACGCTGCCGCTGCGGATCATCTGGACGATCTTCGCATCGGTGTTGAACTCGCCGCGAAAATCGGCTCCCGCAAGCGGCGGGATCGCCTTGTCTTCCGAGAGCGGGTTCGGGACGCCGCCGAGACCGTTCGGGCCGTGGCAGTTGATGCAGCCGTCGCGAACGTAGAGCGCGGCGCCCGCGACCTCGTCGCCCTGGCCCTGTGGCACCGGCGTCGGCTTTGTGTCGGCCACGCTTGGAAGCCCGGCGCGGATGTATGCGACGAGCTCGCCCACCTGGCGCTTGGAGATAACCGCGCCCCAGACCGGCATGTACGGCTTCTTCGGATTCGCCGACTCCCCGAGCCCGTGGTTGATGATCCCGCTCAACTGGGCGACGGTCAGCTGCTTGCCCGCGCTCGTCAGTGCCGGCACGTCAGGCGAGACGTCTCCGCGACCGCCCTCGCCGTGGCACTGGGCGCAAGCAAATTGGACGAACACGTGCGCACCCGCCGCAACGGTCGGATCGACCGCCTGCGAGGACGAAACAGGCGGCGTCGTGCCGACGGTGACCGTGTTCTTCGTGTAATGGCCAGCAGCCCACCCGACGAGCCCCGCGATCGCGACCAGCAGAACCACGACGGCGGCGATCACCGGGGCAAGTTGGCTCCGTCTCATCGGCCGCTACCTATCATCCTCCCCCGGGCCGTCGGCGACAAGGACGTAGGTCGAAGTAGGCACACGCCGGCAGCGCAGGAACTCTGTTAGTCCGGCGGCGGTGACGAGAGCGGCCGAGGCCGCGGGCGCGAAGGTGATCGCCGAGCCTGTGCGGACTCCCTGGGACTCACTCAACTCCCGCCTGGAGGCGCCCGGCGGGCTTCAGTTGACGCTCTTCACAGAGCTACCGGGCTAGCAGCTCCTGCCAGAGCGCCTTCGCCTCGGCGACCGGAACCTCGAGGCTCGCCGGGCCGATGGTCAGCTCGAGCCGCTGCGTCTCGGGCTTGTCGGTTGCTCGGACGAAGCCGAGGAACGTCCCGGTTCGCTCCGCCTGGTCGAGCGCGGCCTCCTGGAGCGCCTCGAGCGGTCGGTGGACGTAGAGGTGGAACATCGTCGTCTGGGGCGGGTCGGGCACGATCTCGATCCCGTCGAGCTCGGCCAGGGCTGTCCCGAGCTGCCGAGCGTGGGCAACGAAGTCGGGGATCCGCGGCAGCACCTCGTCGAGGCCGCGCTCGGCCGCGATCAGGTAGGGATGGACGCTGTAGAGGCGACCGCCGTGGCGCACCTGCCAGACGCGCGCCTCCTCGATCAGGTCGGCCGGCCCGGCGAGTGCGGCTCCGGCCGGCGCGGCGAGGTCCTTGTAGAAGGAGACGTAGACCGTGTCGAAGAGGGCCGCGATCTCGTCGAGGCCCCGCTCGTAGAAGGGCCCGCACTGCCACAGCCGCGCGCCGTCGAGATGGAGGGCGGCGCCGTGCTCTCTCGCCCTGTCGCAGAGGACGACGAGGTCGTCCCAGGGTCGAAGCACCCCGCCGAGCTCGCGGTCGGGCAGCTCGAGCAGCACCGCCGCAACAGGTTCGTCGAGCTCGTCGAGGTCGGAGGCCGTGATGAGCCGCTCGCGTGAGCCGAGCAGCTCGGCTTTCAGCCCGTGCAGCACCTCGTAGGCGCGCTCCTCGTGATCCTCGAGGTGGCAGAGCGGGTGGAAGGCAACCCGGTTGGTTCCGCGGCGCTCCGAATGGAGGCGAAGCGCGATCTGCTGCGCCATCGTGCCCGACGGCATCCAGACCGCGGCCTCCTTTCCGAGCAGCTCCGCGATCCGCGCTTCGAGGCGCTGGGCGAGACCGCCCTCGCCGTAGTGGTCGATCTCGTCGACCGAGGGCGCGCGCTCGGCGAGCGCCAGGAGCGTCGCCCGCGGGTCGCGGTCGCGCGGGTTCGGCGTGCCGACTGAACGCTCGCTCTTCGCCCAAACCGCACCCTGATCGCGACCCTCAGCCACCCCGGCAGCGTACGCGCGGACACTAGTCTCCGATCCGATGGTCGATTGCTGAACGGCCTGGCCAACCAGCTCTCCGGGGAGTGGTGGTCGTACCTGCTGGTCTTCGGCCTGGCCTACGCCGACGTGCTCATCCCGCTGGTTCCGAGCGAGACGACGGTGATCACCGCAGGCGTGCTGGCGAGTGCGGGCGACATGCACCTGTCGCTGATCATCCTCGCGGGCGGAGCCGGCGCCGTGGCAGGGGACAACACCGCGTACCTGCTCGGCCACTACTTCGAGGAGCCGCTGCGCCGGCGGGTGTTCTCGGGCGAGAAAGCGCAGGCGCGCGTCCACTGGGCCGAACGCCAGATCAACGAGCGCGGCGGTCAGCTGATCCTCATCGGACGGTTCATCCCAGGCGGGCGGACGGTGGTCGCGTTCGCCTCGGGCTGGCTCGACATGCGCTGGCGGCGCTTCTTCGCCTTCGACGTGCTCGCGGGGTTCGTCTGGGCCGCCTACGCCGCGCTGCTCGGCTACTTCGGCGGCAAAGCGTTCGAGAACGCTCCGTGGAAAGGCCTCCTGCTCGCCTTCGGAATCGCACTGGCGGTCACGGCTACGGTCGAGGCTGTGCGCTGGTGGCGGCGACGCGGTTAGAGCGCTTGCGGGTCTAGTGGTCGAGGTTGTACCGGGAGCGTGCGCGAGCGATCTCCCTCTCGTGGACGTTTCCCCATTCGGAGAGCGCCATCAGCGGCTCGGTCATGCTCCAGCCCAGAGGCGTGAGCGAGTACTCGACCCGTACCGGTACCTCCGCGAGGACCCGGCGCGTCACGAGCCCGTCGCGCTCGAGCGCTCGCAGCGTGTCGGTCATCACCTTCTTCGAGGCGCCCGGCAGGCCGTCGAGCAGTCTGCTGTGGCGGTGGATTCCGCGTGCCATCAGGAACAGGAGGTAGACCTTCCATCTCCCGTGCAGCACCTCGAGGGCGGAATCGATGCGCCGGATCAGCTCACGATCGGCTCGTGGCGCGGCCTCGCGACTGAGCAGTTGCGTGGGACCCGGCGGAGTCACTGTGGCGGACGCCTGACTCTCGAGTCCCGGGTCACGTGGCTCCTTCCCCCGAAGTAATCGCTCTCGCTCCTGAGTCTTGCACGTCTGGATACGTCGAGGTGCCCAGCGGCGTATTGGCCGCGCGGGCGCGTGGGTAGAACACACGCTCCGACAACAGGGAGGGCTTGAAATGGCGGAACAGCATCTGTGCCAGCGTCACGGGCGCCCTGCAGTCGCATCGCGGGTGCGGATGCGGCCAGACGGGACCCAGGAGGTCGAGTACCTCTGCGAGATCGACCTCGCGGAGGAGCGGATGTCCGGCCGGCTCGGCGGCGGCCGCAGCCTCTTCGACGAGTTCTTCTCCGACTTCTTCGACCGCTCGCCCACTGGCGGCGGCGCGGCCACGGCCCAGGCGCCGGCGCGGCGCGCCGAGAGCGTGGACGTGACCCAGTTCTTCAGCGACGCGACGAGGTCGCTTCTCCAGCGGGCCGCCCAGACCGCTCTGGAGTGGGGGAGCCTCGACCTCGAGAGCGACCACCTGCTCTACGGGGCCCTCCAGGACGACGTCGTTCGCCACGTCCTCGAGCAGGTCGGCGCGGACCCCGCCGCGATCGCGGCGCAGCTCGAGGAGGAGGCCGAGAAGGCGGAGCGGACGGACGTCGCCCCGTCGCTGGCCCCCGACGCGAAGGCTGCGCTGCTCGCCGCCTACGAGGAGTCGCGCGAGCTCGGTTCCTCCTACGTCGGCCCCGAGCACGTGCTGCTCGCGCTCGCCCGCGACGACGAGTCGCCGGCCGGGCAGCTGCTGCAGCGGTTCGGTATCTCGCACACGAAGCTGCGCGGCGCGGTCATCCGCGGCGTCGAGGCGGGCGCTCCGCGTGAGCAGTCGAGCACGCCGCGGCTCGAGGAGTTCGGCCGCGACCTCACCCAGGAGGCGCGCGAGGGCAAGCTCGACCCGGTGATCGGGCGCGCCGACGAGATCGAGCAGACGATCGAGATCCTCTCGCGGCGAACGAAGAACAACCCGGCCCTGCTCGGCGAGCCCGGCGTGGGCAAGACCGCGATCGTCGAGGGCATCGCCCAGCGGATCGTCAACGACGAGGTCCCGGAGACGCTGGCCGGCCGCCGCGTGATCGCGCTCGACCTCGCCGGGATGATCGCCGGCACGAAGTACCGCGGCGAGTTCGAGGAGCGGCTGAAGACCGTGATCGACGAGATCCGCGGCGCCTCCGACGAGCTGATCCTCTTCATCGACGAGATGCACACCGTCGTCGGCGCCGGGGCCGCGGAGGGCTCGATGGACGCCTCGAACATGCTGAAGCCCGCGCTCGCGCGCGGCGAGCTGCACGTGATCGGCGCGACGACGCTCGACGAGTACCGCAAGAACATCGAGAGCGACCCGGCGCTGGAGCGGCGCTTCCAGCCGGTGCTGGTGCGCGAGCCGACCGTCGAGGAGACGATCGAGGTCCTGCGCGGGCTGAAGGACCGCTACGAGGCCTTCCACCGCGTGCGCATCTCGGACGAGGCGATCGTCGCGGCCGCGGAGCTCTCCGACCGCTACATCCGCGACCGCTTCCTGCCCGACAAGGCGATCGACCTGATCGACCAGGCGGGCGCGCGCGTGCGCCTGCGGATGAAGACGAAGGACGACGACACGCGTTCGCTCGAGGACGACCTGCGGCGGCTCGCGCGCGAGCGCGACCAGGCGACCTCCGCCGAGGACTACGACCGGGCCGGAACCTTGCGCGACGAGATCGAGTCGCGCCAGGGCGAGCTCGAGGAGCAGGCGGAAGGCCCGCCAGCGTGCGCCCGAGGTCACGCCTGAGGACATCGCCGAGGTGGTTTCCCGCGCGACCGGCATCCCGGTCTCGCAGCTCACGAGCGAGGAGCGCGAGCGGCTGATGCGGCTCGAGGAGGAGCTGCACGGCCGGATCGTCGGCCAGGAAGAGGCTGTGCAGGCCGTCGCGGAGGCGGTGCGCCGCTCGCGTGCAGGCCTCGGCGACCCGAACCGGCCGATCGGCAGCTTCCTGTTCCTCGGCCCGACCGGCGTCGGCAAGACCGAGCTCGCCCGAGCGCTCGCCGAGGCGCTTTTCGGCGACGAGAGCCTGATGGTCCGCTTCGACATGAGCGAGTTCCAGGAGCGGCACACGGTCTCCCGCCTGGTCGGTGCGCCGCCGGGCTACGTCGGCTACGAGGAGGCGGGCCAGCTCACCGAGCAGATGCGGCGGCGGCCGTACTCGGTGCTGCTCTTCGACGAGATCGAGAAGGCGCACCCGGACGTCTTCAACATCCTGCTGCAGATCCTCGACGACGGCCGGCTGACCGACGCCCAGGGACGGACGGTGGACTTCAAGAACGCCGTCGTGATCATGACTTCGAACATCGGCGCCGACCGGATCCAGCACTTCGCCCGCGAGGGCGGCGACTTCGACCAGCTCAAGGACGAGCTGATGGACCATCCTCCGCGGCAGCTTCCGGCCGGAGTTCATCAACCGGATCGACGAGATCATCGTCTTCCGCGCGCTCTCCGAGGAGCAGCTCCTCGACATCACGCGGCTCCTGCTCGACCGGCTCGGCCGCCGTCTGCGCGCGCAGCGAATCGAGGTCGAGTTCTCGGAGGAGGCGGTGCAGCTGCTCTCTCGCGAGGGCTACGACCCCGAGTTCGGAGCGCGGCCGCTGCGGCGCACCATCCAGCGGCTGGTCGAGAACGAGCTCTCGAAGCTGGTGCTCGACGGGAGCGTCGAGCCGGGCGACAAGGTCGCGGTCGACGTGGACGGCGACGAGCTGCGCTTCCAGGTCGAGAAGGGTGCAGCGCCGGAGTTGTTGCGCGAGCAGGAGGAGAAGACGCCTGAGCCGGCCGGCTCCTCCGCGTGATCGAGCCCGCGGCGACAGAGCGCCGTGACGAGCCCGTCGAGGACCGCCCTCGCGCGGTCCTCGGCGTAATCGTCGCGCCGGGCCTCGCTCACGACGTGACCTCGAGGATCGCCTCCGAGCTTCTGCAGGACCTGCGGGAGCGCTACGACTCCGTGGACTGGGACGCCGAGCTCGACGTCGACCGCCTCGTCGATCCGCCGGCCCCATTGACGGAGATCTTCGCCGCCGGCAGGCGCAAGCTGCTCGAGGGCGACTGGGACCTCGGCGTGGTCGTGACCGACCTCCCGCTGAAGGTCGGCGGGCGGCCGGTCTCGCGGCATCTCAGCCCGACCCATGGCCTCGCAGTGCTCTCGCTGCCTGCACTCGGCGCGCTTCACCTACGGCAGCGGCTGCGCCGCGCGCTCGTGGAGCTGATCGGCGAGCTCACCGGCCGCGGAGGCAGGCGACGAGTGGGAGGAGAGCGTGCTGCGGGAGCTCGCGACCGACACCGGCCGACCGCTCGAGCCTCCTCTACGTACCCGTCCTGGTCGCGAGCCACCTGCGGCTGCTGCTCGGGATGGTTCGCGCGAACCGGCCGTGGCGTCTCGCGGCCCGGCTCTACGGCGCCCTGGTGGCGGCGCTCGCCGTCGGCGCGTACGGGCTCGTCAGCCTCGACATCTGGCGTCTCTCCGGCGCCGCTGGGCTGGTGGCGGCTCGCTGCTCATGTGCCTCGTCTCGATCGCCGGCGACGGCGGCCGGCGGTGATCGTGCGCGCACGGCCTCTGGGAGCGCGCGCCCGACCCGCGCGTGCGCGGCCAGGTCGCCCTCTTCAACGTCACGACGGCGCTGACCGTGCGATCGGGATCGCACTGCTCTACGTCGCGCTCTTCCTGCTCATCTTCGGCGCCGCGGAGCTCCTCGTCAGGCCGGGTCTCTTCGCGCCGGGGCTCGGCCATTCGGCAGGCATCGGCGACTACGCCGCCCTGGCCTGGTTCACCGCCTCGTTCGCAACCGTCGCCGGCGGGCTGGGCGCCGGGCTCGAGTCGCAGGAGGCCGTGCGCGAGGCCGCGTACGCCACCGCAGTCCGGGAGGAGGAGGCCGCGTAGACCCGCTCAGCCTCCTCTGGCTCTTCTTCATCCTGGCCTCGCTCCAGCCGGCCGTGCAGCGCCAGGTGCTCGCGGCCCGGCGGCGGCAGAGCCTCGCTGCGCTTTCGCGCAAGCGGAAGGTGACCGTGATCACGCTGATCCACCGGCAGGAGACGGTCTCGCTGCTCGGGATTCCCCTCGCGCGCTACATCGACATCGACGAGGCGCCGGTGACGGCCGTCGTGCCCCACTACGCGATGAGCGGCGGGACGCTGATCGCGCTCGCGGCGGACGAGATCGTGCTCGACCCGCACTCGTCCTCGGCCCGTCGACCCGCAGCTGGGCCAGTACCCGGCCGCGTCGCTAGTCGCCGCCGCAAGGCCGTTACGATCAGGCCGCCGGAGCCGATGACTCTCGCCCAGCTTTCGATCACCGTCGCCCTGCTGGGAGGGCTCGGCCTGGTGGCCGGCCGGGTCGGCCTCTCCGCGATCCCCGCCTACCTGCTCGCCGGGCTGTTGCTCGGCCCGCACGAGCCCAAGGCGCTCAGCGTCGTGCGGCCCTCGGAGGTGACCGACTTCGTCGCGGAGATCGGCCTTGTCTTCCTGCTCTTCTTCCTCGGGCTCGAGTTCACGATCGGGCGAATCGCCCGCAGCCGGGGCCATGTCTTCCTGGGCGGGGCGATCGACGTGGCCGTCAACGGCGCGCTCGGGCTGGTGGTCGGCGTGGCCGCTTTCGGGTTCAGCTTCGCCGCGTTCATCCTCGGGGCCGCGATCTACGTCTCCTCCAGCGCGGTCACGGTCAAGGGCCTGATCGACTTCCGGCGGCTCGCCGACGACGAGACCGACCTCGTGCTCGCGATCCTGGTCGCAGAGGACCTCGTGATCGCGGTCGTGCTCGGCTTCGCGTCCGGCGGCGGAGGCGCTGCCGCGCACACGCTGGCGATCGTGGCCAAGGCGATCGGCTTCATCGCGGTCGCGCTCGCGATCTCCAAGTGGCTCAGCGGCCCCATCGACCGCTTCCTCGACTGGCTGCCGCGGGAGATCTTCCTCCTGACCGCCTTTGCGTTCCTCGTCGGCTCCGCCGCGCTCGCGGAGAAGCTCGGGCTCTCCGTCGCCGTGGGCGCGCTGATGGCCGGCGTCGTCCTCTCGGGCACCTCGATTCGCGAGGAGATCGAGGAGCGCTTCTTCAGCTTTCGCGATGTCTTCGCGGCGCTCTTCTTCTTCGTCTTCGGCCTCTCGATCGACGTCGGCAAGCTCGGCAGCGTCGCCTGGCTGCTCGCGCTCGCGGTCTTGGTCAGCCTCGTGGGGAAGATCGGCGCCGGCCACCTGAGCGGCCTGCTCGGCGGCTACAGCCCGAGGCAGAGCCTGAACGTGGGAGTCGCCCTCGTCGCGCACGGCGAGTTCACGATCATCCTCGCCCAGCTCGTGAGCGGGAACCCGCGAATCTCGGACGCGATCCAGGTGAAGATCGCCGCGTTCGCCGGCTTGTACGTGCTGATCACGGCCACCCTCGGCATCGCCTTGATGAAGGAGTCGAAGGCGATCGGCCGCTGGCTCTTCGTAGACTGGAGGCGAGATGCCCGTCGACCTGCGTGAGACGCGGCTCCCCGGAGTCGGGACGAAGTTCACGATCCGTCTCGACGGCGGCGGCCGGCTGGCGGTGATCCTGCACAACGACGGCCCGCGGGAGCTCTACTTCTTCCGCCACGCCGACGACGACGAGCCCAAAGCGGTGATCAGGCTCGACGACGACGAGGCACGCCAGCTCGGCGCGGTGATCGGCGGTGCCTACGAGCGGCCGAAGATCGTCGAGGACCTCGAGATGGCGCTCGGCGAGCTGCTGATCGAGTGGGAGGCTGTGCCTGACACGAGCCCGTGGATCGGCAAGACGCTCGCGGAGAGCGGGTTCCGGGCCAAGACCGGGGTCACCATCATCGCGATCCTGCGCGAGCCCGAGCCCGTTACGGGCGCGCAGCCGGACGATGTGATCCAGCAAGGAGACACGCTCGTCACCGTCGGCAAGGCCGGGCAATACGGCAAGTTCCGGAAGCTGCTCGCCGGATCAGACGGCTGAAGCCACTGCGGGGGCTCTTCTTCGCCAAGCCGGCGCCGCTCGCGGAGCTCTCCCTCGAGCCTTCGTCACGCAAGCGGCGCGCGGCCGCCGGTTAGCTGCGTCGGTTCCGGGCGAGCCAGCCGTCGAGCTCGGCGCGGCTGAAGAACAGCCGGCCCTCCACCTTGCTATGCGGCATCTGGCGCAGGTGCTGACGTAGCCAGCGCACCGAAACGCGCATGTACTCGGCGGCCTCGGCCGTGTTCATCCACGGCGTGCCGTCGGACAGCTGCAGGCGCTCGGCCAGGGCCGCCGCCAAGGCGTCGACGTCGGTTCGTCCGGAATTCTGTGTCTGTGGTCGCAAGTACCCCTCCTTCGTACGCCGGATCGGCCGCCACGGAGCCGTGGCCGCCGCACTAGGCGAAGGAGGGAGGAGCGCGCTCGGCCAGCCCGCGCACGAGCGCGAGCAGCCGGAGCGGGAAGTCCTGACGACCGCGGCAGAGTTGGGGTGTCGGGCGGTCGTTGGCCTGGCGCTCGGTTCGACGTGAGAGCGCGTGGCCGAGCTCGTCGGCCGCTCGCAGGAGCGTTCGAACCAACCAGACCGCCAGCAGGCCGCAGGGCAGCTGTATGACAGCCCCCAGCACGACCGCCGGCTCGAAGCTCGTGAGCCAGTCGATCTCGCCCTTGTGGACGAAGCTCTCGAGGTGCTCATGCAGCAGGAACGCGGCCGACGGCACGGCCGAGAGGTACCAGGTCGGAAGCGACTCGGCTGGTCGTCCCCGGAAGGCGGCAACCGCTCGACAGACAAGCACGGCCGCGGCGAGCGCGAGGCAGATCGCGCCGGCAGCCTGGACGTACTCGAGGTAGTCCTGCGCCTGGATGTGCCGCTCGCCATGCGGGTCGAAGAGCCTGGCGACGACGGTGTGTCCGGCTGTCTCGCTCAGGACGAGGAACGGGAGCGTCAACGTCCAGAGGGGTGCGCGTCTTCACCTTTTGCATGGTGCCAGAGCCTGCGCGCGCCTACCAGCAGGAATCTGCACCCGGCTGGCCCTAGGCGCCCCAGGGCCGGACGGCCCCGACGAAGCCGGCGCTGTACGCCGGTTCCGCAAGCGAGGAGATCTTGACCACGTCGCCGGTGTGCGGGGCCTGGACGAATCGGCCGCCGCCGATGTAGATCCCCTCGTGCTGCGGGCCGCGCGCGCTCGGATGGAAGAAGAGAAGGTCGCCGGGCTGCAGCTCCCACGGCAGCACGGGGCGGCCCTCCTGGAACTGGGAACCGGTGTAGTGGGTCAGGCTAATGCCGAGCTGTGCGTAGACGTATAGCGCGAGACCGGAACAGTCGAAGCCGCCGATCGGGTCGGCGCCGCCCCAGCGGTAGGGCACGCCGAGGAACTGCAGTGCGATCCTGGCCGCCTGCGAGCCCGTCGTCCCACCGGCCGGCATACCGAGCAGTAGCGGCTCCTGCAAGCGGTCGTTGCTGCCCGTGTCCACGCCATGGCCGGCGACGCCGAGCGCGAGCCAGGACAGGCGCGCCGTGCGGTGCCGGTGGGCGAGGGGTAACGCCGCCCGAGCGAGCCCGACGAGGAGCTGCGAGCCGGGGTCGATCCCGAGCGACTCGTCTCCCGCCACGAGCCGTAGGCCGACCACGCCGCTGCCCTCTCCCGGGACGACGGCCTCCTGCAGCACCACCAGGTAGCTGCCCGGGCCCAGGGGCACGAGGGCGTTCGGCCGCGCAGCGACGGCTCGCCCGTTCACCGTCAGCCCCTCGACGCGGGCACCGCGCAGGCCGTGGGCCGGCACGAAGATCCGTTCTGCGTAGACGATGCCCCCGGCGAGCGAAACGCCGACGAGCGAGACACCACGCGAGCTACGGGAGGCCGAGTCGAAGCGGAGCGCCCAGCCGCCGTCCCGGAAGCTGGCGAACGAGCCGCCGGCCCAGGCATTTGCGACGAGGTGTCCTCGGGCATCGCGGATCTCCGCGATCCCGCCCGAAGCCGGCGCCGCGGTAGCGAGCGCGAGCGCAACGGCGATGAGCCCCCGCCGAATCATGCGCGGATGGTTGCACAGGTTTACGGATGCTCGGCGGGCACCCAGTGCGGCCCGCCCCAGCTCAGGTCGTACGGGTAGTGGTGGATCACGTGCGCCCAGATCGTCCAGGCGATCCAGCGCGAGGTGCCGTAGAAGAACGCGGCCCGGTAGAGGGTGATCAGCGCACCGCGTGGGACAGCCCGGTTCGCCCACGGCCAGAAGGCGTCGGCCCTGTAGATGATGTTGTCGAAGTAGACGCTCGTGAGCACCCGCCAGCTGAAGAAGCCGTACACGATCCAGACGAGATCCCACATCCCTCCAAGGCCGCTGAAGTAGGCGGCCGCGTCGGTGAAGCGGCCCGTCTGTCCCGCGTAGGCCCAGGCATCGAGGTGGAAGTGGAACGTCCAGGGGAAGAGCAGCATCGTCCCGACGGTGTCGCCGGTGTCGGTGAGCGCGTGCGCCGCGTGGCCGATCACGAAGCTGATCCCCCAGAGCCTGCTGCCGAAGACCTTCCAGATCAGCAAGCCGATGGCGACGCCGAAGATCAGCGAGTGCGTGAACCCGAAGCCGGGCCAACCGCGGTGGAACTGGGCCGGGTTCGAGGCCTTCAGCTCCCAGGGGCCGAGGTGGATCCCGTAGACGAACCACTTGGTCGCGAGATCCGGCGCGTAGGAGCCGATCAGTAGGGGCACGAAGGCGACCTTCAGGCCCAGGTGGCGCTGGAACGCATACGGCTCGAGGTCGTGCGCCGCCCAGCTCAACGACGGAGCCGCCTGAACGCGGCGGGAACAAGCCACACAGCGAGGAGGAGATAGCCCATCCCGACGACGACCGAGAGCAGGAAGTCGTTGTACGCGACGCCGATCACGATGTAGACCGCCGCGGCGGCGCAGTAGCCCGCGAACACGCGCAGGTCACTCCGGCTCGGGACGTCGAAGTGCTTCAGAAGTCGCAGTCGCACGTCCGCTCGCCGAGGAGGATGCGCCGTCCGCAGGAGGCACAGAAGCGCTCACCGCGCCGCGCGGCCTTACGGAGCCCGGGGACGGCGAGCAGGCCGGCGAACGCGGCCGCGAGCAGCACCGAGGCGAGGTCCGGGTCGAGCACGACGTGAGAGGCTAACGGGCGTGGAGGGGGTTCTGACCGAGGAGGCGACGGCGTTCGTCGAGGAGCTCGAGCGGCGCTTCGGCCCGCGGCGCCGTGAGCTGCTCGCGGCCCGCGCCGAGCGGCAGCAGCGGCTGGCGGCGGGGGAGCTCCCCGACTTCCTTCCCGAGACGCGGGAGATCCGCGAGGGCGACTGGACGATCGAGCCCGTGCCGGAGCCGCTCCGCGACCGCCGGGTCGAGATCACCGGCCCGACCGACCGGAAGATGGTGATCAACGCCCTCAACTCGGGCGCGCGCATGTTCATGGCCGACTTCGAGGACGCGAACTCGCCCACCTGGGCCAACATGCTCGAGGGCCAGGCGAACCTGACCGACGCGATCGAAGGCACGATCGAGCTGGAGACGCCGGGCAAGCGCTACCGGCTGAACGACGAGACCGCGACACTGCTCGTGCGGCCCCGGGGCTGGCACCTCGAGGAGCGCCATCTCGAGCTCGACGGCGCGCCGGTCTCGGGGAGCCTTTTCGACTTCGGTCTCTACCTCTTCCGCAACGGGCAGCGGCTCCTGGACAAGGGCGCGGGCCCGTACCTCTACCTGCCGAAGCTCGAGAGCCATCTCGAAGCGCGGCTCTGGAACGACGTCTTCGTCCACACGGAGGATGCGCTGGGGCTCGACCGCGGCTCCATCAGGGCGACCGTGCTGATCGAGACGATCCTGGCTGCGTTCGAGATGGACGAGATCCTCTGGGAGCTGCGCGAGCACTCGGCCGGCCTGAACGCCGGGCGCTGGGACTACATGTTCAGCGTGATCAAGAAGCTCGGCCATCGCCCCGAGTTCGTCCTGCCGGACCGGAACAGCGTCTCGATGACCGCGCCGTTCATGCGTGCCTACACCGAGCTGCTCGTCAAGACCTGCCACCGGCGCGGCGCCCACGCGATGGGCGGGATGGCCGCGTTCATTCCGAGTCGCAAGGACGCGGAGCTGAACGAGCGCGCGCTCGCGAAGGTGCGCGACGACAAGCGGCGCGAGGCGGGCGACGGGTTCGACGGCACCTGGGTCGCGCACCCCGATCTGGTGCCGGTCGCGCTCGAGGAGTTCGACCGGGTGCTCGGCGGGCGGTCGAACCAGCTCGAGCGGCAGCGCGAGGACGTGCAGGTGAGCGCGGCCGACCTGCTCGACGTGGCCTCGACTCCCGGCGAGATCACCGAGGAAGGACTGCGCAACGACGTGAGCGTCGGGATCCAGTACCTCTCGGCGTGGCTGCGCGGGAGCGGCGCGGTCGCGATCGACAACCTGATGGAGGACGCGGCGACGGCCGAGATCGCCCGCTCGCAGGTGTGGCAGTGGATCCGCCACGGGCATTTCGAGCGAGAGCACGTGCGGCGCGTGATCGACGAGGAGCTCGAACGCCTGCGAGAGACGTTCGGCGACGAGGTCTTCGAGCGCAGCCGCGCAGCCGAGGCCAGGGAACTCTTCGAGCAGGTCGCGCTCGGCGACGAGCTGGAGGACTTCTTGACGCTGCCCGCCTACCAGCACCTGCTTGGCGCGAATTAGGCGGGGGCTCCTGGAACTCCCGAGATCGCCTACGTCTCGCAAGGAGGGGCAACGGGGGAACCAGGGGTTCACCCGTTACAAGTACATGAACCACTTTGAGCTGCAGCCGCAGTCCTTGTGCTTGCGGCCGCACTTCGCGCACGACCAGTAGGTCCACATGATCCACTTGAGGTGGTTCAGCTCGAGCAGGATCAGCGCGACGCACCAGAGGAAGATCTGCGTCTGGCTCATCCGGAGATGGTCGGCACCGGCACTGGCAAAGTCAATAGGTCGACCGGCCCATTTGCACGAGCCGGGTGGACGAGCCCGGATGCGGACTGGCACGGTTCCCGCTGCTGTGACCCTCCGTAGGCTCGCATTTCCACTCTGGCTCGCCCGCGTGCGCCTGACCCGCCGCGGCGGGCGGCTCGTGCTGGTGGTCGCCGGCCTGGCAGCTGCCGCCGCAATGCTCGCTGCGGTGCTGGCGGGCTCCGTGGCGGCGGAGGACCGATCCGTCGGCCGCGCGGTCTCCGCGCTGAGCCCGGATGTGCGGGCGGTGCGCGTGAACTGGTTCAGCGTCGGTGGTCAGGTCGCGCCGTACGCGACCCTCGACGCGCACGTGCGGCGTGAGCTCCAGCACGTTGCGCCGGTTAGGCCGTTCGGAACCTCGCTCTACCGCGAGAGCACGCTCGGCGGCGCCTTCCTCGGCCTCGGTGCGGTGGACGACCTGGGTCGCTGGGTTCGCCTGCGCTCGGGCCGCCTGCCGCGCACGTGCTCGCCGAGCCGCTGCGAGGTGCTCGTGATCCGGCGCGGCGGCCGCATCCCGAACGTCCCGGGCCTCCGGCTGGTCGCGGTCGGAGAAGGCGACCTACGGTCGGGAACCCTCTTCGGCGACGCCGTTCCAGTCGCGGGGCAGCTCCAGTCCGAGTTCGTCCAGGCGATGGTTCGCTACCACCGGCCGGCCCCGCCGCCGCTCGTGCTTGCGAACGGCGTGGCCGCGCTCGACCGGCAGCCCCGCCTGCACGACGCCTACCGCAGCTACGGCTGGGTGCTCCCACTCGACCGCGGGCTCGTCCGAGCCTGGGCCGTCAGGGATCTGGCGGCGAGGATCGAGACCGTGCGCACCGAGCTGCAAGCCGAGCCGTTCGGGTTCGCACTGCGGGCACCGACCGACGAGCTCCGCGCCGCGGCCGACTCGAGCCGCGTCGCCGGCCGGCGGCTCTTCCTGCTCGGGGGCGAGGCGGTCGCGCTGCTGCTCGCCTTTACCGTGCTCGTCGCCATGCGGCTGAGGCGGGACGTCGACGCCTCGCGCGAGCGGCTCGGCTCGAGCGGCGTGCGCCGCTGGCAGGTTGAGGGGGAGGTCGTCACCGAGTCCGCCACGATGGCGGTCGCCGGCACGCTCCTGGGCTGGCTGGTCGGTGTGGGCGTCGCCGTCGCGCTGGCGGGCCGGTCGGGAGAGCCGGTCGGTGCGCTGGTGCGCCATTCGCTGGTCTCGGGGGGTGGCATCGCCGCGGTGCTCCTGCTCGCTGTGGGGGCCACGCTCGTGCTCGTGACCGCGCTGGCGGTCCGGCCGCTCTCGATCGGGAAAGTCTCGTTTTCACCGCTCGACGCAGCCGCGCTCGGCGCCGCGGCCGTGGTCGCCGTCGCCCTCGCCCGAGGGGCCGCCGACGCACAGGCGCTGCTCGCAGGCGGGGGTACCGGCGTCGTGCTCCTGCTGCTGCCGGCGCTCGTCGGCTTCGCGGCGGCGGTGGCGGTCGCCCGGGTCGTGCCGCCCGGCCTGCGCTTGCTGGAGCGGGTGGCGCCTCGCGGAGCGCTTTCCTTTCGCCTCGCGGCGCTGGCCCTCGCGCGCAGGCCCGGACAGGTCGTGGTCGCGGTCGGCTTCGTGGCGGTCGCGATCGGGCTCGCGCTGTTCGCCGAGACCTACCGCTGGACGCTCGTGCGCGGAGAGCAGGATCAGGCCGCCTTCGCGGTGCCCGCGGATTACGTCGTGAAGGAGGACCTCTCGCAGCTGATCCCGGTCGATGCCGCGGTCACGCCGGCCGTGCTCTCGTCGCTCCCGAGGGCGCTTCGCGTCGAGCCGGTGACCCGGCAGAACGGGAGCATCCAGGGCGCGGCGGACGTGAGCGGCATCGCCGTTCTCGGTCTCAGCGCGAAGGCTCTGCCGCGGATCGACGGCTGGCGGAGTGACTTCGCGTCGGCGTCGCTCCCGGAGCTCGCGCACCGGATCGACGCCGGGCCGAAGCCACTTCGCGGCGCCGCCCTTCCGCTCGCGGCCACAAGGCTGGCGCTACCGATCCGCGTGCTCGGCACCGAGATCGGCGTGGTCGCGACGATCCGCGCCCGCGACGGCTCGTTCGTGCCGGTGCGGCTCGGTGGCACGCTCGACTCGAGGCCGGTCGTCCTCCGAGGAACGATTCCGGCGCGTGCTCGCGGGGGCAAGCTCGTGGCCTTTCGTTTCGAGCCGCCGCCGAAGCTGGAAGAGCGGGGCGCCGACGCGGGGGCTCCGGCCACCGGCACTGTCGCCCTCGGGCCGCCCGCTGCGATCACACCCACCGGCACGGTGAAGGTGACCGACTACGGCGACTGGATCGGCACGACCGGGGTCGGCAGCCTTGTCCGCCGAGGCGGCGTGCGGTTCGGGTTGACGCTCACCAACGAGGTCGACACCTACCTGCGGCCGCGGCAGCCCACCGACGGTCTGCGCATCCCGGCCGTCGTCTCGCCGCGCATGGCCGAGCTCGCCGGGCGCGACGGCCTGCTCGGGATCGACGTCGCCGGCCAGAGCCTGATCTTTCGCGTTGCCGGGGTCGCCCGGCGATTCCCGGGGACGGCCTCCCTGGAGACGGCCGACTTCGTGGTCGCCGACCGGTCCGCCCTCGTGACTGCGCTGAACGCGTCGTCCCCGGGTACGGGCTTCACGACCGAGCTCTGGCTGAGCGGCCCGCGTGCGGCACGCGCTGCAGCCGCCACCCGTCTCGCCGCGCCCCCATTCACGGTTCTCGACGTCGCATCGCAGGCCGGCCTGGAGCGGCAGCTGCGCACCGACCCGGTTGCCCGCGCGGCCGTGGCGATGCTCGAGGCAGCCGCGGTGACCGCTCTCGTGCTCGCGCTGCTCGGGCTCCTGCTGGGCGTCGTCGCGGAGCGCAGCGACGATCGCGCCGAGCTGTTCGACCTGGAGGCGCAGGGCCTTGCTCCCGCACAGCTCCGCCGGCAGCTTCGCCTGCGCGCGCTCGTGGCCGCAGCCTCGGGAGCGCTCGGCGGCGTTCTCATCGGGCTCGTGCTCTCCGCGCTCGTCGTCGGTTTCGTCGAGCTGACCGCGAACGCGACCGCCCCGGAGCCCCCGCTCGTGCTCTCTCTGGACTGGGCGGTCGTCGGAACCGCGGCGGCTGCGGTGACCGCCGCCGCGATCCTGCTCGTCGTCGCCGTGACCGGTCGTGCGTTCCGGCAGGCGACGCCCGGCCGCTACGGGGAGGGCGGAGCATGAGCACGGCGATCGAGGCACGTGACGTGTTCCGCGTCCATTCCACCCCCGAGGGCGACGCGGCCGCGCTCCAGGGCCTGACGCTGAGCGTCGCCGACGGGGAAATCCTGACCGTGCTCGGCCCGAGCGGATCAGGCAAGACGACGCTCCTGCGAATCCTCGCCGGGCTCGACCTGCCCTCGGCCGGATCCGTGCGCGTGCTCGGGCACGACGTGCGCACGCTCGGCGCCCGTGGCCGCTCCCGCTACCGGGCGGGCGCGGTCGGCTACCTCGACCAGCACTACGCGCGAGCGCTGGCGCCCGAGTTGACCGCGCAGGAGCTCGTGAGCCTGAAGCTCCGTGCGGAGGGCGTCGAGCGGAAGGAGCGCGAAGCCCGCGCGCGCGGGCTCCTCGAACGGGTCGGTCTCGGAGCGAGAGCCGCGGCCTATCCGGGACAGCTCTCGGGCGGCGAGCAGCAGCGGGTCGCGCTCGGAGCGGCGATTGCCCATCGTCCGCGGCTCCTCCTCGCCGACGAGCCGACCGGCGAGCTCGACGAGGCGAGCGCGCGCCTGGTCTACGACGCGATCGCCGAGCTCGCCGCCGCCGAGGGCTGCACCGTCGTGATCGTCAGCCATGACCCGGCCTCGACCGCGATCGCAGACCGGTTCGTCCACATTCGCGACGGGCGCGTGAGCGAAGAGACGGTGCGCGGGCAGTCCGGCGAGAGCTCGATCGTGGTCGGCCGCGGCGGCTGGCTGCGTCTGCCGCAGGAGTACCTCGATCGCGCCGGGATCGGAGCGCGGGCGGCGGCACGGCTCGAGGGCGACCGCATCGTCGTGGTCGCGGCCGGCGAGAGGGAGCGCGCCGAGGAGGCCGAGCCCGCACCCGCCCCGGTCGAAGCGGGCCGCATCGTCGCCCGGCTCGAGGGCGTCGACAAGGCCTACGGCTCCGAGCCCGTCTTCGCGGATCTAGAGGCATCGTTCGAGGCCGCGCGCGTGACCGCAGTGACCGGGCCCTCGGGCTCCGGCAAGACGACGCTCCTCCACCTGCTCGCCGGGCTGGAGCTGCCCGATGCGGGCCAGATCGAAGTGTGCGGCTCCGTCGTCCAGGAGCTCGACCGCGCGGGCCGGGCCGAGCTGCGGCGCCGCCACGTCGCGCTCGTGGGCCAGCGCCCCGGCCTGGTGCCGTTCCTGAGCGCGCGCGAGAACGTCGAGCTCGCCGAGGAGATTCGCGGGCTCACGCCGGGCGCGCGCGAGCGTGACCTGATCGCCTCGGTCGGCCTCGCAGAGCGCAGCGCCCAGCGTGTCTCCCGGCTCTCAGCGGGAGAGCAGGTTCGGGTCGCGGTCGCCCGCGCGCTGGCCGCCGAGCCGGAGCTTCTGCTCGTCGACGAGCCGACCGCCCGCCTCGATCAGGCCAATGCGCTGACCCTGGCCGCGCTGCTCTCCCGTCTGGCACGCGAGACGCAGACCGCGGTCGTCTGCGCGACCCACGATCCCCTCTTGATCGAGCAGGCCGACGCCCGGCTGGCGCTCGCGCCGGGTTAGGCTCGTCTCGTGAGCGAAGGGATCAGTCTCGAAGAGCTCCAGCTCGCGGCGAGGAACCACGGGATGCCGCTCGAGGCCCTGCGCTTCCCGGTCACGCCGGTCGGGCTGCACTACCTGCTGATCCACTACGACGTGCCGATCGTGGACGCGGCGGAGTGGCGGCTCTCTGTTCACGGGGAGCGTGAGCTCTCGCTCGGGCTCGAGGAGCTGCGCGCCCGGCCGGCGCTCGAGCTGACGGCGACGATGGAGTGCGCCGGAAACGGCCGCGCCCGGCTCGAGCCGCACGTGGTGAGCCAGCCGTGGCTGCTCGAAGCGGTCGGCACCGGCCGCTGGAAGGGAACGCCGCTGCGGTCGCTGCTCGAGGAGGCGGGCGTGGGCGACGGCGCCGTCGAGGTGCTCTTCACCGGGCTCGACCGGGGCGTCGAGGGCGGGGAGGAGCAACAGTTCCAGCGCAGCCTGCCGCTCGACGCGGCCCTCGGGGACGAGGTGCTCCTGGCCTACGAGCTGAACGGCGCGCCGCTCCCGCCCCAGCACGGCTTCCCGCTGCGCCTGCTCGTGCCCGGCTGGTACGGCATGACCAACGTCAAGTGGCTCGACCGGATCGAGGTGCTCGACCGCCCCTTCGGCGGCTACCAGCAGGCGCAGGGCTACCGGCTGCGGCAGAACGAGGACGAGGACGGCGAGCCGCTCCAGCGGATGCTGCCCCGCTCGCTGCTCGTCCCGCCCGGGATTCCGGAGTTCCTGACCCGCGAGCGCACCGTCCAGGCGGGCGAGTGCCTGCTCGAGGGCCGCGCCTGGTCGGGCGTCGGCGCCTGTGGAGCGCGTCGAGGTGAGCGCCGACGGCGGCTCGACCTGGGCCGAAGCCGAGCTCGACCCGCCGGAAGGCCGCTGGGCCTGGCGCGGCTGGCGCTTCCGCTGGGACGCTCAGCCCGGCGAGTACGTCCTCTGCTCACGCGCGCGCGACGAGGCGGGCAACGAGCAGCCGCTCGAGCCGGCCTGGAACCTCGGCGGCTACGCGAACAACGCGGTGCAGACGGTGCGCGTCACGGTCACCTGAGCGCGAGCGTCGCCACCGCCGCGAAGGCGAGCGCGACTGCCGCCATCACGACCAGACCGCTGTAGAGAGACCCCCGCAGACCCTTCCTCCTTCTGCCGCCCGTGAACATAGGCAGGCCGGCGGAGCGGGCATCCCTCAGCCGGGGGATTCGCGGCGCTATCGTCTCTTCGTGCAGCGCGGACTCCCGGTCCTCTTAGCCGCCGGCTTCGCGGCCGCCGGCGCCATCGTCGCGGGCTACCTCGTCTACGAGCACCGGCAACCACACGACGTAATCGGCTCGCCCACCGTCGAGTTCGAGACGAGGCAGGCGCCGGGGGCGAGGCCACTTGCCGAGACTGCCAAGCAGCAGTTGCCGTGGCCGACGTACGGGGTCGACCGGGAGCGCACGCATTTCGGAGCCGGCCTAAGACTCCGGCCTCCCTTCCAGAGGCTCTGGAAGGTGTTCGCCGACTGGAGCTTCATCGAATTCCCGCCCGTGATCGGGTACGGGCGCCTGTACCTGGGAACGAATCACGGCAGGGTTCTCGCGCTCGACGCACGCACCGGCCACGTTGCGTGGCGGCATGAGTTCGGCCGCTGCATCGCAGCCTCGCCCGCGCTGGGCAGCGGCGTCGTCTATGTCGCGCTCATGGGCCCGGCGCCGTGCGAGCACCTCGGCCGCGGCGCGACCGGCATGCTGGTCGCGCTGAATGCGCGCACCGGCGCGGTTCTGTGGCGGTTCCGCGCAGGAGTGATCGAGTCGTCGCCGCTCCTCGTGCGCGGCTCGTCTACGTCGGCTCCTGGGATCACCGCGTCTACGCCGTAGACATCCGCACGCACCGGGCTCACTGGAGCTTCGCAACGGGCGGCGAGGTCAAAGGCGGGCTAGCCTTCGCGCGCGGAGTTGTCTACGCAGGCTCGTACGACGGCCACGTCTACGCGCTCGATGCCCGCACTGGCAAGCTCCGCTGGTCGGCGGGCGCGGAGCGGGGCCTGACCGGTCGCGGACGCTTCTACGCGACCCCCACCGTTGCGTACGGCCGTGTGTTCGTGGGCGCGACCGACGGCTCGTCTACGCGTTCGGCGCCCGCAGCGGGCGGCTGCTCTGGGCGAGACTGACCGGCAGCTTCGTCTACGGCGCAGCGGCGGTGTGGCGAGGGACGGTGTACGTCGGTTCCTACGACCATCGCTTCTACGCGCTCGACGCCGCGACCGGCGCGGTGCGCTGGAGCTTCGCCGCGGGCCATCCGGTCTCCGGTGCGCCGACGGTACTCGACGGCCTCGTCTACTTCTCGCACCTGCGGCTCCTGCTCGTCCCAGGAGTCCGACGCTCGCGCTCGCCGCACCTTCGCGCTCGACGCCCGCACCGGCCGGCTTGCGCTGGACCTTCCCGGACGGTGAGTACAGCCCCCTGGTCGCCGACTCGAGCCGCGCCTATCTGACCGGCTTCACGAACGTCTACGCGCTCGCTCCTGCGAGGTGAAGGCGGGGGCGATCCTTCCGGCGCCCCCGCCTTCGCTCAGTTCGCGACGTGAAGGCGAAGTACGCGAGCCCGACGTTCCCTCGGATGTCGCTCGCAGCGACCTCGAGCCGGTACGTCCCGTTCTGCACGCTCCGCGAGTTCCACCCGTGGGTGAGGTAGAAGCAGAAGTAGCCGGCCCAGCCGGGATGGTTCATGCGCGTGCCCGAGGCATAGGTACGGCTGTACTCCGATCGCGTCAAGACGCTTTCACGAAAGTCGTGCGACGTGTGCCAGGGAGCGATATCTTTCGTCCCCTGCATGATCCTCCAGCGGAGCAGGGCAGGCGTGGCGGCCACGGGTTGGGCTTGACGTCCGTGACGATGTCGAAGGAGTCGGCCACGAGGTCAACGGTGCCGCGACCTCGTGGGGTCGCTCCAGCGACCTGCTTGCCGGAACGTCAGTCGCGCGGTCGTCGGCGACGTACGGTCCGCGAAAGGCCTCGAACCCCCGGCGCGCAGGGGGTTGACGTAGCGGCCCGACAGGACTCGGAGAGGTGGACGTGGTTGAAATCGTCCTCGTTCGTCCGACCAGCGTGTGGCGGCTGACCCACTGACCGTCCTTGACGGTGGGGACGATGTGCCAGTACTCGAACGTGCGGGCGCCGAACGAACATTGACGGTCCAGGCGCCGTGGAGGTGGACGATCCCCGCCTCCATCGCGAAGACGGGCGTGTTGCCCTTGGCCGAGATGTCGATGCCGAAGTGGAAGCTGCGCTGCGAGGAGTCCATCGATACGCGCGGGTCGTCGAGGTAGGCGCGGACGGGGTGTGCGATCCCGAAGGGCTCAGCGGCCAGCCGTACGACCAGCTGCGCTGGGGAGATCGGGTCGGGATCGAGACAAGCCGCCGGGGCCGCGTAGGGGCCGATGTCCTCACCTTTGGGCAGCCAGGCCAGGACGCGACGTTGGTGCTGCTCGCCGAGGCACCGGGGCCGGCGTGATGGATGGTGGCCTGATGGAGGGCCGCGAGCGCGAACGGCAGGCGAGGATCAGGCGAAGAACGGACATTGTCTGTCTCCTTCCGTCTAGTCTTTGGCTAGTCATAGACTAGACAGTAATAAACAGCAATGATTAGTCAAGCATAGACTTTACATAGCTAACCTATGCATAGCCGCAGCTGTATCCTGGGCGCCATGGCCAACGAAAAGCACAACTGGGCGAGAAGATCCGAGCCGCGCGAGCGGCGAAGGGCTGGAAGCAAAAGCACCTCGCTGCGGAGTCGACGTGGAGCCGATCACCGTCTCGAGGTGGGAGCGGGGAGCGACCACGCCCAACTTGGATGTGATCAACCTGGTCGCCGAGGCGACCGGGAAGTCGGTCAGCTACTTCGTCGGCGGCGGCGAGACGCGGCCCCGGTCGCTGATCCCTCGGGCCTCGATGACGCCGCGAAACGCATCGAGGCTGCCGCCTTGCACATCGCCGGCGAGGCAGACCGGATCGCCGGACTGCTCGAGGAACTTCGGTCCGAGCTAGACCGGCCGCGCTGAGATACGCAGCATGAGCGCGTAGGCCGCTGCTGTCGGCAGCCGGTCACGCGGCTCTTAGCGAGCGCTTGCAGGACCGCGAACGAGAGCGCCGGCGGCAGGTCTTCAGGCCCGCGGAGGGGTCGGTCGGTTCGTCATCGTGGCTCGCCAGTTGCTTCGACGAAGCTCCCGTCGGAGGGCGATGCCGGCCATGCACTCGTAGTCACGCAGCCGAGCGCATAGATGTCGGCGGCGTTGGCATTCACCTTTGAATACCTCGGGAGCGAGATAATCGAGGTGCCGACAACGTGGCCCGGCTTCGTCAGAACCGTCGCAGCCGTTCCTTGCGAGGCCGAAATCGGTAGGAACGACGTGTCGAACTCGTCGAGCATGATGTTCGCCGGCTTCACATCGCGGTGGACGAGCCCCTCGTGTGCAGGTGTCGAGCGCCGTCGCAATCTCTGCCGCGATCTTGAGCAAGGGAGCAGGGGGAGAGGCCATTGCTCTCGAGCAGCTCGGCAAGCGATTGTCCAACGATGTAGCGCGTTGCGAGATAGGTACTCGTCTGCCTCACCGCATCCACAGGCTCGAGGTGCTTGTGGAGAGCCGGCCGCAATCTGGCCCTCGCGCGCGAAGCGCTGCCGATAGTCTCGTCTCGGAGCCATCGCAGATCTTACGCACGACCTCGTTGTCCGGCTCGTGCGTAGCCTCGAACACGATCCCCATCGCCCCCTCGCCGAACTGCTCGAGGCGGTAGGGCCTAGCGATCGCCGAGCTTAAGCTCACCAGCGACCGCACGCCGGACATGCGCCGTGAAAGGCCAATGTCAAGTGTGCTCGAAGTGCCATGTCGCCGACACCGCATCGCACATCTTCGCGGATACCGCATCGAGGCGCTTCTCGGCCGCGGGGCATGAGCATCGTGTACCGAGCCGAGAATCCGCGCTCGGCAACGTCGTCGCGCTCAAGCTGCTCCGCCGGAGCTGGCCGACGACGAGAGCTTCCGCGAGCGATTCGTGCGCGAGTCGCGGACTCGCCTCTCGATCGACCACCCTAACATCATCCCGATCTACGACGCGGGCGATGCGGAGGGCTCGCTCTACATCGCCATGCGCTACATCAGGGCCCCGACCTCTGCGAGCTGACGAGAGATCGCGACACCATCGCTTCGTCCCGGATGCTGTGCGGATCGGAGCACAGGTCGCCAGCGCTCTGGACGCCGCGCACGCCGCGAGCTGATCCATCGCGACGTCAAGCCGGCGAACATCCTCGTCGAGTCCGGGGCTGAGGGAGCGACCATGCCTATCTCGCAGACTTCGGTCTGACGAAGCACATCTAGTCGCGCAGCGGTATAACTGATCCGGTCAGTTCGTCGGAACCATCGACTACATGGCGCCGAGCAGATCGAAGTCCGACAGGTCGACTCGCGCGTGACATCTACGCGCTCGGCTGCGTTCTCTTCGAATGCCTTCCGGGAACGCGCCATTCAAGCGCGACTCGGACGTTGCCGTCCTGTTGGGCGCACATTCGCGACGATCCTCCGAGTCTCAGCGAGACACGCAGAGCTCCCTGGTGCCGTCGATGAGGTGTTTGCGTAGGCGCTATCGAAAGATGCTAGATGATCGCTTTTGCCAGCTGCGGCTATCTCTTCTACAGCGCGAGCGCTCAGAGAGACTCTACGAAACGAATCTTCTACTAAAGCTACATCGCAGCGAAACATCATCGACAAAACTAACGACTCGAAACATCGTAATACCAACACATATGCGAGAACAACCATCATAGAAACAATTACACCCAAAGCAACCACCATCATCAACGAGTTGTTAGCTATTACGCTAAAAGCGAAGTGAACATCAACAATCCTTCTCACAACACACACCGACGATATCATCAACATCGCGAAACCAACAACATCAAAAGCGACCTCTTACACAATTGATTCCATCACAATCATCCATACGTGTAATCTACCCAACAAAACAAGAAACACATTCTACGTGAGCTACTTCTACAAACCCAAACAACAAAACGCAACATATGACCTACAACCTAACGACTAGAAAACACGAGATCAAAATATCATTCATCTCACACACACAACTCGAAAAAATTCTCTTTCTAAACCCACTATTTTTTTTTTTTTTTTTTTTTTTTTTTTTTTTTTTTTTTTTTTTTTTTTTTTTTTTTTTTTTTTTTTTTTTTTTTTTTTTTTTTTTTTTTTTTTTTTTTTTTTTTTTTTTTTTTTTTTTTTTTTTTTTTTTTTTTTTTTTTTTTTTTTTTTTTTTTTCACGGGGGTCTGAGCACCGCGAACTGGTCGGTGATCTCCAGCCGCCGCGAGCGGAAGCGATAGCAGGCGGCGGGGCGGCCGCCCGCGCGCCCGGGCTCGCGCCGCTCGCCGGTCGGCTCGAGCACCCCGCGGCGCAGGAGGACGCGCTGCAGGTTCGTCGCCGAGACCTCGTGCCCGAGCGCGGCCACGTAGATCTCGCGTAGCTCGGAGACCGTGAAGGCCGGCGGCGCGAGCGCGAACCCGATGTTCGTGTACGAGAGCTTGGCCCGCAGCCGGTCGCGGCCCGCGAGCACGATCGCCCGGTGGTCGAACGCGAGCTCGGGTAGGCGAGAGACGGGGTGCCAGCGCGTGTCCTCGGGCACCTCCGGGTCGACGTCGGCCGGCACGAGGCCGAGGTAGGCGGTCGCGAGCTCCCAGTCGAGCGGGTTCCGCGCCGGGTCGCTGAGGGTCTCCAGCTGCTCGAGGTGGGCGAGCTCGCGCACGTCCACCTTCTCGCGCGAGGTGGCGCCGGATCGACTGCTCCAGCGTCTCGCCGGGCTCGAGGTACCCGCCCGGGAGGGACCACGCGCCGAGGAACGGCTCGCGTGCCCGCTGCCAGAGCAACGCCTGCAGCCGCCCCTCCCGCACCTGGAGGACGACGGCCAGCGTGACGTGAGCCGGCCGCGCGCCTGGTAGACTCCTGCCGAGGTTTTCGCCCCACAGTCGTAAACCTACCCGAAGATGACGACAGCCAACATCGCAGTCCCGGTCCGGGACGTGGAGCAGGTCCTCCGGGAGGGCGGGCTCTCGCGCTTCCACAAGAAGGCGATCCTCGTCACCGGCGCGGCCTGGACGTTCGTGGCGATGGAGATCCTGCTCGTCGGCTTCGTCGCGCCGATCTTCACCGCGATGTGGGGGCTGAGCGGGACGATGCAGGGGCTCGTCAACAGCGCGGCGCTCGCCGGCTCGCTCTGCGGCTCGCTCGTGCTCGGCCGGCTCGCCGACCGGATCGGCCGGCGGGCGATCTTCCAGTACTCGATCCTCTGGTACGCGCTCTTCACGGCGCGCGACGGCGCTCGCCTGGGGGCCCTGGTCGGTGATGACGTTCCGCTTCCTCGCCGGGCTCGGGCTCGGCGGGATGCTCGTCGTCGATCCCGTCGATGCTGACCGAGTACCTGCCGCCTCAGCGCCGCGGCCGGCTGCTCGTCTTCCTCGACTTCTGGTGGCCGGTCGGGCTGCTGCTCGCGACCGGCCTCTCGTAGGTCTTCCTCGGCCCGACTTCGACCGGTTCGGCGACTGGAGCTGGCGCTACCTCTTCCTCGCCGCGAGCTTCCCGGCGTTCCTGGCCTTCGTCGCGCGCCGCACCCTGCCCGAGAGCCCCTACTTCCTCGCGCGCCACGGCCGCTCGCGCGAGGCGGCCGAGGTGCTGACGCGAGATCACCGGGCGCGCCGGTCGAGCCGAGGCGGAGTTCAGCGCGCCGGAGGAGACGCGCTCGTCGATCCGCGAGCTGCTCGGCCGCGACGCTGCGCAGCCGCGCCGTCGTCGACGGCGCTCGTCTGGATCGCGCTCAACATCTCGTACTACGGGCTCTTCCTCTGGCTGCCGTTCGTGCTCCAGGGCGAGAAGAGCTTCCACGTGAACGTGTACCTGCTGCTGACGCTGAGCGCCCTCTCGCAGTTCCCGGGCTACGCGGCCGCGATCTGGCTCGTCGAGCGGATCGGGCGCAAGCCGACGCTGGCGGCTTCCTGTTCCTCGGCGGCGTCTCGGCGTACGCCTTCGCGGTGGCCGACTCCTCGGACGTCTACATCACCGCGCTCTTCTTCGTCGGCTTCTTCAACCTCGGCGCCTGGGGCGCGGTCTACCCGTACACCGCCGAGACGTTCCCGACCCGGCTGCGCTCGAGCGCGTTCGGGGCTGATGGAGGGCGTCGGCAAGGCGGCCGCGATCGCCGGCCCGTACATCTTCGGGCACCTGAAGGACGCGACCGGCAGCACGACGTGGTCGCTGACGTTCATCGCGATCGTGATGGCGGCGGGCGGGATCGTCGCGGCGCTCTTCGGCCGCGAGACGCGCGGCGAAGCCCTGACCTAGCCTTCGGCCAGGCCTCGCGGGCGCCTCGTCGAACGAGGTCAGCTCGATCGGGACAAGCTCTCGGATGCGCTCGTCCTGAGCCACCGTCTCGTTACGCAGCCCCTCGATCAGCGGACGCGCGATTCCTGCCTTCACCGGCGTGACCACGTGCAGCCACAGCGACGAGAGGTACGGCGTCAGCAGCGGAACCTCGAAGATGAACGGCCGCTTGCCGCGCAGACGCGCGATGCGCTCCATCATCTCGCGGTAGGTCATCACCTCCGGGCCGCCGACGTCGAACTCTTCCCCGAATGCCTGCTCGAGCCCGCAGACACCTGCGAGGTACGCAACGACGTCGTCAAGCGCGATCGGCTGCGTCCGCGTCGAGACCCAGCGCGGCGTGATCATCGCCGGGAGCCGGTCGACCAGCGAGACAATCGTCTCGAAAGCGGCGCTCCCGCGGCCGACGACCATTGCCGCCCGCAGGGTCGTCACCGGCACCGTGGTCGAGGCCAGGCGGAGACCGGTCTCGCGCCTGCTGCGCAGGTGGGGCGAGAGGTCGGGCGAGTCGTCGCCCAGCCCTCCGAGATAGACGAGCTGCTTCACACCGGCACGCTCGGCCGCGCGGGCTGTCGTCTCCGCGGCCTTCTGGTCCTCCTCCTCGAAGTCGGCTTCGCCGAGCGAGTGCACGAGGTAGTAGACGACGTCCGCCCCTTCGAGCACGCCGGCGACGGAGTCCGCGTCCGTCGCGTCCGCCCGCACCCACGTGACGCCGCCCTCGTCCGGCTGCTCGCGGCGTGAGACGGCGGTACGTCGTGGCTCTGGCGAGCTCGTCCGACGAGCGGCCGCCCGATCGTCCCGGTCGCTCCGAAGACGACGACCTTCACGCGCGCGCCTCGGAGATCAGACGCTTGAAATATCGCCGGCTGATAGCGACGTGGGCACGGCTTTGGATCTGGTCATAGAGCGCGCCGGTCCAGGTCGGCCTGCCGTGGCGGGCGGCGAGCCTGGGGAAGAAGTCGCGAATCGTCGAGCTGACAGTCGGCGTCACACCGCCCGTCTGCTCGAAGATGATCTCCCGGACGACTGCCGGGCGAGCAGTCCGCCTTCGATGAGTACGTGCAGACACGAGCATCTCGTTGCCTCCACGTGGCCCCAAACCTGAGCACTGGACCCGACCAGCAGCCGCAGCTCAGAATTGCTTGCCTCCCCCGCACGAGAGAACGTCGCCCGCCGCACCTCGCGCCAACGCACCCCCAGCTCACTCCCCCAGCGCCAAACTCACCACCCCAAGCCCACCGCTCCCACTCACCACCTCCTCCTCTCTCCACACCCAGCCTCCACCCACACCAGCTACCATCCGCCTCCTGCGATGGCGGCGACGACGCGAATCTCAGCGTCACCTGTGACCGCGGCGTCCAGGTCGTCCACCTGGTGTCTTGTCGAGGTAGACGTTCACGAGCGGGCGCAGCTCGCCGCGCTCGTCGAAGAGCAGGTCCCGCACCGGCAGCGCGCGCAGCGCCTCGCGCACGCGTTGCCGCCTCGAGGTCGAACCGTCCCTCGCCGCCGGCCTCGCGCGCGAGCAGCGAGGGCAGCAGGACTACGACCACTCGCAGGCCTCGACCGAGAGGATCGGTCGGTAGGTAGCTCGCCGCCTCGATCCATGAGTCGCCCTCGTCCGGCGAGACGAAGACCGAGCCGCTTTGCGTGCCGAGGTAGATCCCGGCCGGGTCGAGCCGGTCGAAGCTCATCCCTTCGCGCATCACCGACGCCCAGGCCTGCTGCGGCAGCCCGTCAGTCAGCAGTTCCCACGACGCGCCGGCGTCATGCGTGCGGTAGACGCCGAGTCGTCCGTTCGGCGTGACGCGGTTCTCGGCGCCCTCCTCGGGGATCACGTACGCCTTGTCCGGATCTTCGGGGTCGAGCGCCAGCGGGAAGCCGAAGCCGCTCGGCAGGCCGTTGCCCTCGAGCCGCTCCCACGTGTCCCCGCGGTCGTCCGAGCGGTAGACGCCGCAGTGGTTCTGCTGCCAGAGCCGCTCCGGCCGCGCCGGGTGCACGAGCAGCTTGTGCACGCACTGGCCGACCTCGGGAAACGGGTCGTCCGGGAAGAAGTCGGCCGCGACGCCGGTGTTCTTCGGCTCCCACGTCTCGCCGCCGTCGTCGCTGCGGAAGGTGCCGGCCGCGGAGATCGCGATGTAGACCCGCTGCGGGTCGGAGGGGTCGATCTGGATCGAGTGGCAGCAGAGCCCACCGGCGCCGGGGTTCCACTTCTCCCGCGTCGGGTGCTCGAGCAGCGACTGCACCGGCTCCCAGGTCGAGCCGCCGTCGCCGCTGCGGAAGAGCGCGCCCGGGGTGCCGCCGAGCCAGAGCGTCTCGGGCTCGTCCGCGTGGCCCGGCTCGACGTGCCACGACTTCTCCCAGCTTCAGCTCGCTCGTCCTCCGGCAGCCCGATTCCCTCCGCGCGCTCCCAGGTCTTGCCGAGGTCGCGCGAGCGGTGGGCGGTCGCGCCGTAGACCCAGTTGTTCGTGGCCGCGTGCAGGGTGCCGTCGCGTGGGTCGCGCATCGCGTGGAAGACATCCCAGCCCGTGAGGTGCGGCCCCTCGACCGACCAGTCGCGGCGGCTTTCGTCGCTCGTGAGCACGAACAGCCCTTTGCGGGTACCGACCAGGACGGCAACTCCCATCGAGCGACTAGCCTAGCGGCGAGACCGAAAGGAGTGACATGGCAACGCTCAACGAGAAGCACCGCAAGTTCCTCGAGGAGCCCTTCGTGGGCACCGTGACCACGCTGCGCGACGACGGCTCGCCGCACTCGACGATCGTCTGGGTCGACAACGACACCGACGACATCTTGTTCAACACCGCCGTCGGCCGCGCCAAGGAGCGGCACCTGCGCAAGGACCCGCGCGCGTCGCTGCTCGTCGTCGATCCGGAGAACACCTACCGCTGGCTCGCCGTGAACGGGAACGCCGAGCTCACGACCGAGGGCGCCGACGCGCAGATCGACAAGCTTGCAAAGAAGTACCTCGGCCAGGACGAGTACCCGTGGCGGAACCCGGAGGAAGAGCGGATCACCGTGCGGATCCGGCCCGAGCGCGTGGAGGGGTACGGCTTCGACGAATAGCATCACGCTCTGCGACGTCGGCCCGCGCGACGGCCTTCAGAACGAGGCCGAGACGCTGGAGCCGGCGGCGCGGGCGGAGCTCGTGAACCGGCTCGCCGCCGCCGGGCTTCCGCGCGTCGAGGCGGCCAGCTTCGTGCGTGCCGAGCGCGTGCCGCAGATGGCGGGCGCCGAGGAGGTGGTCGCGGCGATCGAGCGGCGGGACGGCACCGAGTACTCGGGGCTCGTCCTGAACGCGAAGGGCTACGAGCGCTTCGCGGCCTCCGGGCTCGACCGCGTCAACGTCACGCTCGGCGCGACCGAGAGCTTCAACCAGCGCAACGGCGAGATGTCGCGCGACGAGGCGCTGGCGCAGGTCGAGGCGATCCTCGCGGCGGCGACCGAGCCGGCGACGGTCACGATCTCGCGTCGCGTTCGGCTGCCCCTTCGAGGGCGAGGTGGACGAGGGCGAGGTGGTCGCGCTCGCGGAGCGGTTAGGGCGCGGACGAGGTCGTCCTGGCCGACACGATCGGCGTCGCGGCTCCGGCGCAGGTGCGGCGCCTCGTCGAGCGCGTGCGCGGGCTCGGCAAGCGCGACCGGCTTCCACGGGCACAACACGCGCAACACCGGCTACGCGAACGCGCTGGCGGCGCTCGAGGCAGGCGCCGAGGTGCTCGACTCCTCGATCGGCGGCCTCGGCGGCTGCCCCTACGCGCCGCGGGCGAGCGGCAACGTCGCGACCGAGGACCTGGTCTACCTGCTGGAGCGGGAGGGGATCCCGACCGGGGTCGACCTCGAGGCGCTCATCGCGATCTCGACGTGGCTGGAGGGGATCTTCGGCCGGAAGCTCGAGGGCCAGGTCTACCGGGCCGGCGCCTGGCCTGCGTAGGCCCTTTCGAAGGCTTCGACCGCGAGCTCGATCTCCTCGTCACCGGTCTGCCAGTTCGAGACCGAGACCCTGATCGCCTTGCGGCCGGCCCACGTCGTGCCGCCGACCCAGATGCAGCCGTCCTCCTGGACACGCGCCAGCACTTCTTCCGTTCGCTCGTCCGAGTCGAAGCGGACAAGCACCTGGTTCAGCACCACGTCGTTCAAGACCTCCGCGCCCTCGACCTCCACGATCCGCTCCGCGAAACGCGCGGCGGCGTCGCAGCAGCGCTCGACGAGCTCGACGAGCCCGCTGCGGCCGAGCGAGCGCAGCGCCGCGTAGACCGCGAAGCCTCGAGCTCGACGCGAGAACTCGGGCACCCAGTCGACCGCATCCCGCACTCGCCGTGCGCCCTCGTCCTGGATCAGGTACGAGGCGGTCACCGTCATTGCCGCCCGGTGAGACTCTGGATGAGCACAGAAGACGAGGCCCGAGTCGTAGGGCACCTGGAGCCACTTGTGCGCGTCGGTCGTCCACGAGTCGGCGCGCTCCAGGCCTGCGACGAGGTGGCGGAAGCGCGGCGAGACCGCGGCCCAGATGCCAAAGGCGCCGTCCACGTGGAGCCAGGCTCTCGCGTTCTCGCAGGCCTCTGCGATCTGCACGAGCGGGTCGAACGAACCTGTGTTGACGTCACCTACCTGAGCGCAGACGATCGTCGGCCCCGCGCCCTCCGCCAGGGCCTGAGCCAGCGCGTCCGGCGCGCATTCGGCCCTGGTCGTCGGCGGCGATGCTCGTGGGTGTTCCGAGTCCGAGCAGCCGCAGCGCCCGATCGACGGTGACGTGGCGCTGCTCCCCGACGAGGACACGAATCGGCGGCGAACCCGAGAGGCCCTCGCGGCCGACATCCCAGCCGACCTGGTCGAGGACGTGCCAGCGCGCAGCCGCGAGGCCCGTCACGTGCGCCAGCTGCGTCCCAGTGACGAACCCCACCGACGCTTCTCCCGGGAGGCCGAGCAGGTCGACGAGCCATTCCCGCGTGACCTGCTCGACGACGGAGGCCGATGGACCGATGGGGTAGATGCCCGCGTTCTGGTCCCAGGTCGAGGTGAGCCAGTCCGCCGCGAGGGCGGCGGGTAAGGCGCCGCCGATCACGAAACCGAAGTAGCGGCCGCTCCCGAGCGCAACGACACCGGGCTCGGCTCCGGCAACGAGCTCGTCGACCACGCGCTGCGCATCCAGCGGCTCGTCGGGCAAGGGTCCGCCGAGTGCCTCCCGCAGCTGCTCCGGAGTCACCTGCGGAAAGACCGGCCGCTCGCCGAGGCTCTCGAGGTAGTCGGCAGCGATCTCGGCGGTTCGCCGCAGCAGGTCGCGCGCGTCGCTCATGCGTCGAGCGCGAACAACTGTGCGTCCCGCCGGCCGAGCTTGATGTCGCGCTCGTACTCGAGCCCGAGCTTGCGCGCCACGTTCTCGGAGGCGGTGTTGCCGTGGATGATCAGGGCGATCACGCGCTCTGCTCCGAGCCCGTTCAGCGCGAAGTCGCGCACCGCGCCGGCCGCCTCGGTCGCGTACCCCTGGCCCCAGTAATCGCGGCCGAGCGTGTAGCCGACCTCGACCTCGGTCGGCCCAGAGGCCTGGGCGCGTGTCGTCGGCTCCCACGTCTCGCTGTTCCAGATCAGGATCCCGACGCGCCCGATCACGGCGCCGTCGTCCTGGCGGATGGTGGTGTAGAGCCCGAACCCGTCCTCGTTCCAGCGCTCGATCATGCGCCGCACGGAGAGCTTGGTGTCGGCCCGCGTCAGGGTGCGGCCGTCGCCCACGTAGCGCATCACCTCCGGGTCGGCGTACATCGGCGCGAGCGCCTCCGCGTCCTCGGGCACGGGCGCGCGCAGGATCAGCCGCTCGGTCTGCAGCTCCAGCATCGGGCGCTAGCCTAGTCGCGCATGAACCGCCTGTCCGAGGAAACGAGCCCGTACCTCCTGCAGCACGCGGAGAACCCCGTCGAGTGGTACCCGTGGGGCGAGCAAGCCCTCGCGCGTGCGCGTGAAGAGGACAAGCCGATCCTGCTCTCGGTTGGCTACGCGGCCTGTCACTGGTGCCACGTGATGGCGCACGAGTCGTTCGAGGACGCGGACACCGCCGCGCTGATGAACGAGCGTTTCGTCAACGTGAAGGTCGATCGCGAGGAGCGGCCCGACGTGGACGGGATCTACATGGACGCGGTGGTCGCGATGACCGGCCACGGCGGCTGGCCGCTGACTGTCTTCCTCACGCCCGAGGGCGAGCCGTTTCTCGGCGGCACCTACTTTCCGCCCGAGCCTCGGCATGGGATGCCGGCGTTCGGGCAGGTGCTCGTGGCGATCTCTGATCTCTACCGCGAGCGTCGCGACGAGGTCGCTCACCGCGCGAGCGTGCTGCTCGAGGCGCTGGAGCAGGCGGCGGCGGCCGCGCCCTCGTCGGAGCCGCTGACCGAGTCGCTCCTCTTCCAGGCGACGCGGCGGCTCGGCGAGCTGGCCGACCCGGAGTGGGGCGGGTTCGGGGGCGCGCCGAAGTTCCCGCCCTCTTCGGCGATCGAGCTCCTGCTGCGGCGGGGAGAGACCGAGCTGGCGACGAAGGCGCTCGACGGCATGGCCGCGGGCGGCATGTACGACCTCGTCGGCGGCGGCTTCCATCGCTACTCGGTGGACGAGCGCTGGCTCGTGCCGCACTTCGAGAAGATGCTCTACGACAACGCGCTGCTCGTCCCCGCCTATCTGCACGGCTGGCTCGTGACCGGGAACGAGCGCTACCGCGAGGTGGCCGAGCAGACGCTGGACTACATGGTGCGCGAGCTCCGGCTCGCCGAGGGCGGCTTCGCCTCTTCCCAGGACGCGGACACCGACGGCGTCGAGGGCCTGACCTACTCGTGGGCGCGCGGCGAGGGCGCTCCGGAGGAGCTGTTCGAGCCCTTCGAGGACGGCCGCTTCGTGCTTCGTGGCGAGCTGGACGACGAGACGAGAGCGCGGCTGCTGGAGGTCCGCTCGCAGCGCCCGCAGCCCGCACGAGACGACAAGGCGATCGCCTCCTGGAACGGGCTCGCGCTGGCGGCGCTGGCCGAGGCGGGCCGGCGCCTCGATCGGGACGACCTCCTGGCCGAGGCGCGGGCTCTCGGGGAATTCCTGCTCGGACCGCTCTCCGACGAGCAGGGCCGTCTCCTGCGCAGCCGCCGCGCGGGCCGCACCTCCGGCGCCGGCTTCCTCGACGACTACGCCAACGTCGCGAACGGCCTTTACGAGCTGCACGTCGCCACCGGCGAGCTGCGCTGGCTCGAGGAGGCGCGCCGGCTGGCCCTGCTCGCGGTCGAGCTCTTCGCAGACGAGGAGCGGGGCGGCTTCTACCTGGCCTCGGCGGAGGGCGAGCGCCTGGTCGCGCGCAAGAAAGACCTCTTCGACCACCCGATCCCGTCGGGCAACTCGATGCTCGCCTACGTGCTGCTGCGGCTGGCTCGCATCTACGGCGATGACGAGCTGGAGCGTCACGCTGTCGGCGTGCTGCGCCTGTTCGGCGAGAGCCTCGGCCGGGCGCCGACGGAGCTCGCCCACGCGCTGAACGCGCTCGACCTCTATCTGGCCACGCCGAAGGAGATCGCGATCGTCGGCCCGGCCGAGAGCGAGGTCGCGCGGGCCGCCCTGGAGCCCTTCGACCCGAACGCGGTCGTCGCCTTCGGCCCGGCCGAGGGCGTGCCGCTGCTCGAGGGCAAGGCGCTCGTGGACGGCAAGCCCGCGGTCTACGTCTGCGAGCGCTTCGTCTGCGAACGCCCGATCATGAACGCGCCGAATCACCACCAGACCGCAACCCGAACCTGAGTCCAAGTAACAGACTGTTACTTGGTGTCGTGCGCGCCGCCGCTCGGAAACCGTGCAAGCGCCAAGCGGTTCGAGCGGGCAAGTAACAGACTGCAACTTGGAGGGACGGGGCCGAAAGTGACGATGGCTGGGAGCGGGCTGCGTAGACCGGGCGGGGCCTCCCGCCGTAGAGTCCTCCGCCGATGGCGATGCTCTCGGTCGAGCACGTGACGCGAAGGTTCGGCGGCATCGTCGCGGTGGACGACGTGTCGCTCGACGTCAACGAGGGCGAGATCGTCGGCCTGATCGGCCCGAACGGCGCCGGCAAGACGACGATGTTCAATCTGATCACGCGGCTCTACAAGCCGGACGAGGGCGAGATCGCCTTCGAGGGGGAGTCGCTCCTGAAGACGCCGCCGCACGGGATCGTCAAGCGCGGGATCGCCCGCACCTTCCAGAACGTCGAGCTGTTCAGCTCGATGACGGTGCTCGAGCACGTGCTCGTCGGCAGGCACGCGCGCCGCGGGCGGGGTGCGCGTGAGCTCGTGGAGTACGTCGGTCTGGCCGGCCTCGCGCACCATCAGGCGGCCGGGCTTCCGTACGGCACCCAGAAGCGGGTCGAGCTGGCGCGGGCGCTCGCCTCCGGCCCCAGGCTGCTCCTGCTCGACGAGCCGGCCGGCGGCCTCAACCACGAGGAGGTCGAGCAGCTCGGCTCGCTGCTCCGCGGCCTGCGCGACGACTTCGAGCTCACGCTGCTTCTGGTCGAGCACCACATGGGGCTCGTGATGAGCATCGCCGACCGCGTGCACGTGCTCGACTTCGGCCAGCTGATCGCGAGCGGCACGCCCGCCGAGGTGCAGGGCGACCAGGCCGTGATCGAGGCGTACCTCGGGACCGTCGATGCCTGAAGCGATCCTCGAGCTCCACGATGTAGAGGCGCGCTACGGCCCGGTTGTGGCGCTGCACGGGATCTCGCTCAAGGTGAACGAGGGCGAGGTCGTCGCCGTCCTCGGCGCGAATGGCGCGGGCAAGACGACGACCCTGCGCGCAATCTCCGGGATGGTGCGGCGCAGCGGAGAAATCGTCTTCGCGGGCAAGCGCATCTCGCGCAGCTCGCCGGAGGCGGTCGCCCGGCTCGGCGTCGCCCACGTGCCAGAGGGTCGCGGCACGCTGACCGAGCTGAGCGTGCGCGAGAACCTCCGCCTCGGCGCCTATGTGCGGCGCGACCGCGCGGCCGTGGGCGAGGACGAGCAGCGCGTCTTCTCGTACTTCCCCTGGCTCGAGCAGCGGGCCGGCCAGCGCGCCGGAACCCTCAGCGGGGGCGAGCAGCAGATGCTCGCGCTCGCGCGCGCGCTGATGCTGCGACCGAAGCTCGTGCTCCTCGACGAGCCGTCGCTGGGGCTCGCGCCGATGGTCACCGCGGAGATCTTCCGCATCGTCGGCGAGCTGAACGAGAAGGAAGGCCTCGCGGTGCTGGTGGTCGAGCAGAACGCCGCGCTCGCCTTCGAGGCGTCCTCCCGCGCGTACGTGCTCGAGGTGGGCAAGGTTGCGCTCGAGGGCTCGAGCGCCGAGCTGCGCCGCAACGAATCGGTCCGACGCTCATATCTGGGCTACTGATGCTGCTCGCCTTCGACTGGACCCAGCTTGCCCAGCAGATCGTGATCGGCCTGGCCTCGGGCGGGGTGTGGGCGACGCTGGCCGTCGCGCTCGTGCTGATCTACCGCTCGACGGGCGTGGTCAACTTCGCGCAGGGCGAGATGGCGATGTTCTCGACGTTCATCGCCTGGTCGCTCGTCAACCACGGGCTTTCGTACTGGGCCGCGTTCTTCCTCACCGTCGCGATCTCGTTCGTCGCCGGCGTGGCGATCGAGCGGGTTGTGATCCGGCCGGTCGAGAGCGCGCCGGTGCTGACGGTGGTGATCGTCACTCTCGGGCTGTTCTTCCTCGTCAACGGCGCGGCCCGCTGGATCTGGACGCCTGAGGTGCGCAGCCTGCCGAACGCCTTCTCGACCCGGCCGATCGACGTCGGCGGCGTCGCCTTCTCGATCCAGGACCTCGGGAACATCGCCGTCTCGCTCGCCGCTGTCGGGCTGCTGTGGGTCTTCTACCGCTTCACGAAGCTCGGCCTCGCCTCGCGCGCCGCGGCCGTCAACCCGGAGGCGAGCCGCCTCCTCGGCGTGCGCGTGAGCTGGATGCTCGCGCTCGGCTGGGGCCTGGCGGCGTCGATGGGAGCGGTCTCCGGGATGCTGACCGCGCCGGCGCTGGCGAGCTTCGACCAGAACCTGATGCAGCCGGTGCTGCTCTACGCCTTCGCGGGCGCCGTGCTGGGCGGGATCGACAGTCCGCTCGGCGCCGTCGTCGGGACGATGCTGCTCGGCGTGCTCGTCAACCTGGTCGGCACCTACGTCGACTGGGTCGGCACCGAGCTGCGGCTCCCGGTCGCCCTCGCGGTGATCCTCGGCGTGCTGCTGATCAAGCCGACCGGCCTCTTCGGCCGGGAGAGCGTGAGGAGAGTCTGATGCGGCAGCGCGTGCTCCGCAGCGGTCTCTGGCTGCTCGTCGTCGGGGTGGCGCTGGTCGCCTACGTCTTCGCGCCGACCTTCGTCAGCGACTTCCACTCGCGCGACCTGGCGCACGCGGGCGTCTTCTTCATCGCGATCTGCGGGCTGAACCTGCTCACCGGCTACACCGGACAGATCTCGCTGGGCCACGGCGCGCTGATGGCGATCGGCGGCTACACGACCGCGGCGCTCGTCGTGCACCAGCACTGGCGCGACGTCTGGACGATCCCGCTCGCCGGGCTGGCCGCCGGGATCGTCGGCTTCCTGATCGGCCTCCCGGCCCTGCGGCTCTCCGGCATCTACCTCGCGCTCGCCACCTTCGCTTTCGCGGTCGCAATGCCGTCGCTGCTGAAGAAATTCTCCGGCCTCACGGGCGGCGGCCAGGGCCTGCGCCTGCTCGAGTCCGCGCCGGAGCAGGTGACCGGGATCAGCGGCACGGTCACGATCTTCGGCCACTCGATGACCCAGAACCACTTCCTCTACTACCTGACCTGGGCGATCGGCCTCGTCGGCTTCCTGCTTTTGTGGCTGATCGTGCGCGGACGGCTGGGCCGCGTCTTCCGCGCCGTGCGCGACAGCGAGATCGCGGCGGCCTCCTCCGGGGTCAACCTCGCCCGCTACAAGACCCTCGCGTTTGCGATCAGCGGTGTCTACGCCGGAGTCGCCGGCTCCTTGCTCGCGATCCAGGACGAGATCGTCAATCCGCTCACGTTCACGTTCCTGCTCTCGATCCTGATCCTCGTCGGCACCGTGGTCGGCGGGCTCGGCTTGTTGCCTGGAATGGTGCTCGGCGCCTTCTTCGTCCAGTACCTGCCGGACCTCTCGACGCGGGTGTCCGACGCGCAAGGCGTGCCCGACTTCGTCTACGGCGCCGCGATCATCATCGTGATGATCCTGCTCCCGAGCGGCGCGGGCGGGCTCCTGCGCCGCCTCGCCAGACCGCTAACAACCCGGTTGTACACTCGTCCTTAAGGCGATGAGCAGGAAGCTTCACGTACTCCTGGGCGCGGTCGTGGCCCTCGGGCTCGCGGCGGTCGCGTCGGGCGCAGGCACGCCCGGGGTCACCTCGAGCGAGGTGCTGATCGGCGGCACCACGCCGCTCAGCGGGCCGGCCTCCGCCTATCAGTCGGTAGCGCGCGGGGCCGCGGCGTACTTCAAGTACGTCAACAGCAAGGGCGGGGTAAACAAGCGCAAGATCCGGTACATCTACAAGGACGACGGCTACGACCCGGCCAAGACGAGCGAGAAGACGCGCGAGCTCGTCCAGCAGGACAAGGTCTTCGCGATCTTCAACAGCCTCGGCACCGAGCAGAACCAGGCCACGCGCGCCTACCTGAACGCGATCAAGGTGCCGCAGCTCTTCGTGGCGAGCGGCGCGACCACCTGGGGCAAGGACTACAAGACCTACCCGTGGACGATCGGCTACCAGCCGAACTACCAGGCGGAAGGCACGATCTACGGGCGCTACGTGGCCAAGACGAGCCCGAAGGCGCGCATCGGCGTGCTCTACCAGAACGACGACTACGGCAAGGACCTGCTGAAGGGCCTGTCCAACGGTCTCGGCTCGAAGGCAAAGCTGGTCGTCTCCAAGCAGACCTACGACGTCACCGACGACCAGGTTCAGTCGCAGATCGCGCGCCTGAAGGCCGCGCGGGTGAACACGCTGATGCTCTTCGCGACGCCGAAGTTCGCGATCCAGTCGTACGTCTATGCGCACAAGCTCGGCTGGAAGCCGACGGTCTACGTGAACGCGGTCTCGAGCGCCGCCAACATCATGGGGCTCTCAACCGTGGGAACGAGCAAGAAGCAGACGAACGGCTCGCTCAGCATCGTCTTCCTCAAGGACCCGACCGACACACACTGGGCGAAGGACCCCGGGGTGAAGCTCTACCGCTCGATCATGAAGCGCTACAAGGGCGGGAACCCGAACGACGTCTACGCGGTCTACGGCATGTCGGCGGCGCACACGTTCGTCGAGGCGCTGAAGAAGGCGGGCAAGAACCCGACGCGCGCGAGCATCATGAAGGCGGCCAACAGCCTGAACATCAAGAACGACCCGTTCCTGTTGCCGGGGATGACGGTCAAGACAGGCCCCGGTGACCACTTCCCGCTCGACCAGGCGAAGCTCGAGCGCTACGTGAACGGCCACTGGGTCGTCTTCGGCGGCCTCTTCAGAGTTCGCTGAGGCTCAGGTCGCGAGCGCAGGCTCGCCCGGCGGCAGCCTCACGATCTCGCGCCGGCGAACCGGGAGCAGGCAGACCACGCCCACGGTGATCGCCACGCCGAGCCACTGCGTCCAGCGCAGCGTGCTGTCGAAGACGTAGATCCCGACGAGCGTCGCGGTGACCGGGAACGCCAGCTCGCCGAGGGTCGCGAGCAAGGCCGGCGTCTTCTGGAGCCCGTAGTAGTAGAGCCCGAGCGCGAACAGCCCGGTGACGAGTGCGAGCACCGCGATCCAGAGGCTGTCGTGCAGGCTCGAGAAGGCAGCGGCGCCGACGATCGGCAGGGCCAACGCGCTCGCGATCAGGCCGAAGGCGAAACGGACGGTGGTCACGTGCTCGAAGGCGAGCCGCCTGCTCAGGAAGCGCCCGAACACGGTGCCCATCGCCCACAAGGTCGCGGCGCCGAGGGTCTCGGCGATCGGGATCATCCCGTGCAGGTGCGGGTCGAGCGGGTACGGGAGCGCGATCAGCCAGATCCCGGCGAGCCCCGGCAGCAGGAACCACGCGAAGCCGGGCCGCGGTTGCTCCCTGAGCACCAGCCAGGCACCCAGCACGGCGATCAAGGGCTGCGCCTTCTGCAGGACGACGACGGTGATGAAGTCGCCGTGAAAGAGCGCCTTGGTGAAGAGGATCGTGGCGATCGCAGAAGCGCCGGCCCCGATCGCGACCCCGGCTGCGACGTAGGCGGGCCCGGCCCGGTAGAGCGCGCGGAGCGCAGGGATGAGCAGCGGCAGCGTCAGGGCGACGAGCACGACGTGCTCGCCGAACACGATCGTGTACGCGGAGGTCGAGTCCGAGAGCGGTTTCCTGATCAGCCCGTCGAGGCCCCACATCGCCGCGGCGAGGCTGACCAGGACGACTCCCGGGACGGTATCGAGCCGGCGGCTCAGTCGCCCCACCAACCCTGCTCCACTTCCGCATCGCCGGGGCCGGTGTTGGGCGCGCCGATCGCGATGATCTCCACTCCGCTGGGACCGGCTTCGAAGCCCCGCGTCGTCTCCTTGGGAACCCGGATCGCGTCCCACTCCTTCAGCTCGAGGACGTCGTCCTCCAGCTTCACGCGAACGCTCCCGCTGACGACGACGTAGACCTCCTCCTGCGTCTTGTGCTTGTGCCCGAACGGCACGCGGAAGTTCGGCGCCAGCCGCTGGTAGCTGAGCCCGGAGTGCTCGAGCTCGAGCGGCACCCGCGCCATCCGGGCCTCCAGGTTCGGCGCGAGGCCGAAGTTCGGCGCCTGGTCGTCGACGTCTTCCTTCAGGTTCACCTTGGTGTAGTCGGCCATCCGTGCCTCCTGGTCTCGGGGAGAAGCGATGGTAAAGTCCGAGCGATGATGCAGCTTCTCGAGTAGTGCAGGAGGCAAACGCGGCGCCGCCGCGCTAGCTTCCCCCAGGCCTCTCGTTCGAGAGGCTTTTTCGTATCTGGAGGCAGGTTGGAGAAGTACGACCCCAAGACGATCGAGGCGAAGTGGCAGCGCGTCTGGGAGGACGAGCGTGCCTTCTACGTCGACAACCCCGAGCCAGGCGACGAGCCGGGCGACGACTTCTACATGCTCGAGATGCTCCCGTACCCCTCGGGCCACCTGCACATGGGGCACGTCCTCAACTACACGCTGGGCGACGTCGTCACGCACTTCAAGCGCCGCCAGGGGCTGCAGGTCCTGCGGCCGATGGGCTACGACTCCTTCGGCCTGCCTGCCGAGAACGCGGCGATCAAGGAAGGCGGTCACCCGCGCGAGATCGTCGAGGCGAACATCGCTCGCATCGGAACCCAGATGCGGCGGCTGGGGTGGGCGATCGACTGGGATCGCGTGATCGCCGCGCACGAGCCCGGGTACTACCGCTGGACGCAATGGCTCTTCCTCAAGTTCTTCGAGAAGGGGCTCGCCTACCGCAAGGAAGCGCCGGTCAACTGGTGCCCGAACGACCAGACCGTCCTGGCCAACGAGCAGGTGATCAACGGGCGCTGCGAGCGCTGCGGCGCGGTGGTCGAGTCTCGCAAGATGGAGCAGTGGTTCTTCCGGATCACGGCCTACGCGGATGCGCTGCTGAAGGATCACGAGCTGATCGACTGGCCCGAGCGCACGAAGGCGATCCAGCGCAACTGGATCGGCCGTTCCGAGGGCGCCGAGCTCCTGTTCCGAATCGACGAGCTCGACTTGGACGTTCCCGTCTTCACGACGCGGCCAGACACGGTCTTCGGCGCGACGTTCTTCCTGCTCGCTCCCGAGCACCCGCTGGTGGACACCCTCGTCGAGCGCTCGCCGAACGCGGACGACGTCCGCGAGTACGTGCGCAGGACGATGGCCAAGCGCGGCGAGGAGCGAGCTGCGGCCGGAGAGAAGACCGGCGTCTTCACGGGCCTGTACGCCGTCAACCCCGCCACGGACGAGGCGATTCCCGTCTGGGTGGCCGACTACGTGCTGATGGACTACGGCACCGGCGCGATCATGGCCGTGCCCGGCCACGACGAGCGCGACGGCGAGTTCGCGCAGCGCCACGGCCTGCCGATCCGAGAGGTCGTGGACGAGGACGGCGTGCTTGTGAACTCGGGGCAGTTCAGCGGCCTGCCGGCCGAGGAGGCGCAGCGGGCGATCGTCGAGTGGCTCGGCGAGCGCGGCCGCGGCCGCCCGGCGGTCAGCTTCCGCCTGCGCGACTGGGGCTTCTCGCGCCAGCGCTACTGGGGCTGCCCGATCCCGATCATCTACTGCGACAAGTGCGGGGTCGTGCCCGTGCCGGAGGAGGACCTGCCGGTGGTTCTGCCGGACGTCGAGGACTACCGCCCGAAGGGCAAGCCGCCGCTCGCTTCGAACGAGGAGTGGCTCAACGTTCCGTGCCCGAGCTGCGGCGGCCCGGCCGTGCGGGAGGCCGACACGATGGACACCTTCGTCGACTCGTCCTGGTACTTCCTGCGCTACGTCGACCCGCACAACGAGCAGGCGCCGTTCGAGCGCTGGCTGGTCGACTACTGGCTGCCGGTCGACCAGTACGTGGGCGGCATCGACCACGCGACGGGGCACCTGCTCTACTCGCGCTTCTTCGTCAAGGTGCTGAACGAGCTGGAGCTGGTGGGCTTCCGCGAGCCCTTCCAGCGGCTCTTCCACCAGGGCTGGGTGCGCCAGGGCGGCTCGAAGATGTCCAAGTCGCGCGGGAATGTGACCGCGCCCGACGAGCTGGCCGACATGTACGGCGCGGACGCAGTGCGCCTGTACATCCTCTTCGTCGGCCCGGCGGATCAGGACATGGACTGGACCGAGGAGGGGGTGGAGGGGATCGCCCGCTTCCTGCGCCGGCTCTGGCGGATCGTCGGCGAGGCCGCCTCGCGCCCCGGAGGGCGGCGAGGGCTGGGCCGTCTCGCTTGCCGCAAGGCGCACGAGACGATCGCGCGGGTGACCGACGACATCGGCCGGCGCTTCGTCTTCAACACGCCGATCGCGGCGGTGATGGAGCTGGTCAACGAGCTCGGCCGGGATCCGGCGGCGCCGGGGGCGCGCTTCGCGGCGGAGACGGCCGTCTCGCTGATCCAGCCGTACGCCCCGCACGTTGCGGAAGAGCTGTGGTCGCGGCTGGGGCACGAGAGGCTCTGGGAGCAGCCCTGGCCGGTGGCGGACGAGTCGCAGCTGGAGCGCGAGACCTTCGAGCTGGTGATCCAGGTGAACGGCAAGGTGCGCGACCGGGTCGAGGCCTCGGCTGAGGAATCAGAGGAGGAGTTGATCGCGCGCGCGAAGGCCTCTGAGAAGGTGCAGGCGCAGCTCGACGGCCAGGAGGTCCGCCAGGCGATCGTCGTGCCGGGCAAGCTCGTCAACCTCGTCGTCTAAGTCACACTTTCGGCACAAAGGCGTCACCCACGCGTGACGCTTTCACCGGCACGGTCAGGGCATGCCGGAGTTCCTCCTCCAGCGGCGGCGGCTGCTCCTGGCCGCCGCGGGCTCGCTCGCGCTGATCCTGCTCGCGGGACGCTTCGTCCTGGGCGCAGGCACGACCACGGTGGCGCCTCTCCCCTCGCCGCCGACCGAGACCGCGGGCGTGACCGGCCTCGCAGGCCGCGCGGGTGGTGGTGGACGTCGTCGGCGCCGTGCGCCGGCCGGGCCTGTACCGGCTGGAGCAGGGCTCGCGGATTGCGGACGCCGTCGCCCGCGCGGGCGGGGCCACCGGGAAAGCCGATCTCGCCCAGGTGAACCTGGCTGCCCCGCTCGCTGACGGCGAGCAGGTGGTGGTGCCCAAGCGCGGCGTGGCAGGCGCTTCGGTCGGCCCGGGCGGGACAGGAACGGCCAGCGGGCCGGTGCAGCTCAGCACCGCGACCTTGGATCAGCTGGACTCGCTGCCGGGGATCGGCCCCGTTACGGCACAGAAGATCCTCGACTACCGGGCGAAGCACGGCGCGTTCAGCTCGGTCGACGAGCTCGACGCCGTGCCCGGGATCGGGCCTTCGCGGATGGATCAGCTCCGCGACCTGGTGGCGCCGTGACGGCGACCCGTGCCTCGCCGCATCTGGTCGCGGCCTCGTTGTGTGCGGGGATCGCAGTGTCGAATCTGGTTCGAGGCTCGTCGCCGGGCGTAGCCGTGATCGCCGGTGCTGTCTCGTGCGTTGCGATCGCCGCGACCGGAGAACGGCGGCTCTGGCTGCTCTGTGCGGCGCTGGTGCTGACCGCGTGGTGGTGGGGCAGCGCACGCCTGCAGGCGCTCGACCGCAGCGTGCTGCTCGCGCGCGTGGACACTTCCGAGCGGGCTCGCGTGGTGGTGACCGCACCGGCTCGGCGGTCACGCTTCGAGCTGCGCGTGCCCGGCCAGGTGCGCCGCTTCGGCCGGCTCCGCCTGCGCGAGTCGGTCCTGCTCGAGCTTCCGCCGGGCCGCGCGCCGCCGCAGGGCGCCATCCTCGAGGCCGTCACGACGGTGAGGCTGCCTCGCCCCGCGAAGGGTGGTTTCGACGAGCGGACGTTCCTGCGTCGCCACGGCGTCCACGTCGTGCTGCGCGCCGACCGCTGGCGCATCGTCGGCCACCGCGGCGGGCTCGGCAGCGTCGCCGACAGGCTCCGCGCGGCGCTGGCAGGCTCGATCGCCCCGGGCCTGGAAGGCGACCGGCGCGGGATCGTCGAGGGAGTCGTACTCGGCGACGAGCAGGCGATCTCGGAGGGATTGCGTCAGCGCTTCCGCGCCTCGGGGCTCTATCACCTGCTCGCCGTCTCGGGACAGAACGTGGTGCTCGTGGCCGGAGGAGCGCTCGCGCTTGCCTGGCTGATCGGGCTGCCACGCTGGCTCGGCCAGCTTGGCGCAATCGCCTCGATCGGCGGCTACGTGCTCGCGGTTGGAGCGCAGCCGTCGGTGGTGCGTGCCGGAGTCGCTGGAGCGCTCGTCTCGCTGGCCTGGCTCGCTGCGCGGCCGGTGGACCGTTGGTACTTCCTGTTGCTCGGCGCGCTCGCGCTGCTCGCGTGGAACCCGTACAGCCTGCTCGATCCGGGCTTTCAGCTCTCGTTTGCCGCGGTCGCGGCGATCTTCGTGCTCGTTCCGCGGCTCGCACGCGTGCTCGAGGGCTACCCGCTGCCCGGGAAGCTCGGAGCCGTGCTGGCCGTTTCGACCGCCTGCGGGATCGCGACCGCGCCCGTGCTCTGGCTCCAGTTCCACTCGGTGCCGCTGCTGACGGTGCCTGCCAATGCACTCGCCGCGCCGGCCGTCGCGCCGCTACTTGGCCTCGCGTTCGCGACCGCGCTCGTCGGCCCGGTGTTCGCGCCCGCCGCGTCCGCGATCGCCTGGGTCAACGGCTGGTGCGCCGCCTACCTCGCCGGCTGCGCGCGGGTCGTAGGCGGACTTCCTGGCGCGCAGGTTCGCTCGGGCCGCTCGCTGGTCGTCCTCCTCGCCCTGACCGCCCCCGTCGCGGCCTATGCTTGGCGGCGGTGGCAGAGCTCCTTTCCGCGTACCTGATCACCGGCACCGACCGGCCGAAAGTGACGCGCGCGCTGCGCCGGCTCCGCGACCGGGTGGGGGAGGATGCGACCGAGACGCTGAACGCGAGCGAGTCGAGCGGCGAGGACGCTGCCGCCTCGTGCAACGCTCTCGGACTCTTTGCGGTCGAGCGCCGCCTCGTGGTGGTCGAGCAGGTCGAACGCTGGAAGGCCGCTGACGTGAAGGCGGTTCAGGAATACCTGCGCAAGCCGGCCCCCACGAGCGTGCTCGCACTGCTCGGCGAGGAGGTCAAGCGCGACTCAGCCCTGGCCAAGGCAATCGCCAAGGCAGGCGAGGTGCTGGTCTATGACATTCCGACGGTGTCGCGAGGGCGCAAGGCCGACCTGCCAAAATGGGTCGAGCAGCAGTTTCGCGAGCGGGGAATCGTGATCGACCACGACGCGGCCCGAGCCCTGGTCGAGCTCGCGGGTGACAACGCGGATGAGCTCACGACCGAGGTGGACAAGCTCTCGACCTGGGCCGCCGGCGAGCGGATCGGCGAGCGAGAGGTCGCCGAGCTCGTCCCGGCACGCGCCGATGCGCCGCCCTTCGACCTCACGGACGCCTGGGGCCGGCGCGACGTAGCCGCGGTGCTCGCCGCGAGTGAGCGAATCGTCGAGCGCTCGGGCGACTCGCCCCGGGACGTGTTCCTGCGAATCGCAGGCCTGATCACGAACCACGTCACGCGCGTGCGCGAGTGCCAGGCGCTGGACGCCGAAGGCGTTCCTCCGGCCGCGGGCGCCGACCGGTTGAAGCGCAACCGCTTCTACGTCCAGAAGCTGTACGAGCAGGCGCGCAACTTCAGCGAGGAGGAGCTCGGCGATGCGGTGATCCGCCTCGCGCGGCTCGATCTCGCGCTCAAAGGCGGCAGCAAGCTACCGGGCGAGCTCGAGTTCACGCGCGCCCTCGTCGACATCACGCGCCCGGCCGAGACAGCCCGGGCGGGCTAGGAACTGCTGGAGACGAGCTTCGCGGCCTGCGCCTTCTTCCGCGCGGCCGTGTTGCGGTGCATCGCACCGCGGGAAGCGGCCTTGTCGACCCAGCGCACGAGGTCGCGGTGCGTGGTCGCGACCAGATCCTTGTCGCCGTCGGCCACGGCCTGTCGGAGCCGACGGGTCAGCGTCTTGACGGTCGAGGCGTAGCGCAGATTCTCCAGGCGCTCCTGCGCCGCGATTCTGACCCGCTTCTTCTGCTGTTGGATGTTCGGCATGGCGTGAAAATGCCCGCTCTGCGGGCGGCTCGATCGTAGCAGCCGACCGCTCGGCACGGTTTCTGCGCATCTGCGTCACAGACCCGCGCGCCGACCCCGAATAGGCTCTCAGCGGGGAGGAGGCCGGGCTACCTGCCCGGCGCACCGGCCGGAACGGACACGGCCCAAGGAGACGATGCCGACGGAGCGCGTTCCTATACTCGCTCGCGTGGACGAGCAGCGCGCGGCCCGCGGCCGACGGCTGGCGCGGTCGACGGCGATCTTCGCGCTCGCCACCGGCATCTCCAGAGTTCTCGGGCTCGTTCGCGAGATCGTCGCCGCCTACTACTTCGGCGCCGCCGGCAAGATCAACGCCTTCACGGTCGCCTTCCAGGTGCCGAACCTCTTCCGCTCGCTGGTCGCCGACGCTGCTCTCTCGTCGGCCTTCGTCCCCGTCTTCAGCGAGCTGCTCGAGAAGGGCGACCGGAAGCGCGCCTGGCGTGTCGCCTCCAGCCTCTTCTGGCTGATGCTGCTCGGCCTCGGCGGGCTCACGGCACTCTTGATCGTGTTTGCGCCGCTTGTGATCAAACCCTTCGGCGACCCCGGCGGCGACTTCGACCTGGCGGTCGGCCTCTCGCGGGTGCTCTTCCCGATCGTCGTGCTGCTCGGGGTCTCCGGCGTGATCGTCGGGATCCTCAACAGCTACGACCAGTTCACCGTCCCCGCGTTGACACCCGTCTTCTGGAACCTGGCGATCATCGCGGGCCTCGTGCTGGGCGTCCCGCAGGCGGACTCGCTCAACGCGCAAGCTCTACGTCTACGCCATCTCGATCGTGATCGGCACGGTGATCCAGGTCCTCCTGCCCCTGCCGTGGCTTCGCGGGCTCGACGGCCGGCTCCAGATGGTTCTCGACTGGCGCGACCCGGCGATCAGGCGCGTCTTCACGCTGATGGTGCCCGTGACGATCGGGCTCGGCCTGATCAACTTCAACCTCGTCGTCGACTCGGTCTTCGCGTCGCGTCTGATCGACCCGAACCTCGCCCCCAGCGCGATCGACAAGGCCTTTCGCGTCTACATGCTCCCGCAGGGGATGTTCTCCGTCGCCGTCGCGACCGTCCTCTTCCCATCGCTCTCGCGGCTCGCTGCTCGAGGGGACACGGACGGCTTCCGTCACATGGTCGGTCTCGGCCTGCGGCAGATCGCGTTCCTGCTCGTCCCGGCGAGCGTCTTCTCGGCGGTGCTTGCCGAGCCGATCGTCCGCCTGATCTACCAGCGCGGCGAGTTCGGGCCGCAGCAGACCCCGGTGGTCGCCGGCGCGCTCGCAGCCTTCGCCGCCGGCCTCACGTTCAACGGGATGATGCTGATGCTGAACCGGGCCTTCTTCAGTCTGCAGTCGCCGTGGGTACCGACGGTGGTGGCGCTCGGCAACCTCGCCCTCAATGGTGTCCTCGACTGGGCCTTCTACCGCTTTGGCACCTGGGGTATCCCGCTTGCGACGACTGTCGTGAACATGGCCGGAACCGCAGCACTGCTCGAGCTGCTTCGTCGTCGTCTGGGTCGGATCGAGTTGAAGGAGACCGCGCGAGCCTTCCTGCTGATCGTCCTTGCGGCGACCGTGCTCGCCGGGGTCGCCTACGGGGTATGGCGAGGGCTCGACGAGCAGCTCGGGAGGTCGCTCGCGGCCCAGATCGCCTCGGTGGGAACGGCGCTTGTCGCCGGCGCCCTCGCATACGGATTTTCCTGCCGTTTGCTGGGAGTTCGCGAGCTCCGGGCGTTGCTATGGTTGCGCTCCAGCCGCCGCCCGGGCTGAGCCGAGCTCGCATGGACCAGGACCGCATCCGCAACTTCTCGATCATCGCCCACATCGACCATGGGAAATCAACCCTGGCCGACCGCATCCTCGAGGTCACCGACACGGTCACCGGCCGCGACATGCGCGCGCAGGTGCTCGACTCGATGGAGCTGGAGCGCGAGCGCGGGATCACGATCAAGGCGCAGGCCGTCCGCGTGGCCTGGAAGGGCCACCAGCTGAACCTGATCGACACACCGGGCCACGTCGATTTCACCTACGAGGTCTCGCGCTCGCTCCAGGCCTGCGAAGGCGCGCTGCTCGTCGTCGACGCGGCGCAGGGGATCGAGGCGCAGACCGTCGCAAATGCCTACCTGGCGATCGAGAACAACCTGGAGATCGTTCCCGTCGTGAACAAGATCGACCTGCCGCAGGCCGACCCCGACGCTGCGGCTGCCGAGGTCGCGGAGCTCGTGGGGGAAGACCCCGACCGGGTGCTCAGGATCTCGGCCAAGACCGGCGAGGGCATCGAGGCGGTGCTCGACGCGATCGTCGAGCGGATCCCTCCGCCGGCCGGCGATCCCGAGGCGCCGCCGCGTGCGCTCGTGTTCGACTCGTCGTACGACCAGTACCGCGGCGTGGTCGCCTTCGTCCGCATGGTGGACGGCTCGTTCAGTCGTGGCGAGCCCGTGCGGGCGATGGCGCAGGGAACCCGCTTCGAAGCCGAGGAGGTCGGCTTCTTCTCGCCGACCATGGTCGCCGCGGATGCTCTCCGCGCGGGCGAGGTCGGCTACGTGATCACCGGACTGAAGGACGTCAGCAAGCTGCGCGTGGGCGACACGCTCACCTCCGAGCGCCGACCCGCCGCCGAGCCGGTGCCCGGCTACAAGGACGTCAAGCCGATGGTCTTCGCCGGCCTCTTTCCGACCGACTCCGACGACTACCCCGAGCTCCGCGACGCACTCGAGCGGCTGAAGCTGAACGACGCCGCGCTCTTCTACGAGCCGGAGACTTCGCAGGCGCTCGGCTTCGGCTTCCGCTGCGGCTTCCTCGGCCTCCTGCACATGGAGATCGTGCGCGAGCGGCTCGAGCGCGAGTTCGACCTCGACCTGCTGGTCACGGCGCCGAACGTCGCCTATCGCGTCGTGACGAAGGCGGGCGACGAGGTCGAGGTGCACAACCCATCCGACATGCCGAGCGAGATCGAGCGCGTCGACGAGCCGTACATCAAGGCGTCGATCATCGTGCCCAAGGACTACGTCGGCCCGGTGATGGAGTTGAACACCGAGCGGCGCGGGAGCTTCGACCACATGGAGTACCTCTCCGAGCAGCGCGTCCTGCTGGTCTACGAGCTGCCGCTCGCGGAGATCGTGCTCGACTACTACGACCAGCTGAAGTCGCGCACGCGCGGGTACGCGAGCTTCGACTACGACCTGATCGGCTTCCGCGAGGGCGACCTCACTCGGGTCGACGTGCTGCTCGCCGGCGAGCCGGTGGACGCGCTCTCGCTGATCGTGCACCGGGACGGTGCGTACGCGCGGGGGCGGGCGCTGGTCGACCGGCTGCGCGAGGAGATTCCGCGCCAGTTCTTCGACGTGCCCGTGCAGGCGGCAATCGGCTCACGCGTGATCGCGCGCGAGACGATCAAGGCCAAGCGAAAGGACGTGCTCGCGAAGTGCTACGGCGGCGACATCTCGCGCAAGCGCAAGCTGCTCGAGCGCCAGAAGAAGGGCAAGCGGCGCATGAAGCAGGTGGGCTCCGTCGAGGTGCCGCAGGAGGCCTTCCTCGCGGTGCTCAACCTGGATGGGCCGAAGAAGGACGGGCAGAAGAAGTGACCGGCGCCCGGCACCTCTACGTGCACCTTCCGTTCTGCGCCTCGCGCTGTGGCTACTGCGACTTCGTCACGGTCATAGGGCGGCAGGGCCAGCACCGCGCCTATGTGGATGCGCTCCTCGGTGAGCTCGCGCTCGAGCGAGAGGCGCTCGCGCCACGCCTCGAGAGCGTCTTCCTCGGCGGCGGCACGCCCACGCTGACCCAGCCCCGCGAGCTGGAGCGCCTGCTGCGGGCGCTGCCGCCTGCGCTCGAGGTGACCATCGAGGCGAACCCGGAGACGGTGACACCTGCGCTCGCCGAGCTGTTGCGCGACTGCGGCGTGACCCGGGTGTCCCTCGGCGCCCAGAGCTTCCGGCCGAGACTCCTGGAGGTGCTCGAGCGGCGCGCCGGGCCCGACGACGTCCGGCGCGCAGTCTACGCTCTCCGTGATGCCAAGTTTGACAACATCTCCCTCGATCTCATCTACGGGATTCCCGGCCAGAGCGCCGCCGACCTCGAGGCCGATCTGAGCGACGCGTTGGCGCTGGAACCGGAGCACCTCTCCTGCTACGAGCTGGAGGCGAAGCCGGGGACCCGCTTCATCCATGCGCACGGCGCGGAGCTTGCACGCCAGGCCGAGGCCATGGAGACGTACTTCGAGCGCGTCGTCGCGCGGCTGACGGGCGCCGGCTATCGCTGGTACGAGACGGCGAACTTCTGCCGGCCGCCCACACTCGCGGACCGGCGCGACCTGCGCTCGCGGCACAACCTCGCCTACTGGCGCGGCCGGGACTACCTGGGTCTCGGGATCGGCGCAGTGTCGACAATTCAAGGTCGGCGGTGGAAGACGACGCCTCGGCTGGGCACGTACCTGACCGCGCTCGGGGCCGGGGAACGGCCTCCGCGCGAGGTCGAAGAGCTGCCCGGGTCGGTTCGGAAGTCGGAGCGCGTGCTCCTCGGCCTCCGCCTCGACGAGCCACTCTCGCTCGCCGGGCTCGAGGGCGCGCTCGACTCAGTGGCGGTCGAGCGGCTCGAGCGGCTCGGGTTGGTCGAGCGCGGCGCCGCCGGAGCCGAGCTCGCGCTGACGGATCGCGGCCGCTTTCTCGGCGGCGGCGTCACGGCTGAGCTGCTTGCCTAAAATCCCTGCAAAGGAGGTGGGGACGACGGCGAAGATCGAGCTCAACGAGCGCCAGCGCGCAATCCTGCGCGGGGTCGTCGAGGAGTTCGTCGCGACGAGACAGCCGGTCGGATCGCGCACGCTGGTCGAACGAACCGAGCTCGACGTCTCGCCGTCGACGGTGCGGAACGAGCTCGCCGAGCTCGAGACGCTCGGGCTGCTGACGCACCCCCATACCTCGGCGGGCCGCATCCCGACCGAGCGCGGCTACCGCTACTACGCCGACCGCCTGCTCGAGCGTCTCGATCCTCAACCGGGCGGGTTCCCACTCGACCTGACCGCGGCGCGCACCGAAGTGGACTCCGCGCTGCAGGCGACCACCGAGATGCTCTCGGAGCTGACGAGGCTGCTCGCGCTCGTGTCGGCGCCGCCGCTGGGCGCCGCCACCGTTCGACACGTCGAGGTGCTTCTGCTCCAGCCCAACGTCGTGATGGTGGTCGTGATCACCTCCACCGGCAGCGTCACGAAGCGCGTGTTCCGCTTCGCCGAGGCGGTCGACCCCGGTCTGGCGAACTGGGGCGCCCAGTACCTCAACGACCGGGTCGCTGGCCTCGAGCTCGGAAGCCACATGCTGCGCCGCCGGCTGGACGAGCCCGCGCTCGGCCACCGGGAAACCGCCTTCCTCGCAACGATGCGCCCTCTCTTCGACGAGGCGCTGGCCGCCGAGGAGCAGAGCCTCTACGTCGGCGGCACGGCCGGCCTGCTGGAGGACCTGGCAGGCGACGAGCTCGAGAGCTACCAACGGCTGCTCGAGGTGCTCGAGAAGCGCGCAGCCCTGCTCGACCTCCTCAGCCAGACCCTCGACCCACGCCGGCCGTTCGTCCGGGTCGGGCCGGAGATCGAGCACCCGGCGCTGCGCGACCTCTCGCTCGTCGGCGCCTCCTATGGCCTGACCAACCGCACGCTCGGCACGGTCACGCTGCTCGGGCCGGTACGCATGGACTACGACATGGCGATCCGCACGGTACGGGCGGCCGCCCACGAGCTCTCGCGCTTCGTCGAGGAAATCTACGACGACAACTAGAGAGCGAGCTACCCTCCGAAGAGGAATGGCCACGACTCAGCGCGACTACTACGAGCTCCTCGGAGTGCCACGAAACGCGGACGAGGCGGCGATCAAGAAAGCGTTTCGCGGTCTTGCACGGACGCTTCACCCGGATGTCTCCGAGGCGCCGGACGCGCAGGAGCGCTTCCGCGAGGTGGTCGAGGCCTACGAGGTGCTCTCGAAGCCCGAGGCGCGCGAGCTCTACGACCGCTACGGACACGCGGGCCTGCAGAGCGGAGGGTTCACGCCGACGACCTTCGACCTCGGCAGCCTCTCCGACCTCTTCGCCGCGTTCTTCGGCGATGACGTCTTCGGCGTCGCAGCCCGCCCGAGGAGCTCGCGCGGAGCGGATGTCGGCGCTCAGATCGAGCTCGAGCTGACCGAGGCTGCGGCAGGCGTGAAGCGCGAGGTCCCGTTTCCCGTCACCGTTCCCTGCGCCACGTGCCAGGGGAGCGGCGCCGAGCCGGGAACCGAGCCGGTCGCCTGTGCCACCTGCGGTGGCCGCGGCCACTTGCAGCACGTCTCCCGCACCGCCTTCGGCGAGTTCGTTCGCTCCCAGACCTGCCCGGGTTGCGGGGGCGCCGGCCGTGTGATCGAGCGCCCGTGCCTGGATTGCGAGGGCTCCGGCCGAACAGTCGAGGAGCGGTCGCTCGAGGTCGAGGTCCCTGCCGGCATCCACGACGGCCAGCAGATCCGAATCTCCGGCGAAGGCCACGCCGGCGCGCTCGGCGGTCGCGCCGGCGACGTCTACGTCCAGGTGCACATCCGGCCGAACCCGCGCCTGGTGCGCGAGGGCAACGACATCTTCTGCAGCGTCGACCTGACGATGACCGAGGCCGCGCTGGGGAAGAAAGTCGAGGTGCCGACGCTGGAAGGCGAGCCTCGAGCTCGAGCTCGAGCCGGGCACGCAGCCGGGCGCGGTCAGAGTGCTGAAGGGCCGCGGCATGCCGGTCCTGCAGGGGTTCGGCCGCGGCGATCAGCGAGTGCTCGTGAACGTGCAGGTCCCACACCATCTGACGGAGCAGCAGCGCGAGCTCCTGGAGCAGTTCGGTCGCACGGTCGACGCCGATACGTACCGTCCTGACGAGGGGTTCTTCGACAAGCTGAAGAGCGCCTTCCGCTGACCCCGCTCCGTCGCGTCTCCGCCTCAGTGCCACCCGAGCGAGCCGAGGCAGCGCGCGCGGTGATGATCGAGCTCTTCCCGGCCGGCTTCGAGGAGCTCGAGCACGCAGATGCAGTCGAGCTCGTCGCATACACCGATGCGGGCGGCGAAGAGCGGCTCTGGGCAGCCTTCGGCGAGGTTCGCTCGGAGGAGATCGCGGCGGACTGGGAAGATCACTGGCGAGAGTTTCACCGGTCGGTGCGAGTGGGCTCCCTCTGGATCGGGCCACCCTGGGAAGAGCCGCCCACCGATGTCGACGCGGTCGTCGTCGAGCCCGGCCGGGCCTTCGGAACGGGCGGCCACGCCACGACTCGGCTGTGCCTGGAGCTGCTCGCCGACCTCGAACGAGGCAGTCTGCTCGATGTGGGTTGCGGCTCCGGAGTGCTCTCGATCGCGGCCGCCCGGCTGGGCTTTGCACCGGTGATCGCGGTCGACCACGACTCCGCCGCCCTGGACGCGACAGCCCGCAATGCGACCACCAACGGCGTCGAGCTCGAGCTTCGGCTCGCAGACGCGCTCGCCGACCCGCTGCCTGCAACTGACGTCGCGGTGGCGAACATCGCCCGGGAAGCGGTCGAACGGCTCGGCCCGCTCGTGGATTCTCCGGCGCTCGTCACCTCCGGCTACCTGGAGCAGGACGACCCGGTGCTGCCAGGGTTTCGCCGGAAGGACCGGCGCACGGAAGGAGGCTGGGCGGCCGACCTCTTTCGGCGCGAGGAGTAGAGTCCCGCGCCGTGGCAAGCTACTCGGAAGAGTGCCTCTTCTGCGACCTGGTTCGCGACGGCGAGCACGTCCATACGGCGGAGGGTTTCGTCGCGATCCGCGACATCTCCCCGCAGGCGGAGACGCATCTGCTCGTGCTGCCGGAACGGCACGTCTCCAGCTTCCGCGAGATCTCCGAGTTCCCAGCCGAAGAGGCGAAGCGGATGCTCGAGTTCGTCGCCGAGACCGCACGGGTGGCCGGTCTCGAGGACTATCGCGTCGTGGTCAACGTCGGAGAAGGGGCGGGGCAGACGGTCTTCCACCTGCACTGGCACGTGCTCGGCGGGCGGATGGGGGGGATGGCGGGATGAGCCTGATCGTGCGGCTCGAGGACGAGCTCAAGCAGGCGATGGTCGCGCGCGACGGAGAGCGGCGGGACACGCTGCGCCTGATCCTGACGAGCCTCCGCTCGGCGGAGAAGGAATTGCAGCGGCCGCTCCACGACGACGAGGAGCTGCAGGTGCTCCAGCGCGAGCGCAAGCGCCGAACCGAAGCGTCCGAGGCGTTCCGCGCCGGAGGCCGGGAGGAGCAGGCCGACGCCGAGGAACGAGAGCTGGCGGTGCTCGAGGAGTTCATGCCCGAGCCGCTATCGGAGGAGGAGCTGGAGGAGATCGTCGACGACGCGATCGCCGAGGTCGGTGCGACGAGCATGCGGGACATCGGGCGCGTGATGGCTGACGTGATGCCGCAGGTCGCAGGCCGCGCGGACGGCTCCGCGGTCAGCCAGCTGGTGCGCGAGAAGCTCGCCTGACGCCAGTTCCCTAGTTAAGGCGCGCCCGGCCTCCTCCCCGCTGCGAGCGTATCGAGCCGCCGCGCGCGTGTCTGTGTCGAAAGCGTGACGATTTCGCCACGCGGAGCGCGGTGGCTTCGGGGTCGTCCCGAGCGCCTACACTGGGCGCAATGCAGGAAGTTCTCTCGGTTTCCAACGATGTCGCCGCCGAGCTGGCGACGCTGGGCGACGGTGTGCTCGACGCCCTTCGCGACAGGCTGCGCATCACGATCCTGCTGCGCGGCAATCGTTTGACGATCGAGGGCGAAGACCCGAATGTCGCTCAGGCGCGCGCAGTCGTGGACGAGCTTGCCGAGCTCGTCGAAGGAGGCCACGAGATCGGCCCCGGCACGGTCGACGCCGTGATCGCAGCGCTCGACCAGGCCGAGGATCTGCGCGAGGTCTTCGAAGACATCGTCTGGCGGCATCGAGGCAAGAAGATCTCACCCAAGACGGTCAACCAGAAGCGCTACGTGGATGCGATGCGCGGCCATACGGTCACGTTCGCGATCGGTCCGGCGGGCACCGGCAAGACCTACCTCGCGATGGCGCTCGCCGTGGCGTCCCTGTCCGACCGGGAGGTCGGGCGGATCATCCTTACCCGTCCCGCCGTCGAGGCCGGCGAGCGGCTGGGGTTCCTGCCCGGCGACATGCTGGCAAAGGTCGACCCGTACCTGCGCCCGCTCTACGACGCGCTCTACGACATGCTCGATCCGGATCGCCTCGCCGCGTACATGGAGAAGGGGACGATCGAGGTCGCTCCGCTTGCGTTCATGCGCGGCAGGACGCTGAACGACTCGTTCATCATTCTCGACGAGGCGCAGAACACGAGCCCCGAGCAGATGCAGATGTTCCTGACCCGGCTCGGCTTCGGCTCGAAGGTCGTGGTCACGGGCGATGTGACCCAGATCGATCTTCCCCGCGAGCAGGCCTCAGGGCTGATCCAGGTGCAAGACATCCTCGGCTCGATCGAGGGAATCGCCTTCATCCGCTTTGGCCACGAGGACGTCGTCCGCCACAAGCTGGTGCAGCGGATCGTGGAGGCCTACAAGCTCCACGCGGAGGAGACCGGCACCCAGCGCAGCCGCTAGGGCCATGATCTCGGTCGACGTGGAAAACCGCAGCGGCCTCGAGGTTGAGGAGCAGGCAGCGGTCGAGCTGGCCCGACGCCTGCTCGACGGAGAGGGCGTGGAGGAGGGCGAGCTCGGCCTGCACTTCGTCGGGCCTGACGAGATGCGCGCCCTCAAGCGCGACCACCTCGGGATTGACGAGGTCACCGACGTGCTCTCGTTCCCGATCGACCGGCGGGACGTGCTCGAGCCCGGGCTGCCGCGGCAGCTCGGCGACGCCGTGCTCTGCCCGCAGGTCGTTGGCGATGCCTGGCGGCCGCCGCTCGTTCACGGCCTGCTGCACCTGCTGGGCTACGAGCACGGGAGCGAGATGGAGCAGCGGGAGGCCCAGTGGAACGAATGACAAGGCGCCGCGCGCAGTCGCTCCTCGAGAGCTTCAACTTCGCGTTCGAAGGGATCATCCACGTGCTCCGGACACAGCGGAACATGCGGATTCACTTCCTCGCCGCGGTGATCGTGCTCGTCACCGCAGTCGCGATCGGTGTCTCGAAGCTCGAGCTGATCGCGCTCCTGCTGGCGATTGCCTTCGTGTTCATCGCGGAGATGATCAACTCGGCGCTGGAGCAGGCAATCGACGTTGCGACGACGTCGTTCGACCCGCTCGCGAAGCTCGCCAAGGACATCGCGGCGGGCGCGGTCCTGATTGCGACCGTCAACGCCGTCGCGATCGGGTACCTCGTTTTCTCGGGGCAGGTCGCCGATCGGAGCTCGAGGCTGCTCGATCGTCTACGCGACGCGCCGGCCCAGGTCACGCTCATCGCGCTTGTCCTGACGATCATCGTCGTGATCGGGACGAAGGCCTACACCGGCCGGGGCACCCCCTTGCGCGGCGGATTGCCATCGGGCCACGCGGCGGTCGCGTTCGCCGGTTGGATGGCGGCGACCTACATCATCAGCGACTCGCATCGGTTCCTGATCTCGTCGCTGACGTTCATCATGGCTCTGCTGGTGGCGCAGACTCGGGTCGAATCCGGTGTCCACTCGGCGCTCGAGGTCACCTACGGAGGTTTCCTCGGCGCCCTCATCACGCTGGTCGTCTTCCAGGTGCTGGCGTGACCGACGAGCTTCTCGAACGAGCGGCGGCCGTCGCGGAACGGGCCTACGCGCCCTATTCGAAGTACTTCGTGGGCGCCGCGGTGCGCGCCCGTGACGGCAGGGTGTTCGAGGGAGTCAACGTCGAGAACGCCGCCTACCCGCTCGGAGTGTGTGCGGAGAAGGTCGCGCTCTCGCGTGCGGTCGTCGAGGGTTGCCGGCCCGGCGACCTCGAGGCGATCGGAATCACCGCCTCCCCGTGCGGAGGCTGCCGGCAGTGGCTGTACGAGTTCCGCCTCGACCGCGTCATCTTTCCCAACCGCGATGGCGAGGTCGTCTCCTATACGCCTGCCGAGCTGCTCCCTGACACGTGGGAGCTCGACTGAAGTTCCAGAATCGTCACGAAGGCGTCTCAGCGCCGTGCGCCCGCCGCGGGTACGCTCGCCGTCGAGGGCGGCGGGCTGTCAACCCCACCCAGGGTGGGGGGTGTGGGTTCTGAAGAGCGGCTTCGTCGCGGTTGCCGGAAGGCCGAACGTCGGGAAGTCCACTCTGGTTAACGCGCTCGCCGGAGGAAAGGTGGCGATCGTCTCCGACAAGCCGCAGACGACACGCCGGCGTGTGATGGGTATTGCGAACGGCGAGGACTACCAGCTCGTGCTCGCCGACCTGCCCGGCTTCCAGCGGCCTCTCGACGCGCTCACCGAGCGGATGCAGCGCACCGTCGATCAGTCGCTCCAGGACGTCGAAGCCGTGCTGCTGGTGCTCTCGGCCCGCGAGCGAATCGGCGCCGGCGACCGCTACATCGCCGAGAAGGTCTTCGCGCTCGGCGTGCCGGTCGTGATCGTCTTGAACAAGGTCGACCGGCTCAAGCCCGGGCACATCGCCGAGCAGATGCAGAACGCCTCGCGGCTCGGCGCGTTCCATTCGCTGCACCCGGTCAGCGCCCTCACCGGCGACGGCGTCGGCGAGCTGCGCGACGACCTCGTCGAGCTGCTCTCGGAGGGGCCGGCCTACTACCCGCGCGAGCAGCGCACCGATCTGACCCCCGACGTACAGATCGCCGAGCTCGTCCGCGAGAAGGCGCTCCAGCTGACGCGCGAGGAGGTGCCCCACGCGCTCTCGGTCGAGGTGGACGAACTGACGGACAAGGTCGTCCGCGCCACGATCTTCGTCGAGACGGATTCGCAGAAGCAGATCGTCGTCGGCAAGGGCGGCTCGATCGTCAAGAAGATCGGCACCCGGGCGCGGCCGGAGATCGAGCACCTGCTCGGCCACCCGGTCTTCCTCGACCTGAAGGTGAAGGCGAGGCCGAAATGGCGACGCGACGAGGCAATGCTGGAGCGCCTGGGAATCTAGGAACGCCGGAGCCGGAATCGGGGTGCCGTTCCGCCCGGGCTACACTCTTTTCATGGCGCAGGCCCCAGCGCTCCCGGTCGGTTTCGAGCTTCCGCTCGAGCCGCGGCTGCCCCGGATCGGCTCGATCGACCAGGTCGCGCTCGAGGAGCGGGCCGCCACCCTGGCCAAGCGCTCGATCAAGCGCGAGGCGAAGATGTTCGCGCTCGAGCTCGCCGTTCGCATGACCGACCTGACGACGCTCGAGGGCTCCGACACGACCGGCAAGGTCTCGGCGCTGGCGTCGAAGGCGATCCGTCCCGACCCGGCCGACGCGAGCGTGCCTTCGGTCGCGGCGATCTGCGTCTACCCGAACCTCGTGCCCGCGGCCGTCGAGCGCGTCCGCGGCAGTAGCGTCAAGGTCGCCTCGGTCGCCACCGCCTTCCCGTCGGGGCAGTCGCCGCTCGAGACGAAGCTCGGGGAGGTTCGCTGGGTGATCGAGCACGGCGCTGACGAGGTCGACATGGTGATCGACCGCGGCGCGTTCCTGGCCGGCCGCTACGCGAAGGTCTACGACGAGATCGTCCGCGTGAAGGAAGCCTGTGGCGAGACGCACCTGAAGGTGATTCTCGAGACCGGTGAGCTCGGCACCTACGACAACGTGCGCCGCGCGTCGCTGCTGGCGATCGCCGCCGGCGCAGACTTCATCAAGACCTCCACCGGCAAGCTGCCATCCTCGGCCACACTCCCGGTCGCGCTCGTGATGCTCGAGGCGATCCGCGACGTCTACGACGAGACCGGCAGGCGCGTCGGCTTCAAGCCGGCCGGCGGCATCCGCAACGCGAAGCAGGCCGTCCAGCATCTCGTGCTCACGCACGAGACGCTCGGCGTCGACTGGCTGACGCCCGACCTCTACCGCTTCGGCGCCTCCTCGCTCCTGAACGACATCCTGATGCAGATCCGCAAGGAAAAGACCGGCCGCTACCAGAGCCCGGACTACTTCACGATTGACTGAGCTCGAGCGAAAGCAGGACCAGGCGCCCATTCCGGTCGGTTGGGAGTACGAGACCGCGCCCGAGTCGCGCGACATCGTCACCCTTCGCGAGCGCTACGGTCACTTCGTCGGCGGCGAGTGGCTCGAGCCGAAGGAGACCTACACGACGATCAGCCCGGCGACCGAGGAGCCGCTCGCCGAGGTTGGCCAGGCGACCGAGGAAGAGGTGCAGCTTGCGGTCCAGGCGGCCCGCGACGCTTTTGAGAACGGCTGGTCGGCGCTGGCCGGTGCCGAGCGAGCGAAGTACCTCTACCGGATCGCGCGCATCCTCCAGGAGCGCGCGCGCGAGTTCGCCGTGCTCGAGTCGCTGAACGGCGGCAAGCCGATCCGCGAGTCACGCGACGTCGACGTCCCCCTCTCGGCCGCTCACTTCTTCTACTACGCCGGCTGGGCAGACAAGCTCGAGTACGCGTTCCCGAACCGGAAGCCGAAGCCGCTCGGCGTCGCCGGGCAGATCATCCCGTGGAACTTCCCGCTCCTGATGCTTGCCTGGAAGGTCGCGCCGGCGCTCGCGGCGGGGAACACCGTCGTGCTCAAGCCGGCCGAGACGACCCCGCTCTCGGCGCTGCTCTTCTGCGACGTGCTCCGTCAGGCCGAGCTCCCGGCGGGGGTGGTCAACATCATCACGGGCGACGGGCGAGCCGGTGCGGCGCTCGTCAAGAGCGACGTGGACAAGATCGCCTTCACGGGCTCGACCGAGGTCGGCAAGGCGATCAAGCGCGAGCTCGCCGGCACCGGCAAGAAACTGACGCTCGAGCTCGGCGGCAAGGCGGCGAACGTGATCTTCGACGACGCCGCGCTCGACCAGGCCGTGGAGGGGATCGTCAACGGGATCTACTTCAACCAGGGTCACGTCTGCTGTGCCGGATCGCGCCTGCTCGTCCAGGAGTCCATCTACGAGGCGACGATCGACAAGCTCAAGCGGCGCCTGCAGACCCTGCGCGTGGGCGACCCGCTGGACAAGAACACCGACGTCGGCGCGATCAACTCCCAGGCGCAGCTCGAGAAGATCCAGGAGCTCGTCGCGAGCGGGGAGGAGGAGGGCGCGGAGATCTACCAGCCCCCATGCCGCCTCCCGGAGAAGGGCTACTGGTTCGTGCCAACGGTCTTCACCAACGTCGCCCAGAGCTACCGGATTGCACAGGAGGAGATCTTCGGGCCGGTGCTCTCGGTGCTGACGTTCCGCACGCCGGACGAGGCCGTCGAGAAGGCGAACAACACGCCGTACGGTCTCTCGGCCGGAGTGTGGACCGAGAAGGGCTCGCGCATCCTCGCCATGGCGCAGCGCCTGAAGGCAGGCGTGATCTGGGCGAACACCTACAACCGCTTCGACCCGACCTCGCCGTTCGGCGGCTACAAGGAGTCGGGCTTCGGTCGTGAGGGCGGCCTGCACGGCCTCGCGCCGTACCTTGATTTCGAATGAGCAGGCTGCCGGTCCGCAAGACGTACAAGCTCTTCATCGGAGGCGACTTCCCGCGCTCCGAGTCGGGCCGGACCTACGAGGCGGAGGGCCAGAACGTGGCCCGGGCCTCGCGAAAGGACGCACGGGACGCGGTGCGCGCGGCCCGGTCGGCCTTCCCGAAGTGGGCCGGCATGACCGCTTACAACCGCGGCCAGGTGCTCTATCGCGTGGCGGAGATGATGGAGGCGCGCCGCTCCGAGTTCGCGGACCTCTGCTCGGGACCGAAGGAGGTCGAGCGCTCCATCGACCGCTTCGTCTGGTACGCGGGCTGGGCCGACAAGCTGGCGCAGGTGATCGGCTCCTCGAATCCGGTCGCGGGCCCGTACTTCAACTTCACGGTGCCCGAGCCGCAGGGGGTCGCCGGGATCCTCGCGCCGCAGGAGCCTGCGTTGGCGGGGCTCGTCTCCCGGGTAGCGCCCGCGCTCGTCGGAGGCAACGCCGTAGTGGTGGTCGCGTCGGAGCCGCATCCGCTCGCTGCCATAGAGCTGGCTGAGGCGCTCGCCACGGCCGACGTTCCGGGCGGCGTCGTGAACATTCTCACCGGCCTCCGCGAGGAACTGGCGCCGGTGCTCGCCTCGCACATGGACGTGAACGCGCTCGACGTCTCCGGGGCCGACGGAAACCTGGCCGAGCTCGAGCGGCTGGCGGCAGACAACGTCAAGCGCATCGTGCGGGGGGCGGCCGACGGGCAGAGCGCCTGGGAGATCGAGCCGTTCCTGGAGCTGAAGACGGTCTGGCACCCGATCGGCGTCTGACGCCGCCTGAAGGCTCGGTTACCTCTGTTCAAGGCACACCCAACCTCCTCCCCGAGGCGAGCGTATCGAGGGGCGGCGCACGCGTGGGTGACGGCTTTGCGCCAGAATTGCGCCACGTGACCGGAGCCCGCCGCTTCAGCCAAGCGATCGCCGAGGGGGACGGGATCTCCATCGTCGTCCACGTCGACGACCCTGAAGCCGCCCGCGCCGCCGAGGAGCAGGGCGCGGAGGCGGTCGCTCTCCGTCGACCGCTCGAGGGGCTGAGCGGGGCGACCTCGCTGCCGCTGCTCTGGCGACCGCACGGCTCGCCCGAGCAGGCGCGCGCGGCCGGGGCCGACGCCTGCGTGCTCGCCCTGGCGGGGCTCGATGACGGCGAGGGAGAGCTGGAGCGCTCCTACCGCGCCGCCCTCGAGCTCGGGCTCGACTGCGTGGTCGAGGTACGAAACGACGAGGAGCTCGAACTGGCGCTGGAGCGGATCGACCCCGAGATCTTCCTGCTCGCCGGCAACGGCGAGGAGGACGCTGGGCCGCTCGCCCACGCGCTCGAGCTACTCCAGGACGTGCCCGCCGGGAAGCTCGCGCTGGCCGAGGTGGAGACCACCGGGACCGGATGACGTGGCCGAGCTCGAGCGGGCGGGAGTGGACGGCGTGATCGTGCCCGCGGGGAACGTTGCCGAGCTCGCCGGCGGAGCCCAGCCCCAAGTCTGAGTCGCGTTCGCGCGACGCCCTCTGGGGCGGCCCGCGCGTCGCGCTGGCGGCGATTCTCGCCGGAGCGGCCGCGCTGCGGCTCGTCGGCGTCGGCTACGGCCTGCCCTTCCCGCTGCTGAGCCCGGACGAGCAGAGCATCGTCCCGCGGGCATGGAAGATGGTGCACGGCGGCGGTCTCGACCCGCACTGGTTCGACTACCCGTCGCTCCTGATGTACCTGCTCGCGCCGTTCCAGGCCTGGCAGCACGAGCCGTCCTACCTCGCCGCGCGACTCGTCGTGATCGCTCTTGCCCTCGGCACCGTCGCGGCCTCCTGGTGGCTCGGCAACCGCGCCTACGGTGGCGCCGCGGGGCCGATCGCCGCTGCCGCGGTCGCGGTCGAGGCCACTCATGTCGCCTACTCGCGCATGGCGGTGACCGACGTGCCGCTGACCCTCGGAGTCGCGGTTTCGCTTGCACTCCTCGTCTCCGGTCGCATCGAGCTCGGCGGGCTCGCGGTGGGCCTGGCAATGAGCTTCAAGTATCCCGGGGTCTTTCTGCTCGTACCGCTCGTCGTGGCCGGCTATCGGCAGCCTCGGCGGCTCGCGCTCGGGATCGCAGCCGCCGCGGCCGCCTTCTGCGCGACGAGCCCGTTCTTCGTCGCGCATCTCGGCTCCGCCGTGCGCGACGCCTACCACGTGCAGAACCTCGCTCGGCAGGGCTGGCTCGGCTTCGAGCACGATCACTCGGCCCCGATCGCGTTCCTCGATCGCCTCTGGACCGGCCTGGGGCCGATGCTCCTCGTCTGCGGGCTCGGTCTCGTGCTCGCTCTCTCGCGTCGCAGCCGCACCGACCTGATCCTCGCCTCGTTCGTGCTCGTCTACTTCCTCGATCTCTGCACCCTCGGAGCCCACTTCGACCGCTACGTCCTACCACTCGTGCCGCCGCTCGCCGTCCTGGCCGGCCGCGTCCGCTCGCTCGCGCCCGTGACGCTGCTGCTCCTGGTCGTGCCGCTCACGTGGACGATCCGAGACGACCGGCGCCTGACGAAAACCGACACGCGCGAGGTCGCTCACGCCTGGGTGGAGCACCACCTTCCGCGCGGCGCACACCTGGCGGCCGATCCGTCGCTGCCGCCGTTCGAGCGTTTCCGCGTGCTCAAGCTCCGGCTGCCGCTGCCCGAGGAGAAGCGGGCCGACCCGAATCGCGACTTGACCCGGCTCCGCAACGCCGGAGTGCGCTACGCGATCGTCACCGGGGCGGTCGCCGACCGCGTCCTGGCCGCGCGAAAGGATTATCCGAACGAAACCGCCTTCTACGAGAAGCTGGCCACGCTCACCAAGCGGCTCTACTACGTGAAGGAAGACGGCCTCAACGGCCCCTGGGTCGCCGTGTACCGCTTATAGGGCCGTCCCGCCGATCTCCAATTGGGTCGACCGCTCAGTTCCGACGGACGCACGGGCAAAGCCCGCGCGTCCTGAGACGGCACCGCAAGCGGCGCCTCTAGCCGAAGAAGGCGCGAGCGACCTCGTACCACTCGCGCGGCACGGTCTTCAGCTCCGCGGTCGCCTCCGCGAGCGAGACATCGACGATCCTGTCTCCCTGAAGCGCCGCCATCCGGCCGAAGCCGCCGTCGTGGACGAGGTCGGCCGCCTTGAGCCCGTAGCGGGTGGCGAGCACGCGGTCGCGCGGAGTGGGGGAGCCGCCGCGCTGCACGTGCCCGAGCACGGTCACGCGGGTCTCGAAGCCCGTGCGGGACTCGATCTCCCGAGCGAGCGCGTCGCCGACGCCGCGCTGCGAGAGCCGCGTGTGTCCGAACTCGTCCACGTCACCCTGCTCGTCGAGGCCCTCGAGCTCGTAACCCTCGGAGACGACGACGATCGAGAAGTCCTTGCCGCGATCGTGCCGGCTGCGGATCTCCTTGCAGGCGTCGTCGATGCTGACCGGGAACTCCGGAATCAGGATCACGTCCGCGCCGCCCGCGATTCCGCTCATGACCGCGATCCAGCCGGTGTGCCTGCCCATCACCTCGACCACCATCACGCGGTTGTGCGACTCGGCGGTCGTGTGCAGCCGGTCGATCGCCTCGGTGCAGATGAAGACCGCCGTGTCGAAGCCGAAGGTGTAGTCGGTCGCCGAGAGGTCGTTGTCGATCGTCTTCGGCACGCCGACGACGGGGAAGTCGTGCTCGGCGTGCAGGCGCGTTGCGACCCCCAGGGTGTCCTCGCCGCCGATCGCCACGAGCGCGTCGAGGCCCTCGCCCCGGAAGTTCTCCAACACGGCGTCCACCCCGTCGACCTTGTACGGGTTCGTGCGCGAGGTGCCGAGCACGGTTCCGCCGCGCGGCAGGAGCCCTGAGACCTCGCGCGGCCCGAGCGGCTCGAACTTGCCCTCGATCAAACCGCGCCACCCCTCGCGCACGCCGACGACTTCGCTCCCGCGCGAGAACGAGCGCCTCGCCACGGCGCGAATCACAGCGTTGAGGCCGGGGCAGTCGCCCCCGCCGGTGAGCACTCCGACCTTCACCCCTACATCTTTCCCCGGATCGGTCGCGATGCCGAAGGTGGGAGTCGAACCCACACGGAACGTTAGTCTCCACTGGATTTTGAGTCCAGCGCGTCTGCCAATTCCGCCACTTCGGCTTCGGACGAAGACTAGCGGCGCTTCCGATTTGCTCTTGCCGGCCGTTGTCCTCGATACTTGCGCCCACGGAAGCCGTGCTCGGCCTCGGGCCGGGGGGTTTTTCGCAACGACGAGACAACGGCGACGGAGGAGGAAGTGTGAAGAAACGAGCAACGATTGGTGTGCTCCTTGCCGCCGTCGGCGCGCTGGCCCTCATCGCGGCCGGCTGTGGTGGCGACAGCAAGAGCAGCAGCAGTGGCGGCGGCGGTGGCGGCGGCAGCGTGAAGGCTCTGCCGGCCTCGTCGTGCGGCCCGCTCACGTACGAAGGTTCGGGGAGCCCCGACTACCTGATCGCCACCGACCTGCCGATGCAGGGTGGCTCGCGCACGCAGACGCTGCAGATGGTGGGCGCGATCAAGTACCAGCTCGGCCTGCAGAAGTGGAAGGCCGGCAAGTACAACATCGGCTTCCAGGCCTGCGACGACTCGACGGCCCAGCTCGGGAAGTGGGATCCGGACAAGTGCAGCGCGAACGCCCACGCCTACGCGCAGAACAGCAAGCTGCTCGGCGTCGTCGGCACGTTCAACTCGGGCTGCGCCGCGATCGAGATCCCGGTGCTGAACGGAGCTCCGGGCGGCGGACTGACGCTGCTCTCGCCGGCCAACACGTACGGCTGCCTGACCGAGCCGTGCGCGGGTGACGAGCCGGAGAAGTACTACCCGAGCGGCAAGCGAAACTACGCGCGCGTCGCGCCGAGCGACCCGAACCAGGGTGCTGTCGACGCGAAGTTCCTGGCCAGCCAGGGCGTCAAGCGCGTATCGGTTCTGAACGACAAGGAGGCCTACGGCCTCGGCGTCGCGAAGAACTTCGCAGGCGCTGCCAAGGCTGCAGGGATGACGGTCACGGGCTTCGCAGCCTACGACCCGAAGTCGGCAAACTTCCGGGCGACGTTCACGAAGATCAAGGGGCAGAACCCGGACGCGATCTTCATCGGCGGCCTGATCGACGAGAACAGCGGCCAGCTGATCAACGACAAGGTCGCCATCCTCGGGCCGAACAACGGCGCCGTGAAGCTGATGCTGCCGGACGGCTTCACCACCGACGCGGTCTTCGACCGCTCGCAGGGTGGAACGCCGAACGCCAAGGACGCGTACTTCAGCGTCGCGGGCGTCGGCATCGACAAGTACAAGGGAGCCGCGCTGACGTTCATCAACGGCTTCAAGGCAACCCTCAACGGGAAGCCGGTCGACCCGTACGCGATCCTCGGCGCGCAGGCCGGTCAGGTGCTGCTGAACGCGATCGGGACATCGGATGGGACCCGCGCGGACGTTCTGACCAACGTCTACGCGACCAAGGTCACGAACGGCCTGATCGGTGACTTCCAGTTCAACGAGAACGGCGATCTCTCCGGAGCGAAGGGAGCAGCGGTCCTCTTCACGATCTACAAGGGGACGAACAAGCTGAACACGCTCCTGACGACCGCGCCGGAGCCCGCGCTCGTCGCGGCGGCGCGGAAGGAGGCCGCAGGCTAGTCGCACCAGAGACAACGCGATCGACGAGGGAGGGCTGAAACGCCCTCCCTCGTCGTTCTAGAATCCCGAATCGCTGTCGAAGCCCGTACCGAGCAACCCTCGCCACGGACCTCGCACCGAAGCAGGAAGCGTCCTGCGGTGCTCTCGATCGTCGGCCTTTTCTTCGTCGCCCTGCTGCTCGCCTGGCTGGCGGTGAATCTCTACAAGACCCCGACGGACTTCGGCAACGTCTTCCTGATCGGGCTGACGAACGGATCGGTCTACGCGCTGGTCGCGCTCGGCTACACGCTCGTCTACGGGATCCTGCAGCTGATCAACTTCGCCCACGGCGACGTGTTCGCGCTCACCGGCCTCTTTGCAAGCTCGCTGATCGCCAACCGCTTCCACCTCGACGAGAACTCTGGCGCGCTCGTGATCCTCGGCGGGCTGGCGGCGGTCTTCTTGATCGCGATGATCTTCGGAGCGGTGGTCAACGCGACGATCGAGCTCGTCGCCTACCGCCGGCTCCGCTCGGCGCCGCGCCTGGCCGTGCTGATCACCGCCGTCGGGATGTCGTTCATCGTGCAGAACATCTCGCTTGCGGTCTTCGACGTGAACTTCCGCAGCGTGCCGCCGCTGATCTCGGATCACAACGTGTTCTCGATCGGCGGAGTCCACTACAACTGGCAGGCGTTCTTCGTGATCCTCGTGACCGTCCCCGTGCTCCTGGTGCTGAGCTGGCTCGTCAAGAACTCGCGCCAGGGCAAGGCGATGCGCGCGACCTCGCAGGACACCGAGGCCTCGGCGATGATGGGGATCAACGTCAACCGGACGATCTCCTTCACGTTCCTGCTCGCGGGCGGGCTCGCGGGGATCGGCGCGGTGCTCTTCCTCGTCGAGTTCAACATCCGCTACGACACCGGCTTCGAGCTCGGCCTGATCGCGTTCACCGCCGCGGTGCTCGGCGGCATCGGCAACCTCACCGGCGCGGTGCTGGGCGCGGTGCTGATCGGTCTGATTCAGGCCTTCAACGAAGGTCTCACCTGGTTCGCGCCCGGTAGCGACTGGACCCGTTCGATCGTCTTCGGGCTCCTGATCGCCATCCTCGTGTTCCGGCCCGAGGGGCTCCTGGGCGAACGCACGCCGGAGGGCGGGTAGTGCCCCGCCGCCGCGACCGCGCGCGCACGTCTGTCCGGGGCTACCGCGACCGGGCCGTCCGCGCCAGCGGCCTCGACGCCGTCGGCGGCCAGTGGCGCCGGCTGCCCCGGCCCGTGCGGACCTTCACGCCGGTGGTCGCCCTGCTGGCGATCGCGGCGACCTACCCGTTCTACCTCGCGAGCCTGCCGTCGGGGAACGTGCCGCTGATCTACTCGTTCCCGTCGGTGCGCTCCGCCGTCACGATCCTGATCTTCACGACGATGGCGGTCGGGCTCAACGTGGTCGTCGGCTACTGCGGGCTGCTCGATCTCGGCTACGTCGCCTTCTACGCGATCGGCGCCTACACCGGGGGCTGGCTCGCTTCGGGCCAGTTCCAGCAGGTCAAGTTCCATTTCGGGTCGGTCGGGATCACCCACGACGCGCGCGGCATCCACATCTCGATCTGGCTCGTGCTGATCCTGTGCGGCGTCGCTGACCGCGCTGGGCGGGATCCTGATCGGCCTGCCGACGCTGCGCCTGCGCGGCGACTACCTCGCGATCGTGACGCTCGGCTTCGGCGAGATCATCCCGCAGTTCGTGCGCAACGCCGACAGCCTGCACGGCTTCGACCTCACGCACGGCACCTTCGGCATCAGCCCGATCGACTCGCCCGGGTTCGGCAACTCGCTGCACACCTCGCTCGGGCTCCCGGCGAGCCTACCAGCAGTCGTTCAACGCCGACCGGCTGTTCTTCTGGACCGGCCTCGTCATCCTGCTCCTGACGATCTTCTGCTGCATCCGCCTGCGCGACTCCCGCCTCGGGCCGCGCCTGGATCGCGATCCGCGAGGACGAGACCGCCGCCGGCGCGATGGGCATCCCGCTGATGCGGACGAAGACCTGGGCCTACGCGATCGGCGCGTTCTTCGGCGGGGTGGCCGGCGCGTACATCGCCAGCTTCAACGCGGGCGCTTTCCCGAGCCAGTTCAACTTCAACATCTCGGTCTTCCTGCTCTGCATGGTGATCCTCGGCGGGATGGGCTCGATCTGGGGAGTCGTCGTCGCCGGGGTGATCCTCTCGTGGCTCAACGTCGAGGGGCTCGCCAACATCGGCACCTGGCTGAACGACAACGTCTTCCCGAGCAACCACAACATCGAGGTGGCGAAGTACCAGTTCGGGATCTACGGCGTGGTGATCGTGCTGATGATGATGTTCCGTCCCCAGGGCCTGATCCCCGAGCGGCGGCGCAAGCGAGAGCTCGAGGAAGGCGGGCACGGCACGCTCGACGACGGGATCTACGAGATGCGCGGCGCCGACGAGCACGGAGCAGGCGAGCGGGGGTCGCCGGGAGGGCCCATCCCAAGAGGATGAGCGAGCCCGCGACCACACCCAGCGGCAACCTGCTCGTCGCCGACGACGTGCGGAAGGAGTTCGGCGGCCTGATTGCGGTCAACGACCTCGAGTTCACGATTCCGGAGCGGTCGCTCGTGAGCCTGATCGGCCCCAACGGCGCCGGCAAGACGACCTTCTTCAACATGCTCACCGGCCTCTACCGGGCGACCTCCGGCACGATCACCTTCGACGGCCACGACGTGACCGACAAGCCCCCGCACGCGATCACCAAGCTCGGCGTCGGCCGCACCTTCCAGAACATCCGCCTCTTTCCGCAGATGACCGCGCATCGAGAACGTGCTCGTCGGGATGCACGCGCGCCTGAAGGGCGGCATCGTCGGCTCCGTCCTCGGCCTCCCGCGGGTGCGTCGCGAGGAGCGCGAGGCACGCGTGAAGGCGCGCGAGCTGCTGGAGTTCGCCGGGTTGCGCCGTGTCGACGAGGAGCTGGCGGAGAGCCTCGCCTACGGTGATCAGCGGCGGCTCGAGGTGGCTCGCGCGCTCGCGACGGAGCCCAAGCTCCTCCTCCTAGACGAGCCGACCGCCGGGATGAACCCGCAGGAGACCGTGACCTTCATGGATTTCGTAGCCAGGCTGCGCGAGCAGCGGCCGCTCGCGATCCTGCTGATCGAGCACGACATGAAGGTCGTGATGGGGATCTCGGAGCGCGTGACCGTGCTCGACTACGGTGAGAAGATCGCCGAGGGCACGCCCAGAGAGATCCAGACCGACGAGCGCGTGATCGAGGCCTACCTCGGGAAGGCGGCAACGCATTGAGCACGCCCGCAACCACCACGGGCGAGGTCATCCTCAAGGTCGAGGACGTCCACACGTTCTACGGCTCGATCGAGGCGCTCAAGGGGATCTCGATCGAGGTGCGCGAGGGCGAGATCGTGACCCTGATCGGCGCGAACGGAGCCGGCAAGTCGACGACGCTGCGCTCGATCAACGGGCTCAACCAGCCGCGCGAGGGCTCGATCACGTTCAAGGGCAAGAACATCACGCGCCGCCCGCCGCACGAGATCGTCGGCATGGGCATCTCGCAGTCGCCGGAGGGGCGGCGCCTGTTCCCGCACATGTCGGTCGTCGAGAACCTCGAGATGGGCGCCTTCCAGCGCAAGGACCGAGCCGGGATCCGCGAGGACCTCGACCGCGTCTACGGGCTCTTTCCGCGCCTCGCCGAGCGGAAGCACCAGAAGGCCGGAACGATGTCGGGCGGCGAGCAGCAGATGTGCGCGATCGGACGCGCGCTTGATGGCCAGGCCGCAGCTGCTGATGCTCGACGAGCCGTCGATGGGCCTTGCGCCGATCTTCGTCGAGAAGATCTTCGAGATCATCCGGGAGATCAACGACCAGGGAACGACGATCCTGCTGGTCGAGCAGAACGCGCTCATGGCGCTTGACGCGGCGCAGCGCGGCTACGTGCTCGAGACCGGCCACGTCGCGCTCGCGGACGACGCCAAGAACCTGCGCGAGAACGAGCAGGTTCGCAAGACGTACCTCGGCGAGACCTAAGCTGCCGCCGGCCTACTGAGTCACGCGCAGCGGAAAGTAAGGCGGCGACAGGAGGTAGCCGACGCGCGCGTCGGGGCCGTGGTTTCCCTGCACCATCTCGAGCGCGGCGGGGACGCCTCGTGCCGGGACGAAGCCGAGCTGGCGGGCGGCGACCGCATCTCGGCAGCCGGCGACGATGACTGTCCCGACCCGCCCGAGCGTCGGGGCACAGCCGGCCCAGTCTGCGAACGGCAAGACTGGATGGCAGGAGCGGCCGGCGCGGTAGGCGGCGAGCCCCCGCTCGTCGGTTGCGGCCGCGCGTTCGGCCTGTGCCAGCTCGTCCGGTTCCCTGGATCCTGAGGCCCGTAGGGCGTGGAAGATCGCCCGGTACGGCTGCTGTGTGGGGTGCGCGAAGTGGCGGTGAAACCGGTGCAGGAGGATCACCGTGCCCCCGTCGACGAGCGGGAACGAGTCGCGCCAGAGCCGGAGCGCGAGCCCCAGGCCGAGGTAGGTCGCCAGCAGCGGGTTCGGCCGCTCGCGCGGAAGGTGGGGCGTCGTGCGCGGGATCCCGATCACGATCGCGTCGAGCGGAGCGTCGAGCGTAGCCGAGCGCGATTCGACGGCGCGCAGCAGCGCCTCGGCATGGGCAACCGACGGCGGGCCCGCGTAGGCCGCCGCGGCCGTGAGCTCGCACCGGATGGACTTCATCATCCGGTCGCGCGCGAAGCCGGGCAGGAGGGCGAAGCCCCGGCGAAGCGGGGAACGGGCGATCCGCTCGGTCGCCTCCGGCTCGAACGGGTAGCCATGGGCCGCGCCGCCCAGGCGCGGCTGGTTGAGCATGAGGGATCCGCCGATCACCGGCACGCGGTCGGAGAGGCGGCGCTCGAGCTGGACGCCCAGCCGCCACCCCTGGGAGGCGCCGGTCTCGACCAGGGAGTACGCCCCGGCCGCCCGCAGCGCCTCGGGGCCCGTCGCGCCGAGCAGCGTCGCCGGGCCGCCGTGGAGAACGGTCTCCGCGGCGCTCACGGTCAGAACGAGGTCGGTGTCGAAGAGGGCGCGGTTGGCCCTCACCGGCACGTTGCCCGCCACTTCCAAGTCGACCAGGTCCGGATCTTCCGCGTCGTGGATCTCGACCTTGCCGCGGAACCGTCGGGCGAAGCCGGGCGAGACGACGCCGAGGCCTTCCAGCTCACGGTGGTTGGGCCTGCGCGTTAGCCCCGTGGCGACCAGGAGGGTCTGGCGCTCCATCGGCACGCCCGCCCGCTCGAGCTCTGCCGAGGCGGCTGCGAGGGCGACCTGCCGCGGGTCGTGCAGTGCCCCAGGGATCGGCAGGGTCGGCGGCTCGACCACGATCGTCGCACGGCCACCGCGCGTGACGAGTGCCTCCAGCGGATCACCCGCGAGCGGGAATCGGAACGCGTCGCGGATCGCTGCGCGCACGTCGGCGACCTGCTCGCCCGGCGGCGGCGGCCGGAGGATCAGCGCGTCGTCGGGCGCGTCGACGATCACGACCCGGGTGCCGAAGAGCAGTGGAAGCTGCTGCACGAAGCCCTACGGAATCGAGCGATAGAGGCGCAGGAACACCGGGCGAAAGCCTCGCTTCGGCCAGAAGCGCGACGAGAGCAGGTTCGTCACGCGCCAGTCGGTCACCATCACCTCGTAGCCGTTCTCAGCGGCCCAGTTGAAGGACGCGTCGGTGAGCGCGAGCCCAAGGCCGGAGCCGCGGAGCTCCGGCAGGGTCGACGGCGAACCCGAGAAAGGCCGCACGCTCGGGCCGGCCCACACCGCGGTGCTGGCTCGAGACCTCGAGCGGCATCACCGACCAGACCGCGACGGGCTTGTCGTGCTGGTAGGCGACCAGCACGTGCTCCTCGTCGTCGGCCATCGTCTTGACCCACTCTTCCCGCTCATCCTCGCGCGAGGGCGGCCCGATGGTGGAGAAGACCGGAGACTGGGTCTGATGGGTCGGCAACGCGAGGCCGACGTCGATCAACTCCTCGATCTTCTCTGCGCGCGGCTCGCGGATCTCGACCCCCGGCGGCAGCGCGGTCTCGCGAGGCGCGACTTCCTGGATGCCGTGCGCGTGCTGCTGGCCGAAGCCGAGTCGGAACCAGGCGTCCACGAGGCCCGGGTCGTTCGCCGGAACGAGTGCGTACTGGCGCGTCCGTCCCTCCTCGACCCAGCGGGCAGCCGCTCCGCCGTAGAGATCGCGGAGGTCCTCGGGCTCCTCGACCGCGTGCCCCGCGAGCTCGACCCAGACGTTCTCGCCCCAGACCTCGACGTCGCGCGGCGTGCCGATCAGATAGCCCACGACTCGTCCGTCGCGCAGCCCCGCGGTGCCGGAAGCGCCCTCCGAGCGCCAGGCCGCCTCGACCTCTTCGCGTGCGGCGCCGGGGTCTTCATAGCGCTCCGGCAGGGCCGGCTCGGCCTCGCGGTGGTGGGCGTGACGGGCCGCGAGCAGCCTCGCGGCATCGTCGAGATGCGCGTCGGAAAAGGGGACGACCTCGGGCCTGGCCACGGGACGTAGACTCGCAGAGATGTCTCCGAAGACGCTCACTGGAGACGAGCTCCAGCTCGACGACGCGCCGGCGCGCGACTCCGAGCTGTTCCTGGTGGACGGCAACAACCTCGCCTACCGGGCCTTCTACGCGTTGCCCGAGGAGCTCGCGACCAGCGAGGGCTTTTCCACCAACGCGCTGCTCGGCTTCGCCAACATGCTCTTCAAGCTCCTCGCCGACTACAAGCCGAAGGGCGTCGCGGTCGCCTGGGACACGCGGCCGGTCCACCGTCACGAGGCGCTCGAGACCTACAAGAGCGAGCGCAAGCCGATGCCGGACCTGCTGCGCGAGCAGTTCCCGTACTTCAGGCCGATCGTCGAGGCTTTCGGGTACCGCAACCTCGAGTTCGAGGGCTGGGAGGCGGACGACGTGATCGCGACGTTGGCCCATCGCGCCGACGAGGCGGGCGTGAAGACGACCGTGGTCTCCACCGACCGGGACGCCTTCCAGCTCGTGAGCGACAACGTCGCGCTGATGATGACGCCGCGCGGGGTCTCCGACGTGCACGTGTACACGCCGGAGCGTGTCGAGCTCCGGCTCGGGATCAAGCCCGAGCAGGTGCCGGACTTCATCGGGCTCAAGGGCGACACCTCCGACAACATCCCCGGGGTTCCGGGGATCGGCGACAAGACAGCCGGCCAGCTGATCGCCCAGTACGGCTCGCTGGAGTCGGTGCTCGAGCACGTGGACGAGCTGACGCCCGCTCGCTCCAAGGCGATCCGCGAGCACGCCGAGCAGGCGCTGGCGGCGAAGGCGCTCGCGACGATGCGCCGCGACCTCGAGCTCGACTGCGATCCCGCGGAGCTCGTGCTCTCGCCGCCCGACCGCTCGAAGCTCAAGGAGATGTTCAGGCGCTTCGAGTTCCGCAACCTCCTGAACCGCGTCGACGAGCTCGACGAGGCGCTGCCGGCGGCCGCGCTCACGCCGACGGGCGTCGAGGTCCCCTGGCGCGAAGAGCCAAGTAACAGTCTGTTACTTGGCGACGGTCCCGTTGCAGTCTCGGGTGACAATGGGCGCATTGCCGCAGCCGCCGGAGGCGAGGTCGTCGTCTCGCCGCGCCCGCCGCGGGTCGAGGGTGAGCTGATCGCCCACGATGCGAAGTCGCTTCGCGTCGACGCCGTCGACGACACGATGATCCTCGCGTACCTGATCGAGCCGGGCCGGGCCGACTACGAGCTCGACGACCTCGCGGCGGAGTACGGGGTCGAGCTGCAGCCGGTCCCCGAGGCGGAGGAGGAGACGGCTGCGCTCGTGCGCCACGCGGCGGCGGCCCTGCGCCTCCGCGAGCCCTTGCTCGAGCGCGTCCGGGAGCGCGGCGCCGAGCCGCTCTACCGCGAGATCGAGCTCCCGTTGACCGAGGTGCTCGCCGCGATGGAGGCCGCCGGCGTCAAAGTCGACACCTACCGCATGGGCGAGATCACCGCCCGCCTGGCCGACCAGGTCGAGGAGCTCGAGGCGAAGGCCTACGAGCTGGCGGGCGAGGAGTTCATGCTCGGCTCGACCCAGCAGGTGGCGAAGATCCTCTTCGAGACGCTCGGCCTCACGCCCGGCCGCAAAGGCAAGACCGGCTACTCGACGGACACGCGGGTGCTGCGCTCGATCCGCTCCGAGCACGAGATCGTCGCGGTGATCGAGGAGTGGCGCGAGTACTCGAAGCTGCTCAACACCTACCTCGGCCCCCTGCCGACGCTGATCGGTGAGGACGGCCGGCTGCACACGACCTTCAACCAGACCGTCGCCGCCACCGGCCGGCTCTCGACCACGAGCCCCAACCTGCAGGCGATCCCGATCCGCACCGAGCTCGGTCGCGAGATCCGCTCCGCCTTCGTCGCGGAGGCGGGCCACAAGCTGCTTTCGGCGGACTACTCGCAGGTCGAGCTGCGCATCCTCGCCCACGTCTCCGGCGAGCCCAAGCTGAAGGAGGCCTTCGAGCGCGGGGAAGACATCCACACCGCAACCGCGGCCGAGGTGCTCGGCAAGGACCCGGCCACGCTGACGAAGGACGAGCGCAACGTCGCCAAGATGGTCAACTTCGGGATCATCTACGGCATCTCCGCCTTCGGGCTGTCGGAGAACCTCGAGATCCCGCGCGAGGAGGCGCAGACGTACATCGACGCCTACCTCGCCCGGTTCCCGCACGTCCAGGACTTCATCCAGCGCACGATCGAGCAGGCCGCCCGTGACGGCTACGTGACGACGCTCTTCGGCCGTCGGCGCCCGGTGCCCGAGATCCGGGCGTCGAACCGCCAGACGCGCTCCCTCGGCGAGCGGCTCGCCGTCAACTCGGTCATGCAGGGCACCGCGGCCGACGTGATCAAGAAGGCGATGGTCGCGATCCACCGGCGCCTGCGCGACGAAGGGCGCTCTGCGCGCCTCGTGCTCCAGGTGCACGACGAGCTCCTGCTCGAAGTTCCCGACGCGGAGACCTCGGCGGTCAAGGACCTCGTGCGCGAGGAGATGGCCAACGCCTTCCCGCTCGACCCGCCCCTCGGCGTCGACATCGGCACCGGCGACGACTGGAACGACGCTAAACGCTGAGGGCTTGAGCGCGCGCGTCACGCGTCAGGGAAATAAAGGCTTCGTGGCTATACTGACCGCCTTCTGATGGCCAGCGAAACCGTGGACAGACCAAGCGAGCAGCTCGACGAGGCCGGCGTCTGGACGACGACGGAGGACGGCGAGCGCGTTCCGGACTACGACGCGACCTTCCCGACGATCAACGAGGGCGAGGTCGTGCACGGCACCGTCGTGCGCGTGGACAAGGACGAAGTGCTCGTGGACATCGGCTACAAGTCGGAGGGCGTGATCCCCGTCGCGGAGCTGTCTATCCGGCGCTCCGTCAATCCAGCAGACGAGGTCAGCCTCGGTGACGAGATCGACGCGCTCGTGCTCACCAAGGAGGACGCCGAGGGCCGGCTGATCCTGTCGAAGAAGCGCGCGCGCTTCGAGATGGCCTGGAAGGCGATCGAGCGCGCGGCCGAATCGGGCGAGCCGGTCGACGGCAGGGTGATCGAGGTCGTCAAGGGCGGCCTGATCCTCGACCTCGGCGTGCGCGGCTTCCTGCCGGCCTCGCTGGTGGACATCCGCCGCGTGCAGGACCTGGACGAGTTCCTCGGGCAGGAGCTCCGCTGCAAGGTGATCGAGCTCAACCGCTCGCGCAACAACGTCGTGCTCTCGCGCCGCGCCGTCCTCGAGGACGAGCGCAAGGAGATGCGCCAGGCGATTCTCGACCGGCTCAACCCGGGCGACGTCGTCGACGGGCAGATCTCCAACATCGTCGATTTCGGCGCCTTCGTCGACCTGGACGGCATGGACGGCCTGATCCACATCTCCGAGCTCTCCTGGAGCCACGTCAACCATCCGTCCGAGGTGCTCGAGATCGGCCAGGACGTGAAGGTCAAGGTGCTCGACATCGACCGCGAGCGGCAGCGCATCTCGCTCGGGCTCAAGCAGACGCAGTCCGACCCGTGGCAGCAGGTGCTCGAGACCTACCACGAGGCCGACGAGGTCGAGGGCAAGGTCACGAAGGTCGTCACGTTCGGCGCCTTCGTCGAGATCATGCCCGGGGTCGAGGGGCTCGTTCACATCTCGGAACTGGCGCAGCACCACGTCGAGAACCCACGCGAGGTCGTCTCGCAGGGCGATCTCGTCAAGGCGAGGATCATCGAGGTGGATGCCGAGCGGCGGCGCCTCTCGCTCTCGCTGAAGCGAGTCGAAGGCGGTGGCGTGACGGAGCATGCCGACGACGCGGAAGCCGTCGAGGGCACGCCCAACCTCGGTCTCTCGGAGGAGGTCTTCCCCGAGGGTGCGCCGGAGCCGCAGGCCGAGGCGGAGGAGGCTCCCGAGGCCCCGGCTACAGAGCCGCAGGACGAGGCTCCCGCCGCAGACGAGGCTCCCGCAGAGCAGGTGCCGGCTGAGGAAGTGGCGGAGGCGGAGGAGCAGCTGGACGCGAGCATCGAGGCCGACCGAGCCTCGCCTGAGGAGCAGGGCCCGGGCGACTCCGAGGGCGCGCCTCCCGCGCCTCCCGACTAGCCTTGGGCAGACCGATCGCCGTCGCCATCACCGGCGGCATCGGAGCCGGGAAGAGCGAGGCGCTCGCCTCGTTCAGACGCCACGGCGCGGCCACCGTCTCCAGCGACGAGATCGTCCATCGGCTGCTGCGCGAGGACCCGGTGGTGGGGAAGACGCTCGTCGAGCGCTTCGGCGACGGGATTCTCGACGAGGCCGGGCAAATCGACCGCTCGGCGATCGCGGAGATCGTCTTCGCCGACCGCGAGGCGCTCGACTGGCTCGAGTCCCTGCTCCATCCGCTGGTCGTGCAGGAGTACCTGGAGTGGCGCGAGCAGCTCGCGGCCCTGCCGAACCCACCGCCGCTGACGGCGACCGAGGTGCCGCTGCTCTACGAGGTTGGCGGCCAGGACCGCTTCGACGCGGTCGTCGTCGTGACGGCCCCGCCGAAGGTTCGGGCCGGCCGCACGGAGGTCGACGCGGAAGAGCGCGAGCAGCGGCTGCTCCCGGACACGGTCAAGGTTGCTCAGGCGGACTTCGCGTACGTCAACGACGGCTCGATCGAGGATCTGGACGCGTTCGTCGGCGAGGTGATGGAGGAGCTGACCGCGGAAGGGGGATGAAGAAGCTTCTCGCCGTCCTGGTGCTCGGCGCCGCCCTCGGCGGGGGGCTCGCATACGTCAACTCGACCGAGCCCGGGTGGTACGTGCGGATCCGCTACCCGCTCCACTACGACGCGATCGTGCGCGGCCATGCGCGCAACTACCGGCTCGACCCGGCGCTGCTGGCGGGCGTGATCTACCAGGAGAGCAAGTTCCGCGCGAACGCGCGCTCGAGCTCGGGCGCGATCGGGCTGATGCAGCTGCTTCCCGACACCGCGAAGGGGATCGCCGTCCACACGGGGGGCTCCCAGTTCCGCGTCTCCGACCTCGACGACCCCGAGATCAACGTCCGCTACGGCTCCTGGTACCTGCGGCACCTGCTCGACAAGTACCACGACGAGCGCGCCGCTCTCGCCGCCTACAACGCGGGGCAGGACAACGTCGATCACTGGCGCGCCGAGGGGAAGGGGATCGCCTTCGCGGAGACCCGGCACTACGTCAAGCGGGTCGAGCATCTCAAGGTTCTGTACCGCCGTGGCTACCGTTCGCAGCTCTACGCATCAAGGTGACACTTGACAGACGCCGCAGTGATGTCATAATGACGTCACCGTGCAACTGGAACGCTTCATCGATGCGCTGGAGGCCGAGCTTGCGTCGCTCGCCGCGATCGGCGACGAGGAGTCGCAGGCCGCAGCCGCGCGTCTGAGCGGGGCGCTTCGCTCCGCCGCAGGGCTCCGCTTCCTGGACGTGCTCTCGGAGGCCGCGCTCGAGCTCTCGAGCCAGCTCCCGGCGGGGCACGTCGAAGTCCGCCTGGCCGGGCAGGAGCCGAGCCTCGTCTACGTCGAGTCTCCCGAGGCTCCCGCGACACCCGCAGTGGAGGACGGGCTCAGCTCCCGGATCACCCTGCGCCTGCCCGAGCAGCTGAAGGGGAGCATCGAGGCCGCGGCCGCCCGTGAGGGCGTCTCGGTCAACGCGTGGCTCGTCCGAGCCCTCGCACGAAGCGTGTCCAGCCCGCCACGGCGCCAGTCGGGCAGTCGCCTGACCGGTTTCGGCAAGAGCTAAGAGAGGAGTTCCGATGACGTTCTTCACAGGCCCGTTTGGGCACCTCGAAGTCAAGATCGACCAGCGGCCGCCGCGCCCGCGGAGGCGGAAGCGATGAGGCGCGAGACGTTCGCCGCGTCGGGCCCGCTGCGGCTCGACCTCTCGCTGCCCTCGGGGGAGATCGAGCTCGACGCCGCGCCGGTCGCGGAAGCGGTCGTCGAGCTCGAGCTGGTGCGAGGCAGCGAGGCCGCCGTCGAGGAGGCGCGCGTCGAGCTGCGCGGCGACGAGCTGGTCGTAAAGGTCGACCACCCGCATGCCGAGGTTCGCCTGCGCTTGCAGGTGCCCGAAGGCTCCGCGCTGCAAGCGAAGACCGCTTCCGGCGACGTCCGCGCGCGTGGCCGCCTGGGCGATGCCGAGGTCAAGAGCGCGTCCGGCGATGTGCAGCTGGACGCGGTCGGCTCGCTCGAGGCCAAGCTCGCGAGCGGCGACCTCGAGGTGGCAAACGTCGCTGGTGAGGCCCGCGTCGACAGCGCGTCGGGCGACGTCGAGCTGGGTGAGACCGCAGCCGGGGTCAACGTGCGCACGGCCTCCGGCGACCAGCAGGTCGGCAGTGTGGTGGAGGGAAAGATCGACCTCTCTTCGGCTTCCGGTGACATCCGCGTCGGGATCAAGCGAGGCTCCCGACTCTGGGTCGATGCCCGCTCGATGAGCGGCGAGGTCTCGTCCGAGCTCGAGGTCGGCGAGGACGTGCCCGGCGACGACGGCCCGCTGGTCGAGCTGCAAGTCACGGCGATGAGCGGCGACATCCAGGTGGTGCGTGCGTGAGCCGAAGGGCGCTCCTCGGCCAGCGCCCGCTGGTCGCGCTGCTCGCGGCCGAGGTGATCTCGACCACGGGCGCGCAGATGACCTGGCTTGCGCTGCCGTGGTTCGTGCTCGTCACGACCCACTCCGCCACGCAGGCGACCTACGTTGTCGCGGCCGAGGTGATCGGGCTTGCGCTGCTCGGCCTCCCGGGCGGCCGGCTGCTCGGCCGGATCGGTGCGCGCCGCACGATGATGTTCTGCGACGGCGTGCGAGCGCCGCTGATGACCGTGATCCCGGTGTTGCACTGGACGGGCGGCCTCTCATTCCCGGTCCTGCTCGCCGTCGCGTTCGCGCTCGGGGCGCTGACCGCGCCCACCTTCGCGGCGCAGAAGGTGATCGTGCCCGAGCTGCTCGGCGAGGACGAGCAGCAGGTCACCGAGGCGAACGCCCTCTTCCAGGCGGCGACACGGACGACTTTGCTCGTAGGGCCCGCGCTCGCGGGGGTGCTGATCGGCCTGATCGGAGCGACCTCGGTTCTCCTGGTCGATGCCGCGACCTACGTAGTCTCACTCGCTTTGGTCGCCGGCTTCGTGCCGCACCGGCCGCCGGTCGTGCAGGAAGCCGAGCACCGCAGCCTGCGCGCGGGCTTCCGCTTCATCGCGCGCGACCGGCTACTCCGGGTCTGGTGGCCGACCTTCGCGGTGGGCGACGCGGCGTGGACGGCCTTCTTCATCACCGTTCCGGTGCTCGTCCTGGCGCGGTTCGGGCACAAGCCCCTGATCGCGGGCGCGCTGGTCGCGTCGTTCGGCATCGGCGCGGTGATCGGCAACGGGATCTCGTTCCGCTTCCTCACGCGCCGTTTCGAGGGGCTCGCCGTGATCTCGGTGTGCGCGCTGGGGCAGGCGGCGCCGCTCTGGCTGCTCTGGCTCCCGCTCCCGGCGGTCGCGCTCTCCGCGCTGATCGTTGCCTCCGGGGTCGCGAACGGGCTCGTCAACCCGAGCCTGCACGCGATCACGACCCTGCGCGTCCCGCCGCCGCTGCGGCCGAACGTGTTCACGACCCAGATGGTCGGCTGGGCGGTAGTGAATCCGCTCGCGCTGTTCGTGACGGGTCCTCTCCTCGACGCATATGGGACGACGCCGGTGCTGATCGGCTTCGCGGCGGTGCAAACCGTCTCCATGGCGGTGGTCGCCTTCGCCGCCGCGCGCGAGCTCGGGCGGCGCAGGCTCGAGCCGGCGACCGCCTAGCGCAGCTCGTTCGCCTTCTCGGTGAGCGCCGCGAAGCCCGGCCTGGAGGAAGTCGTTCGCAGCGGCCGCGCCCAGCGACCACGTCAGCAGCCGCCCGAAGCGCGGCGCCAGGATCTGCGCGGACGCGAGCCCCGCCGCGGCCCACGTGCCGACGCAGCGGGTGCAGGTCACGAGCTCGCCGATCGCCTGCTGGTAGCCGCCCTCGACGGGTTGCTCGTCGTCGACCTCGGTCGGCTCCCCGTAGACGAACGGCCGCCGGATGAAGCTCGTCACGTCGTCACGCGCGAGTGTCCTGGCCGCCTTGAACGTCGCCGCCGAGAGCACCGCGAAGTCGAGCGCGGTCTGGCATTGCGGGTCGCGCTCTAGCAGCTTGCCGAGCACGCCCGCGGTCGCGAGCAGACCGGCGAACGAGCCGACGATCGCGGCGTAGGAGCCGTAAGGCGGGCGGTCTGAATAGGGGGTCATCCTCGCTAGCCTTAGCTCCATCGCGGAGTTCAAAACATCCGACGCGTACTCGCCGATGGCCGACCAGCCGAGGGCGATCGCCGAGCTCTCCGAGGGGATCGAGGCCGGCGAGCGCTATCAGACCCTGCTCGGCGCCACCGGCACCGGGAAGACGGCGACGATGGCCTGGATCATCGAGCAGGTCCAGCGGCCGACGCTGCTGATCGCGCACAACAAGACGCTGGCGGCCCAGCTCTGCAACGAGCTGCGGGAGTTCTTCCCCGACAACGCGGTCGAGTACTTCGTCTCCTACTACGACTACTACCAACCCGAGGCGTACGTGCCGCAGGCCGATCTCTACATCGAGAAGGATTCCTCGCGGAACGACGACATCGACCGCCTCCGCCATGCCGCCACCGCCGCGCTGCTCTCGCGCCGCGACGTGATCATCGTCGCCTCCGTCTCGGCGATCTACGGCCTGGGCTCGCCCGAGGAGTACGAGAAGCGCGTCGTGCTGCTGAACCAGGGCGAGGAACACGACCGCGACCTCGTCCTGCGCAAGCTGATCGACATCCAGTACGTCCGCAACGACACTCTCCTCGGCCGCGGCAAGTTCCGCGTCAAGGGCGACGTGGTCGAGGTGCAGCCGGCCCACATGGAATCGGCCTACCGCGTCTCGTTCTTCGGCGACGAGGTCGAGCAGATCACGCATTTCGACCCGCTCACCGGCGAGGTCTACGGCAAGCTCGACCACCTCGCGCTCTTCCCGGCGACGCAGTACGTGACCTCGAAGCCCACGATCGACCGCGCCTACGACCAGATCCGGCATGAGCTCGAGGAGCAGGTCAAGGGCTTCGAGTCGGAGGGGAAGATGCTCGAGGCGCACCGCCTGCGACAGCGCACCGAGTACGACCTCGAGATGATGAAGGAGCTCGGTTTCTGCAACGGGATCGAGAACTACTCACGGCACCTGGACGGCCGCCCGCCGGGCTCCGCGCCGCACACGTTGATCGACTTCTTTCCGTCGGACTTCGTCGTGATGGTGGACGAGTCGCACCAGACCGTGCCGCAGCTCGGCGGTATGTACGAGGGCGACCGGTCGCGCAAGGAGACGCTTGTCGACCACGGCTTCCGGCTGCCCTCGGCGCTGGACAACCGGCCGCTCCGCTTCGACGAGTTCCTCGAGAAGGTGCAGCAGCTCGTGTTCGTCTCGGCCACGCCGGGCCCATTCGAGCTGCGCCACTCGACGCGGGTGGCCGAGCAGCTCGTCCGGCCGACCGGGATCGTCGACCCCGACGTCGAGCTGCGCCCGACGAAGAACCAGATCGACGACCTCCTGAACGAGATCCGTCGCCGCGAGGAAGTAGGCGAGCGGACGCTGGTGACGACGCTGACGAAGAAGATGGCCGAGGACCTGACCGACTACCTGCTCGAGTCGGGCGTGAAGGCCCGCTACCTGCACTCCGAGATCGACACCCTCGAGCGGATCCAGATCATCCGCGAGCTGAGGCTCGGCGAGTACGACGTGCTCGTCGGCGTCAACCTGCTGCGGGAAGGGCTCGACCTGCCCGAGGTCTCGCTCGTCGCGATCCTCGACGCGGACAAGGAAGGCTTCCTGCGCGGCCAGACGGCGCTGATCCAGACGATCGGCCGCGCCGCGCGCCACATCAACGGCAAGGTGCTGATGTACGCGGACAAGCACACCGAGGCGATCAAGTACGCGCTCGACGAGACCGACCGCCGGCGCGTGAAGCAGGTCGCGTACAACGAGGAGCACGGGATCACCCCCGAGTCGATCATCAAGGGCGTCTCCGACATCGCCGAGTTCCTGTCGCTCGAGTCTCCCACGGTTCCGGGTCGGCGGCGCAAGGGGCGCAAGGAAGTCGAGGGACTGTCACCCGGTGAGCTCGAGCGGCTCGTCGTCACGCTCGAGGAGGAGATGTTCGCCGCGGCCGAGGAGCTCCGGTTCGAGTACGCGGCGAAGCTGCGCGACGAGATCAAGGATCTCCGGCGCGAGCTGCAGGCCGCTGCCGAAGCGCCTGCCTAGGCTGCGCTTGCGCTGCCGGCTTCAGTGCGCGCGGGTTCTGCCCGCGTGCGCGTCTGAAATGGCCGGTCGACCCGCCGGCCGTCTTCTCCCAAACCACCTAAGATCGTTCCGTGCTCGGCGCGATCATCCAGGTTCTCATCTCCGGCTTCGTGATCGGCGCGCTCGCCCGCTGGGCGGTTCCCGGGCCGGACCCGATGCCGATCTGGATGACGATCCTGCTCGGAATCCTGGGCTCGTTCATCGGCGGCGGGATCGCCGGCGCGATCTTCGGCGTCGAGCAGGACTCCGGCAGCGTCTTCGCGATCCTGATCTGCTCGATCCTCGCCTCGACGCTGCTCGTGATCGCCTACCGACGCTTCGTGCAGCACCGGCCGATTACCGGCCCGGACGCGTTCCGGCCGCCGCCCTCGTAGCAGCTAGCCCGACTCGGCCGCCAGCGGGGTCCGCCGCGCCTAGGCGTCGCTTGCGATGCCGTTTAGAGGTGGTGCGGGCTTCGCCCGTGCCACCGTCCTACGCACGCTCGTCGACCGGTTCGGTGTGCAGGGGCTTGTGGCCTCTTGGGAACCGGCGTAGGCCAGTCAGCGCCCAGTCGTCCTCGCGCCAGACGTAGGTCTGGACGAGCAGCGAGTCGGCGTTCGCCTCGTAGACGTGCAGGCCGCGCGCCTCGCCGCGGCGGTCCGGCCGAGGCTGCCCCAGCCCGGGAGCGACCGACACCGTCACGCCGCGCAGGCCGTTGCGGTCGACCTCGAACTCGTGCCGCGCGCTGACCGCGGCCTGGTGGATGTGGCCGGCGAGGATGAGCTCAGCGCCCGCGTCGACGAGGCCCGCCAGCACCTCAGAGCGGCGGGAGACGGGCTTCTTCCGCGAGCGCCACGGCGCGCCGATCAGGTGGTGGTGGAGCACAACGACCTTCAGTGCATCCTCCGGAGCCTGCGCCAGAAGCTCGGCCGCGCGCGCGATCTGGCCGCTACGAATTCCGCCGGACTGGTGACGCCACGGCCGTACGGAGTTCAGGCCGACGACGTAGAGCCCCTCAGCAATGTGCACCGGCTCGGCGGTCTCCCACTGGCGCTCGAACTCGGCGAACGGCCGCGTGAACCGGGCCGGGAAGGTGTACGGGATGTCGTGGTTTCCCGGGATCACGAGCAGGGGCCGCCCGAGCCCTCGTAGGAACGCTGCCGCCCGCTCGTGCTGGACGCGGCGGCCACGATGCGTGAGGTCGCCCGAAGCCACGATCAGGTCCGGCTCGACGCGCTCGATCAGCGGCTCGAGACTGCGCTCGACCTTTGGTTCCTCCACGCTTCCCACGTGCAGGTCGGAGATGTGGAGGAGGCGTATTGGCAACGCCGAAGCAGGCTATACACTGAAAACATGGCCGACGAATCCACCGAAATCTTCGACGATCTGTACCTCGGGCTCCGAGCCGGTGGCGCGATCCGCAAGCAGCGCCGCGGCGAGCCGCTGACCACCGAGGAACAGGAGGCGATCGGCCGCTGGGAGCGCCTCTCCTCCTGGCGCAAGGCGATCGCGATCGGGGCCTTTTCCGTGGGTACGTTCGGTTTGGGTTTCACCCTCGGCGGCCTGATCTTCGGCCGCTGGCGTAAGGCCTAAGACTCTTTGGCGAACAGCACCGCCGGGACGTCCTCGTCCGCGGGGTCCTTGTCGCGCACGATCACGTCCACGAGCGTGGCCAGCACCGCGGCGAGCGGGATCGCCAGTAGCACGTAGAAGCCGCCGAACAGCAGTCCCACCGCAGTTACCGACACGAGCACGAGCAGGGGCGAGAGGCCGGTCACGTGCCCCATCACGCGCGGGATCACGACGTAGTCCTCGACCAGGCGAACGATCAGTACTGCGAGGCCCGCGCCAAGGGCGACCTGCCAGGACTCGGTCAAGCCGACGCCGATCGCCAGTGCTCCCGCCGCGATGGGCCCGATCACCGGGACGATCTCGACGATTCCGGCAAAGACGCCGAGCAAGAGCCAGAACGGGACGCCGATCGCCCAGAAGCAGATCGAGAGCACGATCGCGACGAAGGCGATCAGCAGCAGTTGGCCACGAACGAACGCCCCCAGCTTCGCGTCGATCAGCTCCCAGGTGTCGCGGATCACGCGGCGGCGCTCGCGTGGCACGCCCGAGAGGACGAGCCGCATCGTCCGGTCGCGCTCGAAGATCCAGTAGGCAGCGGTGGCGAAGACGAAGAAGATGCCGACGAGGACCTCGAACGCCTTGATCCCGAGCGAGACGGCGCCGCGGAAGAGCCCGCCGGCGGACGGGAGGTTGTTCAGCCACTTCTGGACCCCTGCGAGGATCTCGTGCTTCAGCCCGCTCGAGTGCTTCGTTTGCTGCGCCAGTTCCTCCTTCGAGGTGGGTACGCCGCCGATCGCCTGGCCGATCTGATCGACTGCCGAGGGGACGACGAGCCAGAGCAGCAGGGCCAGGACTGCGGCGATGCCGAGGTAGTGGAGCGCCACTCCTAGCGGTCGTGGGATCCGGTGCCGCGCGAGTGCGTCGATCCCCGGGCGCATTGCGGCAGCCAGGACCAAGCCGAGGAAGATCAGAGCAATCAGGATCCTCAGCTCCCAGAGCGCGAGGGTGGCGACAACGACCGCCACGACAACGATCGTCGCGATGAACGTGCGGCGCGCGGTTTCACCCATGCGTCGTGTTCTCGCCGTCTGCCGAGCGGTGCAAACCCGGCAGGAGCGCGCCGGCCGTTGCGGAAGCTATGCGGGTGACGCGCGCCGCTCCCGACGAGGAGATCTACTTCGATGCTCGCCGCCACGGCGTCGTGCTGGCGCGGCCCGTCGCCCAGGCGGTCGTGCTTGCCCTCACCGGCGGGATCCTGCTGGCGCAGCCGTCTCCGCTGCCGCTCCCAGGTGCGGCGCTTGTCGCCCTCGCCGCGCTCATCTGCCTGCGCGCCGTCTGGTGCTGGGAGCGCGCGCACCTCGTCGTGACGACCGAGAAGCTCTTCGTCGTCGACGGCACTCTGCGGCGCCGCTCTTCGTCGGTTCGGCTGCGCGCGGTCGAGAACCTCGAGCTCGAGCAGAGCCTGGTCGGTCGGGTGCTGGGCTACGGCACCCTCGTGGCCGGGTCCCTCGAGATCCAGCACGTGCCCCAGCCGCGCAGCGTGTATCGGCTAGTCGAGCGACTCGCGGGCTAATGGCCGGGGCGCCTCCGATCGAGGTGCGCGGCCTGACGAAGCGCTATGGCTCGACACTTGCCGTCGACGACCTGACGTTCTCGATCCCGGCCGGCCGCATCACCGGCTTTCTCGGCCCGAACGGCGCCGGCAAGACGACCACGCTGCGCGCTCTGCTCGGGCTCGTCCGGCCGACTGCGGGAGAGGCGAGGGTCGCGGGTGAGCCCTACAGGCGCCTGCGCGACCCGCTGAGGAGAGTCGGCGCCGTGCTCGAAGCGGACAGCTTCCATCCCGCGCGGTCGGGGAGGAACCATCTCCGGGTCCTTGCGCTGGCCGGCGGGATCCCGCTGGCGCGCGTGGACGACGTGCTTGGGGAGGTCGACCTGACCGGCGCCGCGCGGCGGAGGGTGGGCGGGTACTCGCTCGGCATGCGGCAGCGCCTGAGCGTCGCGGGCGCGCTCCTCGGCCTGCCGGAGCTGCTCGTGCTCGACGAGCCGGCCAATGGGCTCGACCCCGAAGGGATCCGCTGGCTGCGCAACTTCCTGCGCTCGTTCACGGCCGGGGGCGGCACGGTCTTCATCTCCAGCCACGTCCTTGCCGAGGTCGCGCAGCTTGCGAATGAGGTCGTGATCATCCACCGCGGCCGGCTGGTCGCGCAGGAGCCGCTGGAGACGCTGATGGCCCGCGCCGCCGGCGGAACCGTCGCGCGCTCGCCCGAGGCCGAGCGGCTGCGCGCCCTCCTCGCCGAGGCGGGCCTCGAGGCGACCGTCAGCTCGGCCGACGAGCTGAGGGTCGCGGCTCCGCCGGAGCGGGTGGGGGAGATCGCCGCCGCTGCCGGCATCGTCCTGCACGAGCTTCGCACCGAGGCAGCCACCCTCGAGGAAGTCTTCCTCGGCCTCACCTCGGAAGGGCCGTCGTGATCCGGCTCGTCCGCGCGGAGCTGGTGAAGCTGAGCACCACGCGCCTCTTCCTCTGGCTGGGACTCCTGATCGTCGCGCTGTCGGGCTTCGTCACCACGATCACGGTCCTGTCGACTGACAAGTTGTCGCTGGCCACCCTCAACCAGCAGCGCTCGCTCGTGCAGTTCGCCGCCGTCGGCGCGATCATCGCGCTGATCGTCGGCATCGTCCAGTCCTCCGGCGAATACGCACACGGGACGATCGCCCACACCTTCCTCGTGTCGCCGGTGCGCCCCCGAGTTATGGCCGCGAAGCTGATCGCCGGTGCAATCGTCGGCGTTCTGGTGGCCGGGTTCGCCGAGCTCGTCACCTGGGCGATCGCCGCCGCCTGGATCTCGGGGAAGTCGGTGCCGTTCTTGCTGGACAGTCGCCCGATCCTCGACACCTACCTCGGCATCCTCGGGGCGGGCGCGCTGGCCGCGGTGCTCGGCGTCGGTCTCGGCGCGGTTCTGCGGCGGCAGACGGCCGCGATCGTGATCGCGCTGGTCTGGCTCCTCGTGGGGGAGCCTGTGCTCTCGATCGCCGGCATCCAGGAGTACGCGCCCGGGCACGCGATTGCCGCAGTGGCCGTGGCCGGAGAACGCAGCAGCGAGCTGCTCGACCTCTGGCCCGGTCTCCTGGTAGCGCTGGTTTACGGCATCGTGTTCGCGGCGGCCGGAGCGGTCGCGATGGAGCGCACCGACGTGAGCTAGTCCGGGTAAAAGCGAACACTTGTTCGCGTCCTCCGGGGTCGCTAGACTGGCTCGGTTATGGCCCAGGAAGAGCTCGTCGTCCACGGCGCCCGAGAGCACAATCTCAAGGACGTCACGGTGCGCCTGCCGCGCCAGAAGCTGATCTGCGTCACCGGGCTGTCCGGCTCGGGCAAGTCGAGCCTGGCCTTCGACACGATCTACGCGGAGGGCCAACGGCGCTACGTCGAGAGCCTCTCCGCCTACGCGCGCCAGTTCCTCCAGATGATGGAGAAGCCGGACGTCGACTCGATCGACGGACTCAGCCCGGCGATCTCGATCGACCAGAAGACGACGAGCCGCAACCCGCGCTCCACCGTCGGCACCGTCACCGAGATCTACGACTACCTCCGCTTGCTCTATGCCCGCATCGGCAAGCCGCACTGCCCGGTCTGCGGCCGCCCGATCGCCGGCCAGAGCCAGGAGGCGATCGTCGACCAGATCCTCCAGCTGCCGAAGGGAACGAAGTTCACCGTCAACGCGCCCGTCGTGCGCGACCGCAAAGGCGAGTTCAAGGACCTGCTCGAGGAGCTCCGCGCGGAAGGTTTCACGCGCGTGAAGGTCGACGGCGAGGTAAAGCTGCTCGAGGAGCCGATCGAGCTCGACAAGAAGTTCAAGCACACGATCGAGGTCGTGGTCGACCGGCTGGTGCTCAAGGACGACCTGCGCACGCGCCTGGCGCAATCCGTCGAGACCGCGGCCCAGCTCGCCGACGGCCTGGTCGAGATCGACGTGCTCGACGGCGAGCCCATGACCTTCTCCGAGAACTTCGCCTGCCCCGAGCATGGCGTCGGCCTGCCGGAGCTCGAGCCCCGCATCTTCTCGTTCAACTCGCCGCATGGCGCCTGCCCGCGCTGCACCGGGCTCGGTGCGCAGCAGGAGATCGACCCCGACCTGCTCGTCCCCGACCCGACGCTGTCGATCAGCGAGGGTGCGCTCGTCCCGTGGTCGCTCGGCAACTCGAGCTTCTACGAGTCCGTCATCCAGGCGATCGCCGACCGCTACGAGATCGACCTCGAGGTTCCCTGGCAGGAGCTCAGCGAGGAGCACCAGAACCTGTTTCTGTTCGGCACCGAGGGCGACAAGGTCTACATCCAGTACCGCAACCGGATGGGCCGCCGGCGCTCCTACATGCTCGCCTTCGAAGGCATCGTCGCGAGCCTCGAGCGGCGCTATCGCGAGACCGACTCGAGCCAGCAGCGGGAGCGGATCGAGGAGTACATGAGCCTCCGCCCGTGCCCGGTCTGCAACGGCGCGCGCTTGAAGCCGGAGGTGCTCGCGGTCACCGTCGGCGGGAAGAACATCCACGAGTTCACGCGTATGTCCGTGCAGCGCGCGATCGAGTTCGTGGACGGGCTCGACCTGACCGAGACCGAGCAGTTGATCGCCGTCCGGATCCTGAAGGAGATCCGCGAGCGGCTCACGTTCCTCGAGAACGTCGGCGTCGGCTACCTACAGCTCGATCGCGCCGCCTCCACGCTCTCCGGGGGCGAGGCACAGCGCCTACGGCTCGCGACCCAGATCGGGAGCCAGCTCGTCGGGGTGCTCTACATCCTCGACGAGCCTTCGATCGGCCTCCACCAGCGGGACAACGGCAAGCTGATCGGGACGCTCGAGCGGCTGCGCGACCTCGGCAACACCGTGCTGGTCGTGGAGCACGACGAGCAGATGATGCGTGCGGCCGACCACCTCGTGGACATGGGCCCAGGCGCAGGCGTGCACGGCGGCCACGTCGTCGCGGAGGGCACGGCGAAGGCGGTCGAGCGCAACGCGAAGTCGATCACCGGCCAGTTCCTCTCGGGGAAGCGCGAGATCGCGATTCCCGACCGGCGCTCGGACGACCACGGCACCTTCTCCGTGCGCGGCGCGAGGATGCACAACCTGAAGGACATCGACGTCGAGTTCCCGATCGCCAAGTTCATCTGCGTCACGGGCGTCTCGGGCTCCGGCAAGTCCACGCTCGTGAACGAGATCGTCTACAAGGCCCTCGCGAACCGGCTTCACCGGATGCGGGTCAAGCCCGGCGAGCACGACGCGGTCGAGGGGATCGAATGCTTCGACAAGGTGATCGACATCGACCAGTCGCCGATCGGTCGCACACCTCGATCCAACCCGGCCACCTACACCGACATCTTCACGCCGGTTCGTGAGCTCTACTCGCTCACGCCGGAGGCGAAGGTGCGTGGCTACAAGCCCGGCCGCTTCTCGTTCAACGTGCGCGGCGGACGCTGCGAAACCTGCAAGGGCGACGGGACGATCAAGATCGAGATGCACTTCCTGCCGGACGTCTACGTGCCGTGCGAGACCTGCGGCGGCAAGCGCTACAACCGGGAGACGCTCGAGGTGCGCTTCAAGGGCAAGTCGATCGCCGACGTGCTCGACATGTCGGTCGAGGAGGCGCTGCGTTTCTTCGCCAAGATCCCGAAGCTGCGGCGGCGGCTCCAGACCCTGCACGACGTCGGGCTCGACTACGTCAAGCTCGGACAGCCGGCGACCACGCTCTCGGGCGGCGAGGCCCAGCGGGTGAAGCTGGCGAAGGAGCTCGGCAAGATCGCTACGGGGAGGACGCTCTACATCCTCGACGAGCCGACCACCGGCCTCCATTTCGCGGACATCGAGAAGCTGCTCGAAGTGCTGCAGCGGCTCGTGGACGCGGGCAACACCGTGCTCGTGATCGAGCACAACCTCGATGTGATCAAGCAGGCCGACTGGATAGTCGACCTCGGCCCCGAGGGCGGCGAGGGCGGCGGCGAGGTGATCGCGACCGGGGCGCCTGAGGAGGTGGCGGCAGTCGAGGACTCGGCCACCGGCCGCTACCTGCGCGAGATCCTGAACCGCGTCGCGGCAGCGGCGTGAGCGCCCGCGCCGAGGCATCCCACGCCGACGAGCGCTTCTGGCTCTCGCGCGCGGTGACCGTGCTCGTGAGCCCGAGAGACGTCTTCGGGGCGCTCCGCGACGACTCCGACACCGCGGCCAGGGCGCGCAGCGAAGCGGTGCTCGCGCTGGTGCTTCTCTCCGGAATCGCCTCGGTGCTGTGGACGCCGAACTACGGACGGCTGATGGACGACGTCTCGATGGACGGGTTGCTCGTGGCGGTGATCGCGTTCATCGCCGGCGGGATCTACGGCACCGCCGTGTACTTCGTAGGCGGTCTGCTCCTGCATTGGGCGACGCGCGTTGTCGGCGGTACGACCCTCCGCCAGGCGCGGCACGTGCTTGCGTTCGCCTCGGCTCCGATCGCTCTTTCGCTGTTCGCCGTCTGGCCCGTCCGGCTTGCGGTCTACGGCGAGGACGTCTTCCGCAGCGGGGGCTCCGATCATGGCGCGGGCAACACGGCCTTCGCGGTGATCGAGCTCGCCTTCGTCGCCTGGGCCGTCGGTCTGCTCGTCTTCGGGCTGCGCGAGCTCTACCGCCGCTAGGAGGGCTTGACGAAACATCGGCTGTGCCCTCGGGCCGCCCTGCTCGCCCCGATGCGGCGTCCTCAGTCGCACCGATAGCTACGGCTATCGGCACTCCCTGCGTCCTTGCCTCGGAACGAGCAGAGCACCCCGAGGACGAGCGACGTTCCCCCAAGCCCTCCTAGACGCGGCTCCCGAGCCAGGCCTCGAACTCCTCGAGCTCCTCTTCCGGGATCGCGTAGGTGTGCTGCTCCTCCGGGAAGCGGCCCTCGCGCACGTCGTCGACGTACGCCTCGAGCGCGCGCTTGGCCTCGGCGGCGAGGTCGGCGTAGCGCTTGACGAAGCGCGGCGCCTTGCCGTCGTAGAGGCCGAGGAGGTCGTGCCACACGAGCACCTGGCCGTCGCAGCCCGCACCCGCGCCGATCCCGATCGTCGGCACCTTCAGCGCCTCGGTGACCCGGGTGGCAATCGGCGCCGGCACCGCCTCGAGCACGATCGAGAAGCACCCGGCGGCCTCGAGCGCCAGCGCGTCTTCATACAGCCGCTCGGCCTTCGCAGCGGTGCGTCCCTGCGCCTTGAAGCCGCCGAGCATGGTCGCCGATTGCGGCGTCAGGCCGACATGGCCCATCACCGGGATCCCGGCGCCGACGATCGCCTGCACCCGCGAGAGCATCGGCCCCGCGCCCTCGAGCTTCACCGCATCGGCGCCGGCCTCCTTGACGAACCGCACGGCGTTTTCGACGGCTACCTCGTCGGTGACCTGGTACGAGCCGAAGGGCATGTCGGCGATCACCAGAGGGCGTTTGGCGCCGCGCGTGACCGCGCCGGTCAGCATCAGGAGCTCCTCCATCGTCGCAGGAACCGTCGAGTCGTGACCGAGCACGACCATGGCCGCCGAATCGCCGACGAGGACGAGCTCGACGCCGGCATCGTCGGCGATCCGCCCGCTCGGGAAGTCGTAGGCGGTCACCATCGCGAGCTTCTGCCCGCGGCGCTTGAGCTCGAGGAGCTCGGGCAGCGGCAGCTTTCCATGAGTCCAGGATGCGTACTTGCTCACGAGGGCTCTCCTTCCAGGACGACGTTGTCTATGAGGCGGGTGTTGCCGACGCGCACGGCGGCGGCGAGGACGCGTGGCTCGAACTCCGCGACCTCGAAGTAGTCGAGCTCGAGGCCGTTCAGGAGCGACGGGTCGCGCGCCTGGAGCGCCCGCGGCAGCGAGAGCGCGGCCTTGCGCTCCTCCGGCGAGAGATAGGCGTTGCGCGAGGAGAGCGCTAGCCCGTCGGCGTCGCGCACCGTGGGGAGCACGCGGATCTCGACCGGCAACGCGAGGTCCTGCACCATCCGCTTCACCACGGCCACCTGCTGTGCGTCCTTCTGGCCGAAGTAGGCGCGCCGCGGGCGGACGAGGTTGAAGAGCTTGAGGCAGACGGTGGCCACTCCACGGAAGTGGCCCGGGCGGTGCTCACCTTCCAGGATCGAGCCCAGTCTCCCGACCTCGACCCAGGTCTCGTACCCCGGAGGGAAGATCTCGTCGACATCCGGCACGAACAGCACGTCCACGCCGACCTCCTCGGCGAGGCGGGTGTCCCGGTCCTCGTCGCGCGGGTAGCTCGTGAGGTCCTCGCCTTCCGCGAACTGGGCCGGGTTCACGAACAGACTCGCGACCACCACCTCGTTCTCGGCCCGGGCGGCGCGGAGGAGTGAGAGGTGACCCTCGTGGAAGGCCCCCATCGTGGGGACGAGGCCGATCTCGCCCTCGACCGGGAGCTCGGCGGCGGTGCGGACGACCTTCATTTCGCCGTCGCCTCCGCGAGCACGTCGTAGAGCGGCTCGAGATCAGGTCGCACGCGGCGGATCGCCTCGCGGTGGGCCTCCACGGTCGCCCAGTCGCCGCGCTCGATCGGACCGGTCAGCTCGAAGCCGTTCTCGATCGTGCGGCGCATCAGCGGCTCCAGCGCCTCGGGCGGCGCGCCGGCCGCGGCGACCAGGCTTGCGGCCGCCTCGTGCAGCGTGACCAGGTAGTTCGACGCGACCGCTGCCCCCGCGTGGTAGAGCGGCCGCTCGGCGTCGGCGAGCTCGAACGGCTCCAGCCCGAGCACGCGCGCCAGCTCGAACCCGAGCTCGAGGGCCTGCGTTCGTCTCGGCGGTGACCGCCGCCCAGGCGCCGTCGAGCTGCTCGGCCCCTCGCGCGCGCGTGAACGTCTGCAGGGGATGCATCGAGAAGCGCCGCTCGTGCGGGTCGAGCGCCGCCAACGCCGTCGCGCCGCTGACGTGGGCCACCCATGGGCCCGGGGTCAGACTGTGGGCGACGTCCCGGATTGCCGTGTCCGGCACGCAGAGCAACACCAGCTCCGCTGCGTCTTCGCGCAACGCAACGCCGCGCTCCTCGAGCCGGGCGGCCAGCGCCGAGCCGACGCGGCCGCGACCGATGACATTTACGCTTTCGACCATCAACGCTCCAGTTCCGTAGCGGATACCGGGCGCCGGAAGTCTAGCCGCCGAGCCTGCGCTCGAGGGCCGCGCGCACCTCCGGCCAGTCGTCGTCGATCACCGCGTACCAGGCGGAATCGCGCCGCTCGCCGCCCCGGACGAGCATGTGCTTGCGGTGGATCCCTTCGAACTCCGAGGGGAGCGCCGCCAGCGCGCCGCGCGCACGCTCGTTGAGCGCGTCCGTCTTGAACTCGACCCGCCGGCAGCCGAGCACCTCGAACGCGTGCCGGAGCAGCAGGTACTTCGCCTCGACGTTCGCGCCTGTGCTCCAGGTGGTGGGGCTCATCCAGGTGCTGCCGATCTCCAGCCGGAGATGCTCGGGTGCGAGCGACATGTAGCTCGAGGAGCCGACCACAACCCCGTCCTGAAGGATCGCGAACGCCTGGCGGCCTCCCTCGCGCAGCGCGTCGGCGATCCACTCCTCGACGTCGCGCGTGACCATCCAGTCCCAGATCCGCTCGTCGGCGGCGGCCGCGCGCAGGCCATCGACGTGCTGCGGCCCGAGCGGCTCGAGCACCACGAGTCGCCCCTCGAGTCGCTGCGCGAGCTGTTCGAACGCCTCCACGTGCGTGATGATGCCGACGTGAGCCGTCACACGGGGGCAGAGAAAGCCGAGCTTCTGCTCGCGGCCGCGCGCTACCTGAACGAGACTCTCGAGCTCGACCGGGTCTACGACCGCTTCCGCGAGCTGCTGGCCGAAGCCGTGCCGCACGGCGGCGTGGTCGTCTCCTCGTTCGACCCGAAGACGGAGCTCATCAGCTGCGACTACGCCTGGGTCGACGGCGAGAGGCTCGACCCAGCGATCTTCCCGGCGCTGCCGCTGAACCGGGAGGGCGGCGGCATGCAAAGCCGCGTGATCGTGAGCGGCGAGCCGCTCCTCGTCAACGACGTCCCCGAGCAGGTCAAGGATCCGGGCGGCGTCTACTACGACGTCGACCGTGAGGGCCACATGCGGAAGATCCCGGACGAGGGCCCGCCAGGCGTCCAGTCGGCGATGATGCTCCCGGTCAAGCACGAGGGTCAGGTCGTCGGCGTCGTGCAGCTCATGCACGAGCGCGCCGAATACGACCAGGAGCAGCTCGAGCTCGCGGAGGGCCTGATCGGCCTGATGGCAGCCGCCGGGCGCAACGCCCGGCTGCACGAACGCGCGCAGGAGGAAGCCGCGGCACGCGCGCGAGCCGAAGCGACCGCCGCGGAGCGCGAGCATGCAGCGCGGGTCCTGGCCGCTGTCGGCGACGGCGTCTTCCTCGTCGACCAGGCCGGGGTCATCCGCTTCTGGAATCGGGGCGCGGAGCTGGTCAGCGGCCGCGGCGCCGACGAGGCGCGCGGTCGGCCTGCCGATGAGATCTTCAACGGCTGGGAAGCGGTTGCCGCCGAGATCCCGATCTCCGAGGGCGCCGCTCCGGCGCGAGCGGTGACGCTGCCCGTGGACGTCGAGGGTCGGGAGCTTTGGCTGTCGTTCGTGGCCGTTCGGAGTTTTGCCGGCGTTGTCTACGCCTTCCGTGACCTCACGGTCGAGCGTGGGTTGGAGGATGCCAAGAGCGACTTCATCGCGACCGTCTCGCACGAGTTGCGCACGCCGTTGACCGCGGTGCTGGGCGCGGCGAAGACGCTCTTGCGCGAGGACATCGTCCTCTCGCCAGTGGAGCGCCAGAAGCTCCTCGTGATGATCGACTCTCAGGCGACGCGCCTCGCTCAGATCACGGAGGAGGTGCTGCTCGCGAGCCAACTCGACCGCGGCGACCTGTCGGTCGACCGTGAGCGGCTCGATCTCGCAGACGTGGTCCGCGGTGCCGTCGAGACGATGCGCGGGCAACTGCCTGAGTCGATCTCGCTGGCTGCGAAGATCGACGACGGCGCCGCTGCAGTCGGCGACCGCGACCGGATCGAGCAGGTGCTCCTGAACTTGATCGACAATGCGGTCAAGTACTCGCCGCATGGCGGCGCGATCACCGTCTCCGCGGACCGGCTGGCAACCGGCGTGCGTGTCGAGGTCGAAGACGAGGGGATCGGAATCGCGCAGTCGGAGCAGGGGGCGATCTTCGAGAAGTTCTATCGCGCCGACCCCCATCAGAGGCACGTTCCAAGCGGTACCGGCCTGGGGCTGTACATCAGCCGCGAGCTCGTCCGCCGGATGGGCGGCAGCATCGGCGTCCGGTCCCAGCCCGGACAAGGCTCGACGTTCTTCTTCGAGCTCCCGAGTGCCTGATCCGGTCCGTCCGATGCCTGATCAAAGATCAGTACCCGTTGCTAGGGTCTGCTGACACGGTGCCGATTTACGAATACGTCTGCATGGAGTGCGAGTCGCACTTCGAGGAGCTCGTCCGGAACGGCGAAGAGCCGGATTGCCCGGACTGCAGCGCCTCGAACGTACGCAAGCAGTTCTCCGTGTTCGCGACTCACGGCACCGCCGCGCAGCCGACCTACGGCGGGCCTTCCTCCGGTGGGGTTGTTGCGGCGGTTCCTGTGGCTGCGGCTGAACGCAGCCTGACCGAGCTCGAAGCCTTCGGGCTCCAGGTCGCGGGCTGCACGCGTTGCCGGCTGGCGCAGGGCCGGACGCAGGTCGTCTTCGGCGCGGGCGATCCGAACGCCGACCTGATGTTCGTCGGAGAGGCACCCGGCTTCCACGAGGACAAGCAGGGCTACCCGTTCGTCGGGCAGGCCGGCAAGTTGCTCGACAAGCTCCTCGCCGGGATCGGGCTCGACCGGAGCACCGTCTACATCGCCAACGTGCTCAAGTGCCGCCCGCCGGGAAACCGCGATCCAGGCGCGGATGAGATCGAGGCCTGCGAGGGCCACCTCTTCCGCCAGATCGAGCTGATCCGCCCGCGCGTCGTCGCGACCCTTGGCAACTTCGCGACCAAGCTCCTCTCCGGCAAGCCGGCCGGGATCACGCGCGTCCACGGCGCCGAGCAGGACGTGAGCGTCGGAGGCAACCGCGTGCTGCTCTACCCGCTCTACCACCCGGCCGCCGCGCTTTACACGCCCGCGATGCTGAAGGTGCTGGAGGAGGACTTCGCGCGCCTGCCGGCGATCCTCGGCCGCCCGAGCGCCGAGCCCGTGCCGATTGCAGTGCCGCAGCTCGCGCCGGTCGCCGCCGAGCCTGCGGTCCAGCTCGGCCTCTTCTGAGCCGTGGAGATTCGCTCCGCCTCGCCGGCGGAGACGGAGGCCGTCGCGGCGACCCTCGCGCGCGAGCTGCGGGTCGGCGACGTCGTCACGGTCTCGGGTGAGCTCGGCAGCGGCAAGACGACCTTCGTCCGCGGCGCCTGCCGGGCCCTCGGCGTGACGGTGCCGGTGACGAGCCCGACCTTCACCGTCGGCCACCGCTACCCGGCCGACCCCGACGTCTCGCACCTCGACCTCTTCCGGTTCCAGGGTTTCTCGGCGGCCGAATGGGGCGACCTGGAGCCCTACTTCGACGACGCGATCTGCTTCGTCGAGTGGCCCGAGGCGGCCGTCGGCGCCCTCCCGCCCGTGCGGGTGGAGGTACGTTTGTCCCACGTGGATCCTGCTCATCGCCACATCACGCTCGAAAGCCAGGAAAATGCCCTGCTCGAGCGCCTTTTCGGGGGTGCTGACACTCGCGTTTGACACCGCGACGAGCGTTGCCACGGCCGCGCTCGTCCGGGACGGAGAGGTGCTCGGAGAGCGCGCCTCCCGGGCCGTCCGGGTGCTCGAAGACGCCGACGAGTTGCTGCGCGAGGCCGGGTTGGAGCCGTCTGAGCTGGGCGGTGTCGTGGTGGGAACCGGCCCCGGCAGCTTCACCGGCCTGCGCATGGGCCTCGCCGCTGCGCGCGGGCTGGCGTTCGCGCTGGACGTGCCCGTCGCCGGGGTCTCGACGCTCGACGCCCTCGCGGCCGGCGCCCCCGGCGCGCTGCCGATCGTGGACGCCGGCCGACGAGAGGTCTTCACGCGCGTGAAGGGTGAGCCCGTCAGCGCGGCGCCGCAGGAGCTCGAGCTCGAGCCCGGCAGGCTCTGCGTCGGCGACGGGGCCGTCCGCTACCGGGACGTACTGGAGCAGCGCGGCGCCGAGGTCCCGCCCGACGACGACGAGCGGCACAGCCCCCGAGCCCGCTTCCACGCCGCGCTGGCAACCGAGTTCGGCCCCGCCGAGGAGATCGAGCCGCTCTACCTGCGCATCCCGGACGCCGAGCAGAAGGCATGACCAACGTGATCGAGCTCCGCCGCCTCGAGCTGCGCGACCTGAACGAGATCGAGGAGATCGAGCGCGGCTCCTACCCGACGCCGTGGTCGCGCTCGATGTTCGCGAGCGAGCTCGCCAAGCCCTCGTCGCTCTGTCTCGGCGCCTTCGATCCCGAGAGCGGCCGGCTCGTGGGCTATCTCGTGATCTCGCGCTATGTGGACGCCTGGCACGTGATGAACGTCGCCGTGGCGCCCGCCCGCCGCCGCCAGGGGATCGCCTCGCAGCTGCTCGAGCGCCTCTTCGAGCTCACCTCCGGCCGCAGCCGCCGCGGCTACACGCTCGAGGTGCGCGTCTCCAACACCGGCGCGATCAAGCTCTACGAGCGACTCGGCTTCCGCCCGCGCGGCGTGCGGCGCGGCTACTACACCGACAATCGCGAGGACGCGCTGATCATGTGGAAGGACCCGGTTTCGGAGCCGGCGGAGCAGCCCTGATCCTCGGCCTCGAGACGAGCGTGCGACGAGACGGCGGCGGCGCTGGTGAGCGCTGATGGGGAGATCCGTTCCAGCGTCGTCTCCTCGCAGGCCGACCTGCACGCTCGCTTCGGCGGGGTCGTTCCCGAGATCGCCTCGCGGCGGCACCTCGAGCTCGTGCTCCCGGTGGTGCGCGAGGCGCTCGGCGAGGCGGGCGCCTCGCTGGACGACGTCGAGACCGTCGCGGTCACGCAGGGCCCGGGCCTGGTCGGCGCGCTGCTCGTCGGGCTGTCGGCGGCGAAAGCGCTGGCCTGGGGCCGCGGCCTGCCGCTCGTGCCGGTGAACCACTTGCACGGCCACGTCGCCTCCCTCTATCTCGAGCCCGAGCCGCTCGAGCCGCCCGTTCCTCTGCCTGCTCGCCAGCGGCGGGCACACGATGCTCGTCGACGTGCAAGAGCGTGGCGCTTTCCGCCCGATCGGCACGACGCTCGACGACGCTGCCGGCGAGGCCTTCGACAAGGGCGCCCGCCTGCTCGGCCTCGGCTACCCGGGCGGCGCCGAGCTCGACCGGCTCGCGCGCGAGGGCGATCCCGAGACGTTCAGCTTCCCCGTGGCGCGTGTGCCCGGGCTCGACTTCTCGTTCTCCGGGGTGAAGACGGCCCTTCTGTACGAGGTTCGGAAACAGGAGCGTGAGCTAGAGGCGCGGAAAGCCGATCTCGCCGCGAGCTACCAGCGCGCAATTATCCGTGCGCTCACGAAGCGCACACTCGAGGCCGCGCAGCAGACCGGCGCCGAGCGAATCGCGATCGTCGGCGGGGTCGCCGCCAACTCGGAGCTGCGCGCCGCGTTGCCGGATGCGACCGCGCCGCCGCTGGAGCTCTGCACCGACAACGCCGCGATGATCGCTTCCGCCGCTCGCTACACGGAGGCGATCCTCTCGCCCGGTTATCTTGGGCTCGATGCCTACTCCTCGGCTGCCTGACAAAGGCGTCGCTTGCGATGCCGCTACCAGGACGGGCGGGCTTGCCCGCGCGTCCGTCTGAAATGACCGATCGAACCGATCGGGCTCGTTTCGCGGTCAACGTTGATGGGCGACGAGTTGCACCGGCCGCGATCATCGCGCTGGCTGCGAGCTTGCTCGTCGTCGGCTTCGGCGTCAGCAGCGCCAAGCAGCGCTCGGTCGTCTCGAAGGCCTCGTCGTGGCGCGGCCTGGTCGGCGGTGCGCACCCCAAGGTCGCTGTCGGCCAGCGGCAGCTCGTCGTCCTGAAGGCTCCCTCGATGGCGCAGCGGGTTGCCGCCAACGGCGGTGTCGCGACCCAGGGTGCGGAGCGCCGGTGGACACGGCTGGCTCTCTTGGCCCAGCGGCAGCTTCTGTCAGCGGTGAGCGCCCGTGGGATCCGGCCGCGCGTCGAGTTCAGTTTCACGCGCGTGCTCAACGCCTTTTCGGCCCCTCTCGACGCACAGGCGGTCGCGCTCTTGGAGCGGAGACCCGAGGTCGCCGGCGTCTACCCGGTTCGCATCGCCTACCCGGCCTCCGTCTCGTCGGAGCTGCTCGGCAAGACGGGGCTCGCGCACGGCGCGGGTCACTTGCCGGCGGTGTCACTCCCGGGCTACGACGGCCGCGGAGTGACGATCGCGCTCCTCGACACCGGCGTCGATCGCGCGCAGCCGCACCTCCGGGGACGGGTGCTGCACGGAATCGACGTGATCAACCAGCGAGACGGCGCACCTGCGGTTGCCGACCCCGGCGATTCGAGCCGCGTCGAGCATCACGGCACCGAACTGGCCGGCATCCTCGTCGGCGCCGGGGGCCCGGCCGGAATCACCGGCGTGGCGACGGGCGCCTCGGTGCTGCCGATCCGCATCGCGGGCTGGCAACGTGACCTCAAAGGGGGCTGGGCGGTCTACTCGCGGACCGACCAGCTGATCCAGGGGCTCGAGCGCGCGGTCGACCCCAACGTCGACGGCGACGCGCACGACGCGGCCCGGATCGCGCTGATCGGCGTGGCTGCCTCCTACGGCGCCTTCGCCGACTCGCCCGAGGCGCGGGCGATCCGCGGCGCGCTCCGGCTCGACACACTCGTGGTCGCGCCGGTGGGCAACGACGGCCCCGCCGGCCCCGCCTACGGCAGCGTCTCCAGCCCCGGCGGCGCTCCCTACGCGCTCACGGTGGGAGCGGCCGACCTGCGCTCGGAGGCCGAGGAGGTTCCAGTGGCGCTGCGCGTGGGCCTCGACCTGCTGCTCGACCGGCCACTGCCGCTCGCCGGCGCCGTGGTCGCTTCGCGTCCGGTGGAGCTCGAGCTCGCCACGCCGAGGCCGGCAGCCGAGGGCACGAGCGGCCCGCAGCTCGCGCAGTTCTTCGACGGCCATGGGGTCAGCCTCGTCGCCGGCCAGGCCGCCCTCGTGCACGGCGGCCAGGATCCCCAGCTCGCAGCGCAGTTTGCAGCGCGCGCCGGGGCAGCGGCCGTGGTGCTCTACGGCACGGAGCTTCCCGCCGGCGGGCTCGGCCTCGACGAGAGCGTCAACGTGCCCGTGCTGAGCCTCCCCTCACGCGTGGGCCGGGTCGCGGCCGCCGCCGTCCGCCGGCACGAACGCCCGGCGATCTCGATCGGGGTTCCGCAGATCGCTCTCAACGGCAACTCCGGCGAAATCGCGCCCTTCTCGTCGCGGGGCCTTGCGTTCGACGGCCGCGTGAAGCCCGACCTGATCGCCCCGGGAGTCGCGCTGGCGACCTCCGAGCCCGGGTCGAACGACGACGGCACGCCGCGCTTCGGAACCATCAACGGCTCGAGCGCTGCCGCAGCGGTGGTCGCGGGCGCCGCGGCCGTTCTCGCCCAGGCGCGGCCGGAGCTGCGCGGCCTCGACCTGCGCAGCCTGCTCGTGGGAACGGCGCGCTCTCTCCCGGAGACCAGCGTCACCGCGCAGGGAGCCGGCTTGCTCGATCTCGGCGCGGCTTCTGCGGCCGAGGTCACGGTCGACCCGGTCACCCTCGCCTTCGGCCGGGCCGAAGGCGACGGCTGGCAAGCGACCGAGGAGCTCTCGGTGCGCAACGTCTCGTCCCGGCCGCTGCTCGTGCGCGTACGCGCCGCGGGACAGGGTGGCCTGGTGATCGACTCGAAGCCCAAGTGGGTGCGGTTGAAGCCGGGCAGACAGGCCCCCATGCAGCTCCGCGTCCGCTTGAACGGCGCGCCCGCGACCGACGGATCGGCCGAAGGGACCGTACTCCTGATCGCCCGAGGGGCCGGGCCGCTGAAGATTCCCTGGACGGTCACATTCGGCTCGCCCTCGACCGCCCTGATCTCGGAGATCGGCCTCTCCGAGAGCGCCTTCAAGCCCTCGGACACGACCCCGGCGGTGCTCTCGCTGCGGGCGGGGAGCCTGCTCGAGACGCCGACGGGCGCCCAGGTGCAGCCTCTGGCCAAACTCGACGTCGAGCTCTGGCACGGCCGCAAGCGGCTCGGTCTCCTCGCCCGCCTGCGCGATCTTTTGCCCGGGCGCGTAACGCTCGGCCTCACCGGCCGCGATCCCGACGGCACCCTGCTGAAACGGGGCGCGTACACGATTCGCCTGGTCGCTCGCCCGACCAGCGGCGGCCCCATGACGCGCAGGACGATCGCGTTCAGGATCAAGTAGACGCCTATACTCAGCGCGGCGTGACCACAGTCGAGGCGCCTCAGAGTCACCTCCGAGAGAACCCGTTCGAGATCGCGCGGGAGCAGTTGCGCCGCGTTGCGGACATCTTCGACATCGACCAGCGCCTGGTGAACGTGCTCCAGGAGTGCAAGAAGGCGGTCGTCGTCTCGGCGCCGGTGACGATGGACGACGGGACGATCCACGCCTTCGAGGGCTACCGCGTGACGCACAACATTGCGCGCGGCCCTTCCAAGGGCGGCATCCGTTACCACCCCGACGTGACCCTGGACGAGGTCAAGGCCCTCTCGATGTGGATGACCTGGAAGTGCGCGCTGATGAACATCCCCTTCGGCGGCGCCAAGGGCGGGGTGATCTGCGACCCGAAGAAGCTCTCGCGCGGCGAGCTCGAGCGGATGACCCGCCGCTACACGACCGAGATCATCAACGAGATCGGGCCCGAAAAGGACATTCCGGCGCCCGACGTCGGTACCGACGCGAACGTGATGGCCTGGATCTTCGACACCTACTCGATGAACAAGGGCCACTCGGTGCTCGGCGTCGTGACCGGGAAGCCGCTGAACGTCGGCGGCTCGCTCGGCCGGCTGGAGGCGACCGCGCGCGGCGCGCTCTACTGTGTCCAGGAGGCGGTTCGCAAGAAGGAGCTCAGCCTCCAGGGCCTGCGGGTCGCAGTTCAGGGGTTCGGCAACGTCGGCAGCTACCTCGCGAAGTTCCTCGCCGAGGAGGGCGCGACGGTGATCGCGATCTCGGACTCACGCGTCGGGCTTCACAACCCGAACGGGATCGACGTCGTCGCGGCGATCGCGCACAAACAGGAAACGGGCTCGCTGGCCGGGCTGGCCGGTGCCGAGGAGATCACGAACGAGGAGCTGCTGCTGCTCGACTGCGACGTGCTCGCGCCCTGCGCGCTGGAGCAGGTGATCACGCATGACAACGCCGCGGACGTGAAGGCGAAGATCGTGGCCGAGGGCGCGAACGGCCCGATCACTCCGGCGGCGGACGAGATCCTCGAGGAGAAGGGCGTACTGATCCTGCCCGACATCCTCGCCAACGCCGGCGGCGTCGTGGTCTCGTACTTCGAGTGGGTTCAGGGTCTCCAGGAGTACTTCTGGAAGGAGCCCGAGGTCAACTCGAAGCTGCGCGACATCGTCACGCGCGCGTTCAACGAGACGTGGCACGTGTACGAGGATCGCCAGACGACCATGCGCAACGCCGCGTACGGGCTCGCGGTCGGACGGGTCGCGGAAGCCACGGTGACCCGTGGCCTCTACCCCTAGAAACGACCGCGATGACTCGGGTCGTTTTCGACCGGTCATTTCAGACGGACGCACGGGCATAGCCCGTACGTCCTGAAGGCGGCACCGCAAGCGGTGCCTCGAGTCACCGTCTTTCACGGCGTGGGTTGCCACCTCTGTGAGCGTGCGCTCGCGCAGGTGCGCGTACTCCACGAGGAGCTCGAGTTCGAGCTCGAGGAGGTCGCCATCGACGGCGACCCCGAGCTCGAGGCCGCCTACCGCGAGCTGATCCCCGTCGTCGCGATCGACGGCGAGCGGGCCTTCACGTACTACGTGCACGAGGCCGCCTTCCGCCGTCGGCTGGGAGCCGCACAAACTTCATCCTGAGCGGGGAGCTTGTGACTGTCCGACGCACGGAGCCGCGCGGTACTGGCACAATGGTTGTGCGGTGTTACAAACGACGGTCCAGGGGAGCGGGGTCAGCGGCGAGCGGCTGACTGTCGGCGTGGCGGCGCGGTTGAGCCGCTACCTCCAGGTGCTGACCCAGGCCAAGAAGATGGGCAAGGACCGCATCTCCTCGCAGGAGATCTCGGACTACACCAACATCAACGCGACGCAGATCAGGCGCGACCTCTCGGCGTTCGGAAAGTTCGGCAAGCGGGGGGTCGGCTACAACATCGACTCGCTCCTGGGCGAGATTCGCAAGATCCTGCGCACCCAGGGCCAGCACAACATCGCGCTAGTCGGCGCCGGCCGGCTCGGGCACGCGATCGCGAGCTCGCCGATCTTCGCCGAGCACGGGATCAACATCGCCGCCGTCTTCGACAACGACCCGGACAAGGTCGGGCGGACGATCGGGGTGAATTCGATCAGCGACTCCCGGCAGCTCGCGGACGCCGTGCGCGAGAAGAACATCATCGTCGGGGTCGTCGCGGTGCCGGCCGAGAGCGCTCAGCAGGTCGCGCAAGAGCTGATCGACTCCGGCGTGCGGATCATCTTCAACTACTCCGAGGCCCTCCTCGACGTGCCCCACGACGTGACGGTGCACACGTCGAACCCGGCCGTCGACCTCTCCACGCCCTGTACTTCCACCTCACCTAGCCGGCCAGTAGAGCCGTGCCCGTCCCGGACGAGGGGACAGTCGAGGTGCCAGTCACAGTGACAGTCACCGACGGGGTTCGCCAACCTGAGGATTCTGCTCTGGCACGGCTATCTGCTCGGGGGCACGGGCTCGAACGTCTACACGCGCGCGCTCGCGCGCGAATGGAGCAACTCGGGCCACGACGTCGTCGTCATCTCGCAGGAGCCTCACCCGGAGCAATACGACCTCGGCCGAGCGACGACCGTGCGTCCCGAGCTCGACGGCCCGCTGCCGGTCTTCGTGCTCGACCGCTACGAAGGCCACGAGCCGCGCCTGCTCCAGGAGCTCACGACGGAGGAGCGGAAGCGCTACGTCGAGCGCAACGCCGCCGTCGTGCGCGGGCTTTTGCCTGCCGATCTCGTCTTCGCCAACCATGTTCTCCCGGGCGCCGCGGTCGGAGCGGCCAGCGGCGCGAGGTTCGCCGTCAAGGCGCACGGCTCCGAGCTCGAGTATTCGATGCGCGGGAACCCCGAGCTGCAGGCGTGGGGGAGAGAGGCGCTCGCCGGAGCCGAGGCGGTCTTCGTCGGCTCGCAGCACATCCGCGAGGTGCTCGAGGACGTGGTCGGCCACGTCGATCGCGTCTACGAGGTGCCGCCCGGAGTGGACATCGACGAGTTTCGACCGCGGCCGCGACGGGAGGCGCTCGCCGCGCTCCTCGAGGAGGCCCGTCAGGACCCGCCGAATCCCGGTAACGCGAACGAACGGGTTCCGGACGACGGCAACGCGGAGCGCCTCGCGGCCTTCTTCGAGGACGACCAGTCCACGGTCCTCTACTTCGGGAAGCTCCTCTACAACAAGGGCGTCCACCTGCTGCTCGAGGCCCTGAGGGAGCTCGACGCCCGCGCCGTGATCGTCGGCTTCGGCGACTACCGAACCGAGCTCGAGGCCGCCGCGCCGCCCGGCACGCTCTTCACCGGGGCCCTCGAGCACCGCCACCTCGTCCACCTGCTCCCGCTCGCCGACGTGACCGTCGTGCCGTCCATCTTCCCGGAGGCGTTCGGGATGGTCGCGGCCGAGGCAGCCGCCGCCGGGTCGCCGCCGCTCGTCGCGCGCCACTCCGGTCTTCAGGAGATCGCTGAGGGCCTGGAGGCCGAGTACCCGCCCGAGCACCGCCACCTCGCGAGCTTCGCCAAGGGCGATGTCGCCGAGCTCACCGTCAGGTTGCGGGAGCTGCTGGCCCTGCCGGAGAGCGAGCGCGCCCGCATCGCCGGCGCAGCCCGCCGGGCCGCGGAAGGCCGTTGGAGCTGGGCGGGCGTCGCCGATCGCCTGCTGCAACCCTTCCAAGGCGTCGACTAGCGGCGCCGACCGACGAGGCCGTGCGGGCTCTCCCGTGCGCGGCCAGCACACCCTCACGGAAACAGAAACGCCCGACCCGACTGACGAGAGAGTCTCTAATGTAGCGCCCCGTGGGAGACGCCCAGCGACTGACCCCCGAGGAGCAGATCCGCACCGCCCGCGAGCAGTACGAGGAGGCAACCGACCTCACGCTCGCGGTCGAGGAGGAGTTCGCGATCCTCGACCCGGCGACGCTTTCGCTGACGAACCGGTTCGAAGAGCTCCAGGCCGCGGCCGCAGGCACGCCGCTCGAGGAGCACCTCGTGGGCGAGCTGATCGCCTCCGAGGTCGAGATCCGAACCGGCCGCTGTGACGACTTCGAGGAGGCCTCGACGCGCCTCGGCGAGCGCCGCGCCCAGCTGGCCGAGCTCGCCGGCTCGCTAGGCGTCACCCTGGGAGCCACCGGCACGCACCCGTGGAGCCCCTGGCAGGAGCAGCGCATCATCGACACGCCTCACTACCGCCGCAACGACGAGCTGCTGCGCTACGTCGTCTGGCGCAACAACAGCTTCGGCCTCCACGTCCACGTTGCGATCAAGGGCCCCGACCGGGCGATCGCGGTATGCAACGGCCTGCGCAACTTCCTCCCGGAGCTTCTGGCGCTCTCGTGCAGCTCGCCCTTCCTCGAAAGCGTCAACACCGGCCTGCACTCGGCCCGCACGCAGATCTTCACGCGCATGTTTCCGCGCTGCGGCATCCCCGATGCACTACGACGGCTGGGACGGCTTCGAGCGCTACGTGCGCTTCCTCTACGAGACGCGGTCGATCGACGAGCACACGCAGCTCTGGTGGAGCGTCCGGCCGCATCTCGCGTTCCCCACGGTCGAGATCCGCATCTGCGACGCCCAGCCCGACCTCGGCGAGGCGCGCTCTCTCTCGGCACTCTGCTACGCGCTCACCGCGCGCATCGCCCGAGCCGTCGACGAGGGCGAGCCGCTGCCCTCCTATCCGCACCGCTTGATCGAGGAGAACTTCTGGCGCGCAATTCGCTACGGCCTCTCCGGCGAGTTGATCGACCTCGCGAGCGGGGAGGTGCGTTCGACCCGAGCCCACCTCGAGCGCCTGGTCGAGTGGGTGCTGCCGGTGGCCGAGGAGCTCGGTTGCGCCTCGGCGATCGCGATTCCCGCGACCAATGCCGCCGAGCGCCAAATTGCCCGGCACGAGGCAGGCGCGAGCCTCGAAGAGGTTTACGCTGAGCAGGTGGGTCCCAAAGAACCGGTACGTGGCTGAGCAGCCGACTCCCGACGAGCAGAAGCTGATCGAGGAGCTTCAGGCGGAGCTTGCGAAGCTCAAGGTCGCCGACCTCCTGCTCCAGACGCTCTACTCCGTCTCGTCGCTGGGGTACCACCGCTTGAGCGGCGAAGGCCGCGACCTCGAGCAGGCCCGGCTGGCGATCGAAGCCTTGCGCGCGCTCGTTCCGGTGCTCGAAGGATCGGCTCCCGAAGATGCCCTGCGCGACTTCAGCCAGGTGCTCGCCAACCTCCAGCTCGCCTACGCCGCTGCGGCCGAGGACGACGCGGCCTCTTGAAACCGTCTGAGTAGCGACGTATAAGACCTGTAGGGACGGGTTGTCACAACTGAGGGGAGCGCTTCATGGGGAGGGTTGGGCCTAGTCGTGGGCGACGCTCTTTTTTTGTGCTCGCCGGGAGCGTCCTCGTCGTACTCGCGGCCCTCGGCGCCCCGTCGTTCGCCGCGAGCTCCGGGGGCGACCAGGTCACCTACTCGGGCATCCGGGCGCACGTGTCGCGGGCGGCCGCGATCGACTTCGCGCAGCTTGCGCGCCTCGAGCGCCTGAAGAAGAGTTTCGCCGGCCCGCTGGTTCCGGCGCTGATGCCGGAGCCGCAGGAGAAGGCGGAGCCGAACAACCGCATCACGCTGCCGTCGCCCTTCCAGGCCCCGCTGTCGCCGTCCACGGCCACCTCCTCGGCGCCGTCGCCCTCGCCGGCCGCGAGCTTCCTCGCGCAGTCCGATGCCCCGGGAGGCGGGGGGCTGAGCTTCATCCCGCCGGACACGCAGGGCGCGGTCGGGCCCGACAAGCTGATGGTGGCGCTGAACAGCAACTACGTGATCCAGCAGAAGTCGAGCGGCGCCGTGCTCGGCACGATTCCGATGACCACGTTCTGGGGCGCGACGGGTGCCGCACAGCCGTTCGACCCGAAGGTGGTCTACGACCCGTACAACGGCCGCTGGATCGTCGCCGCGGTCAACGACGCGGCATCCGCCACGTCGTCGATCCTCTACGGCATCTCCGACACCAGCGACCCGCAGGGAACCTGGCACCTGTACTCGCTCGACGCCGACGCGTCCGACCAGACCTGGGCCGACTTCCCGACGATCGGGTTCAACAAGAACGTGGTCGCGATCGGCCTGAACATGTTCACGAACGCCGGCTCCTACGTGCAGGGCAGGCTGATCGTGCTCGACTACGGCGCCCTGCGCGCGAACTCCGGGGCGGGTAATCCCTTCACGATCAACGTTCCCGGTTCGTTCACGATCCAGCCTGCGGTCACCTACTCGGCGACCGAGGACACGCTCTACCTCGTCGAGCACGGCTCCAGCGGCGGCGGCACGTACAACTTCTGGACGCTGACCGGGCTCGGCCCTCCGTCGCTGAGCCTCGTCGGCGGCGCCGCCAAGACGAACCCGCTCGGGCCCTGGACGGTTCCCGGTTCCGCGAACGTGCTGCCCCAGAACGGCGGCTTCCCGGCGGACGCTGCCGACGCGCGGATCGGCAACGCCGTCTTCCGAAACGGTCACATCTACTACGCGCAGACGGTTGGCTTGCCCACCGGGCTCGCGCCGGGGGCGGAGGCCCGTACGGCGGTTCAATGGGTCGAGCTCGATACGAGCGGCAACTTCGTCCAGGGCGGGCGGATCGGCGATTCCACCGCGACGAGCGTGAACGGCGGTCACTGGTACGCCTTCCCGTCCCTGTCGGTCAATGCTGCCAACGACGTCCTCGTCGGCTTCTCCGAGTTTCAGTCGAACGACTTCCCGGACGCGGGCTACGCCTTCCGCGCCGGCACCGATCCGGCGAACACCATGCGCGATCCGGTGACGCTCAAGGAAGGCGAGGGCGCCTACTTCAAGACCTTCGGCGGTGGCAGGAATCGCTGGGGCGACTACAGCAGCACGCAGGTCGATCCGTCCGACGACACGTCGATCTGGACTGTCCAGGAGTACGCGGGCGCCCCGGCCGGAGCGGGCGACGGCTCCGGACGCTGGAGCACCTGGTGGGGCAAGGTCGCCGGTGGCGCCGCGCTCCCGCCGCCTCCGCCCCTGAAGCCGCCTTGCGTGGTGCCGAACGTGATCGGGATGAGGCTCGCCCGGGCCAAGGCAAGGATCACATCGCGCAAGTGCAGGGTCGGGAAGCTCACCTACGTCAAGTCGACGACGAGGAAGAAGGGCCGCGTGCTCAAGGAGACCCCGAAGGCCGGCCGGCGTCTGGGCACCAACACGAAGGTGACCCTCACCATCGGCAAGGGGCCACGGCGTGGGTAATCGGATCCGGCGGGGCTTCCACCGCCGGCTCGGGCTGCTCGTCCTCACGGCGGCACTCCTCACGCTGGTTCCGCGTCGCTGAGGGGAGCCGTCTCGGCCGGCAACGCGGCGCCGGAGTCCAGTGCGTCTATTAGCCATGGAGCCCCGGTCGCCCCAGGTATTTTCAGAGGCAGCCTTCGCAGTCTGCCTCAGCTCGGTCCGCTCATCCCCGAGGTCCGGATCGAGCCCGGCGAGGAGGGCGAGGCAACCAAGAGCCCGATCTACAAGAATCCTCTCCCGGGAGCCACGCGGCCGCTACCCGGGCCGACGATCGCGAGCGCGCCGGCCCCGCCGCCGGGCGGAGGCGCCTTTGCCGGCACATTCCCCGGGCTCGATTTCAATAGCTGGGGCGCAGGCTGGCCGCCTGACACGAACGGCGACGTCGGGCCCGAGTACTACATCCAGGGCGTGAACACGTCGATCGGCGTCTTCCGCAAGAGCGACGGTGCCCGGGTCTCCGCGTTCACGTTCAACAGCCTCTGGACGGGCGCGGGCACCGGGACGCTCTGCGACACATCGCATCGTGGCGATCCGCCGTCGTCTACGACCCGATGGGCGACCGCTGGATGATCTCTGGACTTCGCCTTCACCGGCGGCGGCAACGTGGCCCCGTACTACTTCTGCCTCGCCGTCTCGAAGACCGCCGACCCGGTGAACGGCGGTTGGTACCTGTACCCGATCAGGACCGACGACAGCGCTGTTCCGATCTCAGTCGCGCTACCGGACTACCCGAAGATGGGCATCTGGCCGGACGGGCTCTACATCACGGCCAACCTCTTCTGCTTCACAGGACAGCAGCCCACCGGCTGCTCCTCGAGCGGCGGCTTCAAGGAAGTGCGGGCCTGGGCTCTCAATCGCAGCGATCTCGAGTCCGGCGCGACCCTGCGCAGCGTCGTCGCGATCTCAACACCTCGAGTTACTTCAGCCTGCTGCCGAGCAACATGCGCTCGGCAACGGCGCTCCGCCGGCCGGGCGCGAAAACTTGCTCGTGTCAGAGTCGCGGCAGCCTGTTCGCCTTCGAGGTCTTCAAGTTCCATGCCGACTACTCCGGCAGCGGCTCCACCTTCACAGGGCCCACCAACGTCAGCCAGGCGTCGTACAACGTCGCCGCGGCGACCGCGCCGACACCCGCGAACTCGCTCGACACGCTGCTCGAGCGACTGATGATGCAGGCCCAGTACGCGAACATCGGCGGTACCGAGTCGCTCTGGGTGAACCACACGGTCGCGTGCTGCGGCGCCGCTTCGCCGGCCGGGATCCAGTGGGCGCAGATCGGAGTCACGGGCGGCACGATCGCGACGACGCCGCTTCAGCAACAGATCTATCCAGGCGCGAACGACGGAATGCACCGCTGGATGGGCAGCCTCGCCGTGGACAAGCTCGGCGACATGGCGCTCGGCTACAGCGCGGCGAACGCGACCACCAACCCGGACATCCGCTACGCAGGTCGCTTTGCAAGCGACGCATCGAACGCGCTCCCGCAAACGGAGACAGCCCTGCTGCCGTCGATTGCGCGAGGAGCGCAGACGGGCAACTGTGGCAGGCGCCTGCACCCGCTGGGGCGACTACAGCGCGATGACGCTCGACCCGAACGGCTGCGATTTCTGGTTCACGACCGAGTACTACGGGACCACCGGCCTGAACTGGCAGACCCGCATCCTGTCGATGCGGCTGAACCCGGCCTGCACGCCGACCAAGTACCCGACGACCGTCATGCCGAGCCCGCCTCGGGCCTATCCGGCGGCACGGTCGACCTGTCGGCGACCGTCAAGCGAGGGACGGTCAATCTCAGTGGCATGACCGTCGCCTTCACTCTGAACGGCGGAAACGTCGGTAGCGCGGTGACGAATTCGAGCGGCGTGGCGACCCTGCCCGGGGTCAGCCTCGCAGGCATCGCCGCCGGAACGTACCCGACAGGGGTCGGCGCCTCGTTCGCGGGTAACGCGGTCTACGCTGCGGGCAACGGCACGAACAGCCTGGTAGTGGGGGGTTCCCCGCCGCCGCCACCGCCTCCGCCACCACCGCCTCCGCCACCGCCGCCGCCTCCGCCACCCCCGCCACCCCCGCCACCCCCGCCACCGCCGCCACCTCCGCCACCGCCGCCGCCTCCGCCTCCGCCACCGGCCTTGGTCCCGCCGAAGTGCGTCGTTCCGAACGTGCTCGGGCAGCTCCTGATCACGGCGAAGGCGAGGATCAAGAAGGCGCATTGCCGCGTGGGTACGGTCACCTACAAGCCCTCGACCCGGCGAAAGAAGAACCGGATCCTGAGCGAGCTGCCCAGGGCGGGCAGGAGGCTGAAGAACGGCGCAAAGGTCAACGTGACCGTCGGCCGCGGCCGGCGCTAGCGGTCGTCTCGGCCCCCCTGGCAGGGGTGTGATAGAAAACCGCGGCGCCGGGGAGTCTCTCGGCGCGAGTCTTGCTGGGAGGCCCCTTGATCGACTTCTTCAGTAACCACGCGGTTCTCTTCGCCCTCATCTGTGCGGGGGTCGCGATCGCGTACGGCATCGGTCTGACGTTCTGGCTGCTGCGGCAGCCGGCCGGCGACGAGCGGATGCAGGAGATCGGGCGGGCGATCCAGGAGGGAGCTGCGGCCTACCTGCGGCGCCAGTACCAGACGATTGCGGTCGTGGCGATCGTGCCGTTCCTGCTGCTCGGGTTCTACAACGAGCTCGGCTGGGGGACGGCGATCGGCTTCCTCGTGGGCGCGATCCTCTCTGCTGCGGCCGGGTTCATCGGCATGAACGTTGCCGTGCGCTCAAACACGCGCACCGCGGAGGCTGCCAAGAACGGGCTCAAGCCTGCCCTGAACGTGGCCTTCCGCGCCGGCTCGGTCACGGGACTGCTCGTCGTCGGCCTCGGCCTGTTCGGGGTCGCCGGCTACTACTGGGTTCTCACTGGCTGGCTAGATCACACGTCCAACTCGGCGATCAACGACCTCGTAGGCCTCGCCTTCGGAGGCTCGCTCATCTCCGTCTTCGCGCGGCTCGGCGGCGGCATCTACACCAAGGCCGCCGACGTGGGCGCGGACCTCGTCGGGAAGATCGAGGCAGGGATCCCGGAGGACGATCCCCGCAACCCCGCCGTGATCGCGGACAACGTCGGCGACAACGTGGGCGACTGTGCCGGGATGGCGGCCGACCTGTTCGAGACCTACGCCGTCACCGCGGTCGCCGTGATGCTGCTCGCTTCCCAGACCTTCCCGGGCCTCCACCTGGAGCTCTTCCCGCTCGCGATCGGAGGCATCTCGATCCTCTCGTCGGTGATCGGCACCTTCTTCGCGCGCGTGGGCCGGAACGGCTCGATCATGAACGCGCTCTACAAGGCCGTGCTCGTGGCGACGGTGCTCTCGGCGCTCGGATTCATCCCGGTCACGCTCGCCTACGACTCGGCGCACTTCACCTTCTGGGAGCTCTACATCTCAGCGCTCGTCGGGCTGATCGTCACGTTCCTGCTGGTGGCGATCACCGAGTTCTACACCGGCACGCGCTGGTCGCCCGTCAAGCGGATCTCGGCAGCCTCGCGCACCGGCCACGCGACGAACATCATCGAGGGCCTCGCCGTGGGCATGCAGGCGACCGCGCTCCCGGTGATCGTGATCGCAGCCGGGATCCTGGTCGCGAATCACTTCGCCGGTCTGTACGGAATCGGCGTCGCCGTGATGGCGCAGCTCTCGATGACCGGCCTGATCGTGGCGCTCGACGCCTACGGCCCGGTGACCGACAACGCGGGCGGGATCGCCGAGATGGCGAACCTCGACGAGTCCGTACGCGCGATCACCGACCCGCTCGACGCCGTCGGCAACACCACGAAGGCAGTGACGAAGGGCTACGCGATCGGCTCGGCCGCGCTCGCCGCGCTGATCCTCTTCGACAGCTACACGAACGGGCTCGCCGTGAAGAACTACCAGCAGATCTTCCGGCTCGACGACCCCTGGGTGATCGCCGGCCTCTTCATCGGCGGGCTGATGCCGTTCCTCTTCGCCTCGCTGGCGATGGAGGCGGTCGGGCGCGTCGGCGGCCAGGTCGTGACCGAGGTGCGACGCCAGTTCCGGGAGATCCCCGGGATCATGGAGGGGACCGCCCGGCCCGAGTACGGGAAGGCGATCGACATCGTCACCAACTCGGCGATCAAGAGCATGCTCCTGCCGGCGCTGATCCCGATCGCCTTCCCGATCGTGGTCGGCGTGATCAGCGCGAAGATGCTCGGGGGTCTCTTGATCGGGACGATCGTCACCGGGCTTTTCCTCGCGATCTCGATGACCTCCGGCGGCGGTGCCTGGGACAACGCGAAGAAGCTGATCGAGGACGGCGCCTTCGGCGGCAAGGGCTCAGAGGCCCACGCGGCCGCCGTCACCGGCGACACGGTCGGCGATCCCTACAAGGACACGGCCGGCCCGGCGATCAACCCGATGATCAAGATCACGAACCTCGTCGCGATCCTCATCATCCCGCTGATTGTCTCGATTCACGGGTAGTAGCGCCCGCGCCGGGCACTAGAGTCCGCGGCTATGTCACGGCGGCGCCGGCAGCAGCGGCTGGAGCGCGTTCTCGGGACGCCGGCGCTGTTCTCGACCGCCTACGGGAACGTCGGCTCGTCGATCTACTACGCGCTCGGCGTCACGGCGGTCTTCGCGCTCGGGCTGACGCCCGTCGTCTTCGTGATCGCGGGGATCATCTTCGCGGCCACCGCGGCCACCTACGCGGAGGGGACGGTGCGCTTCCCGGAGGCCGGCGGCTCCTCGAGCTTCGCGCGCCACGCCTTCAACGAGCTCGTCTCGTTCGGGGCGGCGTGGGCGCAGATGCTCAACTACATCATCACGATCGCCATCTCGGCGTTCTTCGTGCCGCACTACCTCTCGATCTTCTGGGCGCCGCTGAAGGAGAACCCCTGGGACATCGTCGGGGGCGGGCTCGTGATCGCCGTGCTGGTCACCCTGAACATCGTCGGCACGCGGGAGTCGGCGCGGGTGAACATCGGCCTGGCGCTGATCGACTTCGCGACGCAGATCCTGCTCGTGCTGCTCGGTTTCGCGCTGATCTTCAGCCCGCACATCCTGGCGTCGAACGTCCATCTGGGCGTCGCCCCCACCTGGAGCCAGTTCTTCATCGCGATTCCGGTGGCGATGATCGCCTACACCGGGATCGAGACCGTCTCGAACCTGGCCGAGGAGGCCCGCGACCCGGTCAAGAACATCCCGCGCGCGATTTCGTTCGTCGCGATCGCGGTCTTCGCGATTTACTTCACGCTGCCCTGGATCGCGCTGTCGGCACTGCCGGTGACGCAGACCGCCGACGGCCACTACCACGACACTGCTGGGAGTCGGCCCGCCGGAGGGCTTCTCGAACGACCCGGTACTGGGCCTGGTCGAGAACATGGGCATCCATGGCGCGCTGCTGAGTGCGCTCAAGGTGTACGTGGGGCTTCTCGCCGCGACGATCCTCTTCATCGCGACGAACGCCGGCGTGATCGGCGTCTCGCGGATCACGTACGCGATGGGGAGCTACCGGCAGTTGCCGGACGTCTTCCGGCTGCTACACAGGAAATTCAAGACGCCGTACATCTCGCTCTTGGTCTTCGCGGGAGTGATCCCGATGACTCGTGCTGCTTCCGGGCAAGACGGACTTCCTCGGGACGATGTACTCGTTCGGGGCGATGCTCTCGTTCACCATCGCGCATGCGTCGGTGGTGGCGCTGCGGGTCAAGAGCCCGAACGACGAGCTGGTCTTCCGTGCCAAACCGAACCTCCGCTTCCGCGGGGTGGACTGGCCGCTCTTCGCGCTCTTCGGCGGGCTCGGCACCGGTCTTGCCTGGCTGGTCGTTGTCGTGCAGGAGCCGGCGCACGCGTTGGGCCGGGCTGGGGTGGCTTGCGGCCGGGTTCGTGACCTACGCGATCTACCGCCGCAGGCTGCACGCGCCGCTGGCGGAGACGGTGCGGGCGCCGATCCCGATCGGCCCCGGGGTGGCGCTGGAGTACCGCAACGTGCTCGTCCCGATCGTGCACCGGAGGGAGTCCGAGGAGGCGGTCGACCTGGCCTGCCGCCTCGCGACGGAACGCGGGGCGACGATTGCCGCGGTGACGGTGCTGGAGGTGCCATTGGAGCTGTCTCTCGATGCGCCGCTGCCCGACGCGATGGAGCACCGCGCCCATGACCTGCTCGACGAGGCGCGCGCGATCGGCGAGGCCTACGGCGTGGACGTGGTCGGGCGGCTGATCCGCGAGCGGCGCGCAGGTCGGGCGATCGTGGACGAAGCGGAGCGGCGCAACAGCGAGATCATCGTGATGGGCTCTCCCCGGCGTGACGTGCGGCGCGGGAGCGCGCGGATCTTCGGCGACACCGTGGACTTCGTGCTCAAGAACGCTCCGTGCCGCGTGATGGTGGCGGCGGCGCCGAAGGCCGCATGACGCTCGTACCGCGGCCTGGTGACGATCTTCGGCGTGGTCGCGATCGGCCTCGGGATCGCGCTCGTCGTCCAGACCGCCCGTGTCGGCGGCGGCACCGGCTACCTGATCGGCGTCCTCTTCATGGCCCTCGGCGCCGGCCGTTTGTACCTCCTCCACCGCCGCCGGTGACAGTCACAGTGACTGTCACTGTTTTCGTAGCTGGTTAGCGACGATCGGCCGCCGGAGCCGGGCTTTGCCCGGCGGGAGGCTCACTGCGACAAGAGCAACAGGAAGTGAGCGACGAAGAGGCGGCTCCTGGGACGTTTGCGCCTCAACGCAGGCGCCCGCAAGGAGGGGGCTCACGGGGGAACCAGGGGTTCCCCCGTGTGCTCTAACCTCCGCACGTGGCGCGGAAGATTTCAGGGCTCCAGCGCGTTCTCGACGCGCCCGCGCTGTTCTCGGTCGCCTACGGCGAGGTCGCCTCCTCGATCTACATCGCGCTCGGGATCATCGCCCTGCACGCGCTGGGCCTCACGCCCGAGGTGCTCGCCCTCGTCGGCGCCCTCTTCCTCGTCGTCTCGCTCTCCTACGCCGAGGGCACGACGGCGATTCCCGAGACCGGTGGCGCCGCCACCTTCGTCCGTCGGGCGTTCAACGACCTCGCCGGCTTCCTGACCGGCTGGGCGCTCTTCCTCGACTACCTGATCGTGATCGCGCTTTCGGCGCTCTTCATGCCGCACTACCTCGGGGCGGCGCTCAAGTGGCAGTCGCTCGAGCACAATCCGTGGGACGTCGTGGTCGGGGTCGGCGTGATCATGGCCGTCGCTGCGATCAGGCTGGTTCGGCGCTCCGCGTTCTACCGCTACGGGATCTTCGTCGCCGTGCTCGACCTCTCGACGCAGCTGATGCTCGTCGTGCTCGGCTTCGCATTCCTGTTCTCAGGCGAGGCGCTCACCCACGGGATCTCGATCGGATCGCACCCGAGCTGGCACCAGATCGTCTTCGCGCTCCCGCTCGCGATGCTCGCCTATACGGGTCTCGAGACCGTCGCCAACCTCGCCGAGGAGGCGCGCGAGCCCGGCCGGGACCTGCCGCGGAGCCTCTTCTCCGGGATCGGGCTCGTCGTCGTGATCTACGTCGCGATCGCGCTCGTGGCCCTCTCCGCGTTCCCGGCGCAGGGCGGCACGACCAGCCTCGGCACGCGACTGGCTCAACGCGCCGCTGATGGGAATCGTGGACGCTCTGCGCGGGCCGTTGCCCGAGGGCCTGGCGACCGCGTTGCGCGTGTACGTCGGCCTCACGGGCGCGGTGATCCTCCTCGTCGCGGTCACGACCTCGATCTCCGGGTTCACCCGGCTTGCCCACTCGCTCGGCGAGCACGGGCAGTTGCCGCGCGCCTTCGGCCGCCTCAACCGGCGGACGCTCGTCTCGCCGCAGGCCATCGTCGCCGCAGCGCTCATCTCGGCCGCGCTTCTGATCGCGACCTCCTTCATCAAGGACGACATCGCCTTCCTGGCGAGCCTGTTCAGCTTCGGCGTCCTGGGCGCGTTCACCGCCGCCCAGCTCGCGGTGATCAAGCTGCGCTTCAGCGAGCCCGAGCTCCCACGGCCCTTCCGGGCGCCGGCAAACGTGCGCATCCGGGGCGTCGAGGTGCCTCTTCCGGCGCTGGTGGGCTCGGTCGCGACCTTCTCGATCTGGGTCGCGGCTCTGGCCACGCATGCGGGCGCCCGCTACGGCGGCCCGGCCTGGCTCGCGGCCGGGCTGGTGGTCTACGGGCTCGTTCGCAAGGGACGCGGCGAGGGCCTGCTTCAGCATGTCGAGGCGCCGCCGGAGCACCTGCCCGAGGCGGAGTTCTCGAGCATCCTCGTCCCGATGAAGCTCGGGGCGATCGGCGAGGAGATGGTCGCCACCGCCGTCAAGCTCGCGGCCGAGCGCGGGGCGGAGGTCGAGGCGCTGTTCGTGATCCGCGTGCCGCTCGACCTGGCGATCGACGCGGAGCTGGACGAACAGGAAGAGCGCGCCGCGGCCTCGCTCGCCGAGGCGGCGCTGCTCGGCGCCGACCTCGGCGTGGCAGTGCGCACGGAGACGATCAGGGCGCGCTCGATCGGCGAGGCGATCGTCTCCGAGGCGACCCGGCGCGGCAACGACCTGATCGTCTGCGGCTCCGCGCCGCGCTGGCGGCGGCAGTCGCGCTTCTTCTCGCCGACGGTCGAATATGTCCTGCGCAAGGCGCCCTGCGAGGTGCTCGTGGTGGCCTTTCCGGAGGGCTCAACCGACGAAGACGGCACGGTTCCGGAGTGAGCTAAGGTGAGAACGTGAAGGCACTAGTTATCGGCTGCGGCCGCGTCGGCTCCAACCTCGCCCTCCAGCTCGACCGCGAAGGGTGGGAGGTGACCGCCGTGGACGAAAAGGAAGAGGCACTCGGCCGGCTTGGCGACCACTGGGCCGGCGGCTTCGTGCTCGGGCACGGCATGGACACCGACGTCCTGCGCGAGGCGGGCATCGAAGACGCCGACGCGGTGGTCGTGGCGACCGACGGGGACAACACCAACATCGTGATCGGCCAGGTCGCCCAGCAGCGCTTCGACAACCAGTGCGTCGTGGTGCGCGTGCTCGACCCGGCCCGCGCCGAGTTCTACCGCCAGCGCGGGCTGCGAACGATCTGCCCGACCTCGGTCGCGATCGACGTGCTCCTCGACTCGGTGCGCGCCTGCGAGGTTCGACCGGCGGAGCCAGCCAAAACCTGATGTACATCCTCGTCGCGGGCGGCGGCAAGGTCGGCGCCAACTTCGCACGAACCCTGCTCAAGGACGGCAAGCACGAGGTGACGCTGATCGAGCAGCGCCGCGACCGCTTCATCCGTCTCGAGCGCGAGTTCGAGCACCAGATCCAGCTCGGTGACGCGACCGAGATCTACGTCCTCGAGCGAGCCGGCATCGCCCGGCCGCCGGACGTTGTCGCCGCGCTGACGGGCGACGACGAGGACAACCTGATCATCAGTCAGATGTCGAAGGAGAAGTACGGCGTGCCGAAGGTAATCGCGCGCGTGAACGACCCCCGCAACCAGGCGCACTTCGACCTGCTCGGGATCTCGCCCACGGTCTCGGCCACGCGCGGCCTGATGGCCCTGATCGAGCACGAGGTGCCGGAGCACGACCTCGTCCACCTGCTCGAGCTGCGCAAGGAGAATCTCGAGATCGTCGAGGTGCAGATCGACGAGCGCGCCCCCGCCGCCGGCAAGCGGGTCGAGCAGCTGGACCTGCCGGAGGGCTCGCGCCTGATCTCGATCATGCGCAACGGCCACGCCGAGATCGCCGTCGGCTCGACCGAGCTCCAGGCCGGCGATCAGGTCCTGGCGATCCTCCAGCCGGGCAAGGAGGACGAGTTGAGGAAGGTGCTGCTCAAGAGTTGATGCGCTGGTTCGGGGTCAGCCTCGCGGTCGTGGCAGCAGTGCTGCCCGGGGCCGCCGGCGGGGGGCGCGAGCAGGCGCAGGTCCGCATGCGCGTGATCGCCACGGGGTTCGAGTCGCCCGTCTACGTGGGAGCGCCGCGCAGCGAGCCCAACCGGCTCTACGTGGTCGAGAAGCCCGGGGTGATCCGCGTGCTGGTAAACGGGAAGCTGCGGTCGGAGCCGTTTCTCGACATCCGCAGCCGGGTCGGCGACGACGACTCGGAGCAGGGGCTCCTGTCGGTCGCATTCCACCCGAATTACGCGACGAACCACCGCTTCTTCGTGGACTACACCGACAACAGGGGCGACACCCGCGTGGTCGAGTTCCGCTCCAACGGCACGGTCGGCCTGCCTGAGCACCGCGCGCCAGATCCTCTTCGTCAACCAGCCCTACTCGAACCACAACGGCGGCCAGCTCCAGTTCGGCCCCGACGGGAAGCTCTACGTGGGCATGGGCGACGGCGGCTCCGGGGGCGATCCCCAACAACCACGCGCAGAACCTGAGCTCGCGGCTCGGCAAGCTCCTGCGGCTGAACGTGGACAAGGCGGGCGCGAGCTGGCAGATCGCCGGCTACGGCCTGCGCAACCCCTGGCGCTTCTCCTGGGACCGGGCGACGCGCGACCTCTACATCGGCGACGTCGGCCAGGGCGACTGGGAGGAGGTCGACCTGCGCACACCGGCACAGCAGCGCGGGCTGAACAACTACGGCTGGCGGGTCTGGGAGGGCCGTGCGCGCTACACGGTGGGCCAGAAGGTGAACCCTCGCGGCACGGCTCGTCTTCCCGATCGCCGTCTACAGCCATGACGCAGGCTGCTCGATCACCGGCGGCTACGTCTATCGCGGCAAGGCCGTGCCCTCTGCGCGAGGCCGCTACTTCTACGGCGACTACTGCAACGGCACGATCTGGAGCCTGCGGGCGGTCAAGGGCAAGCTGCGCGGGCAGCGGCGTGAGGCGTTCCGGGTTCCGAACCTCTCGTCGTTCGGCGAGGACGCGGCGGGCGAGCTCTACGCCGTCGGGCTGGGCGGCGAGCTCTACAAGCTCTCGCGCTAGGACCTAGCCGGTTCTGCGACGCCGCACCTGAGGACCCTGCGCGCCGAGCGCCGCATAGGCGAGCGCCTGGAGCGACTCGTTCAACGAGCGGACCTCGTGCGCGAGCGCCAGGAAGCCCTCGTTGTGATCGAGCCGCCGGTTCATGGTCTTGAGCTCCTCGCGCAGCGCGTCGAGCCGCTCGAGGATCGCGTCGAGCTGCCGGTCGTCGAAGGTCTTGCGGTCGGTCACTCCGCTCAATTCTACGGAGCGGAGGTCGTCCGAAGCCTCGTCGCGTGCAGAAGCAGTAATCCCAGGGCCAGCCCGGCCGCGTCCATCGCCACGTCGAAGGGCGAAGCGTGGCGGCCGCGGACGAACTCCTGGTGGATCTCGTCGGAGACGGCGTAGGCGAAACCGATCAGGAACGCCGGCACCTCGCGCCCGAGCGCGCGGAAGAGGAGCAGCGCGAGGATCGCGTACTCGGTCATGTGCGCGGCCTTGCGCAGGATCGTGTCCCAGACGCCGAGGTCGGTCGAGAGCCCCGGGACCGCCGAGAGCGCGAAGATCACCGCCGCCCAGAGCAGGACGGGCGCCCAGAGCGAGAATCGCCGCGCGAGAGCCATCGCGGGGCCATGTTAGGCTCTGGCCCGAAAGGCGAGCGGTAAGGGAACCCGGTGTGAGTCCGGGACGGTCCCGCCGCTGTGAGGGGAGACGCTCCTCGCCGAAGTGCCACTGGCCACGTGCCGGGAAGGCGGCGAGAGAGGAAGCCCCGAGTCAGAAGACCTGCCGGTCGCCTCGAACCCGAACCCCTCGCGGAAGGAGGATTCGTGTACAGGCGTCTCTCCATGTGGCTCGCCGTCGGCATGACGGCGCTCCTGCTCGTTCCCGCGGCTCTGGCCGTGGACGTGCACGTCCGGGTCGAAGGCAAGACCCGGAACATCTTCGGCTCGACCGAGCCGACGCTCACCGTCAAGGCCAATGCGCTCGACGCGCTCGATTCGGCCAGCCTCGCGGCCGAGTTCTACTACCACGTGACGACCACGTCCTTCGGGCCGTACGTCGACCAGATCGGCCGCTACCTGGCCGGCGGCTCGAACGGCTGGGTCTTCAAGGTGAACGGAGTCTCACCGCCGGTCGGGGCCGACGCGGTCGTCCTCAAGGACGGTGACAGGGTGCTCTGGTACTGGGCCACCTTCGGCCCCACCGGCGGGCCGCCAACGCTCGTCCTGCAGGCCACGAAGAAGCGCGGCTGCTATCGGGTGGTGGCTCAGGACGACAACGGCAAGAGGACGGCCGCGCGTGGCGCGAGGCTTCACGCCGGCGGCCGCAGCGTCCTGGCCCGCACGGGCAGTGCGTGCCTCGGGGCCCACAAGGGCCTCGTGACCGCGACGCTCAAGGGCGCGGTGCGCTCGAACGCGTTGCGGTGAAGCGGTTCGCCGCACTCGCGGCGATCCTCTCGGTCGCGCTGGCCGGCTGCAGCTCGGGAACGAGCAGCTCCGGCCACGCGACCGTCTGGGTGACCCGTGACCGGGGAGCGAGGGTGCTGCACGTCGGGACGGTGCCGGCCGGTCTGACAGCCCTGCAAGGCCTTGATCGCGTGGCCGAGATCAAGACTCGTTACGGCGGGCGGTACGTGCGGGTCGTGGACGGCGCCGCCGAGCACGGGCGCCGCTCCTGGTTCTACTACGTGAACGGCTACCTCGCCGACCAGGGCTCCGCCGAGTACCGGCTCCGGAACGGTGACGTCGAGTGGTGGGACTATCGCTCCTGGCGCGACCCGCTCGACGACGCGGTCGTCGTGGGCTCGTTCCCGGAGCCCCTGTTGCACGGCTTCGGCGGGGAGGTGCGGAAGACGGTGGTCGTTTCGGTCGACCCTGCGCTCGGAAAGCGGATCGCCCGGCTCGTCGGCGGGTCGGTCGCCCGGACCGCTCCTCGCGACGCCAACGTCGTCGAGATCGTTCGGAGCCCGAAGGCCCGCTTCTACGCCGAGCTGCGGCGACCCGGCGCCGGCTCCCCGGTGCGCTTCGTCCTCGAGGCGCGGTTCGCCTCCCGGCTGGCGTCGAAGCCTCAGCTCGCCCGCTTCAGGTACTCGGTGCCGTGAGCCCGGCACCCGCAGCCGCACTGCTCGCCGGGCTCGTTGCGGCCGCGCTGCTCGCCGATCGCACGATCTCGGTTGCGGCGATCGCGGTGCTTCTGCTGCTCGTCTGCCTGCGGGCACCCGCGCCCAGACGTCGGCTCTACCTCATCGGAGCCCTCTTCTCCGGGCTCGGCGTCTTCGTGATCAGCCCGTTTCTCGCGACGATCGGCTCGGACGTGCTCTGGACCGGGCCGACGCTGCCTGTGCTGGGCACGATCGACGTGACCCGGGAGGAGCTGCACGTGGCCCTGTTCCAAGGCTTGCGGCTGACCGCGGTCACGCTCGCGTTCGCGGCCTACGCGCTCCTGCTCGACCATGACCAGCTCGTGCAGGCGGCGGGTTTCGCGCGGCGGTCGGTGCTGGCGATCGCGCTGGCGACCCGGCTCGTGCCGACGCTGGAGCGCGACGCGGCCGGGCTCGTCGAGGCGCTGCGCGGGCGCGGGGTGGAGGTTACGGGCGTGCGCGGCCGGGCCCGTTTGGTCTCGCCGCTCCTTGCCGGCTCGCTCGAGCGCGCGCTGAACCTGGCGGAGGCGATGGAGGCACGGGGTTACGGCCGGCCGGGAGCAACGCGCTCGCCGAAGCCAAGCTGGGGCGGACGCGAGCGGCTGGCGCTTGTCCTCGGGACCCTCGCGGTCGTGGTGGGGGCGCTATGGCTCTAGCGCGGGTCGAGCAGCTTTCGTTCACCTACCCGGAGGCCGAGCACCCGGCGCTGGACGACGTCTCGCTCGAGCTCGAGCCGGGAGAGGTCATAGCGCTGCTCGGTCCCTCCGGTTGTGGCAAGTCCACGCTGCTGCGGGCGCTGGCCGGCCTCGTGCCGCACTTCCACGGCGGCCGCTTCGCCGGCCGGGTCGAGGTTGACGGCCACGACACGCGGCGCACGCGGCCTGCTGACCTGGCGGGAACCGTCGCGACGCTCTTCCAGGACCCGGAGGACCAGGTCGTGTTCACGCGCGTGGCCGCCGAGGTCGCGTTCGGGCTGGAGAACGTCGGCGCGCCTCCGGCGCGACATCGGCGCGCGGGTGACCCAAGGGCTCACCGCCGTTGGTGCCGCGCATCTCGCCGAGCGGCGCGTGGCCGAGCTCTCCGGCGGCGAGCTCCAGCGCGTCTGCCTCGCGTCGGTGCTGGCGCTGGAGCCACAGCTGCTGCTGCTCGACGAGCCGACCTCGCAGCTCGACCCGGAGGGCGCCGAGGAGGCGATCGAGCTTGCCCGCGCGGCAGGAGCGGCGGTGGTCGTGTCGGAGCAGCGCCCCGATCGCGTGCTGGGCGCCTGCGACCGCGTGCTCTTCCTCGAGCGCGGACGCATCGTGCTGGACGCGCCGCGCGACGAGGCGCTCGGGTGGCTCGCACGCCACCGGCCGGCCTGGGTGCCGCGGGAAGCGGTGCTGCCGGCCCCGGGCTCGGCGCAGGAGCCCTCCTGCCGGCTCGATCGCGTCTCGTTCGCCTACGGAGACGCACGCGTGCTCGAGGGAGTCAGCCTCGAGCTCGGCCGCGGCGAGATCGTTGCGCTCGTCGGCCCGAACGGCTCGGGGAAGACCACCCTGGCGAAGCTGGCCTCGGGCTTGCTCGAGCCGAGCGCGGGCAGCGTCACCCGTAGCGGCCGCGCCTGTTACCTCTCCCAGGACCCGGGTCGCTACCTCGTGCGGGAGCGGGCCGAGGACGAGGTCGCCCTCGCGGTGGGCGGGGATCTCGCGCGCGCGCGCGAGGCGCTGCGTGGTGTGGGCCTCGCCGGTTTCGAGGCCCGCCACCCACGAGACCTCTCGAGCGGCGAGCGCGAACGGCTAGCCCTCGCCGCGGTGCTCGTCGCCGCTCCCGACCTGCTCGTGCTGGACGAGCCCACCCGCGGCGTCGACCCCGAGCGCAAGGACGAGCTGGCCGCTCTCCTGCACGCGCAGGTGTCCACGCGCGCCACGCTCGTCGTCACGAACGACCTTGTTTTCGCCGGGGCCGTCGCCGACCGCTGCGTGTCCACGGCGCCCGAGCGGGAGCCCGCCCTTGTCTAGGGTCGCCGGGCTGGGAGCCCTCGCCGCTGCCTTCGTCGCAGCCGCCTGGACCGTCGTCTCGCCGGACGACGCCGCGCTGGCGCTGCTGCTGGTCGCGGGCGCGCTCGTCGTCGCAGGCGTGTCCTGGCTCGAGAACGGCATGGGCTCGAGCAAGGAGCTCGTCCTCATCGCCACGCTGGCCGCGGCCGCGGCCGCGGGACGGGTCCTGTTCGCGGCCGTCCCGAACGTCCAGCCGGTGACGGTGATCGCTGTCGTGTCCGGGGTCGCGCTCGGGCCTCGGGCGGGGGCCGCGGTCGGTGGGCTGGCGGCGCTCGTCTCGAACTTCTACCTCGGGCAGGGCGCGTACACGCCGTGGCAGATGCTCGCGTGGGGAGGGTGCGGCCTCCTGGGCGGCCTCGCCGCGCCCCTGTTGCGCCATCGCGTCCCGCTGGCGCTGACGTGCTTCGCGCTCGGGTTCGCCTTCGACGCGGTCCTCGACTTCTGGGAGTGGCTCAGCTTCTACCCGCACACGTGGCAGGCGTTCGCCGCGCTCTACGCGCGCGGGATCTGGTTCGACTTCGCGCACGCGAGCGGGAACCTCGTGCTGGCACTCGTCGCAGGCCCGGAGCTGCGGCGGCTCCTGGAGCGCTACGCGCGGCGCCTGCGGGCGGAGATCGCGTGGGTGTGAGGCTCGCTGCCGCGGTTGCCGCGACTGCGATCGCAGCGACTCCGGTCGGCTTCCTCCAGGGGCGCCAGGCTCCGGGCGGAGGCTTCGTCGAGCCGAGCGGCTCCTCGGGCCCGCAGCTCACTGCCTGGGCCGCGCTCGGGCTGAAGGCGGCGGGAGCGAGCCCGGGCCGCGCTCTCGACTACCTCGTCGCCCACGAGGGCGAGCTGACCGAGGCGACCGACGTCGAGCTCGTCGCGCTGGCGGAGAGTGCTCTCGGTCACCGGCCCGACCGGCTGCTCGCGCGCATCCGCCGCTTTCAGCGACCGGGCGGGGCGATCGGCCCGACGGTCAACTCGACGATCTGGGGGATCCTCGCCCTGCGCCAGGCAGGAGAGCCGGCGCCTCGCATCGCCGTGCGGTTCGTGCTCCGCCGCCAGGCCCGTTCAGGCGGCTGGGCGTGGTATGCGGGCGGCCGGCCGGACTCGAACGACACCGCCGCCGCGGTGCAGGCCCTGCGCTCTACTGGCGTGCGCGGTGCGCCGATCAGCCGCGCGCTCGCGTACCTGAACCGACTGCGGAACCGCGACGGTGGCTTCGAGCTCACTCCCGGTCGCGGCTCGGACACGCAGTCCACGGCCTGGGCGATCCAGGCGTTCATCGCCGCGGGAAAGCCGGTCCCGCGCGGCGCGCGCGCGTACCTTCAGCGCATGCGGCGGGGCGACGGCAGCTTCCGCTACTCGAAGCGCTACGCGACGACGCCGGTCTGGGTCACGGCGCAGGTGCTACCCGCGCTCGCCGGTCGGGCGTTCCCGCTCTAGCCGGACGAAGTACTCCTCGACGTACAGCTGCGTGTAACCCAGGCGGTCGTTGATCGCGATCATGCCCACGTTGCCTACGTCGTTCTCGGTCACGAGCCGCTCGAGCCCGGCCTCCTGCGCCCAGCGCGCCGCGGCCACCTTCGCGAAGCAGCGCGAGCCCGCGGCGGCGATGCGTGCGGAGGGTCGCGGTCATCGAGTTGTAGCCGAGCGCCCGCTCGTGATCGACGGTGACGAAGGCCAGCGAGACCGGCTGATCGCCCTCGAGCACGACGAAGCTGCCCTCGTCCGAGATGTCGGGGTACTCGAACTCGTCGCGGCACCAGCTCTCGAAGTCGACCTCGGTCTCGGGCTCGTCCGAAGGCATGTCGATCTCGCCCTCGACGCAGATCGCGTGGAGCTCGTGCGCGCGGTCGCGCGTCTCCCCAAGGGTCGCCAGACGGAACCCGGGCACCGTCACCTTCGGCAGCGATACGTCCCGCAGGTCGAGGCCCGAGGCGCGATTGCGGCCGGACAGGGTGAACCCGCGCTTCGAGAGAAAGCGCACACCGGCCGGATCGCCCGGCACGTAGCTCTCGACCCGCCACGCCCCTTCGGTCCGCAGGTACTCAACCGCCGTCTCGAACAGCTGCGCGCCGATTCCCCGGCCACGGTGCTCGCGCGCAACGCTCAGCCAGAACCGGCCCTTGCCCGGTGTGGGCACGGCCCACTCGAAGGCGGCTTCGACATGACCAACGACCGTCTCCGCCCTCCAAGGCCACCCAGTCGCGGCGTCGCTCGCGCGCCAGCGGAAACTCGAGCTCGTGCACCAGGCCCCGCTCGGTCCACACCTGGTGTGGGTTCAACTCCAACTCGAGCCGAATCACCCCGCTCACGTCGTCTCGCACCAGCTCCCGGATCACCGCTCGAGCACCCAGATCCCCTGGTCGTAGATCGGCCGGTAACCGAGGCTGTCGTTGAGCGCGAGCATGCCGCTGTTCTCGCGGTCGTTCTCGGTCAGGATGCGTTCGATCCCGTTTGCGGCAGCCCAGCGCGTGGTCGCGAGCTTCACGAGCAGCGCGAGCCCGCGGCGCCGGTAGCCCGGCAGCGTCGCGGTCAGCTGGTTGTAGGCGACCCGTCGCTGCAGATCGACGGTCAGAAATCCGAACGCGACCGGCTGGTCTCCGTCCAGCACGACGAAGCTGCCTTCGTGCGAGAGATTCGGGTGCTCGAGGTCGTCCCACTTCCACTCCACCAGATCGGCCGGGAGGTCGACCTCGCCGGCCCTGAGGCGCGCGAACAGCGCCTCGACCTCGTCCAGCGCCTCGGCGAGCGAGACGAGACGCAACTCCCGAGTTTCGAGCTCCGGCAGTCGAGCCAGGTCGACCGCGCGAGGATCCACGTCGGAGACACGGTCGGCGCCGGTCTGCTCGAAGCCGCGCTGCCGGACGAACCGCTCTCCCGCAGAGTCGCCGTCGACCCAGGTGCGCAGCCGCGCCGCGGAGGTCAGGTGTTCCTCGACGGCCCTGTAGAGCTCGCTGCCGATCCCCCGGCCGCGCTGCTCGGGATGGACGCCGATCCAGAAGCGGCCCTTCTTGCTCGCCGACAAGCCGGCGTACGCGTGGCCGACGACCGTTCCATCTGACTCGGCGATCCAGTCCCGCTGAGGAGGCTTGCTCGCACGCGCCCAGACCAGCTCGCCCGTCTCGATCCGATGCGGGTTGACGACGAGGATGAGCCTGGCAGTCGCTTCTGCGTCTTCTTTCCGGAGCTCGCGGATCACGCCCCTATACTCGCGAAATGGCGACCGCCTCGATCGTGACGATCGGGAATGAGCTGGTCTCCGGCGACACGGTCAACACCAACGGCTCCTGGCTCGCCGCCCGGCTCGAGGCTCTCGGCGTGGACGTGCTGCTGATCGCGTCGCTCCCCGACGAGGAGGAGCGAGTCGCCGCGCTCGTCCGCGCGCAGGCCGCCGAAGCCGACGTCGTGCTCGTCACCGGCGGTCTCGGCGGCACTCCGGACGACATCACGCGCGAGGCGATCGCAGCGGCGTTCGGAGTTCCCCAGGAGGAGCAGCCCGAGGTCGCCGAACGCCTGCGCGCCCGTTTCCGCGGGGATCCCGACTACGTCACCCGCTGGGCGCAGCTTCCCGCCGGGAGCCGTGCGCTCGAGAACCCACTCGGCGGCGCGCCCGGCTTCGTGATCGGCAACGTCTACGTCTTGCCCGGGCTGCCGTCCGAGATGGAGGCGATGTTCGAGACCGTTGCGGCGGAGCTCGGCGGTGGCAGCCCGATCGGCTCCTGGCGGCGCACCTATCGCACCACCGAGAGTCGCATCGTCGCGGTGCTCGAGGCCGGTGGCGAGCGCTACCCCGCCGTCAAGGTCGGCTCGTACCCCAGCTTCGGAGCCGAAGGCAGCCTTCGTCGAGGTCGTGCTCAAGTCGAGCGACCCTGCCGCGCTGGCGGCGGCACAGGCCTGGTTCGAGCAGGCGTTGGCCGATCTGACCGCCTGATTTACCGCAGCCCGCCGGAATGAGTGCTACGGTCCTGGCGGTTGCGTGATCTGGGCAGTCAGGCGGCCTGCGCCCAGACCGATGCGACTTCAGTCGACTATGCGTACGTTGGAGCCCCCTTTCCAGGGGTTCACGCTGCTGCGCCGAATTGCCGATGCGGTGAGAGTGAAGGTGGGTCGCCGCAGCCTCGTTGTCGTGATCGCACTGACCTCAGCGGTCGGTGTCTTCCTGCTGGTCCAGCGGACCGGCTCGAGCGTCTTCGCGGCCGCCGCCACTCCTGACTGGCGCTACCTGCTTGCCGGCCTGGCGATCTGCGCGGCGGTCCAGCCGCTTCGCGCCCTTGCCTGGACGTCGACGGTGCGCTCGCCGGTCGGCTTTCGCGCCATGTACACGGCCAGCTCCGTCGGCTCGTTTCTCGACACCGTCTTGCCCGGCCGCCTGGGCGAGGCCTCGAAGGTCGGCGTGCTGAAGGTCGTCGCCGGACCGCGCTGGCCGGGGTTCTCGCGCGCGGGGGGAAGCCTCTTGTGCGCGCACCTGCTCGAGATGGTCGCCTTCGTGCTCGTCGGCGCCGCCTCGGTGTTCTTCCTGCCCGTGCCCGGCTGGGCGAAGCTGACGATGATCGTCGGCCTGCCGCTCGCCGCCGGAGGGCTGCTGCTCGTCTCGATCCTGCACCACAAGGTGAGCCACCGGCTGCCCGGAGAGCGTCGGCGCGTTCCTCGCGGGCGCCGCGGCTCCGAAGGGAATCATGGTCAAGGCCGGCCTCATCCTCATCGTGACCTGGGTCGCCCGCTGGTTCGGCGTCCTCTTCCTGCTCCAGGCGGTCGACGTCCACGCCGGCGTCGGAGCGGCTCTGCTCTACATGGTCGTGACCGGCCTCGCGAACACGATGCCCTTCCTGCCCGGAAACGTCGGCCTCTACCAGGGCGCCGCCATCGGCGCGCTGGCGATGTCTGGCCACGGCGGCACGACCGCCATCGCGGCCAGCGTCTTCACCCCGGCCGCCGGAAGTCTCGCCACGGCTGTCGCCGCCACGGTTGGCCTCGCGCTCTACGCCCGCAGCTTCGGCGACCTTCGCCGCGCCGCGGTCCGCTTCTAGCCCAGCTTCTCCGGATCCGCGGGCTGCCCGTCGCGGCCGACGTACCCGTCCTTGGCGCCCACCACGAGCATCACGAGGTCCTCGTCGCCGATGCTCGACACCTGGCGGGGCGTAGTCGATTCGACGTGGCAGAGGCCGCCCGGCCCGAGCTCGCGGGTCTCGCCCGGGAGCGCGAACCGCGCTCGCCCCGAGTGGATGAAGTAGAGCTCGTCCTGCTGCTCGTGGTAGTGCGGCCGCGCGTCGATCCCCGGTGGGATCACGAGCACGTTCACGCCGAAGGCCGTCACGCCGAGCTCTTGCCGCACCTTGCGGAAGACGCCGTCGCCCAGCTCGTCGATCGACCCGAACGCGTAGCCCACGCGCCACCCCCCTCGCTAGCATCGAACGGATGGCCGTTGCTTCGCCCGAACGCTATCTCGCAGACCTGAACCCCGCGCAGCGCGAGGCGGTTCTCGCGACCGAAGGCCCGCTCCTCGTCGTCGCCGGCGCGGGCTCGGGCAAGACGCGCGTGCTCACCTACCGCGTCGCGCACCTGATCAACGCCTGCGGCGTGAAGCCGAACGAGATCCTCGCGATCACCTTCACCAACAAGGCCGCCGGGGAGATGCGCGAGCGGCTCGAAGATCTGCTCGGCCCGGTTGCGCGCTCGATCTGGATCCTCACCTTCCACGCCGCCTGCGGGCGGATCCTGCGGCGCGAGGCCCAGCGTCTCGGCTACCGCAGCAACTTCACGATCTACGACCAGGCCGACCAGGTGCGGCTCACCAAGGCGTGCCTGGAGGAGCTCGACCGCGACCCGAAGCGCTTCGTGCCGCGCGGGATCCACGCGCAGATCTCGGCGGCGAAGAACCAGCTCGTCACCCCGGAGGAGTACGCCGAGCGCGTCTCGTCGTTCCACGACCAGACCGTCGCCGAGGTGTACGACCTCTACCAGAAGCGTCTGATCGCCTCGAACGCGGTCGACTTCGACGACCTGCTGATGCTCACCGTCCAGGTGCTGGAGAGCTTCCCGGAGGCGCGTGACCGCTGGCAGAAGGCGTTCCGCTACATCCTCGTGGACGAGTATCAGGACACGAACCACGCGCAGTACCGGCTCCTGCAGTTGCTGGCGGAGAAACACCGCAACGTCTGCGCCGTCGGCGACCCGGATCAGTCGATCTACGCCTTCCGCGGCGCCGACATCCGCAACATCCTCGAGTTCGAGCGCGACTTCGGCGAGACCAAGACGATCGCCCTGGAGCAGAACTACCGCTCGACGAACACGATCCTCGAATCGGCGAACGCGGTCATCTCGAACAACCGCGAGCGCAAGCCGAAGAACCTCTGGTCCGAGCTCGGCGAGGGCGAGCCCGTCCGCGTGCTCGAGGTCGAGGACGAGCACGCGGAGGCGCGCTTCGTCGCCGCCGAGATCGCGCTGCTCGTCGAGGAGGCCTACAACGGGAGCGAGATCGCGATCTTCTACCGGACGAACGCGCAGTCGCGCGTGCTGGAGGACGTGCTCGTCCGCCAGGGCGTCGGCTACCAGGTGATCGGCGGCCCGCGCTTCTACGAACGGGCCGAGGTGAAGGACGTGGTCGCCTACCTCCAGGCGATCGACAACCCGTACGACGCCGTCTCGCTGCAGCGGATCGCCAACCGCCCGCGACGCGGGATCGGCGACGCGAGCCTCGCGCGGCTCCAGACCTACGCGGACGCGCACGGAATCTCGCTCTGGGAAGCGCTCGGCCACGCCGAGCCGGCCGGGATCGCGGCCGCGCCGCTGCGCGCCGTTGGGCAGCTGCACTCGCTGCTCCAGTCGCTCCAGGCGGGGGCGCTCGAGCTCGAGGTGCCGGAGGTGATCGAGCGCGTGCTCGAGCGCAGCGGCTACATGGACGCGCTTCGCGCCGAGCGCACGATCGAGGCCCAGGGCCGGATGGAGAACCTTCAGGAGCTCGTCAGTGCAGCGCAGGAGTACCAGGCCACCGCGGCCGAGCCGAGCCTCTCGGGCTTCCTGCAGGAGATCTCGCTCTACTCCGACCAGGACGCGATTCGCGGCGAGCAGAGCCTCGTCACGCTGATGACTCTGCACAACGCGAAGGGGCTCGAGTTCCGCGCCGTCTTCATGATCGGCCTGGAGGAGGGCATCTTCCCGCACGCCCGCTCGATCGAGGAGCAGGGGTTGGAAGAGGAGCGGCGGCTCGCCTACGTGGGCATGACGCGGGCGAAGGAGCGGCTCGTGCTCACCCACGCCTCCGCGCGCTCGCTCTACGGGAGCCGCTCGTACAACCTGCCCTCGCGGTTCCTCGACGAGCTCCCGGACGACAGGGTTGAACGGCAGCGCCTCAAGCCTGCGTCGTGGTCGGGCTACGGTTCGCCGACTGGGGTGGCTCCGCGCTCCGAGACGCCCACGCTCTCGACCGGTGACTCTGTCCGGCACGAGACGCTCGGCGAGGGGGTCGTGACTGCGCTGGAGGCCGGCGGCGTGGTCACCGTCCGTTTTGCCGCCGACGGGACCGAGCGGCGACTGATGTTGGACTACGCGCCGCTCGAGCGCATCTAGCGAACCGCCTCGACCCAGTCGAGGCGGCGGCCGCAGAGGCTGCGTGCCTGCTCCGGCGAGACGGTGATGACCGGTTCGCGGATGTCCTTCCGGCTCAGTGCAGCCGGCCCGAAGGAGTACGGGATCCCACCGCTGCCGGGGTGCCAGCCACCGGTCTCGTAGCGGATCGTGACCTGGTGCTCGCCCGTCGATAGCGGCACCGAACCGAGATCGGTGTAGAGGCCCGGCCAGTCCAGCTCCTCGCGTCTCGAGCCCACCGTGCGCCCATCCACCGAGATCGAGGCGAGGCCAAACCAGTCACCGCCGAGCCAGGCGGTGTAGTCGCCGGCTTCCGGCACGCTCACCGTCAGCGTGCGCTCGCCGCGCGCCGGCGGGTTGCCGAGCAAGATCGACTGCGGCCTCGTCGCGGTCTTGAGGGAGACGACGCCGGGCAGGCGCGCGAGCCTGAGCACATCGGCGCAGCGCGGTACTGCGGCTGCCTGGCTCGCGTTGCCGAGGGGAAGGTGCTCGGCGATCGTCAGCGCAGGAACCTCCGGCCGCTGCCAGACCTCGTACTCGCGGCCCGACCAGACGAGCCGGTAGACCGACGGCGGCCGGCTTGCGGCCGGGCCGCGGCGCAGCACCAGCGTGCGGTAGACGAGCAACCCGTCCAGGCGAATCCGGTCGATATCGGCGGATTCCCCCTTGTCCAGCAGCTTCCCGTCTGTGAGGTAGACGAAGTGGCGGCGCAGCTCCGAGGCGCCTTCGGGATCGAGGCGCCGCAGGAAGTGCCGCGCGCCGTAGGGCTCGTAGTTCGTCATCAGGGCCGGCCCCTGGCCGGCGAAGTCGTGGCCGATCGTCTCGAGCTCGTGCAGTTGCCCGCGCGGAGCGAGCCAGACGTCGTGGTACTGGTCGACGTTCGACCACAGCACGCCGCCGATGATCGCCAGCGCCACGACCGACGCCTCGACCACTCGACGGGTAGCGAGCACTGCAGCGCACCCCGCGAAGGCCGCGGCCAAAGCGGCCGGCGACGCCATCGCCAGGGTCTTTCCACCGACCCAGGGCGAGCTCACGCTGACGAAGAACGCACAACCGACGCCTGCGATCACGATGTAGGCCAGGAGCTCCCAGCAGCGACGGGCCCAAGCCCACCAGAGCCCGAGCACCCCGGCCGCGATAACCACCGCGATCAAAACGTACGCGGGCCCTGCGTAGTGGTGCGGGTGCATGCGGAAGTCGCCGATGGGCCAGATCCCGAAGAGTTGCCAGTTACTGAGCGGGCCGATCAGGTTGCCGAGGTTCGTCTCCTTGTCGAAGGCGCCGATGCGCGGCAACCAGTCCACCGCGGCCACGTAGGCCGGAATCGCGAGCACCGCAAGGCCCGCCGTGAACGCGCCCGCCTTCAGCAAGAGCGGCCTGGGCCGGCGCAGGACGACGATCGCTGCCGCGAGCAGAGCGGGGGCGAGCCAGACCGCTCCGGGGAGGCTGAGCACGCAGACCAGAGCGGCGCAGGCAGCGGCCAGGGGAAGCGCCGCCCTCGCGCGCCGCTCCTCCTCGAGCGTCCAGGGCAGAAGCGCGGCGATCAGCGCGAGCAGCAGTGCTCCGAGGAGCTCCTTGATCCCGCCCCAGAGCGCGTAGCCGAACAGGAGCGCCGGCTGGGCGGCGACGAAGGCGGCACCGGCACGCAGCGGCCTCGACGGGATCACCCGGTCGAGCACCGAGAAGAGCGTGAGCGCAAGCAGCGCGGCCAGGAAGGCCAGGTAGGGCTGCCAGAGCCACGCGAGGTCGTACGAGAGCAGCTGGTGGCCGAGCCCGAGCGGCATCAGGCTCCCGGTCGGGTAGCCGATCGCCAGCGTGGTCGCCAGCGTCGCCTCGTAGGTCGAGGGCGCGAGGCCCGCGAGACTGCGGCCGTGCTCCATCACGCGGTCGGTCATCGCGAAATAGGTGGCCGTGTCGTCGAGCTTGATGTAGCCGGCGAAGGTCGCCCGGCCGGAGAGGACGATCGGCGCCGCGAAGACTGCGAACACTCCGGCGGCCGCGCCCAGAGCCCACGGTTCGGGCCGGTCGCGCCAGGGCGGTCTGAGCATCAGCCCGGCGATCGCGAGCGCGATCACGAGCGGGCCGGCGAGCTCGGCGGTCGCGTCGGCGAGGGTCGCGAACTGCGCCGCGAGGATGACGACGGTCAGCCCGGCCGGCAGCAGGAGCGCGCGGGGCAGCCGCTCGCCGCTCGCGGCCTCGAGCAGCCGCCCGCAGCCGAACGAGAGCCCCGCCAGCAGGAGCGGGAAGGCGATCCAGGCGACGAGCAGGGCCGGCAGCTAGCGGACGGCCGCGACCTGGCCCGAGGTGATCAGCCTGCGCGCCTGCTGCGGCGACGGGTCGTAGACCTCGATCTGCAGGTTCGAGCCGGGGTAGGCCAGGTAGACGTTGTTGGGCTGCGTAGTGCTGTAGACGGCGAAGCCGCCAGCCGGTGCGGAGAACGAGCTCTCGTCGGGCTTCTTCGCGAGCGTCTGCAGCACCTTGTACGCGTTTTCCACGGGATAGGTCCCGACGATCGTGTACGCCGCCTCGCGGATTCCGACGGGCACGCCTTTCGGCAGATAGCGGATGAAGACTCGATTATCGGAGGTGCGGGTCAGCTCGTAGGTGCGGTTCGGGACGTTCGCCTATCCAGTAGATCGGGTGGCCAAGCTCGTCCGAGAGCGCGCGCAGCTCGTCCGCGGTCGCCGCTGACCGGGCCGGCGCCTGGCCGGTGCGTCTCCCCGTGGCAGGCGGTGTTCGAGTCGCCGCCGCGGACGAGCAGCCAGACCACGAACGCGACCGCGATCGCTACGGCAATAACGGCCCCGACACGAACGTTCGGCCTGCGCGCCCAGGGGCTAGTGAGACGCTCGTTCATCGCCACAAAGCATAGGTTCAGCCCCGGGGGGCATGGTCCTGCCGCGCGCGGCTCGGCTACAATCGCTCGCTCCAGGGCGGTTAGCTCAGTTGGGAGAGCACCAGCTCGACAAGCTGGGGGTCACTGGTTCGAGCCCAGTACCGCCCACTCCTGAAGCTCCGCGCGAGCGAGTCCTTCGTCTCGCCGAAGGGACGGCGATAGCTGCTGCGAGCGCGCTGGATCGGCTCCTCCACGACGTCGAGCGTCCTGCTAGCTCTCGGCTAGAAGCGGTGGGATCAAGGGCGTCTCAACTTTCCAGGCAGGCTTCCACGTATTTCGCCTGCAGAAACGGACTGCAGTCGCCTTCGACCTACTCGCGCAGGCCGACACGGATTCCGATCCTGTTCGTCCGGCGCGAGCGATACTCCGGAAGTGAAGGTCCTCGCCACCCGACGCTACCCCGGGCCTGCCCTCGACGAGCTCGACGATCTCGAGTTGCAGCCGCTCGCCGCCCTCGACGGGTCGCGCCCCGATGTCGGGGGCCTAGTCGTCGCAAACGAAGAGGTGCCACTCGACCTTCTGCCCAACCTGCGGATCGTGGCCAACTTCGGCGCTGGCTACGACCGCATCGACCTCGCCACATGCGCCGAGCGGAGCGTAGTCGTCACGAACACACCCGACATTCTCGACGATGCTACGGCGGATCTGGCCTTTGCGTTGATCCTCGCGACGCAGCGTCAGGTTGTCGAGGGTGACCGACTAGTCCGTTCCGGTCGCTGGGCGGGATCGTGGCCCGAGGGCCAACTCGCCGAGGAGATGACCGGATCGACACTCGGCATTCTTGGACTCGGGCGCATAGGTCGCGCCGTCGCCCGGCGGGCCAGTGGGTTCGCGCTTCGCGTCATCTACTCGCAGCGACGCCGCGTCGACACCGATCTCGCCGAGTTCCGGGATCTGGACGCGCTCCTCTCGGAAGCAGACGTCGTCACGATCCACGTCCCTCTGACCTCCGAGACGGAGGGCCTGGTCGACGCGCGACGGCTCGGACTGCTCCGCGACGGCGCTTGCCTCGTCAATACGGCGCGAGGCGAGGTCGTCGAGGAGCAGGCATTGGTCGCCGAACTCGTGTCGGGCCGCATCCGTGCCGGCCTCGACGTGTTCGCGCACGAGCCGCACGTGCCACGCGAGCTCTACGGGCTCCCGAACGTCGTCCTCACGCCGCACCTGGGCAGCGCGACGCGGCAAACGCGTGAGGCGATGACGCGGCTCGTCGTCGACAACCTGCTCGCGGTGGAGCGGGGGGAGCTCCCGATAACCCTGGTCCGGATCTAGTCCGGCCACCGGGCAGATCGGCCAGGCGTAGCTTCCGCCGCTCCTGACAGTTCGCCCCTCGGTGAGGGAACGTCACGCAAGGAGAGGCGGTCATGAGAGACTGCGAGGCCCGATGCGGGTCGCTGTCGTGGGGCACGTGGAGTGGATCGAGTTTGCACGCGTAGAACGCGTGCCGACCCGAGGCGAGATCGTCCACGCCCTCGAGTCCTGGGAGGAACCGGCCGGGGGCGGAGCGGTCGCCGCGGTGCAGCTGGCGCGTCTGGCCGGCGAGTGCGCGTTCCTGACTGCGCTCGGCGATGATCCGCTCGGGCACCGAGCGAAGCAGGAACTGGAGGCACTTGGCGTTCGTGTCGAGGCGGCTTGGCGCCCCGGGCCGCAGCGGAGAGCGTTCGTCTACTTGGATGAAGAGGGCGAACGCACGATCACGGTGATGGGCTCACGCGCGGGGCCCCACGCGGACGACCCGCTGCCATGGGCCGAGCTCGCCGGTGTCGACGCCCTCTACTTCACGGCTGGTGACCCAGCTGCGGGGCGTGCGGCGCGAGCCGCGCGAACATTGGTCGCGACGGTGCGGGGTGCCGAGGCGCTGGCGGAGGCCGGCGTGCAGCTCGACGCGTTGGTGTCCAGCGCCGATGACCGCGGCGAGCACTACTCGCCGGGCAGCATCGAGCCGCCGCCTCTCCTCATCGCCCGCACGGCGGGCGCCGGCGGCGGCTCGCTTCTGATGCCCGACGGACGCATGCTCCGCTGGGTGGCCGAACCACTCTCTGCTCCGCTCGTGGACGATAGGGTGCCGGAACTCGTTCGCCGCCGGTCTCACGTACGGACTGGGAGGCGGGCGTTCACCCAGGAGGCGGTGGCGCTTGGGGCGCGGTGTGGGGCGGCATGCATGACTGGCAGGGGGCCCTACCAAGGCCAGCTCAGGTCGGCAGACTGACGTCGCCTCGTGGCCTTCGAGCGGCTCCCGACGTGAGCGGCACCCCGGCCATGCCGACCAGGAGCGTCGACGTGGATATGGGTCTATCGGGGCGGGGTGAGTCGAGCCTTGGCGATTGATAAGTGTGACGGGGACACCGTGACGCCGGCCCGTAATCGTGTAACGCCAACTGGTGACATCGAAGCGATCCCGCTCCGGGGTGCGTGGACGGGCAACCGGGGCATCCTTCACTCCGGCCACGAGATCGTCCGCTTCCACGCAAGCGACCTCTGGATCACCTGCGCGCTCGAGTTCCGAGGGCGCTGGCATGAGCAATGGCAGCCGCATCACTACACGTTCCTGTATTTCCACGACGAAGCGGTCTCCTTCGCTGCCGGACATCGCCCGTGCGCGGAATGCCGGCGAGAGAGCTACAACGCCTATCGCGCGGCCTGGGCCGAGGGGCTCGGGGTCGATGTGCCGTCGGCGAAGATGATGAACCGGCAATTGCATGGCGAGCGGATCGTTCGCGGGACCCACCGCCGACGTCTTCACCGGCTGCCTTGGGCCGACCTGCCTGACGGCGCCTTCGTTCTGCTCGACACGTCCCCCACCATCGTCATCGGTGACCAACTGACAGAGTGGACGCGCGAGGGATACCGAGGCCTAAGGGCTCGGCCAACACAGGGGACCGTAGACGTCATCACGCCGCCCTCGACCCTTGCCGCGTTACGCGCCGGCTACCGGGTCCAGATCGATGCTTCTGCGCGTGGGTGAGCCAGCGCGGGGACCGTAACCCGCAGTGCCTCGTTGGACCAGGTACTCCGGCGCAGACCGGCCCGCGTTTTGTTCTCCGCCCGGTGCGCTTGCCACGCTCGTCGTCCACAGCGAAAGCTGGACCGCTCTAAGCCCTGGCGAGGCAGAGCTCGTCGATTACGTTGTACCCAGGCAGCTGGGCTGAGCTCCACCGACCCACGGGCGAGGAGGTGCGTGTGACGACCGACAAATCGGGGCGCACGAGTGCCGGCATCCTGCTCTGGCGCAGCCGGAAGGGTCGCCTGGAGGTGCTCCTGGCCCATCAGGGCGGACCTTTCTGGGTCAAGAAGGACATCGGCCACTGGACGATCCCCAAGGGCGAGGTTGAGCCCGGTGAGGAGTTCGTGGCGGTGGCTCGGCGAGAGTTCGCAGAAGAAACCGGACACCAAGCCCCCAACCACCCGCTCATCGATCTTGGACAGATCACACAGAAGTCGGGCAAGCTCGTGCTGGGGTGGGCAGTTCAGGGAGACCTCGACCCATCGACCGCCATGAGCAACACCTACGACATGGAGTGGCCACCGCATTCAGGCGCCGTCCAGACATTCCCCGAGATCGACCGCGTCGAATGGTTCGATCTCGACGAGGCACGCCGAAGGCTGAAGGCAGCGCAGGTTCCCTTCCTCGATCGGCTTCAGGCGGCCCTTGCACCCGACCACCCATAACCGATCCTTAGCGCAGAATCTTGATGGCGCCTCCCGCAATCAACTCGACGGTGGGCCTTGGGCGGCCGACTCGATCACAGTGTCGTCCCCGCGGGTAGATGCCCGTCCAGGCCCATAAGCTGCGGGACGGGGAGAGGGGCTCACGGACGCCCTCACTAGGTCAGGACTTTGTTAGGAGTTCGGGTTTGGCACTTGGGGTTCGAACGGCGGGGCGTTCTAGGTGGGCAATGGAACAGACCCCCGCAGTCTCGGAATGGCCTGCCTCTCCATCTGGCGATGCTGAAGCGGAGGTCTACTTCTGGCGTGCCGAGCAGTTCCGCGAACTGGGTTCAGCCCCCCGCAGGCCGCTGAACTCGCCGTCTCTGACGCAGACCTGGGTCAGGCGCGCAATCTGCGTAGGACTGGACGCGAGGCGGCGCTCGCCCTGCGGATTCTCCGTTAGCAGCCAGCCGCGGCCGGGGGTATAGGCCAGTTCGCATCTGCGCGAAGGCGCGCGTCGTCAGTGTCACCTTCTGGGATTTCAACCCACGGCCAGACCCGGGTTGCTCCAAACGCGATCGAGCTGCACCCACCCGATCCTCGGCTTCGTCTGCTTGTCTGGATTCGGCGGGGGCAAAACCCGCCCGAGCACGTGTTGGTACAGCGATCTGCTCCACCCTTGCGTAAGCGAGGTTTGCTTATGTTCAGGCGTGGTGTGCGGCCCGGACTTTTGCCCGGCTTTCGGCCCGGGCCAACGCGGGATGAGGCTCTATGAGCAGTGAACGGCGCGTTGTCGTGACTGGCTTGGGCGCTGTTTCGCCGCTCGGCCCAGATATCGATACAACCTGGCGTCGGCTCCTGGCTGGAGAAGGTGGCGGCGGCCCGATCACCGCCTTCGGCGCCTCGGGCCATTCTGTGCGGATCGCCTGTGAGGCGGTGGACTTCGAGCCGGAGCGCTGGCTTGACCGCAAGACGATCCGCAAGATCGACCGTTTCGCGCAGTTTGCGGTTGCCGCGGCGCGGATGGCGGAAAGCGACGCAGGGCTTGAGATCGGGCATGAGCCCGATCGAGTCGGCGCCTCGATCGCGACGGCACAAGGGGGTGTCGCGAGCCTTGCCGCCTGTCTGCGCGAGCTCCGTGAGTCTCAACGGATCCATCCCAGCCTGGTGACCGCCTTCATGCCGAACATGGCGGCCGGTTGGGTGTCGATGGAGCTGGGGACGCGCGGCCCGCTCGGCGCCCCGTGCACGGCCTGTGCCGCCTCGGCGATGGCGATCGGGGAGGG
>CAVXZG010000009.1:0-85503 GCA_963766375.1 uncultured Actinomycetes bacterium | reverse complement strand
TCGGCTGGAGCAAGGGAGAGAATGCTGGCCCAGCCCACGAAGGAGTACCCTCGATGCCGACGATGCCGAAGAACGTGAGAGAGCCCTGTGACGGAAGCAGCGCCAGTGATGACTGACCCCGTCTCGTGGCTTCAGATCGAGCAGGGTTGGAACGTGCTCACCTCCGATGGCGTCGTCGTCGGCACGGTCGCACAGGTCGAAGGCGACAAGCAGAGCGACATCTTCGACGGGCTGGCGGTTGAGTCGAAGCAGCCGACCCAGATCCGTTACGTGCCGGGCGAGCAGGTCGCAGCGATCTATCCGGGCGAGCTGACCTTGAGGATCGCCTCCGAGGACCTCGGCACGCTCGAGCCGTTTCAAGCGCCGCCACCCGAGACGAAGTGGCTTCCCGGGAAGCCATCTCTTACGACTCGGCTCTCGAACTGGCTTGGGGGAAAGCGCTAGCGGCGGCTCAGAGAGCCTCCGATCCTCGCCAGAACAATCGCCACAGATGTCTCGGAGTGCGCCGCCAGCCTGCCTGCCGGGCCTCCTTGAGCGCCACCTCTCCCGCCAGGAACACGCCCACCAGCCCGATCACGATCTGGATTCCCCAGATGACCAGCCGCAAGCTGGAAGCAGCGCTGTCGCTCGTCAGGTGACCGTGGTTTCGAAGGAGCCAGATGAGGATCTGGGCAAACGGGAACCACGACAGGACGATCAGCAAGATCCCGAGGCGCAGCCGGAGCAGGTGCGATTGCGCCGATTTAGCCAATTAGTGCACCCCGAGCTGATCGAGGAGCGCAATCAGGCGCCGCACTTGCCCTGGAGCACCCGCCCGCTCACCACGAGCCTTCGCCGCCCCACTCGGCCGGCTCGACGTCGCGCACCGTCTGCGTCAGCTCCCAGCGGTGGCCGAACGGATCCTCGACGACGCAGGAGCGCTCGCCGTATTCGTAGGTCTTCGGCTCCTCGAGCACCAGCGCGCCGGCCTCGCGGGCGCGGGCGAGGGCCTCGTCGACGTCGTCGACGCGAAGCTTGATCTCATGCGTGACGACACCGCTGCTCGGTGCGGCCTTGTCCCGGCGCACGTCGGCGACGACGATCGCACCGTCGGTGCCGAACGCCAGCTGCGAGCGGTGGGCGTCCCCGATGCGCACCTTCTCCTCGAAGCCGAAGGCCGACCGCAGCCAGTCGACGGCGGCCCGCACGTCCGGGTAGATCAGCACCGGCGTCACGGTCGCCGGCGGGGCGGAGCGATTCGTCAGCATGTGGCCGAGACTAGCGAGGAGGGAGCGGCAGATGGTTCAAGAGGCGCGGCTGGAGGACGTCGGCTCGGGTCTGGCACCCGTCAGCCCGGGTTGGTTCGTGGTCAACGTCGGCGAGGCGGCGTGGGTGCGGCACGACGCCTTCGGCGGGCGCTGCGTGTTCGAGAGCAGCGGGCGGGTGCTCTCGGAGCGGCCCGATCTCGAGCCGCAGATGTTCGAGCAGCTCGGCTTCACCCTGGCGGTGCTCGAGCCCGGCAAGCCGACCGGGATGTACCACGCCGAGTCGAGCCAGGAGGACTTCCTCGTGCTCGCCGGCACGTGCCTGCTGATCGTCGAGGAGGAGGAGCGCGAGCTGCGCGCGTGGGACTTCGTCCACTGCCCGCCCGGCACGCGCCACACCTTCGTCGGCACCGGCGACGGGCCGTGCGTGATCTTCATGACCGGCGCACGTCGGGAGGACGGCACGATCGTCTATTCCGTTTCGGAGACGGCGCAGGCCCGCGGCGCCGGCGTCGAGACCGAGACAAACAGCCCGCACGAGGCGTACGCGCCGTTTGGCCACTGGCGCCTCGGCCGGCCGGGCGCCTGGTCCCGACTGCCTTGGGGCCGTCGCCCAGGCGAGTGACGCCTCGGCCGCTAGCCTCACTTCTTGCAGCCGCACACCAGGTAGGAGGCAACCGTGATGACGGATCACAGGATCGGCAGCCGTGAGGAATGGCAGGCGGCACGCGAGGAGCTGCTGCAACGCGAGAAGGAACACACCAGGACGGCCGACGAGCTCGCACAGCAGCGCCGCGATCTGCCCTGGGTTCCCGTCGAGAAGGAGTACCGGTTCCAGACGGACGAGGGCACCCGGGCGCTGGCGGAGCTCTTCGACGGCCGCTCGCAGCTTCTCGTCTACCACTTCATGTTCGGGCCGAGCTACGAGGCCGGCTGCCCCGTGTGCTCGTCGAGCGCCGATGCCGTCAACGGTGTCCTGGCGCATCTCCACGCACGGGATGTGACGATGCTGTACGTCTCGCGGGCGCCGCTCGAGAAGCTTCAGGCCTACAAGAGAAGGATGGGTTGGAGCTTCCCCTGGGTCTCCTCAGCCGATAGCGACTTCAACTTCGACTTCGGCGTCTCGTACACCGACGAGCAGGTGCGCGAGCGGATGGGGCCGGTCCTCGACGGCGAGCCGCCGCCGGTGCTACTTCAGATGGCCGGCGCAACCGGCACCGACGTCGCCGGGTATGTCTCGGAAGGACCGGGATGAGCGCCTTCGCCCTGGCCGACGGCGCCGTGTACCACACCTACTCCACCGGCGCTCGCGGGTTGGAGTTCCTGATGGGGTACTACCCGATCCTCGACCGGGCGCCGAAAGGCCGCGACGAGAGCGATTCGTCCGCCTTCTGGATCAGGCGGCACGACGAGTACAGCTAAGCCCTCGATTAGTCGGCTGACTTAGTCGTGATGTTCCATCGCGGCATTGATAGCCAGCCACGGATGCCGTCGGGACTCGTAGATCGACCTTGTCGGTGGCGGGAAGCTCGGCTCGGCAAATGCGCCGATCGGCACGGCAACGACATCTGCCTCTGTCCCGAGCGTGTAAAAGACCGTCGCGCCGCAGTTTGGGCAGAAATGAAAGGTCCGATCCTCGCCCTCGTCGGAGGTTCGCACGTAGTCGCTGTAGCGACCGGTGACGCGTACCTGATTCGAGCTGAACCGTGCCTGGATGCCGAAGGCGCTTCCAGTCCGCCGCTGGCAGGCAAGGCAGTGGCACATGGAGACCCGGATCGGATCGCCCTCCGCCTTCAGATGAAGTTGGCCGCAACTACAGGCGGCATCTCGAGTAGCCATCGAGGCGGATCCTAGTAGTCTCGATTCGATGGCCGAGATCCTGCTCTTTCACCATGCGCAGGGGCAGACGTCCGGATTCGTTGCGTTCGCCGACGAGCTGCGCGCGGCCGGGCACACCGTCCACACCCCGGATCTCTACGACGGCCAGACGTTCGCAACGGTCGACGAGGGGGTTGCCCACGCCAAGGAGATCGGCTTCGACACGATCCTCGAGCGTGGCCGGCTCGCGGGCGAGGAACTGCCGAACGAGCTGGTCTACGCCGGATTCTCGCTCGGGGTGATGCCCGCGCAGCTGCTGGCCCAGACGAGGGACGGCGCCAGAGGAGCCTTGCTGCTTCACGGCGCTATTCCGGCCGCGGAGTTCGGCGGCGCGTGGCCGGTGGGCGTGCCGCTCCAGATCCACATGATGGAATCCGACCCGTGGGCCGAGGAAGACCTCCCGGCCGCCCGCGAGCTCGAGGAGACGGCCGGGGCTGAGTTGTTCCTCTATCCGGGCGACCAGCACCTGTTCGCCGACAACAGCCTCCCCGACTACGACGAAGCCGCCGCGACGCTGCTCAAGCAGCGCGTGCGCGACTTCCTCGACAAGGTGGAGTAGTGCCGCTTCCGGCCCTGCTCGTGATCGACGTTCAGCGCGCCTTCGACGAGCCCGGCTGGGCGGAGCGCAACAATCCGGATGCCGAAAAGCGCATCAGCGAGCTGCTAGCCGCTTGGCGCGAAACGGGTGCGCCTCTCGTCCACGTGCGTCACGAGAGCGATTCGCCGAAAGGGCGCTTCCACCGCGGCACGCCGGGGTTCGAGTTCAAGCCCGAGGCGGAACCGCTCCCGGGTGAGCCGGTCGTCGACAAGCGAACGAACAGCGCCTTCGTCAACACCGGCCTCGAGGAGCGCCTACGCGCCGACGGGGCGGAGAAGGTCGTGGTCGCCGGGCTCACGACCGATCACTGCTGCTCGACGACCGCCCGATCGGCCAGCGACCTCGGCTTCGAGACGTGGTTCGTCGCCGACGCCACCGCCACACATGCCCGCGCCGGCTTCGACGCCGAGACGATCCATGCCACGGCCCTCGCCAGCCTTGACGGCGAGTTCGCCCAGGTCATGACCACAGCTGACGCGATCGAGCGCCTTCGGCATGGATGACGAGCGCCCGCCGATCTGCGCCACCTGTGGCGTGACCATGGTTCCGGCCTCCCTCAGCGCGCGGGAGGACATCGCCGGCGACTGGATCTGCCTGGAGTGCGAGGAGACCAGCGAGCCGGACCTGACCTGAGGTAGGTCACGGCGCTGTCAGTGCGGCCGGGCGCTCGGCGCGGCGGTACTCGACCTCGTAGCCGAGCCGGCGCGGGACCGCGAGCAGCGCCTCGAGGTCGAGGTCGATCGTCGCGCCCGCCTTCTGTGTGACCTCGTCCTCGATCGGGAGGTCGAAGTCGTCGGCGCCGTAGTCGAGCGCGCGGAACGCCTCCTCGTTCTGCGTCAGCACCGAGGTGCGGATGTGCTTGACGTTGTCGAGGAAGATCCGGCTGAGCGCGATGTGCCGCCAGTACTCCTGCGGCGAGATCTCGCGCCCGCCGAACGCCGTGCCGTACGGCTTGTACGTCCAGCAGAGGAACGAGAACAGGCCGCCGCCCTCGTCCTGGAAGTCGCGCGTGCGCTGCAGGTGCTCGAGCCGCTCGTCGAGGGTCTCGTCGAAGCCGATCACCATCGTCGCCGTCGTCTGCAGGCCGGCCTCCACGATCGCGCGCTGGGCCTCGAAGTAGTCGGCGACGGTGTACTTCCACTTGGCGTGCCGTGCGCGGAAGTCCTCGGTGAGGATCTCGCTGCCGCCGCCGGTGATCCAGTGCACGCCGGCCTCGCGTAGCCGGGCCGCCGCGTCGGCGTAGCTCAGCTTCGCGCGGTCGGCGAGGAAGACGAACTCCGCGATCGTCAGCGCGTAGAACTCGACGCGGTCGCCGTAGCGGGCGCGCACCGCCGCGAACAGGTCGCAGTAGAAGTCGAGCGGCAGCCGCGGGTTGAAGCCGCCGTTGAAGGCGACCAGGTCGCCGCCGGTCTCGACGAGCTCGTCGATCTTGGCGAACACGTCCTCGCGCGAGAGCACGTAGCCGCCCTCCTGGTTGGGCAGCACGTAGAAGGCGCAGTAGTCGCACTGCGCGACGCAGACGTTCGTGTAGTTGATGATCCGCATCACCATGTAGGTCGCGCGATTGGGCTCGTGGTAGCGGCCACGCACTTCTTGCGCCAGCCGCTTCAGCTCCTCGTCGGAAGCCTCCTCCCAGAGCGTCCGCGCCTCGTCGACCGAGATGCGGTTCACGCGAGCACGTCCATGAACGAGCTCACCGAGAAGACCGCCTTGCCGGCACCGGGCTCGCCGTAGCCAGGCGGCGGCTGAAGCCCGTGCCGCTCGATCGCATCGCGGTAGGCCTCGAGCAGGCGGACGTGGTACTCGAGGGGAGCACCCTCCGGGTTGTCGCGGCCCAGCGGCGTCGTCGGCTCCGGGCACCAGGTCGTGAAGCGCGGCGTGATCCCGTGGCTCATGAAGTAGTCGAGGCCCTCGGTCGTGCTCGCGATCGCCTCGTCGATCGTTGCGAAGCCGAACGGTCGTGCCATCTCGACGCCCGCGACGAAGTTCGGGATCACGTGGCGCGAGTCGAAGACCTCGGCTGCGTCGAGGATCCGCCGGTGCCACTCCTCGCGGCCGACGTAGCGCTCTTTCCCCGGCGAGATGAGCGAGAAGAGCCGCTTGTCCCAGACCTCGTAGTTCGGGTGGTAGATCGAGATGCCGTAGTCCTTGAACCGCTGCGCGTCGGCCTTCGGCAATGCCTGCGCGACGACCTTGCCGATCCAGCGGCCCGGGAAGCGCTCCTCGATCGCCTGCGCGTAGCGGCCGTAGAAGTCGGCTTCGGCGAGCCCGTCGACGGTGCTCGTGACCGAGCCGCCGGTGAGCGTGTACGCGTGGCTGGCGCCCTCGTCGTGGCGGTCGATCAGCTCCAGCGCTTCGAGCACGTCCTCGACCGGCTTCACGCCCGTGTAGGGACGGCCCGCCTTCTTGTGCTGGCGCCAGTTGTGGTTGATGTCGCAGAAGCCGCACTCCTCTTTCGCGCCGAAGTACTGGCAGAGGCGCAGCACGGTCAGGTAGATCAGGTAGCCCCACTGGATCGTCGGGGCCGTCTCCATCACCGTCTTTCCGTTGGCGAGCGTGTGGCGGTAGTACTCGGGCATCGGCGGCAGGTGCACGTCAGCGAGCTCGCGGCCCTCCACGGAGAGCTGTAGCTCGCCTCCGTCGGCGCGGCCGACGCGGTAGGGCGAGTCGGGGTTGACGCGCACGGAGACGATCGTCCGGCGCAGTTCGTACGGGCCGCCCGTGAGGGCGATCTCCTCAGGCGGCCGGTGCGTGGCCGCGGCTCCGAGCTCGGCGAGCGGCTTCTGGTCGAAGGAGAAGATGAAGTACGACTTCGGCTTGACGCCGCCGTCGAGGTTGTCCGTGAGCGCCGCCTCGTCGAACCCCATCCCGGTGCGGAGCAGGTCCTCCTTGAGCACCGCCTCCGGCGGGATCTGCGGATAGCGGGCGACCAGCTCTTCCAGGAGGGCGCTGCGAGTGGCGACGGCTGCGCTCACGCCGTGGAACCTATCTCGACACGCGCGTTCGCGGGGGTCTTTACGAAAAGTTCACCGCAAATCGTTGGACGTCCGTTCGAGCCTTTCGGTAGCGTGGACCGGGGTCGTGCTCCGCCGAGTCCTTATCGGAGCCTTGCTGGCTGGGATCGCTGTCGCCTTCGCGGCGCCGGCGCTTGCGGTCACGCAGGTGCTGATGCCTAACGTGAGCTATTCGCGTCAGGTCCAGTTCACGGCGCACGGGCCGGTCGTCCTGCACGTGATCACCGCGCCCCGTCCCGGCGGCCTCTACGCGCTGAAGCCGATCCTCTCGAACGGGGCGATCACCGGCACCGAGCGCGTGACCTCGATGCAGAAGGACATCTCCGGCACGGCCACGGTCGCAGGCGTCAACGGCGACCTCTTCAACTTCAACGACGGCCACCCGAGCGGGATGCTGATGCAAGGGGGCGTCCTCCAGAGCCCGCCGTACCGCTTCCGCTCCAGCGTCGGCATCACCGCCGACGGCACCCTCTCCGTCGGCCGGGTCTCGTTCTTCGGCTACTGGCAGGGGCTCGGGCAGCGCCGGCCGCTGACGGGTCTGAACCAGCCTCCGCGCGGCGACGGGACGGCGCTCTTCACGCCGGCCTGGGGCGCTGCGACGCCGAAGCTCGCGGGAGCGGTGGAGGCCGTGATCCAGCCGTTTCCCGCCGCCGTTCCCGGCCAGGACCTGAGCGGCACCGTCACGGTCCAGACCACGGGCGGCGGCACGCCGATCCCGCGTGACGGAGCGGTGCTCGTCGCCCACGGCTCGCAGGCCGCGAAGCTCGCGAGCGAGGCGCCGCCCCCGGCCCGCGTCGTGACGCGCTTGATCCTCTCGCCCGACTGGATCGCGAGCGGCGTCACGGACGCGCTCGGAGGCGGGCCGGTGATCGTCAGGAACGGGAAGGGTGTCTACACGGCCGGCGAGGACTTCCTGCCCACCCAGCTCGGCCCGCGCAACCCGCGCACCGCCGTTGGGCAGCGCCGCGACGGCAAGATCGTGCTGGTCGCCGTGGACGGCAGGCGGCGCGGCTACAGCGTCGGCCTGACGAACTGGGAGCTGGCCCAGGCGATGGTTCGGCTCGGCGTCTACACCGGCTCGGCGCTGGACGCGGGCGGCTCGACGACGATGGCCTTCGACGGCCAGCTCCTGAACCGCCCCTCCGATCCGGGCGGTGAGCGTTCTGTCGCCGAGAGCCTCGGCATCCTCTACACCGGCGTCTACGCCCCGCCGCCGGCGCTCTCGGTGGTCTCGCCGAACGGCGACGGGATCGCGGAGAAGCAACTGCTGTCGTTCAAGGTGGTGCGTCCCGCGACGGTGACGATGACCCTCGTCGGCCCTGGAGGCGCGACCGCGCTGTCGCAGACCGACGAGCGCGAGCCGGGCATCTACAAGGTCTCCTGGCCGAGCCCGGCGAGCCGCCGTCAGGCCCAGCCGCTCGGCCGCTGGCGCTGGGTCGTAACCGCAACCGACGACCTCGGGCAGAAGTCCTCAGTCGAGCGCTCGTTCTGGCTGAACGACACCCTCGGCTTCATGCGTGTCGCGCCCACGGCGGTCAAGCTGCGCTCCCGCACTCGCACCGCCGTCGTCGCGCGGTTCAAGGTCGCTTACAAGGCCCGCGTGACCCCGTCGATCTGGACGACGAGCGGCTTGCTCGTCCGCCGTCTACCCGCAAAGTCGCTCGACCCCGGCACCCGCTCGATCGCCTGGAACGGACGGTTCGCCAACGGGAGGCTGGTTTACCGCGGGAGGTATGTCTTCCGGGTGTTCGCGCAGAACGCGTACGGGCCAGTGGATCTCGCGCAGCCGTTCAGCGTCCGGCGCTGAGGCGCCAGGCCTAGACTTCCGCGGTGCTCGCTTCCCTCACGGGCTCCATCACCTCCTTCGTCGGCGATCACGGGGTCTACGCGGTCTTCGTGCTGATGGCCGTGGACGCAGTGTTTCCCGCGGCGAGCGAGCTGGTGATGGTCTACGCAGGCGCGCTCGCCTCGGGCGCCTTTGCCGGCCAGCACGTCGTCCTGTTTGGTTCGCGCATCGACAGCCCGTTCTGGGCGTTCATGACGATGGCCCTGGCCGGCTCGATCGGCTACATCCTCGGTTCGATCGGCGGCTGGGCGATCGGCCGCTACGGAGGCCTGCCGCTGGCCGAGCGCCACGGTCGGTTGCTGCACCTCGGCCCCGAGCGGCTCGGGCGGGCCGAGCGCTGGTTCGACAAGCACGACGATTCGGCAGTGCTGATCGGCCGCGTCGTTCCCGTCGTTCGCTCGTTCATCTCGATTCCGGCGGGGATCTTCCGGATGCCGTTCGGCAAGTACACGCTGCTCACGATCCCGGGCTCGGTCGTCTGGTGCTTCGGCTTCGCGGGCATCGGTTGGGCCTTCGGGAGCAATTACGACCGTTTTCACCACGCCTTCGACATCGCCCTCGTGGCAGGAGCCGTGCTGCTGATGCTGTACCTGGTACTGCGCCGAACCTCATCTAGACTCAAACCCCGTGGCTAAGACCCCGCTTGTAGACGTAAAAGCCCAGTACGAGCGCCTGATTCCGCAGATCCAGGAGCGGATCGCAGAGGTGCTCGACTCCGGCGTGTTCATCCTCGGGCCCAACGTCCAGGCGTTCGAGCGCGAGGCCGCGTCCTACCTCGGCGTCCCGCGAACCGTCGGCGTCGCCAACGGCACCGATGCGCTCGTGCTCGCGCTGGACGCGCTCGGGGTCGGTCCCGGCGACGAGGTCATCTGCCCCGCCTTCACCTTCTACGCGACCGCAGAGTCGATCGCGCGCCGCGGAGCGACGCCGGTCTTCGCCGACATCGACCCGGCCACGCTCAACCTCGATCCCGAGGACGTGGCCGCGAAGGTGACGGAGCGAACGCGAGCGTTGATGCCGGTGCACCTGTTCGGGCGCGTGATGCCCCTCGGCGAGCTGGCCAAGCTCGACGTCCCGATCATCGAGGACGCAGCGCAGGCCTTCGGGGCCGAAGGGGTCGCCACCACAGGTGTGCTGTCGACCTTCAGCTTCTTCCCGACCAAGAACCTGTTCGCGCTCGGCGACGGCGGGCTCGTCGCCGCGACCGACGAGGAGCTCGCGGACCGGATCGCGCTCCTACGCTTCCACGGCTCGCGCCAGAAGAAGGAGTTCGAGGCGGTTGGCTACAACTCGCGCCTCGACGAGCTCCAGGCGGCGGTGCTGAGGCTCTTCCTCGGCGAGCTGGACGGCTGGAACGGCGCACGCCGCGAGGCGGCGGCGCGCTACGAGGAGCTCGGGCTGGGCGAGCTCTGCGAGCTGCCCGCGGACGAGCCGGGGCACGTCTACCACATGTACGTCGTCCGCTCGCCCGAGCGCGACCGCCTCGCCGAGGCGCTCGCAGCCGCCGAGATCGGCCACGCCTCGTACTACGTCACGCCACTGCATCTCCAGCCCGCTCTGCGCTACCTCGGCCAGAAGGAGGGCTCGTTGCCGGAGACCGAGAAGGCCGCCGCCGAGAACCTCGCGCTGCCGATGTGGGCGGGGATCCCGGCCGAGGTGCAGGAGAAGGTCGTGGCCGTGATCCGCGAGGCCGCGGCGGTACGCGCGTGATACCCGTGAACCGGCACCGGATCTGGCAGCTCGTCGCCGATGCGGGGCTGATCGCCCTCGCGTGGTACCTGGCCTTCACGCTGCGCTTCGACCAGGGCGTGCCGCGCTACTACGACACGCTCTTCCGCCAGACGATCCTGATCGTGGTCGCGATCAAGCTCGTCGTCTTCGTCCTCTTCCGCTTCTACGACCGCTGGTGGCGCTACGTGTCCATCCGCGACATGTGGTCGGCCGTGCGTGGCGTGACCGCCGCCTCCCTCGTCGCCAGCCTGACCGTCTACTTCTTCTCGCCCGTCGCGCAGGTGCGGCTGCCGCGCTCGGTCGCGGTGATGGACTGGCTGCTCCTGCTCGGGCTGATCGCCGGCACGCGCCTGTTCGCCCGCAGCGTGATCGAGCGCCCGGGCACCGGTCGTCTCGTCGCGCGCGGCAAGGAGGTGCTGGTGGTCGGCGCCGGCGATGCGGGCCAGCTCACGATCCGGGAGATGCAGCGCAACCGCCAGCTCGGCTACACGCCGATCGGGCTGATCGACGACGACCCACGCAAGAAGAACCTGCGCATCCACGGCGTCCGCGTCCTCGGCACGACCGAGGAGCTGGCGCACATCCTGCGCGACAACCGGCCCGACGAGGTGCTGATCGCGATCCCGTCCGCCTCCGGCGAGGCGCGCCAGCGGATCGTCACGGTCACGCGCGAGAACAACGTGCCGGTGAAGACGCTGCCCGGCCTCTACGAGCTGATCTCCGGCGAGACCGACCTCGCGACGCAGATCCGGCCGGTGCAGGTCGAGGACGTGCTCGGCCGCGAGCCGGTCGACGTCGATCTCGAGGCGAGCGCTTCGTATCTCGAGAACGAGACGGTGCTCGTCACCGGCGCCGGCGGCTCGATCGGCTCCGAGCTCTGCCGCCAGATCGCCCGCCTCGGGCCCCAGCGGCTGATCCTCGTCGACCAGGGCGAGACGGCCCTGTTCGAGATCGAGCGCGAGCTCGTGGACGAGCGCGGCTTCGCGCCGAGCATCCCGGTGCTCGCGGACGTGAAGAGCCGGACGAAGATGCGGCAGGTCTTCGACCGCTACCGGCCGAGCATCGTCTTCCACGCGGCCGCCTACAAGCACGTGCCGCTGATGGAGGCCAACCCGCTCGAGTCCGTCCGCAACAACGCGCTCGGGACGAGGATCCTCGCCGAGATCGCGGTCGAGTTCGGCGCGGAGCGCTTCCTGCTCGTCTCGACCGACAAGGCCGTCAACCCGAAGACCGTGATGGGCCAGTCGAAGGCGCTCTGCGAGTGGATCGTCGAGGCCTTCGGCGCGCGCGAGGACATCGCCACGCGCTTCGTCGCGGTTCGCTTCGGGAACGTCCTTGGCTCCTCGGGCAGCGTGATCCCGATCTTCCGCCGCCAGATCGCGAACGGCGGACCCGTCACCGTCACGCACCCGGAGATGACGCGCTACTTCATGACGATCCCGGAAGCCGCGTCGCTCGTGATCCAGGCCGGCGGGATCGGCGGTCGCGGCGACGTCTTCGTGCTCGACATGGGCGACCCGGTGCGGATTCTCGACCTCGCCAAGCAGATGGTCCGGCTCTCGGGCAAGGAGCCCGACCGGGACATCGCGGTGGAGATCGTGGGCACGCGGCCCGGCGAGAAGCTGCACGAGGAGCTCTGGGGAGCTGGCGAGACCGCCGTCTCCACCTCGCACCCGAAGATCATGCGCGTCAGCGGTCCGACCGTGGACGCCGTCTGGCTCCAGGACGAGCTCGCCGAGCTCGAGCGGCTGGTTCGCGAGGGCGAGACGCTCGAGGTCGTCTCCCGCCTGGCGACGATGATGCGCGCGCCTCAGCTGGTCGGCGAGACCCGTGTACGAGAAGACACGGTTTCGGAACAGACGCTGAGCTAGAACCGTCTGCCGCCGTGGCTAGGGTGGCTCGGTGGAGATTCTCGACGGCCTGAACCCCGAGCAGCGGCGTGCCGCCGAGGCGGTTCGCGGGCCGGTCTGCATCCTCGCCGGCGCGGGCTCCGGCAAGACGACCACGATCACCCGCCGGATCGCGTGGCAGGTCGCGACCGGCGCGTTCCGGTCGGACGAGCTGCTCGCCGTCACCTTCACGGACAAGGCAGCCGGCGAGATGCGCGGGCGGCTCGCCCGACTCGGCGTCGACGGGGTCGAGGCGCGCACCTTCCACTCGGCTGCTCTCGCCCAGCTGCGGCGGGCACGCGGCGAGGGCCCGGGCCGAATCCTGTCCACCAAGGCGCTCCTGCTGCGGCAGATCGGCAACTCGCTGCCTCGCCCGTTCCGGTTCCGGCCGGCGGGCGACCTCGCGACGGAGGTCGAGTGGGCGAAGAACCGGCGGCTGACGCCCGGTACCTACGCCCGGAACCTGAACGGCCACGAGCCGCCGATCCCGGAGGATCTGATGACCCGCGTCTTCGCCGAGTACGAACGGCGCAAGACAGCTTCGGGTGCGATCGACTTCGAGGACCTGCTGGAGCTGACGGTGCGCCTCTACGAGGAGGACGAGTGGGCGCTCGCCGCCCTGCGTGAGCGCTACCGCGCGTTCACCGTGGACGAGTACCAGGACGTGAACCTGCTGCAGCAGTCGCTGCTCGAGCTGTGGGTCGGCGACCGCGACGACCTCTGCGCCGTCGGCGACGACTACCAGTCGATCTACGGCTTCACCGGCGCCTCGCCCGAGTGGCTGCTGGGTCTGGCGAAGCGCTTTCCGCAGGCGACCGTCGTCCGGCTCGAGGAGAACTACCGCTCCAGCCCCGAAGTGCTCGGGCTCGCGAACCGGCTGGTGCCGAAGCTCGGTGGCGCCGAGAAGACGCTGCGCGCGACGCGCCCCGAGGGTCCGCAGCCACAGCTGCGCGGTTTCGACTCGCCCGAGGAGGAAGGACGGTTCGTGCTCGAGCGCGTGCGCGCGCTGGCGGCGGAGGGCGTGCCCTACGAGGAGATGGCCGTGCTGATGCGGCTCAACTCGCGCTCGGTGGACTTCGAGGAGCTCTTCGGCGACGCGAAGATCCCGTTCCAGGGGGCGGCGCTGCTTTCACGCGACGGGGCGCGCCAGCTGCTCAAAGGGCTGCGCGGTGCGGGCTTCGGCTCGCTGGCGGAGGAAGTGCGGCGCGTCGCGGTGGAGCAAGGGCTCGCGGATCCGGTGCCGGAGGGCGTGGGCGAGCGTGAGCTCGTGCGCCAGGCCGACCTCGCACGCCTCTGCAAGCTCGCCGAGGAGTACGACGACGGGTCGCACACCGTTGCGGACTGGGTCGAGTGGCTGCGGGCTCGCTTCGACCACGGGGCCGAGGGCGGGGTACATCTGCTCACGCTGCATCGCGCCAAGGGTCTCGAGTTCGAGGCGGTCTTCCTGCCGCGGGTCGAGGAAAAGGAGCTCCCGTGCAAGCAGTCCATGCGCACCGCGGCGCTGGTCGCCGAGGAGCGGCGGCTGCTCTACGTCGGCATGACCCGCGCGAAGCGGCACCTCGCGCTGACCTGGGCGGGCAAGCCGAGCCGCTTCCTCACCGAGCTCGGCGTCGAGGCCGCGCGCCGCTCGCGCCGAAAGAGCGCGCCGAGGAGCCGAGCGACCCGACCTACCAGGCGCTCAAGCGCTGGCGCCTGCAGCGCGCCAGGACCGACGAGATTCCCGCCTACGTCGTCTTCCACAACTCGACGCTGGCCGAGATCGCCGAGCGCCGGCCGCAGACGATCGCCGAGCTCGGTTCCGTTGCCGGAGTCGGCCCGGCGAAGCTCGAGCGCTACGGCGAAGAAGTGCTAGCCGCGCTCGCGAGCTGACAACAGCAGCTCGAGCATGAGCGCGGGGTCACGGCGCACGCGCTCGCGCTCGCCTTCGCGCTTGCGCAGGTCCAGGGCGCGCGGGTCGCTGAGGGGGATCAGGCGGCCTTCGCGGATCAGCATCTCGTCCACGCCGCCGAGCCTGCCGCCGTAGGTCGTGTAGACGGGCACGCCGAGTGCCACGGCCTCCCGGTTCATGGTGCCGCCCGCCGAGACGACGAGGTCGGAGAAGGCGATCAGGCTCTGCCCGTCCACCGCGCGGTCGGGAACCTGTACCGAGGGCAGGCCGAGCCCGCGCACGAAGTCGCGCTGCTCCGCTGTCCGCGGCAGCACGATCGCCTGCACCGACTCGTTGTGTCCGAGGTGGTCGAGCACCTGCGGAAAGAGCGGGTTCGAGCGACGGTGGTAGAGCGAGACGTCCGGCGGAGTGCGCACGACCACCAGCGCCCGGGCGGAGTCGATCTCGAACGGCTCGAGCGCCGCCGGGTCGGGCTCGAAGTCCGCCAGGTAGTACTCCTCCTTCAGGCCCGGGTACTGAACCAGCTTCGGCGGCCTGGCGCCGTAGCGCTCGAGCCGCTCCGGCGGGATCGCCTCCGGGACGACCACGCGAGTGGCGGCACGGCAGCCGAGTTGGTGCTGGAGCCATGCGAACTCGTAGTCGAAGGTGGTCGAGCTCGGGATCCCGAGCCGGCGCGCGGTGAGGGTCAGCTCGTGCGACCCGTGGGCGAGCGCGAGGTCGAACTCCCGGCCCTTGGCCCAGTGCCGCAGGTCACGGAGCCGCGCGGTCAGCGAGCGCGCCTTCCCGAGCCGCGAGCGCCCGCCGTGCCGGCCGAGGATCTCCGCCTCGATCCCGTGCAGCTCGAGCAGCTGCACCGTCTGGGCGTAGTCGCGTGAGGTGAGCTCGACCTCGGCGCCGCGCTCCCGCAGCAGCGGCAGGAGCGGCCGGAAGACCAGCACGTGGGCCGGCGCCGTGATGTCGATCCAGACCCTCACAGCCGCTCCACGATCCGGAAGCGGATCGCGTCGATCAGCGTCTCGGGCTCGATCGTCCGCTCGAAGAAACGCTCGTGCGCCTCGTGCCAGTCCTGAACCGACTCGAACCCCTCGCCCTCGTCGCGGGCGAACTGGAGGTCGACCTCGGCCGCGGGAATGACTCTCACCTCCGTGACCTCGACGATTGCTCGCGGCGTTCCCTGCGCATCCTCGACCACGAAGCGGTCTCCCGGATCCGGGGTCGGATCGTCTTCGAAGACGCCGTGCAGCCCGGCGGTGGCCGTCTTCTCGCCGGCGAGCACGGCATCCACGAGGCGCTGCCGCAGCTCGGTCCCTGGGTAGCCGAGCCCGAACTCCGGTAGGTCGGTCAGCGGACGAGCGCCTCCATGCGCTCGCTCGCGAGCGGCGTGGGCTCACGCTCGACGTGGTGCTCATGCCAGAGGGTGAAGGCGAGCAGGCCCCAGAGCTGACGCGAGAGGTCCTCCTTGCCGGCGACGTGGCGGTCGAGCAGCGCCGCCACCGCTTCGGGCCGGAAGTAGCCCTGGCGGCGGAGCGTCTCCGCGCTGAGCGTCTCGCGGGCGAACGGCTCGAGCTCGCCGCGCAGCCAGGCGGCCGCGGGGATCGAGAAGCCGCGCTTCTTGCCGCGCACGATCTCCCTCGGGACGAGCGGGGCGACCGCCTTGCGCAGCAACACCTTCTTGCGCAGCCCGTGCACTCGGTGCTTCGCCGGCAGTGCCGCCGCGAAGTTCGTCACGGCCGGGTCGAGGAACGGCACGCGGGCCTCGAGCGAGTGCGCCATCGAGGCGCGGTCGGTCTTCACCAGCAGGTCGTCCACGAGGTAGATCCCGAGGTCGACGTCCTGGAGACGCGCGAGCGGCTCGGCGCCTTCGGTCTCGGCGAAGCGGGCGCGGTAGAGGTCGACCGGGTCGAACGCGTGGCGGCGCCCGGTCAGCTCTGCGCGGGCCTCGGGCGAGAAGATCTCCTTCCACGCGTGGTGACGCTCGAGCGGGGGCAGGTGCGCCCCGCGGACGAACCGCTTCGCCTTGTAGTCGAAGCTCGCGCGGGCGGTGGAGGTCGGCAGGCGCTCGACGAGCGGCCGTGCGAGTCGCGCGGCACCGCCCGCCCGCAGCGCGAGCTGGTCGGCGACGTAGGTGTAGTAGCCGCCGAAGAGCTCATCCCCGCCCTCGCCTGAGAGCGCGACCTTCACGTCCTGCGCGGCTAGCTGTGAGACGAGGTAGGTCGGCAGCGCGGACGAGTCGGCGAACGGCTCGTCGAAGGCCTCCGCGAGCGCCGGCAGGAGCAGCGCGGCGTCGGGCCGCAGCACGAGCTCGCGATGCTGCGTGCCATACCGCTCGGCCACGAGCCGCGCGTCGCCGAGCTCGTCGAAGGAGCGCTCCTCGAAGCCGATCGAGAACGTGCGCACGGGCTCGTGGCTCTCCTGTGCGGCCAGGGCGGTGAGGGCGGAGGAGTCGATTCCCCCAGATAGGAGCACCCCCACCGGCACGTCGGAGACGAGGTGTGCACGCACGGAGTCGCGGAGCCGCGCGCGCAGCTCCTCGATCAGCTCCGCTTCGTCGTCGTCGCGCAGGTCGTCGAGTGCGGCAGGCGCAGGGCGTGCAAATCGCTCGACGCGCGTCTCGCCGGCCTCCCACACCAGCAGGTGCCCGGGCGGAAGCTTGCGCGCGTCGCGGAAGATCGTCAGCGGCGCGGGAATCGAGTTGAAGGCCAGGAACGCCTCGAGCGCGTCGAGGTCGATCTCTCCCCGGGGGAGTGCACGCAGCTCGGAGGCGAACTCGAGGCCGCCGCTCGAGTCGGCGCGGTAGTAGAGCGGCTTGATCCCGTAGCGGTCGCGGGCCAGCACGAGGCGGCGCCGCGGCGCATCCCAGAGTGCGACCGCGAACATCCCGCGCAGCCGCCGGGCGAACTCGAGCCCTTCCTGCTCGTAGAGATGGACGAGCACCTCGGTGTCGCCGTGCGTGCGGAAGCGGTGGCCGGCGCGCTCGAGCTCGGCGCGCAGCTCGCGGTAGTTGTAGAGCTCGCCGTTCTGCACGACGTGAATCGTCGAGTCCTCGTTCGCGATCGGCTGGTCGCCCGTCTCGAGGTCGATGATCGCGAGCCGGCGCGCGGCGAGCGCGGCCTGGCCCTCGGCGAAGATCCCGTCGCTGTCAGGCCCTCGGTGGACGAGCTTGGCGCTCATCGCCGCGAGCCGGTCGGGGTCCGCAGGCCCGTTCGAGGAGACGATCCCGCAGATCCCGCACACGCGCCGAGTCTAGCCGTGCGGCCTGAAGAGGCCTCGCAGCGATTGCGCGCCGATCCGGAACGCGGTCGCCACGAGCGTACGCAGGTAGAGCGGCATCGAGCGGTCGGCGATCCACTCGAGATCGTGGGCGAGCTTCTCGGCCATCGAGGTCTCGTAGCCGCGCCGCACTTGGGCGAAGCCGGTCAGACCAGGGCGGACGACGAGCCGCTGCCAGTAGGCCGGCAGCTCGGCGGCGAGCTGCTCGAAGAAGCGAGGCCGGATCGGGCGGGGGCCGACGAAGCTCATGTCCCCGCGCAGGATGTTCCAGAGCTGCGGCAACTCGTCGAGCTGCGTGGCACGGAGCTGCCGGCCGAGCCGCGTGGTCTCGGCCTGGGTGCGCTCGACGAGCTCTGTGCCGAGGTACGGGCCGAGCCGTTCCTCGGCGCCCCGGCGGAGCGTCCGGAACTTGAGCATCTCGAAGATGCGGCCGTCGCGGCCGACGCGCTGGCCTCGGTAGAAGAGCGGCCGCCCGCTGGTCAGCATGAGCGCCGACGAGATCAGCCCGAGGAGCGGCAGCGCGATCAGCAGGAAGAACGACGCAAAGACGACGTCGAGGATGCGGAGCTCGAGATCGACCCGACGCTTCTGCGAGCCGCGGACGAGAACGGAGAATCGCTCAACGAACGAGTCGCTCGGCCTCGGCTGCGAAGCGGCCACCCCCAGATGCTAGAGAGTCCGCACCCCCGCGTCAGCGCTGCCGCGGCGAATCCTTCCTCTCGGGGCACCCCAACCCACCACCCGCTGAAATTTTATCGAGGAAATTCGCACGTATGGGTGACGTGATTGTGCCGGAAGTGTGACTCTTCGCATAAGCTTGTCTTATGGACACGCGACAGCTGGCTGCGTTCTGCGCGGTCGTCGAGCGGAAGAGCTTCTCGCAGGCGGCGGAGCGACTAGGGGTCACCCAGCCGGCGGTCAGCCTGCAGGTTCGATCGCTCGAGAAGCGTCTAGGCCGCAAGCTGCTCGACCGCTCCGGCCGCCGCGTCGAGCCGACCGAGGCCGGGCTCGCGCTCTACCGCGGGGCGCAGCGAATGCTCGCGCTCGAGGGTCAGCTGATCGAGGAGCTCGACGCCGGCGAGGAAGGGGAGCTCGGCGGCACGCTCGAGGTGGGCGCCTCCACGGGGCCTGGCAGCACGGTCGTCCCGGTGCTGCTCTGCGAGTTCCAGCGCGAGAACCCCGGCGTCGCCGTCTCCCTCTCGATCTCCGACACGCAGTCGGTCGTCGACCGCGTCGCCGAGCGCGAGCTCGAGCTCGGCGTGGTCGGCGCCGCGCGGCGGCACAGGGGCGTCGTCTTCGAGCCGTTCTTCCGCGATGAGGTCGTGCTCGCGTGCCCGCCCGGCCATCGCTTCGCGGGCCGCAGTGTCTCTCTCGAGGAGCTGCGCGAAGAGCCGCTGATCGTGATGCAGGAGGGCGCAGGCGTCCGCCAGGTGATCGAGGACGAGCTTCGCCGGGCGGGAACTCGCCTGCGCGACCTCGAGCCGCGTCTCGAGCTGGGACTGCAGGAGTCGGTCAAGTCCGCCGTCGCGGCGGGGCACGGCGTCACCTTCATCTCGCGCACGGCGATCGAGGCCGATCTCGCGGCGGGCACGCTCGTGACCGCCCGCGTGAAGGGGCTCGAGCCCTCGCGCGAGATCTCGCTCGTACGCTCCGCGGGTCGCTCGCCGACCCGCGCTGCCGAGGCGTTTCTCGAGTTCGCGCGCGAGCGGCTGTGATCGTCCGCTGGGGGCTGGCTGAGCTCAGGCCGCTGCTCGCCGAGTTGGAGATTGAGCGTCCCTTTCTGATCGCGAGCGAGCGTTGGTCGGGGCTCGATGTGCCCTCGGCGGGCCGCTGGGACGAGGTGCCGAGCGATCGGGTGCCCGAGGTTGCGGCCGCGGCGGACGGTTCCGACGGTGTGTTGGCCGTCGGCGGTGGCAGCGCGATCGACCTCGCCAAGGCGGTCTCCGCCGCGACTGGCCTACCGGTTGTGTCGGTGCCGACGACCTACTCGGGCGCCGAGTGGACGACGTTCTTCGGAGTGCGCGACCCCGACCGGCGCATGAAGGGCGGTGGCGCCGGGGCTCACCTGGGCGGGATCGTCTACGAGCCCGAGCTGACACTCGGCCTCTCCCGCGAGCAGAGCGGCGGGACGGCGCTCAACGCCTTGGCGCATTCGGCCGAGGCGCTCTACGTGGCCGGCCGCAACCCCGACGGCGACCGGCACGCGCTGGAGGGAGCTCGGCTGATCGGGGCGTCGCTGCCACAGGTGCTCGAGCACGGCGACGACCTGCAGGCCCGCACGACGCTCCTCCACGGAGCGATGGAGGCCGGTGCCGCCCTCGGCTCAGCGGGCCTAGGGCTCGGCCACGCGATGGCCCAGGCCCTCGGTGGTCGCTATGGAATCGCGCACGGCGCTGCGAACGCACTCACGCTCCCGCCGGCGCTCCGCTTCAACCAGCCAGTCGCGGCGGGGGAGATCGCCCGGTTCGGCGAGGCGCTCGCTGCGGACGATCCGGCCGCTCGGGCCGAGGAGCTTGCCCGCCTGTCCGGCTTCGAACGCCTGCGCGACCTGGGCGTGCCGGAAGACGAGCTCGACGAGGTGGCCGAAGCGACGGTCAACCGAGCCGGTGCCAAGGCGAACCCGCGCCCGGCGAGCGCGGCGGAGATCGCAGAGCTGCTGCGAAGCGTCTGGTAGCTCAGCAGGGCCCGGATACGGCCGTGCCGCCGGGGCCTGCGACGTGGTACGCCTTGCCGCTGACGGTTGCCTGCATGCAGTACGAGCCGGCGTTGGCGCGGACGAGCTTCACCTTGAGGCCGGCGAGCGGCGCACCGGCGTAGGTGCCGCTCGTGGCGTGAAACTGCTCCAGCTGCGTCACGGCCTGAACGAAGGTCAGCCCGGCGGCAGCCTCGCGCACCTGGCCGAGAGCCTGCGTCACGGTCCCGGGGCTCGGCGTCTGGCCGAGCTGCCCGTTCAGGAGCCACCCGCCCACGGCGAGCGACGCGAGCAGGGGAATGAAGGAGAGGCCGCGTGCCATGGGCTCGTCATCGGCATCTTGCCCTCACCTCTCAACCGTTGGGCGGCGCGCGACGAACGAGAGGATCGTCACGCCGAGCTCCTCGGGGGTGTACCCGCGGAAGCGCGGTGCGAGTGGAAGCGAGCGCAGCTGCTCGAGCCCTTCTTCGCTCGGTCCCGACGGCCGCTCGGCGACCACCTCGAACCCGGCCTCGCGCACCAGCCGCAGGTAGTCGGGCGAGCGAAGCCGGTTCTGGTGGTGGAGCGGCGAGTTCACGAGACCCCAGGCGCGGTCGGAGAAGCGCAGGAAGTTGTATCGCGAGAGGCTCGAGTCGAAATACGAGTAGTGGTCCTGGAGGTCGATCCGGCAGCTGAACGCCCCGCCCGGGCGCAGCAGGCGCCGCGACTCGCGGAAGATCTCGGCCAGGTCGGCTCCCGGGATGTGCTCACAGGTGTCCGTGCTGGACACGAAGTCGATCGTCTCCGCCGCAAGGCCGGTCGCGCGCGCATCACGCGGCGCCAGGTAGGTGATCCCGAAGCGCTCCTCGAGCTCTTCCGGCGAGCCGATCGGCCCGCCCAGGCGCCGGAGCTCGCGGCCCGCCTCGGCCTCGAGCTCGTTCCAGAGCCGGTCGAAGGCCGCGAGCGAGTCGTTCACGAGCTCGACCCGCACACTCGGGCGGATGTCCACGAGCACCTGCCGCCCGACGCCCAGCGCGGCATAGGAAAGCGGGATCGCAAGATCCCAGCCGGCGCCGAACTCGTAGAAGCACGCCTCTCCCGCAGGCGTCCCCGGCCCGTGCTCCTCGTAGGCCCGCAGATGCTGGAGCGCGCGGGCGAACTTGCGCCGGAAGACCGACTCGCTTGCGGGCAGCGAGCGGAGCACGTGCCGCTGGAAGACGTAGTTCAGCCGCTCTCCCTGGGGCAGGAGCCCCAGGCCGCGCTGCAGCGCCGCTTTGGCTAGCCATCGCATCGGTCGGCGAGCATAGCCCTCCACCGTTGAATAAGGGGAGCTAATGCCTGAAATTAGGCTACGATGCGGGCATCGTGTCCGAAAGGCTTTCCTTCGACGTGCTCGTTGTCGGGAGCGGGGCCTCCGGGCTCGCTGCCGCAGTCTCCGCCGAGCGCGCGGGCGCCCGCGTGGGGGTCGTGACCAAGGGCGCCCTCCAGTCGTGCAACTCGGCGAAGGCGCAGGGCGGGATCCAGGCTGCCTTCGGCGACGACGATTCGCCTGAGCAGCATGCCCAGGACGTCTGGCAGAGCTCGCACGAGACGGCTGACCGCGGCCTGGTCGAGGTGCTGACCACCGAGGCGCCGACCGCGATCCACTGGCTCGAGGAGCACGGGGTCGAGTTCACGCGCGACAACGGTGGCTACCGGCTGGCCCGTTGCGGCGGAGCTACCCGCAAACGCCTGCTCCAGGTCGGCGACCGCACGGGCCACGCGATCACTACTGGGCTGCGCGACACGTTTCAGGCCTCCAGCGGCGAGGCTCTCCCGAACTGCCCGCTCGTCTCGCTCGAGCAGGCGGGCAACGGCTGGGTCGCCACTTGTCTGCGCAAGAACGGCGAGGAGCTCGTGATCGACGCCGGCGCGGTCGTGCTCGCCGCGGGCGGCCGCTGCTACCGCGAGGCCGAGGAGCGCGGCGAGCTCTCGACGAACCACCCGGGCGCGACCGGCGAGGTGACGCGCATCGCGCTCGACCTCGGCGCCGAGAGTCGCGATCTCGACGCCCTTCAGTACCACCCCAACGGCGGCGCGTGGCCTCCGACGATGCAGGGCTACTCGATCCCCGAGACCACCCGCGCGTACGGGGCGACGCTGCTCAACTCGGCCGGCGAGGAGTTCACCGATCCGCTCGGTCCTCGCGACGAGGTCTCGCGCGCGATCTTCGACGAGGTCAACTCGGGCCACGGCGTCGAAACTCCCGACGGCCGACCCGCCGTGCTGCTCGACACCACCCGGATTCCCAAGGAGGACGCCGAGATCTCGCTCCCGTACATGCTGCGCCGCTACCGTTCCGCCGGGATCGACCCGCTCCGCGAGCCGATCCTGACCTACCCGGTGCTCCACTACCAGAACGGAGGCCTCGTGATCGACGAGCGCGCCGAGACGACCCTGGAAGGACTCTTCGCTTGCGGCGAGATCGCCGGCGGCACCCACGGGCGCAACCGGATGATGGGCAACTCGCTGCTCGAGTGCACGGTTTTCGGCCGGCGCGCAGGCGCGGCCGCGGCCGAGAGGGCGGCAGCATGAGTGTCGTCGCGGTCGACATGCGCCAGACCGTCGAGGACGCGGCCGCGCACCTCTACGTCTGGGCGCTGAAGGACATCCCGCAGGACCTGCGCGACGCGCTCTTCGCCGCGGCCGACCGCGAGACCTCGATCCCGGGCAAGCGCGTGCTGGACACGATCGTCAAGAACGTCCAGGTGGCCGACGACAACGGCAACCTCGTCTGCCAGGACACCGGCATCGCGGTCTACACCTGCCGCGTCGGCGAGCACTTCCCGCTCCACCCGACCAAGATCTACGAGGCGCTCAAGGCCGGTACCGAGCGGGCGACTCTCGAGCACCCGCTGCGCTCGAACGCCGTCCACACGATCACGCGCGAGAACACCGGCCCGAACACCGGCTACCGGCTTCCGATCGTGCACTGGGAGTTCATCGCAGACTGGGACGGGCTCGACGTCAAGTGTGTCCCGAAGGGCTCGGGCTCCGAGAACATGAGCTTCCTCAAGATGTGCGTCCCCGCCGACGGCGTGAAGGGGATCAAGGAGTTCGTGCTCTCCTCGATCGTGGACGCCGGCGGCAAGCCGTGCCCGCCCGGGATCGTGGGCGTCGGGATCGGCGGCTCGGCCGACTATGCGATGTACCTCGCCAAGGAGGCGATCGCCCGCCCGATCGGCACGCGCAACGCCGACCCGCACGTGGCCAAGCTCGAGGAGGAGCTGTACGGCCTCCTGAACGAGACCGGCATCGGGCCGATGGGGCTCGGCGGCGACGTGACCGTCCTCAACTGCCACATCGAGCACGCCGACACGCACATGACGCTCAACCCGGTCGCCGTCAACTACCAGTGCTGGGCCGCGCGGCGCGCCTCCGTCCACATCGGCGCCGACGGCTCCGTCGACTTCGACCGGGAGGCTTAGTCCCGATGGCGACGCACGAGGTCACCTTCCCGATCACCGACGAGGCCGAGATCCTCAAGCTTCGCGCGGGCGACGAGGTCGTCGTCCAGGGCCACATCATCGGCATCCGCGACCGCACGCAGATGCGGATCTTCGACGAGGGGGTCGAGCCGCCGATGGACCTCAAGGGCGCGTTCCTGCTCCACACCGCGCCGGGCGTGCGCAAGCTGGACAGCGGCAAGTACGAGCCGGTCTGCATCGGCACCACGACGAGCGCTCGCATGGTGCGCTTCACCGAGCCGCTCGGCACCCAGTACGGCGTGCGCGCGATCTGCGGCAAGGGCGGCTTCCCCGATGTGGCGATCGAGCCGATGCAGCGCCTCGGGATGGTCTACTTCGCGATCGTCGGCGGCGCGGCCGCGCTCGAGACGACGCAGATCGAGGAGATCGAGGAGGTCGCCTGGGAGGAGCTCATGCCCGAGTGTCTCTGGAAGTTCCGCGTCAAGGACTTCGGCCCGCTCACGGTCGGTATCGACGCCCACGGCAACTCGCTCTACCACGACGTCCAGACCGCCGCGACCAAGAAACTGGAGGAGCTCTTTGCCCGGCTCTGATTTCCTCGACCTACGCCGCGACGGCGGCCTGACCCACGTGATCGACAAGGGCCTGGGGCCCCATGCGTGGGAGGACGTGCTCGAGACGAGCGGCGACTACATCGACATCGTCAAGCTGGGCTGGGGGACGGCGTATGTCACCCCCAACTTGCAGCGGAAGCTCGAGATCCTGCGCGAGAAGCCCGTCGTGATCGGCGGCACCTTCTTCGAGGTCGTCTACGCCCAGGACAAGCTCGACGAGTACAAGCGCTGGCTCGGCGAGCTCGGCCTCACGCACGTCGAGATCTCGGACGGCGTGATCGACCTGCCGCGCGAGCGCAAGCTCGAGCTGATCGCCGACTTCGCGCGCGACTTCACCGTCCTCTCCGAGGTCGGATCCAAGGACGCCGAGGCGGTGTTCGCGCCGTACCAGTGGGTCGAGTGGATCAAGGGCGAGCTCGAGGCTGGCGCCTGGAAGGTGATCACCGAGGGCCGCGAGGGCGGCACCGCCGGGATCTACCGCCCGACCGGCGAGATGCGCACCGGACTGGTGGACGAGATCGCGCACGAGGTGGACGTCGCCGACCTGATCTTCGAGGCGCCGTCGAAGGGCTCGCAGGCCTGGTTCGTGAAGCAGTTCGGCCCGGCCGTGAACCTCGGCAACATCCCGCCCGACGAGGTCATCCCGCTCGAGACGCTGCGCCTAGGGCTCCGCGCCGACACGCTGAAGGAGGTGCTGCTCTCTGACGAGCGCCCCGCCCCTGCCTGAGCTCGACTTCGAGGCGATGAGCGCGGAGGACGTCCTGCGCTGGGCGTACGAGGAGTTCGGCGACCGCCTCTGCCTCACCTGTTCCTGGCAGAAGCAGTCGTCGGCGCTCGTGCACATGGTCTCCGAGCTCGGCCTCGACCTGCCGATCATCGAGCTCGACACGCACCTCTTCTTCCGGGAGAGCTACGAGACCCGCGACCGCCTCGTCGAGCGCTACGGCTTGAGCCTGCAGCCGCCGCCCAAGGTGATCACCGTCGCCGAGCAGCACCGCGCGGAGGGCCCGAACCTCTGGGAGACCGACCCCGACCGCTGTTGCCACATCCGCAAGGTCGAGCCGCTGCTGGAGGCGCTCGAGCCGTACGGCGCCTGGATCTCGGGGATCCGCCGCGACCAGTCGCCGAGCCGCGCGACCACGCCGAAGGTGCAGTGGTCCGAGCGCTACGGCGTCTGGAAGCTGCACCCGCTCGCCGACTGGGACGAGAAGCGGGTCTGGGCCTACATCACCGTCAACGAGATTCCCTACAACCCGCTCCACGACGTGGGCTTCCGCTCGATCGGCTGCATTCCCTGCACCCGGCCGACGAACCCCGAGGAAGAGGAGCGGGCCGGCCGCTGGGCGGGCTCCGACAAGCTCGAGTGCGGCATTCACGTCGAAACCCCACTAGGAGGCACATGAGCGACCACATCTACGCCGCCGAGCACCCGGAGACCACTCACGTCCGGCCCGGCGGCTTCACGCTTTGGTTCACCGGGCTCTCGGGCTCGGGCAAGACCACGATCGCGCACCTCGTCGGCCCTGAGCTCGACCGGCGCGGGCTCGTCGTCGAGTACCTCGACGGCGACACCGTGCGCACACATCTTTCGAAGGGCCTCGGTTTCTCGAAGGAGGACCGCGACACTCATATCGAGCGCGTGGGCTGGGTCGCGTCGCGGCTCACCCGCCAGGGCGGCGCCGTGATCGCGGCCACGATCTCCCCCTACGAGGCGACGCGGCAAGAGGCGCGCGAGCGGATCGACGAGGTCGGCACGTTCGTTGAGATCTACGTCAAGACCTCGGTCGACGAGTGCGCCAAGCGCGACGTGAAGGGCCTCTACGAAAAGGCGTTCAAGGGCGAGATCAAGGAGTTCACCGGGGTCTCCGACCCCTACGAGGAGCCGTCGAATCCGGAGCTCGTGATCGACACCGAGCAGCACGAGCCGGAGGAGAGCGCGGCGCTGGTCGTGGCGAAGCTCGAGGAGCTCGAGCCTGATCCCGAGCGGGGTGACTGCATGACAGTGGCCGAGACCACGCAGCTGATCGAGCCGCACGGCGGCAAGCTCGTCGACCGGACAGGCCCGCGTCCCGACGGCATCGAGCGGCTCGAGCAGATCCCGCTCACCTCACGCGAGCTCTCCGACCTCGACATGATCGCGAGCGGCGCGCTCTCGCCGCTCGAGGGGTTCATGAACCGGCACGACTACGAGCGAGTGGTCGAGGACATGCGGCTTGCCCGCGGCCTGCCCTGGGCGCTGCCCGTCTGCCTGGCCGTCGATCGTGCTCCGGACGGGGAGCAGGTCGTCCTCACCGACGAGGCCGGCACACCGGTGGCCATGCTCGAGGTGGACGAGGCGTACGAGTACGACAAGGAGCGCGAAGCGGAGCATTGCTTCCGCACGATCGACGACGACCACCCTGGCGTGGCCCGGCTCTATCAGCAGAAGGCGCTCTACCTCGCCGGCCGCGTGACCGTCTTCGAGCGCGCGGAGCCGTCATTCCCGGAGATCGCAATTGATCCCGCCGAGACGCGCGCGACCTTCGCGGAGCGGGGCTGGCGCCGGGTCGTCGGCTTCCAGACGCGCAACCCGATCCACCGGGCGCACGAGTACCTCACCAAGGTCGCGCTCGAGACCGTGGACGGACTGCTGATCCACCCACTGGTGGGCGACACGAAGTCGGATGACGTCCCAGCCGCGACTCGGGTCGACTGCTACCGGATCCTCGTGGACAAGTACTACCCCGCCGAGCGCGTGCTCGTGGCCGCCTTCCCGGCGGCGATGCGCTACGCCGGGCCGCGCGAGGCGATCTGGCACGCGATCTGCCGCAAGAACTACGGCTGCTCGCACTTCATCGTCGGGCGCGACCACGCGGGCGTCGGCGACTACTACGGCACCTACGACGCGCAGCTGATCTTCGACGAGTTCGAGCCGCACGAGCTCGGGATCGAGCCGATGTTCTTCGAGCACGCCTTCTACTGCCGCGTCTGCGGCTCGATGGCGACGCCGAAGACGTGCCCGCACGGAGGCGACGACCACGTCTTCCTCTCGGGCACGAAGGTGCGCGAGCTGCTGGCCAACGGCGAGCTGCCGCCGGTCGAGTTCACGCGGCCCGAAGTTGCAGAGGTGCTGATCCAGGCTTACCGCTAGGTCGCAAGAATGACCTGGCAGTTCACGCTCAGCGGGTTCCTGATCGGAGCCCTCGTCGGGATGACCGGGATGGGCGGCGGCTCGCTGCTGACGCCGATCCTGGTCATCTTCTTCGGCTTCAAGCCGACTCTCGCGGTCGGCACCGACATCCTCCACGGCGCGATCTTCAAGAGCTTTGGCGCCGTTCGGCACCGGAAGCTCGGGACCGTGCACGGGCACCTGGTGCTCTGGATGTTCCTCGGCTCGGGGCCGATGTCGCTGCTGGGCGTGGCGGTGGCGACCTGGCTCAGCCACCACTACGGCTCCGCCGAGTCGATCGAGGCCTACGCGGTCGGGGTCGCTCTGGTGATCGGCGGGATCGGGCTCGTGGCCAAGACGTTCATCCGTGGCGGGATGCAGCCGGACGACGCGCCGTTTCTGCTCCAGCGCCGCGACCGGGTGATCGCCGTCGCGCTGGGAGCGACCTGCGGCTTCGTGGTCGGCCTGACCTCGGTCGGCAGCGGCACCTTCTTCGGCCTGATCATGGTGCTCGTCTTCCCGCTCACGGTCGCCAAGATCGTCGGCACCGACATCTTCCACGCGGCACTGCTGCTCTGGGTCGCCGGCTTCGGCCACCTCGTCGCAGGCAACGTCGACCTGCACACGATGTTCTGGCTGCTCACCGGCTCGATCCCCGGAGTGCTGCTGACGAGCCAGTTCACGCTCAAGGTGCCCGAGCGCGCGCTGCGGCTCGGGCTCGCGGCGGTGCTGATGCTGAGCGGGATCAAGCTGATCGACTTCGCCGGCGCGGACTGGGTGATCGCGACCGGCGCGATCGTTGCGGCGATCGCCTTCGCCGTCTGGGGCTTCGTCCGGCGGCTCGACCGGCGGCCGCCCGCTGAGACCGCAACCAAACCGTTCTGACTACACTCGCCACCCCGTGGCGCGTGTTCTGCCGATGCTTGTCGTGCTGGCCCTCCTCGGCTGCACGGCCGCGGCCTTCGCGGTCACCGAGGGCCTGAAGCTCGAGAAAAGCCCGATCACCGACACCCAGGTCGCAAAGGTCGTCGCGCCTGACTCTGTGGACGGGGTTCGCGACGGCCCCGATCAGCTTTCTGCTGCGCAAGCAGGACCGCCTCACCGTCCAGATCGTCAACGGGAACGGCGACGTGATCCGAACGCTGGCCCGCTCGCGGCCGGCCCGTCGCGGGACACAGCAGTTCATCTGGAACGGACGCGACGACCGGCGGGCATGTTGTCCCCGATGGCACCTACAAGCCGCGCGTCCACCTGGCGCGCGAGCGCCGGACGATCGCCCTGCCGAACTCGATCCGGATGGACGCGACTCCGCCCCTGATCAAGCTCGTCTCCGTCAAGCCGCTCGTGTTCTCGCCCGACGGAGACTTCCGGCACGAGACCGTGCGCATCCATTATCTGACGAACGAGAAGGCGCAGGCGATCCTCTACGTGGACGGCGACCGGAAGACGACGGTCAACCGCCTCGTCAGGGCGGGGAAGCTCGACTGGGGCGGCCAGGCTGCGCGCGGTCTTCGGCCGGGGCTCCACCGGCTTCGGTTGCGGGCGATCGACGCGGCAGGAAACCTCTCGAATCCAACCCGCGCCGTGGTCGTGCGGGTGCGCTACATCGAGGTGGGGCCGCACGTGCTGCGGGTGCACACGGGAGCGCGCTTCGGCTTCCGGGTCGACACCGACGCCAAGCGTTACAGCTGGCACCTCGGCTCGCGCGGGGGCGTCAGGAAGCAGCGCGCTCCTGATCCTGCGCGCAGGGGCACCCGGCACCTACCACCTCGTCGTCGCCGCGAACGGCCACGTCTCGCGCGCGCTGCTTGTGGTGAGCCCGTGACCTCCGAGCTGGCCCGGGCAGGAGGCGTGCTCGCCGCCGCGGGGCTGGCCGTCCTGATCGTGGCGCCGGGCCGAGCTCCAGCGCCTCGCCGGGCTCGCGGCCTGGGCGCTCGGGGCCCTGCTGCTCGCTCTCTACCTCGCGCCGAAGGGCCACCGCCCGTTGCTCGTGGCCGCCGCCGTCGTGGGACTCGCGCTCGCGGTCGGCGGCGCCTTCCTCCTGCGCCGCTGGCCCTGGCTGCTGCCGTTCGTGGCGCTGGCCTGCATCCCCGCGCGCATTCACGTGACGGTCGGCTCGACCGAGGCCAATCTGCTCGTCCCGCTGTACGGCGTCGTCGCTGCAGCGGCGTTCTTCCTGGCCTGGGAGCTGTGGCGGCCTACGGCCCCTGTGATCACACGAGAGCTCGGGATCGTGACCTGGCCGCTTGCCGCCTTCGTCGCCTGGGCCGGCCTCTCGATCCTCTGGAGCGGCGACGTGCGCCAGGGGGCGATCGACTTGCTCTTCTTCTACCTGCCTTTCGGCCTGCTCGCCGTCTCGCTCGCGCGGCTCGAATGGCGCCGCCTGTGGGCGTTCGGGCTGCTCGTCGAGGTGGCGGCGCTGGCGCTCGTGTTCGCGGCGATCGGGATCTACCAGTACGAGACGCGCGACGTCTTCTGGAACCCGAAGCTGCTCGTCGCCAACGCCTACGCGCCCTTCTACCGGGTCAACTCGGTCTTCTGGGACCCCTCGATCTATGGGCGCTTCCTCGTCGTCGCGATCCTCGCCTGCCTCGTCGCGGTGCTCTTCGGACGCGACCGGCGGCTGCTGATCGGCTGTACGGCGGCGATTGCGGCGATCTGGGCCGGCCTCTTCTTCTCGTACTCGCAGTCGAGCTTTGCGGCTCTCGTCACCGGCGTCGTGATCGCTTCGATCTTTGCCTGGGGTCGCCGCGGGGTCTTGATCGCGGTGGTCGCCGCCGTGGTGGTCGCCGTCGGTGCTCTTGCTGTGCCGAACGTGCGCCACGACCTCTTCGGCAACGGCCGCGGCCTCAACAGCTCCACCGGCGGTCGCGGGAAGCTGGTTCGCAACGGGATCAAGATCGCGGTGCACCATCCGGTCGCAGGCGTCGGGATCGGCGACTTCAAGCACGCCTACGCGCAGATCACCCACCTGAAGGGCCGCGAGCCGAAGGCCGCCGCCTCGCACAACACCCCGGTCACCGTCGCGGCCGAGACCGGCTTGCCGGGCCTGCTGCTCTACGTCTGGCTCCTCGCGAGCGGCCTCCTGCTTGCCTTCCGCCGCTTCGCGCGCGACCTGCCGGGCCTCACCGCGCTGACGTGCGGCCTCGTCTTCGCCGCGGTGGCCGTGCACAGCCTGTTCTACAACGCGTTCTTCGAGGACCCGACGATCTGGGTCGCGCTCGGCCTGGCGGCGGTGGCTTCCCGGCAACCCAAGGCACCGCTTGCGGTGCCGATCTCAGGGGCGCGGGCTCTGCCCGTGGCCCCGTCGGAAATGAGCGGTCGACGCGTTGGAGCTTCCTCCGAAAACGTCTCTCAGCGGGCCGCGCTGACGAGCCCGCGCAACCGGCGCAACTCGACCGGGAGGTAGAACCCGAGCGGCAGCAGGATCAGCGGGTAGACGGCGCTCAGCAGGACGGCGCCGGCCAGCGGGACGTCGAGCGCCTTCCCGAGCACCGTTAGGCCCACCGCCGCGGAGACGACGAGCGCGATCCGCCGCCACTGGTACGCGACGGGGAAGACCTGTTGCGCCCGCACCGTCATCCCGAGGAACATGACGACGTAGGCGACGAGCGTGGCGGTCGCGGCGCCCATCATCCCGTAGGGCGGGATCAGCGCAAAGCAAAGTCCAACGTTGACGATCGCAGCGACCCCGGTCACGACCCAGTTGAACTGCGTTTGCTTGGCCCGCCCGATCCCGATCGACATCACGTTGAAGGCGATGAACGCCGTGCCGCCGAAGACGAGCAGCGGCACCACCCGGGCACCCGCGTAGAACGCGGGCGTCGTCAGCACGCGCACGATCCAGGGCGCGAGCAGCGAAAGCGCCAGCGAGAGCCAGCAGGAGACGAAGAGGACGTAGGTCAGCACGAACGAGTAGGTGCGCTTGGCCTCCGAGTCCTCCTTGATCGAGTAGGCGAACGCGGGCCAGGCGGTGCGCAGCGCGATCAGCAGGAGCAGGATCGCCGTCGAGACGCGCACCCCGACCGAGTACAACCCGACTTCCGCGGCGTCCTTCAGCTTGAGCAGGAAGAAGCGATCGGCGAAGTCGATCGCCCAGAGCGCAAGCCCCGACGGCACGAGCGGGAGGCCGAAGCGCTGCATCTGCCGGAAGAGCGGACGGTCGAACTCGAGCCCGAGCTGAAAGCGGCGGTAGGCGAGAAGCACGAAGTAGACCGCGAGCGTGCCGGTGAAGTTGCCGACCAGCACGCCGAGTGCGCCCTTGTCCCAGACGGCGACGAGCAGGATCGTCGAGGCCACCGTGATCAGGACGTTCGCGAGCGTCGCAGCCACGTACGCGACCGAGCGCTCCTCGACCCGGAAGAGCGAGGTCAGCTGCTCGTAGTTCATCTGCGCCCAGACGAGCACGAAGGCCGCGCGCACGAGGTCGGCATTCGACCGGGTAGAGAAGAGCGCCTCCGAGATCGGCCCTGCGAGCGCCCAGCCTGCGATGAGGCCGAAGGTCGCCGCGGCCATCGTGAACCAGAAGGACGTGCGCACCACCCGCGTCCGCCCGGCCTCGTCCTCGGCGTCGAAGTAGAAGCGGAAGAACGCCATCGAGATCCCGGCGCGCAGCACGATCACGAGCACCACCGAGAGCGCGATCAGCGTGTCCACGGCACCGAGCTCGCTGCGCGTCAGGTAGCGCGTCACGACCGGCAGCAGGAAGACGCCGATCAGGCGCGAGACGACCGCGCCGAGGCCGTAGATTGCGGAGTGTTTGGCCAGCCGGCCGAGTTGCTGGGCGATCACGAAGTGCTACCGTCGAAGTTTCAGGCTCGACGACCGCGGGCCCGCAGCCCGACGCTCACGACGTGCCGTGCCGCGTCGTGGCTCTGAGCGGGAAAAAGATCTTCATGACCGGCGGCGCGGGCTTCATCGGCACCACGCTGGCGCGGCGGCTGATCGAGGAGAACGAGATCGTGATCCTCGACAACCTGCACCGCGACTCGCTCACCGGCACCGACCTCGCGGAGCACCCCAACCTGCGCTTCGTCCAGGGCGATGTGCTCGACCTCCCGCTCGTGCGCGAGCTCGCGGCGCGCGCGACTCATGTCGTCCACATGGCGGCGATCGCCGGCGTGGACAAGGTGCTCGAGAGCCCGGTGCGCACGATGCGCGTCAACCTGATGGGCACCTTCAACGTGCTCGAGGCCGCACACGCGGCGGGAACGATCGAGCGGCTGGTCGACTTCTCGACGAGCGAGGTCTTCGGCACCCATGCCTACAAGGTCGAGGAGACGCACGTCACCTCGCAGGGCTCGGTCGGCGAGGCTCGCTGGACCTACGCGGTCTCGAAGCTCGCGGGCGAGTACATGGCGCACTCGTACTTCGACGAGTTCGCGCTGCCCGCGTGCTCGGTGCGGCCGTTCAACATCTACGGGCCGGGCCAGATCGGCAGCGGCGCGATCCACCACTTCACGGTGCGCGCGCTCGCCGGCGAGGAGATCGTGATCCACGGCGACGGGTCGCAGATCCGGGCCTGGTGCTACGTGGACGACATCGTCGAGGCGCTCCTGCTGATTCTCGAGCGCGAGGAGGCGGTCGGGCAGGTCTTCAACGTCGGCAACGCGCGCTCGGTCGTGACGGTCTTCGACCTGGCCGCCCGGATCAAGCGCCTGGCCGGCTCGGACTCGGAGATCGTTTTCAAGCCGCTCCACTACACCGACGTCGAGATGCGCATCCCGAACGTGGACAAGGCGCGCAAGCAGCTCGGCTGGGAGCCGCAGGTCGACCTCGACGACGGGCTCGAGCGGACGATCGCGTGGTACCGGGAGCGGCAGCCCGTGCAGAGCCTGGCGCCTAGCGCGTGAGACGACGCTTGCGTCGTCTCCCTCAGGCCGGGCGGTTTGACCGCGCGGCCGTCTGAAATGACCGGTCGACACGCCCTCCGTCAGAAACGTGGGCTCTAGGCTAGCGCTCGTCGCGGCGGCCCTGGCCGTCGTGGCCGTTCCGGGGGCGGCGGCGCGGTCGAGCTCGGAGCTTCGCCTGCTCGGGATCTCGTCGCCGGTGATCAGCCCGAACGGCAACGGCGTGAACGACACGCTGCGCGTGCACGTGGCGGCGCCGCCCGGCTCGGTGCTCGGGCTGCGCGCCTACGCGTGGGGCGGGCGACTCGTCGGCTGGAAGCGGATCCGCACCGGAGTGACGGCTCGCGCCGGCAGTCCGATCGAATGGAACGGCACCACCTCGACCGGCCACCCGCTCGGCGACGGCTCCTACGTAGTAACAGTCTGTTACAAGGATTCGGGTCGGCTTCATGCCCGCGGAGGGCGTGGCGCGGCCCGGGATAGCGGAGGCGAGCGTGCGGCGCCCGCCGTGGCGCCGCTCCGGCTGCCTGCGCGGAACCGCGGGTCGTTCGGGTTGAGCGGCTGGCGGCCTTCGTCGACTCGACGGCGAGCTTCGACCAGGCAGCGCCGGTGCCGCTCGTTGTCTCCGCCGACCGCGGCCAGGCGACCACGCAGCTCGAATCAGGACTGCCTTCGCGCGAACGGCGCAAAGACACTCACCTTCCGGGAGGCAGGCAGTCCGTTCGACGTCCCCATCGGATCGCCGCCCGGTCTCTACCACGTGGTTGCCCGTGATCCGGCGCGGCGACGAGTTCCGTGCGCCGGTCGTCGTTCGGGACGTCTGGCCGCTCGACCGGCCGAAGCCGCACACCGCGCTCGTCGTCTGGCCCTACCTCACCTGGCGCGCCTACAACGCCTACGACGCCGACCTGAACGGCATCCCCGACAGCTGGTACCAGTTCTGGCGCCAGCGCCGGGTCTCGCTTCGCGGTCCGATCCTCCGGAACGGGGTCGAGGACGACCACGCGGCTGCGCTGCCATTTTCGCGCTGGCTCTGCTCTCGGTCGGTTCGCACCCAGCACGTCACCGATGTCGAGCTCGGGCGCCTGCCACTCGACACTTTGAAGCGCTACTCCGCGATCGTCTTCCCGGGCCACACCGAGTACTACGAGCCGGCGACCTACGATCTGCTGCGGCGCTATCGCGACGGTGGGGGCAACCTCGTCTTCCTGCAGGCGAACCCGTTCTACCGGCAGGTGCGGGTCGACCCTGAGCACAACGCCGATGGTGATGACCGACTACGACGCGCGCGAGGGCCGCTCCGACTTCGCGCTTGCCGGAGTCGGCTACGACGGCTGCTGCTTCCCGCGAGCGCGGGCCGAGCCGTACGTGGCGGCCACCGGCCGCGACTACGAGCGCGTGCGCTGGCTCTTCCGCGGGACGGGGATCGGCCCGGGCCAGCGCTTCGGCATCGCGGCCTCCGAGAGCGACCGGATCGACCCCGAGCTGACTCCGCGCGACCATGTCGTCGCCGGGCAGGCCGTGATCGAGGGCAAGCACGGCGTGATCAACGCGACGATGGTCTGGTCGCACGCCGGCCGCGGCTCGGTCTTCGCGACCGGCAACTACACGTTCCTGCGCATGGGGCGGGGGCTCACGTACAAGCTGCTCGACAACGTATGGCGAAAGCTCGTCGGCTAGCGCCTCTCGCGTGCGTGGCGCTGCTCGTCGGCTGCGGCGGCTCGTCGGCGCCCGAACCGCCGCACGGAGGGGCCGTGCTGCGGCTGGCGATTCCCGCTCGACCCGGCGACGCTCGACCCGGCGAAGGCCGCCGACCTGCTCTTCGCTGAATGTCGTGCACGAGCTCAACGCAGGCCTCACCCGCTTCTCGGGCCGCGGCGTCGAGCCGGATCTCGCCGAGTCGTGGGAGCCGAGCGAGAACGGGCTCGTCTGGACCTTTCACCTGCGCAAGGGCCTCCGCTGGAGCAACGACGTCCCGATTACCGCGGAGGACTTCCGCCGCTCCTGGCTGCGAGCGCTGGCGCCGGAGACTCGCTCCGCCTACGCGCGAGCCGAGATGCAGAACATCCGCGGCGCGCGCCGCTACCGCGTCACCGGCTCGGGCGAGGTCGGCGTCGAGGCCGTCGACGATCGAACCCTGCGTGTGACCCTGCAGCACCCGGTGCCGTGGCTGGACGAGCAGGTCGCCTGGCCGGTCTTCTTCCCGGTCCCGCGCAGCGGCAACGCGACGAGTGGCCCGTTCCGGCTTGCCTCGCGCACGCAAGGGCCGGCTTGTGCTGGAGCGGAACTTCAATTACTGGAACGTCGCCGCGGTAAAGCCGCGGCAGGTCGTGCTGACGACCGTCGCGGTGCGCCGACGGGATCCTTCCTCAGCGGCCTGATCGGCCCCGGCTTTCCCTGGGTCCAGACGACGAACGCCGGCGCAGGCGGGCCGCCGGCTGCCGACCCTCTCGCTCGGGCTGCTCTGGCTCGTGACCGAAGGGAACGCCGCTCGCCGATCCGCGTCGTTGCGGGCGCTGGCTACATAGCTCCGCTCTCCATCGTTCCGGAGGGCTTCGCGTCCTTCGTTCCGCCCGCAATGCCCGGCTTCTCGTCGATCGTTCCCGCGCGGAATCGACTACTCCTCCCTGTAGCGCCCCAGCCGCCGGCTGACCCTCGCCTACACCGACGCGGGATGCCCGCGCGCCCCAGCTCGCCCGTCGAGCTCCAGGACACGCTTGTCCCTGGACGGCGTCGACCCTCACGCTGAGGCGGCGCCGACGCTTGGCAGCCCTACTGCGCCTCGCGGGGCCGCCGGCGCAGGCGGGAGTCGACCTGGTGCTGCTCGGCTGGAGCTCCGAGTTCTTCGACGAGTACAACATCCTCGACCTCTTTCCGTGCGCGAGCGCCTTCAACATCGCGCGGTGGTGTGACCGCGGCTACGACCGGCTGATGGGCCGCGCGGTGCGCGAGCTCGACGACGAGGCGCGCTACCGGATCGAGCGGGAGCTCGTCGAGAAGCTCGAGACGGCGATTCCGGCGATGCCGCTGTACTCGCCGAGCGAGCGCGTCTCAACTCGAGCGCCGGCGTCCGCGGCTTTCGCTGGTCCCCGATCGGGTTCTACGAGCTGATGGGCATGACCCGCTCGTAGATCTCGAGCACGCGCTTGGCGACGCTCGTGTGCGCGTGCACCCGCTCGACGTATTCGCGGCTGCGGCGACCGAGCTCGGGCAGGGTTTCTCGCACCTCCAGCAATCCGGCGAGCACGTTCTCGAGGTTCCCTTCGTCCGCGCGCACGAGGGGCAGCTCGAGCCCGAATGCCTCCTCGGTCTCGGCCGCCGCTTCCTCGTCGAGGTGGACGACGACCGGCTTGGCCAGCGCCATCGACTCGATCGCGAACATGCCGTACCAGCCGATCTTGAGCTGGTCGACGATCACGTCGGCGGCGGCGTACCGCAGCCGCGCCTCGCGGTTCGGGACGCCCTCGATCAGGTCGAGCTCGATCGGCGCGCCGCGTGCCCGCAGCGCATCGACGGCGGCGATCACGGCCTCGGTGCCTTTCACCGCGCGCTTGCTCGGCGCGTGCGCGACCCGAACGACCACGCCCGGCTCGGCCGGCGCCGGCTCCCAGTCGCTCAGGACGATCGCCGGCGGCACGACGTCGTACTCCGGCCAGGGCCCGCGCGGAGCCAGGCGCCGGGTCAGGTAGCTGCCGACGATCACCGCACCCGCCTGCCGGAGGTAGCCGACCTCCGAGGCGCTGCGCCCGCGCAGGTCGGAGCCCCACGACTGGAAGACGATTCCCTTGCCCCTACGCCGCAGGAGCGGGAGGGTGATCCGGCGCGGCGCCAGCGTCAGCCCTGCGTGGAAGTGGAAGACGTCGAACTCCCGCAGCGCCCAGCGCAAGCGCGCGGAGCTGCTTCGGCAGGTTGAACGGCACCGAGCTCACCCGGCTCGTGTCGCGCAGCTCCAGGTTCACGTCGAACCCGCGCTCGAACGGCCTCTCGTTGAAGACGAGCAGCGTGCTCTCGACGCCGAGCTCGCGCAGCCCCTCGGAGATCGCGCCAGGCCCGCCGGCCACGTTGACGGGGGAGTGGAGAACTCTCACACGAGCGCACTCTCGACGGCGATCTCCACGTCGAGAGCTTGCAGGGCTCGCTCGGTGCGGGCGTCGAGCTCGTCCTCGTCGGGAGCGCTCACGACCAGGTAGCCGAGTCGCTCCGCGCCGGAGGTGAGCGGTGGCAGCGTCATTCCTTCGCGCCAGTAGAAGCCCGCCTCGTGCACGCCCTCGACGGCGAGAGCAGGGGCAGCGTCGAGCCGGACGATCCGCCCGGGCGGAGCGACCACGAACCGAACTTGCCCGCAGGGAGCGACCGGCTCGCCGCGCTGGAGATGGTCGCGCGTCAGCTCGCCGAGGGCCCAGAGCACGTTTGCCCGGATCGCGTCGAAGCCGGTCACGAGCTTCGCCAGCTCCGCGTCCTTGCCCCCACCGAGCCGGGCGCCGACCTCGATCACCCAGGGCACGCCGTCCTGGACGCGCACCTGGACGTACGACGGCCCGGTCCTGAGCCCGACCGCGAGGCTCGTCGCTCGCGCCTGCTCGAACAGCTCGTCCTCGTTTGCGAGCAGCGACGGGTAGCGGTGCGAGATGCAGACGCCGAGCGGGGGCGGCGGATGGAGCAGCCGTCGCGTCACGCTCATCGGGAAGTACTCGCTCTCGAGCAGGAAGCCGTTGACGGTGTACTCCTCGCCCTCGAGGTACTGCTCGAGCACGACCGCTCCCGTGCGTGAGGCCGCGAGCGCCCGGTCGAACGCAGGCGCCAGCTCGCCTTCGCCACGCACCTCGGTCACGCCGCGCTGGGCCGAGCCGTCGACGGGCTTGACCACGACGGGCCCGCCGAGCTCATGGAACGCCTGCTCGGCTTCTTCGAAGGTATTCGCCTCGCGGCCGCGCGGGCAGCGCACGTTCGCCTTCTCGAACGCCTTCCGCATGCGCCGCTTGTCCGCGACGGTCTTGGCCGTTTCCAGCGGCAAGCCCGGGAGGCCGAGCCGCTCTGCGAGCTTCGCGGTCGGCAGCACCGCCTGGTCGGACCCCATCGTCGCCACGGCCACGGGCTCGATCCCCTGCGCCTCGAGGTCGGCGAGCACGCGGTCGACCTCCGTGAAGCTGCGCACGATCCGGTAGTCGGCCTCCGCAAGCAGCGGCGCCGACTCGGAGCCGTCCACGACGCAGACCTCGTAGCCGAGCGCGCGTGCGTTCTCGAGCAGCCCGAGCTGCGAGCGCGAGCCTCCGGTGAGCACGAACGCGCGGGCCATCTCTACGTCGTGGGCGCGGCTGCTCGCAGGGATTCCAGGAGCCGCCGCATGCCCTCGTCGAGCCCGACCTCCGTCTGCCAGCCGAGCGCGCGCAGCCGCTCGACCGAGACGCGCGGCGTCACCCGCCCTGGCGGCGGCTCGACTTCCTGGATCAGCTCCTGCGGCGCGCCCGTGAGCTCGCAGGCGATCCGGGCCACGTCGGTGAGCGAGACCGGCTCTGCGTCGGAGCCGATGTTGAAGACACCCTCGCCGCCGTGCTCGAGCACGAGCCTGATCCCGCGCGCGACGTCGCCGATCCAGCACCAGGAGCGGGCTTCGCCCCGGAAAGCGGGAATCGGCTGCCGGCGCTCGGCCTGCCAGAGCATCGTCGGGAGCGCGCCCTTCCCCTGCCCCGGCTCGTGGCCCGGGCCGTAGGGGTTCGCAAGCCGCAGCACGACGAGCCCCGCAGGCGCGTAGAGCCGTGCGACCTGCTCGCCCCACCACTTGGTCAGCGCGTAGAAGCTCGCGGGGGAAGCGGGCGTGTCCTCGTCGGCGACCGCGGCGCCGTAGACGTCCGAGGTCGAGACGTAGGCCAGGCGCGCCCCGTGCGCCGCCGCCGCGCGGGCGACCAGCGCGGTCGCGAGAACGTTGGAGCGCAGGGCGAGCTCGGGCTCGTCCTCGCAGCGCACGACGCCGATCCGCGCCGCCGCATGGACGACCACGTCCGGTCGCGCTTCGGCGACGGCCGCCTCGGCGACGCCGTCCTCCGCGAGGTCGCCGTCGCTCCGTTCGAGCGGGTGAACCTCGTAGGCTCCATTCCCGTGACGAAGCTCGTCGACCAGGGCGCGGCCGACGAAGCCGGATGCTCCCGTGACCAGGACATTCATGGCCGCCGAGTCTACTGGCGTGCCTGCGCGCTCCTGGCTGCCGTGATGGTCGTCGGAGGCTGCGACGAGTCGAAGCGCCGCACCGAGCCGCCGCCGGTGCGACACCAGTCGTTCCTCGCGCTCGACGCCGAGCAGCAGAGGCTGGTGCGGCACTACCAACCGGTCAGCCGGCAGCTTGCCGCCTACGAGCTCGACCCCCGCGCGTGGCGCGCCAGGTTCACCAGAACCGTCGAGGCTGCGCTGGCCCGAGTCCGGCGCGACCCTGCGAGCGGCGAGACGGCGAGAGCGAAGGCCCGGCTCGTCGCCGCTCTCGAGGCGCGCCGCCGGGCCCTCGCCGCGCCTCCGGCGGGCAAGCGCTACCGGGAGGAGTGGGACCGGTCGGTTGTCGAGGCGCGCCGTGCGCTCACGATCCTCCAGGACATCCGCGACCGCGCTCGGCTGATCCCGCTGCCCGAGGACAGTGTGTCGTAGGGCCTTGACGAGCGTTGTGAGTGAGTGCTAACTTCCAACGCGTGAACGCAGTCACAGCACGGAAAACGGCCGACCAGCGGCGCGAGGAGATCCTGGTCGCGGCGCTGGAGGAATTCGCCGAGCACGGCCTCCACGGCACCTCGACCGACACCATCGCGGACAAGGCCGGGGTCTCTCAGCCCTACCTGTTTCGGCTCTTCGGCACGAAGAAGGAGCTCTACCTCGAGTCGGTCCGCCGCTGCCTGCGGCAGACGCTCGAAGTCTTCCAGGAAGCAGCCGCCGGCAAGAGCGGCGAGGACGCGCTCCAGGCGATCGGCGCTGCGTACGGCGTGCTGCTCCGGGACCGCACCCGCCTGCAGGCGCAGATGCAGGCCTACGCCGCTTGCGGCGACGAGGACGTTCGCGAGGTCGTGCGGTCCGGCTACGGCGAGCTCGTCGAGTTCGCCGAGCAGGTCTCGGGAGCCGGGCCGGAGCGCATCCGCGACTTCTTCGCCTTCGGGATGCTGCTGAACGTGTTCGCCTCGATGGACCTGCTCGACCAGAAGTCGCCCTGGGCCAAGAAGCTGCTCGAGGCCTGTTTCGACCCGCAAGGAGGGAGGCCCGATGACGAGCTCGCGCATAGCACGATCTGGACGTTCGCGATCACCTCGGTGGCGCTGTTCATGACGACGCTGGACAACCTGGTCGTGACGACCGCGCTGCCGGTGATCCGTACAGACCTCAACGCGTCCCTGAGCGGTCTCGAATGGACCGTGAACGCCTACACCTTGACCTTTGCCGTGCTGCTCATCACGGGCGCCGCGCTCGGCGACCGTTTCGGGCGGCGCCGGATGTTCGTGCTCGGGCTCGCGATCTTCACGCTTGCCTCCGCGGCCGCCGCGCTCGCGCCGAGCATCGAAGTGCTGATCGCGGCGCGCGCCCTGCAGGGCCTCGGCGGCGCGATCGTGACGCCGCTGACGCTGACCATCCTCAGCGCAGCAGTACCGAAGGAGCGCCGCGGCCTGGTGCTCGGGGCCTGGGGTGGGATCAGCGGCCTCGCCGTGGCGATCGGCCCGCTTGTCGGCGGCGCGGTCGTCGAAGGCATCTCGTGGCAGTGGATCTTCTGGCTCAACGTGCCGATCGGGCTCGTGCTGATCCCGCTCGCCGCGCTTCGCCTGCGCGAGAGCCGCGGCCCGAACGACACGCTCGACCTGCCGGGGGTCGGCCTCGCCAGCGTCGGCCTGCTCGGGATCGTCTGGGGTCTCGTGCGCGCCAACCAGGTCGGCTGGACGAGCCCGGAGATCATCGCGACGATCACCGGCGGTGCCGTCGTGCTGGCGCTGTTCGTCCTCTGGGAGCTGCGCGCGCCGGAGCCGATGCTGCCGCTGCGCTTCTTCCGCAACCGCACCTTCGCGGCGGCGAACGCGGCCTCCCTGCTGATGTTCTTCGGGATGTTCGGCTCGATCTTCCTGCTCGCCCAGTTCTTCCAGGTCATCCAGGGCTACTCGCCGCTCCAGGCCGGGCTCCGCATCCTGCCGTGGACGGCGATGCCGATCTTCGTCGCGCCGATCGCAGGCGCGCTCTCGGATCGCATCGGCGGTGGGAGGATCATGGCCGTCGGCCTGAGCCTCCAGGCCGCGGGCCTCGCCTGGATCGCAACCGTCTCGACGCCGACGGTCCCGTACGGCGAGCTGGTCATCCCGTTCATCCTCTCGGGGGTCGGCATGGCGCTCTACTTCGCTCCGGTCGCCAACGTCGTCCTCAGCGCCGTGCGGCCGCAGGAGGAGGGCCAGGCGTCCGGTTCCCTCAACGCGATCCGCGAGCTCGGCGGCGTCTTCGGCGTCGCGGTCCTGGCCGCGATCTTCGCGCACTACGGCGGCTACAGCTCGTCCGAGAGCTTCTCGAACGGCATGAACGCCGCGGTCTACGTCGGTGCGGCTCTCGTGGCGGTCGGCGCGCTGGCCTCGTTCCTCATCCCGCGGCGCAGGCCGGTCGCCGAGACCGAGCCCGTGGAGGCCCGTTTGGAGGCCGCCTAGGCCGGACTGCGATGAAACTGGCCCTAGGCCGACTTGTTCAGCAGGGCGTAGCCCTCTTGCAAGAAGGGCGTTCGGTCGACGAGAGCGCGGATCTCCTCGGCGAGGTACGCGCCCTCCTCGGTCACCACGTGCTCGATCAGTTCCGGCGGCGTCAGGTCGAAGAGGCCGTGCTCGAGATCCGCGTCGGACGCGTCCATCGGGGCGAGCTTGATCACTTCGCAGGCGACGACCGTGGGGACGCCTTGATCCGCAGCGGCCTTCGCCAGTGCATGAGTGCCGGACTTGTTGGAGACCGTGCCGCAGCGGAAGACCGTGTCGGCGCCGACGAGGAGCAACGAGGCCCACTCGAGCTGCTGCGGTGCCTGGTCGTCCTCGACGAGCTCCACCTGCAGCCCCGCCTCGCGTAGCTCCTCCGAGAACGGGCGGCCTTCGTCCTGCGGCGAGGAAACCGTGCAGATCACGCGCTCCGGCGGCGTCAGCAACAGGGCCTCGCGCACCGTGGCCGAGGCCGAGTGCGTCAGGACGACGGCGTCCTCGAGCCGCTCGCGCAGCTGGATCGCGATCGCCGCGGCGGCGCGGCGGCGGCCGTCGACGAGCGACTCGGCCTCCTCGCCCACGAGCTGACGCAACTGGTCGACCTCGAGCTGGACGTTGCCGCTCGCGGCCGCGAGCAAGCGCCCGACGGCGCCGGCAACCGCGCCGACCCCGGGCCTGCTTTCCGCCAGCTCTCGGCCTGCCGAAACGAGGCTCTCCAACAGCGCCTCGCTGGAGTTCGACCGCTGCTTCGCGACCTCCGCGAGGGCCTCGACGGCCCGCCGGGCCATCCAGCTACCGCCGTGCTGACGGTCGCTCCTCAGCTCTTCGATCCGCTCCCCGAGGATCGTGGTCACGGGGGCATTGTACGGCGCCGTCGCATGCGGTCGTGACAATGGGCCCTGGTGCGACTTCTCGTCCTAGGGGCGGGCGCGGGGCAACTCGGCCTGCTAGCTGCGGCGCGCGCGCGAGGCCTCTTCGTGATCGCGGTCGATCGCGACCCCGCGGCGCCGGGCTTTCGCTACGCCGATCGGCGGGCAATCGTCTCGCTCGACGATGAGCCGGCGCTCGAGCGGCTGGCCGAGGCCGAGCGCGTCGAGGGAGTGATCGCGCCCGGGATCGACTGGGCTGTCGGCCCAGCCGCCCGGATCGCGGCGCGCTTCGGCCTGCCGCACCCGATCTCACCGGAAACCGCCGTGCTCTCGAGCTCGAAGCTGCGCCAGCGGGAGCGCCTGGCGCAGGCCGGCGTGCCCCAGACGCGCTGGAAGATCGTCACCGAGCCGGACGACGAGCTCGGCTTCCCGTGCGTGGTCAAGCCGCCGGACCGCCAGGGCCGGCGCGGCCTCGCGCTCGTGCGCTCGCCGGAGGAGCTGGAGGCGGCCGTGCGAGAGGCGCTGCGGGCCTCGCGGAGCGGCCTCTGCCTCGTCGAAGAGCTCGCGCAGGGCCCGGAGGTGACGGTGACCGCGTTCTCCCGCGGCGGGGTCTTCCAGCCGCTGACCGTGATGGACCGGCTGCCGCTGGCCCACCTCTGGCCGAGCCACCGCGGAGAGTCGGCGACAGCAGTGGCCGAGCGCGCGGCCCGAGCGCTCGGGATCGAGGAAGGGCCTTCCTCGACGCAGCTGCGGGTCGGCCCCGAGGGGCCGCGCGTCGTCGAGCTCGGAGCCCGCCTCGGCGGTGGTCACGACGCGGAGCTCTGCGAGGCCGCGCTCGGCGTCGACCTGAACGGCCTCGCCCTGTCGGCGGCTCTCGGGGAGAAAATCGAGCCGGAGCGGCTCGCCGTTCGCCCGCGCGTGGCCGGCGCTTGCGTCTACTTCATCGCAGGCGCGGCCGGCGAGCCGGAGGGGGTCGAGCGCGCGGCCGGTTCATCTGGGGTGGAGTGGGTTCGGCTCTACCGCGGCTCCGGCCGTCGGGGCGCAGTCCTCGCCACGGGGCCGACGCGCGAGCAGGCCCTGGAATGGGCGGCCCGCGCAGCCGAGTGCGTACGCTTCCGCACGGTCCATGCCGAAGCCCTCGCCTAGCCTCTCGCCAGCGCAGAAGCGGCTCCTCAGGGTCGGCGCGACGCTGCTCGTCACCGGCCTCTGCACGGCGTACCTCGTCTGGAAGATCGACCTCTCGCGCACGCTGCACCTGCTCGCGCACGCGCATCTGGGCTACTTCCTGGGCGCCGTGGCGATCATGGTGCTTTCGGTCTGGCCGATGGCCTGGCGCTGGGAGAAGCTCCTGCGCGTCCGCGGGATCCACGAGCGGCTCTCCTGGCTCGTTCGCGCCTACTTCGTGGCCTACACCGCGGGGCAGGTCCTGCCGACCGCCGTCGGTGGCGACGCCGTCCGCATCTACGAGACGGCGCGCAGGCATCCGGGGCAGGGCGCACCGGTCGCGAGCTCGGTGCTGCTCGAGCGGGCCCTGGGCGGAACGGCCACTCTTGCGCTCGCGGCGGTTGGCTTCGCGCTCGCGATCGGTCACTACGACGTCGGCGCCTACCTCTGGATCGAGGGCGCTTTCGTGGTCGGGACCGCTGTGCTGGCGGTGGCGCTGTTCTCACGCAGGATGCGCCCGCTGCTTGCCCGCACGGTTCCGCTTCTCCGCGCGATCCGCCTCGAGCGGCCTGTCCGCGCGGTGTACGAGGGCATCCACGCCTACCGCGCCTACCCGCGGTTGCTCGCGGGAGTCTTCACGCTGACGCTCGCCGTCCAGACCGTGCGCGTCCTCGCGATCTGGCTCTCCGGCAAGGCGGTCGGCGTCGACCTCTCGCCGCGCCCCTACTACGTCATGGGCCCGCTGCTCTTCCTCGTCCTGCTCCTGCCCATCTCGGTGAACGGGATCGCGGTGCGCGAGTCCTTCTTCGTCAGCTTCCTCGGGAACCTCGGCGTGGACGCGGACAAGGCCTTCGCGACCGGCTTCCTCTTCTTCGTCGTCACGCTGGCGCTCTCGCTGCCCGGGGCGCTGCTGCTGGGCTGGCAGAGCCTCCGCGGGTTCACCCACCGGCCCACGCCGGACCATGGCTGACGTCTCCGTCGTCGTGGTCACGTACAACGCACTGCCCTGGGTCGAGCGGGCGCTCGAGAGCGTGCGCGGGCACGAGACGATCGTCGTCGACCACGGCTCGACCGACGGCACCCTCGAGCTCGTCCGGGAGCGGTTCCCCGACGCGCGCCTGATCCAGCAGGAGAACAAGGGCCTCGGCGGCGGCTCGAACGCGGGCATGCGCATCGCCTCGGGCGACTACTTCCTGCTCCTGAACTCGGACGCGTGGGCACTCGACGACGGCGTCGAGCGGCTCGCGGCGTTCGCGGACGAGCATCCGGAGGCCGCGGTGGTCGGCCCGCGCCTCCTCAACCCGGACGGCTCGCTGCAGCGCTCGGTGCGCGGCGATCCCACTCTCTGGCGCCTGGCGACCGAGTACTTCTTTCTGCGCAAGCTCGCTCCGCGCACGCGGGCGCTGAACGCGTTCTACGGCGCGGCCTTCGCCCACGACGAGGTGCGCGAGGCCGAGTTCGTGATGGGCTCCGTCATGCTCGTCAGGCGTGAGGCCGCCGATACCGTGGGACTCTTCGACGAGGACTTCTTCATGTTCAGCGAGGAAACCGACTGGCTCTACCGGTTCCGGCAGGCGGGCTGGAAGGTGTTCTTCACCCCGGAGGCCGAGTTCGTCCACGTCGGCGGCGCGACGACGCGCCAGAACTGGGGGCCGATGTTCCGGGAGCAGATCCGCGGGCACGTGCGCTTTCTCGCCAAGCACCGCGGGCCCAAAGAGGCCGAACGGGCGCGGAGGCTGTTACTCGCCTCGCTGCGCCTGCGCGGGGTGATCTTCCCCGGCAGCCGCGGCCAGACCTACAAGGAGGCCGCGCGCTGGCTCGCAGCCTCGCCGCTGCCCCAGCTGCTGGAGACGCGCGGATGAAGGCGCCTGCGCTCGTCGTCGATGCGGCCTGGGTCAACGGCCTGGCGGCGATTCGCTCGCTCGGCCGCGCCGGGGTCCCCGTGCTCGCCGTCGACCATCGGCGAAGCGCGCTCGGCTTCCGCTCGCGCTATGCGCGCCCGGTGCTTTCGCCCGACCCGCAGAACGAAGAGGCGTTCGTCTCGTTCCTGGCCGGGCTCGAGCTCGAAGCGCCGGCGCCGGTCTTCGCCACCCACGACGAGCCGCTGAACGCGATCGCGCGCGGTGCGGAGCAGCTCGGCGGGCGCTTCCTCTACCCGTTCCCGCCCTGGGAGGTGCTGTCCCGGATCCAGACCAAGCGCGGCCAGCTCGACGCGGCCCAGGCGGCGGGGATTCCTGTTCCGCGCACCTCGTACCCGGGCTCGGCAGAGGACGCGCGCGCCGCTGCGGACGAGCTCGGCTACCCGGTGCTGGTGAAGCCCTCGTCCACGGAAGGCTTCAAGCGGCGCTTCGGACGGCAGGCCTTCCGCGCCGAGACGGCCGCCGAAGTGGAGCGGGCCTACGCCGACACGGAGCCGTACGAGCCGATGGTGCAGGAGCTGATCCCGGGCGGCGACGGCGAGCTCTACACCCTCGGCAGCTACCTCGCGGCCGACGGCGAGCCGCTCGGGCTCTTCTCCGGGCGCAAGCTGCGCCAGACGCCGCCGGGAGTCGGCACCTGCCGCGTCGGCGAGTCGGTCTGGGTCCAGGAGGTGGTCGATCAGGGGCTGAAGCTCCTGCGGGCACTCGAGTTCACCGGCCTCTCCCAGGTCGAGTTCAAGCGCGACCCGCGGGACGGGAGCTTCAAGCTGATGGAGGTGAACCCGCGCCTGTGGCAATGGCACGGGCTCGCGTCTGCCTGCGGAGTCGACCTGCCGCGGATCGCCTACGACGACCTGACCGGCCGGCGTCCGGAGCCGGTCTCGATGAACGGCCGCCGTCGCCGCTGGGCGATCACGCTCCTGTCCAAGGAGTCGCCGGCACCGCAGCGCCCGCCCTACGTGGACGCCGTCTTCGCCCACGACGACCTCAAGCCGGCCCTCGTCCAGCTCGCGCGCCTGCTGCGCAGATGAGGCTCGCCTGGCTGGCCGCGCCGCTCCTGCTCGGGGTCTCGAGGCTCCTGCCCGCGCATGGGGTCGGGCTCGGGCTCCGGCTCGCGGCTGCCGTTGCGTGTCTGCTTCTGCCCGGGGCGCTGGTGGCCCGCGCGTTCGGCGTGCGAGGCCTCTCAGGGGCGTTCGTCTGGGCGATGGCCGCGCTCTTCGGCGCGACGGCGTTGATGTTCGCTCTGCACTCGTCGCTGTGGCTCGCGCTCGGGGTGCTGATTGCGGTGGCGGTCGTGGCACTGCCCTTTGCGGCAGGTCGCTCAGCCGGAGGTTCGGACTGGAGCCTCGCAGTGCTCGGGCTCGGAGCCGTTGCGGGAATCTCGCTCTGGTGGGTCTCGGGCTACGACGGCGACGCCTTCTTCCACCTGGCGCGCGAGCAGAAGCTGCTCGGCCTCGACTCCCTCTCATTGCGCTCGGTGGACGAGTTCAAGGACGGCGGGCTGCACCCGGGCTATGCATTTCCGCTCTGGCACGCGGCGATCGCCCTGATCGCGCGCCTCGCCGGCGTCGGCCCGCCCTCGGTCGTGCTGCACGCCCCGACGGTGCTGCTGCCGCTGTCCTTCGTGCTGACCTACGAGGCGGGACTGGCGCTGTTCCGCTCCCGCTGGGCAGGCGTCGCGTCCGCGTTGACGCAGTTTGCGCTGCTCGGCCTTGCGCCCGGCCACGGCGGCGCGTTCACGTCGCTGGCGCTGCCGGCGACCGCCTCGCGCGCCCTCCTGCTGCCGGCGCTGCTCGCGCTCGTCTTCGCCTACGTACGGGCGCCCTCGAGGGCGCTCCTCGCCTCGATCGCAGTCGCCTCGACGGCGATGACACTCGTCCACCCGAGTCACTCGGTGCTCGCTCGCGGTCGGGCTCGTCGGGTTCCTCGTCGTGCGGGCGGTGCTGGATGTGCGCCACGACCTGCCGCACATCGGGGCGGCGCTCGCGGCGATCGTCGTGCCCGCCGGGCTGGTGGTCCTCTGGCTGCTCCCGGTCGTGCGCGAGACGGTCTCCCACAGCCCCTCGCACGCGGAGGTTCGGCGAGCCTTCACGGACTACGGGCAGGAACTGGATGTGTTCGGCCTGCACAGCTACCGCCTGACGCCCGAGCTCTTCGGGCGAGCGGGAGCGATTGCCGTCGCGTCGCTGGCGCTCGTTCCGCTCGCCGTCTTCGCGCACCGGCGGATGTGGGCGGCCTTCGTGCTCGGCGGGATGCTGGTGACGTTCGCGATCGCGCTGCTGCCGTTCGTCTTCCCGCACTTCGCCGATGCGATCTCGATCTCCCAGGCGCGCCGGATCGTCGGCTTCTCGCCCAGGGCCTTCGCGGTCGTCGGCGGAGCGCTGGTGCTGGCGGGCTTTCTGCGCTGGGCCCTCTTACCCGTTGCGCTCGCGGCCGGGATCGTGCTCCAGCACTACTTCCCCGGTGACTTCGGGCTGCCCTACCGCCCGGAGCACGGCGCTCCCGCGGGCCTGACCTGGATCGCTTTCGGAGCGGCCGCCGCCGCATTGCTCGTCGCCGCCTTGTTCGGGCGCCGCATTCCGCAGGTCGAAGGCCAACCCGTGGTGGCGGCCGCCGCCGTGGCGCTCTTCCTTGCCCCGGTCGCGGCTCACGGCTACTCGCACTGGTCGCGGCCCGCCGCGGCACGGCTGGGGCTGCCGCAAAAGCTCGTCGCCGCCGTGCGGGAGCACGTGCCGAAGGGCGACGTCGTCTTCTCCGACCCACTCACCGCGTATGAGCTCGGTGCCTTCGCGCCGGTCTACGTGAACGCGGCGCCTACGTTCCACGTGGCCAACACGCGCGCGAACCACCCGACCGCGCGCGTGAAGGACGCGCAGCGCTTCTTCCAGCACGGCGGGCCCCTGTCCCTGCCTCGGCGCTACGGCGCGCACTGGCTACTCGTCGACCGCACGCGGGTGCCCCACGCCCGGTTCGCGCTGCCGCGCGTCTACTCGGGGTCGCGGTACGTTCTGTACCGGCTCCGATGAAAGTTCTCTTGGTGACGATGTATTGGCCCCCAGCGGGCGGCGGCGGCGTGCAGCGGCCGCTCAAGCTGGCGACCCATCTGCCGGCCCTCGGGATCGAGACGCACGTGCTCGCGCCCGACGACCCGAAGTGGCTCCACCGCGACGAGGAGCTGCGGCCGCCGACGCAGGCGTTCGTGCACCGGGCCCGCTACCTCGGGCCTCGCGCGCGGCTTCCTTCCGAGGAGCTGCACGCGCTCGAGGGCACCGACCTCGCGCTCGCCAAGGCGCGGCTCGCCTACCGCCGCCTGCTGCTGCCGGATGCGAGCGTCACCTGGGCCCCCACCGCCGTGCCCGCCGCCGTGCGCATCGTCAAGCGGGAGGGAATCGACGTCGTGATCACGACCAGCCCGCCCCTTTCGCTCAACCTGATCGGCGCGTCGGTCAAGCGACTGACCGGAACCCCGTGGGTCGCCGACCAGCGCGATTCGCTGGTGCGCAACGCCGATCGCCGCTTCGACCGAACCTCCGTGCGCTTGAAGGAGAAGGCGCTCGAGCGGGTCGTCCAGCTCGTGGCCCGACGAGCCGATGCGGTCGTTGCCGTCTCGGAGTCGATCGCCGACGAGGTGCGCGGCTTCGACCCGGCCGGCCCCGTGCGCGTGATTCCCAACGGCTCCGACTTCGACGACTTCGCCGGCCTCGAGTACAAGCCCGGCGAGCGCTTCCGGATCACGCACACGGGGAGCTTCTTCGGCCAGCGCAACCCGCGCGCGTTCCTGACCGCCCTCGCCGAGTCCGGCCTGGACGACGTCGTCGTGCGTTTCGTCGGCGACTTTCGCGCCGCCGATCGTGAGTGGGTGCAGGAGCTCGGCCTCGGCGACCGGCTCGAGCTGCTCGATTACCTGCCGCACCGCCGCGCGCTCGAGCTCCAGCGCGACTCGGAGGCGAACCTGCTGTTGCTTCCCGACGCGGCCGGTCGAGGGCGCGTCGTGCCGAGCGGCAAGATCTTCGAGTACCTCGCCGCCGAGCGGCCGATCCTGGCCGCGGTGCCGCCGGACGGGGCGGCCGCCGACCTCGTCCGCGAGACGGGCGCCGGCGTCGTGGTCGCCCCCGACGACGTCAACGGGATCCGCGAGGCGCTGCTGGGGCTGCACGCCCGCTGGCGCGCGGGGAAGCTGCTCGACGGCCACCTCACGCCCGAGCAGCGCAAGCGTCTCTCGCGCCAGTCCCGCGTCGAGGAGCTGGCCGAGCTGCTCTGGAGCCTGAAATGAGGCGCCGCTTGCGGTGCCGCCCTCAGGACGCTCGGGCTATGCCCGTGCGTCCGTCTGAAATGACCGGTCGATGCGCCGGGCGTAGGAAGGTCGGCTCGTGAAACGCGAGAGCGCGCTCGTCCCGTTCTTCTTCCTGGCTGCGGCGTTCTGCGCCACCTTCGCCAAGGTGCAGTGGAACGTGGCCGGCTCGGTCTTCCTCGCCGACCTGACGGCGATCGGCTTCCTGCTGTCCTACGCATTCGACCGCCTCGGGCGGCGGGCCGGGCCGGTGCCGCGCACCGCCGCCATCCTGCTCGCCTTCCTGGTCGCGTTCCTGCTCGTCTACCTGATCGGCTTCTTCAACCTCGAGACCGGCCAGGCGCTCGACCAGTACGGCAAGGGGCTCGTCAAGTGGCTGATCCACTTCGCGTTCCTGATCGTCGGGGTGATCTACCTCGCCGGCCGCTCGCTGCGCTTCTTCTGGCGCACGCTCGGCTGGTTCCTGGGCGGGATCGCGGTCAACGCGGCCTACGGGATCCTGCAGCTGCTCGACGCGCAGGCCGGGCACAACCTCGATTCGGTGCTCCTGAAGCCGTTGACCCGCGGGGCCAGCCAGATCAACGTCTACGGCGCGGTCAACGGCTCGAGCGTCTACCGGCCGAACGCGCTGACCGGCGACCCGAACCACCTCGGGATCATGCTGGTGCTCCCGATCCTGATCCTGACGCCGATCTACCTGCGCCTCGAGCGGCGGCACCGGCTGCGCCTGCCGCTGGGGATCCTGATCGGGTTCCTGCTCCTGGCCGAGCTGGCGACGCTCTCGCGCAGCGGGATGCTGGGGCTCGTGGTGGGCGCGCTGGTGCTCCTGATTCCCTACCGGCACCTGCTCTTCTCGCGCGCCGCGGTCCTGCCGCTCGCGCTGGTGGTGATCCCGGTCGCCTACGAGGTGTACCGGCGGCGGCACTTCTTCGACGTCGTGATCCGGTCGCGGCTCCAGACCGGCGGCCGCTCGACGACGGCGCACTTCGGCGTCTACGACTTCATCCCGCAGGTGCTGCACCAGCATCCGCTCTTCGGGCTCGGGTTCAACAACTTCTCGGTCTACTACGAGTTCGTGACCGGGAAGACGAACTGGGGGCCGCACTCGTACTACGTCGCGCTGCTCGTCGAGGGCGGGGTCGTCGGGACGGCGTTGTTCGCGGTCTTCCTCTGGTACCTGTTCGCGCGGCTCGGCGTGGCGCGGAAGCTCGGGCGGGCGCTGGCGGCAGCGGGCGACCCGTTGGCGGCGCGGCTGCGGCCACTGGCCTGGGGGATGACGGCCGCCCTCGTCGGGACGATGGCCGCGAACGTCTTCTACCTGACCATGTCGTTCCTCTACTTCTACGTCTTCGCGATGCTCGTGCTCGCGACGCCTGCGGTGTTCTCAAAGAACCTACGGCTCCCAGGATCCCGGTGAAAGTCGCGGTGCTCACGACGTCGTACCCGCGCTACGAGGGCGACCCGGCCGGGAACTTCGTCGCCGACGCCGTCGATCGCGTGCGGGAGCGCGGGGTCGAGGTGGAGGTGGTCTCGCCGGCCTCGTTCCGGCACTTCGGGATCGCCTACGGCGCCGGCGTGGTGGGCAACCTCCGGCGCCAGCCGTGGCGGGCGGCGTTCGTGCCGCCGATGCTCGGGAGCTTCGCGCTGGCCGCGCGGCGGGCGGCGCGTGACGCAGACCTGGTTCACGCGCACTGGCTGCCGGCCGGCGCGGTCGCGCTGACCACCGGGAAGCCGTTCGTGGTGCAGCTCTGGGGCACCGACGTCGAGCTGGCGCAGCGGGCGCGGCCGGTGGCGCGGGCGGTGCTGCGGCGAGCGCGGCTGGTCATCTGCGCCTCGAACGCGCTGGCCGACTCGGCGCGGGAGTTGGGGGCTCGCGAGGTGCGCGTGATCCCGAGCGGGGTGGACGTGCCCGAGCAGGTTGCGGAGGCCGCTGACCCTCCGGAGGTCTTGTTCGCCGGGCGGCTCTCGCCGGAGAAAGGAATCCTTGAGCTGGTGGAAGCGGCGAATGGGATGAAGCTCGTGGTGGCAGGAGACGGGCCGCTGCGCGACCGGGTTCCGGGAGCGCTCGGGTTCGTGCCCCACCACGCGCTTGGGCCCCTCTACGAGCGGGCAGCGGTGGTTGCGGTCCCCTCTCACCGGGAGGGCTTCGGCGTGGTCTGTGCCGAGGCGATGGCCTACGGGCGGCCCGTCGTGGCCGGCGCGGTCGGGGGGCTGCTCGACCTCGTCGCCGACGGCGAGACCGGGCTGCTCGTGCCGCCGCGTGACGTGCCGGCCCTGCGCGAGGCGCTCGAGCGGCTGCTGGGCGACCGCGAGCTGCGGCGCCGCATGGGCGAGGCCGCGCGCGATCGGGTGCGAGAGCACTTCGCCTGGCCGGCGGTCACGGACGCGACCCTCACGGCCTACGAAGCGGCCCTTTCGGACGTGCCACGGTGACAGTCACAGTGACAGTCACCGGGCCGAGGGAAAACCGCCGGTGAGGCCTGTCGTGGTCTTCGGGCTCCTGCACGCTGGTCTCTCGATCGTGCGCAGCCTCGGCCGAGCGGGGATTCCCGTCCACGGCGTGGCGCTGCAACCGCACGAGTTCGGCCTCCGCTCGCGCTACCTCCAGAGCAGCCGCGTAGTCGACGACGTCGACGGCCTGCTCGCGGTGCTGAGGGAGACGGGTGAACGCCCCGTGCTCTTCCCGGAGCGGGACGAGAACGTCGAGGCCGTGCTCAATCGCTGGGACGAGATCCGCGAGCTGGCCGACGTGACCCTTCCGGACGACCCCGAGGCGACGCGGCGCCTGCGCCGCAAGGATGTCCTGCCGCAGGCGGCGGCCGCGGCGGGCGTGGACTCGCCGAAGACCGTCGCTGCCGAGAGCCCGGAGCAGATCCGTGCCGCCGGCCTGCGCCCACCGCTCCTGCTGAAGGCCGTCGAGGGCCAGGAGTTCGCGCTCACCTTCGGCGAGAAGGCCTTCGTCGCGGCCGACCTCGACGAGGCGGTCGCTGCCTGGAAGAAGGCGAAGGACAAGGGCTTCGAGACGATCGTCCAGGAGCTGATCCCGGACTCGCACGAGCAGGTCTGGTCGCTCTTCACCTACATCGGCCGCGACGGGGAGCCGAGGGCCAGCGTCGTCGGGCGCAAGGTGCGCCAGGGCCCCCTGCGCTTCGGCACGAGCGCCGTGTTCGCGTCAGGCCACGACCCGGAGGTGCACGAGCTCGGCCACCGGCTCCTGCGCGCGGCGGGCTACACGGGCCTGGCCCACGTCGAGCTCGTCCGCGATCCGCGCGACGGCAAGCTCAAGCTGCTCGAGGTGAACACCCGCCCGCCGATCTGGGCCGGGATCGCGATGGGCCCGGAGCTCGGGATCGCCCGCATCGCCTATGACGACCTCACCGGCGCCGAGCCGCAGCCCGAACGAACGCTCCCGGACGGCATCACATGGCTCTACCTCGCGAAGGACGTCTGGGTCTCGGCGCAGATGGCCCGCCGCCGTGAGCTGCACCCGCGCGAGTTCCTGCGTCACTACGTGGGCGGCAAGAAGGTGCGCGCCGTCTTCGCGGCAGACGACCCGCGCCCGGCGCTCGCCAGCCTCGGCTACCTCCGCTCGAGGGTCTGATGCGAATCGCGCTCGTCGACCCGCTCGCGTACACGCCTCCTTACGACCACGCGCTCGCGTCGGCGCTGGCCCGGAAGGGACACGCGGTCTCGCTGCTGACCTCCCGCTTCCCGCACGGGCAGGTGCCGGAAGCGGACGGCTATGACCGCGAGGAGCTCTTCGCGCCGGTCTCGACGAGGCTCTTCCGTCGCGCGCCCGGGCGTCTGGCGCTCAAGGCGGTCGAGTACCCGCCGAGCGTCGCACGCCTGCTGCGCCGGGTCGAGCGGCTCGATCCCGACGTCGTCCACGTGCAGTGGCTTCCGCGGCCGGAGCACGACCTGCGCTGGCTGCGGCGAATCGCGGACGAGCGACCGCTCGTGCTGACGGCCCACGACGTGCTGCCCCGTCGGGCGAAGGCGCTGCGCGTCTGGGCCGACGTGCTCGAGACCGCCGAGCGCGTGATCGTCCACTCGCACCGGGCCGTCGAACAGCTCGTCGAGCAAGGCCTGAGCCGGGAGCGGATCGCGCGCATCCCGCACCCGGTCTTCGAGGGCGAGGAGCTGCCACCGCCCAGCGGCCGCACGCTGCTCTTCTTCGGCCTGATTCGGGACTACAAGGGGCTGGACGTGCTGCTCGAGGCGCTGCCGCAGATCCCGGACGCGCGGCTCGTGGTCGCGGGCGACCCGCTCGACCCGGTGCAGCAGGTCGACCTGGACGGGCGTGTCGAGTGGCGGCTCGGCTTCCGGCCCGACGACGAGGTGCGCGAGCTGATGAGCGGCGCGGCGGCGGTCGTCCTGCCGTACAGGCGGCTCGACTCGTCGGGCGTGCTCGCGACTGCGATCGGATACCGTCGCCCGGTGGTGGTGACGGACGTCGGCTCGCTGGGCGAGATCGTGCGCGAGTTCGGCGCCGGCGAGGTCGTCCCGCCCGGCGATCCGCAGGCGCTCGCGCAGGCCGCCGCGCGCCTGCTCGAGCCGAAGGCGCTGGCCGCCGCGCACGCGGGTGCGGGCCGGGCCGCGGCAGCTCTCACGTGGGCCTCGAGCGCCGCGGAACACGACCGCCTCTACCGCGAGGTGCGCCGGTGAGCCGCTTTCTCAAGCGCCTGATCGATCGCGTCGCCGCCGTCGTGCTGCTCGTGCTGCTCTCGCCGCTGCTCGCCGCGATCGCGGCCTGGATCCTCGTTGACGGCGGCCGCCCCGTGCTGCTCGCCCAGGAGCGTGTCGGCAAGGGTGGCCGGCGCTTCCGGATGCTCAAGTTCCGCACGATGGTCCCCAACGCGCTCGAGCTGGCGCACGAGCTGACGGATGACCCGTACGGCGTCGTGCCGGACGACCCGCGCATCACGAAGCCTGGCCGCTTCCTGCGCCGCACGAGCCTCGACGAGCTGCCGCAGCTCCTGAACGTGCTCGCGGGGCAGATGAGCCTCGTCGGCCCGCGCCCCGACCTCGTCGAGCAGGTGGCGAACTACAGCGACCGCGACCGCGACCGCCTGGCCGTCGAGCCCGGGATCACGGGTTGGTCGCAGGTGAACGGGCGCGAGGAGATCACCTGGCCGGAGCGGATCGAGCAGGACCTCTGGTACATCGAGCACTGGTCGCTCCCGCTCGACCTGAAGATCATCGTGCGCACGTTCACCCAGCTCCGCCGCGAGGACGAGCAGCCGGTCGAGGACGAGATGAACATCGAGCGCGCACGAACCCGAGCCGAAACCAATAAACGGTGACAGTCACAGTGACAGTCACAGTGACAGTCACTGTTGATCGCTGAGGTCGCTGCCCAGGACTGGAACGGGCTGCTCGAGGAGCTCGGCTTCGTGGACGTCTACCTGACCCGCGAGTACGTCGAGGCCTCGACCCTGCTCGAGCCGGGGCGGCCGCTCTTCCTGCGCACCGAGCACGCCGTCTTCGCGGCCATCCTCCGCGAAGGCCCGACCGACGTGATCACCCCGTACGGCTACGGCGGTCCTGTCGGCCCAGGCTTCTGGGAGCCCTACGACGAGTGGTGCCGCGCCAACGGCGTCGTCACCACGTTCGTCCGCTTCCACCCGCTCTACGCGAACCACCGCGACACCGGCCCCAACGTGCGCGTCGAGCCGCTCGGCCCCACCGTCGGCTGGCGGCTCGACGCCGACGACGACCTCTTCGAGCGGATGCACCGCCACCACCGCCGCGTCGTGCGCAAGGCCGTCGCGGCCGGCGTCGAGGCGTCGGCGACGCTCGCCCCGGAGAGCCTCGAGCGCTTCGCCCGCCTCTACGAGCAGACGATGGAGCGCCAGGGCGCCGAGGGCTTCTACTACTTCCCGCCCGCCTACTGGCGAGCGCTCGAGACCGAGCTGCGCGACCACGTCGTGCTCTTCGAGGCAGGCGAGGACGCGGCGCTGCTCTGCCTTCACGCGCCGCCCTGGCTGCACTACCACCTCGGCGCCTCGAGCGAGGCCGGCCGCAAGCTCGGCGCGAGCAACCTCCTCTTCCTCGAGGCCGCCCGCTGGGCGCAGGAGCTCGGCTACACGCGCTTCCACCTCGGCGGGGGAGTCGGCGGGAGGCGCGATTCGCTTTTCGACTTCAAGCTCCGCTTCGACCCCGGAGGCGAGCTCGAGATGGCCGTCGGCAAGGCGATCCACGACGAGGAGGCCTATCGCGGGCTCGCCGGCCCCGACGCGGGGCTCGACGGCTTCTTCCCGGCCTATCGCGCTACGGTGCGGTCGTGATCCTGAAGGCGATCTTCTGGGCGAGCCTGGGCGGGCTCGCGTGGACGCACGTGGGCTATCCCGTAGCCGCGGCGGCCCTTCGACGCGTGCGCGAGCGCGAGGTCGCGAAGGACGAGATCACGCCCAGCGTCACGCTGATCGTGCCCGCCCACGACGAGGAGGACGTGATCGGCGCGCGGGTAGAGAACCTGCTCGAGCTCGACTACCCGGCGGACAAGCTCCAGGTCGTGATCGCCTCCGACGGCTCGACCGACCGCACCGACGAGATCGTCGCCGGCTACGACAACGGCCGCGTCCGCCTGCTCCCCTGCGAGCGCGGCGGGAAGCTCCCGGCGCTGAACCGCGCCGTGCGAGAGAGCGAGAGCGAGATCCTCGCCTTCGGCGACGCCAACGCGACCTGGGCGCCGGATGCCCTGCGCAAGCTCGTCCGCAGCTTCGCCGACCCGGACGTGGCCTACGTCTGCGGCCAGGTGCGCTTCCAGCGCCTGGACGGATCGAACAAGGAAGGCGTCTACTGGCGCTACGAGATGTGGCTGCGGGAGAGCGAGTCCGCGCTCGGCTCGATCACCGGCGGCAACGGCGCCATCTACGCCGTGCGGCGCTCGGACTACGTCGAGTGGCCCTTCGGCCACGACCTCGGCTTCCCGAACCTGATGGTGCAGCGCGGGCGCCGCGCGGTCTACGACCCGGAGGCGCTCGCCTACGAGAAGCCCTCCCGCGACATCGAGGACGAGTACCGGCGCAAGGTGCGCATGCTGCCGTGGTCGTGGCGGCACCTGTTCGAGGCGCGCAGCCTGCGGGGCGTGCCGCCGCTCTACCTGGCCGAGCTGCTCTCGCACCGCGTGCTGCGCTACGGCAGCGGCTTCCTGCACCTGGCGCTGCTCGCGACCAGCATCGCGCTGGTGGATGAGGGCTGGCCCTACCAGGCCGCGCTCGCAGGCCAGGCTGCGTGGCTCGCTCTCGCCGCCGCCGGCAAGCTGAAGCTTCCCGTCCCCGGCGCAGGCCTCGCCTACTACTACCTGCTGATGACCTGGGCCACGATGGTCGCGCTCGGGCGCTACCTGCGCGAGGGCGCGCCGCTGATGTGGGAGAAGGCCGAAGGGACCCGCTAGCCCGAAATGGCAACCGAAGGGGTCTCTAGCCTGCTGCGAGTGGGCCGCGTCAGTCATAGCGCTTGCGTTCGTCGTGCTGCTCGCAGGTTGCGGCGGGGACAAGGCAACGCAGCAGCCGGGACAATCGGCGCCGCTCAAGCCGCCTGCGCTCCCGACGGCGCCTCACCTCTCGTTCGTGCACGTGATCGTGCTCGACGGCGACCTGAGCAAGCCGGTGCGCGGAGCACTGGTACGAGTCGGCTCCCACGCCGGCCGCACCGGCGGCGACGGCGTCGCGAAGATCAAGATCGGGCGGCACGGACGCCTCGCCGTCTCCGTCGCCAAGAGCGGCTACGACCCCTTCGAGCAGCGCCTCCAGTTCCGCGGCAAGCCGAAGGTCGGCGTGCGCGTCTACCAGGCGAAGCTCCAGTGGCTGCTCTACGGCGCCACCCCGGCTCGCACCCAGGCGCACCCGTTCATCCACGTGCGCCCGCCCTTCCGCGTCGTCTGGAGCCAGGCGGTCGGCGGGCTGATGGAGTTCCCGGCCGCGGTCGACGACGACATCGCCTTCGTCTCCAACTACCACGGCAGCGTGCGGGCCTACTCGATGCGCAACGGAGCAAAGGTCTGGCGGCGCGACACGGCCGGCAAGATGGCCGCCTCCCCGGCGGTCGCGGGCGAGGAGGTCGTCGCGCACGGGATGGACGGCCGCGTCTACGTGCTGAACCGCCACAACGGCCGGGTTCTCTGGACCTACGACACCGGCGCCCCGATCGAGTCGTCGCCGCTGGTGCTCGACGGCGTCGACTACTTCGGCACCTGGAACGGGACGGTGTACGCGCTCGACCTGCGCACGCACCGGGCGCGCTGGACCTACCGCTCCGGGAGCAAGATCACCTCGAGCGCGGCGTTCCTGAAGGGGACGATCTACATCGGCGACTACGGCGGGCGGCTGCTCGCGCTGGCCGCTGGGACCGGCGCCCTGCGCTGGTCGGGCTCGGTCAACGGCCGCATCTACGGCACTCCCGCGGTCGCGAACGGGCGCGTGTTCGTGACCTCCTCCACGGGCGGCTCCCTGACCGCCTTCTCGACCGGCGGCAGCCGGCTCTGGTCGCTCGGCACCGGCTCGTACGTCTACTCGTCCCCGGCGGTCTGGAACGGCCGCGTCTACTTCGGCTCCTACAACGGCACCTTCTACGCGGTCTCTGCCCGTAGCGGGGCGGCGGCCTGGCGCTTCACGACCGCCGGCGCGATCGCGGGGGCGGCCTCGATCGTCGACGGCATCGTCTACTTCAGCAACCGGCAGCACCGCATCTACGGGCTCAACGCTCGCACGGGCAAGCAGGTCTTCCGCTTCCCCGACGGCGCCTTCGTGCCGGTCTCGGGCAACGCGCGGAGGCTCCTCCTGCACGGCTTCTCGCGCCTCTACGCCGTCGAGCACAAGCGGCGATGAAGAAGGTGCTGCTCGCGACCGCGGCGGCGGTGCTGCTGATCGTCGCCGGCCTGGTCGCCGTCGTCGTCTACCGCAAGCAGCAGGGCCACGACGTGCGCGGCTCCTCGACCGAGGAGTTCGTCACGACCCAGCAAGCGCCGGTCGCCCCGCCTCCCGGAGGAAAGATCCGCTGGCCGATGTACCGGTTCGACCCGGCGAGGCAGGGCGACGCTCCCCTGATGCTCGTGAAGCCGCCCTACCGGCCGCTGTGGTTCTTCCGCGCCCGCTCGCTGGTCGAGTTCCCGCCCGCCGTCGCCTACGGGCGGCTCTATTTCGCGAACGCCGACGGCACGCTCTTCGCGGTGGACACGAGCAAGGTCAAGGCTCGCTGGACCTTCCGCGCGCGACGCTGCACGGCTGCCACCCCGGCAGTGGACGGCCACACCGTCTACATGTCGTTCCTGAACAAGCCGCCCTGCAACGCGACGCGCTCCGGGCTCGACGGCCAGGTGGTGGCGCTGAACGCCGACACCGGGAAGGTGCGCTGGCGCGTGACGATCGGGCCGACGGAGTCGTCGCCGCTCGTCGTGGACGGCGTGGTCTACGTGGGCGACTGGAACGGGAAGGTGTACGCGCTCACCGCATCGACCGGCGCCACGCGCTGGACCTTCCAGACCGGCGACAAGGTCAAGAGCGCGATCAGCTACGCCGGCGGCCGCGTCTTCTTCGGCTCCTACGACCACCACGTCTACGCCCTGAACGCGCGCAGCGGGAAGCTCTTCTGGCGCGCCTCGGCGCAGCAGCGGCTTGGCCCCCGCGGGCGCTTCTACTCGACGCCCGCGGTCGCCTACGGCCGGGTCTACATCGGCTCGACCGACGGCAAGGTCTACTCCTTCGGCGCCACGAGCGGGAAGCTGCGCTGGTCGCACGGGACCGGGGACTACGTCTACGCCTCGCCCGCGGTCTGGCACGAGCGCGTCTACGCCGGCTCCTACAACGGCACCTTCTACTGCTTCGACGCGGCCACGGGCGACGTGCGCTGGACCTTCAAGGCGCTGGGCGCGATCTCCGGCTCGCCGGTCGTGATCAACGACGTCGTCTACTTCTCGACCCTCAAGAACCGCACCTACGCGCTCGACCCGCGCAGTGGCAAGCTCCTCTGGGCCTTCCGGCGCGGTGCCTACGGGGCGGTCGTCTCCGACCGGCGGCGGCTCTACCTCGTCGGCTACGCGCGGGTGTTCGGGATGGCTCCGCGCCTACCGGGCTAGGTAGAGTCGCCCGCGGCCATGGCCACGAAGACCGACGACTCACCGGACCTCGACGCCGAGCGCGAGGTCGACCTCAGGCGCCACTGGAACACGATCGCCACGCACTGGTGGCTGCCGCTCGCCGGCCTCGCCGCCGGGATCGTGATCGGCTACCTGATCTCGCTCGGCGGGGCTCAGGTCTACAAGGCGAAGGCGGTCGTCTACCTCGGGCAGCCGCTCTCCGGGAGCGGGGTGCAGGTGCAGAGCCAGGCCACGAACCCCACCACCGTCCGGCAGATCGTGACCTCCGAGGCCACGATCGCCGCGGTGGCGCGCAGAGTCGGTCTCAAGCCGAGCCAGCTGCGCGGGCACATCGCGACGCAGGCAGTCACGGGAGCGATCACCAGGCTGGGCCAGAACCCGCTCGTCGCTCTCACGGTGACCGGACACCTGCGCGGGAAGGTCGGACGAGCCGCGAACGCGCTGGCGAACATGGTCACGAACTCACCCGCGCTGGCGAGCTACTCGCAGACGAAGATCACGAATCTGCGCACGCTGGTGGAAGGCGAGCAGGCGGCGCTCGGTGCCCTCGACGCCTCCACGCGCAAGCTCCAGGCGGCGCTCAAGGGCGGCGCCGGCCTCTCGACCGCCGAGCAGCTGATCCTCCTCGGCCAGCTCAACGGGCTGCAGACGCAGCGGTTGTCGATCGTCGACCAGCTGACCACGAACCAGCAGCAGCTGGCACTCGCCGAGGACGTCGAGGCGCCCCAGGTGATCACCCGCGGCGTCGCCACGAAGACCACTGCTCGCAGCCGGAGGAACACCGTGCTCGTCTCCGCCCTGATCGGCCTGATCCTCGGCGGGATCGCGGCGCTGCTCTACGACCCGGCGCGCCGGGTCGTCCGCCGCCACTCGTAGCGTTCAGGCGTGCTCGACGGCAAGCGGGTTGCGGTCGTCGTGCCCGCGCACGACGAAGAGAGGCTGATCGCGGAGACCATCCGCAGCATCCCCGACTTCGTCGACCGGGTCTACGTCGTCGACGACAAATCGAAGGACGGGACGGTCGCAGCGGTGCGGGCGCTCGCCGACCCGAAGGTCGAGCTGATCGAGCACGAGCGCAACGTCGGCGTCGGCGGAGCAATCGTCACCGGTTACGAGCACGCCCGCGACGACGGCATCGACGTGACCGCCGTGATGGCCGCCGACGCGCAGATGGACCCCGGCGACCTGGAGAAGCTCGTGAGCCCGGTCGCCCGAGGCGAGGTCGACTACGCCAAGGCGAACCGCCTCTTCACCGGTCAGGCCTGGGACGTGATCCCGCGCTACCGCTACCTCGGCAATGCCGTCCTGAGCATGCTCACCAAGATCGCCTCGGGCTACTGGCACGTGGCCGACTCGCAGTCCGGCTACACCGCGATCTCGCTCGAGTACCTGCAGCTGCTCGATCTCGACCGGATCTACAAGCGCTACGGCTTCCCGAACGACATGCTCGTCCACCTGAACGTCGTGAACGCCCGCGTGCGCGACTACCCCTCGCGTCCGATCTACGGCGTCGGCGAGCGCTCCGGAATCCGCCTGCGCAAGGTGGTGCCGACGATCTCGTGGCTGCTCTTCAAGGGCTTCTGGTGGCGGCTGCGCGAGAAGTACGTGATCCGCGACTTCCACCCGCTCGTGTTCTTCTACGTGCTCGGGATCCTGATGAGCGTCCTGGGGCTGGGGCTCGGGATCAGCGAGGTCGTGCTGCGGATCCTCGGCAACCAGATCACGGCAGCTACCGTGGTTCTCGTGGCGTTGCTACTGATCTTCGGCTCCCAGTTCACGCTCTTCGCGATGTGGTTCGACATGGAATCGAACAAGGACCTGGGCGGCCGGGGCCGGAGAAGGACCGATCGAGACTAGCTCCAGACAGATCGCTCTACAGAATTTCGACCTCGCGGCCGATAGAGGCTCCCATGACGTGGTTTGGAGAAGTCGAGTCCGCGGAATGGGTAGTTAGGAGCGCCCAGTGAGTGTCAGCTTGTACGTCGTCCTGTTTGCGATTGGATCCGCCGCCGTGGCCCTGTGGATCACGGTCAGGTTCCCCAAGCTCATGCCCTGGAGGATGGCGATCCTCCTCGTTCACCTCGTGCTCGCGTTTCTCTGTGTCTACGCGGTTGGCCCTGGGATGGCCGTCGTCGCAGCGAGCGGCGTTCCCTCCCCGCGTCTCACTAGCGTCTTCGCAGTCGCCTTCCCGGTGCTGGTCTACAACTTCCTCGTCGGGACCTGGATGATCAGGCTCGCACAGGCGTCCGGCGCCGGCTTTCGCGCCTAGCCTCTAGAACTCCCTGACCCACCTGGGTCAAATCCGCAAATAGCGGGGGATCTTCACAAACGGCAAAAAGACGCCTAAGATGCGGCGCGGGAGAGCATTGTCAGCGAACGTCTCCGGCGACGGGGACGGGAGGAAGAGGGACTGCGGCGTGGGACAAATCCGAGTTGTCGTAGTTGACGACCACCAGTTGATGCTCGATGCGATCCGGCTCACGCTGGAGCAATCCGAGGACATCGAGCTGGTCGGCGAGGCTCTGACGGGCAGTGAGGCGCTTCCGCTGATCGGGCGAACGCACCCCGATCTCGTCTTGCTCGATATCCGAATGCCTCAAATGGACGGCTTGACCTGCCTTGGCAAGATCCGAGAGCGCCACCCGAAGATCAAGGTCGTCATCCTCTCCGGGATCGACGAGCCGGAGCAGATCCAGACGGCGCTGAAGCACGGCGCGTCTGCGTTCGTCGTCAAGCATGTCGATCCGCGCGACCTCGCCTCCGCTCTACGGCAGGCAATGGCGGGCACGGTCTTCCAGATGCTCGGCTCCGGTGAGTCCAGCGAAGAGAATGCGGCCAAGGCCGCCGGCGTGACGGAATCCGAGATGCGTGTGTTGACGGCGCTCGCCCGCGGTCTCTCGAACAAGCAGATCGCGGCCGAGCTGTTCATCACCGAGCAGACGGTGAAGTTCCACCTGACGAACATCTACCGGAAGCTGCACGTGGCGAATCGAACCGAAGCGACTCGCTACGCGTACCAGCACGGGATCGTCGTCAACCCCTTCTTCGAGGTCGCCTAAGCCGCTCCGGACGCCGGCGACACGCCGCCCATCGGTATGGCTGCTCCTAACCGATCAGCTATTCCCGCAGGCTGAATCGGTTCCTATGCTCCGGGAGATGTCGAGTTTGCCGGCGACTGAGACCACGCGCGTCAAATCGATCTCTCGGGCCTACAGGGGCCCGAGCATCGCTTCGCTGGTTCCGGTCGCCTGCCCGGCGGCCCTGCTCGCGGTCGTTCTGGCCGGTATCGGCCGAAACATCCTCGTCCCCGACACGTGGGTCGCGCTGGTCTCCGGCCGTGAGATCGCGCAACACGGCCTTCCGACGGTCGAGCATCTCACCGTGCTCGGCCAGGGGAACCAGTGGGTGGACCAACAGTGGCTGGCCCAACTCGCCCTGTACGGGGCGGAACGTCTCGGCGGTGTCGGCCTGATGGTCGCGGCCTGCCTGCTCGCGGTCGTTGCCGCCTTCGGCCTGTCCGCGCGAGCCGCGCAGGAGAGAGGCGCTTCACCGCGCGTAATCCTCGCCTTCTTCGTCGCCGCGTTCATCGCGGCTCCCTGGGGCGTCCAGGCACGAACCCAAGCGCTCGCGTTGCCTCTCTTCTCCGTAGTCCTCTGGTTGCTGTTGCGCGACCGGGACGCGCAAAGACTTTCGACGCTGTGGGTATTACCGGTCCTGTGTCTGTGGGCCAATATTCACGGGTCGGTCGTGCTCGGTGCACTCATCGTTTCGGCCTACGGCATCCAGGCGCTTGTCCGCAACGGCTGGCATTGGCGTCGGGCTGCGTTCGTAGCGCTTGCTCCCGCAGCGGTGTTCGCGTCACCGTTTGCGCTGCGACTGCCCGCTTACTACAAGGTGATGTTCTTCGATCCGCCGTACGGGCACGAGATCGTGGAGTGGCAGCGGACGACGCCGTCCGGCCTGACGGCTCCGTTCTTTGCGCTCGTGGCAGTGACCTGCGTTCTACTCGCGCTACGTCGCAGCAGGGTGACGATGCTGGACTGCCTCTTGCTTGCGCTCACCCTGGCGGCGGCCTTGTCAGCCGTGCGCCTCATCCCGTGGTTCGCGCTGACCATGCTCGCGGTGATGCCGTCGCTCGTCTCCCGAGCTGCCGATGCGCCGAGCTTCAAGGGGCCGGGTGCGACCGTCCTCGCCGCTCTCGGGCTCTCGGCGATCCTCGCAGCAGCCGGTTGGGCGACGTCGCGGGCCGTATGACGGCCCCGTCGGAAGCTCGCGGTCTGGCTGTGGTTCGCGAGCAGACGCGAGGCGGACTGGTCTTTGCCGATCTCGAGCTCGCTGACCTACTTCTCTGGAAGATCCCGGCGCTTCGTGGGCGGATCGCCTACGACGGCCGGCCCGAGTTGCTCAGCCGTCGCCAATTCGACGGCGTGATCAGGTTCGCGCGTCAGGAACCGGGCTGGCAGGAATTCGTACGCGGGTATCCGCTCGTCGTTACGAACCGTGCGATAGCGCGCAGCATGGCCGAGACCGGGCGCTGGCAACGCGTCTACGCCGCAGACAAGGCGTTCGTGGTGGTTCGCCGAACCGGCGGCACCTGAGTCCGGCTAGCCGAGGAGCTCGAACTGGAGCTCCGGCCGGCGCGCACACCACGCCTTGACGAAGAACGTCAGCTCGATCTTGGCCTCGCTCTCGTCCATCGCCAACGGGTGAAGCACGACCAGCGTGCTGTCGTCGGCCCGCACCGAGACGATCTCCGCCTCGCGCAGTGACGCATCGAGCTCGTCGACGTGGAACGGATCGCTGAGCCTGATACGCATTACGTGGCGGCTCTCCCGGTGTGGAGGAGGGCGGCGAGCGGGGAGCGATTCCATAGAGGCTCCGATTGCCAGCGGAAACGCCTCGTGCTCGAGCCAGGCGAACGACTGCGCTCGTCCCGATGCGGGTAGCTCGAGGCGCTTTCTTCCGCCCCCGAGCGACTCAGCTCTCGTCGCCATACGCGCAAATGGAACCGCATCGAGGACCGAACGATAAGGGCCGAAAGGTCAGGCTTCGCCACGCACTTTGGGGGGGCGACCCCACACCCATGTCCCAGCTAGACCAAAGGGCTGGCCAAGTCCAGCCTTTTAGCGGGTTCCTTCGGGCCGGCTTTCGACACAGAATCCTGGCAAGGGCCGATGGTCGGCCTCATGACCATCCTGGGGAGGAGGTCAGCGTTGCTCGAATCAACCCGGTCTCACACGAGCCGGAGACTCCGCGAAGACGTCGCACTGCGGCAGGCGGACGACCTCGGCGAGGGGGTGATCGCCGGCGCCAAAAGAGGATTGTTTTGTCCTCGCCGGGGCCGGAGGAACGAGGAGAGCTAGCGCAACGTCTCGAGGGGAGGCGTAACCCGTAAGGGAAGTGTCAAACGAGGGAAGGGAGAGCACCAATGTCTGAGCTGCTTCTCAAGCTCACGAACGTGTGGAACCGCGCAATCGAGCGCGAAGAGGGTCAGGGAATGGTCGAGTACGCCCTGATCCTGGTCCTGGTCTCGATCGTGGCGATCGGCGCTCTGACGGCCATCGGCACCAACGTCAACAACGTGCTGCAGACGGTTGCCGACACGCTGAACCTCTAGGTTCGGTCTCCGAAAGGAAACCCATGAGGAAGTTCATTCACAAGGTCAAGGCACAGCTGGGACCGCGAAGACGGTCAGGGAATGGTCGAGTACGCCCTGATCCTGGTCCTGGTCTCGATCGTGGCGATCGGCGCCCTGGCGGCGATCGGCACGAACGTCAGCAACGTGCTGCAGACCGTCGCAAACCACCTCAACCCGGTGGGCTAACCGGGCAGAGGGAGATAGCGGGCAAGGCTTCCCAGCCTCGGCTTCCGGAGCACGACTCCCGGAGCCGGGGCTGGGCAGTCCCTCGCAGGGGAGGGCAGATGCGTCTGTATCGGGCATGCGGTGCGGGCGATGAGTCAGGTGTGGCGCTCGTCGAGTTCGCGCTCGTCGTTCCAATCCTGCTCGTCCTTCTGCTTGCCATGCTCGATTTCGGCAAGGCGTTCAACTACTGGATCGACGAGACGCAGCTCGCGAGCTCGGGAGCGCGCTGGGCGGTCGTGAACGCCAGCCCGGGCCAGTGCCCCGACGGCACGACGGCGACAAGCTTGCAGACGTACATCCAGTGCCAGGCCGACACGAAGGAGCTCAGGAGCGGAGGAACGAACTCCGTCGTGAACCCGGCGAAGGTCTGCATCTCGTTCCCGCCCGTCTCCGGCCACACGAGCCCGCTCGTCGGAGATCCCGTACGCGTGACGGTGTCGGTGGCTTACACGCTGGCTGCCGCTGATCAGCCAGAGGATCGGTCTCGCAGCCGACGACCATCTCGGGGTCGTCGACGATGCGGCTCGAAGCACCGCCCTCGTATACCGCCGGGTGCTCCTCGTGATGCACGGCGCAGTGACCCATGCCAGAACGAACGAACGGGGCAGCGTGCTGGTTCTGGCTGCCCTCTGGCTGCCCGCTGCTCGTCCTGATGGCGAGCTTCGTCATCGACGCGGGCAACTGGTTCGAGCACAAGCGCCATCTGCAGCTCCAGGCGGATGCGGGCGCCTTCGCGGCCGGCGGGCTCTTCAGCGGCTGCTTCGGAGATGCCGCGGCTGCGAACACGCGGATCGACGCCGAGGCGCGAAAATATGCCGGCGATCCCACGGCTGTCTCGCCCTACAACCTCCAGATCGGCGGTGCGAATCAGGGGGCGATCACCGTGAGGATCAACAAGAAGATGTATGCCGTCGGCGGGCCTCCGCCCGATGACACGATCGAGTCAGCGGCCTGCACGGCCAAGATGGTCGACGTCAAGATCACCGAGGCGGGCCTGCCCTGGTTCCTGGGCGGCAAGCTGGTGTCGGCGATCAACAGCCGAGCGCGGGTGGAGATTCAGCAGAAGGGGTCGAGCGCCGACTCTCTTCCGGTAGGTGTTCCGGACAACAACCCCCTCGCCGCCGCGGCGATCTTCGTCGACGAGAGCAACGCCAACACGGTTCTCGCCACCGAGCAGCTGACGAAGGACGCCACACCCGCGACGCTGAACGGCCAGAGCTTGACCAAGTGGACCGGCTTGCCGGTTTCTCTCAGCGTCGCTCACCCCAACATCAGCGTCGTGATCGCGCTCGCCGGCGATGCCAGCTGGACACCGACCGGCGGGACGCTGACCTCGATCTGCAACAACGTGCTGGTCGAGTGCTACTCGGTCACGCAGGACGCAAGCGGCAACGTGACCGCTGCGACCGGCATCGACTTCCTTCACGGCTATTCGACTGCAGGCACGGGCACTGCCGCAGTTCCGATCGTGCGTGACGCCACGCTCTACAACGCTCCGGGGGCTTCCGGTTGCACCGACGACTCGGGGCCCTATTTCCTCCTGCACGCGGCATGCAACGTGGGTGTGAGAGCGAAGATCGATTTCGGGACCGCAGCGGGAGTCAATCCCTCGCTTGCACCGACTCTTGCACAGGTCAAGGTCCCTGGCTGGGGCTGCCCGAACAGCGGGCCGAACCCGAAGGGCTGCAAGATGGTCTACAACACGACGGGCGTTAACGCGGGCTACTGGACGACCGACGGCAGCAACGGCTATCCGCTGATGCCTCAGGACGGCGTCGGGCATCCGATCGATCTCAACTGGGGCACCGGGACGGGGGCGGCTCACAGAACGGCACGCTGACATCGGTGCAGCGCTCGTTCTCCGCCGACATCGACACCTCGGGGCCGGTGCAGTACATCCGGGTGGACGACGCCGCTCCGTTTGCAAACTCGCTTTCTTTCGGTCTTCCTGCGCACAGCCTGAGCGTCACCATCGGCGTCAAGCCGAGCCTGCAGGCAAACCAGAACAGCCCGACTGCGCCGGCAGTGGCCCTGAAGGTCGTCGGGGGCAGCGCAACGCAGGCGATCGATTGCGACCCCTCGAAGCCGAACCTTCGGGACGAGCTCTCCACCGGCTGCTCGCCGCAATACGCGATCAACAAGGGAACGCCGTGCCATGCGGCCTCGTTCTACGTCTTCCCGCAGGCTGCTCCCTGGGACTGCACGAAAACGCAGCCCGGAGGCGCGGTCGGACAGGTCTCCGACGGCATGCTCTGTCGGATCTACGGTGTCTGCTACAGCGGGGCGCCGACGTGCAGCAAAGCCCCGATCCACTGGGTCGACTCGAACGGCGACGGCAAGATCACGATTCCCGAGGACATCTCGCCGAGCGACCCGCGGATCGTGTCCGTGTTCGTGACGCCCTTCGGAGCGTTCAGCGGCAGCGGCGCCAACGTCGTCCCGATCTCAAATTTCGCATCCTTCTACGTAACCGGGTTCAGCAAGAACGGCGGCGGTCAAGGCGATCCTTGCAACGGCCCGCCCGCCCCCGATCCTGTTCCAAGCAAAACCGGCGGCTACGTCGTCGGCCACTTCATCAAATACGTCGACACCATCGGCGGTGGCGGCACCGGCGACCCATGCGACTTCAGCGTCATTCGGCACGTGCGTCGCCGTGCTCACGAAATAAGGAGGAAGAACCATGTCGGAAGCAGTCCAGAACATCCTTTCCAGCCGTCTCTTCTCGACGCGCGGCGGGACGATCGCGGTTGGGGGATTTGCGGCATTGCTGGCGCTGCTCGTCCTCCTGCTCTACCTGAACAACTACCGCAGCAGCATCAGGAACTCGAGCGCGCCTGTACCGGTGCTCGTCGCCAACCACCTCATCCCGCAGGGGACCGCGGGTGACGTGCTCGGCACGAGCGGCGGCTTCGAGGCGACCGAGGTTCCGAAGGGCGACGTCAAGACCGGCGCGCTCTCCGACCCGGCGGTCCTGCGCGGCCGCGTAGCCGTCTCGGACATCTATCCCGGACAGCAACTGACGCTGGCCGACTTCACGTCGACCGGGACTGCGACGCTGGGCTCGCGGCTCACCGGCAAGCAGCGCGCGATGTCGATCCCGATCGACGCCGTGCACGGCTTGATCGGAACCGATCGTCGCCGGGGACCGCGTGGATGTCCTCGCGAACCTCAACGGCGTGATCAAGCCGATCATGCAGAACGTCCTGGTGCTCGGTGTGTCCGGCGGCGGCGGGGGCACCGGGGTCACCGGCTCATCGGCTGGCTCGAGCTCGAGCTCGATCACGTTCCGTCTCACGCCGACCGGTGCCGGGCGGCTGGCGTTCGCATCTGACAACGGCAAGATCTGGGTCGTCCTTCGCCCGGCCACCCGCGGAGGCTCGATCGCGCCGAACGCCACGACCCTGCAGCAAGCTGCTCGAGCAGCCGACCGTTCCGGAGGGCAACTGATGGCCAACGCGATCAAGACACTCGTCGCGCTCGATACCGGCGTCGACGTCGAAGCGGTCCGCGCGGCGCTTCCCGAGGGCCAGAGCGAGATCCAGATCGTCGGTCTCGTGCACGGCCTCGAGGAGACGTGGCGCATCCTGCAGGAGACGACGACCGATCTGCTCGTCGTCGCCTGCAACGGCTACTCCGACCGCACGCTGTTCCTGGTGGACGCGGCCGTCAAGCAGCGGGCCGAGCGGCCCGTCGTCGTGTTCTCCGACCAGCCTGCGAACGGCTTCGTCAAGCGGCTGTTCGAGGCCGGCGCTGATGACATCGTTCTCCTGCCGGAGCCGGCCGAGCGGGTCAGGTTCACGCTCCAGAAGGCGGTGGCGCGTAAGCTCGGAACCGCGGCGGCGTCGGGCATCTCGATGGCGCCGATGATCACGATCCTGGGGCCGAAGGGCGGCAGCGGGAAGACGCTCACGGCTTCGAACCTGACGGCGGGGCTTGCGCACGCCGGCTATTCCGTCGTCCTCGTCGATCTCGACCTCCAGTTCGGCGACGTCGGGCTGGCGCTCGGTCTCTCGCCGGACCGGACGATCTACGACCTGGCCAAGGCGGGCGGCTCGATGGATGCAGACAAGATCGAGGCGTACCTGGCGAAGCACGAGTCCGGAGCGCGGGTCCTGCTGGCGCCGACCCGGCCCGATCACGCCACCGCCATCTCGGTCGACTTCCTCCGTGACGTCTACTCCACGCTGAGGCGCTCGTTCGACTACGTGATCGTCGACACGCCTCCGGGCTTCACGCCCGAGGTAATCGCGTCGATCGACAGCTCGACGCATCTCTGCCTCGTGGGCATGCTCGACGCGCTCTCGCTCAAGAACACGAAGCTAGGGCTCGAGACGCTCGACTTGATGGGCTACGACCGGGAGCGGATCTGCCTCGTGCTCAACCGGGCGGACAGTCACGTCGGCATCGAGCGGGATGACGTGACGGCGGTCGTCGGGCGCGCGCCCGACGTGATGGTGCCGAGCGACCGGGAGATCGCACGGTCGATCAACGACGGATCCCCGATCGTGCTCTCACACGAGCGCTCAGAGGCTGCCCAGGCGTTCCGGCAGCTTGCGGAGTACTACAGCTTCGTGCCGCCTCTGGAACAGCCAGCGGCGTCTAACGGGCGCTTTCGTCTCGCCCTGAGGAGGAACTGATGGAACTCCACGAGCGTCTCTCGACGGCTCCTCCGGTTGCCGCCCAGTCCGGGCACGATCCGTTCTCAGAGCTGAAGGACCGGCTCCATCTCGCCGTCATCGGCGATCTCGGCCCTCAGCTCTTCAACGTCAACATCGACCCCGAGGCTCTCCGCGAGCGCGTCGTCACGGACATCAGGACGCAGCTCTCGCGCGAGACGGGGATCGCACGCGACGACCGCGACCGGCTCACGGCGGAGATCGCGGACGACATCCTCGGCCACGGGCCGCTCGAGCGTCTGCTCGCAGACGACAGCGTGACCGAGATCATGGTCAACGGCCCGTTCGACGTGTGGGTGGAGCGCCAGGGCCGGCTCTACGAGACGACCGTCCGCTTCAAGGACGAGTCGCACCTGCGACGGATCATCAACAAGATGGTCGCGCAGGTCGGCCGCCGCGTGGACGAGTCGTCGCCGATGGTCGATGCGCGTCTGCCGGACGGGAGCCGCGTCAACGCCGTGCTGCCGCCGCTCTCGCTCACCGGCCCGCTCATCACGATCCGCAAGTTCAGCAAGCAGCGCCTCGAGATGAGTGATCTGGTCCGGCTCGGAACGGTGACGACCGAGGTCGTTGAGTTCCTCGACCGCTGTATTCGCGCCGAGCTGAACATCCTGGTCTCAGGCGGTACCGGCACAGGTAAGACGACGTTCCTGAACGCGCTGTCGACGTCCATTCCCGACTCCGACCGCATCATCACGATCGAGGACGCCGCCGAGCTTCGCCTGAACCAGCGGCATGTACTCCGGCTCGAGTCGCGGCCAAAGAACATCGAAGGAGAAGGCGAGATCGGAATCCGTCACCTCGTGCGCAACTCGTTGCGCATGCGACCTGAGCGGATCATCGTCGGCGAGGTTCGCGGCGCCGAGGCGCTCGACATGCTCCAGGCCATGAACACGGGTCACGACGGCTCCCTCTCCACAGTGCACGCAAACGCGCCTCGTGACGCCCTGGCCAGGGTCGAGACGATGGTGCTGATGGCCGGCTACGACCTCCCGGTCCGTGCTATCCGGCAGCAGGTCGCCTCGGCTCTCGACCTGATCGTCCACCTGGAGCGGCTCGAGGACGGCTCTCGCCGAGTCACCTCGATCGTCGAGGTGCAGCGAATGGAGTCGGACACGATCACGCTCCAGGAGCTCTTCACCTTCCACGTCGAGCAGGTGACCGCGGAGCGCATGGTGATCGGCACGCTCCGTGGGACGGGCCTCCGGCCCACGTTCTTGAGCAAGTTCGAGCGGCGGGGTATTGCGCTGCCACTAGGCCTCTTCCGTGAGGGCCGCATGCCCGAGTCCTCGGAAGGGGTACGGCCGTGAGCCGGCGGTTTCAGCTGGCGCTCCTGCCGGCGGTTTTGGCCGCTGTGCTCACGGCCGTTCCAGTCTCTGCGGCCAAGACCCCGGTGCGTCTGACCGAGGCGGCCGGGCAGTTCCCGGACCGCGCGTTCATTCTGACCCTCCCGACGGCCCGACCACTCGCTGCGAGCCAGGTGCAGGTACGCGAGAATGGTCAGCGCGTCAGCGATCTCGTGGTGACCCCGGCGGCCGCCTCCGACCCGAACCAGTTCGGCGTCGTGCTGGTGCTCGATGCGAGCAACAGCATGAAGGGGGAAGCGATCGCAGGTGCGATCCACGCGGCGCAACTGTTCGTCGGCCACCGCGCCCCGGCCCAGAAGGTCGCAGTGGTGACCTTCAACAACGCGCCAGCAGGTGGCTCTTCCCTTTACGGCCGACTCCGGAAAGATCTTGCAGGCGCTGGCCCATCAGCCGGAGCTCGCGTACGGGACGCATATCTACGATGCAGTGGACGAGGGCATCTCGCTTCTTCGCGGTGCGAACATCACCGCGGGCTCGATCGTGGTTCTCTCGGACGGTGGCGACACGGGCAGCAAGACGACTCTCGCCGGAGTCACGAAGAGGGCCAGGAAGGCCCACATTCGTGTCTTCGCAGTCGGGCTGCGCTCGCACGATTTCCACCCGGCGTCGCTACGCGGCCTGGCGAACAGGCACCTCTGGGAGCTTTTCCGAGGCGACGTCCGCGAACGACCTCTCGCGCATCTACGACCAACTGGGCGCCGAGTTGTCCCATGAGTATCTCCTGCGTTATCGGTCGGTCCAGTCGCTCGGCGCGAAGGTTCGGGTATCGGTTCAGGTCGACGGGGTTCCGACCGCCCTGCAAAGCGGCTACGCGACACCGACGCTTCCGCCACCCGGCTTCACCTCGTACCACCGAGCGTTCAGCGACAGCTTCTGGACGTCGGCCTTCACGATGATCGTTTTCGGCGTGTTCGCGGTCGGGCTGGCCGCCTTCTTCGTGTTTGTGCTCTTCCTGCCCCGGCAGCGAACGGTCCAGAAGCGGTTGGCGGAATTCGTCTCGCTGGCCCAGCCCGAGGACGGCAAGACCGCAGGGGGAGCGGCATTGCCCGACCGGGTGTTCGACGGCGCAGAGGAGAGGCTCGAGGGCAGTGCCCTTTGGCGGCGCTTCGTCGAAGAAGTCGAGCTCTCGGACATCCGCATGAAGCCTGCCCACATCGCCCTGTGGACCCTCGTCGCGACACTGTTCGCGATGTGGTTCCTGGCGCTCGTCGTCACCTTTGTCGGCGCTGCTGCTTGCATTCTTCATCCCGTTCGCGGTGTGGGCGTACGTCCGTCGGCAAGTCGAGAAGAAGCGTGCGCTGTTCGCCGAGGAGCTCCCGGACAACCTCGCTGTCCTCGCGTCGGCGATCCGCGCCGGCCACAGCTTCGTCGGGGCGCTTTCGGTCGTGGTCAACGACGCTCCCGAGCCGGCGCGGACGGAGTTTGGCCGGGTCGTCGCCGACGAGCAGCTGGGAATGCCGCTGGAACAGGCTCTCGATCAGGTCGTGGTTGCGCATGGAAAGCGCCGACTTGAAGCAGGTCGCCCTCGTAGCGGCTCTCCAGCGGGAAACCGGCGGCAGCACTGCCGAGGTGCTCGACACGGTCGTCGAGACGGTGCGTGAACGGCAGGACCTGCGGAGGTTGGTGCGTACCCTGACCGCAGCGGGCCGGGCGTCGCGATGGATCGTGACGGCTCTGCCGATCGCGCTTCTCCTCGCGATCGAGATCCTCAACCCCGCCTATGAACACCCGCTTTTCGGACATACGTCGGGTCGCATCCTGCTGGTCTTCGCGGCCGTGCTCGTGATCAGCGGCTCTCTTGTCATCAAGCGAATCGTCAACATCAAGGTCTAGGAGGCGAATCCAATGTTCATTCTTCTTCTCATCGGACTCGCCTTGGTTGTCGTCTCGGTTGCCCTCGCCCTTCGGGCCGTGAACATGTCTCGCGCCCGCTCCGCCGAGATGGTCGAGACCATCGACGCCTACGGTTTCAGCGGGCGAACCGAGAGCGTGCTCGTCAGGTCCGGCGACTCCACGCGCAGAACCGTTGACGATCTCGTGTCCCGAATCGGCGGCTTCTTCACGGCTCGAATGACAACGCTCGACAGCGAGCGCATGCGCAAGCAGCTCATCGCTGCCGGGCATGTACACGACGACACCGCGCAAGTTTGCGGGCTACCGGGTTATCTCGGCGATCGGAGTGCCGGCGCTCGCTATCTGGGCCCTTGTCGGTATCCGGGCTATCCGGCCTTTTCGTCGTGCTGGGGTGTGTGTTCGCGGTCGTCGTGGGTCTGATCGGGCCCAGCCGCATCGTCCTCGCGCGGGCGAAGCGTCGTCAGACCGAGATCGACTACCAGCTGCCCGACCTCATCGACCTGCTCGTCGTGACGGTCGAAGCCGGCGTCAGCTTCACCGGGTCGCTTCGCGTCGCAAGCCAGCGCGTCGAAGGGGCGCTGGGTCAGGAGCTACGGCTGACCCTGCAGGAGCAGGAGATGGGGCTTTCGACGAACGAGGCGCTCATACACATGCTCGAGCGAGTGGAGACACCGGGCATGAGGTCGTTCGTCCGCTCGGTTCTCCAGGGAGAGACCCTGGGAGTCTCGATCGGGCAGATCATGCGAAACCTCGCCGTGGAGATGCGCAAGCGGCGTCGAGCTCTGGCCGAAGAGCGCGCGCAGAAAGCGCCGATCAAGATCCTTTTCCCGCTGATCTTCATGATCTTTCCCGGCGATATTCGTGATCATCCTCGCGCCTGCCATCTACGCGCTCACGGACGCGCTGCACAAATGAGTCGAGCGAATCTGCAGAAAATGGTTCTGCGCGGCGCCGATGGCCGAATCGTCTGCGCGAGCTGCGAGGTGGCCGACGGCTTCGTCTCACGCGCGAAGGGTCTCCTCGGCCGGAGCGAGCTACCCGTGGGCGAAGGTCTCCTGATCCGGCCCAGCTTCTCGATCCACACCTTCTTCATGCGCTTTCCGATCGACGCGGTGTTCCTCGACCGGAGCGGCTCGGTGGTCGACGTCGTCGGCCGGCTGAAGCCGTGGCGGGCCGCTACTCGCCTGCGGGCCCGAGCCGTGCTCGAGCTTGCGGCGGGCGAGGCAGAGCGCCTCGGCCTTCGCTTCGGCGAGCGGCTCGAGCCCGCGGAGGTGGTCGAGTGAGCGCGGAGGCGCATCAGTCGGTGGCCGGGCCGCCGCGCGCGATCGGAGAGCGACACGTGCCGGAGGTGCTGACCGCTGCGGTTGCCTTCGCGCTGGCCGCGGCCTGTTTCCTCCATTTCGGCGTGACCGCCAGGGCCTTCATCTCGGCCCTCTTCGTGATCGTCCTCACCGTGCTCTCCGTCGATCGACATCGAGCGCGGGATCCTGCCGAACCGGATCGTGGTGCCGTCGACAGCCGTCATTCTCGTCCTCCAGATCGCCTTTTTCCCCGACCAGGCTCTCGAGTGGGTGCTCTCGTCCGTCGGCGCCGGCCTCTTCTTCCTGGTCGCGTATCTCACCTACCGGGCCGGGCTCGGACTCGGCGACGTCAAGTTCGCCGTGCTGCTCGGAGCCGGCCTCGGGAAGGCCGTCGTCCTCGGCATCTTCCTCGGAATGTTCGCAGCGGGGATCGCCGGGTTCGTCCTCATCGCGCGTCAGGGCCTGGAAGCGCGCAAGCAGACGATCCCGCTCGGTCCTTTCCTGGCGCTCGGAGCGGTGATCTCGCTTCTTCTTCGGGGGCTCCGATTTCGTCTCGTTCTGACGCCTCTGAAGTAGCCGCGCCGGGCTACCGGCGGATGTCGCGACCGCGGCTCGCCGAGCAAGTGGCCGATCTGCCTGTCGGCGGCTTGGCTCACCGGCATGGTCGTGTTCTCGGTCGGGTTTCGCTTCCTGCTTGCCCTGTGGGTTCCCGCGCCGTGGCTCTTCGCCGACGAGCTGAAGTACTCCGAGCTCGCGAAGAGCTTCGCAGCCACCGGGCACTTCGCCATCCGCGACACGCCGGGATTAGGCCTTGGCCCCGTGTACCCCGTTGCTGATCGCGCCTGCTTACGCCCTGTTCGACAACGTGCCGCATGCATACGTGCTCGCGAAGGCGATCAACTGCGTGCTGATGTCCCTGGTGGGGATCCCGACCTACTTCCTCGCGCGCCGGCTCCTCACGAAGCCCTGGTCACTGGCGGCCGCCGCGCTCGCGCTTGCCGTGCCTTCGATGGTCTACACGGGCACGATCATGACCGAGAACGCCTTCTATCCGATCTTCGTGACGGCGGCGCTGGCAATCGTGCGCGTGCTCGAGCTCCCGAGCGCACGCCGCCAGCTCCTCGCGCTCGGCCTGATCGCGCTCGCGTTCCTCACTCGGGCCCAGGCGGTCGCGCTGCTCCCGGCGCTCGTCACGGCAATCGTCTGGGTCTCGGCGGTGGATGCCGCGGGCGACCGCCCGCGGTTTCGGCAGCTTGTCCGCCGTCTCGCTCATTACCTGCCCACCTGGATCGGGCTGGTCGGTGGGCTCGTAGCGCTGAGCGGCTGGGAGTCCGTTCGAGGCCGCTCGCCGCTCGTCCTCTTCGGCGACGCGCAGGGGCTCTGGCACCTGCACTACTCGACTCAGGCGGTCGCGCGCTGGTTCCTCTACCACCTCGCGGAGCTCGATCTCTACGTCGGCGTGCTCCCGTTTGCCGCCTTCCTGATCCTGGCGACGTTCGCGTTCTCCCGCGGCGACAGGGCCCTTCGGATCTTCGCCGTCACCTCGCTGTCGCTCGTGTTCTGGCTCCTGCTCACGGTGGCCGTCTTCGCCTCCAGCCTTTCGAGGTACCAGTACGACTCCCACGCGGTCTCGCACGTCTTCGATCGCTACACGTTCTACCTCGCGCCCCTTCTCCTGATCGCGCTGCTCGCCTGGGTTTCGCAACGCCTTCCCGGCTCGGCGCGGAAGGCGACGCTCGCAGCGCTCGGTGCGGGTGCGCTGGTTCTCGTGTTGCCGCTCAACGACCTGATCCGCAACAGCTCGGTACCGGACACCATCGCGTTCCTGCCGTGGTCGCGTACCCCTGAGGGCCACGTCGTGGCGATGCCGCATGTATTCGTTTTCCTGATCCTGGTCATCGGGTCGCTGGCCGGCCTCTTCTACCGGGTGCGCCCGCCGCGGCTGCCGCTTCTCGCTCCGCTCGCTCGTTCTACTCATTTTCATCACCGTGCTCTCGAGCGCGCAGCGCTGGTACCACGGCCAAGGCGCCCTCGCCTCCGACCGGGCCGGATCCGGCGTGGATCGACCACGCGATCGGGCCCGAGGCCGAGGCCATAGCGATCTGGTCCGGGCGCGGCCCCACATACGCTTTCCTGGAGGACGAGTTCTTCAACCGCAACGTCGGGCGCGGCTACTACCTGCGGCAACCGGTCTGGGCCGGCCTGCCCGAGTACAAGCTCGTGGTCAGCCCCAAGAGTGGGGTGCTCGTAGACGCCGCCGGCTCACCTGTTCGCGCCCGCTTCGCACTCGTCGATCCCTGGGTCGTCCTGCGCGGGCCGCGTCGTCGCGCGCAATCGCGTGATCCGGCATGCGGCTGTACCGGCTGAACGGCCAAATCGCGCAGATATCAGCCCAGTAAGCAGGGTTCTCGACCTTTGTCCGCGCTTTCCGGCCTAAAGGCTAGTGACTCCCCTGCATGAGCCTGTGATGCTCGAAAAACGGCTGGAAAAGGCCCACCGGCATCGGGGAGATGCCTGTGGAAATGCGGCTATGAGGGAGAAAAAGGGGGCACGGGATGCATTTGCGGACACTATTGAGCCGACCGCGGCGGGCGGTAGCCCTTGCGGTCGTTCTTGGCGTGGTTGGAATCGGAACGACGGGGGCGCTGGCTGAGCCGCTCTCCCCTGACAGCCGGTACATCGTCACATTTGCCCCCGGAGTCTCCGGCGAAGAGCAAGCGGCTGATGTTGCCGCTGCCGGCGCCAGCGACGTATCCGTCATCCCCGCGCTGCGCATGCGCGCGGTGGACGCCTCCGACTCGGCCATCGCGGCCCTGACGTCCAGCCCCGACGTCGTTCGCGTAGAGGCCGATCATGTGCGTGACGTCCAGGCCGAGCCGACCGATCCCGAGTACGGGAACCAGTGGTCGCTCCCCCGCATCGGCTGGGACCAGGCTCACGACAGCATCTTCCCCTTCGGCAGCGCGACCGTCGCCGTGCTCGACACCGGCGTCGACGCATCGCATCCGGATCTCGCCGGGCAGCTCGTGCCCGGCACGTCGGTGCTCGACGGCTCCGACGGCAGTGCCGACCCGAACGGTCACGGCACCTGGATGGCGGGCATCGTCGCCGCCGCGACCGACAACGGCATCGGCATCGCGGGCGTCGGCTACGCCGGCGTGCGCGTGATGCCGGTCCGCGTCCTCGGCGCCGACGGCACGGGCCAGGACAGCGACATCATCGCGGGCGTCGTCTACGCAGCCGACCACGGCGCGGACGTGATCCTGATGTCGTTCTGCAACCCGGGCTACTCGCCAGGCGCTTGCAGGCTGCGATCGACTACGCGTGGTCCCACGGCGTCGTCGTCGTCGCCGCGACCGGCAACGACGGCTCGTCGATCGCCGACGTTCCCCGCGGGCGACCGCGGCGTCGTCGGCGTCTCGAGCACCGACTTCAACGACGCGCTCGACCGTTCGAGCAACTACGGCGCCGGACACGTTCCTGGCCGCCCCGGGCGCCGGGATCGAGACCACGGCGACGGACGGGGGCTACGCGACGATCAGCGGAACGTCGGCGGCGGCGGCCGAGGTCGCCGGCGCCGCTGCGCTGCTGCGGGCCTCGTCGTTCGACGCCTCGAACGGCGTCATCGTCGGCCGCCTCGCGCGGAACGCTGACCCTGCCGGGACGCGCCGACCAGACCGGCAACGGCCGGCTGAACCTGGCGCGCGCGATTACGGACACGTCGACCGACTCCGGTCACGCCGGCGGGCGCGGCGCCGGTCGGCGGCGGCGGGCCGTTTGTCGGGCCGTACGTTGCGGCAGCGAAACTGAACGGGCAGCTGCAGGGCCAGTCGAATCCGCCGTGCGTCTCGCCTGCGCCGTGCCCGTGGCAGACGAATCAGCTCACAGGCTGGGCGAGCTCCAGACCGCGCCCCTCCGACTCTTCTTCGCCGCGGGCCAGGCGGGCAGTACGTCCGACACATTCACGATCAGCATCGATCATTCCGCGGGGGCGACGGCTGGACTCGAAAGCCTCACGAACTTCGTGAAGTCGGGCAACGTGACGATCACGGAGGACTCCCCGGCGGCGTCACCTTCTCGACCTCATCGGGCGGCGACACCTGGAACTACACGTTTACCGCGAGCATCACCGACAACAACGCCGGCTTCGTCTCCTTCGACACGCGACTGCGCGCGGGCGCCCATAACTTCACCGGAGCGTCGCTCCAGGTAAAGGGCTCGGGCACGCTCCAGTTCGTCAAGCCGGCGGCTGCCCCAGGCACGCCTGACCTCACCCTTACGAAGACGGCCCTGACTGCGGTGAGCCCTGGTCAGACGCTGACCTACTCGCTCGCCTATCGCAACCTTGCGACTGGCTCAAATAGCGCGACTGGCGTTCAGCTGACGGACGTACTTCCCTCCGCGGTCACGTATGTCCCTGGTAGCTGCACAGGTGGGTGCGTGTTCGACTCGCTGAGCAACAGCATCAGCTGGAACCTCGGAACAATCGCCGCGGGTTCGGCGCTTGCCACGCGCACCTACCAGGTGACCGTCAGCAGCAGCGCGACGAACAACAGCACGTTCACCAACGATGCCCAGATCCTCAGCGCTGAGAACGAGGCGAACATTACGAATAACTCGAGCTCCGTTACGACGACCGTCTTCACGCCATCAATTTCGGGCACGGTACTAACCGATCCAAACGGCGATGGCGATTGACCAAGGCGATGGAGCCGGCCTCTCCGGCGCGACGATCACCATCTTCCGTGATGGCAATGGCGGCGGCACGCTCGAATCCGCCGGCCACTGATCCGCAGGTGGGAACCGACCATCACGACCCAGCGACCGGCGAATGGGCATTCACATCAGGCCTCGCGAGGAACACAACCTACTTCGTCGTTCGTACTAACCCGATCGGGTTACGCGTCGACGAACGCGATCCCAGAATTGGTGGTGGTCGGCACGGACCACTCCACGGCTTCGAAGGTCACGAATGACCAGATCAAGGTCGTATTCGACAACCTGAACGCGAGCCAATACAGCTCGACCAATAAGTTCCTGGCGAGGGTGTCGGTGCACTCGACGAGCACAAGCGTCTCCTGCTCGCTGAATCCCATCACCTACGGCGGCAGCTCGACCTGCACCGCGACCGTGACCGACACCGCCGCGAGTGGCCAGACGGCGCCCACCGGGACGGTCACCTTCGACAATGGGAGCGCAAGCGGCAACTTCAGCAGCCTGACGTGCTCGCTTGGATCACCAACTTCCTCCAGCAGCAGCTGCTCGGTTACCTACACGCCAAGCGCCGTGGGCACCGGCACGCACACGATTGGCGCCAACTACGGCAGCGACAGCACCCACTCGTCCAGCAGCGGCTCAACAGCTCTGACGGTCGACAAGGCGGCGGCCTCGATCGTGATCACCTGGGCGACCCCGCAGACCTACAACAGCTCGACGCATCCGGCGTCGGCGGTTGTGAACGGGGTCGGCGGCGACACCAACCTGAGCCCGGCGGCGACGCTCGAGTACTTTGCCGGCTCGACCGCGGGCCTGGCCGGCACCGGCACGGCGACCGCGCCGACCAACGCCGGCACCTACACGGTGCGGGCCTCCTTTGCCGGCAACACCAACTACGACCCGGCCTCGGACGTGAAGACGATCGTGATCGACAAGGCGGCGGCCTCGATCGTGATCACCTGGGCGACCCCGCAGACCTACAACAGCTCGACGCATCCGGCGTCGGCGGTTGTGAATGGTGTCGGCGGCGACACCAACCTGAGCCCGGCGGCGACGTTTGAGTACTTCGCCGGCTCGACCGCGGGCCTGGCCGGCACCGGCACGGCGACCGCGCCGACCAACGCCGGCACCTACACGGTGCGGGCTTCCTTTGCCGGCAACAGCAACTACGACCCGGCCTCGGACGTGAAGACGATCGTGATCGACAAGGCGGCGGCCTCGATCGTGATCACCTGGGCGACCCCGCAGACCTACAACAGCTCGACGCATCCGGCGTCGGCGGTTGTGAATGGTGTCGGCGGCGACACCAACCTGAGCCCGGCGGCGACGTTTGAGTACTTCTGCCGGCTCGACCGCGGGCCTGGCCGGCACCGGCTCGGCGACCGCGCCGACCAACGCCGGCACCTACACGGTGCGGGCTTCCTTTGCTGGCAACAGCAACTACGACCCGGCTCGGACGCCAAGACGATCGTGATCGACAAGGCGGCGGCCTCGATCGTGATCACCTGGGCGACCCCGCAGACCTACAACAGCTCGACGCATCCGGCGTCGGCGATTGTGAATGGTGTCGGCGGCGACACCAACCTGTGCCCGGCGGCGACGCTTGAGTACTTCGCCGGCTCGACCGCGGCCTGGCCGGCACCGGCTCGGCGACCGCGCCGACCAACGCCGGCACCTACACGGTGCGGGCCTCCTTTGCCGGCAACAGCAACTACGACCCGGCCTCGGACGTGAAGACGATCGTGATCGACAAGGCGGCGGCCTCGATCGTGATCACCTGGGCGACCCCGCAGACCTACAACAGCTCGACGCATCCGGCGTCGGCGATGGTGAATGGTGTCGGCGGCGACACCAACCTGTCGCCCGGCGGCGACGCTTGAGTACTTCTGCCGGCTCGACCGCGGGCCTGGCCGGCACCGGCTCGGCGACCGCGCCGACCAACGCCGGCACCTACACGGTGCGGGCCTCCTTTGCCGGCAACAGCAACTACGACCCGACCTCGGACGTGAAGACGATCGTGATCGACAAGGCGGCGGCCTCGATCGTGATCACCTGGGCGACCCCGCAGACCTACAACAGCTCGACGCATCCGGCGTCGGCGATTGTGAATGGTGTCGGCGGCGACACCAACCTGTGCCCGGCGGCGACGTTTGAGTACTTCTGCCGGCTCGACCGCGGGCCTGGCCGGCACCGGCTCGGCGACCGCGCCGACCAACGCCGGCACCTACACGGTGCGGGCCTCCTTCGCCGGCAACAGCAACTACGACCCGGCTCGGACGCGAAGACGATCGTGATCGACAAGGCCGCGGCGTCGGTCGTGATCACCTGGGCGACGCCGCAGACCTACAACAGCTCGACGCATCCGGCGACGGCGATGGTGAATGGTGTCGGCGGCGAGACTAACCTGACGCCGGCGGCGACGTTTGAGTACTTCTGCCGGCTCGACCGCGGGCCTGGCCGGCACCGGCTCGGCGACCGCGCCGACCAACGCCGGCACCTACACGGTGCGGGCGTCCTTTGCCGGCAACGGCAACTACGACCCGGCCTCGGACGCGAAGACGATCGTGATCGACAAGGCCGCTGCGTCGGTCGTGATCACCTGGGCGACGCCGCAGACCTACGATAGCTCGACGCATCCGGCGACGGCGACGGTGAATGGTGTCGGCGGCGAGACGTAACCTGTCGCCCGGCGGCGACGCTTGAGTACTTCGCGGGCTCGACCGCCGGCGCTGGCCGGCACCGGCTCGGCGACCGCGCCGACCAACGCCGGCACCTACACGGTGCGGGCTTCCTTTGCCGGCAACGGCAACTACAACCCGGCCTCGGACGCGAAGACGATCGTGATCGCCAAGGCCGCCGCGTCGGTCGTGATCACCTGGGCGACCGCCGCGACCTACGACAGCTCGACGCATCCGGCGACGGCGACGGTGAATGGTGTCGGCGGCGACACCAACCTGTCGCCGGCGGCGACGCTTGAGTACTTCTGCCGGCTCGACCGCCGGCGCGGCCGGCACCGGCTCGGCGACCGCGCCGACCAACGCCGGCACCTACACGGTGCGGGCTTCCTTTGCCGGCAACGGCAACTACGACCCGGCCTCGGACGCGAAGACGATCATGATCGACAAGGCCGCGGCGTCGGTCGTGATCACGTGGGCGACGCCGCAGACCTACAACAGCTCGACGCATCCGGCGTCGGCGGTGGTGAATGGGGTCGGTGGCGACAGTAACCTGACGCCGGCGGCGACGTTTGACTACTTCTGCCGGCTCGACGGCGGGCCTGGCCGGCACCGGCTCGGCGACGGCGCCGACCAATGCGGGCACCTACACGGTGCGGGCCTCCTTTGCCGGCAACAGCAACTACGACCCGGCCTCGGACGCGAAGACGATCGTGATCGACAAGGCGCTCGGCGTCGATCGTGATCACCTGGGCGACGCCGCAGACCTACAACAGCTCGACGCATCCGGCGTCGGCGGTGGTGAATGGGGTCGGTGGCGACACTAACCTGTCGCCCGGCGGCGACGTTTGAGTACTTCTGCCGGCTCGACGGCGGGCCTGGCCGGCACCGGCTCGGCGACGGCGCCGACCAATGCGGGCACCTACACGGTGCGGGCTTCCTTTGCCGGCAACAGCAACTACAACCCGGCCTCGGACGCGAAGACGATCGTGATCGACAAGGCGCTCGCGCTCGATCGTGATCACCTGGGGCGACCCCGCAGACCTACAACAGCTCGACGCATCCGGCGTCGGCGGTGGTGAACGGGGTCGGCGGCGACACCAACCTGAGCCCGGCTGGCGACGTTTGAGTACTTCGCCGGCTCGACCGCGGGCCTGGCCGGCACCGGCTCGGCGACCGCGCCGACCAATGCCGGCACCTACACGGTGCGGGCCTCCTTTGCCGGCAACACCAACTACGACCCGACCTCGGACGTGAAGACGATCGTGATCGACAAGGCCGCGGCCTCGATCGTGATCACCTGGGCGACCCCGCAGACCTACAACAGCTCGACGCATCCGGCGTCGGCGGTTGTGAACGGGGTCGGCGGCGACACCAACCTGAGCCCGGCGGCGACGCTTGAGTACTTTGCCGGCTCGACCGCGGGCCTGGCCGGCACCGGCTCGGCGACCGCGCCGACCAACGCCGGCACTTACACGGTGCGGGCCTCCTTTGCCGGCAACACCAACTACGACCCGACCTCGGACGTGAAGACGATCGTGATCGACAAGGCCTCGGCCTCGATCGTGATCACCTGGGCGACCCCGCAGACCTACAACAGCTCGACGCATCCGGCGTCGGCGGTTGTGAACGGGGTCGGCGGCGACACCAACCTGAGCCCGGCGGCGACGCTTGAGTACTTTGCCGGCTCGACCGCGGGCCTGGCCGGCACCGGCTCGGCGACCGCGCCGACCAACGCCGGCACTTACACGGTGCGGGCCTCCTTTGCCGGCAACACCGACTACGACCCGACCTCGGACGTGAAGACGATCGTGATCGACAAGGCCTCGGCCTCGATCGTGATCACCTGGGCGACCCCGCAGACCTACAACAGCTCGACGCATCCGGCGTCGGCGGTTGTGAACGGGGTCGGCGGCGACACCAACCTGAGCCCGGCGGCGACGCTTGAGTACTTTGCCGGCTCGACCGCGGGCCTGGCCGGCACCGGCTCGGCGACCGCGCCGACCAACGCCGGCACTTACACGGTGCGGGCCTCCTTTGCCGGCAACACCAACTACGACCCGACCTCGGACGTGAAGACGATCGTGATCGACAAGGCCTCGGCCTCGATCGTGATCACCTGGGCGACCCCGCAGACCTACAACAGCTCGACGCATCCGGCGTCGGCGGTTGTGAACGGGGTCGGCGGCGACACCAACCTGAGCCCGGTGGCGACGCTCGAGTACTTTGCCGGCTCGACCGCGGGCCTGGCCGGCACCGGCTCGGCGACCGCGCCGACCAACGCCGGCACTTACACGGTGCGGGCCTCCTTTGCCGGCAACACCAACTACGACCCGACCTCGGACGTGAAGACGATCGTGATCGACAAGGCCGCGGCCTCGATCGTGATCACCTGGGCGACCCCGCAGACCTACAACAGCTCGACGCATCCGGCGTCGGCGGTTGTGAACGGGGTCGGCGGCGACACGAACCTGAGCCCGGCGGCGACGCCGAGTACTTTGCCGGCTCGACCGCGGGCCTGGCCGGCACCGGCTCGGCGACCGCGCCGACCAACGCCGGCACTTACACGGTGTGGTCCTCCTTTTGCCGGCAACACCAACTACGACCCGACCTCGGACGTGAAGACGATCGTGATCGACAAGGCCTCGGCCTCGACGTCGATCACCTGGGCGACCCCGCAGACCTACAACAGCTCGACGCATCCGGCGTCGGCGGTTGTGAACGGGGTCGGCGGCGACACCAACCTCAGCCCGGCGGCGACGCTCGAGTACTTTGCCGGCTCGACCGCGGGCCTGGCCGGCACCGGCTCGGCGACCGCGCCGACCAACGCCGGCACGGACACGGCGCGGGCTCCTTTGCCGGCAACACCAACTACGACCCGACCTCGGACGTGAAGACGATCGTGATCGACAAGGCCT
>CAVXZG010000008.1:0-79442 GCA_963766375.1 uncultured Actinomycetes bacterium | reverse complement strand
GTCGTCTCATTCCCTGATGACGGCATTCCGCCGCGCGGACATGTGGCTACCCTGGCTCGCCGGCGCTCTCCTGGCGGCCGGCATAATCGCCTTCCTCGTCGCACGCTACGGCGGCAACTCGGCGGGCGCGAAGGAGACGTTCGGCACGCAAAATGCCGTGAGGCCGCAGGTCGTCAAGCAGGTGCCTCTGGAGCAAGGGGCCCGCGAGACCGCAGGCAAGTTCATCCTCACGGCGGTCGCGCGCAAGAACCTCGACCAGGCCTGGAAGCTCGCCTCGCCGAACATCAAAGGCGGCCTCAGCCACAAGGAGTGGATGACCGGCAACATCCCCGTGCCCACCCTGGGCGTGCCGATCGACAAGGCCGCGATCACGAAGATCATCTACTCCCACAAGCGGGACGCCGAGCTCAACGTCGTGCTGCTGCCCAAGCCGAACAAGCTGCGTGTCAAGAGCACGCTCGTCGTGATGGACCTGAAGAAAGTCGGCACTGGTGCCAATGCGCACTGGGTGGTCGACTATTGCCAGGTTCAGCAGGGAATCCCGGTTCCCCGCCCCGCTTGAGCGCGTAAGGACTTCGTAAGACCTTCCGAATCCGGCTTGGGTGGCCGTTACCATGACTTCCGTGCCGACAGCTGTAGTGACCGGGGGAGCCGGGTTTCTCGGCTCCCATCTTTGTGAGCACCTGCTTCAGGCGGGCTACCGCGTGGTCTGCGTGGACAACCTCGAGACCAGCTCGCTCGAGAACCTCGAGCACCTGCGCGACGACGCGTTCCTGTTCCTGAACCACGACATGACCGAGCACCTGCAGCTGGATGAGCCGGTGGACGTCGTCTATCACCTGGCGGCGCTCGCCAGCCCGATCGACTACCTGCGGCAGCCGCTGCACTCGCTCAAGGTCGGCTCCTACGGCACGCATCACGCGCTCGGGCTCGCCAAGTTCAAGCGGGCCCGCTTCCTGCTCGCCTCGACGAGCGAGGTCTACGGCGACCCGCAGGTGCACCCGCAGCCGGAGAGCTACTGGGGCAACGTCAACCCGATCGGCCCGCGCGGCGTCTACGACGAGGCGAAGCGCTACGCCGAGGCGCTGACGATGGCGTACCACAGCCAGCAGGGCTTGGACACGTCCATCGTGCGGATCTTCAACACCTACGGGCCCCGGATGCGCTCCCACGACGGCCGCGCGATCCCGACCTTCGCGCGCCAGGCGCTCGAGAACGAGCCGATCACGGTCTTCGGCGACGGCTCGCAGACGCGCAGCTTCTGTTACGTGGACGACCTGATCCGCGGGCTCCAGCTGCTGGCCGACAGCGGCGAGCACCTGCCCGTGAACCTCGGCAACCCGCAGGAGTTTTCGATTCTCGAGCTCGCGCAAACAGTTATCCGACTCACTTCGTCTAAGAGCGACATCGTGTTCGAGGCACTTCCAATCGACGATCCGCAAGTCCGCCAGCCCGACATCACCAGAGCCAGGCAGCTGTTGGGCTGGGAACCCGAAATCCAACTCGAGGAGGGGCTACGGCGATTGCTGCCGAGCCTCGGGAGGGAACCACTTGGTGTTTAAACGAACTGGCATCGCCCTGTTACTAATCGTTCTCTGCGCCTTCGCCGCATCGGCGAGGCCGCAGCCCGCCAATGCCGCCCGCGGCATGCTCGTCGGCATCTTCGACCCGAACCGGCCGTTCGACACCCCGGAGCAGACGTTCCCGATGCTCGTCAACCTGCGGGCGCAGATCATCCGGGTGAATCTCGAGTGGAACAACGTCGCCAAGAAGCGGCCCGAGTTCCCGATCGACCCGAAGGATCCCGCGTACGACTGGGCTCGCTACGACGCCATGCGTCCTGACGGCGGCCAAGAACAAGATCCAGGTCTTGTTCACGATCTACGGCACGCCGCGCTGGGCGAACGGGACGAAGAAGGGCCTCAACCGCGCGCCCAGGCAGATGCTGTTCCTGAAGCAGTTCGCCACCGCTGCGGCCAAGCGCTACAGCGGCACGTTCAAGAGGAGCGACGACGTCGTCCTTCCGGCCGTGCGCAAGTGGCTCGCCTGGAACGAACCGAACAACCCGATCTTCCTCGCGCCGCAGTGGGCGAAGAAGAACAGGACCAGGTACACGCCGGTCGCCGCGAAGGTCTACGCGGGGATCTGCACCGCGGTGTATTCGGGCGTCCACTCGACGCATCTCCGCAACGAGGTCGTCGCCTGCGGCGCCACCAGCCCGCGTGGCAACAATGCACCGAAGAGCCGCCGGCCGTCGATCTCGCCGCTGGCGTTCCTCGCGGCCGTGAAGAAGTTCGGCCTGCGCAACTTCGACGTCTGGGCGCACCATCCGTACTACGGCCGACCGACGGAGTCGCCCACGACGAAGCCGAAGGACCGCACGTCGGTCACGCTCGCGAACATCGGTGACCTGACGAAGCTCTTGACCAAGCTCTACGGCAACAAGAAGCTCTGGATCACCGAATACGGCTACCAGACGCGTCCGCCGGATAAGTCCTTCGGCGTCTCCTGGGTCAAGCAGGCGCAGTACCTGAGCAAGGCGTACGCGGTTGCCCGCAAGAACCCGAGGATCACGATGATGCTCTGGTTCCTGCTGCGCGACGAAGGCCGCCTCAGCGGCTGGCAGTCGGGCTTCTTCACCGCCGCCGGCGTCAAGAAGCCGGCATACAACGCCTTCAGGCGCCTGCCACACTAGGAACCGTGGCAACCGGAACATCGCAACGGGGGAGGGGCCGAATCCCCGCCCCCGTTGCGGACGGCGGGGACGAGGCTCCCGCGCGGATCGTCGCCGACATCCGCTCGGGAGCCCCGTTCTTCCTCACGCGCAGCCAGCTGGCGGTGGCGGCACGGCGGCTTGCCAGCATCGCCGCGCTCGTCTGCATCGACCTCGGGGGTCTCGTCATCGGCGTCTATGCCGCGTTGGTCGCCAGGGAGCTCTACTACGGACGAACGCCGATCCTGTGGGGCGTCCTCTGGCGCGTCGAGACGGACTGGCTGCCCTTCCTGACGCTGGTCACCGTGTTGGTCTTCTCCCAGTCCGGGCTCTACGAGGAGCGCGGGCGGCGCCCCGGCTTCGGCCGGATCCTCTCGTCCCTGCTCCTGGTCGCGCTGATCACGCTCGCCTTCGCGATCGGCACCGGGCACAACTTCTCGACCTACGGGCTCGCGCCCACCGCTGTGCTCCTGTGCTCGATCGTGATCGCGGGCCTGCGCGCGAGCTACGACTTCGTCTCCGGCGAGTTGCTTCGGGCCCTGGGCGCACGCCGCTACGCGCTGCTCGCCGGCTCGGGCGAGAACCTGGCGCACCTGCACGGCGCGCTCGGCTCCACGCGCAGCGGGATCGACTACGAGTTCGTAGGCGCGCTCGCGCCTTCGGCCGAAGGGCTCGACCTGCCCGTGCTCGGCGACGTGCAGGACCTCCCCGCGATCCTCGAGTCCGAGCGCGTGGACGAGCTGATCGTGACCGACTCGGACTTCGGCGACCGGGAGCTGCTCGAGATCGTCTCGCACGCGCACCGGAAAGGCGTCCAGGTGCGCATCGCGCCGAGAGCGACCGAGCTGCTGACCCAGCGGGTCGAGTTCGTGCCGGGACAGGGCGTGCCGCTGTTCGAGCTGCGCCCGCCGGCTTTCGTCGGGATCGACTGGTTCATCAAGCGCGGGTTCGATCTCGTCGTCTCCGTGCTCGTGCTGCTGGCCGGGTTGCCGCTTTGGCTCGGGATCGCTGCGCTGCTCAAGCTCACCTCGCGCGGGCCGGTGCTCTTCCGCGACCGCCGGATCGGCCTCGGCGAGCATGAGTTCGGGATGCTCAAGTTCCGGACGATGTACGCAGACGCGGCCGGGCTACAGGCCGAGCTCGAGGCCTCGAACGAGGCGGACGGGCCGCTGTTCAAGATCCGCGAGGATCCGCGCGTGACTCCGGTCGGCGCCGTGCTGCGGCGGCTCTCGCTCGACGAGATCCCGCAGGTCTGGAACGTCCTGCGCGGCGAGATGAGCCTGATCGGCCCGCGCCCGCTGCCGCTGCGCGACTACGAGCAGCTCGAGACCTGGCACCGCAAGCGCTACCTCGTCCTCCCGGGCGTGACGGGCCTGTGGCAGATCTCCGGCCGCTCGAACCTCGACTTCGACGACCTGGTGCGGCTCGACTTCTACTACCTCGAGAACTGGTCGATCTGGCTCGACATCTCGATCCTCGTGAAGACGATCCCCGCGGTTCTGAGCGGCCGCGGCGCCTACTGACTGTCGCCGTCGTCATCGTCGCCTTCGAGTCGGGCCCCGCGCTTGCGCGCTGCCTGCGCTCCCTGCGCGACGACGCGCCGGAGGCCGAGGTGATCGTCGTCGACAACGGAGGGAGCGACGCCGAGGTCGTGGCGGCGGAGGGGCGCGAGCGGGTGCAGCTCCTCGAGCCCCGCGAGAACCTTGGCTTCGCGGGCGGGTGCAACTTCGGCGCGGCCGAGGCCACGAGCGACGTGCTCGTCTTCCTGAACCCGGACACCGTCGTCGGGCCGGGCGCTCTGCGACAGCTCGCGCGGACGCTGGAGGACCCGGAGGTCGGGATCGCGATGGCACGGCTCTGCCTCCTCGACCGGCCGGAGCTGCTGAACTCCGGAGGCTCCGTTGTTCATGTGAGCGGGCTCGCGTGGGCGGGGCGCTTCGGCGAGCAGGCCGAGAGCATCCGCTCGCTCGAGGATGTGGCCGCCGCGAGCGGCGCTGCGCTGGGGATCCGGCGAGACACGTTTCGCGCCCTCGGCGGCTTCACGGACGAGCTCTTCATGTACCAGGAGGACGTCGAGCTGAGCTGGCGCGCCCATCTCGCCGGGCTGCGCGTCGTCGTGGATCCGGGCGCCGACGTCTTCCACGAGTACGAGTTCGGGCGGCACCCGGCGAAGATCGCGCTGCTCGAGCGCAACCGGCTGATCTTCGTGCTCACCTCGTACTCGCTGCGGCTGCTGTTCCTGCTCGGGCCGCTGCTCGTGCTCGTCGAGCTGGCGATGCTGCTGCTCTCGGCCAAGCGTCGCTGGTTCCGAGGCAAGCTCGGCGGCTGGTGGTGGTGCCTGCGCCACCTGCGCTGGCTCGTTCGTCACCGCCGCGAGACGAAGAGCTTGAGGCGTGTGCGCGACCGCGAGCTCGCGCGGTTTCCTGACCCCGCTACTCGACCCGAAGATGGTGCCTCTGCCACGGGGCACGGCTTTCCTGAACCGTCTGCTCGGGCCCTACTGGTCCCTCGTCAGGAAGGCTCTGTGAGGATAGGGCGATGACCGAGACCCGCTGGCACGTACCGCTCTCCGACGTGACCGTCGACGACGAGCTCGTCGAGGCAGTGCTTGCCGTTGTTCGCTCCGGTTGGTGGAGCATGGGGCCGCGGGTGGAGGAGTTCGAGAGCGAGTTCGCCAGCGTTCTGCGGTGCCGAGCACGCCATCGCCGTCGCCAACGGCACCGCGGCGCTGCACTTGGCCCTGCTGGCCGTCGGTTGCGGGCCCGGCGACGAGGTGGTGGTTCCGTCGCTGAACTTCGTCGCCGCGGCGAACACGATCAAGCACACCGGCGCCGAGCCGGTTTTCTGCGACATCGTCGGCCCCGAGGAACTGAACCTCGATCCGGCAGATGTGGAGGCGGCGGTTACGGAGAAGACGAAGGCGATGATTGTCCTGCATTACGCCGGTTTCCCCTGCGACATGGCCGCGCTCGACGAGATCGCAGAGCGTCACGGCCTCGCCATCGTCGAGGACGCGGCCCACGCGCCGGGGGCAAGCCTGGGCGGTCGCATGTGCGGCACGCTCGGCAACGTCGGCTGCTTCAGCTTCTTCGCCAACAAGAACCTGCCGGTCGGAGAGGGCGGCATGCTCGTCACCGACGACGAGGAGCTGGCAGCGCGACTGCGGCTTCTGCGCTCGCACGGCATGACGACTCTCACCTGGGATCGCCACCGCGGGCACGCCTCGAGCTACGACGTCGTGCTGCCGGGCTTCAACTACCGCCTCGACGAGGTTCGGGCCGCCGTCGGGACCGTGCAGCTGCGACGGCTGCCCGAGGAGAACGCGGGCCGGGCGCGGGTCGCTGCGCGCTACCGCGAGGCGCTCGACGGCCAGCAGGGCCTGACGATGCCGTTCGGCGGCGACGATGGCCAGCGAGCGAGTCCCGTCGCACCACCTCGCAGTCGTGCTCCTGCCCGAGGGCGCCGACCGCGAGGCGGTCCGCAGCTCGCTGAACGAAGGCGGGATCCAGACCAGCGTCCACTACCCGCCGATCCACACCTTCAGCGCCTATCGCTCCGAGGCGGGCAGGCCGCTCCCTCAGACCGATGCCGTCGCGGAGCGGCTGCTCACCCTGCCGCTCTACGGGCGCATGACCGACGAGCAGGTCGACGCCGTCGTGGAAGGCCTGCTTCAGACGTTGTAGATCGACGTCTTGTAGGCGTCCAGCGAGCCGGTCAGCCAGTCGATCGTCCGGCGGAGGCCTTCATCGAGGTCGACCTCGGGCTCCCAGCCGAGCAGCTTGACGGCCTTCGCCGTGCCCGCGACCAGCCGCTCCACCTCGCTGTCGGCAGGGCGGAGCCGCTCCTCGTCGACCGCGATCGGCACGTCCTTGCCGAGCTGGCTCAACACGCGCTGCGCGAGCTCGCCGATCGAGACCTCGACTCCCGTGCCGAGGTTGATCACCTCGCCCTCGACGCCGTCGGCCTCGGCGCAGCGAATCACCCCCTGCACCGTGTCCTCGACGAAGAGGAAGTCGCGCGTCGGGTCGGTCGCGCCGAGCTCGATCACGTCGCGGGAGAGCGCCTGCGTGACGATCGTCGGGATCACGGCCCGCGCGCTCTGGCGCGGCCCGTAGGTGTTGAACGGCCTCGCGATGACGACCGGGGTGCCGAACGAGCGCTGGAAGGAGAGCGCGAGCTGATCGGCGCCGACCTTGCTCGCCGCGTACGGCGACTGCGGGTGGAGCGGGTGCTCCTCGTCGATCGGAACCGTCTGCGCGGTTCCGTAGACCTCGCTCGTGGAGGTGTGGACGACGCGGGTTGGCTCCTCGCGGCGCGCGGCTTCGAGGACGTTCAGCGTGCCTTCGACGTTGGCGGTCACGAACTCCCGGGGATGCCGGTAGGAGTAGGGAATCGGGATCAGCGCGCCCAGATGGAAGACGACCTCGCGCCCGGCCATCGCGCCGGTGACGGCTTCCGGATTGGCGAGGTCGCCCCGGAAGACCTCGATCTCCTGTGCGACATCCGGCTCCGCGCGCTCGAGCCATCCGTAGTCGCCGCGGGAGTTGTAGCGGACGAATGCGCGCACGCTCGCGCCGGCCCTGGCGAGAGTCTCGGCCAGATGGCTGCCGATGAAGCCGCCGGCCCCGGTGACGAGCACGGGACGCCCTGACCAGGCCTTCGAGTTCATTTGCGCGCTCTTCGGGGCCACCGGGCAGGCAATCTACTCAGAATGCGGCTGCTCGTGTGTGTCCCCTGGTTCGCGCCGGCGCGCGCCTTCGGCGGAACGGTGACCGCGGCGGTCGCGACGGTGAAGGGCGCCCTGGAAGCCGGCCACGAGGTCACGGTTGCGACGACAGACGCACTGGATCTTGAATCCCGCGTGCCGGCGTATGCGCCGGCCGAGCCGGCTGGAGCGCGGGTGATTCGGTTCCGCAACGTCTCGCAGCGGCTCGCCGCGACCAACGCTCCGCTGCCTCGTGGGCTGCGCCGCTGGCTCCGGGAGCACGTGGATGAGTTCGACGTCGTCCTGCTGCTGGACGTGTACTCGGCCGTGAGCGTCCTTGCCGCTCGTGCTGCCGGACGCGAAGGCGTGCCGTACGTGCTCGAGGCGCTCGGCACGCTGCCGACCGCACCGGAGCGAGGGCGGCCCGCGGCGAAGCGCGCGTTCCTGGCGCTCTGGGGGCGGCGAACCGTGCGCGAGGCGGCGCTGTGCCTCTATCTCTCCGAGAACGAGCGCGAGGAATACCTCGCTCAGGGCGCCGACCCGGCGCGTCTGCTCCCGATGCCTCCGCCCCTCGACCTGCCCGAGCCGCCCCAGATCCCGCGGGCAGAGGTCCCGACCGTCATCTACCTCGGGCAGTTGCACCCGATCAAGCGGATCGACGTGCTGCTCGAGGCGTTCGCGCGGGTGCGGGAGGCGCTGCCCGAGGCTCGGCTCGAGGTGATCGGCGCGCCGAGCAAGCATGGTGAGGAGCTGCGTGCCCTGGCGGGTGAGGGGGTGACCTTCCGCGGCCTGATTCCGGAGGAGGACAAGGGCCGCGCGCTCGCCTCGGCGCAGGTGTTCGCGCTCCTTTCGGCGAGCGAGGGGCTGCCGATCACCGTGCTGGAGGCGCTCGCCTGCGGCACGCCGGTCGTGCTCTCGCCCGGCTGCGGGCTGCCGCAGGTCGACGGCGTCGCGGGGATCGTCACCGACGGCAGCGCCGGGGAGGCGGCGGACGCGTTGCTCGCGCTCTTACGCGATCCCGCGCGCGCCCGCAAGCTCGGCGAGGCGGGGCGCGAGTTCGCCGCGGCCTATCGCCGCGAGACTGTCGTGCCGGAGCTCGTATCGCTGCTCGAGCGCGTCGCGACCTCCTCGAGCAGCGCCGCGTAGCGGGCGGCGATCCGGTCGCGGTTGTACTCGTCCAGCGCCTCGGGATCGACCGGTGCCGGGGGATTCGTAAGGAGCCGTTCCAGGGCGGCAGCGATCGCGACAGGGTCGTCCGGCGGTGCGAGCCCGGCCTGGTGCCCAACCCGCTCCAGGAGTCGCGCGGTGTCGCTGGCCGCCCCGGTGAGGGCGAGCACGGGTCGCCCCAGCGCTAGTGCCTCGAAGAGTTTCGAGGGAAGCGCCATGTCGCCTCCCGTGCCTGGAGCATTGATGACCACGGCGATATCGGCCGCGAGCACTCGCTCGATCGCCTGCTCGACGCTCACGGTTGGTTCGACTCTCACCTCGATGCCGGTACGAGTGAGGAGGCGACGCGTTCGTGGATCGATCACTCCCAGAAGTTCCAGCCGGACGCGACCGCGCAACCCGGGCGCGGCCATTGCGGCGAGCAGTGACTCGGCCGTTCGATCCCCGTAGAGCGCGCCGGCGTGAATCAGCGTTCGCGGGCCTTCATGTGCCCCTGGTGGCGAGCGCTTCGTCAGGAGTGCGGGGTCGAAGCCGTTGGGCAGGACGTGTAGACGCTGTTCGACCTCCGGATCGACGGCAAGCAAGCCGTCACGGCAGCCCTCCGTAACGGTGACGACCGCCGCGGAGCGACTGAGCGCCCGCCGCTGTAGCCCGGGCAGGATCGAGCCGCCTCGGTCGTAGTAGGGATTGCCGGCCCAGAGGTCGCGCAACTCGGCGACGAGCGGCACCTCGCCCGCCGTGGCGGCAGTGGCGAGCAAGGCGCTCGGCGGAGGGGCCGTAGCCACGACCACGTCTGGCCGCTCCCGCCTGATCGCCGACCGGACGAGACGGCGGCCGGACAGTGCCCAGAAGTTGTTCAAAGCGAGCGCCTCGGGCTTCACCCCCAAAAGCCGCGTGAACGGATCCAGGATCCGGCCCGCAACCCCCATCACCTTTGCCCGTCGCGCTGCCAACCAGGCGGCTTTGGGGTCAATGCTCGACTCGTCGGCTGTTAGGCCCACGCGCGGACTGCATTCCACGACCCGCCAGCCGTGCTGGTGGAGCGCGCCACGAAGATGCCGCCAACGGGCACTGCCGCCGCCGCCGAGATCGAGGGGGCGCTGCGAGACGACGAGCACCGTGCGTTCGGCCACGGCGCCAGGTTATGCGTTCGCTAGGTTCAGCTTCATGGACGGCGCCCGGCGGCGAGTGCTCGTGCTCGCGTACGTCTTTCCGCCGATCGGCGGCGGGGGCGTCCAGCGCACGTTGAAGTTCGTGCGATATCTAGAGCCTCTTGGCTGGGACGCAACCGTCGTCTCGACGCGCTCCCGCCACTACCCGGCGCGCGACCCGTCGTTGCTGCAGGAGGTACCGGCGGCGACGCGCGTGGTCCGCACGCACGCCCTCCCGCTCGCTCATTGGGTCGGGCTGGTGTTCTACCGGCTGCGTTTGAAGCGCTCGTTCGCCTGGGTGACTTGGCCGGACGGCGGACTAGGGTGGGCGCCGTTTGCCCTCGTGGCCGGGTTGCGGGCCGTTCGGCGAGACCGGCCGGACATCCTCTACTCGACCTCCCCTCCACAGGGTGCGCACTTCGCCGCGCTCATCATTCATCGGTTAACGGGGATCCCCTGGGTGGCGGATTTCCGGGACGAGTGGGCGGCCGATGCGCATCGCGCCGGCCAGCCACGCATGCTGTCAGCGCTCGCAGCGCGTGCCGAGCGCGCGATCACCAGCCGCGCGCGGAGAGTAGTGGTCGCGGCTGACTACTTCCGTCTCGCGGGGTTGCCGCATGACGATCCGCGCCGTGTCGAGATCGTCAACGGCGTCGACGAGGCCGACCTTCCTGCTCTTTCGTCTGGGCCGCACGCCGATCGTTTCGTGCTCACCTACGTCGGCACGATCTACGGCATTCGCGATCCCAGCCCGGTATTGGACGCGCTGGCGAACCTGGTCGCTCGTGGCGTGATCGACGGCGAGCGGGTGGAGGTTCGGTTCGTAGGCTCGACGTGGCTCGAAGGCTTCAAGCCGCCTCCCGGCATCCGGGTCGAGAACATCGGCTATGTCGAGCACGCGCGGGCGGTGGCCGAAATGTCCGCCGCAACCGCTTTGTTGCTCTACGTGCCGAGCTCGAGCCTCGCCCCGTCGGGGAAAGTGTTCGAGTACCTGGCCTCGGGCCGCCCTCTTCTGTGTCTTGCGCATCCGGACAATCTCGCGAGCCGGCTCGTGCGCGAGTGGGACGCAGGCGTGGTCGCCGACCCGCACGACCAGAAGGCGATCGAACAGGCGATCCTGACGTTGTGGCATCGGTGGGAGGAGGACGGCCTCCCCGACCAGGAGGAGGTTCGCCGCCGCACGCTGGAGCACTACTCGCGCCGCGTGAGCGCTTCGAAGCTCGCAGGGGTGCTCGAGGAGGCACGACGTGGCTGATCGGCTCCGTGTGCTCGTCGCCGGCTGGCTGAACTCGCCTCACGTGGTCGCTTGGGTTGAGGCGCTCGCAGCTGCAGGGCACGACGTCCATCTGGCAGGTCGTAGTGCGCCGCAGTGGCCCGAGACAGAGGCGACCTCGAATCTTCACCGACTGCCAACCGCCGGCCCGCCGGGTCTACGAGGCTTGCGTATGAGCCGCGCGCTAAAGGACGTTGCAGACGCAGGTCGCGCCAGATCTTGTCCATGCTCACTGGCTTCCCGAGTTCGGTTGGATGGCAGCGCGAGAAAATCTCAGGCCGCTCGTCTGCTCCGCATGGGGCTCGGACGTGTTGCTTCTACGAGGCTTCGGCCGGCGCAGGTCGAAGCGTGCACTCGACGGAGCGGACCTCGTGTTTGCCTCATCTGCGAACCTTGCACGCGCTGCCCGCGCGCTCGCCGGCCGCGACGTTCCAGTCGAGGTTTTGCGCTGGGGGCTCGATCTCGACCGGTTTTCGCCCGGCGACAAGGTCGCTGCGCGCAAGGCTCTGGGGCTCGCGCACGACGGCCCCCTCGTTGTCAGCGTGCGTGGTTTCGACCGCGTCTACAACCCACGACTGTTGCTCGAGGCTTTTGCGCGAGTGAAGCCCAACGGCCCGACGCCGGCTGCTGTTCAAGACACCCTGGAAACCACGCCGCCGGAGGTGCGAGCTGCGATCGACCGGCTCGGCCTCGGCGAGGCTGTGACGACAATCGGAAGAGGCCCGGTGGACGATGCCCGATGTCTACCGTGCGGCCGACGTCGTCGTCGCCGATCCGTCGAGCGACAGCTCACCACGAAGCGTTTGGGAGGCCCTCGCCTGTGGCCGTCCGGTCGTAGTCTCGGACCTGCCCTGGGCGCGCGACGAGTTGGCGCACGGGCGCGAGCGCGCTGTTCGTCCCTTTGGAGGCACGCGGCGCTCGTGGAGGCCGTCAGCCTCGTACTCGGCGATGCTTCGCTTGCGGAGCGGCTCGGAGACGAAGGACGCGCGCTGGCGCTCGCCGAGCTCGACCTGGCGGCCTCGGCGGCGCGAATCGACGAGCTCTATCGCTCTGTGCTGGACGGGCCGAGATGAGGAGCCACGCCGCCATCTCGGCGGCGGCGCCGCCCTGTCGGTCTTCGTGCAAGGCGGGCCGTTGATCGCCGGCGGAGCGCTCAGCATCGTGCTCGCGCGCACGATCGGCCCCTCGGGCAACGGCCACTTCGCCCTGTTGCTGACGCTCACCAGCATCGCGGGGATGTTCGTCTCGCTGGGGCTCACCGCCGGTATCACCTATGAGGTCAGCCGCCGCCGCTGGTCCGTGCGCGAGGTCTTCCGCACCAGCTACCTCGCCGCGCTCGTGCTCGGCCTCATCGGTTTTCTTGGCGGCTTGGCCGTATTCGTGCTCACGCGGAGCTCGGTCTTCGAGGGGGTCGGCATCGGTCTGATGGTGGTCGCACTGGCCAGCCTCCCGCCGCTGCTCGCTTACCAGTTCGCTGACGCGATCATGCTTGCGCGCGAGCGCTACGAGGGCTATGCGGCGCTCGAGATATCGCACTCGGCCATGTTGCTGCTGGTCGGAGCCGGCCTAGCCATTCCGTTCGGTCTCACCGGTGCGGTGATCGGGCTTCCTGCGGCGGCCCTGGTCGGCGCGGCTGTACCGGCGCTCTGCTGCTACCCGGGAGGCCCGCCGCGACACGGTCGTCGACCAGGGCCGGTCCTTGGCGCGCGGCTGCGTTTCGGGCTCCAGAGCTGGGGGGCGAATCTCCTCCAGCAGATCAACTACCGCTTCGACATCCTGATCCTCGGCGGCTTCGCCACCGCGCGAGACGTCGGTGATCTACTCCGTCGCGCTGACCCTGACGAGCATCGCCTGGGTATTGCCGCAAGGGCTCGGGACGGTGCTCTTCCCTCGCGTGGCGAGCCTTGACGAGTCGGCAGTGATCGGAGAGGTGAGCGCCAAGAGTCGGACGCCGCTCTCGCCAAGGCAGTCCGTCACAGCGTCTTGCTGACCCTGCCGGCACGCTCTGATCTGCGCGCTGCTTCTCGTCGCCGTCCCGCTGCTCTACGGCGAGAAGTTCGCGGAGACCACGAAGCTCGGCTTCGTTCTGCTGCCCGGAGTCTCATGCTCGGCATCGCCAAGGTCCTCTCGTCCGCGATCTCGGGTCGAGGCTTTCCCCGGTATTCGCTCTACATCAGCACGATCTCGGTGCCGCTGACGCTTGCGCTCTACTTCACGCTGATCCCGTTATTCGACGAGTGGGGGGCCGCCATAGCCTCTTCGTTCCTACGGGCTAGCCGCGGTGCTGGCGCTTGGCTTCTTCCGACGTGTGACGGACATCGGGCTCGCGAGGGTTTCGTGCCGCGGCGCGAGGATCTGGTCGACTACCGCCTAGCGGCCGGCCTGGCTCGCGATCGCTTCCTCGGCTAACGTGGCGCGGCCGTGAGCGCCGAATTCGACCCGGAACAGTACTGGTCGACCAGACTCGAGGAGACCTACTCGCTCGCGGGGTCGGCTGGCTGGGCATGGGCGAGGAGTATCAACCGTTGGATGTACGCCGTCCGCCGGCGGGCCTTCCTCAGAGCGTTGCGCGGCCGCGTCGGCCCGGGGTCGCGGGTGCTCGACGTGGGCAGCGGGACAGGCTTCTACGTCGAGCGCTGGCGGGAGCTCGGCGTCGTCGACATCACCGGTTCCGATCTGACCGCCTTCGCCGTCGAGCGTCTGAGCGAGCGCTACCCGGAGCACAGCTTCCACCAGCTCGACCTCTCCTCGGTCCTACCCCTGATCTCGGCGCCTTCGAGGCGATCTCGGCGATGGACGTGCTCTTTCACATCGTCGACGACGAGGGCTACGCACGCGCGATTCGGAATCTCGCCGCGCTGCTTGCCCCTGGCGGCCTGCTCGTCTTGACCGAGAACTTCCTGCACCGGGACACCGGCCGCGCCCGGCACGAGGTCGATCGGAGCCTCGAGGAGATCGGCGGCTGCTGGAGAACGCAGGCCTGGTGTTCGAGTCCCGGCGGCCGCTCTTCGTGCTGATGAATACGCGATCGACTCGAGCAGCCGCTTCCTCGAGAATCGTGGACGGGCGTGAACCTGTTGGCTCGCCATGGTCCCGCACTGCGAACCCGTCGGCGCGCTGCTCTTCCCGCTCGATCTGGCGCTGACGCGGCTGCTGCGGGAGGTCCCGCCACCGAGATCGCGGTGTGTCGCAAGCCGACGGCCCCGAGCTGAGCACCGTCCTCGTACTGCCCGCGTGGTACCCGACGGCCGAGCGGCCGCTGGCCGGCATCTTCGTGCGTGATCACGCGCGCGCGGCGGCGGCCCAGGGCCACCGAGTAGTAGTGGTCGTCGACGAAGGGCCGAGTGCCGGGGTCAGGGGCCTCTTCTCGCTGACGGAGGATCGCGACGGCGAGCTGCGGGTGTTGCGGCTCGCCTACCGGCCCGGACGGCACGGTCGCTTTCCTGCCCGGCCTCCTCGCCGTCGCGCGGCGCCTCGCCCGCGAGGGGACGCCCGTGGAAGTCCTGCATGCCCACGTTCACTGGATGGCCTGGATCGCCACCATCGCGGGCGCACTCCTGCGCCGGCCGGTCGTGATCACCGAGCACTCCACGGAGTGGCCGCGCGACACGATCACGCGGGGCGCGCTCAGGCGAGCCCGGATCGCGTTCGTCGCGCGGCGCTGGTCTGCCCCGTCAACGAGGAGCTGCAGCGGGCGATCGAGCGCCACGGCATTCACGCCCGCTTCCGGATCGTTCCGAACGCGGTCGACACCAGCGTCTTTCACCCCGGTCCGGCGGCCAGCCGGGAGCCTGCGCGGCTCGTCAACGTGGCTTTCCACGAGGAGAAGAAAGGCCTCGAGTTCCTCCTACGTGCCTTTGCCCAGATCGCGGAGCGGCGGCCCACGCTAACTCTGGAGCTGATCGGCGAAGGGCCGCTCACGGCCAGCCTGAAGCGGCTCGCGGCCGAGCTCGGGGCGGACGAGCGGGTCCGCTTCACCGGGTCGGCGGCGCCCGCGGAAGTCGCGGAGGCGCTGCGTGCTGCTGATGTGTTCGTGCTCTCGAGCCTGAGCGAGAACCTCCCGGTCGCGCTCTTGGAGGCCCTCTGCTCGGGGCTGCCCGTCGTGGCGACGTGCGTCGGCGGCGTCGAGGGAGCGGTTGGAGGCGACGGCGAGCCGTCCCGCCCGGCGACCCGGACGCGCTCGCGACCGCACTGGACAGCGTGCTCGAGGAGTACTCGCGGTTCGACCGCGCTGCGATCGCGCGAAGCGCTGCAGAGCGTTGGTCGCTTGACGCGGTTGGCCGCGTCTGGGACGACGTTTACCGCTCGCTCTGAACGGGGGTCGAGCCGCCCCGGCCGAGCACCCAGCGAGCCGCTCTCCCACGGCCCGCGCGCCATAGCCGGAGCGCCTGCGCAAGGCGGCGCAGCAGCTGGAACGGCTTGAAAGGAAGCGCGGCGATCCGCGCTGCGAGGCGACGCCAGGCTCCGCCCGCCGGGAATGCGTGCGGCTTCTCGGCCGGACGTGCAAAAGCAAGGAGCTGATACTGGCGCGCCCCCGCCCGGTCGACGTCGTAGGCGCGATAGTCCACGAGGTCGAGGTCGTGCACCGCCACAAGCGCGATCACCTCGTCCGGCATCACGGGCTCGTCCACGATCTGCAGCAGCTCCGGTTCGTGCTCGTGTAACCAGCGCGTGTAGGCGGGGTGCGGGGTCGTGAGGACGAGCCAGCCCTGCGGCGAGAGCAAGCCGTCGAGGCGCGAGAAGAGATCCGGCCGCTCCTCTGGCGGGACGTGCTCGAGGACGTCGAAGAGCGTGATCAGGTCGAAGCCGCCGCCGAGCTCGAGCTCCTGAAAACGCCCGGCGACGAACGTTGCCCGCGGCTCCATCTCGGCGGCGAAGGCGATCGCAGGTTCGCTGAAGTCGGTTCCGGTGACGTCCCCGTAGCGCACAGATCGCTCGTCAGCACGCCCGCGCCGCAGCCCACGTCGAGGACGCGGAGGCCCCGTGCCGCGCCGAGCAGGCGAGCGAGTTCCTGGCGGATTCGGAGGTGGCGGCCGTTGTCCCGACGCCATCTTCCGCGCCGGCGTCCAATGAGAAGCCCTGGTAGTAGGCGGCGGCCTCCGCACTCGACGGCGTCTTGCTCACTCGGCCGCTTGCCAGAGACCGAGCAAATGGCTCCGCAGGAGTGGCAGCGTCCCCAGCATCCGTGCCGCGAGGTCATGGCGGCCGGCCATCTGCGCGAGTCGAACGCAAGGCTCGCCTTCCGCAGTAGCACGGGCTCGCCGAATAGCCGCCGCAGCTCTTGCTCGTCGAGCGGGACGGTCGGCGTCCCGGCGCGCCCGCCGCGCGCCGGGTCGACGCAGCCCGCGCATGTCGAACGAGAGCACCCAACCGCCGGCGACTCGCTGCATCTCGCGCGCCGCAGCAAGGCGCACGTCGTCGTCGAGAATCGAGGAAAGACACGTGAACTGCGTGACGAGATCGAACTCGCCGTCCTCGAATGGCAGCTCCGTCGCGCTGCCGACGTGAAGCTGGAGCGCCGGGTAGCGCTTCCGGCCTTCCGCTACTCGATCCTCCATCAGGTCGATCCCGTGCGCCTCTCCGGCACCGTACTCACGCAGACGGTTGAGGAAGTAGCCGCTGCCGCAGCCGACGTCAAGCACGCGAGCGTCTGCCAGCGACACTCCCGCGTCGTCGAACGCGCGCAGCAACGAGCGTTCGAGACCCTGCACGTACGAGACGTAACCGGGGTTGTCCCAACGGTATGGGCTGTCGCCGGCGGCGTCGCGAGCTCGGTACTCCGTGCGGATCCGGTCGAGCTCCGCGTCGCTCAAGCGCCGAAGACCTCCGGTGCGTTCTCGAATGCCTCGACGGCCCGCTGGTGCTCTTCCGGGGTGCCGATATCGAACCATTCCGCCTCGCTGCGATAACCGGCGACCTTCTCGCCGGCGTCGAGCAGCCGATGCACGAGGTCCGGGAACTGGCAGGCGCCTTCGGCCGGCAGATGCGCGAGGGCCCGCTCGTCGTAGACGTAGATGCCCATGCTGACGTCGTAGTCGAGACGCGGTTTCTCGCGGTAGCCGACGATCCGGTCGCCGTCGGCCTCGATCACACCGAGATCGATGTCCACGCGTCTGGCGTGGGTCGCGACGGTTAGGGCGGCTCCGTTCGAGTCGTGAAACCGCACGAGCTCGCCGTAATCAAGCGTCGTCAGCACGTCACCGTTCATCGCGATGAACGTGCCCCCGAGACCCGGGACGAGCCGCAATGCCCCGGCTGTCCCGAGCGGCTCCTCCTCCCAGTGCCAGCGCAGCTCGAGATCGGTAGGCAATCCCTCGGTCTGAGAGAAGTAGACCTGGATCAGCTCCCCGAGGTGTCCCACGCACAGGTCGACCGTCCGCACGCCGGATCCGTACAGCCGGAGAAGGATGTGCTCGAGGATCGGCCGGTCGCCGATCGGCACGAGCGGCTTGGGCAGGATCGTCGTGTACGGGCGCAGCCGCATACCGAGGCCCCCCGCCAGGATCACAGCCCTCATTGTGGGGCGACAGGCTACAGCCGGCCGTGCGCGGACGTTGGCGCGGTACTCTCAGGGGACATGGCGGAGCAGCTCGTACACCGCGAGCCGGCGCGCGGGGCACGACAGACCGCCGGCGTGCGGAAGATCGTAATCGTCCCGGCTCTGAACGAGGAGCACTCGATCGGCTCCGTGATCACAGAGATTCGCGCAGCCGACCCGGAGCTGGACGTGGTCGTGGTTGACGACGGCTCCACCGATCGCACCGCGATCGTGGCCGCCGAGCACGGGGCTGAGGTCCTGGGCCTTCCGTTCAACCTTGGAATCGGTGGTGCCGTCCAGACTGGATACCAGTACGCGCGGAACAACGACTTCGACATCGCCATCCAAGTCGACGGCGACGGCCAACATGACCCCAGCGAGATCGTGCGACTGGTCGAGCCGATCCTCGAGGGCAAAGCGGACATGGTCGTCGGTACGAGGTTCGCGGCCGGCGGCGGTTATCGCGGAACCCGAATTCGGCGCGTCGGCATCCATCTGTTCGCCGCGGTCGTCTCACTGATGGTGCGCGCGCGAGTCACGGACACCACGTCAGGGTTCAGGGCGGCGAACAGGAAAGCCATCCGGCTCTTCGCGGCGGACTATCCGCACGACTATCCGGAGGTCGAGGCCACCGTTCTGGTTGCCCGCCACGGCCTGACCATGGTCGAGGTGCCAGTGCAGATGCGGGTCCGGGAAACGGGCAACTCGTCGATCACCGCGCTGCGCTCGGTCTACTACATGGTGAAGGTCCTGCTTGCCCTCTTCATCGGCCTGTTCCGCCGTTATTCCACTCCGTTGGAGGAGCCATGACGCCCTTCCGAGTCTCCATCACCGCCGCAATTGCTGCGGTGATCCTGTTGCTCGTCATCTTCGAGTTGATCCGCAGCCGGCGGTTGCAAGAGCGATATGCCCTGCTCTGGCTGCTGACTGGCGTGGTGATCTTCGTCCTCGCGGCCTGGCGCGGGGCGCTCGCAAGGCTTGCAGACCTGATCGGCATCTCCTATCCGCCGTCCGCCTTGTTCGTGCTCGCGTCCCTGTTCGTGCTGGTCGTCCTGCTCCACTACTCCACCGTGATTTCGAAGCTCTCCGACGAGAACCGGATCCTCGCGCAGCGTTTGGCCCTGCTCGAGAGTCGTCTGCCCGAACGCGAGGCGGAAACGCACCGACAGGTGAGGGCGGTGGTTTGACAAGGGATCTCGACGGAAGCCACGAGCCCGTCGGCGCCGATTCGGCAAGCGTCGGCGGGGCTCGAGGCACCGCTCACCCGGGGCGCGCTAGCGTCCTCGAGCGAGTCGACGCGCTGCCGGTCTGGCTCCTGGTCGGTGGGTTGGTGGCCCTTTCCGCAGTCGTTCGCTTCATCCTCACCCGCGGGTACCCGTCGCCGTGGACCTGGACCGACGAGCTGCTCTACGCGGAGCTCGCCAAGAGCTTCGGCATGACGGGGCACTTCGCGATCCGCCATATCCCCGGACGGGAAGGTTTCGGCTTCGTCTATCCGGTGCTGCTCTCGCCCGCGTACGCGCTGACCTCGAACGTCCCCGCTGCGTACGCGGTGATGAAGGCGATCAACTGCGTCGTGATGTCGCTGGCCGCGGTGCCGACCTACCTGATCGCGCGCCGGTTCGTGGGCCGTTGGCTGGCGCTGACGGCAGCGCTTCTCGTCGTCGCGCATCCGGCTCTCACCTACACGGCCGGGATCATGACCGAGAACGCCTTCCTCCCGATCTTCGCGTTCTGGTGCTGGGCAATGCTACGGATGCTCGAAGCCCCGACGGTGATGCGTCAGCTCGGGGCGATCGCGCTGCTGCTGCTCGCGTACTTCACTCGTCCGCAGGCGCTCATGCTGCTGCCTGCGCTGATCTCGGCACTCGTTCTCGTGACGATTCTCGACGCGATCGTGGACCGAGACCGGTCGTTCGGACGCGCGCTCGTCCGCGCAGCCCGCCCATACCTGGTCACCTGGCTGATTTTCGCGGCCGGCGCCTGCGGATTCCTCGTGCTCGAGCTCGTCGTCAGGGGCAAGACCTGGGGAGAGGCGCTGTTCGGCCCCTACTCGAGCCTCAGCGCCGAGCACTACTCGGTCACGAGGGTCAGTCACTGGCTCGTGTACCACATTGGCGAGCTCGCGTTCTCGCTCGCGGTGATTCCGTTTGCCGCGCTGCTACTCGTCATCTTCGCCGGCCTCGATCCGCGTGAGCCCAATCGCAAGCTGCAGGTTGTTCGCCGTGGTCGCGCTCTCGAGCGCGACCTGGGTTCTCATCGGAGTCGCGGCGTTCGCCTCGACGCCGTATGCGCTTCGGATCGAGGAGCGCAACATGATGTACCTCGATCCGCTGTTTCTCGTTGCCCTGGTCGCGTGTGTCGGGGGTGGGCTTCTCTGGCGCAGGCGGACGGCGGCGGCGGTGGCGGCGATGCTCGCCGTCGCCTGCATCGGGGCGATGCCGTTTGGCTCCTTCATCGGGGCCTCGGCGGCGAACGACGCCTTCTCGCTGCTGCCGCTGCAGAGCGTGCTCGACCGTCACATCGTCGCGGCGCCGCAACTCCAGACGCTGATCATCGCGGGCGCCGTTGTCGCTGCGGCGCTCTTCTTGCTGACGCCGCCGCGGTTCGGGATGGCCTTGCCTGCGGTGGTGTTTCTGGCGTTCGTGGTTGCGAACGGGCCTGTGCACCGACGGACTGAGCTCGCATCGACGCAGGCGCTCCTGGGCGGGATTCAGGCGAAACGAGATTGGATCGAGCGCGCGGTCGGCACGAAGCCCGACGTTGCGGCCTTGTGGTCGGGCCGGGCGGCATACGTGACGCTCTGGGACAACGAGTTCTTCAACCGCAGCGTCGGCTACATCTACAACTTCGCCGGCTCGCCGGACGGGCTGCCGCAAGGAACCGTGGTTCTGGAGCCGAGCGGGGCCGTGACGTTCACGAATCAGCCGATCCGCGCGAAGTACGTTCTGGCGGATCCCTCGATGATCGTCGCCGGTACGCCGGTAGCTCGGGATGAGGGGCTCGGGATGACTGTCTACCGCGTCGACGGCCCGATCAAGGTGCGTGCGGAGCTCGTGGGGCTCTATCCGGACCTTTGGTCTGGGGCGACGGTGCGGATACACCCAGTACCGCTGTACCGGCGGGACGGTGACGGTCCGGCTGACGAGCGATCCCCTGAGCCATCCGTTCCCCCAGACGATCACGGCCACCGTCGGGAAGAAGCTCTACAAGAAGGTTGTCCGGCCGGGACACTTCTACGTGCCGTTCACCGTACCGGTCGTGCCGGACCAGGACCGCATCTGTCGCGTGAATTACGGCGTATCTCCGACCGCTGTCCCCGGCGCGACGATCAAGAACGGCGACACGCGCAGCCTCGGAATCAGGTTCGTGCGGGTCGTTTACCGGCCGCCGAACGGGCCGCCGGTCTCGAACCGCTAGCGCACTGCGACGACCGCGTACTCTGTCTCCTCGCGCAGGTCGACGTCGTCGTCGCCGGTGCCTCGCGGGAAGATCACCCGCACGGACGCGAAGCCCTGGATCGTGGCGAGCGCCGCCGCGACCTCGGGGAAGATTGGCGCGCGATGGGTCAGGTCGGTCCAGAAGGTCTTGAACGCCTGGAGCGAATGGGGGTTGACGGTCTCGACGACCAGCAAGCCGCCCGGGGCGAGCTTCTCACGCGCGAGGCTCGAGGAACCGCAGCAGGTCCTCGTAGGGGAGGTGCTCGATCACGTGGATGGCCACGATCGCGCCGAACTTCTCGTCCGGCTGGCGCTCGAGGTAGTCGACGGCGTCAGCGAGCTCGACCGAGTGGCCTTTCTCGCGCGATCGCTCGACCATGCCCTCGTCGATGTCGACGCCCAGGGCCTCGATCCCTTCCTCGCGCAGGAGGTCGAGCAGCTCGCCTCGTCCGCAGCCCACGTCGAGCACGGGCTCGTGGCTCGCGCAGAAGGTCGACGTAAGGGACAAGCAACTCACGGATCCGCTCCTCCGGGCCGCGGAACACGTCCTCGAAGCTCCGGTACTCGGCTGCCGCGCCTGCCAACTCTTCATGCAATTCGGCAGCGTACGGCCGAGCATAGAGCTGAGCTTCGAGGTGATCGAAGCGCTCGCGGAGGTCAAGGAGCTCGGCGATACGCTGTGCGTGACGTTCCGCGATCACCTCGCTTTGCCGCAGGGCGTCGACCACCGCCGACTCCCATTCGCGCTGCCGGAGGAGGTATGGGCGCAGGAACCGGTGGAGAAATTTGCGCGCATAGACTCCGAGCGGCCCGAGCCGGGCGGACGGCACGTCCCAAGGAACCGACGGGCCCTGGATGAGGAATTGCTCGGCGAGCTCGGCCGGAGTCTCGGCTGAGGTGCGGTCGGTTTCCAGCTCCGCGACCTCCGCCAGGCGCTGTCCGGCGAACTCGGCCATTCGGTCGAGCGAATGTTCCTCGACGATCGTGTCCCGTCCGCGCGCGGCGCGCGCACCTGCTTCTTCGGAGTTCTCGACGACTCGCCGCATCAGCGCCGCCGCCTCGTCCAGGTTCGGGTCCGCCCACACGCTTCCGGCCGGGTAGTTCGGGATGCCTGGCGGCACCGTCGCGAGGCCGGCACCGACGAGGTAGCTGTTGTCGTCGTGCATGAAGGTCAAGTTGCCCGAGTAGCGGGTCGCTATGGCGGGCTTCCTGTACGCCATCGCGTCGGCGATCGTGAGGCCGAAGCCCTCGCTGCGGTGGAGCGAGACGTAGCAGTCAGAGAGCGCCGTCAACCCTTGCACGTGCTCCGCCGCGACGAACTCGTCGACGACGCGGATGTCGGGGTGCGTGGCCGCAGCCTCCCGCACGCGCTCGAGCTCCTCGCGCTTCTTGCGGCCGTTGATGCTCTTCAGGACGAGGATTGGGCCCGAGCCCGGCGGAAAGGCGCGCTTGAACGCTTCGATCAGGCCGAGCGGGTTCTTCCGCTCGAGCGTGCTGAAGAAGTCGTAGACGAAGAGAAAGACGAAGCGGTCGTCCGGGAGGCCGAGATCCTTCCGCGACAGAGCTCGGCGGGTCGCGCACCTCCACGGGCATCGGGAACCGGAGCACGGGCTTCTCGGTCTCCGCCGAGATCAGCCCGGCGACGAACTCGCTCGCGACCCAGATCTCGTCGACGAGCCTGAAAGCGCCGTGGAGTGAAGGAGGAAAGCGGCTGCCCTCCCAGCACCAGGCGCCGATCGTGTACCGGCTTGCGAGCAGGTCCCGGCCGCCGGCCTCGGCGAACTCCAGGATGTGCTCCGGGTTGAGGCAGACGACGTTCGTCCCGTAGACCTCGGCGGAGGAGCGCTCGTCGAAGGCGTGTCGCTCGCGGTGGTGAGGCGCACGCATGGTGACCGTCGAGAACGGGATCCCCGCTTGCTCGATCCCGGCGACGATGCGCCTCGCCGCCTCTCCGTGGCCGAACTCGGCCTTGAAGAAGCCCACGACGTTGACTCCTGGAGCCCGCTCAGACATGGGCGCAAGCGTACTCAGAGCGCTCGCAGGCTCTCGGGATGCTTGCGGACGAAGCGGGCGATGCTGCGCCAGTGCCAGAGCGTGCGCCGCGTCAGGAAGCGGCGGTCGGTGACGGCCTGGTGATGGTGGATCACGATCGACTCCGGCACGTACCAGCGCTCCCAGCCGGCCTTGCGTGCTCGGTAGGCAAGGTCGATGTCGTCACCGTAGAGGCGGTAGCCCTCGTCGAGGCCCCCGAGCTCCACGAGCAGCTCCCGACGCAGGAACAGGAACGCGCCCAGCAGCCACTCCGACTGCGTTGGCTGGGTCGGCCGCTCGTCGAGGAGGTAGTGCCGACGTTGCCGGCGCTCGGGGTGGAGCAGGCGTCGGAGCGGCGTTCGGCGCACGATCGTGCCCCGCACCGTCGGGAAGCTGCGGCGCGACGGCTGCCAGCGGCCGTCCGGATAGCGGAGCTGCGGGCCGACCATCCCCGCGCGCGGATGTGCTTCGGCGAATTCACGGAGGGTGGCGATCGAGCCGGGAGTGGCCTCGATGTCCGGGTTGGAGGCGACCACGAATGCCGCGCTCGTTGCGGCAACGCCGCGGTTGATGTTGGCACCGAAGCCGAGCGTGCGCTCGTTCTCGATCACTCGCGCGCCGGCCGGGAACGGCGCACCGCCCGGGTTGGCGACCAGCACGAGCTCGTCCACCTGCGGCGCGAGCGACTCGAGGCACGGGGCCGGATCGGGGTCGCCCGGAGTCCAGATCACGATGGCGGCGACACTCACAGAAGCTCCCGGTAGACCTCGAGCGTCCGGCGTGCCGTTTCCGCCCAGGTGAAGTGCCGCGCCCGCTCGAGGCCCGCGGCGACGAGCCGCTCCCGGTCGGCGATCGCCCGCTCGATCCCGCCCGCGAGGGCGACCGGGTTGCGCTCCTCGACGAGGATGGCGGCGCCGCCGGCGACTTCGGGGAGCGCGCCGGCGGTCGTCGCCACCACCGGCGTGCCCGAAGCCATCGCCTCCACCACCGGGAGGCCGAACCCCTCGTAGCGCGATGGGAAGACGAGGCAAGCCGCGCCGCGATAGAGCGCGGCGAGCTCCTCCTGTGGCACGTGGCCGCGGAACTCGACGCGCCCTGCGAGGCCGTTTCGCTCGACTGCCTGCTCGGCCTCGGCGCGTCCGCCCTTGTCCTGGCCGACCACGACCAACCGCAGAGCCCCGTTGCCCAACAACGCCAGCGCCTCGATCGCGGCGGTTGCGTCCTTGCGCGGCTGGAGCGCGCCGACGAAGAGGGCGTACGGCTCGCCGTCCGCCTTTGGCCCGTTGGGTGTGAAGGCCGGGTCGACTCCGTTCGGCGTCACGACGATCCTTCTCCTCGGGGATGTCGTAGAGCTCGATCAGGTCGCGCTTTGTCCGCTCCGAGACCGCGAGCACCCGCGCTGCGCGCCGCGCCGAGCGCGGCACCACGGTTCGGAAGATCAGCCGGTCGCGCCGCCCCATCACCGATGGGTCTCGCTCGAACGAGAGATCGTGCACGGTCACGACCGCCGGGGTCGGGCAGGCGAGCGGCAGCGAGTGCTGGAAGTGCGCGAGCGCAGGGCGGAGGCGCCGCAACAGCCGCGGCAGGCCGATTGACATCCGCAGGACCTGGCTGCTCGCCTGGAGCTCGATCGGCTCGATGCCCTTCGGGACGAGCTCGGGGTGTCGTGTGACCGCGGCGAGCCTGAGATCCGAGGAGGCGAGCTCGCGCAAGAGCCCGGTCATGTATGTCTCGTCGCCGGTGCGCTGCCGCCCGAGCACGTCGGCGTCGATCACGATGAGCGGTCGGCTCACGCAGCGGCCTCACGGTAGACCTCGACGGTCGCACCCGCGACCTCGCGCCAGTCGAAGGCGCGCGCTCGTTGCAGGCCGAGGGCCCGGAGCTCGTCGGCTCGGTCAATCGCCTCGGCCAGCCCGGCCGCGATTGCGTCCGGGTCGAGCGGATCGACGAGCACTGCCGCGCTGCCCGCGATCTCCTCGGAAGCCCCGTTGCGCCCGGCGACGACCGGGAGCTCCACACGCCATCGCCTCCAGAATCGGCAGCCCGAAGCCCTCGTAGAGCGAGACGTAGGCGACGCAGCGTGCGCCGCGGTAGAGGCGGGCCAGCTCGACGTCCTGTACCTCGCCGAGCAGGCGAATCCCGTCTCCCTCGACCCGCACGTCGCCCCAGCCTGGCGCGCCCGCGACCAGGAGCTCGAGCCCGTTCAGGCGAGCCCGCCGGTAGGCCTCGACGAGGCGCGGCAGGTTCTTGCGCGGCTCCAGCGTCGAGACCGCGAGGATGTAGTCGCCCGCGGCCGCCTCGCCCTGCGCTCTCGAAGGGCGGGCCGACAGCGTTCGGAATCACGCGCACCTTCTCCTCGGGCACGTCGAGCACCTCGATCAGCTCGCGTTTCGTGAACTCGGAGACCGCAATCAGCCGCCGCGCCGCCTTCGCTACGCGCGGGAGCGCTCGCCGGCTGTACGCGCGTGTCCAGCGGTTGAACGTCTCCGGATAGCGCAGGACGGCCAGGTCGTGGAAGGTGACGACGAGCGGGACCGGCGAGCGCCCCGGAGCGCGGTGGGTCGGGCAGTGAAGCACGTCCACGCCGTCTCGCTGCGCCTTCGCCGGGAGGGCCGCGAAGTACCAGGCGAGATCGCGCAGCGGCACGAGCGCGCGGCTCGAGCCGCCGAACTCGTAGCGGTGCAGCTCGAGCTCCGGCTCGTCCTCGAGCGCCTCGAGCAACGACTCGATGTGGCGCGCCGTGCCGGCCCGCGTCAGCGCGAGCGACGAGACGTCGATGCCGACGCGCAGCGGAGCCATTCGGCAGATCAGTCTGTCAAAGCACGGTAAGCGGCTGAGTATCCTGCCCGCGTGGCCGTCGACACCGCTGCCAGGAGCTCCGCTCTGCCCAGCTTCGGCTGGCTGACGAGCTACGGCGAGCTCCTCCGGACTCTCCTCAGGCGCGAGATTCGCGTCCGCTACAAGGGCTCTGCGCTCGGGATCGTCTGGGCGCTCATCTACCCGCTCGCGATGATGGGCGTCTACACGCTTCTCTTCTCGGTGCTCTGGAAGACCGCCGGGAACATCCCGCACTACCCGCTGTTCGTGCTCACCGGCCTCGCCGTCTGGGGCTTCTTCCAGGCCTCGCTGCAGCTCGGCAGCGCCTCGTTGATCTCGAGCGCGGAGCTGATCAAGAAGGTGTGGTTCCCGCGCGAGCTGATACCGACCGCGGCCGTGCTCGCCCAGACGCTCGTGGCCGGGATCATGTTCGCGATCCTGATCCCGGTGAACCTGATCGTCGTGCCGGAGACGGCTCGGACGCTCGTGCTCGTGATCCCCTTCTTCGCGGCGCTGCTCTGCCTGGCGCTCGGGCTCGCCTGGATCTTCTCGGTCGCCAACGTCTTCTACCGCGACGTCGAGCACCTGCTCGCGGTGGTCTTCCTGCCCTGGTTCTTCCTGACTCCGGTGCTCTACGGGCTCGAGCAGCTTCCGGGCGCTGCCGAACACCGGCCGCTGATCTACCTGCTCCGGTACGGGAACCCGATCACCCCGTACGTGGAGGGGATTCGCGCGGTCACGCTCCAGGCGGTGGTGCCGGGGGCGGCCCTGCTCGCCTACATCTTCCTCGTCGGTCCGCTCACGGCGCTGCTCGGCCTCTGGGTGGTGCAGCGCTACGAGGACCGCCTCGCGATCGAGCTCTGAGATGAGAGGCCCGGCCACGGTCGCACCGGGTGAGATCCGCGGCCGAGGGCTCGGGCGCAGGTTCGTGATCCGGCTCACGCAGAACCGGTCCCTGAAGGAGGCGATCCTGCGCCGGGAGCGGCCGCAGACGCGTGAGCTCTGGGCTCTGCAGGACGTCGACCTCGAGGTGCACCCGGGCGAGGCGTTTGGCATCGTCGGCCCGAACGGCTCGGGCAAGTCGACGCTGCTGAAGCTGCTGGCCGGGATCTTCGCGCCTTCGACCGGCGAGCTCCAGGTCGGCGGGCGCGTCGGCTCGCTGATCGAGATCGGCGCCGGCTTCCACCCGGAGTTCACGGGCGTCGAGAACGTGTACCTGAACGCGGCGATCTACGGGCTCAAGCGCAGCTACGTGGACGAGCACCTCGACGAGATCATCCACTTCGCCGAGCTCGAGGCCTTCGCGCACGTGCCCGTGCGCACCTACTCGTCCGGGATGTACATGCGGCTCGGCTTCTCGGTGGCGATGCATGTGCAGCCCGACGTGCTCCTGCTCGACGAGGTGCTCGCGGTCGGGGACGAGGCGTTCCAGCAGAAGTGCTTCGCGAAGATCTGGGAGTACAAGCGCGGGGGCGGCACGATCGTCTTCGTCTCGCACGACCAGACCGCGGTCGAGCGCGTGTGTGACCGGGCGATCATGCTCGAGCACGGGCGCTGCGTCGAAGCCGGGCCTGCGGAGGACGTGGTTCGTGCCTACCACAGTCGAATCCTCAGCACCGCGGCAGAGAGCCTCGGCCCGCGGGAACGGGGGAGTGGAAGGCCCATCCCGGGTTCACGAGGTTCGCGCGGTCGCCGGCGACGGCTCGATCCGGGATCGCTTCACCGAAGGTGAGCCCGTGGCGCTCGAGATCTGGCTCTACGCGGAGGAGGGGCTCGAAGAGGGTCGCGTGATCGTCGGTTTCCGCGATGCGCGTGGCGAGGCGCTGGGGTCGCAGAGCGTAGACGGCGTGCGCCTTCGACCCCGGCAGCTCGAGCGTCTGCGGCTCCACTTCCCGGGGCTGCCGCTGCGCGAGGGCCGCTTCTTCGTCGACGTGGCCGTGAGGGCCGGGGACGGGGCGGGAGAGCTCGCCTTCGCCGAGCGCGCGCTCGAGCTGAGCGTCTTCAGCAGCGACTCGACCGGCGGCGGCTCGATCCGCCTGGGCGGCACCTGGGAGTTGCCGGCCGGCGAGCACACGGGCGAAGGCTAGGCTGGCGAGCGTGTCCGATCCGCTACTCGTACGAGCCTGCCGGCGTGAACCGGTCGAGCGAACGCCGGTCTGGTTCATGCGCCAGGCGGGCCGCTCGCTTCCGGAATATCGCGAGATCCGCAAGCAGCACGGGCTCTTCGAGGTCTGCCGCCGGCCGGAGCTCTGCGCAGAGGTGACGCTGCAGCCCGTGCGCGCCCACGGCGTGGACGCGGCGGTGATGTTCGCCGACATCATGCTGCCGGTGCTCGGCATGGGCGTGGACGTCGAGCTGGTCGAGAACGTCGGGCCGGTGATCGCCGAGCCGGTGCGCTCGGCCGCGGACGTGGAGCGTCTGACCGTGCCGGAGCCGGAGGAATCGGTGCCGTTCATCCTCGAGGCCGTGCGGCTCGTGCGCGAGGCGCTCGGGCCCGAGCAGGCGGTGATCGGCTTTGCGGGCGGCCCCTTCACCGTGGCCGGGTACCTGATCGAGGGCAAGCCGACGCGGGAGTTCAAGCTGACCAAGGCGTGCATGTACGGCCAGCCGGAGGTCTGGCACGCGCTGATGGAGAAGCTGGCGGCGACGTTCGCGCTCTACCTCAGTGGTTGCGTTCGCGCAGGGCGCCGACGTGATCCAGCTGTTCGACTCGTGGGTCGGCGCGCTTTCGCTGGACGACTACCGCGAGTTCGTCGCGCCCTATTCGGCGCAGGTGCTGGCTTCGGTCGACGTGCCGACGATCCACTTCGGCACGGGGACCACGCACCTGTTGGAGGAGATGGCCGAGGCCGGCGGCGACGTGATCGGCGTCGATTGGCGGATCCCGATCGATCGCGCCTGGGAGCTCGTCGGCTCCGAACGCGGCGTGCAGGGGAACCTCGAGCCGGCGCTGCTGCTCGGCCCGTGGTCGCGTGTCGAGGCGTCCGCCCTGCGGATCCTCGAGTCGGTTGGCGGGCGCCCGGGCCACATCTTCAACCTCGGCCACGGCGTGCTCCCCGAGACGGATCCTGGCGACCTGCGCCGCCTCGTTGAGCTCGTGCACTCATCGAGGCCGGTGGCAGCGTGACCGACGCGGTCGTCCTGATGGCGTACGGGAGCCCGTCGCGAGCCGGAGGACGTGCGGCCCTACCTCGAGGACGTGCGGGGCGGCCGGCCGGTCTCGGACGAGGCGGTGGAGGAGCTGGCGGAGCGCTACCGGCGGATCGGCGGACGCTCACCGCTCGACGATGTGACCGAGGCGCAGCGGTCGGCGCTGGAGCAGGAGCTCGGCACGCCGGTCTTCGTCGGGATGAAGCACTGGCGGCCTCGGATTTCCGAAGCTGTCGAGGCGGCGCTGGCGGCAGGGGCCACGAGAATCGTCGGCCTCGTGCTTGCGCCGCACTACTCGCGCCTGTCGATCGGTGGGTACCGCGAGCGGCTGGAGGAGGCGCTGGCCGACCGGGCCGAGCTCGTGCTCGTCGAGAGCTGGCACGACGAGCCGGCGTTCGTCGACGTGCTCGCCGACCGCGTGCGCGGGACCGACGCCTGGGTCGTCTTCACTGCGCACTCGCTTCCTGAGCGGATCCTCGCCGACGGCGACCCCTATCGCGAGCAGCTGCTGGAGACTTCTCGCCTGGTCGCCGAGCGTGCGGGCCTCGGGCGCTGGTCGTTCGCGTTCCAGAGCGCGAGCTCGACCGGCGAGCCCTGGTTGGGGCCGGACGTGCTCGAGGAGCTCGAGCGGCTGCGGGCCGAGGGCGTGGACAAGGTGCTCGTTGCGCCGGTCGGGTTCGTCTCCGACCACCTCGAGATCCTCTGGGACCTCGACATCGAGGCGCGCGAGAAGGCGCAGGAGCTCGGGCTCGAGCTCGCGCGGATCGAATCGCTGAACGACGACCCGGCGTTCGTGCGCGCGCTGGCGGACGTCGTGGAGCGGGCGCGGAAGGAGCAGCCGGTCGTGCCTGGAAGGAGCGGCGGATGAGCTCCCGCACCTGCCCGGACTGGCCTGACCTGATGGAGCTCGCTCCGGAGCTTCAGTTCATGCACTACACCGTCGCCGAGGCGAAGCTGCCCTCAGAGGCGCTCGCCGAGCTCGTCGACGTGCCGCTGGAGACGGTGGCGATCTGTGCCGATCTCGACCACAACGTCTTCTACGCGCGTCACACCGACCCGCAGGTCGCCGAGGCGCTCCGCGGCACACACTGGTTCGAGCTGCGCGAGTGGCACACCCGCGGGCCCGGCACCGCCGTCGACCAGCCGGAGTAACCCGGATCCCGGCGTTGTCCGGCGGTGGCCCTGTCACTGCTGGATAGTCTCTCGACGGCATGCCCACCGTGGTTGTTCCCTTCCGCGGGGAGAGCGCTAAACACCGCCTCGCTCCGGCGCCCGAGGACGTCCGGGCCAGCATCGCGAACGCGATGCTCGATGACGTGCTCGCTGCCTCCCGCGCGGTCACCGCTGAGGTGTTCGTGGCAGACGAGGGCGGAGGCCAGGGCGCAGCGGTCGAGGCCGCGCTCAGGCGAATCGATTCCGGGCCGATCCTCGTCGTCAACGCCGACCTACCTGCCGCGCAGCCGCGCGACCTGCTCGCGCTCCTCGGCGCGCTCCCGGAGGACGGCCTGGCGCTCGTCGCCGCGGCCGACGGGACCACGAACGCTCTGGCGCTTGCGGCGCCGCACCTGTTTGCGCCGCTCTACGGCCCCGACAGCGCGGAGCGTTTCCTGGCGCGAGCCGAGCGGCTCGAGGTTCCCGCGGCCGTAGCTGCGATCCCGAACCTCGCCGACGACGTGGACACGCTCGGCGATCTCGAGGGGCTCGAGGAACGGCTCGGCCCCCGCACCGCTGCGGCGCTGGACGCGCTTCGCACGGGCCTCGCGCGGTGAAGGTCGCCGTCCTCGCAGGCGGCCTCGGCGGCTCCCGTTTCGCCCGCGCGCTCGCGGAGACGATCGAGCCGGAGCAACTGACGATCGTCGGCAACGTCGGCGACGACGTCGAGATCTTCGGCCTCCACGTCTCGCCTGACCTCGACACGATCCTCTACACGCTCACCGGCCGCCTGGACGAGGAGCGCGGCTGGGGTCGCAAGGACGAGACCTGGAACGCGCTCGGGGAGGCGGGCGGCCTCGGGGCCGACACGTGGTTCCAGCTCGGCGACCGCGACCTCGGGCTCCACCTCGTCCGCACGCAGAAGCTGCGCGACGGCGAGCCGCTCTCCCGCGTCACGCGTGAGCTCGCGGCGGCGTTCGGGCTCGTGCCGGCGCTGTTGCCCGCGACCGACGACCGGCTGCGCACGTGGCTCGAGACCCCGGCCGGCGACTTCCCTTTCCAGGAGTGGTTCGTCGGCAGGCAGCACCGTGACGAGGTGGATGCCGTGCGCTTCGAGGGCGCCGAGGATGCGCGGCCCGCGCCGGGGGTGCTCGAGGCCCTTGCCGGGGCCGACCTGATCGCGATCGCGCCGAGCAACCCGTTCGTCAGCATCGGCCCGATCCTCGCCGTCGCGGGAATCCGCGAGGCGCTCGAGCAGCGGAGCGCTCCCGCCGTTGCGGTCAGTCCGCTGATCGGCGGCAAGGCCGTTCGCGGGCCCGCCGCCCGAATGCTCGCCCGCCTCGCCGGCGGGACCGGCCCGAAACAAGTAACAGACTGTTACAAGGGGTTGATCGACGCGCTCGTGATCGACGTGGCCGACGCGGACGAGGACGCCGGGATCCGGACGATTGTCACGCGCACCCTGATGAGCGACGCCGACGCAAGACGCCGGCTCGCGACGCGGTGCTCGAGACCGCGGCGGCCTTGCGGTGAAGATCGCGATCGTCGGCGGCACCGGCACCTTCGGGCGCGCGCTGGCGCGGAAGCTGCATCTGCTCGGCGAGGACGTCTACATCGGCTCGCGCGACGCGCAACGGGCCAAGGAGCGGGCGCTCGAGATCGGCGTGAAGGGCGACAGCAACGAGAACGTGGTCAAGGGCGTCGACCTCGTCGTGCTGGCCACCAAGTCGAACGCTGCGATCGAGACCGGCGCCGCGCTGGCAGACGCAATCGGCGACACCCCGGTGCTCTGCGTGGCCAGCGACCTTCGCTTCACAGAGATCGGGATCGTTCCCGGGCTCGAGGAAGGCTCGCTCGCCGAGAACCTCGCGAAGCTGATCCGTGCGCCCGTCGCCTCGGGGCTGCAGACCGTCTCGGCGATCGACCTCTCGTCGTCCGAGCCGCCCGACCTGGACGCGCTCATCTGTGGCGACGACCCGGGCGTGAAGAAGCTCGTGCTGGAGCTCGCAGGCCGCCTCGTCGGCGGGCGGGCCGTGGATGTCGGCCCCCTCGCCAACTCCCGGGCGCTCGAGGGCATGACCGCGGTGATCCTGAACGTGAACAAGGAGTTCGGCGTCCACGCCGGGCTGCGGCTGACCGGCCTGCCGTGAGCGTGTCGATCACCCCGGTCGAAGGCCTGCCGGAGATCCGCGAGGGCGACGACCTGGCGGCGCTGATCGCCGAGCGTGCGGTTCTCGAGGACGGCGACGTGCTCGTGGTCGCGCAGAAGGTCGTCTCGAAGGCCGAGGGCCGAGTGGTGCGCCTCGCCGACGTCGTGCCCTCCGAGGAGGCCACGAAGATCGCCGCCGACAGCGACCCACGGCAGCTCGAGGTGATCCTCCGCGAGACGGCTCGAATCGTCCGCGTCCGCCCGCCGCTCGTGATCGCCGAGACGAAGCACGGCTTCGTCTGCGCCTCGGCAGGCGTGGACGCCTCCAATGCGCCCGAGCCGGGGACCGTCGTGCTCCTGCCTGATGACCCGGACGCCTCGGCGGCACGGCTGCGCGATCGCCTCCGCGAGGAGACCGGCGCGGAGGTAGGCGTGATCGTGAGCGACTCGTTCGGCCGCGCGTGGCGCCAGGGCACGACCGACGTCGCGATCGGCGTGGCCGGGATCGAGCCGCTCCTCGACCTGAAGGGCCTCCGCGATTCGACCGGTTACGAGCTGCACGCGACCGTGATCGCCGTCGCCGACGAGCTGGCAGGTGCCGCGGAGCTCGTGATGGGGAAGACTGCCGGAGTGCCCGCGGCCGTGATCAGAGGAGTCGACGTTCAGGGCGGGGGCAGCGCCCGCGAGCTCGTCATGCCTCCCGACCGCGACCTCTTTCGGTGAGCCAGCGCAAGCGCGGACGATCTCGACCGCGAGCTGATCGAGCTCCTGAACGAGCTCCGGGTCGTGCTGCCCGGGGTTCAGGTGCTGTTCGCGTTCCTGCTGGCGGTCCCGTTTTCGAGCGGCTGGACCCGCGTCACCGACCTCCAGCGCGACGTCTTCTTCCTCGCCTTCCTCTGCACGGCCTCCGCCTCGATCCTGCTGATCGCCCCTTCGGCCTACCACCGCCTGCGCTGGCGCGAGGGCGACAAGGAGCAGATGCTGCGCACCTCCAACCGGCTCGCGATCGCCGGCACCACCTTTCTCGCGCTCGGCATGACCGCGGCCGTGTTCCTGATCGCCGACATCCTCTTCAGGGACTGTGGGCGGCGGTCACGAGCGCCTTGATCGCGGGCGGCTTTGCGTGGTTCTGGTACGGCCTGCCGCTTAGCCGGAAGCCCGGCGACGCAGCGCGATCCCGTTGAGGATCTCGCGGACGATCCGGTCCGCGACGAGCGCCGTGACGTCCGCCGAGCCCACTGCCGTCGGGATCACCTCGACCACCTCCGCGCCGACGAGCTCCAGCTCGGTCGCGACGGTTCGGCAGGCCCAGAGGAGATCGGAGGACGTCATCCCGCCCGGCTCGGGAGTCCCGGTTCCCGGAGCGAAGGCCGGGTCGAGCACGTCCACGTCGACGGTCAGGTAGACGGGCCCCTCGCCCACGAGCTCGAGCGTCCGCGCGACGATCGCTTCGATCCCGTCGCGCCGCACGTCGTGCATGAAGAAGCTCGTGATCCCGTTGTCGGCCTGCCACTTGAACGTCTCTTCGCCGGGCCAGTAGCCGCGCAGGCCGATCTGCACGTAGCGCTTGGGCGCGAGCTTGCCCGCCTCGACGAGCCGGAACATCGGCGTCCCGTGCGAGACCTCGACGCCGAAGACCTCGCGGCCGGTGTCGGTGTGGGTGTCGAAATGGACGAGGCCGACCGGGCCGTGGTGCCCGGCGACGGCGCGCACGTCGGGCTCGGCGATCGAGTGGTCGCCGCCGAGCACGATCGGGAGGGCGCCGGCGTCGAGCACCTGGCCGACCAGCTCGAAGATCGCCTCGTGCGAGGCGGCCGCGTCTGCCGGGAGCACCGCAGCGTCGCCGAAGTCGACGATCTTCAGCTCCTCGAAAGCATCCACCTTCGACTCGAGGTGCGGCCCGGGCGGACAACTGGCGGCGCGGATCGCCCGCGGCCCGAAGCGGGCGCCGGGCCGGTCCGAGACGAGGTCGTCGGTCGGCGCGCCCACGATGGCGACGTCGAACCCGGCAAGCTCGGCCGGATCCTGCGTGTACGGCGCGCCGCCGTAGGTGAGGAGGCCCGCGTAGTCGGGCTTCTCGCCGTACTTGCGCCAGCGCTCGAGCGGGTCGATCACGGGGCGATTGTCGCTTGCTTCGAGGGCAGCCGCTCGCGGACGAGCCGATTCGCCTCGCCGGCTGCTCGTGGATGTGAGGAGACACTGGCCAGGAACGAGGGCTTGTCGAGCGCGTACAGGCGCGAGTCGGTGCGTGCCGTCACCGTGGCTGTGCGCGGGACGTTCTCCAGCAGCGCGATCTCGCCGAAGCCCTCGCCACGGCCGATCGTCCGCAGCTTGCGTCCCTGAGCCGAGACGTCGAGCTCGCCCTCGGCCACGACGTAGAAGCGGTCGCCTGGCTCGCCTTCCCGCACGACCGCGGTCCCGGCCGGAGCCTGCAGCTCGGCGAGCCCGCGCGCGAGGCCCTCCAGCGCGGGCGCTCCCAGGGGCGAGAACAACGGCAGCGAGCGCAGCAGCGCGATCTCGACCACCGGCACCGGGCTCGGCGGTCGATCTCCAGCAGGCGCCTGCTCGCGAGCAGCACGGCCAGCGGCAGCAGAGCGCCGATCCCGACGATCGCCCACCTCGCGCCGAAGAGGCTCACCAGCGCCGGGGTGAGCAGCGAGCCGAGCGCGAGGCCGGCCATCGAGAGCCCTTCCAGCACGCCGAAGACCCGCGAGAGCACGTCGCCCGGCGCGGTTCGCTGCAGGATCGTTCGCCCGGCGACGTCGAGCAGGCTTCGGCCGGCCCCTGCCACGGCCAGCAGCAGCAGCGCGCCGATCGTCGTCGGCCAGGCGCCCAGTAACGCAAAGGCCGCGCCCCAGGCCAGGATCCCGAGCACGAGCGCGGGCATCAGCCGGCGGCGCCCGATCAGCGCGACGGTGACCGCGATCCCGGCGACTCCGCCCGCGCCGAAGGCCGCGTTCAGGTACCCCGCGCCCGAGCCACCCAGGTCGAGCACGGAGATCGCGAGCACGACGTAGAGCACGTCCAGCGCGCCGATCGCCACGAACTGGCCGCCCAGGAGCGCGACGAGCGTTCGCGTAGCCGGCTCCTTCGCCAGCAGCCGGAAGCCGCGCGAGCGCCTCTTCGAGCGGCGGCCGCGGCTCGGCTGCAGGCGGCGGCCCGCGGAGCGGTGCGACGAGGAGCGGCGGCAACCAGCACCACCACCGCGAGCGCGGCGAAGACCCAACCCGGCGACGCCACGGCGAGGAGCACGCCGGCACCGGCGGGCGCGACGAGCACGCTCACCGCCTCGATCCAGCCCGAGACGACGTTGGTCGCGGTCAGCTCGTCCGGCGTCCGCGCCAACGCCGGCACCAGGGCAGACTGGGTCGGCCGCGTCACCGTCACGCAGGTCGCGCCGACCGCGGCCAGTGCGTAGGCCAGCAGCGGCGGCCCGTGCGCGAGCAGCGCCGCCCCGGTCGCGCCCATTGCCAGCGCCTGCGCCACGTAGCCGAGCGTCAGCACCCGCGCGGGCGCATAACGGTCGGCGAGCACCGCCGCGAAGGGCGCCGCCAGCCCGGCCGGGACGAGCTGCGCGGCGGCCACGAGCCCGGCCGTGGTCGCGCCGCCCTGCTCGTAGGCGTAGACGAGCATCGCGATCCAGGCGCCCCACTCGCCCGCGTTGAACCCGGCGAAGGCGAGCTCGACCCGTCTCAGCTCCGGGTTCCGGAAGACCCCGCCCAGCACCGTGCGGATGCGGGTGGCGTGGCTCACGTGTGCTGCGGCAGCCGCTCGGCCACCGCGGCGCGCACCTGCCGGTCGACGCTCGGGTAGCGCCGCACGAGCTCGGCCAGCTTCCCGTCCGGGAAGACGAGCAGCCTCAGCGGCGAAGTCGCCCGCACCGTGGCCAGCCGCGGGTACGTGAACCCCGAGCCCCAGTCGAGCGCGGTCAGCTCGCCGAAGAAGTCGCCCGGGCCGAGGTCGCGCGCGTGCGCGCCGTCGATCGAGACCTCGGCCGTCCCTTCGAGGATCACGTAGAAGTCGCGCCCGAGGCTCCACTGCTCGACCACGGTCTCGCCCGTCTGCGGCCTCGCGCAGCGACGCCTGCTTGCCGACCGCCGCCGCCTGGTGCGGCTCGAGCTCCGCAAACAGCGGCAGTGCCCGCAGCGACGGCACGTCGGCCTCCGGCAAGCCCGGCCAGCTGCTCACGATCGGCGGATGGCGCTCACGCTGAGGCGCTTCGGGCTCCGGCTCTGGCCGTTTCGAGAAACGCCAGCACCCGCTCGACGTCCTCGGGGCCGCTCGTGTGGTTGAAAACGCAGAGCCGCAGGGCGAAGCGTCCGTGCAGCCGGGTCGAGGAGATGAGCCCTACGCCGCTCTGCTCCAGGGCTGCGACCAGGCCGTTGTTGCCCCGCTCGTCGAGGTCCATGCGCCCGAAGCAGACGACTCCCAGTGAGGGCGGGGCCAGCAGCTCCAGCGACTCGCTCTGCTCTACGCGCTCGGCGGCCCACGCCGCTGTCTCGAGCGAGCGCGCGATCGCCTCTCGGAAGGCCTCCACGCCGAAGAACCGCAGCGAGACCCAGATCTTCAGCGCCCGCGCCGAGCGGGTCAGCTGGAGCCCGAGGTCGGAGAAGTTGACCTCCTCCTCGTCGGGCTCGGCGTCGCGGAGGTAGTCGGGCAGCATCTCGAACGCCGCCCGCAGCGCCCGCCCGTTGCGCACGAGCACGCAGCCGCACTCGAACGGCTGGTAGAGCCACTTGTGCGGGTCGAGCGTGACCGAGTCCGCGAGCTCGATCCCGGGCAGCAGCGCTCGATCTGCGAGTGCCGCGAAGCCGCCGTAGGCCCCGTCCACGTGCAGCCACGCGCCGCGCTCGCGGCAGGCCTCGGCGAGCTCGGGCAGCGGGTCGATCGCGCCCGAGTTGGTCGTCCCGGCGTTCGCGGCCAGGAGGAACGGCGTGCGGCCGGCCGCGACGTCGGCATCCATCGCCGCCCGCAGCGTGGCCGGGTCGAGCCTGAAGGCGGTGTCGGTGGGCAGCACTCGCACCTGACCGGGCCGGAAGCCGAGGATCCGCGCCGAGCGCGCGAACGACGAGTGCGCCTGGTCGGAGACGTAGAGGACGAGGTCGTCCCGCATCGGCCCGGCCAGCGACTCGCGCGCGCAGGCGACCGCGGTCATGTTCCCCACCGAGCCGCCGCTCACCAGCGAGCCGGCCGCCTCGGCGCGGGTAGCCGATCCACTCCTTGAACCACCCCAGCACCTCGAGCTCGACCTGGCTTGGGCCGGCCGACTCCATCCAGGAGCCCGTGTAGAGGTTGCAGGCGCTCGCGATCAGGTCGCCGAGCGCACCCGGCCAGGTCGCGCTGAACGGAATGAAGCCGAAGAAACGCGGGTGGCCGTCCCGGCTCGCGAACGGGAGCACGTCGCGCTCGAGGCCCTCCAGGATCGCCTCGAACGGCTCCGCCTGCTCAGGCGGCGGGCCGGCCAGGCGCTCCCGCATCTCGGCCGGCGAGGCGCGTCGGATCGCCGGCGACTCGCGCTCGAGCCACTCGACGAGCAGGTCGACGGTGCGATAGCCAAGCTGCCGCATCGCCTCCTTGTCCAGCGCGAGCGGATCTCGCTGCGGCGGAACCCCGTCCACGGTTGCGCCATCCTTCCATAGGGTGCGGGCGATGGAAATCGTCGTCGTGAGGCACGGTGAGACCGAGTGGAGCCGGGACTTGAAGCACACCGGACGGACCGACGTGCCGCTCACCGAGGTCGGCGAGGCTCAGGCGCGGGCGGTCGGGGAGGCGCTGCGGGGCCGTCAGTTCGCGCTTGTGCTGTCGAGCCCGTTGCGGCGGGCGCTGGACACGGCGCGGCTGGCGGGTTTCGAGCCGGAGGTGCGCGAGGAGCTGGCCGAGTGGGACTACGGCGACTTCGAGGGGATCACGACGGCCGAGATCCGGCAGGAGATCCCCGATTGGACGATCTGGCGCTACGGCGCCCGCGGCGGCGAGAGCGTGGCGGAGGTGGAGGCGCGGGTCGACCGCGTCGTCGAGGAGCTTCGGCGCGCGGACGGCGACGTGCTGGTGTTCGGCCACGGTCACGTGCTGCGCGTGCTCGCGGCGCGGTGGATTGGCCTCGCGGTCGCCGACGGACGGCTGTTCGCGCTCGACTCCGCGACGCTCAGCGCGCTCGGCTACGAACGGGACGAGCCGGTGATCCGCGTCTGGAACGCTCCGGTCGCCTGATGCGAGACAGCGCGGAGATCCTCACCGACCCGCCGCCTCCGCCTGCCGACGCGCGCCTCGCCTACGGGCCCGAGCCGCTGCAGTTCGGCGACCTGCGCCTGCCGTGACGCCGAAGCCCCGCCGCTGGCTGTCGTGATCCACGGCGGCTACTGGAAGGCGAACTACAACCTGATCCACACGGGCCATATGAGCCGGGCGCTGACCGCGACGGGGATCGGGACCTGGAATGTCGAGTACCGCAGCATCGGCGACCCCGGCGGCGGGTGGCCTGGGACCGGGGAGGACATCGCACGCGCCGTCGAGTTCCTCCCCAAGCTTCCGGTCGACCACACGCGGGTCGTGCTCGTCGGCCACTCCGCCGGAGGACAGCTCGCGCTCTGGGCGGCGAAGCGGGCCCAGCTACCCGTCGTCGCGCTCGCGCCGGTCTCTGACGTGCAGGAGTCCGCGGAGCGCAACGGGCCGGATAGCGCGCCGGCGAAGTTCATGCCGCCGGAGCACTTCGCCGACGGCTCGCCGCTCGAGCTCCTCCCGCTCGGCGTCCGGCAGATCGTCATCCACTGCACTGACGACGACGGCGTTCCTTACACGATGAGCGAGCGTTACGTCAGCGTCGCTGGCGAAGAAGCCGAGCTCGTCACACTCGAGGGTGGCGGCCATTTCGAGCTGATCGATCCGCTCGCATCCGAGTGGTCACAGGTCAAGGCTGCGATCGAGAGCCTGGTCGAAGCTCCAGGGTCAGCCGCTCCGCCTCGCTGACCGGATCGCCCTCGAGCAGCATCGCTCCGGCCTTTCCGGCCAGGTCGGCCGAGGCACCCGCGCCTGCGAGCGAGAGCGGAGCCGCCTTCGCCAGCTTCGCGAGGTCCATCAGCACGTCCTCCAGTCGCTCAGGTGTGGAAGCGGCGACCACAACGCGGTCGGGCGCCAGCTCGCGTGCTTCCTGCTCGAGCGTCGAGAGGGGGGTGTCCTGTCCGAGGTACGTGATTCGCCAGCCCCGGTTGCGCAGTGCGAGGCCGAATGCGATCAGCCCGAGGTCGTGCTGCTCTCGTGGCGGACAGGCGAGCAGGGCGTGGGGGCCGGCTCCCTCGCCCCAGCCGCGGGCGAGCCCGAACAGCCTGCCCCGGACGAAGTTGCTCGCGAAGTGCTCCTGCGCGACGCTCGCATCGCCGCGCGCCCACGCCTCGCCGAGCTCGTGCAGATACGGAAGCACGATCTCGACGAGCACAGTGTCCACACTGAGGGCGCCCAGCAGTCGGTCCAGCGCCGAGTTCGCCCTCCCTTCAGCGAAGCTCGCGAGCGCATCCACCAGCTCGCGCCTCGACTGGGTGACCAGATCGCTTCCGCCTGCCACGCGGACACCGGTCTCGAGCGCTCGCCGGGCGGCTTCGGCAGCGGCGAGGCCGTCGTGGAGGTGGGTCTGCATCGCTCGCACGCGCTCCACGTCCTCATCGGAGTAGAGGCGAAATCCTCCGTCCGAGCGGTCAGGGCTCAGCAGCCCATAGCGCCGCTCCCATGCTCGCAACGAGTCGACGCTCGTGCCTGTGCGCCTGCTCAGTTCGCCGATTCGCAAGTGTCCAGTGTCTGCCATGTCCTCACTGTACAGAATCTAGACAAAGATTTGACAAAGCCGCTGCTAGCCCGCTAGAGTCTGGACGAAACCTAGACAAAGGAGGGACAGGATGGAACGGATCGATCTGTTCGCGGCGACCTTGCTGATCGTCGGCGGGCTCAACTGGGGCCTCGTCGCTCTCGCCGAGTTCGACCTGGTGGCATGGATCTTCGGCCGCGATTTCGGCGAGACGAGCGCCGCCAGCCGGATCGTCTACGGGCTCGTCGGCCTTGCTGCTCTTTACGGAACGGCGCGGCTGCTGGCGCTCACCCGTCGCTGGAGCGGCAAGCCGTCGGCCAGCGTCGCCTAGCAAGCAGTCAACGGAGAGGAGAAACAGAATGGGCAAACTACGACTCACGACAGCCGCACTGCTCGCGACTGCAGTCGCGGTTCTGGCGGCAGGCGCACTTGCGGCCACGAGCAGCCCGCGCGGGGCCCAGTTGAACGTGGTGCAGACGGCGGCGGCGGCCGGACAGTTCAAGACGCTCGTCTCGCTCGTGAAGCAGGCGGGTCTCGCGAAGACGCTGTCCGGAACGGGCCGATTCACCGTGTTCGCCCCCACCGACGCCGCGTTCGCAAAGGTTCCGAAGGCGACACTCAAGCAGCTCGCGGCCGACAAGGCCAAGCTGCGCGCGGTCCTGCTCTACCACGTCGTCAGCGGCCGCCTAACCGCGGCGAAGGTGACGAAGCTGCGCTCCGCGAAGACGCTGAACGGGGCGGTTGTGCGAATCCGCGTCAGCGGAGGCATGGTCTACATCAACGGCGCCAGGGTCGTTAAACCGAATGTCCTGGCCTCGAACGGCGTCATCCACGTCATCAACCGGGTGCTGATCCCGCCGACGAGCTGAGGCTCGTCCAGACGCAAGCGAGGGCCCGGTCAGCCGGGCCCTCGCGGGTCATCGATGACAGACGAAGAACGCAAGCGAGTCTGGCTTCAGTTCCACGAGGTCGTGAACCTCACCGACCGAGAGCTCGAAGCATGGCTGCGGACGGACGAGTCCACGGCAGTCGGCTTCCGGCGCGGCGGGGGCGAGTCCGTCGGGCACGCTTCTGGTCGGCGCATCGTCTCTCTGTTACGGAAGCCCAGGGATCGGGATCTGACGATCGACGACTACAGGCACATGCGAAAGGTCGTGGGGTACGTGCACCGGCACCTCGCACAGCGGCCGCGGGGCGACGTGAGGGACACGCGCTGGCGCTATTCGTTGCTGAACTGGGGCCACGACCCGCTGAAGCCGATCTAGCCGAAGTCGATCACGCTGCGGATGCCGTCCTGGGCCTCCATCAGCTCGAAGCCCCGGTTGACCTCGTCCAGCGTCAGCTTGTGCGAGACGAACGGCTCGACGTCGATCTCCCCGGCGAGCCAGCGCTCGACGAGCTGCGGCACCTGGTCGCGGCCCTTGACCCCGCCGAACGACGAGCCGGCCACGCGCCGGCCGGTGATCAGGAAGCGCGGCACGACCTCGAGCGTCTCGCCCTTGCCGGCGACGCCGCAGACCGTGGCGAGGCCCCAGCCCATGCGGGCCGACTCGACCGCCTGCCGCATCACCCCGACGCTGCCGGTCGCCTCGAAGGTGTAGTCGGCGCCGAAGCCGCCCGTCAGCTCGAGGATCCGCTCGACCGTGTCGGGCCCGCCGACGAGCGTCTCGGTTGCGCCCTGGCCGCGCGCCAGCTCGAGCCGCTCTTCGGAGAGGTCGACGCAGACGATCCGCTCCGCTCCCTGCAGGCGGCAACCCGCGACCGCGCCCAGGCCGACCATCCCCGCGCCGAAGACGACACACGTCGAGCCCGGCTCCACCCGCGCGGTGTTCATCGCCGCGCCGAGGCCGGTCGAGAGCCCGCAGGCGAACAGGCACGCCCGGTCGAGCGGCGCCTCCGGGCTCACCTTCGCGAGCGCGATCTCCGGCATCACCGTCGCCTCGGCGAAGGTCGAGGTGCCCATGAAGTGGCGCACGGGCTCGCCGTCGCGGGACAAGCGCGTCGTCCCGTCGGGCAGGAAGCCCTGGCCCTGCTGCTCGCGGATCGCGAGGCAGAGGTTCGTCCGCGGGTCGAGGCAGTGCACACACTCGCGGCACTGCGGCGAGAAGAGCGTGACGACGTGGTCGCCCGGCGACAACGAAGTGACGCCCTCGCCGACCCGCTCGACGACGCCGGCTCCCTCGTGCCCGAGCACGGTCGGCGAGTAGCCGGACGGATCGGCGCCTGAAGCCGTGAACAGGTCGGTGTGGCAGACGCCGCAGGCCACGAGCCGGACCAGCACCTCGCCCGCGCGCGGCTCGGCGAGCTCGAGCTCCTGCACCTCGAGCGGAGCCCCGAACGACTCCAGCACTGCCGCGCGGATCTTCACGCGGCGATCCTACGGTAGGCTCGATTCCATGGCCGCGTTGCGAGGCAGCTGCCAGTGCGGGGGCGTGCAGTTCGAGGTCCCGGAAACCTTCGAGGCACGCGCGTTCTGCCACTGCACGACCTGCAAGAAGCTCTCCGGCGGCGTCGGCACGGCAAACGGCCGGGTCCACAGCGACGAGGTGAGCATCCTCGAGGGCGAGGAGCTCCTGCGCACCTACCAGCCGGAAGAAGGCAGCGCGAAGACGTTCTGCTCGGTCTGCGGCTCGAACCTCTTCGGCGGCGGCTGGCCGGAGTCCGACGCGGCGAGCGTGCGCCTGAGCGCGATCGACTCGCCGCTGGACGAGCAAGCCGACGCAAGCACATCTACGTCCGCTCGGTTGCGTCCTGGGAGACGCTCCCAGACGACGGCCTCGAGCGCGTCGACGGCGGCGCCGTAGCCGCGGACAGCACGAGCCACACGTCAGCACCGCCTGCCGGACCATTTGCCGCTTCCGCGACGCCGCCGTGAGCCTCGGCGATCACCCGGACGATCGACAGGCCGAGCCCTGCGCCCGACCCTTCCCGCCCAGGCTGTGGGCGGCTGAACCGCTCGAAGGCGTGCTCCAGAAAGGCGGGTGGAAATCCGCCACCCTCGTCCTCGACATGGAGCTCCACGGCTCCGTCGACATTGCTCGCGCGCAGGCTCACGCTCCCGTTGCCGTGGCGGAGCGCATTGTCGACAAGGTTGCCGAGAGCCTGTTCGAGGCGCAGGCGGTCGCCGTGGAGGGGCACTCCGGACGCAGCGTCGTGGGCGAGCGGCCTCGCGCTCTCATCCGCACGCCATTGGAACCGGCTTACCACGGACGAAAGGAGCTCGTCGGCGTCGAGCGGCTCCATGGTCAGCGGCAGCTTCCCTCGGTCGGAGCGAGCGATCAGCAGGAGGTCCTCGGCGAGCTGCGTCAGGCGGTCGACCTCCTGGGTCGACCAGCGCACCGCCTCGCGGAGCTCCTCGGGCGAGCGGCCGTGCCGCAGCGCGAGCTCGAGCTCCGTGCGGAGCAGCGCGAGCGGCGTCCGGAGCTCGTGCCCGGCATCTGCGACGAAGTCGCGCTCGCGCTGAAGGGCGTCTTCGAGCCGCCCGAGCATCTCGTTCAGGGTCTGCCCGAGCCGCTCGATCTCGTCTCGAGTGGCGGGGACCGGCAGGCGCTCGCCCGGCGTCTCGGCCGAGATCGCGGCGGCACGGCTGCGCATGGACTCGACCGGACGAAGCGCTAACCCGGCGAGAAAGTACCCGGCAAGCGAGGCCAGGATGAGGGCGATCGGGCCTGCGATGAGTAGCTCGTCCCGGAAGGCGGCGAGCGTTTCTGCGTCGTTCCCCCGCGTGGCGCCTACGACCAGCACGAGCTTGCGGCCTCCCCGCTCGACGGGGCTCGCAAGCAGCCGCGAGGGCTCGTTCAGGCCCGGGATGGAAGACCGATTTGCGTAGATCGGCTCGCTCTCGGCCGCCCTGAGCTCGGTCCGGCCGAGGAGCGACGCTGAGCCGAGCGGCTTCGTCGCATCCAGCACGGCGCCTCCCGGATCCAGGAGCTGGGCGAAGCTCTCGCCCTGCTCGATGAACCGTCCGCCGCTTTCCTCCGCGAGCGAGGCGTTCGGCTGGTGGACGAGCGTTGTGAGGTCCTGGGCGCGAACCTGCAGCGCCGCGTCGAGCGCCGTGGCGAGATGAGAGTCCAGTCGTGAGTAGAGGAACCACCCCGAGGCCGCGAGCACGAGCGCCATCGCGAGCGCGAGCGCGGCGGTGACGCGGAGTCTGATCGGAAGTCGGCTCACGTTCCGTCCGCCCGCAGCCGGTAGCCGGCGCCGCGAACCGTCTCGAGCGAGCGGCGGCCGAACGGCTGATCGATCTTCTGTCGGAGATGGCGGACGTAGACGTCCACGACGTTCGACCGGTTCTCGTAGGCGAAGTCCCAGGCGTGCTCGAGCAGGTGGAGGCGCGAAAGGACCTCGCCGGGCCGGCGCATGAACGTCTCGAGGAGCGCGAACTCCTTCGCCGACAGCCGGATCTCGCTGTCCCCGCGCCTGACCTCGCGCCCGGCCGGATCGAGGCGCAGGTCGCCGACCTCGAGCACGGTCGGCCGCTCCGCGTCGCCGCGCCGGGCCAGCGCCCGCAGGCGGGCGAGCAACTCGGCGAACGCAAACGGCTTGACGAGGTAATCATCGGCGCCCGTGTCCAGCCCGGCCACCCGGTCCTCGACTGAATCTCGCGCGGTCAGCATCAGCACGGGCGACCAGATGCCCTCTTCGCGGAGCCGCCGGCAGGTCTCGAAACCGTTGATCCCTGGGAGCATCACGTCGAGCACGATCGCGTCGTACTCGTGCGCCTGAGCCATCCAAAGCGCGTCCTCGCCGGTCGGGGCGACGTCCGCCGCCAGGCCCTCGGTCACGAGCCCGCGGCGGATCAGGCTCGCCATCCGCAGCTCGTCTTCGACGACCAGAACCTTCATGTCCGCCGAATGGTGCCCGCGTTTTCATGAACGCGAGATGAACAACCGCGTACTAGTCCGCTGTGTTCGTTGGTCCCTTCGGCCTCCGTCTCGGTTGGTCGGGGGAGCCACGCGCACGGGCGCGGCTCCCCCAGGTGCCTAGGCCGCCAGGTCGAGCGCCGGCTCTTCCTCGACGACCGCGGCGGTGGTCTCACGGGTGTTAGGCGTCAGGAGCGCCACGACGGTCGCCGCACCGACGATGAACGCGCCGACCAGGAGTGCGCGCTGGTAGCCGTGGGTCGCGGCCTGAGCGAGGCCGTCGCCGGCGCTCAAGACGGACTTCGTCTGCGCCGTGGCGACCGCCGAGAGGATCGCCAGGCCGAGCGCGGCGCCCAGTTGCTGGCCCGTGTTGAGCAGGCCGGCGGCGAGGCCCGCCTTGTCCTGGTCGACGCCCGCGTTCGCGGCGGTCGTCAGACCGGTGAAGACACCGCCCATCCCGATCGAGACGATCATCAGGCCGGGCAGGATGTCCGATACGTACGAGCCGTCGACCGGGATCAGCGACAGCCAGTAGAGGCCGGCGGCCGAGATCACGGTGCCCAGCACGACCACCGGCTTGGTGCCGATGCGCGCGAACAGCTGCGAGCTGATGCTTGCCGCGATGATGAAGCCGACCGTCAGCGGCAGGTAGGCAACGCCTGTCTGGATCGGCGAGTAGTGCAGGACGGTCTGCATGTAGAGCGTGAGGAAGAAGAACATCGGCAGGAAGCCGGCGATCGCCACCAGCTGGGTCGCGTCGGCGGCGGCGACGCCCTTGACCTTCAGGATCGACATCGGCACGAGCGGGTTGCGCGCGCGCAGCTCGTTGACGACGAACCCGACCAGGAGCAGGGCCGCAATGCCCAGGTCGACATCGTCCAGCCCGCCCCCCAGCCGACGGTCCGGTGCCTTCACCAGCGCGTAGACCAGCTGGAGCATGCCGCCGGTCACGAGGAAGGCGCCGAGGACATCGAAGTTCTTCAGCCAGCCGGGGCGTACGCGCTCGCGCTCGAGCAGGACGAAGGCCCCGACCAAGGCGATCGCGCTGAAGGGGACGTTGATGAACAGCACCCAGCGCCAGCCCGGGGCCTTCCGTCAGCAAGCCGCCGAAGAGGACGCCGGCGGCGCCGCCGATTCCCGAGACGGCCGCCCACACGCCGAGGGCGGTGTTGCGGTCACGCGTGCTGCGGAAGGTGCTCGTCAGTGTGGAGAGGGCGGCTGGAGACATCATGGCCGCCCCGATTCCCTGGGCAAAGCGGGCGGCGACGAGCAGCGAGCTGGTGTGGGCGAGACCGCCGAGCAACGACGAACCCGCGAAAACGATCAGGCCGGTGACCAGAACGCTGCGGCGGCCGAGCAGGTCGGCCATGCGGCCGCCGAGGAGCAGGAAACCGCCGTAGGTGAGGATGTAGCCGTTGACCACCCACTGCAGGCTCTGCTGACTGAAGCCGAGATCGCTCTTGATCGACGGCAGGGCGATGTTGAGGATCGAGGCGTCGAGGATGTCCATGAACTGGACGACGCTGAGCAGGAGCAGGATCGCGACGCCGCGACGGGATGAGAGCGTCGACGCGGCGGCTGGGGCGGGAGCTGATTCGTTCATGAGCTTGGCCTCGCTTTCTGGTGATGTGGCACCCCTGTGGGTCATGGGTCGATGGTGCGTGCGGAAGGCGGGGCGTCGCGTCGTGGCCACCCCCAAAACCGAACCGAAGTCTTTGGCCGCCGGCGCGGAAGACGGCCTTGGGGGCGGGGACTAGACTCCTGCCGGGAGGCAAGGGTGGAGACTGGTCAGAAGCTCGACCTGCTCGAGCGGGATACCGAGCTGGGCGCCCTCGAGGACCTGGTTGGAAGCGGCGACTCCGGCGGCGTGCTGATGGCGATCGAAGGGCCCCCTGGGATCGGCAAGACCGCCCTGATAGCCGAGGCGAAGTCGAGGGGCAACGAGGCCGGGATGCGGGTCCTCAGTGGGCGAGGCTCGGAGCTCGAGCGCTCGTTCTCTTTCGGCGTCGTGCGCCAGCTCTTCGAGCCGCTACTCGCGTCGCTGTCGGAGGAGGAACGGGCCGACGCGCTCGCCGGCGCAGCGGCGTTGGCCGAGCCCCTTTTCAACCCTGAGCAGCTCGACGCCGAGACCGGGGCCGACTCGTCGCTGGCGACGCTGCACGGCCTTTACTGGCTGTCGGCGAACCTCGCCGCGCGCCGACCGCTCCTGCTCGCGATCGACGACCTCCACTGGTGCGATCTCCCGTCGCTCCGGTGGCTCGCCTACCTGCTACCGCGCATGGAGGGGCTCGCCCTCTCGGTCCTCGCCGGGCTCAGGCCGGCCGAGGCCGGCGAGGATCCAGGCCTGCTGGACCAGATCGTGGCCGACCCGCTCGCGACCGTGATCCACCCCGCTCCCTTGAGCCTCGAGGGGACGGTGCAGTTCTTGCGGGAGTCCCTCTCACCCACCGCCGACGATGCGTTCTGCGCCGCCTGCCACGAGGAGACAGGCGGCAATCCGCTGCTCCTGCGCGAGCTCGTGCACGCGATCGCCGTCGAAGGGGTCGTGCCGACGGAGGGGAACGTGCCCCGCCTGCGCGAGCTCGAGGCGCGTGCCGGGTCGCGCGCCGTCTCGCTGCGGCTCGCGTGGCTTCCGCCGGAGGCGACGGCATTGGCCAAAGCCGTCGCGGTGCTCGGCGACGACGCCGATCCACGCCAGGCCGCGGAGCTCGCCGAGCTTGACGAACGCGCAGCCTCCGAAGCGGTCGCGGCCCTCGTTCGGGTCGACGTGCTCCGGTCGCAGCAGCCGCTCGGGTTCGTCCATCCCCTGATCCGAGCAGCCGTCTACGACTCACTCACCCAGCTCGAGCGCGAGGGAGGTCACGAGCGGGCTGCGGCGCTCCTGGCCGCCGCGGGCGCCGAGCCGGAGCGTGTCGCCTCGCAGCTGCTTCGTAGTCCTCCGGCGGGCCGGCAGGAGAGCGTGGCGACGCTGCGCGAGGCCGCCCGCCGTGCGAGCACGCGCGGGGCTTCCGAGAGCGCGGTCGCCTATCTGCGCCGAGCCCTCGACGAGCCTCCGGATGCAGCCGAACGCGCCGACCTGCTGGTCGAGCTCGGCTCGGCCGAGACGCGGATCAGCGGCGAGGCGGCGGTCGAGCATCTGCAGGCTGCGCGGGAGCTGATCGACGATCCGCTCAAGAAAGCCGAGATCGCGCTCCTGCTTGGCCGTCAGCTCTACCTCCTAAGAGGCGAGGAGTCGGACGCGGTCCTCACCCAGGCGCTGGCCGACCTCGACGGCGCCGACCCCGAGCTCGAGCGCCTACTCCAGGCCGCGCTGATCACCAACGACCTGTTCGCGCCCGCCCTGCAGGACCACGCCCTCCAGTTGCTAGAGCCCGTCCGGGAGCGATCCGCCGCGGAGACCTTCGGGGAAAGGGTGCTGCTCTCCCTGCTCGCGCACTACGATGGCCGCACCGGCAAGCCTGCAGCGGAGGTCGTGCCGGTCGCGCGTCGAGCGCTCGGCGAGGGCGCGCTCGTCCGGGACGACGTCTCGGGCACCTTCTTCATCCCGCCCGTCACGGTCCTGGCGATGGCGGACCTCGACGAAGCGCTCGTGATCTTCGAAGACGCGCTCGCCGAGGCGCGACGCCGTGGTTCGACCCTCGCCTTTGCGGCCGCCAAGGTCTTCCGCCTGCTCGTGCTCGTGTGGCGTGGCGACCTCCTCGAGGCGGAGTCCGAGGCGCGAGAGGCGCTTGCCCTGGGCCGAGCCTGGGGCCCGACTGCCCGTTTCTACGGACACGCGTCGGCCTTTCTCGCCGACGCGCTGATGGAACAGGGGAGGCTCGACGACGCCACGGCCGCGCTCGCGACCATCGCCTTTCGCGAGTCTCGACTCGACAGCGAGCGCGTGCTCTTCCTCCGCGACAGCAGCGCGCGGTTGCGCATCCTGCGGGGCGATCCGGCCGGCGGTGCGGAGCAGCTCCTCGAAGCCGGCCGGGGCTTCGACGACGTCGGCAGCGTCAACCCTGCGTTCATCGCCTGGCGCTCTCCGGCGGCGCTCGCCCTGCTCCAGCTCGGCCGAGAGGACGAGGCCCGACAGCTGGCGGCAGAGGAGGTGGAGCACGCCCGCAACTGGGGAGCTCCGCGTGCGCTCGCCGGGGCCTTGCGCGTGGCGGGCCTTCTCGAGGGTAGCGAGCGCGGCGTGGCGCTGCTGGAGGAGGCGGTCGGCGTAGTGGAGAGCTCGCCCGCCAAGCTCGAGCATGCGAAGTCGCGCACCGAGCTTGGAGCTGCGCTGCGGCGGGCCAATCGCCGCGCCGAGGCGCGCGAGCACCTTCGGCAGGCCGTCGAGCTGGCGACGATCTGCGGGGCGACGGCGGTCGTGGAACGTGCCGAGCGCGAGCTGCTCGCCACCGGCGCGCGGCCGCGGCGCGTCGCTCTGAGCGGGGTGGCCTCGCTCACCCCCAGCGAGCGGCGCATCGCCGAGATGGCCGCCGAGGGCCCGACCAACCGCGAGATCGCGCAGACGCTCTTCATCACCCAGCGGACGGTCGAGGTCCACCTCACCAGCATCTACCGGAAGCTCGCGATCACCTCGCGCTCCCAACTGGCTGCGGCGCTGTCGGACACGGCGGCTTCCTGACCGTCCAAAGACTTCGGTTCTCTCCTGGGGGTTTCCACGATGCGGGCCTAATGCACGGCGGGGCACGATCGGCTCAGACCCACAAGGAACGGAGGAACCCATGTTGATCGTGATCGCAGTCCTCTCACTGCTCGGCGCCGCCGTCTCGCTGCTCGTGCCGGGAGGCGTCCTCCTGGCGCCGCTGCTCCTCGGAGCCGCCCTGCTCGCGCTGATCGGAGGCCTCGGTGGCCTCGAGAACCGCTCCGTGCGGCAGCACGAGCCGCCGATGAACCCCACAGGGTGGCGTGACGGCTCATGAGCGGGGACGAGAGATACGAGCTGACGCTCTCGTTCGACGAGCTGACGCTGATCTATAAGTCGCTCCTGGCCGCCAAGTCGCTCGGCGTCCTCTCGCAGGACCACGGGTTCGTCGACGACACGATCCAGGTCGTCGAACTGGCCTTCAGCGCTCGGAGTGCTAGCTGAATTGAACAGGTAGAGAACGAGGGTTTTCATCGGTCGTTCATCTCGCGCTTCTAGCCTCTTCGGCATGACTACGAAATGGACTCTCACGGTCGTCCTCGCGCTGGCGGCGGTTCTGGTCGCGAGCCCCGCGGGGTCGAGGCCCGCAGGCTTCAGCGCCCGCGTCGACAACCCGTGGTACCCGCTCAAACCCGGGTCGGTCTACGTCTACCGGGGCGTCAAGGACGGCGAGCCCGCGCGCGAGGTGATGACGGTCACGCACCGGACGAGGGTGATCGACGGCGCGCCGTGCGTCGTGGTCAGCGACCTGCTCTACCTGAGCGGCCGCCTCGAGGAGCGCACGACGGACTGGTACACCCAGGACGCGAAGGGCAACGTCTGGTACTTCGGCGAGAGGACCGCCGAGCTCGACAAGAACGGCAAGGTCAAGAGCACGGCCGGCAGCTGGACGGCAGGCGTCGACGGCGCCAGGCCGGGGATCTTCATGTTCGCGCGCCCCAAACCCGGTCGCTGGGCCCGGCAGGAGTACTACAAGGGCCAGGCCGAGGACCACTTCCAGGTGGTCAGCATGCGCGCCTCGGTACGTGTCCCGTACATCTCGACGAGCCGGGCGATGCTGACCAAGGAGTGGACGCCGCTCGAGCCAGGCGTGATCGACCACAAGTACTACGTACGCGGGATCGGCACGGTGCTAGAGCAGACGGCCAAGGGACCGCTCGAGCGCAACGAGCTCGTGTCGTTCCGGAAGGGCTCGTGAGCGCAGCGATCGAGGCTCGCGGCGTCGAGAAGCGCTATGGCTCGCTTGTCGCCGTGGCCGATCTCAGCTTCGACGCGCAGGCCGGAGAGATCCTCGGCCTGCTGGCGCTCGGCGTTCGCGTCCGCCGGGGGCGCTAGCGCGCGGTCATCCCGCCGTCGATCACGAAGGCGCTGCCCGTCATGAAGGCCGACTCGTCCGACGCGAGGTAGACCGCCGCGTCGGCGATCTCCTCCGGGTAGCCCTGGCGGCCGATCGGCTGCCACTCCGGCAGGCTTTCGAGCACGCCGTCGAGCCCGCCCATTCGCTCGGCGTGGGGGTGGTTGATCGGCGTGTCCACCCAGCCGGGGCAGAGGCAGTTGCAGCGGATGCCCTTGCCGGCGTAGTCCAGCGCGACCGCCTTCGAGAGCATCAGCACGCCGCCCTTCGAGGCGCAGTAGGCGGTGAGGAAGGGCTCAGCCACGAGGCTGTTCACCGAGCCCGTGTTGACGATCGAGCCGCCGCCCGCGGCCAGCAGCGCCGGCACCGCGTACTTGCAGCCGAGGAAGACGCCGCGCAGGTTGACCGAGATCGTGCGGTCGAAGTCCTCGACGGAGACCTCCGCCACGTTGCCCGGGATCGAGATCGCAGCGTTGTTGCACATCGTCGTGAGCTTTCCGTGCCGCTCGACAGCGGTGGCAACGAGCCGCTCGACCTGCTCCGGGCGCGAGACGTCCACGACCTCGTAGCTCGCGCCTGCGAGCTTGGCGGTCTCGGCGGCGCGTTCCTCGTTCACGTCGGCCGCGACGACGCTGTGCGCCTTCCTCGGCGAGCCGGACGACCATCGCGCGGCCGATCCCCCCGCCGGCGCCGGTGACGATCGCGACCTTCCCGTCGAGCCGTCCCACGGCGCGATTCTCTCAGCGCGAGGGTTCCAATGTTCCCGGGAGAGTCGTAGTCTGTATCCATCGCCACGATCGCAGCCGTCACCGCGATCGCCCGATCCCGAGGGATCGCGCGGGCCGAGCTCATAACGGCGTGGACGGGGATCGGGCTGATCGCCCTCCACGTCCTCGACGACAACTTCCTCCAGCCGGAGGCGGGCACCTCGGCAACCGACCACCTCGTCAGCGGGCTCCTACCGCTGGCGGCGCTGCTTGCTCTCGCATGGTTCTACCCGCGCCTCCGAGCCGGAGCGCGCGCCTCGTTCACGCTTTCGGTCGGGATGCTCGGGATCGCGATCGGCGCAGGGGAGGCCGTCTACTACGCGCTCAAGGTCGGCGCGTCGGGCGACGACTACACCGGCTTCCTGGCGCTGGTCGCCGGCATCGTTCTCATCGGCCTGGGCGCCGTGACGCTCTGGAGGACGAGGCGCACCGATGACGGGCACGTTCGCCGGTACGGGCGAAGGGTCTTGCTCGCCGCGAGCGGGCTTGTCGTCTTCTACGTGCTCGTGATGCCGGTGGCCATCTCCTACGTCTTCACGCACGCGGCGCGCGCGGTGGTGCCGCCGGCCAAGCTCGGAGCCGCCTACGAGAACGTCTCGTTCAAGACGAGCGACGGTCTCGAGCTGAACGGCTGGTACGTCCCGTCGAAGAACGGCGCAGCAGTCGTCGTCTTCCCCGGCCGCAGCGGCCCGCAGCGGCAGGCGAGGATGCTCGTGCGCCACGGCTACGGCGTCCTGGTGCTTCGACCGTCGAGGCGAGGCCACGAGCGATGGCGCCCCGAACGTCTTCGGTTGGGAATTCGACAAGGACCTCGTGGCCGCGTCGCGGTTCCTCCAGCGCCGGCCCGACGTGGACGCGCACAAGATCGGCGGAATCGGCCTCTCGGTCGGCGGCGAGGCGTTGCTCCAGACCGCAGCCAGGTCGAATGCCTATGACGCAGTCATCTCCGAGGGTGCCGGGGTTCGGTCGATCCGCGAGCTGCTCATGCTGAAGGCCAGCGGCATCTGGCACTTCGTGCCTTCGATGACCGTTATCACGGCAAGCACGGCGATCTTTTCCAACACGCTGCCCCCGCCGAACCTGAAGGATCTCAGTCGCCGGATCAAGACGCCGGTGTTCTTCATCTACGCGGGCCACGGCCAGGGTGGCGAGAACCTCAACCCGAAGTTCTATGCGGCCGCGCACGAGCCGAAGACGCTCTGGAAGATCCCGGAAGGCGAGCACACCGGCGGCATCGAAGCGAGGCCGCAGGAGTACGAGCGCCGCGTGGTTGGTTTCTTCGACGAGAATCTGCTCCAGCGCTAAAACGGACCGCTGCCCGAATCCGGTGCGCTAGCCGGCCGCGCTCAGCTCGTCAACGAACACGTTCCACTCCCGGATCTCCTCGAGGACGAAGACGCCGTTCTTCATGAACGGGTCGTCCTCGAGGATCCGGCGGGCCTCGTCCGCATCGATGCCTTCCAGCAGGCTCATCGAGCCCGAGTTGTCGCTGAACGGCCCGCCCATGACGAACGTTCCGCGCTCGATGAGGGCGTCGACGAACTCCGCGTGGGCGTCCCAGTCCGGCTGTTCCCTGACCGAGCCGCTCGTCCAGGTCGGCCCGGCCCGGAACCGCACCATTAGCCGCATCCGAGGCATCGACGCGGATCGTACGCCCTAGACTCGTGCTCGTGGCTGCTTGCACGAGCTGCGGGGCCGAGAACCGGGAAGAGGCGCGGTTCTGCGACTCCTGTGGCGCCGCTCTCGCGGCGACCGCCCCCGCGCGCGAGACGCGCAAGACCGTCACGGTGCTCTTCTGCGACGTCACCGGCTCGACCGCGCTCGGCGAGCGCATCGACCCGGAGAGCCTGCGGCACGTCATGGCGCGCTACTTCGAGACGGCCAAGGCGATCGTGGAGCGGCACGGCGGCACCGTCGAGAAGTTCATCGGCGACGCGGTGATGGCGGTCTTCGGCGTTCCGGCTGTGCACGAGGACGACGCGCTCCGAGCTGCGCGGGCTGCCGATGAGCTCCGCGGCGGGCTCGATGAGCTGAACGACGAGCTCGAACAGAACTACGGCACGCGCCTCGAGCTCCGTATGGGCGTGAACACCGGCGAGGTCGTGACGGGCACCGAAGAGCGGCTCGCCACCGGCGATGCGGTCAACGTCGCTGCCCGGCTCGAGCAGGCCGCTCAGCCCGGCGAGGTGCTGCTCGGCGAGGAGACCTACCGGCTCGTGCGCGACGGCGTCGAGGTCGAGCCGGCGCCGCCGCTGACCGCGAAAGGCAAGGCCGAGCCGCTCACGGCGTACCGGCTGCTCTCGGTACAGGCCGAGGCGCCGGCTCGCCGCGACGCCGCACCGATGGTCGGCCGCGAGCGCCAGAGCAAGCTGCTCGAGGGCGCGTTCTCGAACGTTGTCAGCGACCGGACCTGCCAGCTGTTCACGATCCTCGGAACCGCGGGAGTCGGCAAGTCGCGTCTCGTGACCGAGTTCCTGAGCGGTCTCGAAGAGGCGACAGTTCTCCGCGGCCGCTGCCTCTCGTACGGCGATGGGATCAGCTACTGGCCGGTCACCGAGGTCGTGAAGCAGCTCGTTCCCGACGGCAGCGCGATCGGGCCGCTGGCCTCGATCCTCGGCGACGACTCCGCGGCGAGCTCGCCCGACGAGATCGCCTGGGCCTTCCGCAAGCTGCTCGAATCCCGCGCCACCGAGAGCCCGCTCGTCGTCGTGTTCGACGACGTCCACTGGGGCGAGCCGACCTTCCTCGACCTCGTCGAGCACGTCGCCGACCTCAGCCGCGACGCGCCGATCCTGCTGCTTTGCATGGCGCGCCCCGAGCTGCTCGACGCGCGGCCGGCCTGGGGCGGCGGCAAGCTGAACGCGACCAACGTCCTGCTCGAGCCGCTCGCGCCCCAGGAGTCGGTCGAGCTGATCGAGTCGCTGACCGGCGGGATCGACGAGGAGCTGCGCGGGCCGGATCCTCGAAGCCGCCGGCGGGAACCCGCTCTTCGTCGAGGAGATGGTGGCGATGGTGCCCGAGGGCGGCGGAGACGTCGCCGTGCCGCCGACGATCCAGGCGCTGCTCGCCGCGCGGCTCGACCAGCTCGATCCCGCCGAGCGGAGCGTGCTCGAAAGCGGCGCCGTCGAGGGCCAGGTCTTCCACCGCGGCGCGGTCGCCGCGCTCGCGCCCGAGGAGACGGGCGGTCGACGGGAAGCTGATCACGCTCGTCCGCAAGGACCTGGTTCGACCCGAGGCCTCGGTCGTCGCCGACGACGAGGCCTATCGCTTTCGGCACCTCCTGATCCGCGACACCGCGTACGAGGCGCTCTCGAAGGCCACGCGCGCCGAGTTGCACGAGCGTTTCGCGACCTGGCTCGCCGAGCACGGCGCCGAGCTCGTGGAGCTGGACGAGATCGTCGGCTACCACCTCGAGCAGGCCTACCGCTACCGCGTCGAGCTCGGCCCGCTCGACGACGCGGCGGCCGAGATCGGCGCCAGGGCGGGAGACCGCCTCCTGGCCAGCGCCGGAAAGGCGCGCGACCGCGGGGACACCGTGGCTGCCCAGGCGCTGCTCACCCGCGCGGTGGACCTCGTGCCGGCCGGGAGCGGTGTGCGCGCGGGCGCCGTCCTCCAGCTCGCGGTCATCCATGCTGAGCTCGGCGACTTCCCAGCGCGCGGCGGCTCTCCGCGAGGAGACGGTCGCGCTTGCAACCTCCACACAGGACGAGGGGCTGCTTGCCCGCGTCACGCTGGCGCGTGTCGAGGCCGAGGTTCAGTACGACGCCAACGTGACCATGCGCGGCGCACTCGCGCAGGCCGAGGAGGCGCTCGCGGTGTTGGAGCGGCTCGAGGACGAGGAAGGTGCGATCTGGGGTCTGCGGCTGGTAGGACAGTTCCGGGCCTGGCTGGGGAGCGGCGCCGCCGCGGAGGCACTCTGGGGGCAGGCGTGTGAGAGGGCCGAGCGTTTCAGCCCCAGGCTGACGAGCGAGCTCCTGATCTGGCGCTGCTGGGACGTTTGGTGGGGAGCCACGCCTGCCGATGAGGGTGTCCGTCTCTGTAACGAGTGGATGGCGAGCTCGCCCTCGAAGCGGCTCGAGGCCATCGCCCTGCTCATCCGGGGGACGCAGAAGGCAGCTCTGAAGCAGATCGAGGATGGACGGGCGGACGTGGCCGCCGGGCGGGAGCTCCTCCACGACCTCGGCGACATGATCTGGTGGGCGGGCTCCTCGATGATCAGCGCGGAGATGGAGCTGCTGGCGGGCAACGCGCAGGGAGCCTACGAGACGCTTGCGCTGGGCCGCGAGCGGCTGGCGGAGAGCTCAGAGACCGGCTACCTGGCGACGGTGGTCGGGCTACAGGCTCAGGCCGCGCTCGAGCTGGGGCGCGAAGACGAAGCGCTCGAGCTCGCGGCCGAGACCGAGCGGGTGGCCGCCGCGGACGACTTCGAGCCGCACTCCCGGCATCAGCTTGTGCGCGCGCGAGTGCTCGCGAGGCGCGGCGAGTTCGACCAGGCCGACGAGCTTCTCCGCGAGGCTGCGGCGCTGATCGAACCAACCGACTACGTGATCATGCACCTGGGCGTCGCCTTCGCGCGAGCCGAGGTCGATCGCCTGGCCGGGAGGACTGAGGCCGAGCGTAAGGTGCTCGAGGCCGCGCTGCCGATCGCCGAGAAGAAGCGGAACCTGGTCGCAGTGGAGCGGATGCAAGCAAGGCTGGCCGAGCTCTCCTAGGAGGATCCGCCAGGCGCGAGGGCCGCGGATCCGACGGCCGTCGCGCCTTCGGGATGAGCCTCAGTAGTGGTAGACGGGCGCCGGTGGAGTCGTCGCCGGAGCCGCATTGCCCTTCGAGACCACGACCACTCGCCATACGCCGACGTCCTTGAAGCCGTTGCCCTTGACGTCCCCACGCTTCATGTCCTGGGAGAACGTGTAGAGCGGTGCGCCGCGGTACGCAACCTGGATCTTGCCGCCGGGCCGCTTGACCGTTCCCAGCCCGGCGACGCCGGTCGGCTTCGTGCCCTTGCGCACGGTGAGAGGCGTCCAGATCGAGAGACAGGCCGAGGTCTTGCAGATGAACCTGCCGTGCCGCTCGACGCTGAGCGAGTAGAGCGACCGGCCTCTGCTGTTGACGAGGATCGTCTTGCCGAGCGTCTTGTTGTGGGCCGTCGAGACAAGCTTCGCAGTCCCGGCGCTCGACGATCGAGTGGCGTAGATCGCGGCGACGAGCCCGACCAAGAGGGCTGCCGCGAGCAGCACGCCACCCCGGATCTTTGCCGTCTTCTGCATGTGAACCACCTCCTGGAGCGATTGATCGATACACAGGTGCTACGGGCCGACGTGCTCCAGGAGATTGCGTGTTAATGAAGGCACAACAATCGCCGTTTTTCTCAAACATTTCTCAGACTCCAGCGCTACCGTCGGGGCATGGACGACCTTCGCCTGACGCGCCGCGGCTCGCTCCTTCGGCTCGGTGGGTTCTTCGCGGCCGCTCTCGGAGTGGGCGGCCTGCGGCTCGACAGCGCCGATGGAGCGGGCCCGGACGCCGTCGCCTCCGGCCAGCTCACGTGCGTGCTCTCACCCGAGCAGACGGAAGGCCCGTACTACATCGACGGCGAGAAGCTGCGCCGCGACATCACGGAGGGCCGGCCGGGCGTGCCGCTGCTCCTGCGGCTGCGCGTCGTGGACGCCTCGACCTGCAAGCCGATCAAGGGCGCCGCGGTGGACATCTGGCACGCGGACGCGCTCGGCGTCTACTCGGGCTTCGGCTCGGGCTCGGGCAACCGCACCTTCATGCGCGGGATCCAGAAGACCGACGCGACCGGCCTGGCGCGCTTCCGCTCGGTCTGGCCAGGTTGGTACCAGGGCCGCACCGTGCACATCCACGTGAAGGTGCACGTCGGCGGGAGAGTCGTCCACACGGGCCAGCTCTACTTCCCGGACGCGGTCACCGACAAGGTCTTCCGCCGCAAGCCGTACAGCCGGCGCGGGAGGCGCACGACCCGCAACGGGAACGACTTCGTCTTCGCCCAGGGCGGCAAGCGCTCGCTCCTGAGCGTGCGCAAGAGCGGCAGCGCTTACGTCGCGAGCATCGCGATGGGCGTACACCGCTCCTAGCTACAGTAGGCCCATGTGCCGAAACATCCACACGCTCTTCAACTTCGAGCCTCCCGCGACCGACGACGAGGTGCGGGACGCCTCGCTCCAGTACGTGCGCAAGATCAGCGGCTTCACCAAGCCCTCGCAGGCGAACGAGGAAGCGTTCGCGCTTGCGGTCGACGAGGTCGCCGAGGCGACCCGGCGGCTGATCGGCGCGCTCGTGACCAACGCGGCCCCGAAGGACCGCGAGGTCGAAGCCGAGCGCAAGCGGGCTCGAGCTGCTGAACGCTTCGCTGCCGCGTAGCGGGGCTCCGCGCTCATCGGCTACGTGAGCTGAAGAACGCGAAGTAGAAGACCGCCGCGACCGCGACCATCGCGGCCCACGCCGCCGAGGCAGACGGATGGAGGACGTTCGGAATCTCCCAGCTCGTCCAGCCGCGCTTGACGATCTGCTCGGTCCAGAGATCCTGGGCCTGGTTGGTCAGGCCATAGACGAGCATCAGCGAGAGGTAGGCAGCGGTCAGCGTCCGTTGCACGGGCCGGCGGATGCCACCGAGCTGGCGTGACAGCAGCAGCGCCGTCGCGGCGAGGAGAAAGCCGTCCATCCCGTGGTGGTGCCCGTGGTGGACGGCGGCGTGCAAGTCGCCGGAGCCCGGCTCGGGCGTGATCTTGCCGGTCTGGAAGATCCAGCCGAGCACCGGGACGCCGTCCAGGAAGAACCCGAGCTCCGCCGCGATGTACGGCGCGGCGAAGAACAGCGAGACGCCGCCCACGACCAGCCTGGCACGGTCGCCTGCCAGGCTCGTCCGCACCCGCTCAGGCCGTCCGCTGCGAGTAGCCCAGACGGTCAACGCGACGGCGAGCACGACCCCGACGACGGCGAAGGTGTTCGACCACTTCGGATCGAGGTGGCTCTCGGTCTGGACGCCGGGGTAGGCGACCGTCGCGCAGAGGACGAGCGAGACGAGCGCGACGAGGTCGGCGCGACGATCCTCGAGCCGATCGGAGACGATCGCCAGCACCGCGACCGCGGCGAGGGCGGCCGAGAAGCTGATGAAGACGAATGCGCGACCGGCTCCGCCGACGAAGCCCGTGTTCGTGACCTTCCACAGGTCCTGCGGCGGGATGCGCCAGTAGGTCTCGAAGACCGCGACGGCGCTCAGGCCGAACAGGAGCCAGACGACCCAGAGCTTCGGCCAGGCCCGCATGGTGAAAGCGGCGCCCCATGAGCACACGACGATCCTAAGCCGATGAGCGATGAGTTTTTCGCCGAGCGGCGGTCTAAGGGCTAGGTTCTCGTTATCGAGCGAAAGGGAGAGACCATGGGTCAGCCGGTAGTCCACTTCGAGGTGATTGGCAAGGACGGAGACAAGCTGCGGAAGTACTACTCCGAGCTCTTCGACTGGGAGATCGACTCCAACAACGAGATGAACTACGGGATGGTGGCGCGCGACAGCAACCTCGCGGCCGACGGCAATCTCGGCATCGGCGGCGGCATCGCCGGCGGGCCTCCCGGATACGAAGGCCACGTCACGTTCTACGTCGCGGTTCCGGACGTCGAGGCCGCGCTCGCGAAGGCCGAAAGCCTCGGCGGAACGAGGATCATGGGCCCGGAGAAGATCATGGACATGGTCGAGCTCGGCCAGTTCAGCGATCCCGAGGGCCACGTGATCGGCGTCGTCAAAGACGACATGTAGGAGTACGGTTGGCCGACATTGCGTCCCTCGAGTGCCAGCCATGAGCTCGAGCTAGGCCGCGAGTCCTACGCAAGCTCGGCGTGGGCCACGGCCTACGAGTCGCTGGCTCGCGCCGACGGGCTCGAGCCGCTGGGGCCGGAGGATCTCGTGCTGTTCGGGATCTCCGCCTACATGCTCGGCCACGAGGACGAGTGGATGCGGATTTTCGAGCGGGCCTGCCACGAGTACGAGGAGTCGGGCGAGCTGAGGCCCGCGGCGCGTTGCGCCTTCTGGATCGGCATCAATCTCGCGCTCCGCGGAGAGATGGGCCCAGCCACGGGCTGGCTCGGCCGCGCCCAGCGCCTGCTCGAGCCGGAGGGTGATTGCGCCGAGCGAGGCTACCTGCTGCTACCGGTCGTCTTCGAGCACGAGGCGACGGGTGACTACGAAGGCGCGTTTGCGACCGCCGCGACCGCGGCCGAAATCGGCGAGCGCTTCGGGGACAAAGACCTCCTCGCGCTCGCTGTAGACACGCAGGGCGAGGTTCTCGTCAGAGGAGGCCGTGTCAGGGAGGGGCTCGGCCTGCTGGACGAGGCGATGGTTGCCGCCACCACAGGAGAGCTTTCGCCGATCGTCACTGGAATCGTGTACTGCGGCGTGATCCTCGCCTGCGAAGAGGTCTACGAACTGCGCCGCGCCAGGGAGTGGACGGCGGTTCTGACGCGCTGGTGTGAGGGACAGCCCGACCTGCTGGCGTTCACCGGCCGCTGCCTGGTCCACCGCGCTCAGCTGATGCAGCTGCAGGGGGCTTGGCCGGACGCACTCGATGAGGCCGAGCGCGCGAACCGCCGGTTCGAAAAGTCGATGAACCAGGCCGCCGCGGGCAAAGCCCGCTACCTGCAAGGTGAGGTCTACCGCCTCCGAGGCGAGTTCACGGAGGCTGAGGAGGCGTACGGAAAGGCGAGCCTGCTCGGCCTGGAGCCGCAGCCCGGCCTGGCGTTGCTGCGGCTGGCTCAGGGAAACGCCGATGCCGCGGCCGCGGCGATCCGTCGCGTAGTCGGTGAGACGGCCGACGGCCTCAGGCGGGCGAGCCTGCTGCCGGCCTATGTCGAGATCCTGCTCGCCGTCGGCGACGTCGAGGAAGCCCGGCGAGCGTGCGACCAGCTCGAGGAAGTCGCTGCGCAATGCGACAGCGAACTGCTGCACGCCCAGCTCGCGCAGGCTCGTGGAGCAGTCGAGCTCGCGGCCGGCGATGCGCGCAGGGCGCTCGTCAGCCTCCGGCGGGCGGCTCGGATGTGGCAGGAGCTCGAAGCTCCGTACGAGGCGGCACGCGCCCGTCTGCTCGTGGGGCGGGCCTGCAAGGCGCTCGGCGACGAGGAAGCGTTCGCACTCGAGCTAGACGCGGCCCGGAGAACCTTCGAGGAGCTGGGAGCTCGGCCCGACCTGGTCTCGATCGACTCGTCCACCGGAACCGTCGCCGACCCGCACGGGCTGACGGCTCGCGAGCTCGAAGTCCTGCGCCTGGTCGCCACCGGCAAGAGCAACCGGGAAATCGCCTCTGAGCTCGTCATCAGCGAGCACACCGTGGCCCGGCACGTGCAGAACATCTTCAGGAAGCTCGGCGTTCCCTCGCGCACCGCGGCGGGCGCCTTCGCCTTCGAGCACGACCTCGTCTGAGCCCGGAGTGGTCAGAAATGACCACCCGCGTCCCGAAGCAAGATGGTGGATCCGCGCGATGCGCGCGCGGCGGTGCCTCCATAGGTTCGTGGGGTAGCTCACCCGACCCGAGGAGGACGTCATGGCCACGCAGGAGGCAGCGATCGAAACACCCGCGGCGAGCGTCGAGGAGTTCGAGACGATCGTCATCGGCGGCGGCCAGGCCGGACTCGCCGTCGGGTACTACCTGAAGAAGGGCGGCGGGTCGTTCGTGATCCTGGATGCAAACGAGCAGATCGGCGGCTCCTGGCGAACCCGCACGTGGAGCTCGCTCCGCCTGTTCACCCCTGCGCGGTACGACGGCTTGCCCGGCTGGGCGTTTCCGGCCCCGGCCTGGTCGTATCCGACCGCGCGCGAGACGGCCGACTACCTCGAGGCCTACGCGGAGCGGTTCGAACTTCCCGTGCGGCTCGGGATGACCGTCGACCGGCTGACGAAGGTCGGCGATCGCTACCTCGTCGAGTCCGGCGGGCGGCGCTTCGTGGCCGATCGGGTCGTCGTCGCGACCGGCTTCTACGGAAAGCCGTCCGTGCCCGACTTCGCATCCGAGCTCGACCCGCGCATCGTGCAGATGCACTCCAGCGACTACCGCGATCCCTCCCAGCTTCGGCCGGGCGGCGTGCTCCTCGTCGGCGCCGGCAACTCCGGGGCGGACATCGCGATGGAGACGTCCGCAACGCACCGAGACCTGGCTCTCGGGCCCCGACAAAGGACAGGTGCCGTTTCGCATCGAGAGCCCGCTGAGGCGTCTCGTCCTGCCGGTGCTCTGGTTCGTCGCGTCGCGCGTGCTCACGGTGAGGACGCCGCTCGGTCGCAAGATGCAGCCGCACGTCATCTCGAGCGGCGCGCCGCGGATCCGGGTCAAGACGAACGATCTCCGCAAGGCCGGCGTCGAGTCGGTGCCGAGGACGGTCGGCGTGCAGGACGGGCTGCCGGCGCTCGAGGACGGACGCGTGATGGACGTCGCGAACGTCATCTGGTGCACGGGCTTCCGGCAGGACTTCAGCTGGATCGACCTGCCCGTCTTCGAGGGAGGCAGCCCGGTGCACGAGAGCGGCGTCGCCTCCGAACCGGGCCTCTACTTCGTCGGCCTGGACTTCCTACACGCGTTCACGTCGGAGAACGTCGGCGGCGTCGGGCGCGACGCGCGGCGCATCGCCAAGCACCTCGCGTCGCAGCAACTCAGGAAGCGGTGACGATCTCGGCGACGATCTGGAGCGCCCGGACGGCTGGTCGCCGGTACGGCTCCACTTTGACGTCCACGCGTTCGGCATCAACGCGATTCGCGCAGTCTCGAATGCTCGGCCGGTCACGCTCAGGAGCCTAGTCGCGAAACCCCCCGTTTCGGGGAGCGGCCCATTGACGCGGTTTTTCGTACGTCGTAGCCTGAGGACAACTGACAACCCGGCCCGCCTCGGCTTTCCTGCGGCGGAGTCAAAGTCGGGCGAGCAGCTACATCGAGGTGGAGCGGCTCGCAGTTGAAGCTCTGGAAGCCCAAATCCTTCCTCTCGGGACTAGCGACGCTGCTCGGCCTCATCAGTGTGACGGTCGGGATCGTCCTGGGAATCAGAAACCTCCTCCCGAATCCAAAGACGCCGCGCATGAGCGCGGTCTTTATCCTGGATATCTCGCCCGCGATGCGAAAGCCGCTCGGCAACTTGACGAGGCTCGCGGCGGCGGAGGACAGCATCATTCGCAGCGTCTCCTTGCTCCCGGGCATCCCTACATCCCTCCGACTCGTCGCGCGTGGCTGCGAGGAGACGTATGTAGCGCCGACGGTCGACTTCCACACGAACAACGCAACGCGTTTCAGAGACGTGTTCGGAAATCTGCAGCAAGCCAACCGATCCAGCTACATGACGGCAATTAGCTCTGCCACTAACGATCTGTCGAGCAAAGACAAGATTGAGGACAGTTCGCAAAAGCTCATTGCCGTCTTTGTCTCCGACGCAAGAGGTAGCTGCGCGTCACCGTTGCCTCCCAGTCTTGGGCTCGGAAGCGAGCTGAGCGTGAACTTCTTCTGGCTCGGATCACTGAACGGACAGCTCGCTGCAATCAGGAAGCAACTAGCGGATCTAGGTTTCCTTCGCATCAAGATTCGAGTGATCGGACGGAAGGCGCAACTGCAACGCGCTGTTCGGCGGTCGATGCTGGTGACCTGGAACGTGGCTACCGGACCGCCTCCACCTCCGCCCCCTACGACGCCGACGGGAGCGAGCGGGCCAACCGGCGCGACGGGGACGACCGGGCCGACCGGCACAACGGGAGCAACGGGGACGACAGGGCCAACGACACCGACCGGGACGGGACCGTCGGGGCCATAGACTGCTGATCGCGGCCACGGCGGTACCCTCGCGATGTGGCCCGACACATCGTCCTGCTTCGCGGCATCAATCTCGGCGCCCGCAACCGGATTGCGATGGGGGAGCTGCGCGAGGCGCTGGAGGACGCCGGCTTCAAGGACGTGCGGACGTACCTTCAGAGCGGCAACGTGGTGCTCGAGAGCACCGCGAAGCCCGAGAGCGTGGCCCGGAAGTGCGAGCGCGTGATCGCGAAGCGCTTCGGCCTCGAGATCGCGGTCGTGGCGCGGACGCGAGCCGACCTCGCGAGGATCGTGAAGCGCAACCCGCTCGGGAACGTCGCGAAGGATCCCAAGCGCTACCAGGTGAGCTTCCTGTCAGCCAAGCTCGCTGCCAAGGTCGTGCGTGAGCTCGAGGCTGCCGCCGCGGATTCAGAGCAGGTCGTCGTGATCGGCCGCGAGGTCTACGCGTGGCACCCGAAGACAATCGCTCGCTCGCGCCTCTGGACGAAGCTCGCCGGCAAGGGCCTGGGCGTCACCGCCACATCGCGAAACTGGGCAACTGTCGAGGCCCTACTCGCGCTGGCTGACGAGTAACGCTCCTCTCCTAGGAAATGCCTACTTGCCTCGATCGGCACCTTACTGCCGTCATCGCTCATAAACAGGCAAGTTGACACGAGCCACGCAGAGCGAGATACTCGCAACCTTCCTGTTCCCTCACGGGTTCGACGGCAACCCAACCGGGGGGAAAGGGAATTGAAATCCATTGCGAATCGTCTCGTGCTTGCCACCCTGATCGTGCTCGTTTGCGTGAGGGCCGTGCTCGTCGGGGGGAGGGCAACGTGGCCCTCGGCGACCCGAACCTGGCGAACATCACGCCTCATCGCCACTTCATCCAGTCACGGCGGCCGACTGCTCGAGGCCGGGTCGCGCGTGTGTGACGACCGTTCGTTGCAGAACGCGTTCAATCAGTTCCATTCGAACATTCACATCCCCGTCTCGGGGCTCGCTCGGACCTGAGCACGGCGCGCCGGGTCTCCACAACCTGAAGGGCCCGGAGATCCGACACGCCCCTGCACCTTCTCGGGGCCGCTTGACAGATGTCGGTATCGGGGCCGGCACTTCCGCCCGCAGATAAGAGACATGGCAAGTGGGGGCTGCCGTCAGGCATCCGCCCTCACATATCCGCGAGCCAGGCGGTCACGGCCGCGCCGACGGCGCCGGTGTCTCGCAGGGAGTGGTTGCCCGGAACGCGGACGACCGTTCGGCCCGGGCCGTCCGGCGGCATCCCGAACGGGTCGCTCTCGCCCTGCACGACGAGCGTCGGGACCTGAACCGCGTCCAGCTCGGCCAGTCGGCTCTTGGTGGGATCGTCGCCCTTGCCGGGCGGATGCAGTGGGAAGGCGAGGCACAGCACCGCGACTGCGTCGACTTCCGCGGCCGTGCGACAGGCAACCCGGGCGCCGGCCGAGCGGCCGCCGGTGATGATCGGAAGCCCGAGCAGCGTGTCCTCGCGCAACTGCTCGAGAACTGCCGTCCAGGCCGCATCGAGCTGGCGCGCGGGCGCCGGGCTGCGACGGCCCGCGACTCGATACGGCTGCTCGACGAGCGCAACGGTGTGCCCCGCGGAGTTCGCAGCCTCAGTGGCCGCAACGAGGTCCGGCGCGTTCACACCGCCCCCAGCGCCGTGCCCGAGCACGAGCCCTCCCACCGGCCGGTCGACGGGGCGGAGGAGGGCTCGTGCGAGACCGTGGGGCGTGTCGAGCTCGAGGATCCGGCAGCCTAGCCAGTCCAGGGCTGGGCGCCGTCCGCTCGGCTAGACGGGTGTTTCCCTCCAGTCGGACGAAGCCGAGAGCGCGTAGATCACGAGGATCGCGAGCAGCAGCGTCCCGAAGCCGAACCAGGGGGCGTACTCGATGATGAGGAAGCTCTGCACGATCACCACGACCGCCCAGGTGTAGCCGATGACGCGGCCGAATGTGTTCCCGCTGAGGAGCGAGTAGCCGGCCGAGAACGCAAGCACTGCTATCACCAGATCCCACAGTCCCCAGAGGAACAGGTGGCCGCCCAGAGCACCGGCGCTCACGTTCACCACCCTCGCGCTGTCGGCGAAGTAGTAGATCGCCGAGAGGCTGCGGAGAACGCCGACCGCGAACAGTGTCACCGCCGCGAACGTGAGCCAGCCTGGGCGGTTGAGGCCTGAATAGGCCTGTGTAGTGGACATCGTTGCCTCCCTCTTGCTTTTGCCGGAGAACCCCCGTCTTGCCCGGACCAAGAGCCCAGGCGGTCGTGACTTCGTGGTCGAAGGCTATTCCTCCTCCTGTCCTCTCGTCTACCTCTGGGCGAGTCGGCTGTTGCGTGGCCGCCGCCACTGCGATTCGATAGCGCGGTGGCAGAGCTCACCGCCGCCCCGCCCGAGCCGCGCTCGTACCGCTGGGTCGCCGCCCCGCTGCTCGCGTTCGCCGTCTTCTCGCTGACGGCCGGACTGCTCGCGGCCCACGACCCGCGCTCGAAGGGCTACTTCCGTTTGTTCTTCAGCGATCCGTTGCACCTGAAGGCCGGCTTCGCCACGGCCGCCATCGTGCTCGCGTGTTTCCAGCTCTTCACCGCGGCCTGGATCTTCAGGAAGCTGCCCTGGGAGAAGCCGGCCTGGGTCAATCCCGTGCACCGCTGGTCTGGCCGCCTTGCGTTCGCGTTCACGCTGCCGGTCGCCTACCACTGCATCTTCAAGCTCGGCTTCCGCTCGCCTACGACGCGCGTGCTCGCTCACTCGCTGTTCGGCTGCGCCGTCTACGGCGCCTTCGCCGCGAAGGTGACGATCGTCCGGCTGCACCGCTTTCCGAAGCCCGTGCTCCCGATCGCGGGCGGCCTGCTCTTCGCCGTGCTGATCGGCGTCTGGTACACGAGCGCCGTCTGGCTCTACAGCCAGAACACCGCCGCCGCCGCGCCCGCGAAGAGCTCACCGATCCCGGCCGCTGCGAACGTGGCCGCCGGCGAGAAGGTCTTCAAGACCGCCGGCTGCGGCTCGTGCCACACGCTCAAGGCCGCGGGAGCCGACGGCCAGATCGGGCCGAACCTCGACTCGGCTCGGCCCGACTTCGAGACCGTCCGCGCGAAGGTCGAGGCGGGCGGCGGCGGAATGCCGTCGTTCACGGGCCAGCTGAGCGCGGATCAGATCCGAGACGTTGCGGCTTTTGTGGCGAAGGAAGCCGGCTGACATGAGAGAGACATGAGGCGAGCTCGCCCGTCACCGCGGCCGCAGACCAACCGATGATCAACACCACTAAACAGCTCGTTCTCTCCTGGGCGGCGAACGCCGTCGTGCTGGCCCTCGTCACGGCCGTCCTGAGCGGCGTTGAGGTCGACTCAGCAGGAGACCTGATCAGGGCGGCCCTGCTGTTCGGGGTTCTGAACACGATCCTCAAGCCCGTCCTGCGGCTCCTGACCTTGCCTCTCGCCTTCATCACCCTCGGCCTGATCTGGTTCGGCGTCGCGATGCTGATGCTCTGGCTCACGTCGCTGTTCGTCGACGGCTTCGACATCCGCGGCCTGAGGGCGCTCTTCTGGGCGACGGTCATCGTCTGGGCCGTGAACATCGTGCTCGACTTCGTACCCGGGCCGTGGCGCGGGACGCGCCGCGACTAGATGTTCACGGCCGCACGTGGTACGCCCTGATTCGCCGCAAGGTGCCCTGGTGCTAGGCCAGCTCTGGGCTCCTTGGCGAGCCGCCGCGGGCGAACATCGCTCCGCTCACGACCAGGATCCAGATGCCGATTGCCGCCTGAGGGAAGAAGGCGATCGAGGCGAGCGCGAGGATCCCTGCAACCACGCCGAGCCAGCCCACCCAGGCGCGGACAGCGCCTGCGCGCATGGCCGCGAGCGAAGCCGCGATGATCATCGCCGAGGCGCCGGCGCCGCCTGTCACGTGCAGCAGGTAGCTGGCGTCGTTGGCCGCATGGATCAAGCCCGGGAAGACCTGGTCGTGATACGTGTCGTCGCTCATCGTCCTGATTCCCACGTTTACCGCGAGCGCGGCAAGAGCGAGCGTCGCGTAGATGACGCCGCCAATCGTCGTGAGCGCTGTGAGGAAGCCGTCCTCGCCTTCGTGGCGGCGGACGGTTTGACGCAGGCTGCTCAGGAACCAGAGGAAGAAGAAGAGGCCGAGACCGGCGACGATCCAGCCGATCGAGATCCTGTCGCGGTGCCCGGAGTCCGCGTAGTAGGCGGCCACCTTCGCAGGAGACGCGTCCCCGTCCGGCGGGCCGTGGAAGAGGAGGATCGTGCCAATGATGAAGAGGACGACGTAGGCGATTCCGCCCAGCGCGGCCCAACGGGCGAGCCCAGCGCTCGAGCGAATGGGTGCGACCGTACTCATGCCAGCTCCTTTCGTGGGATCGGGCCCGATTATCGACCCTTTCGAAGCTACGCTGATCCGCATGCCTGCCAAGAGCGACACCCTCGTTTTCGTGCCGGCCTGGAACGAGGAGGCGAACCTCCCGGCCGTGCTCGACGAGCTACGGCGGGAGCTTCCGGAGGCCGACGTGCTCGTGGTCGACGACGGCTCGACCGATCGCACGGCCGAGGTCGCGCGCGAGCACGGGGCCGAGGTGATCTCGTTCGGCGTGAACCGCGGCCTTCCGGCCGGCATCGCTGCCGGCTGGGGGCACGCCGTAGAGCAGGGCTACGAGTTCTGCGGCCGGGTCGACGCGGACGGGCAGCACCCCGTCGCAGAGCTGGCCCGGCTGCTGGAGCGCGTGCGGGCGGACACGTGCGACGTCGCGGTCGGCTCGCGGTTCGCCAGCGGCGACGGCTACGCGGCCTACCGCTACGAGCCGAGCGGCGCGCGCCGGTTCGGCACCGCGCTGCTGCGGCGCTCGATGAAGGTCGCTCTCCGGCGGCCGTTCCTCGACGCCACCAGCGGCATGTACGCCGCGAACGCGAAGGCGCTGCCGATCCTGGCGCGCCCGTACACGAGCGAGGCGCCGGAGGTTCAGGCCCTCCTGAGGCTCGAGGAGGAGGGCCTGCGCGTCGACGAGGTGCCGGTCGACATGCGGGCGCGCGCGAGCGGCGAGTCCAAGCTCCGCGGCAAGAAGGCGGTCATGGTCGTGCTCACGATCGTCGGGACGCTGGTCGCCCTCGAGCGCTGGAGGCGGAGATGAGCAAGCGCCTCGTCGCCGTCCTCGGCTACTCGGGTCGTCGTCACCACGGCCTCCACGACCTCTGCGCCGAGCGGCTCCGGCACGCCGAGCAACTCGCCGGCGAGGGCGACACCGTCCTCCTCTCGGGCTGGGCCCGGCACAGGAACGGCACCGGCGAGGCGGAGCTGATGCGTGCCGCGTGGACTGGCCCCGAGGTGACGCTCGTCTCCGACTCCACGGCGCGAAGCACGAGCGAGAACGCCGCAGAGGTGGCCGAGACTGCGCGGCGCCTCGGCGCCGACGAGGTCGTCGTCGTCACCTCGCGCTGGCACGCCCCTCGGGCGAGAGCGTTGGTCCGGGCAGCGCTGCCGAAGGTCTCCGTCCAGACCTCGTCGCCGGTCGGACGGAGGCCGGTGACGCTCGTGGTGAGGGAGATCGTGTGTTTGGCAGCGCTTCCATATCACCTGGCCCGCATCCGGACCGCCGCCAGGGACTGACCGCCTGCCTCGATCGAGGGATCGTTCGCACAGCTCGATTTCGCAGGCGTCATGTGTGCAGGAACGCCCATGAGCACTACATCCGCGAGAGCGGATCCCTGACCTGAGGGACGCCTTCTCCCCTTCAGGATGAGCGAGCGCGGCCGATGCAGGCCCGATGCGCCGCCCGCTGCTCGTCCTTGTGCTGGCCGTAACCATCGCCGCCAGCCTCCCCTCATCCTGCCTCGCCGCAGTCATCTGGCCGTCGCCGAGGCCGCAGACGAGCCATGACGCCAAGGTTCGAAAGCTCGCTCGGAAGGTCGTCGCCTACGCACGACATCAGGTCGGAGTTCCCTACAGCTGGGGCGGCGCCTCGCCCAGCACGGGCTTCGACTGCTCGGGGCTCGTCTACGCGGCCTACCGCTCGATCGGCAGGGCGATCCCGCATTCGAGCTGGGACCAGCTCCGGCTGGGACGGCCGGTGCGCTTCGGCCGGCTCCGGGCGGGTGACCTGCTCTTCACCGAGGGCGGCGGCCACGTCGTGCTCGTGATCTCGAAGACCACGGTGATCGAGGCCCCGCAGAGCGGTGAGCGGGTTCATTACGTCGATTTGGCCTCGCTCGGCAGCCGGTTCGCCGGAGCCCGGCGGTTGCTGAACTAGGCCTCGGTTACGGCTTGATGTTCTGGTTCAGGCGGAAGAGGTTGTCGGGGTCGTGCTTGCGCTTGACCTCGACAAGCCGGTCGTAGTTCCCCTTGTAGTTGGCCCGAATCCGCTCCTGGTCGTCGTCGGCCATGAAGTTGATGTAGCCGCCCTCCTCGGAGAACGGGGCGGTCGCGTCGTAGAAGCCGCGGACCCACGCGGTGTTCGCCTCGTTGTCGGCCGGGTCGGGCCACATGCCCGCGATCACCGTCGCGAAGTTCGCGTCGCGGTAGGCGAACGCCGTGTCGCCGGGGGCGACCCGATGGGCGGCGCCGTTGATCGGGTAGATGTGGACGGTCGAGTTCACCGTCGGCACCTTCGGGCCGTGCTCGAGGTGGGCAGCGATAGCGTCGTCGGTCAGCTCCCTGGCGAAGTTCGCCTTCCAGTAGTGCTGGAGGCCGGCGGGAACGAGTGCGTCGAAGGCGCTGTTGATCGCCGGGTACGGCATCGCCCCGACGTGCTCGGCCACGACCGGCGCCGCCTCGCGGATCGGCGCCAGCGCCGCCTCGCCCTGGTCGACCGGGCCGGCCCAGCACGTCACGAAGATGAGGAACGGCTCACCGTGACGCTCCTCCGGGATGAACGGCAGCGGCGGCGCGATCTGCCACGCCGGGAAGCAGCCGAGCTCCTCGGGCGCGTCCTGGATGAAGTCCCGGTAGAACCTGAGCACGGCCTCCGCGTCCTCGAGCTCGAACAGGATCGGCCCGCCGTAGACCTCGCTCACCGGGTGCAGCCGGAACTCGAACGACGTGACGACGCCGAAGTTGCCGCCGCCCCCGCGGATCGCCCAGAACAGGTCGTCGTTCTCGTCCTCGCTGGCAGCGAGCTTCGCCCCGTCGGCGGTGACGACCTCCGCCGAGACGAGGTTGTCGCAGGACAGGCCGACGCCACGCGTCAGGTACCCGATCCCGCCGCCGAGCGTGAGGCCGCCGACGCCGGTCGTCGAGATGATCCCGCCGGTCGTCGCCAGCCCGTGCTCGTGGGTCGCGTCGTTGAAGGCGCCCCAGGTCGTCCCGCCCTCGGCTCGCGCTGTCCGCTTGCCGGGATCGACGTCCACGCGCTGCATGCGGACGAGGTCGATCACGACGGCGTCGTCGCCCGTCCCGAACCCGGGAACGCTGTGCGAGCCTCCACGCACGGCGATCGCGAGCCCGTTCTCGCGCGCGTAGTTCACCGCCGCGACGACGTCGTCGGCGTCAGCGCAGCGCACGATCACGTGCGGCCGCCTCTCGATCATCGCGTTGTAGACCTTGCGCGCCTCGTCGTACCCCGCGTCCTCGGCAGTGATGGTCTCGCCCCGCACGTGGTTGCGGAGCTCAGTCGGCGTTCCCGCCATGGGTCGCCCTCCCTCCGGTTGCCGGTCTAGCCGTTTCTATCGCATCACCGGCGCCGAAGTTGCTACAGGTGCCGCGCGAGCCACTCGCGCACGCGGTTCCACGAGTCGATCTGGTGCTCGCGCTCGGTCCAGCCGTGGCCTTCGCGCGGGTAGACGACGAGCTCCGTCTCGCAGCCCGCCTCGACGAGCGCGTTGTAGAACTCGACCGCCTGCGAGATCGGCGTGCAGAGGTCGTCCTCGCCGTGGAGGATCAGCGTCGGGGTCTTGCACTTCGCCGCGTGGTAGAGCGGCGAGCGTTTCGTGTACTCGCCGCCCGGATCGAGCGGGTCGGCCTGCAGGTAGAGCCGGTCGAACTGCCCGATGTTGGTCGTGAAGTGGAAGCTGACCCAGTCGGTGACGACCGCGAACGGCATCGCGCAAGCGAAGCGGTCGGTCTGCGTGACCGCCCAGCAGGCCATGAAGCCGCCGTAGCTCCCGCCGGTGATCGCGATGCGGTCGAACTCCGCGATCCCGTCGCGGACGAGTGCCTCGACGCCCGTGAGGATGTCCTGCAGGTCTCCGCCGCCCATGTCTCCGAGGTTGGCCTCGGCGAACTCCGGGCCGCGCCCGACGCTGCCGCGGACATTCGGAAGGAAGGTCGCGACCCCCTCGGAGGCGTAGAGCTGTGGGGAGCCGTGGCCGGGAGCGAACTCCCACGACCAGCAGCCGGTCGGCCCGCCGTGGACGTCGACGACGAACGGCAACGGCCCGTCGCCGCGCTTGCGTGGGAGGGCGAGCAGGCCCTGGATCTCGAGGCCGTCGAACGACGTCCAGCGGTAGTCCCGCCACTCGACGTTGGCCAGCTGTGGCGCCAGGTGGGCGTTGAGGCTCGTCAGCGCGCGGCGCTCGCCGTTCTCGAGCAGCACGACCTCTGCGGGCGCCTCCGGCGTCTGGAGCGGCATCGCGATGCGGGAGCCGTCGGCGCTGGCCGCGAAGCACGGGCTGAAGCGGTCGCCGAGGGTCAGGTTGCCGCCGACGAGCTCCAGATACGAGCCGTCGAGCGAGAGGCGACCGGCGAAGGAGCCGGCCTCGCGCCAGCCGGCGACCCAGAGCGTCTCTTCGTCGGCCCACTCGACCCAGGTCGCGTGCAGTTCGGGCGCGACGGCGCCCTGGCCGAGCACGTGGACGGTGCCCGTGAGCGTGCCGCGGTCGGACGAGAAGCCCTCGACGAACGCGACCTGCCCGCCGGGCGAGATCCGCGGCGCCTGGAGCTGCCACTTCGGCGTGTGCACGCGCTCGAACGTGCGCGCGTCGAGGTCGATCAAGGCGATCCAGGCGTCGTACCACGCGCTCTCCGACGGCTCGTCGGTGCAGACGGCTACCGCCTTGCCGCCTGCCCAGCCGACCTCGAAGACGTTGACGCCCTCGGGCGTGACGTCCTGTGTCTCGCCGCTCGCGGCGTCGATGAGCCAGAGCCGCCGCCAGAACTTGGCGGGTCGGAAGACCTTCGGATCCGGCGCCTCGGCGCCGGCCTCCTCGATCTTCGTCGCCGAATCCGCGCCGGCGCGGTCGGCCCCGAGGTCGGCGGCGAGCACGAGCAGGCGCGTGCCGTCGGGCGACCAGTGGATGTCCTCGACGGAGCCCGCGACCTCGCCGAGCTCCTGGTCGTCGACCCAGAGCGACCGGCGCCCCTGGTGCCCGCGGTCGGACGCGAAGGCGAGGCGCGACCCGTCCGGCGAGAAGCGCGGCAGCGTGCCCGCCTCGCCCGGTCGGAGCTCGCCGTCGACGTCACCCGTCCAGAGCCGAGTCTCGATCAGCTTCCCCTGCTCGCGGAACGTGGCCGAGACCCCGAACGCGATGCGCGACCCGTCAGCCGAGAGCGCGACCTCGCTCGGCCGCAGCAGCTCCATGACGAGCTCGGGCGTGACCTCGCCGGCGGCTGCGACGGTCCATCCATACGGCGTCGATCCTATGGCGTAGCCTCCCGAGCGTCGTTGTCGGCAGGGCGTGAGAGGATCGCCGTCGGTGGAGTGGACCGAGTTCACGACGCACGACGACGGGCCGCTGATTGCGGGTCGCCGCGCCGGCAGTGGGCCACCGGTCCTCCTGCTGCACGGCGGGCCGGGGCTCGGCTTTGACTACCTGCGCGATCTCGCCGAAGAGCTCGCGGAGGAGAACGACGTCGCGTGGTACCAGCAGCGAGGGCAAGAGCCGTCGGCGGCGGCACCGCCCAACACGGTGACGGCGGATGTCGGGGATGCCCGGCGTGTGCTCGACACGCTCGGGTGGGAGAGGGCATACGTGGTCGGCCATTCCTGGGGCGGGCACCTCGCCCTTCACGTTGCCGAGGCGATGCCGGAGCGGCTCCTCGGCGTGCTCGCCGTCGACCCGCTCGGCTCGATCGGCGACGGACGCTGGCCGGAGTTCGACGAAGAGCTCTTCCGCCGGACGCCTGAGGCCGTGCGCGCGAGGGCGCGCGAGATCGACGAGCTCGCGATGGCCGGCGCGGCCGACGACGAGCTGGCGCTCGAGGGGATGCGCCTCGTCTGGCCCGCGTACTTCGCGGATCCCGAGCGGGCACCGCCGATGCCCGAGCTGCGAATGGCGAGCGCGCGCTCGGCCGAGATGGTGCGGTCGATCCTGGCCGAGCTGCCGGCGCTCGAGGCGGGGCTGCCTGGGATTCGCGTTCCCGTCGGCTTCGTCCACGGCTCACGGAGCCCGATGCCGGTCGCCGCCTCGACGGACGCGGCTGAGCGGATTCCGGGCGCCTGGGTCGAGGTGGTCGAGGGCGCCGGGCATTTCGTGTGGGTCGAGGCGCCCGGCGCTGTTCGCGCATCGCTTCGACGCCTCACCGCCAACTAGCGGCCCTAAGCAGCTACCGCGTCGGCCGATTCCTAGACGAATCCGCCGCCGCGCCGCCCCGGCTAATCGCCATCAGCCGGCGGGACGATCGTGTCGCTCTGCTCGGGGTCAGGGGTGAGGCGCTCGGCTGCGGCCGCCTGCTTCCGCTCGCGCTTGAGCCTGCGCTTCTCCTCGATCGCGCGTTCGCGGGCGTGCTTCCCGAATGTCTGCCGCTTCTTCTTGCCCATCAGTCCTTGTCCGCATTGAACCAGAGCATTTTTTCGCGCGCATTAGGTTCTATTGGAGCGAGGCGGAGCGAGGCCGCGCCGGCGCTCGGTTAACCGGCCTGTTGAACGACGTTCTTGGCCTCTGGGCCCTTGTCGCCCTGGGCCGCTTCGTACTCGACCTTCGCGCCCTCGGTCAGTGACTTGAAGCCATCGCCCGCGATCGCGCTGTGGTGGACGAAGAGGTCCTTGCCTGAATCCTCGGGCTCGATGAACCCATAACCCTTCGAGTCGTTGAACCACTTCACTGTTCCTGTCGCCGTAGAAAAACACCTCCTCCTACCTTTACGAACGGTAGATGGGAGGCGTTTGCCGACCAGGTACTCGCTCTGTGGAGCTTCCACCGTAGCAGTGCATCTGGTCGCGCTCGCGACTCAGCCTACGCGAGTCTTCACCGAGTAGGAGCTGTGGCGAACCGTTTCGGGGTTCAAGGCAATGGGGTCGACCAGAATCCTGATCGGTTGAGGTCGGGCTAGCACTGAAAAGCCGTCCCGTCGCCCGGCTTGGCCTCTTCACTCGGCCGAAATCCCGCTGGACGAGGATGAGGTGTAGCGTGGTACTGAGGTCGCACGGTAGGCCCACCACAGAGAGCAAAGGAGTCGCCGATGTATGCAGCCGTCCGGGTTTACGAGGGCATCACGGATGATGCCGAAGCGGGACGCCTCGTCCGTGAGAGCTTCCTCCCCCTCCTCGATCAGGTGCAGGGTTTCATCGCCTATTACTGGATCGATGCCGGCGACGGCGCGATGGCATCGCTGAGCGTGTTCGACGACAAGGCCGGAGCCGACGAGTCGGTGAGACTGGCGCACCAATGGGTTGAGGAGAACGCCGCCGCGCTCATCCCGAACCCGCCGCAAGTCACCGAAGGCTTGGTGGTCGCGAGCGAAACGAAGTAGCGTCGCCTCAGCTGCTCGACCGTGACGTAGACGTTCGGGCGAGCGGACTGTGACCTCCGGGGGCGGCCGGTCGGCGAGGGCCTGCGAGAGGCCGTAGAAACCAGTCGCGCACGGTTCGCCGCGTCTGCTTCCTCGCGCTCGCGCCGGGCGCGCTCCTCGTCGCGGCCTCGGCGCTCACGGCGCGACGATCTGCTCGACCCGCGCGGCGGTCGGCACGGATCGCCAGGCAGATCGAGATGAACGAGACGCCGGCGGCGACGATCGCGAGCCCGTCGCTCCAGCCGAACGCAGCAAGGATCGCTTCGGTCACTGCGCGTCAGACCTCGCGCACGGCCAGGTGATCAAGCGCCGAAGCGAGCACTTCCTCCGGGCTGAGCTCGGGGTTGCCGTCCCACGCGATGTCGACGTCGAAGCGGCGGGCAGCCCCGTCGTCAGCGCCGACGAGCAGTCGGATGGTGTAGCCACCGTCAATCGGCTTGAGCTTGTCGCGGTCGTCGTTGACGTCCAGCTCGCCGAGGTCGAGGTACCAGGCGTTCGCCAGGAGCCCCGAGTCGTGGGCGATGTGCGGGAACTGGCGCGGGGCTGGAGCCGAGCCGAAATCCTGCCGGGCCGCCATCGTCTTCCTGTGGAGCGGCGCGATCCGGACGCTGCACGACGACGCGCTCGCGCAGGGCGAGAAGGCGCTCAACGCGGCGATCACGAAGCAAGACCCGAAGGCCCGGCCGGTGAAGAGGATTGAGGACTTCGCCTGGGTTAAGGACAGGACGTTCCTCGACGCCTGCCCGGACGTGGGCGTGCTCGACAAGGGGCAGAAGGACACCCTGGTCGAGGCGCCCGGTTTACGAAACCGCTGCGGTCACCCGACGAAGTACCGACCCGGGGTGAACAAGGCCCGCAGCTTCATCGAGGACGTGGTCGGCATCGTCTTCACCTAGCGTGGGGAGGGGCGGACCCAGCACTTGGTCGCGCTCGCAGAAGAGCCGGGCGGCGAGCCGAACGCCTAGGACGCTATATGGCCTGGGGGCGGCTGTTCTTCGGCCAGATCCTGACCACGGCAACGAGGGCGATCCCGAGCAACGCCCCGAGAAGACCCCCGATGATCCCGTTACGCAGCGCGTGTGGACGGAACGAGGAAGCACGCTCCGCTGCTTGGAGAACACGCGCCCGGCCCGCGAGCAACGCGCCGGCCGTCTGGAGCTCCACGCGGTGCTTGACCAAGGCCTCATAGGCAGGAGAGCCAGTTAAGCCCCGAGCGCGGAGTGAGTTGATGGTCGCGTCGAGCTGGGAGAGCACCTTCTTGATCCCGGCAAGGTCACGTTCTGTCTTGTAGCGGGTGAACTGGTCCGCATAGGCGTTCGCAAGCCGGATAGCAGCATCCGCTTTCCGGTGGGAGACGGAAAGATTGAGAACGCTTGAGTCCGATTGCGGCCTGGCGCTGGAGTGGCGCAGGAACTGAGCAGGCGTGATGGCCGGAACTCCAGCGGCGGCGATCACCCTTCGGGCAAGCTCCGGGGAGCGCGCGAGGGTCGCCTGGGTCGTCATGAACCCGCTGCTTCCCTCGATTGCCAGGAGCCGTGGGTCTTGAGCCTTAGGGACGGGGTCGCTGATTGAAAAAAGAACCTGGGCCTGCGCGAGGAACGTCCGCTGCGGGACCTGGATTGCAAGCAGGGCTGCCAGCAATCCCAAAAGGAGCGGCGGCCCGAGCATCGAGGCCTGCGCTCGAATCGCGGCAACGGATGGAACGGGAACCGCCACCGCCAACTTGACGCGCTTGAGATGCCATACAGCCTGCTCAGCCATTCCAGACCGCCCCTCTTCTCCGCGCAACGTCCACCCAGATTACTGCGGTGACGGGCCGGGTGGCGAGCCGAACGCCCGGCCCGGCGGAGGCCGCGTGCCCCAGGCCGAGGGAAAGGGAGATCAGCTTGAGGCGGCTATGAGGGTCGAAAGTGGCGGCCCTTAGCCCCCGCCGCAGCACCGGACGCACCGAGATTGTACGTGCTTGTGGGGCGGAGGCGAGCCGAACGACCGATCAGCGTGCTCATTCACTCACGGTCGAGATAACCCGGAATCGATCGCGCCCGGGCCGCAGGCTTTCGGAGCGCCCGTTGTCCCACTTGACGAGAATCTGGAGATGGTCGGAGTAAGAGACGGTTCCGCGCACGAGGATGCCCATGCGCGGCCGCTCGACCCGCTCCCCCTTGTTGGGGATCCGCTCGCTCGCCCCGTGCTCGCTACTCGTCTCTTTCCGTCGCATTAGACCCCCTAGCCATTGCTCGAAGAACAGAGTTGGACGGCAGGGCGACTGAGCAATCGCGCGCCCTCCACGCGCGAGTACCCCCAGGTGTGCCGCAGTCAGACCCCTGCCGCGTGGACGTTGATTCCCAGCTTCCCGCGTTGCAAACGCAAAACCGATAGGCAAGGCATGGCAGAACGAGTACCTAACGGCCAGCCCCGGCTACTGAGCGTGCCCGAGGTTGCGGAGCGCACCGGCTTAGCGGTCTCAACCGTGCGGCACAAGATCGCCGACGGCACCTTGCCCGCCTTGAAGCTCGGCCCCAACCGGCACAGCGCAGTGCGCGTTGATGAGGCTGAACTCGAGCGCTGGATTTACGGCTGGGACGAGCCAGCGGCATGAGCGCCGAGCCGCTCAAGCTGCTCAACCCGCAGGGAGCACTGGTGCCGGGATCGAACCGGCGACCTTCGGCTTGCAAAGCCGAAGGTCGCCTCCTGCACTGCTAACTACAGCCGGTGTTAGTCCCGCAGTCCCGGCACGTGTAGCAAGACCCGGTCCGAACCATCCGCCCGCCGCACTTGGCGCACTCGACTGCGTCTTCCCAGTTGTTGAAGAGGGCGGTCTGGCCCGGAGGCGCGGCCTCCGCGGCCTCGAGAGCCGCGACCGGCTGGCCCTCCAGCGCTGCGTACGACTGCGCTAGCCGGGCTCGTACCTCCGGCGAGAGGATCCCGACCTCTTCCTGCTGGTCGGTGGTCAGGAACTTCTTGCCCATCCAGCGGAAGATGTAGTCGACGATCGACTTCGCGACTCGGATGTCGGTGTCGTTCGTGATCCCGCTCGGCTCGAAGCGCATGTGGGCGAACTTCGAGACGTAGACCTCGAAAGGCACGCCGTACTGCAGGCCCAGAGACACCGAGATCATGAACGAGTTCATCAGGCCCGCCAGCGTCGTGCCCTCCTTCGCGATGTCCACGAAGATGTCGCCGGGGGTGCCGTCCTCGTAGAGGCCGACGTGGATGTAGCCCTCGTAGTCGCCGACGCGGAACTTGCGGCCGACCTCGACGCGATCCTCGGGTAGCCGGCGGCGCTGGGTCAGCGGAACCGGCGGCACGGCTGCGACCTCGAGCTGGTCGCTCTTGCCCGACAGCGGCTGCGCGACCTTGCAGTTGTCGCGGTAGATCGCGATCGCCTTCACGCCGAGCTTCCAGGACTGGAGCAGGAGGCCGGAGACCTCGTCCACCGAGACCGTCTCGGGCAGGTTGACCGTCTTCGAGATCGCGCCCGAGATGAACGGCTGGGTGGCGCCCATCATCTTCACGTGACCCGTGTAGTGGATCGCGCGGTCGCCGATCGCGCAGTCGAAGACCGGGTAGTGCTCGGTCTTCACGTACGGCGCGCCGACGATGGTGTTGCGCTCGTCGATGAACGCGACCACCTCTTCGATCTCGGTGGGCGCGTAGCCGAGCTTGTCGAGCGCCATCGGCACGGTGCGGTTGACGATCGTGATCTCGCCGCCGCCGACGAGCTTCTTCGACTTGACGAGCGAGAAGTCGGGCTCGACGCCGGTGGTGTCGCAATCCATCATGAAGCTGATCGTCCCGGTGGGCGCGAGCACGGTCGCCTGCGCGTTGCGGTAGCCGTGCAGCTCGCCGAGGTTGAGCGCGTCGTCCCACGACTTGCGGGCTGCGGAGAGCAGGTCCTTCGGCACGACGTCGGTGTTCTCGATGTTGCCCACCGCCGCGCGGTGCATCGACATCACGCCGATCATCGCGCCGGCGTTCGGCTGGTAGCCGGCGAACGGGCCCATCCGCGCGGCGATCTCCGCCGACTTGCGGTAGGCGCGGCCGGTCATCAGCGCCGTGATCGCGGCTGCGTAGGCGCGGCCCTCGTCCGAGTCGTACGGGAGCCCGCGCGCCATCAGCAGCGCGCCGAGGTTCGCGAAGCCCAGGCCGAGCTGGCGGTAGGCCTTCGCGTTCTTCTCGATCTCGGGCGTCGGGTACGACGAGTAGCCGACGGCGATCTCCTGCGCGAGGAAGACGACGTCGACCGCGTGCTCGAAGGCCTCGACGTCGAGCTCGCCGTCCTCGC
>CAVXZG010000007.1:0-77483 GCA_963766375.1 uncultured Actinomycetes bacterium | reverse complement strand
GTTCGGGAATGACCCCTGAACGGCGGCTTCCATTTCACGTCGAACTGCCGTCGTACTGGCCGCCGAAAGGCGGACGAGGGGTATGGGACGAGCCGGGCTGATCGGAGCGAGCCGGTGCCGGAGGGACCTATGTCCGCTTTCCCGTCTCGAACGAGCCAGGAAGCCGGTCATCGAGCGGGTCCCGGCTTGGGTTCCGGCGGCGGCGGAAGCATGGGGTTGTCGCGGAGGCGCCTCCTTCGACGCTTTCCCTGGCCGGGAGCGGCGGAGACGAACGTGGCATGAGCGAGCTCTTCGCTAAGGACTCGGTCCCGACCGGCTGCGAGTGCAGCTGAGTCGATCGCATGAAACGGTCGCTTGACCTTTCGCCCTATGTGTCGTAAAACCGACGAGCAAAGGTAGGAGGGAGTCATCGTGAGATTTCGGCACGGCGTCGTCGCTGGCCGCGTAGCGCTCCTCGCGACACTTTTCGCGTTACCCGCGCTGACGATCCCGGCCCCCGCGCGCGCCACGCCGCCTCCGAACGACAACAGAGCCGCCGCGCAGCTCTTGCCGACGTTCCCGGCCGTCGCGCACGGCACGACGGTGGATGCGACCGACGAGCGGCTCGACCCACAGGTGTCGAAATGCGGCCGGGTCGAGGCCACGGTTTGGTATCGGATCGACTCAGCGCCCGACGGGACGATCGTCACAAGCGTCCAGGCTTCGGGTCCGCTGGCGCCCGTCGTCCACATCTACCGCCGCAATCCGTCGAATATCACCGAGGTGGCCTGCGGGACGGCGAACGCCGGTGGCAAGGCCGTGGCGGCGGTGGCCGCCGTCCGCGGCGCCAGCTATCTGATCCTCGTCGGACACAAACCGGGCGCGCCGAACGGCGATTTCGACCTTCGAGCCGATCTGATCTTGCCGCCGGACAACGATGACCGGAGCCAGGCGTCGCAGGTCGGCCGGCTCCCGGCCACGAAGCGTGGAACGACGCTCGGCGCGACGAGTGACGACTACAACCACTGCGGGATGTCCGGAGGGGGCGTCTGGTACCGGTTCCGGGGCCCGGCGACAGGACGGGCGATCGTCCAGCTCGCGGTCGGCGAGCGCGACGGCTTGGTCGCGGCCTTCCACCGCGTCCGCAGTGACGTGCGGGAGGTCGGCTGTCAGGAAACAGACCGTCACGGACGCGCGGTGCTCGGCTTTGCAACCGAGCCGGGCGACCAGTACTTGCTGCTGGTCGGCGACAGAGCGGGCTCGAGTCCAGGCGATTTCACGCTCACGATCCGCGCCGGCGAGGCGCCTGAGCGTCTTCCGGGACATCCACTTCCTCGCGGAGGCGTTCGCGGGTCGGTCGACGGCCTGACCGACGTAAACGACATCTGGTCCATCCGAATGGCTCAGGGGACGACGTATCGGATCGCGTTCAGCTCCGCGCCCTGCGCACTGGCGCGCCTCCGGCGAGGAAACAGCACCCTCCGAAGCTTCGGCTGCCGCGGCTACACGACCTTCACTCCCGGGACTACTGGAGGGGGGCGGTACGCCGTTGAGGTCGTCGCGCCGCCGGGCACGCGCAGGGAGACCTACCGTCTGCAGATCGTGGCCGCACAGGCCGACGACCTCGGCGTTGGCATCGAGCTCGCGCCGGGCTCAGCCCTTCGAGGACGCCTCTCCCCGAACGGCGTGGACGTCGTCGACCTCTACCACTTCGCCGTCGTACGTCCGAGCGAAGCTCGGCTGCGGCTCGTTCAAGGCGCGAGTAGCTCCTTCGAGCTTGTCCTGCTGACCGACACGGGGAATCGACTTGCGGGCGGTAAGACCACCTTGCGGCGTCGGCTTCCTCGGGGCCGCTACGTGGTCGCCGTACAGGCTCCGCCCGGCACCAGCTCCGGCAGCTACCGCTTGAGCCTGCGTCTACGCACCCTCACCTCGACGAGCGTGCTGATTTCCGGCCAGAGCTCGGCCGAGGTGACGCCGGGGACGACCGTCTCGATCTCGTGCACCACATCGCCTGCCCCGTCGGGAGGTCGAATCGAGCTTCGGATCGATCGCTTCGACACGCTCACGGGCTGGTCGTTCTATCGCGTGATCCGGGTCCCCGTCGGCGCAACCGTCTCGTGGCGACCGCCTGCGGCCGGACGATGGCGGGCCAGAGCGCGCTTCCTGGGCACGGGAGACTCGGCTCCGAGCGCCAGTGGCTTTGCCTACGTGCTGGTCGCCAAGCCCATCGGATAGCGGGAGGCTAAACCGTGAGGATAAGAGTTGCCCGGCTGGGCGAACCACCTACGTGCCGATCGGGGGGACACGGACTGCGAACTCCCAGGCCAGTGCGGCCTTCTGGCCGCACGTGCTGCGCTTCCTCCGGACTCTGCCCTGATCCAGGGCTGAAAGGCCTCCGACTTGCTGGCTCCTGGCCGTGCAGGGAGACGCGGTCGTCCGCCTGGGCCAGCGTCCATGTCACTGGAGCCGGCTGCTCGGCTTCCGCGTAGTTGCGCAATCGGGACCGCTCATGGTCGGCCGGGGAAGGACGTCGGCCCTCCCAAGGCTGGCGATGGTGGCGGAGAACCAGCCGCCGAGCCTTGCGCAGCCGGGCCGGTAGCCTCGGGGCGTATGTCCCGCTCGTACGTGATCTACATCGGGCTGCTCGCCGCGTTCTGGGGCGCCTCGTACATGTTCATCAAGGTCGCGAACAGGGACTTCGAGCCCGCGACGATGATGATGGTGCGGCTCGGGATCGCCGCTGCGGTGATCCTGGTCGTTCTCGCCGCGCAGCGCGGCTGGCGCGCGTCGGTCGCGGATCTGCGCCGGGTCGGCTGGGAGGGCTTCGCGCTCGGCGTGGTGAACGGCGCGATCCCGTTCACGCTGATCGCCTGGGGCGAGAAGCACATCGACTCGGGCGTCGCTGCGATCGCGAACGCCTCGATGCCGATCTTCGTCGTGCTGCTCGCGATCCGCTGGAAGCCGAGCGAGCGCGTCCATGGCCTGCGGCTCGCCGGCTTCATTGTCGGGCTCGTCGGCGTCGGCGTGCTCGCGGGCATCCACCCCGAGGGCGGCTGGTGGGGCGCGGCCGGGACGCTGGCCGTCGTGATCGCGTCGGTCGCGTACGCGGTCGGCAGCCTCTGGGGCCAGCGCCTGGTCGCACACACGAGCGGCCTGACGCTCGCCGCGAGCACGATGATCGGCGGCTTCGTCGTGCTGCTGCCGTTCGGGCTGTGGCAGCTGCCCTCGCAGATGCCGGGCTGGAAGGAGAGCGGGTCGGTGCTCGCCCTCGCGCTGATCGGAACCGCGCTCGCGCAGATCATCCTCTACCGCGTCCTGCGCAGCGACGGCGCCGCTCGCGTGAGCCTCGTGACCTACCTGCTGCCGGTGACGGCGCTCTTCTACGGGGTGACCCTGCTGAACGAGCCGCTCACGTGGGAGGAGCTGGCCGGGATGGTGCTGATCCTCGGCGGCGTCGCGCTCGGCTCCGGGGCGGTCAGGCTGTACCGGCGGGAGCCCGTCGCGGCTCCCTCGCCGTGAGCGCGGTCAGCCTGCGCCGGGCCGAGCCTCGCGACCTCGACTTCCTGCTCGAGCTGATGACCCACGAGGAGGTCGAGCCGTTCCTGGCCGTGATCCGCCCGCGCGACCCGGAGGGCGTGCTCGCCGAGATCGAGCGCTCGCAGGCCGAGCCGCAGGAGTTCGGCCGCTTCGTGATCGAGGTGGACGGGGAGCCGGCCGGGCTGATGGGCTTCCAGGTCGCCAACCGCCGCAGCAAGATCGCTGACCTCGGCTCGCTTGCGGTGCACCCGTCGTTTCGGGGCAGGCGCGTGGCCGACGAGGCGGCCCTGCTCTTCCAGCGCTACCTGCTCGACGAGCTCGGCTACCACCGCCTCCAGCTCGAGATCTACGGGTTCAACGAACGAGCCATGACGCACGCGGAGCGGGCCGGCTTCGTGCGCGAGGGCGTGCGCCGCAAGGCCTACTGGCGCAACGACGAGTGGGTGGACGGTGTGATCTACGGCCTCGTGCGAGAGGATCTCGAGCCGTGAGCTACGGGAAGCTCCTCGTCGCCCTGGTCGCGGCGGCCGTCGCGATCGCCTTCGCCGACTCGTCGATCGTGGTGCTGGCGCTGCCGGAGCTCTACGCGCGTTTCGACACGACGATCGAGGGCGTCGCCTGGGTGGTGACCGCCTACAACGTCGCGGTCGCGGTAACGGCCCTCGGCCTCATCCTGTTCGTGCACCGGATCAACGCCGCGCGCGTGCTCGGTGCCGGGCTCGTCGTCTTCCTCGGAGCGTCGATTGCCTGCGCAGCCGCGGGCAGCCTGCCTTTCCTCATCGGGATGAGGAGCGTGCAAGGGGTGGGAGCGGCATTGCTGCTCGCGGGCTCGCTGCCGGTGCTGGGGGCGCTGACCGGCTCGTCGGCCGCCGGCGCAAGCCTCTGGACGCTCGCCGGGACCTTCGGCGCGGCGCTCGGGCCGGCTCTCGGGGGCGTGCTGACCCAGGCGTTCGACTGGCGCGCGATCTTCATCGCTCAGGCCCCGCTGGCCGCGCTTGGGCTGCTTGCCACCCTTCGTAGCCATCCACACGTCGTCGCGGAGGAAGGCTGGAGCTCCTCGCTCCGGCGCACGCTGCCGGCGAACCTCTGCCTCGGGCTCCTCTTCGGCGCGCTCGTGGGGGCTCTCTTCCTGGCCGTCCTGCTCGTGATCACGGTCTGGGGCTACTCGCCGATCGGCGGGGCGGCGATCGTGAGCGCCCTTCCTGCGGCGGCCTTCGCCGTGCGGCCGCTCCAGCGCCGGCTGCCGCGGATTGCGGCGATCTGCGGCGGGGCGGCGCTGCTGGCCGGAGGGCTTCTCGGCCTCGCCCTGCTTCCCTCGGCAAACGCCGTCCTGGCCGTCTATGCGCTCGCGCTCTGCGGCGCGGGGCTGGGACTCGCCGTGCCGTTGCTCTCGCAGTCGGCTCTCGACCTGGGCGCCGGCCTGGCGCGCAGCGGGACACTGACCGTCGGTGTACGCCATCTGGGGCTCGTGCTCGCGCTGGCGTCGATCGCGCCGCTGCTGGCGTCGCAGGTGCCGAGGGCCGGTGACAAGGCGCTGCTGAAGGCGACCGCGGTGCTCCTCGACTCCCCCGCCGGGCTCGACAAGAAAGTGCCGGTGGCGCTCGACCTGCGGTCGGCGTTCGCGAAGGCTCGCGAGGGCGAGACGCCGGACCTGAGCGAGTCGTTCAACGCACACGGAGCGCGCGACGATCCAGCACTCGCCTCGACACGGGACGACCTCGTCGGCACGATCGAGGCGACGATCACGCGCGCGTTTCGGCCCGCCTTCCTGCTCTCGGCCGGGTTCGCGGCGCTGGCCCTGCTCGCCGCGGTGGCCTTCCGTCGGAGGCTGGTCTCGTGACGCGGTCGCGGATGACGCCCGCGCTCTGGGTGCTGGCCGCCCTGCTCGCTTCGATCCTCGCGCTCGTGGCCGTCGAGCTCGGCAAGGGCGCCGCGAACGAGCCCGGGCCGAAGCTCGCGGATCCCTGCCACCCGCGTCCCGGGCGCACCGGCGGCTTCGACGCGACCATCCAGCGGATCGTGCTCGACGGGCTCGACGGTGCCGCGTGCCGCCTGCACACGACGAGGGAGGAGCTGGTCCTTTCGCTTGCGCCCGGAACCGGCGTTCCCCGGCGCTGGGACGAGCACACGATCGAGGTCGCCGTGCGCGCGGGGATGCTGCGGTCGGTGGACGAGGCCGACCGGCGGGGCGATATCCCGGGCTTCGCGACACCGCTCCTGCGCCGCCTGGTCGAGAGCGCCCCCATCGACCGCCTGATCCGCGGCGGAATCAACCTGAATAACCTGTTCGGCTGAGGCGACCTGTGCGAACATACGTTCGTGTGGGAAGCGACGGTTCTGCACGCAGACGTGGACGCGTTCTTCGCGGCCGTCGAGCAGCGCGACGATCCTCGCCTTCGTGGGCGGCCCGTGATCGTCGGAGCCTGGGTCGTGCTCGCCGCCAGCTACGAGGCGAAGGCGCACGGCGTCCGGACGGCGATGAGCGTCGCTCGAGCCCGGCGGCTGTGCCCGCGCGCGGTCGTCGTCGAGCCCCGCATGTCCGCCTACACCGAGGCGAGCAGGGCCGTCTACCGAGTCTTCGACGACACCTCCCCCGTCGTCGAGGGTCTGTCGATCGACGAGGCGTTCCTCGACGTTCGCGGGGTCCGGCGGCTCTCGGGTACTCCCACCGAGATCGCCACGCGCCTACGTCGTGACGTCCGCGAACGGGTCGGTCTGCCGATCACGGTCGGGATCGCGAGGACGAAGTTCCTGGCGAAGGTCGCCAGCGGGGTGGCCAAGCCCGACGGCCTGCTCCTGGTGCCGCCTCACGGTGAGCGCGCCTTCCTGCACCCGCTGCCGGTCGAGCGGCTCTGGGGCGTCGGCCCCGTGACCGCGACGAAGCTCCACGCGCTCGGGATCACCACCGTTGGTCAGGTCGCCGAGTTCGCCGAGACGGCGCTGGTATCGCTGCTCGGGCGGGCGTCGGGCCGGCACCTCCACGCGCTCGCCCACAACCGAGATCCACGGCCGGTGCAGAGTCGCCGCCGCCGGCGCTCGATCGGGGCGCAACGCGCCCTCGGTCGCTCGCCGACGGCGTTCGCCGAGATCGACACGTCACTCGTGGCACTCGTCGACCGCGTCACGCGCCGGATGCGAACTGCGGGTCGAGTCGGCCGCACCGTCGTGCTCCGTCTGCGCTTCGACGACTTCTCCCGGGCGAGCCGCTCGCACACGCTGCCGCATCCGACCGCGAGCACGCACGAGATCCTGGCGGCCGCAAGAGGGCTGCTCGCGGTCGCCGCGCCGCTGATCGAGCAGCGCGGCTTGACACTCGTCGGAATCGCGGTCACGAACCTCGACGACGGCCGCGCCATCCAGCTCAGGCTGCCGTTCGACCCGCACGGCAGCGATGCGCTCGACGCCGCGCTCGACGAGGTGAGGCTGCGCTTTGGGTCGACGGCCGTCACTCGGGCCGTGCTCCTCGGCCGGAGGCCAAGGTCTGGCGATGCCACTGCTCCCCGACTAGCCGGGTCAGGACTTGAAAAGCGAACATATGTTCGCTTTCATCTGATGGGTGCAACTCGCACTCGATGCGCTCGACCGGCTCGTGGACACGCTCGAGGAGCGCGGGCCTCTGACGGCGGTCGAGGCGGCTCGGTCGCTTTTCGCCACCTCGTCGATCTCCGATGGCCTCGCGTGTTCGCTCCTCGCCGACGTCACCGCCGGTGACAGCCGGCTCGTCTGCGCGGGCGCCACGGTCTCCCTCACTGGAGGGCACGTGGATCCGTTGCTCGAGGAGGCCGAGTTCGTCGTCTTCGACCTGGAGACCACCGGCCTCTCGGCAGCTCGCGACCGCATCTGCGAGTTCGGCGCCGTGCGAGTGCGGGCGCTCGAGCCGGTCGACTCCTTTCAGTCGCTCGTGAATCCGGGGGTGGAGCTCCCCGGTCCGGTGGCCCGCCTCACCGGCCTGCGCGAGCAGGAGCTGAGGCGCGCACCTCCCGTTTCGACCGTGCTCGGCCGCTTTCTCGCCTTCGCGGGCGATTCGCTCCTCGTTGCGCACAACGCCCGCTTCGACCAGCGCTTCCTCGAGCGACAGCTGCTCCTCTCGCACGATCGGCGCCTCGCCGAGCCGCCTCTGTGCACGGCTGCGCTCGCGCGGCGCGTGCTCGAGGGCCGCCGGCGCCGCGTCGGCCTCGCCTCGCTCGCCGACTTCTTCGGCGTCCCGACCAGACCCTGTCACCGTGCCCTTCCAGACGCCGAGGCGACGGCCGAGGTGCTGGTCCACCTGATCGGCCTCGCCCAGGAGCTGGGAGCGAGGCGGCTCTCGCACCTGCGCGCGCTCGCCGCACCGCGCAAACGTCGCGTCTACGACAAGCGCTCCCTCGTGCAGGGTGCGCCCAGCCGGCCCGGCGTCTACCTCTTCCACGACCGTCACGAGCAGGTGCTCTACGTCGGGCGGGCCAGGGATCTGCGCGCTCGCCTTCGCTCCTACTTCCGCAGCGAGCGGCAACGGCCGTCGGTCGAGGCGGCCCTGCTGGCGCTCGAGCGGGTCGAGTGGCGCGTGCTGGGCTCCGAGCTCGAGGCGGCCCTCGAGGAGCTCCGGCTGATCCGTGAGCTCCAGCCGCCGGCCAATTCGCGCAGCCGCAGGAGGGAACACGGCATCTACCTGAAGCGCCGGGGAGAGGAATTCGTGGCCACCAAGACGGCGACGCACCTCGGGCCGATCCCGAGTCACCGGCGAGCGTCCCTGGCCGCACGCGCGCTCTCCGCGAGCTCGGACGAAGAGCTCGAACGCCTCCTCCTGGGAGGGCCGCTGCCCCGCCTCCGAGCACGTCTGTCGCACCTGGCCGAGAGCCTCCGCTTCGAGGAGGCTGCCCGGTTGCGGGATCGCATCGAGGCGCTCGAGCACGTCGTCGACCGCCTCCGCCGGCTCGAACGGTTGCGCGGCCTGGAGGTCTGCCTGATCGCCCCCGCGGTCGAGCCGGGTTGGCGGAAGGCGTTCTTTGTCTCCGGCGGCGCAGTCCGCGCCGTTCGCCCGCTCCCGCCGGGAGGGGGCGTGAGGATCGAGATCGAGGCCGGGCTGTCCCTCTGTCACTCCGCCGGCGGGCGGTCCGAGGCTCCGCTCACGCCCGACCAGGCCGAAGACCTGCTGCTCGTCAACGGCTTCGTTCGTCGTCCGCCGCCCGAGCTGGCGGTGCTGCCCCTCGACGCCGAGCGGATCGCGGCTCACGTGAAGTCGCGAGTCTGACTAGGCTCCTCAACGGAAGGCCCCGGAGAAGGAGGAGAGCCATGGCCGAGTACATCCGAGTCGTCGAGTTCGAGGCGATGAGCCCGCCCGACGACGGCAACATGCGTCGCGTCTCCGTCGAGTCGTACGAAATCCTGCTCGAGCGAGACGCTCCCTAGAGTCCAGACCCCATGCCAGAGGATCGAAGCGCGGCGATCGCGCTGGAAGGTGTCAGCAAGCGTTTCGGCAAGCACCTGGCCGTGGACGACGTCACCCTCGCGATCCACGAGGGCGAGTTCTTCTCGCTGCTCGGTCCGAGCGGCTGTGGCAAGACGACGACGCTGCGGATGATTGCGGGCTTCGAGGCACCCGACGAGGGGCGCATCGTCCTCGAGGGGCAGGACGTGACGACGCTCTTCTCGAACCGCCGCCCGGTGAACATGGTCTTCCAGCAGTACGCCCTCTTCCCGCACATGTCGATCTACGACAACGTCGCCTTCGGGCTCAAGGTGAAGCGCGTTCCGCGCCGCGAGCACGACGGGCGCGTGCGCGAGATGCTGCGAATCGTCGAGCTCGAGGGGTACGAGCGGCGGAAGCCGCGGCAGCTCTCGGGCGGCCAGCAACAGCGCGTCGCGCTGGCGCGGGCGCTCGTCAACCGGCCGGCGGCCCTTCTCCTCGACGAGCCCCTCGGGGCCCTGGACGTCAAGCTTCGCAAGCAGATGCAGTTGCAGCTGAAGGCGATTCAGCACGACCTGGGCACGACGTTTGTGTACGTGACGCACGACCAGGAAGAGGCACTTGCGATGTCCGACCGAATCGCAGTCATGAACGGCGGGCGCGTCGAGCAGGTCGGTAGCCCGCGCGAGATCTACGAGCGTCCGGAGACGGCGTTCGTGGCCGACTTCATCGGCTCGCTGAGCGTGCTCGAGCTGACCGTGGACGAGGTCGTCGGCGAGTACGCGGTGACGCGCCTCGGCGAGGGCGAGCGGGTCATCGTCGCGGTCGGGCCGAACACGCGGAGAGGCGATGCCGTCCGCGTCGCCGTCCGTCCGGAGCAGGTGCAGCTCGAGCCTGTCGATGACGATGCGGCACCGGAAGGGGAGTCACGGCTGGAGGGGACGATTGCCGAGATCGTGTTCCTCGGGATGTACACCCAGTTTCACGTCGAGACCCGGGCCGGCCGCGTGATCTCACACAGGCTCGCCGACGAGTCTCTGGGCGGGCTCGACGCCGGGTCGCGGGTCGCACTCCACTGGGCGCCGGAGCATGCGTCGCTGCTCGGCGAAGCTTCGCTCGCGGTCGCCTAGCTCTCGACTGCTCCGAGCCGCCGTTCGGCGAACCGCCGCCCGACCTCGGCGCCTACCACGACGATGAGAGAGACCGTGATCACGACTACTGCCACGGCGATCACCTGGGGCAGCTGGTTCGGGAACCGGAGCGCCGAGTAGAGGTAGATCGGGAACGTCACCTTCGGCCCGACCACGAACGAGGCGACCGCGTACTCGTCGAACGAGGTCGTGAACGCGATCAAGAAAGCGGACAGAATGGCCGGCAGGAGCAGCGGCATCGTGATGGAGCGGAACGTCCGTAGCCTGCTCGCCCCGAGATCGTAGGCAGCCTCCTCGAGCGAGACGTCGATCTGCTGGAGCCGGGGCATCAGGACGAGGATCGTGTAGGGGAGGCTGATGACGACGTGCCCGATCACGACCGTGAGGATCGACCGGGGGATGCCCGCGGCGTGGAAGAAGAGCAGCAGCGAGATCCCGAACACCACGTAGGGAATGACGAGCGGGCTCAGGAGCAGCGCGGAGACGGGCGCCTTGCCCGTGAAGCGGCGCCGAACGAGCGCAATCGACGCGAGGATCCCGAGCAGCACGGCGCCGACGCTCGAGATCGCCGCGATGATCGCGCTGGTCTCCAAGGCCGCCTTCAGGTCGGCGTTGGTGAGGAACTGGCGGTACCAGTGCAGGGTGAACCCGCTCAGCGGAAACGACGGCAGCTGCGAGTCGTTGAAGGAGAAGATCACGAGAAGCACGATCGGCGCGTACAGAAACGCGACGACGAGGACGAAGAAGACCCTCAGCACCCAGGCGCCGCTCCTGGAGAGCGCGACGTCCATCAGCCCGCCGTTGCCTGCCGCTCTTGGAGGAAGCGCGCGAAGACCAAGGTGAGAACTGCGACGACGCCGAGGAGGAAGAGCGCGAGCACCGAGCCCGTCTGCCAGTCCGGGAAGCCCGCCACGAACAGGTCGACGATCTGGTTCCCGTACATGTAGCCGCTTGCACCTCCGACGAGCGAGGGCGTGACGAACTCGCCGAGCGTCGGGATGAAGACGAAGAGGAAGGCAGCAACGACACCGGGAAGAGAGAGCGGCAGCGTCACCCGGCGGAAGGCCATCCAGCGGCTGGCGCCCAGGTCGGTCGCCGCCTCGAGCAGCCGCCGGTCGAGGCTCTCGAGCGAGACGAAGATCGGCAGGGCGACGAACGGCAGCCAGATGTAGGCGAGGACGATCATGACGGCGGATCTGCTGTAGAGGAGCTGCGAGAGCGGATGATCCGGGGAGCGAAGCCCCGTCCAGAACAGGAAGCTGTTGATTACGCCCTGGTTGCCGAGGATCACCTTCCAGGCGAGGACGCGGAGCAGATAGCTCGTCAGAAACGGCGCGATCAGGAGAAGGAGGAGGACGTACTTGCGCTTCGTGGCCGAGAGCGCGAGGTAGTACGCGAGCGGGTAGGCGAGCAGCACGACGATCGTCGAGACGATCAGCGACATCTTCACGGACTTCCAGAAGAGCTTGAGGTAGATGGAGCTGTGCAGGAAGTCGTGCCACGCCGTCAGCGTGAACGCGTGCGGTCCCGGCTCGAGCGAGAGCTCGCCGACGCTGTAGGCGGCGACGATCGCGATCGGCACGAGGAAGAACACCGCGAGCCACGCCAGCGGCAGGCCGAGCAGGCTCGGCGTCGTCAGGTCGACGCGGAACCGCCTGCCCCGGCGCGGCTCGGGCGAGGCCCCGGCTTCGGCCTCGACTGCCAACGGTCGCCTTAGCGAGCCCTCGTCAGGAGCTCTTCACCTGCTCCCACATCCTCGCGTACACGGCCCGCCGCGGGATGTCGCGGTCCAGATGCGCGTTCGGTTCCGTGACGGCTCTCGGGTTGGTCAGCTGCAGCGCACGCAGCAGGTCGCTCGAGCTCGGACGCGCCCGCGTGTTCGCGTGGCCGTAGCCGTAGTTGTTCTCGAGCCACTTCGCCGACTTCGTCGAGCTCCAGGCGTTGACGTACGCGTGCGCGAGCTGCTTGCGCGAGGTGCCCTTGAGCAGCATGAACATGCCCACCCAGGCGATCGGCTTCTCCTTCGGGCGCATGTAGACGACCTTCAGTTTCTTCGCCTTCATCTGCACCCAGTCGTTGGGCCACGCGTAGGCGATCCAGATGTCGCCTCCCCCGAAGGCCTCCCACAGGGCGGTCTCGGAAGACCAGTTCGTGCGGACGAGGTGCTTCTTCGAGATGAGGAGCTTCTGGGCCCGCTTGAGCTGGTCGTCGTTCATCCGCCACGGGTTCTTGAACCCGAGGTAGAGGCCGGCAATGACGAGCATCTCGAGGTCGTCGAACCAGGCGATCTTCCCCTTGTAGCGCTCGTCGAAGAGCAGGCCCCAGGACTTCGCCTTCGGCTGAACCTTGTCGCTGCGGTAGAGGATCGCGTCGAAGCCCCAGTCGTTCGGGATGCCGTATTGCTTGCCGTTGTACTGGCCGGCCTTGACCATGAACGGGTTCAGGTACTTGAAGTTCGGGATCAGCTTCGGGTTCCAGGGCTGCACCAGGCCGCTGGTCGCGAAGTACTTGACCCAGCCCACGTAGGGGCGGAAGAGGTCCGGTTTCAGGCCGGCGTGGATCTTCCCGAGCGCGTCCGACTCGCTGGTCATGTAGGTGAACCGCGGCTTGTTGTTCGGGTGGCTCTTGACGTACGGCGCGAACATCGACTGACCGCCGTCGTTGCCGTAGCCGGCCCAGTCGAGGACCTGGAGCCGACCGGTCTCCGCCGCCAGGCGCGCTCTCGCCGCATCGGCGATCGCGGTCGGACCTCCCAGGACTGCTGCTCCGCCCGCGACCGCTGCCAGCTTGAGGAAGTCCTCACGGCCGAGCGGCCGCTGCGTCAGATCGTTGCCGTCACTCACCTCGTTCTCCTTTCGCCGCTAGTAGCTCGGTGGACTGATCACCCAGATCACCTCGGCGACCTCGTCGCCGGCGTTCGTGACCCGGTGGGGATCCGAGCTCCGGTAGTCGATGCTGTCTCCTTGCTCGAGCTCGTAGAGCCTCTCTCCGACCTGCAGATGGACACGTCCAGAGAGGACAACGAAGAGCTCTTCGGAATCGCCGTGCGTGTAGGGCTCGTCGCCCGTGGATCCCCCCGGATCGAGCTCCGCAGCGAACACCTCGAGGTGCTCGAGCGGGCGAGGCGTGAGCAGGTACTTGCGGCCGAGATTGCCGAACTGGAGCGCCGGCCTCAGCTCGCGCCGCAGAACCCGTGGATGAGCTCGAGAGCTGTGCGGTTCGAACAGGTCGGCGACGTTGACGCCCAACGCGGCGGCGATGCGCGTGAGCGAGGCGATGCTCGCGCTCGCCTTCCCCCGCTCCACCTGGCTCAGGAAGCTCTCGCTCAACTCGGCGCGCTCGGCGACGCTCTTGAGTGTCGCGCGGCGGAGATGACGAATCGCTCGCAACCGCTCGCCGACGTTGATCTCGGTGACGCTCTCCGCGGGTGCCGCAATCGTCTGGACTTGTGCCAAAGAAATCTGAAGTGAGACTAATGAGTTGGCGTGACTAGATCAACCGCTCCTGTAGAGGGCACCTGGCGTCCACGCCTCTCGGCGTAGGATTCCGATCGTGGCCTACCTGCACACGATGTACCGGATCACCGATCCCGAGAGGAGCCGGCGGTTCTACGAGGCTCTCGGCTTCACGTTCGCGGGCGACTTCGACATCGTCCGCGACGGAGTGCTCGAGGCGACGAACTACTTCTTCTCGATCGGAGACCAGGAGTCCGTGCTCGAGCTGACGTTCAACCACGACGGCCGGAGCTACGACCTCGGCACGGGCTATGGCCACATCGCCGTGGGCGTGGACGACCTGGATGGCGCGCTCGAGCGGCTGGCCGGCCAGGGCATCGAGCCGGAGAAGCCTCCGTACTCGGTCCGCGAGGGCGGCTCGCGCCTGTGTTTCGTGCAGGATCCGGACGGCTATCGCATCGAGCTGATCGAGCGCAAAGGCTAGAAGCGCTCTGCTCTCGGTTCAGCCGAGGTTCGAGCGCATCACAAGCCGCTCGGCCCGGGTCGGCATGCTCACGACCTCGGCGGCGGTGAAGCGGCTCCGGATCAGCTTCTGCGCATAGAGCCGCTCGTCGGCCGCGCGGTAGAGCAGCAGGGAGCTGTCTCCGTCGCGCGGGCACACGGCCCAGCCGAAGCTCATGCTCATTCCTTCTGCGCCGAGAGCGGCGGTCAAGCGGCTGCAGAGGGCACGGACGGCATCGGTGCCCGGCAGGGAGGTGATCACGGCGAACTCGTCGCCGCCGATCCTTGCGACCTGGTCGTGCTCTCCGAGCTCCTTCGTGAGGATCTCTCCCGCGCGACGGAGGACGTCATTGCCGACCGCGTGCCCTTCCGTGTCGTTGACGTCCTTGAGGTTGTCCATGTCGCCGAGCACGAGCCCGAACGGCTTCCCCTGCTCGAGCCGGGTTGAGAGAGCGGCGTCGAACGCGCGCGTGTTGAGGAGGCCGGTGAGGAAGTCGCGCTCGGCGGCTACGCGGAGCCGGTCGACGAGCACCCGGTGGTTGTGTGCAAACCAGCCGACGAGGACGCCGACCATCGTGTAGGTGAAGAGGCGGATCGAGCTGCTCGCGGTGAGGACGTCGTAGGTCGGGAGGCGCGGGCTGATCACGATCCCGAGCGTGTAGAAGGCCTGTCGACGCGATTCCGGCGCCGGCGCCCCACGCAGGCCCGTTGGCCAGAGCGACCAGTGCGATCGGGATGTAATAGAAATGCCCGAGCCCGAGCCCGGGTTTCTCCACGAGCAGGAACGTGGCAAAGATCAGTGGATACAGCGCCGCCGCCGCCGAGAGCAGCAGGGCACGGTAATGCGAGACGGCTGCAGGCACGTTCCTGAACATCTCCGGATCCAGCTGTCCACGCGTCCCTCGGAGGAGTGATTTGCGCGTTGTCGCGCTTTCGTCACGAAGCGGTCACCCATGGGTTACAGGCGCGTGACTACGGTGGGCGGAATGGCGAAAACGGCGACACCTTGGGGGCCGGCGGAGCTCGTCGAGGAGCTGACGTTGGCGCAGCGCGCGGGCGAGAAGCGGTTCTCGTCGGTGGTGCAGCTGCTCGAGGCGCCGGGCGGCGAGCGGCTGGTTCGCTTCGCCTACGCGACGGGCGGGACGGCGCGGCGCGGGCCGGTCACGCTGCGCAGGCGGGATCTCGAACGGCTCCGGAACGGATTGGCGAAGCGGCCGGCGCTCGCGGAAGCCCTTGGCCTAGGCGGTGGCCAATAGGCGTTCGCTAGCCGCATCCATGAGCGAGCCGAGTATGAGAGCGCCGTCGCTGGAGCCGAGCAGCGGGTCGACGGCATGCTCCGGGTGCGGCATCAGGCCGAAGACGTTGCCCTCGCGGTTGGAGACTCCGGCGATGTCGCCGATCGAGCCGTTCGGGTTGTCCTCGTAGCGAAGGACGATCTGCCCGTTGGCCTCGAGCTCGGCGAGCAGCTCGTCGTCGGCGAAGTAGCACCCCTCTCCGTGCTTGACGGGGATCGTGATGCGTTGCTCCGGCTCGGCCCGGGTGGTGAACGGTGTGTCCGCCCGTTCGACCAGCAGCGAAACGTCCCGGCAGATGAACGAGAGCGACTCGTTCGGGCGCAGCACGCCCGGCAGCAGCCCCGCCTCGCAGAGCACCTGGAAGCCGTTGCAGATCCCGAGCACGAGCCCGCCCTCGTCGGCGAAGCGCCGCACCGCGTCCATCACCGGCGCGAAGCGCGCGATCGCCCCGCAGCGGAGGTAGTCGCCGTAAGAGAACCCGCCCGGGAGCACCACAGCACCCACCTCGGGCAGCTCCGGCTCTGCGTGCCAAACCAGCATCGGCTCGGCCCCGAGCCGCTCGAGGGCAAGGGCGGCGTCGCGGTCGTCGTTCGACCCGGGAAAGACGACTACCGCGATCCTCGGGCGCAGCCGCTCGCTCATTCGCTCGACACGCTGATCTCGTAGGACTCGATCAACGGGTTCGCGAGCAGCTGCTCGCACATCCGCTCCAGCTCGGCCCGGGTGCGGTCCGCGTCGCCGAGGTCGAGCTCGAGGTCGACCACCCGCCCGACGCGCGCCTCCTCGACCGGGAAGCCGAGCTGCTGCAGCGACCGCTGGACGGCCTCGCCCTGCGGGTCGAGGATGCCCGGCTTCGGGCGGACCAGCACCGTGGCTTTCACCGGAGCACGACCTGCGGGTCGGCGAGGTAGTCGTCGAAGGAGATGCCCGTCAGCCTCTCGAAGGCCTCGACGTAGCGCGCGCGGGTCCCGGCGACGACCTCCGCCGGCAGCTCGGGGCCGGGGTCGGTCTTGTCCCAGCCGAGCGCCTCGCAGTAGTCGCGGACGAACTGCTTGTCGAAGGAGGGCTGCGGGCGTCCCGCCTCGTACTCGTCGGCGGGCCAGAACCGCGAGGAATCAGGCGTGAACGCCTCGTCGCCGAGCACCAGCCGCCCTTCGCCGTCCAGGCCGAACTCGAACTTCGTGTCGGCGATCAGGATCCCGCGCTCGGCCGCGTGCTCCGAGGCGAAGCGGTAGAGGGCGATCGCCGTCTGCTCGACCTCGTCCAGCCGTTCTTGCCCGACGAGCTCGGCGGCCCGCTCGCGGTCGATGTTCTCGTCGTGACCTTCCTCCGCCTTGGTCGCGGGCGTGAAGATCGGCTCGGGGAGTTGATCGGAGTCGCGCAGGCCCTCGGCGAGCACGTGCCCGCAGACGGTGCCGGTCGCGCGGTAGTCCTTCCAGCCCGAGCCGGTGAGGTAGCCCCGGACGACGCATTCGATCGGAAGCATCTCGAGCCGCCGGCATTCGGTCGAGCGGCCGTCGGGCCGAAGCGCAAGGAGGTGGTTCGGCACGAGCTCGCGCGTGCGCGCGAACCAGAATCCCGAGAGGCCGGTCAGGACGCGGCCCTTGTCGGGGATCTCGGTCGGGAGAACGACGTCGAAGGTCGAGATCCGGTCGCTGGCGACCAGCAGCAGCCGGTCGTCCTCCAGCTCGTAGAGCTCTCGCACCTTTCCGCTTCCGACATGGACGGCGGTCTCAGGCATGAACCGGCTCCTCCTTCCGGGCGAGTGCGCCCAGCCGCTCGAAGGCGGCGTCGATATGGCGGGTGTACCAGGTGAGGTCGAAGATCGTGTCGAGGTCGACGCGGCTCGCGATCTCGTCGTCGGCGCGCACGAGCTCGCGGAAGTCCCGCTCCTCTTCGTTGGCCCGCAGCGCGTGGCGCTGGACGAGCCGGTAGGCGTCGTCCCTGGGCAGCCCGGACTCGACGAGGGCGAGCAGCAGCCGCTGGCTGAAGAAGAGCCCGTGCCCATCCTCGAGGTTGCGGAGCATGCGCTCGGGCCGGACGACGAGGCCCTCGACGAGCCAAGTGAAGCGGTCGAGCATGTAGTCGAGCGCGAGGAACGAGTCCGGGATCACGATCCGCTCGGCCGAGGAGTGCGAGATGTCCCGTTCGTGCCAGAGGGCGACGTTCTCGAGCCCCACGAGCGCGTTTGCCCGCACCACGCGCGCCAGCCCGCAGATCCGCTCCGAGACGACGGGGTTGCGCTTGTGCGGCATCGCCGAGGAGCCCTTCTGCCCCTTGCCGAAGGGCTCCGCGACCTCCGCGACCTCCGTGCGGGCCAGGTGGCGGATCTCGAGCGCGAACTTCTCGAGCGAGGCGGCGACGAGCGCGAGGGCGGCGAGCAGGTCCGCGTGCCGGTCGCGCTGAAGAATCTGCGTCGACACGGGGGCGGGCTCGAGCCCTAGCCGTTCGCAGGCGAGGCGCTCCAGCTCCGGGTCGGTCGCAGCGTACGTGCCGACGGCGCCGGAGAGCTTGCCGACGCGCATCCCTTCGAGCGCCCGCGCGAGCCGCTCCCGGCCGCGATCGAGCTCGAAGGCCCAGCCGGCGAGCTTGAGCCCGAAGGTCGTCGGCTCGGCGTGGACGCCGTGTGTGCGCCCGATCGAGATGTCGTCCTTGTGCTGCTGGGCGCGCGAGATGACCGCCTCTTGTGCGCGCTCGAGCTCCTCGAGCAGGAGTGCGCCCGCTTCGCGCACCTGGAGTGCGAGGGCGGTATCGACCACGTCGGAGGAGGTCAGACCGTGGTGGAGCCACCGTCCGGCAGGGCCGAGCTCGAGCGCGACCGCGTCCACGAAGGCGGCGAGGTCGTGCTGGGTCTCGCGCTCCAGCTCCGCTACGCGCTCGGGTGTCGGCGGCTTGGCGCTGGCGCGGATCTCGGCAACGGCCTCCGCCGGGATCGCGCCCAGCTCGGCCCAGGCTTCGAGCGCGGCGAGCTCGACGTCGAGCCAACGCGCGAGCCTGTTTTCGTCCGACCAGACCCCAGCCATCACGGGTCGGGAGTAGCGCGCGATCACCGGCTGGAGTCTAGAGCCAGCGCAGGAAGACAGGCACGGACGAAGATTCACAACCTCGGCACGGTCCGGTCACACACCCGCGCGCCCTCGTCAGGCACCCTGAAGATCCCCCGGGTGGGTGGGGGTTAGGGATGGGGTCTGGTCGGCGGAGCGGCCGACAGGCAACCGGCCGAGCCGCCGGCTAGCTGCCCAGGATGCGCGCGGCGAGCGAGGCCGCGTTCTTCGCGTTGTCCACGCCCACGGTCGCGACCGGCACGCCCGGCGGCATCTGCACGATCGACAGCAGCGCGTCGAGCCCGTCGAGCACGCTCATGCGCGAGCGGAGCGGCACGCCGATCACCGGCAGGTCGGTATGCGCCGCGACCACGCCCGGGAGCGCCGCAGCGAGCCCGGCGCCGGCGATCAACACTCGGATCCCTCGCTTACGCGCGCCGCGCGCATACTCGGCCACGGCGTCCGGATCCCGGTGAGCGGAACGAACCTCGAGCTCGTATGGGATCCCGTGTGCGTCGAGCTCGTCGAGCGCGGGCTGCATCCGCTCGCAATCCGACTCGGAGCCGACCAGGATCCCCACGACGGGCCCCTCAGCTGCGGACATGGCCCTCCGCGGCAGTGAGCCCGATGTCTCGCCGGAACCGCATCCCGGCAAAGCCGATGCGGCTCACGGCCGCATAGGCCGTGGCCCGTGCCGCTCCGAGGTCCTGCCCGACAGCGGTCACGTCGAGGATCCGTCCGCCGTTGGTGACCAGCCGCCCGCCCTGCTTCGCGGTGCCGGCGTGGAACACGAGCGCGCCGGTCGCCTCCGCCTCCTCGACCCCTTCGATCGGCGTCCCGCGGTCGCCACGCTCCGGATAGTCACCGCTGGCAAGCACGACCGTGACCGCGGCGCCCTCGCCGATGCTCAGGTCCGAGCTGAGCTCGCCGGTCGCGGCGCCCCAGAGCGCCCCGAGCAGGTCACCCTCGACCCGCGGCAGGATCGACTGCGTCTCCGGGTCGCCGAAGCGGCAGTTGAACTCGAGCACGCGAGGGCCGTCGTCGGTGAGCATCAAGCCGGCGTAGAGCAGACCCGAGAACGGAGAGCCCCGCTGGGCCAGCTCCGCCAGGACGGGGCGGTGCACGGTCTCGAGCAGCTCCTCGACCTCCGGCTCCCCGAGCCCGGGCACGGGGGAGTACGAGCCCATGCCGCCCGTGTTCGGCCCTGTATCCCGCTCGCCGATGCGCTTGAAGTCCTGTGCGGGCGCGAGCGCAACGGCAGTGGTGCCGTCGGTCACCGCGAAGAGCGAGACCTCCTCGCCCTCGAGCAGCTCCTCGATCACGACGTCGCCCCCGAGCGCCGCGGCCCCGCGGAGACCGGCATCCAGCTCGTCCTGCGTGAGACAGACGAAGACGCCCTTACCGGCCGCGAGGCCGTCCGCCTTCACGACGCACGGCGGACGCGCGACGGCGAGCCGGGCGGCGGTCGGCACGCCGGCGGCCTCGAGCACCTCTTTCGCGAAGCCCTTCGAGCCCTCGATGCGGGCGGCGGCGGCCGTTGGCCCGAACACTGCGATTCCGGCCCGGCGAAGCGTGTCGACAAGCCCGACGACGAGTGGCGCCTCCGGCCCGACGACGACCAGCTCGATGTCCAGCTCGCGGCACAGCGAAATCAGACCCTCGCCATCCTCGGCCCTCACGGGATGGCACTCGCCAAGGCCCGCCATTCCGGGGTTCCCGGGGGCCGCGTGGAGGGCTTCGAGAGCCGGGCTCTGGCTCAGCTTCCACGCGAGGGCGTGCTCGCGTCCACCGGAACCCACGATGAGCACCTTCACGGCGGCGAGTCTACTGCGGGCGTCGGCGCGAGCTTAGGGCCTGGCCAGCGCCTCGAGCGGCCCCGGGGCGAGCACGCGCTCCCGCTCGGCGCCCGTTCCGACGAGCGACACCGTCACCTCCAGCTCGCGCTCGACGAACTCGACGTAGCGGCGTGCGTTGGCCGGCAGCGAGCCGAGCTCGGTGATCTCGTCGAGCGGCTGCTCCCAGCCGGGCAGCGATTCGTAGACCGGCTGGCAGTGGTGGAAGTCGCTCTGGTGCGCCGGGAAGTCCGGCGTCTCGGTCCCGTCGCGCAGCCGGTAGCGCACGCAGACCGGCAGCTCGCCGAACGCCGAGAGGACGTCGAGCTTCGTCAGCGCCAGCGAGGTGATCCCGTTCAGGCGAACGGCGTAGCGCAGCGCCACGAGGTCGAGCCAGCCGCAGCGCCGCTCGCGCCCGGTCGTCGTCCCGAACTCGGCGCCGAGATCGCGCATGCGCGCCTGGTCGGGTCCCGCGATCTCCGTCGGGAACGGCCCCTCGCCGACGCGCGTGAGGTAGGCCTTCGCAACGCCGATGATCGAGTCGATCCGGTTCGGCCCGATTCCGATGCCCACCGCCGCCGCGCCGGCGACGGTGCCCGAGGAGGTCACGAACGGGTAGGTGCCGTGGTCGAGGTCGAGCAGCGTCCCCTGCGCGCCTTCGAGCAGGACGAACTTGCCGTCGCGCAGGGCACGGTCGACGAGCAGCGAGGTGTCGGCGACGTAGGGCCGCAGCCGCTGCGCGAAGCTCTCGTAGCGCTCGGCCAGCTCCTCCAGCTCGAGCGGCTCGGCGCCGTAGACGCGCTCGAGCCAGACGTTCTTCTCGGCGAGCGCGACCTCGATCTTCTGGCGCAGGATCTTCGGGTCGAGCAGGTCCTGGACGCGGATCCCGAGCCGCGAAGCCTTGTCCGCGTAGGCCGGCCCGATGCCGCGCTTGGTCGTGCCGATCTGCAGGTTGCCGAGCCGCCGCTCGGTTCCCTGGTCGATCGCCACGTGCCACGGCATGATCAGGTGCGCCTCGCCGGAGAGCCGCACCACCTCCGTCGAGAGGCCGCGCGCCTCCAGATCGTCGAGCTCGCGCACGAAGACCTCGGGGTCGATCACGCAGCCCGCGCCGAGGATGCACTCCTTGCCATGCAGGATCCCGGAGGGCATGTGGTGGAACTTGAACTTCTCGCCCTCGACCACGATCGTGTGCCCCGCGTTCGGCCCGCCCTGGTAGCGGCAGACGAGGTCGGAATGCTGGGCGAGCAGGTCGACGATCTTGCCCTTCCCCTCGTCGCCCCACTGCGCGCCCACGATCACGGTGGCAGGCACGTGCCGGAGTTTGAACTAAGACGCGGCTACCAGAGCGGTGACGTCGCTTCGGCGGCAACCGGGGCGCCGGCGCGGATCACGCGGATGCGATGGCCGCGCGGGCACGCCGTCCAGCCGAGGTCGTGCTCGAGGCGCAACAGGCCCTGCGCCGTCTGGCCGGCGTACTCTCCGCGCTCATCGAGCTCCGCACAGGCCTGGCAGACGACCGTGAAGGCGGTTGTGCGAGCGAGGAGGACGACGGTTTGCTCGTACATCAGGCCGCTTGCGCGCGTTGTCAGCGCGGGCGGGCTTTGCCCGTCCGCGCTCTGAAATGACGGTCGACAGATGGGAACGCTTTTGCACTGCGGCTCCTAGGCGGATGAGGGCGCGAGGTCGGCGAATTTCGCGTAGCGCTTCAGGAACGAGAGCTTGACCGTGTCGGTCGGCCCGTTGCGGTGCTTGGCCAGGTGCACCTCGGCGATGCCCTGCTGGTCGGATTCGTCGTTGTAGTACTCGTCGCGGTAGATGAACATGACCAGGTCGGCGTCCTGCTCGATCGAGCCGGACTCGCGCAGGTCGGAGAGGATCGGCCGCTTGTCGTGGCGCTGCTCGACGGCGCGGGAGAGCTGCGACATCGCGAGGATCGGGACGTCGAGGTCGCGGGCGAGGATCTTCAGCGAGCGCGAGATCTGCGAAACCTCCTGAACGCGGTTCTCCGCGGTCGCGCCGGAGGTCATCAGCTGCATGTAGTCGACCACGATCAGGCCGAGGTTGGGCTCTCTCGACTTCAGCCGCCGCGCCTTCGACCGGATCTCCATCATCGTGATCGAGCCGGTGTCGTCGACGTAGATGGGCGCCTTCGCGAGCCGGTCGCACGCGGCCGTGAGGCGGGGCCAGTCGTCGGCGCCGAGCTTGCCGGTGCGCAGACGCTGCGACTCGACCTTCGCTTCGCTGCACATCAGCCGCTGCGTCACCTCCGACTTCGACATCTCGAGCGTGAAGAGCGCGACCGGCATCTCCTCGCGCACAGCGAGGTTGGCGGCCATGCAGAGACCGAGGCCCGACTTCCCCATTGACGGGCGGGCGGCGACGATGATCAGGTTGCCGGGCTGGAAGCCGGACGTGAGCTTGTCGAGGTCTCGGAAGCCCGATGTCGTGCCGGTGACGTCGGCTCCCGCCTCGTACAGGGCGGTGATCCGTTCGAAGCTGTCCTTCAGCAGCTCCTCGATGTGCGTGAACTCGCTCGTGACGCGCGCCTGCGAGAGGTCGAAGACGACCTGCTCGGCACGGTCGACGAGGTCGGTGGTGTCTCCCGGCCGCTCCCAGCCCAGCTGAGAAATCTCGCTGCCCGCCCGAATCAAGCCGCGGAGCGTCGCCATCTCCCGGACGATGCGGGCGTAGTGGCCTGCGTTGGCGCTCGCCGGGACGAGCGCAGCCAGCTCGTGGATGCGGACTCGCCCGCCGGCGCCCTCGAGCTCGCCGCGTTCCTCGAGCTCGTCGACGAGCGTGATCGCGTCGACGGGCTCGCCCTTGGAGTAGAGCGCCAGTGCCGCGCGGTAGACCTTTGCGTGGCTCTCGCGGTAGAAGTCGCTGGCGTCGAGCACCTCGCTGACCGCCCCGATCGCGCCGGGGGAGAGCATCATCGCGCCGAGGACAGATTCCTCCGCTTCGAGATTCTGCGGCGGGACCGGGGCGGTCGGCGAGGCCTGGGCGAGCTGGGCCATCCGGCTACGAAAGCACTCCTGAGGCGGTCGCGGTAGGTCTGGACGATCCACCTTTCGACAGGCCTCGGGAAGCCGGATCTGCGAGGTTTGCAGGCATAAGGGAACGCATGTTTCCACGACCCCCGGACGACGCCTGTGGGCAGTTTTGTCGCTCGGAGCGGGAAGTTCCTAGGGAATTCCACAGGCCGGGGGCAACCTGTGGAGAAGGCTGTGCGCTTTCGTTACTCCCGCGCGGGATCGGCGGCGTCGGGCGCCCGGTCGAATGCGTCCGCGGGCACCTGCTCGGCCTCCGCCTCGGCCGTCGGCTCGACCTCGCCGTCGCCGGCCGCCTCTGCCTCAGCTTCGTCCTCCGCCACGACCGCTTCGATCTCGGCTTCGGCCTCCTGGTGCTGCGCCTCGGCCTCTGCCTGCGCGGCGGCCTCCGCCTCGGCCTCGGCCGCGGCGATCGCGTCGAGCTCCTCCTGCGGGGGCAGCTCGCCGCCCTCGGGCACGACCGCGACCTTCAGCGTGGCGGTCACGTCGGGGAAGAGCTCGACCAGGATCTGGTAGCGGCCGATCCGCTTGATCGACTCGGGCAGGTCGAGCTTGCGCCGGTCGACGCGCACGCGCTGCGACTCCCAGAGCTGCTCGGCGATGTCGGTCGCAGTGACCGAGCCGAAGAGCGTGCCGGTCTCCCCCGCGGGGACGTCGAAGCGCAGCTCTGCGCCTTCGACCTTCTGCGCGATCTCCTGCCCCTGCTCGAAGCTCTGAGCCTCGTGCCGAGCGCGTTTCTCCTCGTGCTTGCGCAGCTCGGCGACCTTGGCCGGCGTGGCCGTCTCGGCGAGCTTCCGCGGCAGCAGGTAGTTGCGCGCGTAGCCGGCGGCGACGTCCACGACCTCGCCGCGCAGCCCGATCTTCTCGACGTCCTGTCGGAGGATGACCTGCATTGCCTAGCCGGTGGAGTAGGGGAGCAGCGCCATCTCGCGCGCCCGCTTGACCGCGAGAGCGACCTGCCGCTGGTGGCGCCGGCAGGCGCCGGTGATCCGCCGCGAGCGGATCTTCCCCTTCTCGGAGACGTAGCGACGAAGCTGGTTCGCGTTCTTGTAGTCCACTTCGGTGATCTTCTCGCGGCAGAAGTAGCAGTTCCGTTTCCGGATCGGACCGCCGGGCGCTGGCCTGCCCTTGCGCTGCTGTCGCTGGTCTCGCTGGGCCATCAGAAGGGGATGTCGTCGTCGGCCGCGGCGGTGCCGAAGTCGGCGTTCTCGGCGGTGGCGCCGCTGGGGACGAACTGCGGCTGCGCGCCCTCGGCGCCCTCGGGGCGACCGCCCAGGAACTGGACGCTGTCGGCGATGATCTCGACGGCCTGGCGCTTGGTGCCGTCCTGGGCATCCCACTCGCGCCAGTCGAGTCGGCCGTCCACCCCGACGGGGCGGCCCTTCGCGAGGTACTGCGCGCAGCTCTCGCCCTGGTTGCCCCAGACGGTGACGTCGAAGTAGTTCGGCTTGTCGCCCCACTCGCCGGTGGCGCCGTCCTTCTGGCGCGTGTTCACGGCCAGGCGCAGCTTGCAGACGGCCGTGCCGCTGGGTGTGTGTCGAAGCTCGGGATCCTTGGTCAGGTTGCCGACGAGGACGACGCGGTTGATGTTGGCCATTCCTCCCTCTCCTCTCAGGCGCTTTCGGTCTCGGTCTCGGTCATCTCGGTCTCGGAATCCTGACTCGCGACAGCGGCCACCGCTACTGGCTCTTGAGGAGCAGGCTCGGGCGGGCGGGTCGAGGCGCCGACCACTCGGCGCACGGCCATGTGGCGCATGACGCCGTCGGTGATCTTCAGGACGCGGGAGATCTCCGCGAGCGTCGCGGGCTCGGCCGCGAAGGTCAGGAGGTGGTAGGAGCCCTCGCCCTTGTGGTCGATCTCGTAGGCGAGGCGCCGCCGGCCCCAGGGCTCGTGCGCGTCAAAGCGCCCGCCGTCGCGCTCGATTGCCTCGCGCGAGCGGGTGACGATCTCGGTCTGGCGCTCATCCGGCAGCTCAGGATCGAGCATGAGCAAAATCTCGTAGTCGGTCACGCTCCCGAGTCCTCCCTTCCTTCGGTCTGAGTCGGCCTCGCCGGCAGGCGCCGCTCGGGAGCGAACGGCGCGATGGCGTGGCAGGAAGGGCGCCAGTGTAGCATCGGCCTCATGAGAGCCCGGATCGCCTGGCTGGCCGGTGCCGCCGGGGCTGGGGTCGCCGTCTACCGGAAGCTGCGGCGCGTCCCGGCACCCGCCGAAGACCCGCGCGCGGAGGAGTTGCGGCGCAAGCTCGACGAGTCGCGCACGATCGTCGAGGAGCGCGAGGAGTTCGAGGCCGCCGAGACTCCGGTGGACGAGGTGCCTGAGCCGGCAGAGGTCGAGGACCGGCGCAAGGCCGTGCACGAGCGCGGTCGAGCGGCCGCCGACGAGATGCGCGGCTCCTCGCCCGACTAACTGCTTGGCAGCGCGATGAAGGCCGCCACGCCGGCGCTCAGGCCCCGCGCGACCCGCTGCTGATAAGCGCCCGACTGGAGCAGGCGCCGCTCGGCCGGATTCGAGAGGAACCCGGTCTCCACGAGTACGGACGGCACGTCGGACCAGTTGAAGCCCGTCAGGTCGGCGCGCCGGACGAGGCCACGGTCGGCTGCGCCGGTTGCGCTGACCACCGCCCGCTGCAGCGCCCGCCCGGCGCGCAGGCTCGGCGTGTAGATGTCGTCCGTCCAGCCGCGGTGCCAGGCGGGGACCAGCGTCGAGACTCCGTGCAGCGAGGTGTTGCCGGAGCCGTCCGCGTGGATGCGAACCATCAGTGCCGCATGCCGCCGGTTGCAGAACTGCGCGCGCGCGATGTTCCCGCCGTTGCCGTAGCGGAAGGTCGAGCCGGTGCGCGTCATCGCCACGCGGTAGCCGCGTGCCAGCAGGAGCGCCCGTGTGCGGCGCGCGATCGCCAGCGCGACGCCCGCCTCGCCGGCGGCGCCGCCGCCGTCCTTGATCTTCAGCACCTTCGAGCCGGGGCCGATGGGCTCGGTCTGCCGGCCCACGGCCGGCGGGGTGCCGTGGCCGGGGTCGAGGCAGATCAGCGCTGCGGCGGCAACGCCCGCAGCGCTCAGGATCACGAGAGCCGCTCCGCTAGGTACGCGATCCCAAGCGGGTAGCGGTACTCGACCGCAGAGTGCGTTCCCTCGAAGAGCTCGAAGAAGTAATCGGTCACGCCGACCTCCTCGAGCCTCCGGCGGAATGCCTCCGCGCCGAGGTCGAGGTAGAACTGGTCACGCTTGCCGCAGTCCACGTAGATCGCTTTGAGCGAGCGCAGCGCGTCGGCCCGCTCGGGCGCCATCCGCACCGGGTCCCAGGCAAGCCAGCGCTCCCAGATCTCGGGCCGCAGCTCTCCGGTCGCGGTGTCGTAGGGCAGCTGCACCGTCCCGTCCTCGTCAGCCGAGTAGCAGGCTGCCATGCAGTAGTCGTTCAGAAGGGTGTGGTCGCTGTCCTTCGAGAGCGCGGGGCGGCTGCGGAAGTCCTCCCAGAAGCGCTCGAACGAGCCGTCGTAATGCTCCCGCAGCGCGCGCACCGAGTTGCGGAACTCCGGCAGGTAGCACATCTCGAAGAGCGCGTCGCCGGCGTGGGTGGCCAGGCCGCCGAAGACGTCCGGCCGCAGCATCGGGTTCACCATCGCGCCGTAGCCGCCGCTCGACTTGCCCGCGATCCCGCGGTGCTCGGACGCCGCCATCGTCCGGTAGTTCGCGTCCACGAAGGGCACGACCTCGTCGCAGATGTATGTGTGGTAGCGGCCGGTCCCGGGCGAGTCGACGAACTGGCTTCCGCCGAGCGAGGTCCAGGCGTCGACGAAGACGAGCAGGCACGGCGGCGAGGCCTCGCGCGCGAACATCTCGTCCACGAGCTCCGGGAAGTTCTTGCGGAACGGCGTCCGGTTGCGCCACATGTCGATCTGCCCCGTCAGGCCCTGGATCACGTGGATCACCGGGTAGCTCCGCTCGGAGTCCGTGTCGTAGCCGGGCGGCACGTAGACCCAGAGCGGGCGCACGTGCGGGTCGCCGAGCGGGTTGTCCTTCAGGACCTCGCTCTCGAACTGGTGCTCGTCGAAGCGGCCGGCGAGCTCGTAGGACCAGGGCTCCATGGCTCTGGATGCTACGCAGAGGCGGGCGCCGGCGTGACCGGCAACCCCTTGCTCTCGAGCAGCCCGCGCAGCATCTGCGCGTTGACCGGTGCCTGCGCGATGTCGCCCTGCGGCGTCGCCGAGCGGCCGTTGTTGTTGAACATCGCGTAGACGTTGTCCGCCTGACCGCTGAGCTCGGCCAGCGGCGCGACCCACTCGCCGAGCTCCTCCTCGGAGTAGAGGTAGTCGAACCGCTCGGCGGCGCTGCGCACGCGCTTGTTCCAGGTCTCCGCGTTGCGGCCGTGGTAGCGGACGTACGCCGTCGGGGTGGTCGTCGCGACGACGGTGGGGGAGACGTTCCGCGCCTGCGTCCGCGGTGCGTCCACGATCACGTAGCTCATGTGGTTGCGCTCGAGGAAGGCGAGCGTCTCCAGGCGGTTCTCCTCGTCGAGCCAGCTCGCATGCCGGAACTCGACCAGCATCTCGTCCCCGCCGAGCTGCTCCTGCGCCCACTCGAGGTACTCGAGCGAGGCCGGCTTGAAGACCACGTAAGGCGGGAGCTGCATGAGGATCCCGCCGAGCTTGTCGTTCAGGCGCAGGGGCTCGAGCGCGGCATGGAAGCGGCGGAAGACCTCGGCCCGGAACTCGCGCGGCGGACGGTCGATGCGGCCGCGCTCGTCCACGGGCGCTCCCTCGCGCAGGTCCGGCGGGAGCTGCTCGAGCTTGACCGGGTGCCGCGTCATCACGCCGAAGGCCTTGACGTGCATGACGAATCCCTCGGGCGTGCGCTCGTGCCAGCGGCGCACCATCTCCTCGTCCGGAAGGCGGTAGTACGTCGAGTTCGCCTCGACGGTGTCGAACCGGTCGGCGTAGTAGCGCAGCCGCTCCTCGGCGCCTTTCACCCCCGGCGGGTAGAAGTAGCGCGTCAGCGACTCGTCCGCCCAGGAGCAGGTGCCGATGCGGATCGGCGCGGCCACGGGCCGGTTGTCTAGCCGGTCTCGCTGAGCGCGGCGGCGGGCGCCAGCGGCAGGTCGACGAAGAACGTCGAGCCCTTGCCCTCGTGCGAGGCGACCGAGAGGCGGCCCTGCATCCGGCGCACGAGCTCGCGCGAGATATAGAGCCCGAGCCCGGTGCCGCCGACGCCGCGGCTGAGCTGCGGATCGACTCGGTAGAACTTGCCGAAGATGCGCTGCTCCTCGCCCGGCGGGATCCCGATGCCCTCGTCGCGGACGATCACGCGCACGCGGCTGTCGCGGGCCTCCAGACCGACCTCGATGCGCCCGCCGTCGGGCGAGTACTTGACCGCGTTCTCGATCAGGTTCATCAGGATCTGGCGGAGCTTGTCCGGCGTCACCGGCGACTGCGGCGCCGGGCTGCCGGCTCGAGAACTGGATCGAGATGTCGTCCCGGTCGACGAAGGAGATGCGCATCTGCTCCACCACCTCGCGGGTGAGCCCGTCCAGGTCGACCGGCTCGCGCTCCAGCCGCAGGCGGTCCGAGTCGAGCGTGTTCGCCAGCAGGATGTCTCCGGCGATGCGCGTCAGCCGCTCGGACTCGTGGGCGATCACGTCGAGCAGGCTCTCGCGGCGCTCGTCGTCGAGGTCGAGGTCCTTGCGGCGCAGCGTCTGGGCCGAGCCGTAGATCGCCGCAAGCGGCGTGCGCAGCTCGTGCGACACGGTCGCGACGAACTCGCCCTTGAGCTCGTCGAGCGCGCGCTCCTCGGTCAGGTTGCGGAAGGCGTAGACGATGCCGTCGCCAAATTTCACGCCGGAGATCGAGAGCCACAGCTCGCGGCCGTCGAGCTCGAGCGGCACCGTCTTGGCCCCGCGGCTTCCAGGCCCCGGAAGGGTGGCCACCGGGATCAGGCTGCCGATCGTCTCCCAGCCCGGCAGCGCCTCCTCGGCCGGCCTGTCGAGCACCTGCGTCCTCGGCGAGCCCGGTGATCGCCTGAGCCGCCGGGTTCCAGTGCCGGATCACGCCGCCCTCGTCGAGGAGGAAGACGCCGTCGTCCACGTGCTCGAGCACGCGCGCGTGCCGCTCCAGCGCCAGGCGCTGACGCTCGACCTCGCGGTCGAGCCGGCGCAGCTGGATCGCGCGCTCGAGCGAGGCGACGAAGTAGTCGCGGTCGATCGGCTTCTGCACGAAGTCGTAGGCCCCGCCGCGGAGCGCCTGGACCGCGAGGTCGTGCTCGCCGTGGCCGGTGATCAGGAGCGTCGGCGTCTTCGGCCGCACGCTGCGGATCTCGTTCAGGAGGGCGAGCCCGTCCATCCCCGGCATCTTGATGTCGGTCACGATCGCGTCGTAGTCCTCGCGGCGGATCCGCTCGAGCGCGTCGGCGGCGGTCTCCGAGGTGTCGATCCCGATCCCGTCCAGCCGAAGCTGCAGCGCGCGCGGAAGCGCCTCGAGCAGCGCCGGGTCGTCGTCGACGATCAGGATCTCGCGCAGCGTTCAGAGCAGCGGCTCCTCGACGGGCTCCTCGTCGGAGACCGGGAGCGCGATCAGGAACCTGGCCCCGCCCCCCGGCTCGCTGCTGACGGTGATCTCGCCCCCGTGCTCCTTGACGATGCTGTAGGTGATCGAGAGCCCGAGGCCCGTGCCCGTGCCGACCTCCTTGGTCGTGAAGAAGGGGTCGAAGATCCGCTGCTCGACCTCCGGCGCGATCCCGCTTCCGGTGTCGGCGAACGCGATCCGAATCTCCTCGCCGTCGCTCTCGGTGGCGATCCGGATCGTCTTCTGCGGAGACTCCTCGAGGGCGTCGCGGGCGTTGGTCAGCAGGTTGATGAAGACCTGCTCGAGCTGGATCGCGTTTCCGAGGACGATCAGCTCGGCGGCGCAGAGGTCGAGCTCGACCTCGATCCCGCGCAGGCGCAGCTGCTCCTGCATCAGCGAGAGCGACCGCTCGATCACCTCGTCGACGTCCACGCGCTCGACGCTCACCGGCGCCGCGCGGCCGAAGGTCCGGAGGTGCGAGATGATCGCCGTCGCCTTGCGCACCTGCTCGAGCGCCTTCTCGAGCTCGTGCTCGACCCGCTTCGGGTCGAGCAGGCCGAGACGGAGCTGGTCGGTCGCGTTGCCGATGAAGAGGCCGATGTTGTTGAGCGGGTTGTTGAGCTCGTGCGCGACGCCCGTGGTCAGCTCGCCGAGCGTCGCCAGCTTGCCGGCCTGAACGAGCTGCTCCTGCTTGTCGCGCAGCTCCTGCTCGCGGCGCTCCATCTCCTGCGTCGTCTCGCGCAGGTCGCCCATGATGTGGATCATCGCCTTGCGGCTGTCGCCGAGCCGCTGGTTGGAGCGGTGCGAGTCCTTGAGGATGTGCAGCATCGCCTTGCGCTGGTCGGCGAGCCGGCGGTTCGACTCGTTCAGGTCGCCCATGATGTGGACGAGGGCGCGCCGGCGCTCCTCGCCCTTCTCGACACGGGCCTTGAGGCGGGCGACCTCCTCGCGCAGCGAACCCGGGTCCGGCTCGGCGGCCATCAGCCCGTCGCGCGCTCGGTCTTGAGCCTCTCGTTCTCCTGCTGGAGCGTCTCCAGCTCCTTCTCGAGGGCGATCATCTTCAGCTCGCGGCCGACGACGACCTCCTCGAACTTCTCGAGGTCGAGGATCTTCTCCTGGAGCTCGCTCTTCGACCGCTCGAGGTCGCGCACCACCTCTTCGTAGGCGCGCATGTCGCGCAGGATCCCGATCGCGCCGATCACCTTGCCGTCGGAGTCGCGCAGGGCGGAGGCGTTGAGGGTGGTGGGGATGATCTCGCCGGAGGCGCTGCGGGGGTTGAGGCGGGCGTTTCTCGTCACGCCGCGCTCGACGACCTCGCGCAGAGCGGCCGTGAACTCGCGCGTCTCCTCGGGACTGATGAAGCGCGAGAGCGACTGCTCGACGACCTCGTCCGTGCGGAAGCCGAGCAGCTGCGAGACCGCCTCGTTGGCCTGGAGGATCTTGCCCTCGAGGTCGGAGACGAACACCGGGTCGGGCGCGTTCTCGATCAGGCTCTCGGCGTAGGCGCGGGCCTTGTCCAGCTCGCGCATGTCTCGCAGGACGCCGATCGCGCCGATCACCTTGCCGTCGGGGTCGCGCAGGGCGGAGGCGTTGAGGCTGGTCGGGATCACCTCGCCGGAGGCGCTGCGCGGATTGAGGACGGCGTTTCTCGTCACGCCGCGCTCGACCACCTCGCGCAGGGCCGCGGTGAACTCCATCGTCTCCTCGGCGCTGATGAAGCGCGAGAGCGACTGCTCGAGCACCTCGTCCTGGCGGAAGCCGAGCAGCTGGGAGACCGCGTCGTTGGCCTGGAGGATCTTGCCCTCGAGGTCGGAGACGAACACCGGGTCGGGAGCGTTCTTGATCAAGCTCTCCGCGTAGGCGCGGGCCTTGTCCAGCTCGCGCATGTCTCGCAGGACGCCGATCGCGCCGATCACCTTGCCCTCGGGGTCGCGCAGGGCCGAGGCGTTCAGGCTGGTCGGAATCACCTCGCCCGAGGCGCTGCGTGGGTTCAGGACGACGTTTCGGGTGACGCCGCGCTCGACCACCTCGCCGAGAGCGGCGACGAACTCGCGCGTCTCCTCCGGGCTGATGAAGCGCTGCAGCGACTGTTCGAGCACCTCGTCCTTGCGGAAGCCGAGCAGCTCGGAGACGGCGTCGTTTGCCTGGAGGATCTTGCCCTCGAGGTCGGAGACGAACACGGGGTCGGGCGCGTTCGCGATGATGATGTCGGCGACGAGGGCGCCACGCTGCGGGCCGCCGTCACCCTGGGAGCCGTTCTTCGAGCGGGCGTCACGCCGCTTTGCGGGCGGGCTGACAACCTTCTTGGCCATGCGACCTCCGATGCGTCTGGGCAAATGCCGCTGCGGGAGCTGCGTTCACATTCTGAGGGCAATCTTCTTCGGCGGCAAACGAAAAGTTCCTAGCGCCGGACGCGGAACGCGGTAATCACGGTCTTGCCGACGTTTCCGGAGCCGTCCTTCGGAGCTGCGCGCAGGCGGTATGCACTGGGCCGGAGCGGTTTTCCGGCGACCTTGGCGTCGAAGCGGGTGCTGTTGGCGCCGAGTTTGCCGACGACCGCGACGCTGCCGACGACAGGGATGTAGCGCGTGCAGGCCCGGCCGCGCCGGCGAGCGGTGCGCGCGACGCAGCGCTTGCCCCGCCGCACGCCCGGTAGCACCCGGTCGAACCGCAGCGTCGTGGTCGCGGCCTCCGAAAGCGTGAACGAGATCGTCGTTCCCTTGGCCGCGCGGAAGATCGCGGGTGCGACGCGAAGGAGGCTGAGCACCGGCTTCGTCCGGTCCTGGGCGGTGGTGAACGCGATAGGCGTGCTCGAGCCGGTCCCATCGGCGTTGACGCCCACGAGCTCGTAGCTGTAGGTCGTGCCAGGTGCCAGGCCCGTGAGGCGCGCGGAGAGGTGGGCAGTTGTCTTCGGCGCGACCCACTGCAGGGCCGTGGTGCCGCCCGTGGTAGTGCCTTCCACGGTCCAGGCAAAGCGGTAGGCGGTCAGCAGCACGCTGCTCTCCGCCGCCCCCTCGAGCACCGCGCTCGTGGCTGTGACGCTCGTGGCCGGCGAGCCGCCAGGAGTCGGCGGCGCGACCTCATAGGCGCCGACCTCGCAGGGCACACCGGCCCTACGGGTCGCTCCGCGCTGGTCGGTTGCGGGGCAGACCGCGCTGGAGTTCAGCGCCTTGCTCGCGGCGGGCACGGCGTGGGTGTCCGTCTCGCCGCCGTTGTCGGCCAGTGGGCCAAGCAGCACGGGCACGTTCTGCTGGTCGCTCGGTGAGGCCAGGTTGCAATCGGTCGTGTCCGAGAGGTTGCTCCCCTGGGTGGCGATCGTGCCGACCGAGCAGTTGTCGGCGTAGGTCGCGCTCTGGTTGGTCTCGTGCGCGAGGTTGTTGGCGACGATCGTCCCGCCCAGGGTCGCCATCGAGGCGCTGATGCCGCCGCCCGAGCCGAGGCCGTTGAAGGCGCTGTTGCCGACGATCGTGGTGCCGGTCGCCGTGAGCGTCGCTCCGCCGGAGCCCGAGATGCCACCTCCGTCGCCGTTCGAGCCGGGGCCGCCCGCCGTGTTGGCGCTGACCGTGCTGTTCGTCAGCGAGAGGGTGCCGCCGAACCTGATCCCTCCGCCGTTGTAGGCGCCGTTGCCCGAGACCTCCGTCTCCGTAAGCGTGAGCGTGCCGCTGGAGTCGATCCCGCCGCCGTTCCCGTTCGAGGCCAGCAGCGCGTGGTTCCCGGAGACGGTGTCCCGGACGAGCGTGAGCAGGCCCGCGCTCGCGATCCCACCGCCGTTGCCGTCGACGAAGCCGCCCGTGACCGTGACGTCGGAGATCAGGGCTGTGACGCCCGTCTTGATGTCAAAGACCCGGTCACCGCCGTCGGCGTCGATCACGGTCGCCCGCGCGCCGGAGCCGGCGATCGTGACGCTCTTGGTCAGATCGAGATCGCCGGTGGCCGCGGCGTCTTCACCGGGGCCGGCGATCCTCAGCCGGATGTGGCCGGCCGGGATCGAGATCGTGTCGCCACCGGAGCCGGCGTTGGCCGCACGCACGGCCTCGCGCAGCGAGCAGTCCGAGTCGCAGGCCCCCGGGGCGGGGTCGTCCAGACGGGTGACTGTGAAGGTGGCGGCGTGTGCGTTCACGGCCGCCGCCAAAGCGACCGATGCGGCGAGCGCGACCCCCGTCCGGATCCTCATCGGAGCCGTTCGACGGTAGCGCCCGCTGCAAATCCGGTCAAGCTATGGGTCCAGCAGAGCCCTAGCCGAAGGTGAACACGTAGGCCTCGACACCGGGAGCGAGGAACGTGATCTCGAACGTCCGGTCGCTGATCGCTCCCTGCTGGCGGATCAGCTGGTGGAGCCGCTGCTGGGCCACGGCTCCGTGGCCGTCCTCGTCGACGTCGAGCCCGTGAGCGCTGCCGGGAGCGCTCTCCGTCGACGAGCACGCGGAACGGCACCGACGTGCCTCGTTCCGGCGGCCCCATGACGAGGTGGACGTCGCGGGCGTGGAAGCGGAACGAGATCCGGCCGTCGGCCTGGTTCGAGCACGCTCGCCCCCCGCTCGATCGTCCAGTCGCCCGCGAGCGCCCAGTGGTTGAGCTTCAACCGGTCCGGCGCGACGTAGCGTGCGAGGCTCGTCGAGCGCGGCGCCGCCCGGAGACGCGAAGTTCTGCGGCTTGCTCGTAGCCGAGGTACGTCTCGGGCGACTCCAGGTTCGCCCAGTCGGCCTGAGCCTCGAAACCGTCGCGGAGAGACGGAGACGAGATCGTCAGCGACGTCGACCGCCGGCCTCGCCCAGCAACCGCTGGATGACCCTCTCGCACTCTTCGTATCCGCCCTCGCCGAATTGATGGTGCCGGATTCGTCCCTGCGCATCGGCGATGTAGGCGGCCGGCCAGTAGCTGTTGTCGAAGGCCCGCCAGACCGCGTAGTCGCTGTCGAGCGCGACCGGATACTCGACCTCCATCTCCTTCGCAGCCTCGCGAACGTTGTCGACGTCCTGTTCGAACGGGAACTCGGGCGTGTGGACGCCGATCACCACTAACCCGTGCTCCTCGTACTTCTCCGCCCAGGCGCGGATGTACGACGAGCGTGCGGAGCCAGTTGATGCAGGTGTACGTCCAGAAGTCGACCAGGACGACCTTGCCGCGCAGGCTCTCGGTTGAGAGCGGCTCCGAGTTGAGCCAGCCCGTGGCTCCGTCGAGCGAGGGCAAGTGCCCTTCGACAGGCAGAGAGCTCATGGCGGCGTCCGCTCGGGATTCGTGGCTAGTCTCGGTTGAAGAGGGAGAGCAAGAGCAGGAAGACGTTGAGGACGTCGAGGAAGATCGAGGCGGCGAGCAGTGGTGCGGCACGAATGTCCTGCGTCCGCCTCAGACGCTGGAAGTCGAACATCGTGAATCCCGCGAAGATCACGAGGCCGGCGATCGAGTAGATCAGTGCGCCGTTCGGGATTCGCACGAAGATCGTCACGATCCCGAAGACGATCAGGACGAGGAGCGCCCAGAAGCACACTCGTGCGAGTCCCGAGAGGTCGCGGCGCGTGGCGTACCCGGCCGCGCCGAAGCCGGCGATGAAGAGCGCCGTCGCTCCGCCCGCCTGCCACACCGACTGAGGGTTCGTCGAGGCGTAGTAGGCGATCGTCGGCGCGGTTCCCACTCCGACCAGGACGCCGAAACCGAAGAGCAAGCCGATCGCGAGCTGCTCGGAGCGCGACGCGGCGAAGTTGAGGCCGATCAGAAGGGCGAAACTCGCGATGTACGCGACGAAGCCCCAACCGTAGGACAGATCGCGCCCGAGGTAGGCACCCAGAGCGAAGAGACCCGCGGTGACCGCCACGAGCCCCATCGTCTGGCCGAAGAGCGCACGCGCCTGGTCGCGCGCGACAGCGGGCTGAAGCGCTGTGTCGACGGAGCTCCATCATTCGCCGCCTCAACGCAGTGACCTGAACGCGGCTCGCACCTCGCTCGGAGAAGAGCTCCGGCTCCTCCCAGGCGGCGAAGTGGCCGCCCTTGTCGACCTCGTTGAAGTAGGTGACGTTCGGGTAGGCCGTCTCGACCCAGCTGCGCGGGGTCTGCCAGATCTCGCCGGGGAATGTGGTGAAGCCGACCGGGAGCGAGACCGCCGGCGGAGCCTGGCCGGCCGCGGCGGCTGTGGCCTGTCCGCTCTCCCAGTACGAGCGGGCCGCCGAGGCGCCGGTGCCGGTCAGCCAGTACAGCGTGATGTTGTCGAGGATGTGGTCCCGGGTGAGATTGCCCGAGGGCTGCCCGTCGACGAAGGCGCGGGAGATCTTGTAGTAGCTGTCCGTGTCGTGGTCGAGCATCCAGGCCGCCAGGGCGACGGGTGAATCCAGCAGGGCGTAGCCGATCGTCTGCGGCCGCGTGGCCTGCTCCAGGAAGTAGCCGAAGCCGCTCGCCCTGAATGTGTCGAGCTGCCTCGAGTCGCCGCGCGTTCCTCGCTCGGTGTCCGCCGGGCATGGGCGGCCGGCCAGCGCCGGCACGAGCAAGTTCGTGTGGATGCCGACCAGCCCCTCGGGCGCCTGGCGGCCCATCGCGTCGGTGACGGCGGCGCCCACGTCGCCGCCCTGGGCGACGTAGCGGGTGTAGCCGAGGCGGCGCATCAGCTCCGCCCAGGCCTGCGCGATGCGGCCGGCGTCACCAGCCGAGCTCGGTCGGCTCGCCGGAGAAGCCGTAGCCGGGCAGGGACGGCAGCACGAGGTCGAACGCATCCTCGGCGCGTCCGCCGTGCGCGGTCGGGTCGGTGAGCGGGCCGATCGGTCTCGAGCAGCTCGATGACCGAGCCGGGCCAGCCGTGGGTCATGATCAGCGGCAACGCGTTCTCGTGCGCCGACTTGACGTGGATGAAGTGGATGTCCACCCCGTCGATCTCGGTCGTGAACTGCGGCAGCGCGTTCAGCTTCGCCTCGGCCTTGCGCCAGTCGTAGTCGGTCGCCCAGTAGCGCGCGAGCTCCTGCATCGTCGCCAGCTGGACGCCCTGCGACCGATCTTCGACGAGCTCCTTGCTGGGCCAGCGCGTCGCGGCGATGCGCCGGCGCAGGTCGTCGAGCTCCTCCTCCGGCACCTCGACGCTGGAACGGACGGATCTCGGTTGCGCTTTCGATCGTTGCCATGTCGACCTCCGTCTCTGGACGTCGCATGCACGACCTCGATCGACCGAGACCGTCGCGTCAAGAAAACGCGGCGACGATCCAAGGACGACCCTCTCAGAGGCCACAACTACCGGTCAAGCCCTGTTAACCAGATCGCAACAGATGTTCGACGGAGCGGCGCAGGAGTCGAACCTACCGAGCCGTGGGTTGCACGACCGCACCGGTTTTGAAGACCAGCTGGGCCACCGGGCCCATGCCGCTCCGCGGCAAGGCTAGCTCTAGGCGTCTCGGTTTGAGCGGCCTAGACTCGCCGCGAATGCACGGGGTGATTTTCACGAGCTTCCGCGACTATCTGGTCGCCGCCCACGGGCCGGCCACTGCGAGCGCCGTCTTCGAGGCCGAGCCCGAGTACCTGCTCAGCCAGGCCTACCCCGACGAGAGCCTCGGCCGGCTGGTTGCCCTCGCGTCGGCCCGCACCGGGCTCGAGGCCGACGAGATCGTCTTCGAGTTCGGCGTTTTCACCGCTGAGATCTCGTTCGCGCGCCTGTACCCGGCCTTCTTCGACTCCTCGCCCTCGGCCCGCGACTTCCTCCTGACCGTGGAGACGCGGATCCACGAGCTGGTGCGCGAGACGGTTCCCAACGCCGGCCCGCCGCACCTCGACATCTCGCCGAACGGCGGCGGCGGGATCTCGATCGTCTACGCCTCGCCGCGGCGACTGTGCGTCCTTCTGCGCGGCCTGACCGAGGGTGCCTCGCGCCACTACGGCGAGCACGCCGAGATGACTGAGCGGACGTGCATGCTGCGCGGCGATCTCGCCTGCGCGTTCGACGTCAGCTTCAGCGCCGGCTAGCAACGGGCTTGCATTGGCGCGCGCCCGGGAGGATGCTGACGCTGTGACGCCGACCAGCCGCCCGATCGTCTTCAGCAGCGATTTCGGCTATCGGAACGAGTGGGTGGGTATCTGCCATGCGGTGATGGCAAGGATTGCTCCGGACAGCCGGATCGTGGATCTCTCGCACGGCTTGCCGCCGCTCAACGTCATGGCCGCAGCGAGGCTGCTCGTGGACTCGTTGGCATACCTCGCGAGCGACGCCGTGCTCGTGTCGATCGTCGACCCGAGCGTTGGGGCTGACCGCGACGTGGCGATCGAGGCAAATGGGGTCGGCTCCTCGTCGGCCCCGACAACGGGCTGCTTGTTCCGGCTTGCCAGGCGCTCGGAGGAGTCGAGCGAGCGGTTGAGATCACATCTCCGGAGGTGGTGCTCGAGCCGGTGTCGCCCTCGTTCCACGCACGCGACATCCTGTGTCCCGCCGCCGCCTACCTGGCCGCTGGAATGGAGCTCGAACAGCTTGGGCCGGCCCTCGACGCTGCGACGCTGACGCCACTCGATCTCCCCGAGCCCCTGATCGAGGCTGGAAAGATCGAGTGCGAGGTCATCGATCTGAACCGGTTTGGCAATGCTCAACTCAACGTACGGCAAGCGAATCTGACGGAGGCTGCGCTCGATTCTCTTGACCAGCTCGAGATCCGGACTCTGGCCGCGTCGACGCGCGCGCGTCGCGCAAAGACCTACGCCGACCTCTTGCCGGACGAGTACGGCCTCATGTTCGACCCGCGTGACTGGTTGTCTCTGATCCGCGGCAATCCCGGCAACGCCGCAGCGGGGCTCGGGCTTCAGATGGGAGATCTCGTCTGGCTCGGCGACCCGCGCCATCACGAATGACGTTCAGCGCCGGCTACCCGACCGTCTGAGCACGCGCTCGTCGCCGATGCGCCGGGTGAGGCCGTCCGCGTCGAAGCGCTCGAGCAAGAGCTGGGCGGTGCGGCGTGAGATACCGAGTGCGTCGCGAAAGCCGGCGAGTGTGATCGGGGTTAGCGCCTGCCAATGCTTCGCGGCCGCGCTCGTAGAGCGAGTCCGGGACCGCGAAACCGTCGCCGACCCTCTTGAGCTTGCCTTCTCCCTCGAGGAACGCAGCGAGTCCGCGGTCCTCGACGCGGACCAGGTCCTCCCGGCCGAGCTGGGCTTCGAGCTCGGCCGCCGCCGCCGCATGATCGGCCAGCTGCGGGGCGGCGCCCGGTGCGTAGGCCTTTCCGCCGCGGCGCTCGACGTGGAGGAGTGGCGCGACCGAGGCGGCCCACGGCTCCTGCGGCAGCAACTCGGCGAGCGGAAGGCCCGGGTCGAGTGGCGTGTTCCGCGCGCGCTCGGTCAGGCGCTCCCGCACTGAGGCGCGCACTTCCTCCAACCACTCCTGCGCGAAGAACCAGTCGCCTGCCTGCTGGAGCGAGGCAAGCCCCTGGGCGAGCTCGGCCGGCGGCAGGAGCCCGCGTGACTGCAGCGCCGGGCCGGTCACGGGCTCGTAGACGCAGGCCCGGACGATCGCTTCCGGGTCGCCGCGCTCCAGGAGCTCGAGGCGTTCGGCGTCGAGCCGCCGAGGAGGCGCCGGGTCGAGCACGAGCCCTCCGCCCACCGTGGTCTCGGCGCGCAGCACGACGCGATCGCCGCGGGCGGCCACAACGGGCTCCCGCAACCGCAGCTGCGCGTAGCGGCCCTCGTGCACCACGCGCGCAAGCACGTCGCTCGTCCCCACGTGCACCATGACCGCGGCCGGTATCGGCTCGAGCTCTTCAAGCGCGACGTCGAGCCGCCAGCTCACCGGGTAATGGCCCGGCTGGACGAGCGCATCGCCGCGGCGCAGCTGCGTCCGCGTGACGCCGGGGAGGTTGACCGCGACCCGCTGTCCCGCCTCGGCGCGCGTGACCGGTAGGTCATGCACCTGGACGCTACGGGCGCGAGTCTGCAGGCCGGACGGCTCGACTCGGAGGGCGTCACCCGGAGAGATCGAGCCCGACCAGAGGGTGCCGGTGACGACGGTGCCGACGCCGTCGATCGTGAAGGCGCGGTCGACGTACAGCCTCGTTGCTCCGGCCCGCTCGCGGGGCTGTACGGCGTCGGCGGCACGGGCCAGGGCGGCGCGGAGCTCATCGAGCCCGGCGCCCGTCTTGGCGCTGACCGCGATCGCTTCGGCCTCGGGAACAAGCTCCCGTGCCTCCGCGAGCGCGAGCTCGAGCGCTTCGGGTTCGACGGCGTCCGCCTTCGTGACGGCCACGACGCCTCGCTCGATCCCGAGCAAGCGCAGGATCGCCAGGTGCTCGTGGGTCTGAGGGCGCGCGCCCTCGGCCGCATCGATCACGAGCAGGAAGAGGTCGATCCCGGTCGCCCCGGCGACCATCGTGCGCACGAAGCGCTCATGGCCCGGCACGTCGATCACGGAAAGCCGCCGCCCGTCCGGGAGCTCCAGCGGGGCGTAGCCGAGCTCGATCGAGATCCCGCGCTCCTGCTCCTCGGGGAGCCGGTCGGTGTCCTTGCCGGTCAGCGCCTTGACCAGCCAGGTCTTGCCATGGTCGATGTGGCCCGCGGTGCCGACCGTCAGCGGCATGGAAACCCTCCTAGTAACAGTCTGTTACTAACCGTGCTGGGCCGGGAGTCGGCGTTCCGAAAGCCTTTCAGGTTTCCAAGTAACAGACTGTTACTTGGCACGGGCGGCTTGAATTGACATGGCCGCTTCGTCTGCCTCCGCGTCGCTCAGGGTGCGGCAGTCGAGCAGCAGGCGGCCGTCGCGGAGCACGCCGACGACCGGCGGCTCGACCTCGCGCAGCCGCCCGGCCAGCTCCTCCTCGACGGCGCAGGCGAAGCTCGGCAGCTCGCTGAGCGGCAGCGCGCCCCCGCCGACGCGGCCGACCGTCTCCTCCACCTCGCCGCCAACCGCCGCGGCAAGGCGCTCGGCGCGGGCTCGCACCGCCTCGAGCGGCTCGTGCAGCATGCGCAGCACCGGCACCTCGCGTAGGGCGCGCGCGGGATCCAGGTAGAGCGCGAGCGTTCCTTCGAGCGCCGCCAGCGTCAGCTTGTCCGCCCGCAGAGCACGCTGGAGCGGGTGGCGGCGCAGTTTCTCGACCAGATCCGCCCGACCCACCACGATTCCGGCCTGAGGCCCGCCGAGGAGCTTGTCGCCCGAGAAGCAGACGAGGTCGGAGCCTGCGGCGAGGCTCTCCTTCGCGGACGGCTCGTCCTCGAGGTGCACGAGGACGCCCGAGCCGAGGTCGTCCACGAGCGGCAGGTCGTGGCGGCGCGCCACGGCCGCGAGCTCTTCCACCGACGCCTGCTCGGTGAAGCCGACGACGCGGAAGTTGGACTGGTGCACGCGCAGCAGCACGGCGGTCTCGGGGCCGATCGCGCGCTCGTAGTCGGCGGCGCGCGTGCGGTTCGTCGTGCCGACCTCGCGCAGGCGCGCGCCCGAGCGCGCGAGCACGTCCGGAATCCGGAAGCCGTCGCCGATCTCGATCAGCTCGCCGCGCGACACGAGCACCTCACGCCCCTCGGCCAGGGCGGCCAGCGCCAGCAGCACCGCAGCCGCGTTGTTGTTCACGACGAGCGCACCCTCCGCGCCGGTCAGCCGCCGCAGGATCGAGGCGACGTGATCCTGGCGCGAGCCGCGCCCACCGGCGGAGAGGTCGTACTCCAGGTTCGAGTAGCCGCGCCCGATCTCGACGGCGCGCTCCAGAGCGTTCTCCGCGAGCGGCGCGCGGCCGAGGTTGGTGTGCACGATCACCCCGGTGGCGTTCAGCGTTCGCCGTAAGCTCGGCGCCCGTGCCGCTGCGAGCTCGCGAAGCGCCCGCTCGCCGAGGTCGCCGGGATCGTGACCGGCCGTTATCTCTTCACGCGCGCGCGCGAGAGCGGCTCGGGCCGCTTCGACCGCCAGCGCCGCGGGCTCCCCCGCGAGCCGCTCGTCGCGGGCCAGCTCGTCCACGGAAGGGAGGTCGCGCAGCTGCATTTCGGGTTCAGTCTAGGCGGCAGGCGTCATGAGTAGACTCGTGCGGGGTCGATGCTGGGTCGAACGTTCACGACGGCGATGCTGTGCGCCCTGCTGGGCGTGCTCACGCTTGCCGGCTCATCCGGCGCCGCCGGCCGCGCCGGCGTCGGGAAGATGACCGTCACGCCCAACAGGGCGTCCGCCGGCTCCACCGGAAACGAGCTGGTCTTCACGTTCCTGGCCGACTCGGCCGCGCTCTCGGGCCAGACGATCGTCGACGTGCCGCGCGGCTGGACCCCGCCGCAGCGCACCAACCCTTCAGGCAACGGCTACGTCGAGCTCCAGCCGGCGGGTTGCACGAGCGCGACTCGCATCACGGCAATCACCGGCCGCCGGAGGATCGCGATCGCCACCGAGTGCCCCCGGCGGCACTTCTACCGGCTTCTCTATCACCGCGCCTCGGCGCCTCTGCTCTCGGCAGACGGCTACATCTTCCTGACCCAAACCCGCCCGGCGAGCACGAGCAAGAAGGTGCTCTTCCGGCCGCTCGGCCCGCACAAGCAGCCGGTCGTTCGCGTGCGCGGGGCCGCCGCCTCGAAACTCTTCATGACGGTGACGAGCATCGCCACCGTCGGAGTTCCCTTCGGGGCGACCGTCCGGGCAATCGACCAGTGGGGAAACAACGCCGCCGACTACGCCGGGACTGTCAGCCTGACCAGCACCGATCCGGCCGCGACCCTCCCGGGCCCCTACGCCTACGGCGCGAAGGACACAGCCCAACACACCTTTACCGGCGTGATCCTGCGCACGCCGGGAGTGCACACGATCACAGCGACCGACTCGAGCGGCCTCACGATCCAGAGCGGGCCGATCTCGGTCTCGCCGTTCTCGAGTTAGGGAGTCGCGCGCTCGGGCAGCGGGCGCAGGATCTGACTGACCGCGTCCTCGACAGAGTCCGTCACGCCGAGCAGGTCGAGATCTTCGGGCGAGATCATTCCGTCGGCCAGGAGCCGCCCCTTGATCCAGTCCAGCATCGGCTGCCAGTAGGCGCTGTCGAAGAGCACGACCGGGAAGTGCAGCACCTTGCCGGTCTGGATCAGCGTCAGCGACTCGAACAGCTCGTCGAGGGTGCCGAAGCCCCCGGGGAAGATCAGGAACCCCTCCGCGGCCTTCACGAACATCGTCTTGCGCACGTAGAAGTGGCGGAAGGTGATGCCGATGTCGACGTAGGGGTTCGAGCCCTGCTCGTGCGGGAGCTCGATGTTGAAGCCGACCGACACGCCGCCTGCCTCTTGCGCGCCGCGGTTCGCCGCCTCCATTGCGCCGGGGCCGCCGCCGGTGACGACTGCGAAGCCGGCCTCCGCCAGCCGCCGCCCCGCCTCGCGCGCCGCCGCGTAGGCCGGATGGCCCTCGAGCACGCGCGCAGAGCCGAAGACCGTGATCGCCGGCCGCCCGATCCGCTCGACGGCCTCGAACCCCTGGAGGAACTCCTCGCCGATCCGCGCGGCGTGCCCGGCGAGGTCGCCTTCGCGGCGCTCGAGTAGCCGGCGGTCTTCCAACTAGAAGTCGCGCGGCACGTGCGTCGCGTGCATGCCCAGGACGAGGAGGGCGGCGAGGCCGAAGTAGAGCAACCCCATCAGCAGGCGGCGGTGAGGCTCGACCTTGTAGTACGCCTGGACCTCCGGAAGCCTGCGCATCTTCCAGCGGTGCCAGGTCTCGTTGGCCGCGACCAGCAGGATCAGGATCAGGATCGGGTTCGGCCGGAGGATCACCAGGCCGAGCAGGCCGAGGACTCCGAACAGCCACAGGGCGGGATGGATCGCCGCGACGATCCGGCCCCCGTCGAGCGGGCTCACCGGCAGCAGGTTGAAGAGGTTGATGAAGAACCCGAGGAAGGCGAGCGCCTTCAGGTGCTGCGAGTCGTAGGCGAGGCCGGCGAGGTAGATCACCGCGGCGCCGGCCGAGCCCAGCAGCGGGCCGGCGATCCCGATCCGCGCCTCGCGCCAGGCGTCGTGCGGCATCTCCTTCAGCGTGATCAGCGCGCCGAGGAACGGGATGAACATGGGCGCCGAGACGGGCAGCCCCTGGTGCCGTGCCTCGATCACGTGCCCCATCTCGTGGACGAACAGGAGCACGACGAGCCCGATCCCGAACCACCAGCCGCCTATCCAGACGTAGACCGCGGCCGAGACGAACATCGAGAACAGGAACTTGAACTTGAGCAGGACGACGCCGAACTTGGCGAGGAACGCGCCGATCGCGACGATCGGGGCCCAGAGCTTGCGCGCGAAGCTCTTCCAACCCGGCTCGGGGTGGATCGGCTCGTAGTCGCGGAAAGTCGGGCTCGAGCTCAGGCCTGGGCGAGAGCTGGCTCACGAACTCATCGTAGCTGGCGGAGGAACCCGCCGCCGGGTGTCGTCCTGTGTGCAGAACAGAATCCCTGTCACGCCGTCAGGGCGTCACTCGAAATCGAAAGGACAGGTCTCATGACCACAGGCTTCCTGCGCTTCCTGCGCAGAAATACGATCGCGCTGCTTGCGCTGTTCCTCGCTCTCGGAGGAACGACCTACGCGGCCTCGACCGCACTCATCGGAAAGAACACCGTCGCGTCGCCGCAAGTCGTCAACGGCTCGCTGAAAACGAAGGACCTGAGCAAGAAGGCGCGAGCGGCGCTGAAGGGCAACAGAGGCCTGCGAGGCTTCACAGGGGCACCAGGGCGCCAAAGGTGCCACCGGCGCACAGGGCATCCAGGGCATCCAGGGCATCCAGGGAGTAGCCGGAACTGCCGTCGCGTACGCGTATGTCGACCCGAGCGGCGGCGTAATCGACGGAGCAAAGCACAGGGGATTAACGCGACGCAATGGTCAGCGAATCCCAGCGCCGGGGTACTACTGCTTCTCCGGGCTCGGGTTCACGCCCAAGAAGCATTGGTCGCCAGCGGGAATAACATCGGCCCGGTTGCTCGACACGCTGGCGCGACGCCATCGATTCAGGCGACGGGACAGGCCTTCGTCACGTGTTCAGGCAGTCCGGCACGGGTTCACGACCTAGCGGGATTCGGCCGCAGCAGCTCTTGCCGACCGGGCCTTCTACGTCTGGTTCGAGGCCTGATCTGCCCCGACCATTCCGTCCAGCACGAGAGGGCCGCCTGCAGCGGCCCTCTCGCTGTTTCATCCCTCGACTCAGGGTGCTCGTTCGAGTGATGCGCTCCGATAGCTGCATGGATGAGCGCCTTCGCCCGGGTGCTTTGTGCGGCAGCTGCCCTCACCTGCATCGTCGCGCCGAGCGCATCGCCTGCTTCCAGCCCTGCCACGCGCAAGGTCGTCGTTCAGTACCGCTCATCCGAGCAGCTTGCAGCCCTCGAGCGCTCCGGCGCGCGAGTCGTGCGCACGCTGCCCGCCCTGCACAGCGCCGTCGTCGAGACGAGCCGCTCGCTTGCCGGCCCACGGCCGGTGCTCAGGCAGGCCCTGGTCGTCGACGAGCCTGCTCTGGCCCAGACCTTTCAGCCCGGCATCGCCTGGGAATGGCAGTGGGACGCGGCCCGCGTCGGCGAGGTCCCTGACTGGGCCTTGCGCGCGGCCTCGAGCGTGACGGTCGCCGTGATCGACAGCGGCGCCGACCTGAACGCTCCCGACCTCGCCCACAAGTCCCCCATGACCTGGAGTGTCCTCAGCCACTCGCACAGGGTGCGGGACCGGCTCGGGCACGGCACCTTCGTCGCCTCGCTTGCGACCGGCTCCGTTGCGAACGGCGTCGGCATCTCGGGCTTCGGCGGCGACGCGAAGCTGCTGGCGATTCAGGCGATCGACGCCGACGGGTACGTCACCGATGTCGACGAGGCCGCCGCGATCGTCTACGCCGTCAAGCACGGCGCGAAGATCATCAATCTCAGCATCGGCGGCTCCCAGACCTCGGCGATCGAGCAACGTGCCATCCGCTGGGCCTTCCGTCATGACGTCCTGATCGTGGCCGCGGCCGGCAACGAGCACGACAACGGCAACCCCGTCGAGTACCCGGCCGCGCTGCTCCAGCCCGTCGGCTCGCGCGGCCGCGGCGGGATCGGCCTCTCCGTCGGCGCCACCAGCATGGACGGGACGAGGGCGTACTTCTCGAACACCGGCTCTTACATCTCCCTCGCCGCTCCGGGCTACAACGTCTTCGCCGCCGAGTCCGCCGACTCCGATTGGCCTCGCGCGCAGCTGCCGTGGGCCTCTGCCGGCTACTACGGCTGGGCGAGCGGCACCTCGTTCGCAGCGCCGGAGGTCGCCGGCGTGGCGGCCCTCGTGCGGGGCGTCAACCCTCGCCTCACCGTCAGGCAGGTCGCGGGCGTCCTCAAGCAGAGCGCAGCAGGCAACGCCTGGAACCACGAGCTCGGCTGGGGAAGCCTCGATGCCGCCGCCGCAGTGCAGCTGGCGCTGGAAACACGGGGCCAGGCGCCCCGGCTCGCGCAGCCACGCCTCCACTAGGCCTGCGGCGGCCGCAGGTCGCGGCCGCCGCAGTGCCGCCGCTACGGGAGCGTGACGTACTGGCCGAGGAACGACCGCGCAGACGCGGTGTCCAGTCGATACGTGACGTTCGTCGCTCGACACATGAAGTCGCCGGTGATCGTGGTCGCGGCGAGGGTGTTCGTCTCGCGTGGCTCCAGCGCCGAGGAAGTTCGGCCCCCCGGAGTCGCCGTAGCACGTGCCGCCGTCGCCGAGGGTTGGATTCATCGAGATCCGCAGCCAGGCCTTGTTGATCGCGAAGAGCTTGTCGCTCGTGGCGAAGTAGCGGACGTCGTCGTAGTGGAAGGTCGGGCCATGGTCGATGGTGACCGATTGCGCCCCGTAGCCGACCGAGGTGAAGGTCTGGCTTTTCGACAGGTTCGACAGCGATCCCGCCGCGGGGAGCTCCGCCGGCGTGATCCCCGGCACCGGGTCGTCGAGCACCACGACGGCGAGGTCGTACGGGTCGCCCTGAGCGCCGCGGAACCGCGGGTCGGCGTGCCAATCGCCCCAGTACGTCGTGCCGGGCGCGTTGTAGTCCGAATCGAAGGTCACGGCCATGCGCGGGAGGCCCCAGTCGCAGTGCGCGGCGGTCAGGAAGACGGTGGACGAGATCAGCGTCCCGGTGCACGTCGCCCAGGTGCCGTCCGAGTACGCGTGCGGCGCCAGCAGTGCTCCGACGTTTGGATGCCGGTTGCCGTCAGCCTGCCCGTAGACGATCGCCGAGGCTGAACCGCTGAACGCCAACACCAGCGCAACGGCCGTCATTGCCAGAATCCTCTTGCTCATATCGCCCTCCCTCGGATCTATGTGCGCGGAGGCTACTGGCTTCTAGGAACCGCGGCCGAGCCACTCCTCGCCGCCCTCGTAGACCTCCTTCTTCCAGAGCGGCACCGTCTCCTTGAGCCGGTCGATCGCCTCGCGGCACGCGGCCAGGGCGTCCTGCCGGTGCGGTGCCGAGACGGCGATCACGACGCTCGGCTCGCCGATCTCGACTCGGCCGACGCGGTGGTGGATCGCGATTCCGCAGAGGTCGTGCGCCTCGTCGAGCTCGGCCGCGAGCTGCGTGATCACGTCCTCGGCCATCTCCGCGTAGGCCTCGTACTCGAGGTGGAGCACTTCGCGCCCGCGTGACTGCCGGCGCACGGTGCCCGTGAAGGTGGCGATGCCGCCGGCGCGCTCGTCGGCCACCTCGGCGACCGCGGCATCCAGCGAGAGTGGCTCCTCGGTCACGCGGAAGGCCCCACCCGAGACCGGCGGGATCAGCGCGACCTCGTCGCCGTCGTGCAGCTCCTGCCCCGGCTCCGCGTACTCGCGGTTGACGGCGTAGAGCAGGCCGCCCGGCTCCTCGCCCAGCTCCAGCGCGGGCCAGACATCCGCCACGCGCTCCAGCCCCTCGAGCTCGCGCCGCGACCAGCCTGCGCGCTCGCGCAACCCTGCGAAGAGCCTCACGGTGACCGGCATGGCGATAGCCTAGTTTCGGTGGCGAAGACCGAGGACCGCGAGACCGACTCCGGCATCGAGCTCAAGCCCGTCTACTCAGCAGAGGACGTCGAGGGCGAGCTCGAGGCGCCCGGCGAGTACCCGTTCACGCGCGGGCCCTATCCGGACATGTACCGCGGGCGGCCCTGGACGATCCGCCAGTACGCGGGCTTCGCCTCCGCCGAGGAGACGAACCAGCGCTTCCGCTACCTGCTCGACCGCGGCCAGACCGGCCTCTCGGTCGCCTTCGACCTGCCCACGCAGCTCGGCTACGACTCGGACGACGAGCGCGCGGCGGGCGAGGTGGGCCGAACCGGCGTCGCGATCGACTCGCTCGCCGACATGGAGCTCCTCTTCGACGGGATCCCGCTCGACAAGGTCTCCACCTCGATGACGATCAACGCGCCCGCGGCCCTGCTCCTGCTCCTCTACGAGCTGGTGGCCGAGGAGCAGGGTGTGGCGCCCGAGAAGCTGCGCGGCACCGTCCAGAACGACATCCTCAAGGAGTACATCGCGCGCGGGAACTACATCTTCCCGCCGCGTCCGTCGATGCGGCTGACCACCGACCTCTTCGCCTATTGCGCGGAGCGGCTGCCGAGCTGGAACACGATCTCGATCTCCGGGTACCACATCCGCGAGGCCGGCTCGACGGCGGTGCAGGAGCTCGCCTTCACCCTCGCCAACGGGATCGCCTACGCGCAGGCGGCGGTGGATGCCGGGCTCTCGCCGGACGAGTTCGGCGAGCGGCTCTCGTTCTTCTTCAACGCGCACAACCACTTCTTCCAGGAGGTGGCGAAGTTCCGGGCGGCGCGGCGGCTCTGGGCGGAGATCATGCGCGACCGCTTCGGCGCCACCAATCCGAAGGCGCAGGCGCTCCGCTTCCACGCGCAGACCGGCGGCTCGACGCTCACCGCGCAGCAGCCGGAGAACAACATCGTCCGCGTCGCCGTGCAGGCGCTCTCCGCGGTGGCCGGCGGCGCGCAGTCGATCCACACCAACTCCTTCGACGAGGCGCTCGCGCTCCCGAGCGAGCGGGCGGCCCGGATCGCACTGCGTACCCAGCAGCTCCTCGCGCACGAGGCCGGCGGCACCGACACCGCCGACCCCTTCGGCGGCTCGTACTTCATCGAGGCGCTCACGGACGAGCTCGAGGCACGCGCCCGCGAGCTGATGGAGCGCGTCGAGGAGGCGGGCGGTGCGGTCGCGGCGGTCGAGCAGGGGCTGATCCAGAAGGAGATCGACGAGGCTGCGTTCGCCTACTCGCAGCAGGTCGAGTCGGGCGAGCGCGTGATCGTCGGCGTCAACCGCTACGCGGAGGACGGAGGCCGAGCAGATCGAGCTGCACCGGCTCGACCCTGAGGCCGAGCAGCGGCAGCTCGAGCGAACGGCGCGCGTGCGGGCGGAGCGCGACGCGGGGGAGGCGGAGGCAGCGCTGGCGCGGGTGCGCGCGGCCGCGCAGGGCACCGAGAACCTGCTCCCGCCGCTGCGCGAGGCGCTGCGAGCGCGCTGCACGATCGGCGAGATCTGCAACGTCCTGCGCGACGAGTTCGGGATGTACGACGCCCAGCGCTCGCCGTAACGGCGTGCGGATCCTGCTCGTCTCGCAGATGTACCCGGGGCCCGACGACCCCGATCTCGGCGTGTTCGTGGCCCAGCTCGAGAACGCTCTGCGCGAGCGCGGGCACGAGCTCGAGCGGGCGGTGCTCGACCGCCGCGCCGGCGGGAAGCGCCGGTACGCGACCCTCGCGGCCCGCACGCTCCGAGCGGCGCGCCGCTTTCGGCCCGACGTCGTCTACGCGCACTTCCTCGTTCCGGCCGGTCTGACCGCGGCGCTCGCCGCTCGCGCGCCCCTCGTCGTCACCGCCCACGGCCGCGACGTGCGCAACGTGGGGGCGATCCCCGGGATCCGTGCGCTCACCCGCCTGACCGTCCGCCGCGCGGCCGCCGTGATCGCGGTCTCGGACTACCTTCGTCGCGAGCTCGAGACGAAGGTGCCCGAGGCTCGCGGCAAGACCGAGGTGATCGACTCGGGCGTGGACCTGGAGCGCTTCAGCGTCGAGCCCGCGCCGGAAGGCGGGCCGCACTTCCTCTGCCTCGGCGCGCTCAGCGAGCGCAAGAACGTCGTGCGCCTGGCCGAGGCCTTCGAGCGCTTCGGCTCCGGCTCCCTGACGTTCGTCGGCGAAGGGCCGCTGCGCGGGCAGCTCGAAGGCCGCCCAGGAGTCGAGGTCGTCCCCAGCGTGCCGCACGACGAGGTACCCGGTCGGATCGCGCGCGCCCATGTGGTCTGCCAGCCGAGCCTGATCGAGCCGTTCGGCCAGGCGCTGCTCGAGGCGATGGCCTGCGGGCGCTCGGTGGTCGCCACCCGCGTCGGCGGCCCGCCGGAGTTCGTGCCGCCCGACGCCGGCGTGCTCGTCGACCCGCTCGACGTGGAGGGAATGGCCGATGCGCTCCGTATCGCGTCGTCGCTGCCCTGCCCGAATCCCGTCGCGCGCGAGGCCGCGGAGCGCCACGATGTGAAGGAGCAGGCCCGCCGGGTCGAGGAGGTGCTCGAGCGAGCCGCGTGACGTGGAGTCGCAGAAGACCGTTGTAACCACGGGGAGCCGTCACCCATGCCTTCGAAGATCCGCGTTCTCATTGCAGACGACCATCGCCTCTTTGCGGAGGCGCTCGACGCGATTCTGGCCTCGGAGCCGGAGATCGAGGTGGTCGGCCGCGCCCGCAACGGCCAGGAGGCGGTCGAGCAGGCGCTTGCGCTCAAGCCGGACGTGATCCTGATGGACATCGCGATGCCGGTCGTGGACGGCGTCGAGGCGACCAAGCAGATCCGCAAGAAGCAGCGGAAAGCCTGCATCCTGATGCTCACGGGCTCGAATTCGCGCACCGACGTCGCACGCGCGCGCGAGGCCGGGGCCGCCGCCTACATCACGAAAGACCGGATCGCCGCCCAGCTGATCGAGGCGATCCGCGAGCTGGCCGCAAACTGACCGTTGGTATCCTGGCCCCGTCTTGCTCCAGATCTTCGCGGTCATCCACGTTCTGCTCTCGGCGGCTCTCGTCGGCCTGATCCTCATGCACTCGGGCCGTGACGCCGGCCTCGGCGGCATGGGCTTCACGCCGGCCTCGCAGGGCGGCACGCACATCGTCGAGAAGAACCTGACGCGGCTCACGGTGGTCGTCGGAATCCTGTTCGCCACGAATACCGTCGTGCTCTTCCACCTGCTCAAGTAGCGGAATGGGTCGGCGGGCCGCGGCCCTGGCTCTGCTCGCGTTGCTCGTCGCGGGCTGCCAGTCGAGTGCGCGGCAACGGCACGAGCCGCTTCCAGCCGACGGGCCCGCCGGGGTGGTGCGGGTCGGGCTCGCGCACGTCCTCTGGCCGCTCGACCCGACGCACGCGCGCGGACGCGACGAGCTGACGCTGGCGCGCGTGCTCTTCGCGACGCCGCTGCGGACCGACCCGGCCAGCGGGGCGCTTCGGCCCGGGCTCTGCTCCGCCTGGAGCGCGAGCGGCGCGACCTGGCGCCTTCGCTGCCGGCACGCGGGCGCGATCGCCACCCAGCTGCGGCGGGCGCGGCTTTTCCCGGCGCGGCGCATCCGGGCGCTCGACGAGCGGCGGCTGGTGATCGTCCTGCCCGCGCCGAGGGCGGAGCTTCCGTACCTCCTGACCCAGGTGGCGGCCGCGCCCCCGGGAGTGCCCGGCCCCTTCCGGCTCATCTCGGCGAGCCCGGAGCGCGTGGTCGCCGAGCGGCGCGGCCTGCGCCTCGAGGTGAGCAAGCTCGAGCCCCACGAGGCGCTGCGTCTCTTCCGGGCGGGCAAGCTCGACGAGGCGCCGGTGCCGCTCGGCGACCTGCGCGCCTCGAGGCTCGATCCGCAGCTGGAGGAGGCCGTGCGCGTCCGTCGCCTGCTTGCCGCCGACACCGTCGTGTTCGACGACACCGTCCCCCCCGAGGTGCGCCACGTCTACGACGCCACCGCCGACCGCGCCGACTACCAGGCGCTCGTGCCCGAGTTCGAAGCCCCGCCTGCGGAGAGCCTGACCGACCGCAGCCCCCCGAAGGCGAGTGCAGCCGTGATCGCCCTGCGCGAAGCCCGCAAGGAGATCCCGTCGCTGCCTCGCATCGCCGTCCGCTTCGCCCCGCCGGCCGACCCCGACCTCGCCTACGGGCTCGACCTGCTCGTCGGGGCCTGGCGCGACCTCGGCCTGGGCGCGGTCGTCGGCGCCCCGCCGGCCGCGAGGTTCGAGCGTCTCCTCGCGCCGTACCCGAAAGCCGCGTCTCTTCCCGCCGCCGTCCGCGGGCAGCTGGTCGTGCCGATCGCCTGGGCGGTGGACGCGCGGCTGGTCTCACCCCGCCTGCGCGGCTGGCGCGAGGACCCGCTGGGCGCCGTCGACTACAGCCGGGTCAGCGCGCCCTAGACGCCCGGGCCGGAGCCGACGCCGGTGACGTCGAAGCGTCCGGTCGCAACCGCCGGCGAGAGCATTCCCGTCGGGTAGCGCTCGTCGTAGTAGGCGCTCTGGTTGAGCAGCACCGGGTCGCGCGTGAGCCCCGGCAGATCCGCCAGCAACTCGGGAACGCAGACCGTGAAGCGCAGGTTGACGAGCGGGTCCGCGATCTTGCCGCCGCGCACGCGGAAGGTGCCGTCGCGCGTCATCCCGGTGATCACGCCCTCGCGCGCGTCCACGATGCTGAGGTAGTGGAGGCGGGTGACGTAGATCCCGTCGTCCACCAGCTCCGCCAGCTCCTGGCCGGACGCCGCCTCACCGCCGGAGACCGAGAGCGCGAACGGCAGCGGGCCCCAGTGACGGAGGGAGCTCGGCGGCGCGTGGCCGGTGCTCTGTCGGCCGTCGCCGGCCCGCTTCGCGGTGGTGCGGTCCCAGACGACGCCGGTGAGAACGCCGTTCTCGACGAGCTCGGCGCGCTGCTTCGGCGTTCCCTCGAAGTCGAACGCCTTCGGCAGCCCGTGCGGGTCGAGCGAGTCGTCTGCGAGCGAGAAGCGCTCGTCGAAGACCTTCTCGCCGATCCTTCCGGAGGCGTAGCTGCGCTCCTCGATCAGGCCGAGCGCGCTGAAGGCGTCGTAGCCGAAGTACGTGAGCAGCTCGGCGAAGGCGGGCGGCTCGAGCACCGCGCGGTAGGAGCCCGGCTCGAGCGACACGGCGCCGCGCGTCTGCTCGGCCTTCTCGACCGCCTGCTCCGACGCGCCGGCCGGGTCGATCCCGCCCAGCCGCCAAGAGGTCTGCTCGGCGTAGCCGGAGGCGCCGTCCACCGCGGCGAGCGCGAGCACGCTCGCGTCCGTCATCGACTGCGAGACGGCGAGCCCGGTCGTCGAGGCGAGCGCCAACTCGGTCACGCCGCTGGTGAAGAAGCCGTAGAGGTCGAGCTTCGAGGCGTCGATCGCGGCCGCCGCCAGGCGCGCCTGGTCTTCGGCCGAGAGCGCGGCGGTCTCCTCGTCGTAGCCTTCGACCTGAGGCGTCTCGGCCGGCGCGGCCAGGCCGGGGAAATCCGGGTCGGCGGGGGCGCTGTCGGCTGCCTCGGCCGCCCGGGCGGCGAGCGCACGGACGCCGTCCTCGTCGCTGCGATTGCTGGCCGCGACCCCGAGCCGCCCGTCCCGGACGACCTGGAGCTCGAGCACGTCGTTCTCGATCAGCGTCGGCTGATGCACCTCCGAGCGGGCGAAGCGCGCCATCCCGGAGCGCTCGCTCTGCACGAGCGCAAGCGCCTGCTCGCCCTCCGCAGCGCCCGAGGACGCGGTGTGCGAGCTCGAGCGCCTCGCTCATGGCTTGAACCCGACCTGCACGTCGCGGAAGCGGGCCGGCGAGGCGCCGTGCGAGACGTGCGCGTGCTGGCCGGGCTGCCCCTTGCCGCAGTTCGTGAGGCCGTGGGGGACCCACTCCTCGGGACCGGCCACCGCGTCGAGCGAGCCCCAGAACACCGGCGTCTGGCCGGTATAGGTCGCGTCGCGGAGCATCCGGCCGAGCTTGCCGTCCTTGATCTCCCACGCCACCTGCGTCCCGAACTGGAAGTTGAGGCGCTTGTCGTCGATCGACCAGCTCTTGTTCGTCTCGAGGTAGAGGCCCTCGTCCACGCCGCCGATCAGCCCCTCGAGCGAGCCCTCGCCGGGCTCGAGATGGAGGTTCGTCATCCGGACGAGCGGCATCCGGTTCCAGTTGTCGGCTCGCATCGAGCCACCCGAGCCGCTCCCGATCTTCGCCGCCGTCTCGCGCGAGGTGAGGAAGCCGCTGAGCACGCCTGCCGCGACGATCGGCTCTCGCCCGGCCGGAACGCCCTCGTCGTCGAAGCCGAAGCTGCCGAGACCGCCGGGCGTGGTCGAGTCGGCGGTGACATTCATGTGCTCGGAGCCGTACCGGAGGGAGCCGAGGTCCTCGGGCTTGAGGAAGCTCGTGCCCGCGTAGGCGGCCTCGGTGCCGTAGACGCGGTCGAGCTCGGTCGGGTGCCCGACCGACTCGTGCACCTGGAGCGCCATCTGCTCGGCGTCGATCACCACAGTCGTCACCTGCGAGGGGCAGGGCGGTGCCTGCAGCAACGCGGCCGCTTGCTCGCCGACGCGCGGGGCCTCGCGCTCGAGGCCGAGCCCCTCGACGAACTCCCAGCCGGCCTGCGAGCTCGAGCCGCCGTGGGCGCTCGGGTAGCTGCGGATCTGGGTGACGCCGTTGCGTGAGGCGAGCGCGTCGATCCCGCCGCCACACTCGACGAACTCCTGCTCGGTGGCGGCCCCCTCGGAGGAGACGAACACCTTGTGCTCCTTCTGCGCCCGCACGGACGCCGAGGTCACCTGCACGTCCTCGTGCTCGAGCGCGCGCTCGGCGCCGAGGCAGAGCTCGACCTTGTCGGCGAGCGCGACCTCGAACGGGTCGCGCTCCACGTGCGTCCGGAACTCGCCCTGCCCGGGCTCGACCGGTGCCAGATCGCGGCGGTGGCCCCCGGGAGCGGCCTTGGCGAAGGCGCAGGCCTTCTGGGCCGCCGCGCCCGCGCCCTCGGCGCTCAGGCGCCGGTCGCAGGCGAATCCCCAGGCGCCGTTCACGAGCACGCGGACGCCGATCCCCTGGGTCTCGCTGTCGTCGAGCCGTTCGACGCGCTGGTTGCGCGTGCCGACGACCTGGGACCGGCGAACGACCACTCGAGCGTCGGCGTAGCTCGCCCCCGCACCGAGAGCCGCGGCCACAGCCTGCTCGCAGAGCTCTCGCACCGCGCGTACCTTAGTACGCAGCGGCCCGCGCGTGAGAGGCGTAGCTACAATCCCGCGACGCGCTGGTGGCGGAATTGGTAGACGCGCAAGGTTGAGGGCCTTGTGGGGTTAATACCCCGTGGAGGTTCAAGTCCTCTCCAGCGCATAGCCCGCTCCGGCGGGTGCAAGACTAGGGGGCGTGGATCAACGCCTCAGCCTCGTGACCCTCGGCGTGTCGGATCTCGGGCGCGCCCGCGAGTTCTACGAGGCGCTCGGGTGGACGAGCGGCTGGCAGGAGGGAGAGGATGTCGTCTTCTTCCAGGCCGGCGGGATGATCCTCGCGCTCTGGGGCCGCGACCAGCTCGCGGCGGACACGGGCGTGCGGGACAGCGGCGGCTGGGGCGGCGTGACCCTCGCGTACAACGCGCGCTCTCCAGAGGAAGTCGACTCGGTGATGGCAGAGGCCGAGCGCGGGGGCGCCAGGATCACGAGGCCGGCCGGCGAGACCTTCTGGGGCGGCTACGCCGGCATCTTCGTGGATCCGGAGGGTCATCCCTGGGAAATCGCGCACAACCCGCACTGGACGCTCGAAGAGGACGGTTCCGTCCGGCTCGCTTGACGCCGTCCGGAAGGAGAGCTACCTTGGGTGGCGAACGTATGTTCGTTCACCGCTCCCGACCCCGAGGTGTCTCGAATGCTGACCGGCCGACAGCAGGAGATCTGGAAGTTCCTGACCGACTACGTGGACGAGCACGGCTACCCGCCGACGGTTCGTGAGATCGGCGAGGCCGTCGGGCTCGCCTCGCCGAGCACGGTGCACGCGCACCTGGCGAACCTGGAGCGCGCGGGCCTGATCAAGCGCGACCCGACGAAACCGCGCGCGCTCGAGCTGCGCCGCGACCCGAAGCCAGAGACCGCTCGTGCCGACGACGTGCATCGGCTGCCGCTCCTTGGCGAGATCGCGGCCGGCGGCCCGCTGCTCGCCGAGCAGAACGTCGAGGAGTACGTCGCGGTGCCCGAGCCGCTCGCGCGGGGAGGCGAGGAGTTCCTGCTGCGCGTGAAGGGCGACTCGATGATCAATGCGGGAATCCTCGAGGGCGACCTCGTGGTCGTGCGGCGCCAGCAGGACGCGCGGAACGGCGACATCGTGGTCGCGCTCGCCGGGGCGGACGAGACCGCCGACGAGGCGACGGTCAAGCGCTTCTTCAGGGAGAACGGCCGCATACGGCTGCAGCCCGAGAACGATGCGCTCGAGCCGATCTACACCGACTACGTCGAGGTGCTGGGCAAGGTGACGGGAGTCTTCAGGTCGCTGTGACGATACGGCCGCTCAACAGCACGCTCGAGCAGGAACTCAACGCGCTCCTGCGTGGCGCAAGCCTGGAATGTCTGGCCTGCGGTGAGTTCGTGCTTCATCTCGCACACGGCGGGATCTTCTGTCCGGAGTGCGGGAGCGGGCTCGACACCGAGTGTGCTGCCGAGCCCGCTCAACCGGGTCGCCTTGGTCTCAGTGGTTCAGGTGGAAGATGAAGTCGAACTCTGTACCGCCGGGCCGGGCCTTCAGTTCCATCGAGCCGCGGCTGCGCGCATAGGCCCCTGTTCCGCCGGTGATCGCGAGCACGCTGTCCTTCGTGTCGTAGAACGGCCCCTCGACCGTGATCTGGCCGCGGTTGAAGAACGTCGTCCACACGCACTCCCAGGATTCGCCGGCGATCACGCGCACGCAGTAGCCCTGATCGTGCCCGACCTTCGTCTTGTTGCTCTTGTCGAAGACGTCGTTCGCAAAGGTCAGGATGTCGCCCACCGCGCCTGCACCTCCCGGGGGGTTCGTGACCGCGTCGGTCGTGGCGCGCTCGACCACCGCGATTGCCGCCCCGTGCTTCATCTGCCCGTGGCCGGGGCCACCGGAGCGGGAGGCGAGGGCCACGCCCGCTGCCACCGCGACTACGAGCGCCAGCACGGAGAGCGCGAATATCTGCTTCATTGCTCCTCCTTCGGTGAGGCGGCGAGTGTCCCACGAACGGCCCGCGTCAGTCCATCCCGGCCGTTCGGGGCTACAATTGACCTCGCAGGCCGGGTGACCGCGGGCCCTCGTGGCTCGAGGAAAGTCCGGACACCGCAGGGCAGGACGCTGGGGCGACCCAGGCGGCGAAAGCCGACGGAAAGTGGCACAGAAAGGAGACCGCCAGCAGCGATTCTCCGGAGACGCTGAAGGTAAGGGTGAAACGGTGGGGTAAGAGCCCACCAGCGTCGTGGCGACACGGCGGCTAGCCAAACCCCGTCCGGTGCAAGGCGAACAGGCTCCGCTCGCAGGCGGCCCGCCGAGGAGCCGGGTAAGCCGCAAAGACGGATGGTCATCCTCGACAGAATCCGGCTTACAGGCCTGCTACGGAAGAGCCCCGCCACCAGCGGGGCTCTTCTATTTGTCATGCGCGGGTCTGCGCCAGGCTGGCAATCTATTGGGCGTTACAACGCGTATAGCCGGCTAACGACACGAAAGCCAGGGGAGGGATGACGTGAAGCAACGGCGCAACATCCTGGTCGCGGTGCTCGGCATCGCGGTGCTCGCCTCGGGGTCGGTCGCGCTCGCCGACCACGGCAAGGGCAAGGTGCAAGAGCAAACCAACGAAGGTCTTCACCCTCGATCCGTCCACGCATGGCAACCCGGAGGGCGTGGCCAGCACGAACCACGGCCGCGTGTTCTTCGTCGGCGCCACCGGTGACGGCACGATCTACCGAGGAACGATCGACAACCCGACCGTGAGCGAGTTCATCCTCGGCGGCTCCGGGAAGTCGGCCATCGGGCTCGAGGTCGCCCGCGGGAAGCTGTACGTGGCGGGCGGGATGACCGGCAAGGTCTTGGTCTACGACCTCGGCACAAAGGATCTGATCGGGACGTTCGACACGGGCTCGGGAGGCTTCCTCAACGATCTGGTGGTGACGAGGAAGGGCGACGTGTTCGTGACGGATTCGTTCCGGCCCACGCTGTGGCACATCACCGCCGCACAGGTCCGGGCGGGCTCTGGCGCGCCTGCGGGCATTCCGGTCGAGCCCGAGATCCACTACACCGCCGGCCAGTTCAACCTCAACGGCATCGTCGCGAGGAAGGGCGGCAAGCAGCTGATCGTCGTGCAGACCAACGAGGGCAAGCTCTTCCGCATCGACCTCAAGCGCAGTGCGGCGAACGGTCGCGTGATTCGGCAGATTGCGGCCGACCCGCTCGTTGGAGGCGACGGCCTTCTGCTCGACAACGGACGGCTGATCGTCGTTCAGGGCTCCCCGGCGGCGCTCAGGTTCCTGAAGCTGCACGGCGACGCAACGCGCGCCGACCTGCGGGCGACTCGAACCGATCCGACGCTACGCGGCCCATCGACGGTCGACAGGGCGAAGAACCGGTACCTCGTCGTGAACGCCGACTTCGCCACGAGCACGACGCCGTTCACGGTGTCGGGCCTGTCGCGCAAGGGCGAGCACTAGTCAGCCGAATTGAGAGCGCGGTCGGCTTTGGCCGGCCGCGCTCCTACGCGCGCAGCACGACTTCGAGCGCGGTTCCGCGTCCGGGCGCCGAGACGAGCCGGAAGCCGCCGCCGATCGAGGCCGCGCGCGCTCGCATGTTCTTCAAGCCCTGCCCTGCGGCGATCTCTTCCTCGTCGAAGCCGGAGCCGTCGTCCACCACGGTCACGAAGCGCTCGCCGGCCCGCTCGGCGATCTCCACCACGGCACGCCCGGCGCCGGCGTGCTTGCGAGCGTTTGCCAGCCCCTCCTGGACGATCCGAAAGACCTCGATCTGCTCGTCGGGGGCGAGCCGGATCCCGTTCTGGATCTCGAGGTCGACCTCGAGCATGCCGTCGGCCGTGAGGAAGTCGACGTACCGGCGCAGAGCGGAGTCGAACGGCGCCGAGCCGCCCGCCGAGGAGAGCGCCAGCACTGCGAAGCGCGCCTCCTGCTGCGCCGCGGCCGCCGCGTCCTTCAGCTGGGCCAGCGTCCTTGCGGGGTCGGTGGCTCCGCTCTCGAGCATGCTCGCGTGGGTCGAGACCGCGAACAGATACTGCGCGAGGCCGTCGTGGATCTCGCGCGCGACGCGCGCGCGCTCCTCGGCGACGGCGCGGCCGAACTCGGCGTAGCGGATCGCGCGCCAGACGCCCACGAGCAGGACGCTGTAGGAGAGCAACCGCAGGAAGTCGCCCTGCGAGACGAAGCGGCTCGAAAGCAGCGGCGTGAAGACGTAGTGGAGCTCCGCGAAGAGCGCGAGGGTCGCGCCGAGGCAGAGCCAGCGGTCGAGGTCGTTCCCGCGCGAGCGGAACCGGAGGCCGAAGCCGACCATGGCGATCAGCGACAGCAGTGCCAGCGCGGCGAGCGAGCCCATCAGCAGGAACGGCTGGTCGCCGGCGCCGTCGTCCGTGAGCGGCGGGAGGGAGGTGCCCGCCTGGTGCGCCACCGACCACGACAGAGTCAGCACGATCGCAACCGCCACCAGCATTTCTCCGAGAGGGCGGCCGCGGCCGCTCGTGCGACGCTTCGAGAACGGCGCCGCCGCGATCAGGGTCATCGCGAAGAGCTTGCCGCCGATCCCCGCCCAGGCCTCGGTCCGGTGCAACGGCTCGTTGCCGAGCACGGGCGCGATCGCGAACGCGAGCGTCGTCGCCGCCGTCGCCGTGAAGCCGCCGCAGAGCAGCAAGTCGAGCCGGCGCCCGTCCACCGAGAAGCGGATCCCGGCGAGCACCGCCACGATTCCGGCGGCGAGCATGACCGCGGTATCCAGCACGAGGCGGACGTGCGGCAGCGCATAGGTGTTGCGGAGGCTGGGGTAGGCGACGAAGAGCGCCAGGGAAGCGCCGAGCAGCCCGACCAGGAGGACTTCGCCCCAGAGCCAGGCCTGATAGTCGTCTTTGTGTTCGCGCCGCACAAACCCCTTGTCGGCAGACGGCGCCCTGCCGATAAGGCCTGCATGCGGATCCTGCTCGTGGACGACCACCCCATTACGCGTGACGCTCTGGCGGCGCTGCTGGCCCAGCACGGCTTCTCGGTCGTGGGCGAGGCCTCCGACGGCGCCGAGGCAATCGAGCTGGCACGGCAGCTCCGGCCGGAGCTCGTCCTGCTCGACCTCTCCATGCCGGGGATGAGCGGGCTCGAGGCCCTGCCGCGCCTGCGCGAAGCTGCGCCCGAGACCGAGGTCGTCGTGCTGACCGCCTCCGGCACCGAGGAGAACCTGCTCGCCGCGATCCGCGGCGGTGCGGCCGGCTACCTGCTCAAGAGCGAGCCGCCCGAGCGAATTGCCGAGTTCCTCCGCGGGGTCGGTAACGGCGAGGCGGCTCTCTCCGGCGAGGTCGCGCGGCGACTGCTCGAACAGGTCCGCGAAGGCGGAGCGGGGAGCGGCGTTCCCGACACGATCGCCTCCTCGCTGAGCGCCCGCGAGCTCGAGGTGCTGCTCCTGCTGGACGAGCACCTCGGCACCGACGAGATCGCCGGGCGGCTGTACATCTCCGAGCACACCGTCCGTTCGCACGTGAAGAGCCTGCTGCGCAAGCTCGGTGTCTCCTCGCGCCGCGAGGCGCTCGACGCCCTCGCTACCGCCCGCGCCGCGTAAATCACCCATCGTGAGGGATGCAATTCACCCACAACGACCCCGGTAGGAGCCGATACTGGGTACGACACCGACCTTGAAGGGTGTCGGAGCGCGGTGGCTCTGTGCTTCCTCGGCAAACGGCCGACCCGACGGGTCGGCCGTTGTCATTCCTGGAAGCCCTCGAGCGCGGCGGCGACGAGGCCAGGCAGCGTTCTCGGGTCGTACCCGCCTTCGAGCACCGCCGCTACGCGTGGGCCAAGGGTGGCCGACCGGCGTGCGAGCTCGCGGAACCCGTCGGCGGTGACGCGCATCCCGGCGAGCGGATCGTCCACGTGTGCGTCGAAGCCGGCTGACACGAGCACGAGCTCCGGCTCGAATGCACGCACGGCCGGCGCGACGACCTCGTCGAGGGCGCGCAGGTAATCCTCGTCGCCGGAGCCGCCGGGAAGCGGCACGTTCACCGTCGTCTCGTTCCCGTCGCCGGGGCCGCCGCTGCCCGGGTAGAACGGCCACTGGTGGATCGACGCGAAGAAGACCGAGTCGTCGTCCCAGAAGATCTCCTGCGTGCCGTTTCCGTGATGGACGTCCCAGTCGACGATCGCCACCCGCTCGAGCCCGAGCTCGGCCTGGGCGTAGCGGGCCGCGACTGCGACGTTGTCGATCAGGCAGAAGCCCATCGCGCGAGCGGGCAGCGCGTGATGCCCGGGCGGGCGCACGAGCGCGAAACCCTCGCGATCGACCGCGGCCAGGGCGCAACCCGCGGCGAGCAGCGCAGCCTCGTAGCTCGTCTCGGAGGCGACGGTGTCCCCGTCGAGCATCGTCGTTGCCTCGATCGCCTGGAGCAAGTCCAGGTACTCGCGCGAGTGGCAGCGCTCTACTTGTTCACGCGAGGCGGGCCGCCCCTCGACGACCTCGAAGGCGTCCAGCAGGGCCAGGAGCCGCTCGCGGCTCTCGACGTGCGGCTCGGTCGGATGCAGCTCCGCGAGCGCCGGGTGGCTTACGAGCTCGATAAGCGCTCGAGCCGGTCGGCCAGCTGATTCAGGCCCCAGCTCCCGCGTGAGGGAGGACGCCTCTGCCCACGTGGGTTTCTGGTCTTCGAGGGGAGGGAGCGGGGCAGAGGCGTCTAGCGTGGCAATTCGCCGGTAGAGGCGCAGATCCTCCGCCTCCGCGGCGAAGCGCCCGGCGGCCAATGCGTCCTCGAGCGTCGTGTGCTGCCGGAGGATGTCCGCCGCCTTCTTCGGCCCGATCCCGGCCGCCCCCGGGAGCCGGTCGGAGGGATCGCCGCGCAGGGCGATGAAGTCCGGCACCTGCTCGGGCTCGACGCCGTAGCGCTCCCGAACCTCGGCCGGGCCGATGCGCGCGATCTCCGAGACCCCGCGCACGGGCTGGAGGATCATCGTGCGTGGGCTCGCGAGCTGGAAGAGGTCGCGGTCCGAGGTGGCGACCAGTGTCTCGCCGCCGCGCTTGTCCTCGGAGGCGACGGCGGCCGCGAGGAAGTCGTCCGCCTCGTACCCGGGCGCCTTGGCGATCGCGAAGCCGAGGGCGGTCGAGAGCTGCGGGAGCAGCTCGAGCTGCTCGAGCAGCGAGTCCTCGAACTCGCGCCCGCTCTGGTAGGCCTCGAAGGCCTCGTTGCCGGTAGGTGGGCGAGGTGAGGGTGTCCCAGCCGACGAGGACGGCGCGCGGCTGCTCGGCCTCCCAGAGGCCCAGCAGCATGTTGGCGAAGCCGACGACCGCGTTCAGGCGGATGCTCTTCGGGTAGCGCGTGGTAGGCGCGGTGCGCGAACGAGTCGCCGTCGACGGCCAGGAGCGGTCTCACGCGGCGGCCTTCAGCTCGTCGATCTTGGCCATCAGCCGCTTGGTCGCCTCCGCCGAGGCCGCCTTGACGTCCAGGCCTTGGAGGTCGGAGAGGTCGATCGGCTCGCCGTAGCTGACTCCCAGGGGCCCGAGCCTGCTGAGGCGATCGGTGCCGGTGATCGCCGCCGGCACGAGCGGCACCCCCGCGGCGAGGGCGATCCGCGCGGCGCCGGTGTGCGGCCGCGCCTTGTGCTTCTTGCGCAGCCCCTTCGTCTGGCGCGTCCCCTCCGGGAACATGACCACGATCTCACCCTCCCTCGCGAGCTCGGCCGCCGTGCGCATCGCGTCCAGGTCGCCCTCGCCGCGCCGCACCTTGAACGCGCCGCCGGCGCGCAGGATCGGTGCCAGCACCGGGTTGAAGAGCTCGGACTTCGCCATGAAGCGGAGCTGCCGGTGAGGCAGGAGCGGGGTGCCCGAGCGGCCACGGGTCGAAGTTGGAGGTGTGGTTGGCCGCGAGCACGAAGCCGCCTTCGGGCAGGTGCTCGAGCCCGCGCACGCGCAGACGGTAGAGCCCGCGCACGAAAGGCCAACTGAGGGAGCCGACGAATAGGTAGAGCGGTGAGATCATTGGGCACGCAATCGTCACATTTCCACGCGCCGAAGGCGCGCTTTTCGGCCGCTACGGTGCGGTTTAGGGCGTTCGCTAAGGTGGACTGCGTGAAGACACTCGTGATCGCAGAGAAGCCGTCGGTCGCCCGGGACCTGGCCGATGCACTCCCCGGAAAATTCGAAAACCACGATTCCTACCTCGAGTCGGACGACACCGTGATCACCTTCGCGGTGGGCCATCTCGTGGAGTTGATCAACCCCGAGGAGTACGACGAGCGCTTCAAGAAGTGGCGCATGGCCGACCTGCCGATCCTCCCTGAGGAGTTCCGTCTGCACGCGCGGGACAAGAAGGCCGAGAAGCAGCTGAAGGTAATCCACAAGCTGCTCAAGCGCGACGACGTGGACCGAATCGTCAACGCCTGCGACGCCGGCCGCGAGGGCGAGCTGATCTTCGCGTACATCTATGAGACCTCGGGCGTCGACAAGCCCGTCGAGCGCCTCTGGATCAGTTCGATGACCAAGCAGGCGATCAAGGAAGGCTTCGAGAAGCTCCGCCCCGGCGAGCAGCTGCAGCAGCTCGAGGCTGCCGCGCGCTCCCGCTCCGAGGCCGATTGGCTGGTGGGCATGAACGCGACCCGCGCCGCCACGATCCGCGGTCGCGCCTGGGTCGGCGGCGTGGTCTCGCTCGGCCGCGTGCAGACGCCGACGCTGGCGTTGATGGTCAAGCGCGAGCGCGAGATCCAGGCGTTCGTTCCGGAGCCGTACTGGCTCGTGCACGCGCAGTTCGACCCACGCTACGAGGGCCTCTGGTTCGAGGGCGAGGAGACGCGGCTCAAGGACGGCAAGCGCGCCGACGAGATCGCCGCGAAGGTATCCGGCGCCGACGGCGTCGTCGAGTCGGTCGAGCGCAAGGAGCAGTCCGAGCGTGCGCCGCTCCTCTACGACCTGACCTCGCTGCAGCGCGACGCGAACCGCCGCTACGGATTCTCGGCCCGGCGAACACTCTCGGCCGCACAGTCGCTCTACGAGGACAAGAAGGCCATCACCTACCCGCGTACGAGCTCCCGCTGGCTCTCCGGTGACCTGGTCGCACAGCTCAAGCCGACCGCGGCCACCCTCGAGCCGATCCCCGACTACGCCGAGGCGGCGCGCTTCGTGCTCGGCCTCCAGCAGCTGCCGCTCGGCCGAGTCGTCAACGACTCCAAGGTCAGCGACCACCACGCGATCATCCCGACCGATGTCGAGCACGAGCTCGACCGCTTCTCGCCGGACGAGCGGCGCATCTTCGATCTAGTGGCGCGCCGCTTCCTCGCCGTCTTTCATCCGCCGGCCCGCTTCGCGCGCACGACGATCGTCACGCTCGTCGAGGAGGAGCGCTTCCGCAGCCGGGGCAAGATCACGCTCGAGGCGGGTTGGCGCGGCGTCTACGGGCTCGAGTCCGACGAGGACAAGAAGGCTCGGCAGCAGGACGAGGACTCCGAGGACGAGAGCGCGGAGCTGCCGCCGCTCGAGCAGGGCCAGAGCGTCAAATGCGCCGCCGCCGAGGTCGAGGCGAAGGAGACCAAGCCGCCGCCCCGTTACACCGAGGCGACGCTGCTCTCCGCGATGGAGACCGCCGGCAAGCTGATCGACGACGAGGAGCTCCGCGAGGCGATGAAGGAGAGCGGCCTCGGCACCCCGGCCACCCGCGCCGAGACGATCGAGACGCTGATCCGCCGCGAGTACATCGAGCGCGCGGGGAAGGACTTGACGCCGACGCCGAAGGGCCTGCAGGTAATCACGATGCTCGAGGAGCACCCGCTCACCTCACCGGAGCTGACCGGCGACTGGGAGAAACGCTTGACCGACATCGAGCGCGGCAACGACGATCGCGGCAAGTTCATCAAGGACATCGAGGACTTCACGCGGGCCACCGTCGAGCAGATCGCGGCGCTCGACAAGGAGAAGCTGCGCCCCGAGCGCGTCGAGCTCGGCCCGTGCCCGCGTTGCGGCGCCGAGACCGGCGAGATCATCAAGGAGAACTCGAAGGCCTACGGCTGCACGAGCTGGAAGAGCCGCGAGGAGACCGGCTGCGGCTTCGTCATCTGGAAGCGCGTCGCCGGCCGCACGCTCACCCCTGAGATCGCCCGCCAGCTGATCGAGGAGGGCAAGACCAAGGAAGTCATTTCAGGCTTTCGCTCGCGTGCCGGCAAACCTTTTCGCGCTCGCCTCGTCTTGAACGAGGAGGGCAAGGTCGAGTTCGACTTCCCCGCGCGGAAGGAAACCAAAGAGGCCGCAGTCGCGGAATAGTAAAAACGAGTGCCGCGTTTCGTTCAACAAGCCCAAAGGGGGGCCGTTCCCCCTGTTCAGTCGAGGACAATCGCCCTACAGTGCGAAAGATCGAGGCAGGAATCGCGTCTAAGACCCAAGAGGAGAAAGTGACCCAAAACCAACTTCAGGAACTACTGGGGACCGAGCCCGCGCGCGCGCTGCTTGAAGGCGCCGAAGAGCGCGGCTTCGTCCTCCCGGCCGAGCTCGAGGCATTCGCGCTCGAGCACGACCTCGCCGACGACGAGGTCGAAGAGCTGACCCGTGAGCTCGAGACCACCGGCCTCGAGGTGCGCGAGCCTGCTGCGGAGGAGCCCGAGAAGGCCGAGCCCGAGAAGGTCGAGCCCGCACAGGCCCAGCCGCAGGCGCTCGTCGGTGCGGCCGACAGCCTCCAGCTCTTCCTGGCCGACATCGGCCGGCACAAGCTGCTGACCGCGGCCGAGGAGGTCATGCTCGCGAAGGCGATCGAGCGCGGCGATCTCACCGCCAAGCGGCGGATGATCGAGTCGAACCTGCGGCTGGTCGTCTCCATCGCCAAGGGCTACCGCGGCCTCGGCGTCCCTTTCCTCGACCTGATCCAGGAAGGCACGCTCGGGCTCAACCGCGCCGTCGAGAAGTTCGACTGGCGCCGCGGTTACAAGTTCTCGACCTACGCGACCTGGTGGATCCGCCAGTCGGTGCAGCGGGCCGTCGCAAACCACGCGCGCACGATTCGCGTGCCCGTGCACGTCGTCGAGCGCCAGCAGAAGCTCAGCCGCGCCGCGCGCCGGCTCGAGGTCGAGCTGGGCCGCGAGGCGACCAAGGAAGAGCTCGCCGAGGCGACCGGGCTTCCAATCCAGCACGTCGACGAGGCGCTCGGTGCCGCTCAGGCTTCGGTCTCGCTGAACCAGACCGTCGGGGCGGACGACGAGGGCGAGCTCGGCGACCTGTTCGCCGATCGCGAGGCTGCCGATCCGTTCGAGGAGGCCGAGGAGTCGTTGCGCCGGCAGGGCGTGCGGCGGGCACTCGACGCACTCCCGGAGCGCGAGCGGCGGATCCTCGAGCTGCGCTTCGGCTTCGAGGGCGAGCCCTGGACGCTCGAGGCGATCGGTCACGAGCTCGATCTGACCCGCGAGCGGGTGCGCCAGCTCGAGGGCCAGGCACTGGCCCGGCTCGCCGCGCTGCGCGAGCTCCAGTACGTCGCCGCCTAGCCAGCTCTCGGTAGTTCCGCTCAGCAAGCACTCAGGCCGCTAACATCCGGCCCTTCCTCGGCGTCCGTAGATACAAGCGGATGACCTTGAGTCGCGACCGGAAGGAGATGGTCCGGGTGAAGCGTTGGTTGATCGGTTTCTTGTCGGTGGCAGTCACGCTGGGGCTTGTCGCCGCAGGCTGTGGCGGCGGGTCGAAGAAGAGCACTAGTACGGGCGCGACCGCAGGCGCGAAGGGCGGCGACCTCGTGACCGTCGCGAATGCCGCTCCTTCGGGCTCGCCCGACCCGCAGGTGAACTACACGCTGCAGGAGTGGCAGCTGCTGATCCTCTCGCACGACGGCCTGATCGCGTTCCGGCGTCTCGGCGGCGCACCGGGCACCAAGAAGGTGCCGGACCTCGCCGAGTCGATTCCGACGCCCACGAACGGCGGCAAGACCTGGACCTTCAAGCTTCGCTCCGGGATCAAGTTCTCTGACGGCTCGACGCTCGACGGCGCCGACGTGAAGGCGACCTTCGAGCGGCTGTTCAAGATCGGCAACAGCCCCAACGCGGGCACCTGGTACAACGTGATCCAGGGCGCCGACGCGTGCATCAAGACGCCCAAGACGTGTGACCTCTCTCAGGGCATCAAGGTGAACGGCGACGAGGTCACGTTCAACCTGACGACCGCCGACCCGGAGTTCCTGGACAAGCTCGCCGTCCCGTTCGCGTTCATCCTGCCGTCGACACGCCCACGAAGAACGTGGACATCCCGCCGCCCGGCACCGGCCCCTACAAGTGGGCCCAGTACGCGCCGAACAAGCAGATCAAGCTCGTGCGCAACACGTTCTTCAAGGAGTGGTCGAAGGACGCGCAGCCGGCGGGCAACCCCGACACGATCGTCCAGAAGTTCGGCCTCACGCCCGAGGCCCAGGTGACCGCGGTCGAGAACAACACGGCCGACTGGATGTTCGACCAGCCGCCGGCCGACCGGTTGAGCGAGCTGAGCACGAAGTACGCCGCTCGCGTCCACGTCAACCCGCTGACGGCGGTGTGGTACTTCGCCTTCAACACGAGGGAAGCCCCGTTCAACAACCTCAAGGCGCGGCAGGGCGTGAACTACGCCACCGACCGGAACGCCCTCGTGAAGATCTACGGCGGCCCGAAGCTCGCGGTCGCGACCTGCCAGATCCTGCCGCCGAACTTCCCGGGCTACAAGCCGTACTGCCCGTACACCGCCGGTGGCGGCACGGACAAGTGGACCGGCCCGGACCTGGCCAAGGCGAAGCAACTGATCAACGCTTCCGGCACCAAGGGTGCCGCGGTCAAGGTCAACACGACGACGAACGACGTGGACAAGGCGCTCGGCCTCTACTTCGTCGGGCTGCTGAACTCGCTCGGCTACAAGGCCACCCTGCAGGCCCTCTCGCCGGACATCCAGTACCCGTACGTGCAGAACTCGAGCAACCACCCGCAGTTCGCGTACTCGAGCTGGTACCAGGACTACCCGGCCGCCTCGGACTTCCTGAACATCCTGCTCGGATGCGGCTCGTTCCATCCGAACTCGAACTCGAGCCCGAACATCGCCGAGTTCTGCAACAAGGGGATCCAGGCGAACATGGACAAGGCCGGCCAGCTCGGGATCACCGACCCTGCAGCTTCGAACACGCTCTGGGCCCAGGTCGACCACGACGTCACCGACCAGGCGCCTTGGGTCTCGATGTTCAACCCCAAGTACATCGACGTGCTCTCGGACCGCGTCACGGGCTACCAGTTCAGCCCGCAGTGGTACTTCCTGCTTGACCAGGCGTCGGTGAAGTAGTCACGACGGGGACGGCGCGTGGCTGAGTTCGCGTACGAGCCTGACCCCGAGATCGCGCTCGCGCCCGGCGAGAGCGTCAGGGAGATCTCCGGTAGGAGTCCCTGGCAGATCGCCGGGCGCCGCCTCGTTCGCAACCGGATCGCGATGGGCGCGCTGGTGCTGTTCCTGCTGATCGTGGTTGTCAGCTTCCTCGCGCCCGTCTACGCCAACCGGATCGCGCACACCGATCCGTTCGTCTCGAACATCTCCGGCACCACCGTCGTCGACGGCAAGACGGTCGACGTCGTCCAGCAGGGAGGCGGCGCGCTCGGCCTCGGCGAGATCCCGATCGGGCCAACCTGGCACTCGAACTACTTCCTCGGCGCCGACAACCAGGGACGCGACGTGGCGGCGCGCGTGCTCTACGGCGGCCGCGCCTCGCTCCAGATCGGCATCGTCTCTGCGGTGCTCTGCTGCTTCGCGGCCCTGGTGCTCGCGCTGGCGGCCGGCTTCTTCGGCGGCTGGCTCGACTCCGTCCTCTCGCGGGTGATGGACCTGATCTGGGCGTTCCCCGTCTACCTACTCTCGATCTCGCTCGCCACGGTGCTGCTGACGACGCCGGCCGGGGTGAAGCTGGGATTCATCACCATCAACCCTTCGAGCCTCTGGGTGCCGACGCTGATCATCGCGTTCGTCTACATCCCGTACGTCTTCCGCCCCGTTCGCGGGCAGGTGCTCTCGGTGAGGGAGAAGGAGTACGTCGAAGCGTCGATCTCGCAGGGCGCCTCGAGCATTGGCCTGATGTTCTCCGAGATCCTTCCGAACGTGATCTCGACGGTGATCGTGCTCCTCCCGCTGATGATCGCCACGACGGTGCTGACCGAAGCGGCGCTGTCGTTCCTGTCGATCGGCGTTCAGGCGCCGCAGGCGAGCTGGGGCACCGTGATCGAGGACGGCCAGGGTCTGCTCTACACCCGGCCGTGGGTGGCGATCGCGCCCGGGATCATGATCGTGATCACCGTGCTCTCCCTGAATGTGCTGGGCGACGGGGTCCGCGATGCACTCGATCCACGCGCCAAGGTGCGCGTGCGGGAGTAACCAGGGATGACCGCGTTCATCATCAGGCGCTTGCTCGGGCTCGTGGTTGTGCTGTTCGCGATCACGGTGCTCGTCTTCCTGATCTTCTTCGCCACTCCCGGCATCGACCCGAGCAGCCGGCTGGCCGGGCGCAATCCCTCACCCGAGACGGTGGCCGCGGTCAAGCACGAGTTCGGTCTCGACCGGCCGCTGCCCGTCCGCTACGCGCTGATGATGAAGCGGCTCTTCATCTCGCGAGACCTCGTCTCGTACGGGAACCAGGCGCTGGAGGTCGTTCCCGCGATCATGGCCGCGGCCCCCGTGACCTTCTCGCTCGTGTTCGGGGCCGCCGTGCTCTGGGTGATCGTCAGCATCGCCATGGGCGTGCTCGCAGTCATCTTCAAGGGGACGCTCATCGACCCGTTATTGATGATCCTCGCGTTGATCGGTATCTCGATGCCGGTCTTCTGGCTCGGGGAGGTAGCCAACCTGCTCACGCAGGACCGGCTGCACGACACCTTCTTGTTCAGCTGGGTGCCGCCGCTCGGCTACGTGCCGCTGACTGTGGACCCGTGGCAGTGGTTCCTGCACCTGGTCATCCCGTGGATCACGCTCTCGGTGCTCTACATCGGGTTCTACGCGCGCGTGCTGCGCGCGGACCTGCTCGACATCCAGAACGAGGACTACGTGCGCACCGCCAAGGCCAAGGGCCTCTCGCCGCGCTCCGTGCTGCTGAGGCACATGCTGCGCACCTCGATGATCACCTTCGTCTCGCTGTTCGGCCTCGACTTCGGCGTCCTGGTCGGCGGCGGGGCGCTCCTGACCGAGGTCGTCTTCGGGCTCCCGGGAGTGGGGCTCCTGACCTTCCATGCGCTGCAGTCCCTCGACCTTCCGGTGATCATGGCGACGGTGATCTACGGCGCGTTCTTCATCACGATTATGAGCGCGGCCGTCGACATCGTCTACGCGCGCCTGGATCCGCGGATCAGGCCGACCTAACCGAATGCTGGCCAGAACGTCTCCACTTTGCGAAGATTGGCCCCAGCAATCGACGGGGTTTAGCTACGGGAGGTGCAATGACTAGTAAGGGACGATGGACCTGGCTTCTGAGCGTTCTCGCTCTGGCCGCCGGGTTCTCGCTGATGGTCGCGGCGTACGGAGTCGCGGCAAACCGCACGAAAGCGGCACCGAAGCAGTCACACGCGTCGGTGGGGACGCTGAAGGCGGTGCTCGACACGATCGACTATCTGGACCCGCAGCAGGCATACACGGGCCAGAGCTGGTGGGCGATGTGGAATGTCTGGGAGACGCTGCTGACCTACCGGCACGTCGACGGCCCCGGCGGCTACAAGCTCGTGCCGGGTCTGGCGGCCTCGCTGCCGTCGATCATCGGCGAACGGCAAGGTCTACAAGTTCAAGATGCGCAAGGGCTTGAAGTACTCGAACGGCCAGGCGATCAGGGCCTCGGACTTCGAGTTCGCGATCAAGCGCGGTTTCCTGGCGACCGGCCAGGGCGTCGGCTTCTACACCGACATCGCAGGCGCAGCCGCGCTACGCGGCGCATCCGACCGCCGGTGGTGACATCTCCGGCATCACCGCGAACAACGCCAAGGGAACGATCACGATCAAGATGGCCAAGCCGCGAGGCGACTTCCTGACCATCCTGGCGCTGCTCTTTGCCGCGCCGGTGCCGGCCGGGACGTCTCCCGCGATCCACAACGGCAACATCCCGGCGTCGGGTCCGTACCGCATCGTCGGGTACGACCCCAACCGCGGGTTCACGATGTTGCGGAACCGGTTCTTCAAGCCGACGAAGGACATTCCGCGCGGGAACCCCAACCGGGTCGAGGTCAGCCTGATCGGTGACGCCAACACGGCGACGCAGCGTGTGGTCAGCGGTTCGGCGGATTACTCCAACGCCGCCATCCCGCCCGACCGCATCGCCAGCGCCAAGAGCAGGGGCCACCTGGTCCTGCGCAAGACCGCGAACACGTACTACTTCTGGATGAACGTCAATGTGGCGCCCTTCAACAAGCTGAAGGTCCGTCAGGCGGTCAACTACGCCATCGACCGGAAGGCGATGCAGACGCTCGTCTGGGGCGGTCTCGGCCAGCCGACGCAGAACGTCCTTCCGCCGACGTATCCGTCGTACAAGAAGCTGACGCTGTACAGCCACAACGTCGCCAAGGCCCGGCAGATGATCACCGCCGCCGGTGCCAAGGGCGCGAACGTCACGGTGTGGACGCGCGAGGTCTCCGACGCTCTGACGGCCGCTCAGTACTACGTGAGCGTCCTGAACAACATCGGCCTCGACGCCAAGCTGACGACGCTTCCGAGGGCGACCTACTACACGACGATCGGCAAGCGGGACACGAAGGCGCAGACGGGCTGGGCCCGCTGGCTGGAGGACTACCCGCATCCGCTCGACTGGTTCGACGTGCTGCTCAACGGCAATCGCATCGTCGATCAGGACAACAACAACTACGCGTACTACAGCAACAAGAAGGTCAACAGCTCGATCGAGAGCCTGAAGAAGGCTCCGGTTCTCACCGCTGCCGTGAACCAGCGGTGGGCGGCGGTCGAGAAGTCGATCATGCAGGACGCTCCGTGGGCGCCGTGGTCGAACCGCGTCTTCCCGGAGTACTTCACGAAGAAGATGGGCTGCGTCCACATCCAGCTCCTGTACGGCATCGACTGGACACGTCTGTGCCGGAAGTAGCGAGGTAGGAAACGGACACGAAGTGAGGGCGCCTGCGGGCGCCCTCACTTCACTAAACTCGCCGCAAACAGAGGCACATGGCCGAGCCCGCAACCGAACTCTCTCTCGACCCCGCGGCGGTCCTGGCGGCCGAGGAGCACGAGGTTGCGATCGTCGGTCGCAGTCCGTGGTACCTCGCCTGGCGGCGCCTGCGGCGTAACTACGTCGCTCTCTTCGCCCTCTTCGTCTTCGTCGTGATCGTGACGGCTGCTTCCTCGCGCCCGTCTACGCGAACCAGGTCGCCCACACGGGGCCGAACGAGACGCACAGCGCCGAGACGGTGATCGTCAGCGGTAAGCCCACGCAGGTGATCTCGGGCGGGGCCACGTACGACGCGAAGACCGGCGACTTCACCGTCAGGGCGGTGAAAATCCTCGGCCCGACCTGGTGGCACGCGCACGGGAAGTTCGTCCTCGGCGCCGACAACCTCGGCCGCGACGTGGCCGTGCGGCTGCTCTACGGGGGCCTCAACTCGCTGAAGATCGGCATTGGCTCCGCAATCATCTGCACCTTCTTCGCGGTCCTATTCGCGCTCATCGGCGGCTATTTCGGCGGCTGGGCGGACTGGATCATCACGCGTTCCTTCGACCTGATCTGGGCCTTCCCGGTGCTGCTGCTCGCGATCGCGCTCGGTAGCGCGCTCTCGGTCAACGGCTTCCACCACTTCGGGATCAACATCGAGTCCGGAAGCCTCTGGATCCCGACACTGGTGATCTCGTACGTCCTGATCCCGTACGTCGGCCGGCCCGTGCGTGGCCAGGTGCTCTCGCTGCGGGAGAAGGAGTTCGTGGAGGCCGCGGTGGGCTCGGGAGCCGGCCCCATTCGGATCATGTTCTCGGATCTCCTCCCCAACATCGCCTCGACGGTGCTCGTGTTCTTCACCCTGATCATCGCTACCAACATCCTCACCGAGGCGGGGCTCTCGTTCCTCGGCGCCGGGGTGCGTCTGCCGGATCCGTCCTGGGGGAACCTGATTGCGTCCGGCCAGGAGCAGATCGTGAGCGCGCCCTGGCTCACGCTCGTCCCGGGAATCGCGATCGTCCTCACCGTGCTCTCGCTGAACATCTTCGGCGACGGCCTCCGGGACGCCCTCGACCCGCGTGCCAAGGTGAAGATCCACTAATGCTCGCCTTCATCATCCGGCGCATCATCGGGATGATCGCCGTCCTCTTCGCGGTCAGCGTGCTCGTCTTCGTCATCTTCATCCTCGTCCCCGGCGGCGACCCGGCCTCACGGATGGCGGGCAAGAACCCGACCGCCCAGAACGTGCAGAACATTCGCCAGAAATGGGGCTTCGACCGTCCGATCTACGTCCAGTACGTGAAGATGATGGAGAAGGCTGGCAACGGCATCCTGCCGGGCCGGCACGGCGAGTACGACGTCCTGACCTCCTTCCAGAACCGGCAGAACGTGGCCGAGGAGATCAAGAAGGGGATCCCGGCGACGTTCTCGCTCTGCATCGGCGCCGGGATCATTTGGCTCGTCTTCGGAGTGCTCGTCGGGGTCTTCGCGGCGGTGAACGCTGGGAAGTGGTCCGACCGATTCGTCACGACCTTCGCGCTGATCGGGATCTCGATGCCCGTGTTCTGGCTCGGGATCGTCATGCGCTACTTCCTCGCGGAGAAGCCGAACAACCCGCCCTTCCCCGACGGCGAATACGTCCCCTTCACAGTCAGCCCCGTGCAGTGGGCCTACCACCTGATCCTGCCCTGGTTCTGCCTCTCGGTGCTCTTCATCGGCTTCTACGGGCGCGTGCTGCGCTCGAACATGCTCGACACGATGAACGAGGACTACGTGCGGACCGCGCGCGCGAAAGGCATCGCGCCGAGGGGCGTCCTGACGAAGCACGTGTTGCGGAACTCGCTGATCCCGATCGTCACCCTGTTCGGGCTCGACTTCGCAGCCGTCCTCGGCGGCGGTGCGATCCTCACCGAGACCGTCTTCAGTCTCAAGGGAGTCGGGTGGTACGCCGCGCAGTCGGTGGGTGACCTCGACCTGCCGCCGATCATGGGCGTGACCCTCTACGGCGCGTTCTTCATCGTCCTCTTCAGCGCGGTCGTCGACTTCCTCTACGCGTACCTCGATCCGAGGATTCGGGCCGTCTAGTGGCAGAGCGACTTCTGGAAGTGAAGGGCTTGAAGGTTCGCTTCGCGACCGAGGACGGGACCGTGCGCGCGGTTGACGGCGTGGACTTCGAGCTCGACCGCGGCAAGGTGCTCGGGATCGTCGGCGAGTCCGGCTCCGGCAAGAGCGTGACCGCGATGACGATCCTCGGGCTCACGCGCGACAAGAACACCCGCTTCGAGGGCGAGGTCATCTACAAGGGCCAGGACCTGATCGAGCTCTCCGAATCGGACCTGCGCAACGTGCGGGGGAACGAGATCGCAATGATCTTCCAGGACCCGATGACGTCGCTGAACCCCGTCTACACGGTCGGCGACCAGATCGTCGAGGCGATCCGCACCCACGAGGGCACGAGGAAGATCGACGCGAAGAGGCGTGCCGTCGAGCTCCTGCGCCAGGTCGGGATCCCAAACGCCCCGCACCGCGTGAACGACTATCCACACCAGTTCTCCGGCGGGATGCGCCAGCGCGCGATGATCGCGATGGCGCTTTCCTGCAACCCCGACGTGCTGATCGCCGACGAGCCGACCACCGCGCTCGACGTGACCATCCAGGCGCAGATCCTCGAGCTGCTCGCCAATCTCCGTGCCGACTTCGACTCGTCGGTGATCCTGATCACTCACGATCTGGGCGTCGTCGCCGAGGTCGCCGACGAGATCATCGTCATGTACGCCGGCCGCGTCGTCGAGCGGGGCACGAAGCGGCAGATCTTCTACGACCCGCAGCATCCCTACACCTGGGGCCTGCTCGGCTCGATCCCGCGACTCGACCGGCCCAAGCCGAAGAAGCTGCATTCGATCGAGGGCACGCCGCCCTCACTGATCAACCTCCCGCGCGGTTGCAAGTTCCGCCCCCGCTGCCCGCACGCCTTCGAGAAGTGCCAGGAGGAGCCGGACCTGCAGAGACGGGTCGAGGACCCCGGCCACCTCGACCGCTGCTGGCTCTCGGTCGAGGAGAAGCGGCGCCTGCGGGACGCCACGATCGCCGGCGAGGCGCAGGTGGTCGCGTGAGCGAGCGCCGCAACGGCGCGCCCCTGGTCGAGGTGACGCACCTGAAGAAGTACTTCCCGATCCGCAGGGGCGTGCTCTCGCGCGAGGTCGCGCGTGTGCACGCTGTGGACGACGTGACGATCAGCGTCGCCGAGGGGGAGACCCTCGGCCTGGTCGGCGAGTCCGGCTGCGGCAAGTCCACTCTCGGCCGCTGCATCGTGCGCCTGCTCGACCCGACCGCCGGCGACATCGTCTTCGACGGCCGCTCGATCGGCAAGCTGCGCGCCCGCGCTATGCGGCCGCTTCGACGGGAGATGCAGATGATCTTCCAGGATCCGTACGCGAGCCTGAACCCGCGCAAGCGCGTCGGGACGATCATCGGCGACCCGATGCGCATCCACGGGATCGGCGACCGCAAGGAGCGCAAGGACGCCGTCGAGGAGCTGCTTCAAAAGGTCGGCCTCTCGCCCGAGCACTACAACCGCTTCCCGCACGAGTTCTCGGGCGGGCAGCGCCAGCGGATCGGAGTAGCCCGCGCGCTCGCACTGCGCCCGAAGCTGATCGTGGCCGACGAGCCGGTCTCCGCCCTCGACGTCTCGATCCAGGCGCAGATGGTCAACCTGCTCGAGGAGCTCCAGGACGAGTTCAACCTCACCTACGTCTTCATCGCGCACGACCTCGGCGTCGTCCGGCACGTCTCCGACCGGATCGCGGTCATGTATCTCGGCAAGCTCGTCGAGCTCTCTCCGGCGGAGGAGCTCTACACGCGGCCGATCATGCCCTACACCGAGGCGCTGCTCTCCGCGGTGCCCGTGCCCGACCCGGATCTCGCCGAGAAGCGCGAGCGAATCGTCCTCGAGGGCGACGTGCCGAGCCCGATCGACCCGCCCTCCGGCTGCCGCTTCCACCCGCGCTGCCGCTACGCCACCGACGTCTGCTCCCAGATCGAGCCCCCGCTCGTGGATTACGGCAACGGCCACCTCGCCGCCTGCCACCACCCGCTCAATGTGGACAAGGAGACTCTCGCGCGCGTGGAGGTCTCCCAAAAGCACACACCCGAGGCAGCGGCCGAGGAGGCCGTGCCCGAAGAACCAGCTACCGAGAGCACTGAACCACCAGCCGAAAGCGATAAACCAGCCGAAAGCGAGTGGCTGGAGCGCTTTCGCCGGCTGACTCCGTAGACGCTAGAGCCGTCCCGTCCCTCGAACGGGGTAAAAAACGCCGCTAAAGCGACCGAGGATCGAGGCCGATAGGCCCCATACGATGGATGCTGCCGAGCGCAAGGAGATCCTCTCCCGCTACGTGGACCACAGCCGTCGCTTCGACGCGGTCGCGAAGAAGCGCGGCACGAACGGTGGCGGCGAGGTAATTCCGTTCTCCGGCCCGCTCCAGGAGCTCGAGCAGGAGCCGACGGCACGCGAGATCGAGGTTCTCCAGCTGATCTCGGACGGTCTCGTCAATCGCGAGATCGGCGTGCGCTTGTTCCTCTCAGAAGAGACGGTCAAGTCGCACGTGCGTCACCTGCTTGCCAAGTTGCAAGCAAGGTCACGAGCCCACGCAGTAGCCGTGGGCTTCAGGCGTAGCCTGATCGCCTAGGACTTACACCGGGCCTGCGGCCCGGAACCTCGGTTGTCCACAGCATTGTGGATATCCCTCAACAGGGTGATGTCACGGTGCTGTGGAAAACAGAAGCTTGCGCTACCAGGACCTACCGTTACCGACGATCGCAGCCACGGTAACGAGAGTTCCCAAAAGACCAAGCGCACGTATGCGAAGCGAACCCACTGAGATGCTCCTAAGTTCGGGGACTAACGGCCCCGTCATTGTCTACCCCTTTTGGGGGACTGTCAAGAGAAGGCTCGGAATCGCGGAAGCTGCGCCGAGCGTCCTCGCTTGGGTCGCGCATTCTGAATCTAACGGCGGTGGTTTCAGGCGCCGCCCTATTGAAGTTCGACTCTGGACTACCATCATGGTGGAAGCTTGCGCTCCTTGCGGTCGTTGCGGGCGTCGCCGAGCGCCAGGCCGTTCGTGTCAGCACAAACGTCGAGATGACGGTTTCCTTCTTGCCGTTCGTCTTTACGGCGGTGGCTTTCGGTCCTGCGGCCGCGTTTTTAGTTGGCGCAGTGTCGAATCTTGCTGTTCTTCAGCCTCCATACTTGCGCTGGGCGGTCTACACGCCCGCACGAGCACTAACTGGCGCGATGACAGGCGTCGCGGCGATGACTTTGGCGGCGACCGACCACCGCGGGTTCGGGCCTATCGTCTTGGCTACGACCGTGGCCGGCTTGGTTAACTTCGCGGCGGACATTTTCTTCAACACCACCACGCTGATCACCCGGCGCTCCGCTTCTCCGACTTCATTCATCAGTGCCGCCGGGCCCTTTCTCCTGCTCGCGCTACCCCTTTACGTGCCAGTCGTCGCTCTCATGGTGTACGGCAATAGGAACTATTCGTTTTGGATGGCC
>CAVXZG010000006.1:0-351845 GCA_963766375.1 uncultured Actinomycetes bacterium | reverse complement strand
GGGCGAAGCGTGCGGTCGCACGGGGAGAGAGGCGGCCGGCCGGCAGCTCGACCACGAACGCGGTGGTTCCGGGCAGGGTGGCGTTCGACCAGCCGGTCGCGGTGCCCGGGTAGGACGGAAGCCGCCCCGCCCGCAGCCCGGCGAGGTGGGCGAAACGGCGCTGCAACCCGAGGTTCCCCGAGGTGAGCACGACCATGTTCAGGTGCTGGTGGAACCAGATCGTGACCTTCGGGCGCAGCCGCCGGATCAGCGTCATGGCGATCCGGGTCTCGCGTTCCGAGGCGGGCCCGGTCGCCCGAGTAGTAGGCGCCGCCGAGCGGCCGCCAGCGCCACGGGAAGTTGCGGTTCAGGTCGACGCCCCGCGCGTTGCGCCGGGTGCCGGCGGCGTGGCCGTCCGGATTCGCGTCGGGCACGAGCCAGAGGTCGGTGCCCGCAAGTGCGCCGAGCTGCCGGAGCCGGTCGAGGATCGCGATCCCCGCGCACTCGTCGCCGTGGATGCATCCCACGACGAGCACCTTCCGCGGGCTCGCAGGGTCGCCGAGCTGGTAGGCGATGACCGGCCGACCCTCGAGCGAGCGGCCGAGCACGACCCTGTGCGCGCTGGTGCCCGAGCCCGCCGAGCCGGCGAGCAACAGCGAGAGGGAGAAGAAGGCCAGGAGGCGCACGGGCGCTATGTATCCTCACTGCCCCTTTGACCGTCGTGGGTCTCCTTCGCTTTCTGCTGGCCGCGGTGCTGCTCGCCTCGGCTGTGGGGAAGCTCGTCTCCGGCCGCTCGGGCCGCGAGGCGCTCGGCTCCTACGGGATCGCGCGACCCGGGGCGCGCGCCGCCCTGTGGGCTGGGGCGATTGCAGCCGAGGCGGTTCTCGCGGTCGGGGTCGCCGCGGGCGTTCCCGGTGCGGCCGAAGCCGCGGCGGCGCTGCTGGGCGTGTTTGCGCTCGCGCTCGCGGCGGCGATCCTGGGGGGTCGAGCCGGGGCCCCGTGCGGGTGCTTCGGCGGGCGCTCGCGCATCGGCTGGCCGGCCTTCGCGCGGACGGCTCTCCTGGCCGCTGCCTTCGCGGCGCTGCCGTTTCTTCCGGACGCAAAGCTCTCCACGGAGGCGTGGCTCGGCGCCGGCCTCGTCGTCGCGCTGGCCGGGCTCGCGGCCTTGGCGGTGGCGGTGCTGGCGCTCGCGCGGGAGCTCGGGGAGCTCCGGCTCGCGGTCGCACCGCAGGCCGCCCTCTCGCTCGAGCACGAGGGGCCTGAGCTCGGCGGCCGCGTCGCGCTGATCGAGCGCTTCGAGGGGCGCGCCCCGCTGGCGGTCGCGGTCTTCACCTCCCCCGGCTGCGCGCTCTGCCAGGCGCTGGAGCCTTCGCTGCGCCTGGTCTCCAACGACCCCGAGGTCGAGCTCGAGCTCTTCGACGAGGAGACCGACCCCGACGCCTGGGCGTCGCTGGCCGTGCCCGGGAGCCCGTACGCGGTCGTGCTCGGACGCGACGGCGTGGTGCTCGCGAAAGGCACGTTCAACTCGCTCTTCCAGCTCGAGAGCCTGCTGGCCCACGCGACACGAACCGTGAGTGCCTGAGCTGCGGCTGAGCGAGGCCGTCGCCGCGTCGAGCTCGCGGCGCGGGTTCCTCGCGCGGACCGGGCGGCTGCTGCTCGGCGTCGCGAGCGGTGGGTTCGTCGCGGCCGCGCTGAGGGCGCAGAAAGCCGAGGCTTACCACTTCTGCGGCCACATCTACACCACCGGCTCGTGCCCGCACCCGGTCGGACTGCCCCGGATCGACCGCAACGGCTTTCCACTCCGCGCCGTGGACGGGAAGGCGGTGGACGACCTCGGCCGGACCGTAGATGCGCTCGGGCGGCCGGTCGACGCTGAAGGCGGGCTGCTTCGGGATCCCGACGGCAACCCGCTCCCACCCGCGCCGCGCACTCGGGTCTGTTCGGCGGCCGGGCGCGAGTTCGGCTTCCGGCCCCAGATCGACGGCGCCTGGTACCGCTGCTGCGGCGGCCACGTCCGCAAGCTCGTGGACTGCTGCGGCTCCGTCCGCAACCGGATCAACGGCGACGCCGCGCTCACGGGCTACTGCTACCGCGGCCGGAGGGTGTTCTGCGTCATGTACTACGACACGAAGATCAAATGCTGACCGTCGCGCTCGCGCTCACGGGACTGCTCGTCGGCCTCGCCGGCGCCTGGTCGCCCTGAAGCCTCTCCATGGTCGGCACCGTGCGTGCCGCTCGTCATGACGGACGGAGAGCTTTCGCCCTGACCGCCACCGCCTTCGGGGTCGGGCTCGCGCTGGGAGCGGCGCTCGTCTTCGGCGGCCTTGGCCTGCTCGGCGCGCTGGTGCATACGCGCGCGCTCGTGGTCGTGGCCGCTGTGATCGCGGCGGCTGCGGTCGCGAGCGACGCGGCCGGTCTGCGTGTCCGGCCGCAGATTCGCTTCCAGGTGCCCGAGCGCTGGCGGCGGACGATGCCGCTGCCGCGGGCGCTCTTCCTCTACGGGCTGCTGCTCGGAACCGGCCTGACGACCTTCGTGCCGGCCTCCGCCGCCTGGGCGCTGCCCGCTCTGAGCCTCGCCCTCGGCAACGTGACCGGCTCGCTCGCGATCGCTCTCGGGTTCGCGGCCGGCCGGGCGCTGCCCGTGCTCGTGCTCGCCGTGCGCGGCGAGGAGACGGTGTTGGCCGAGCGGCCTCACGGCCTGCGGGTGCTGAGGGTGCTGACCGCCGCGTCGCTGCTCCTGGCGCTCGTGGCCGGCGAGGTGCGCGCGGCGACCACCGTCGCCTCACGCGGCGGCGACCCGAGCGCCGCGGCCGCCGATCTCGCCTGGCAGCGCCCGGGCGTGGGCGGCTTCCTCTCCCGCAACGGCGTCGTCACCCCGCTCCCCGGCGGCGATCCGGCGATCGGCGGCGCGCTCGTCGCCTGGCACCTGGGCCCGGAGGTCACCGTCGCGGCGCGCGACACGCTGGCGCCGGTGCTCCAGCAGACGCTGCCGGGCGTCCAGAAGCTCGCCGTCTCCGACCGCTGGCTCGTCTGGCGCGCCGGCCGCGAGATCCGGGTCCTGCCGCTCAGCGACCCGACTCGCAGCGCGCGCGTCGTCGAGGCCAGGCGGGTAGCGGAGCTCGGCAGGCCCGCGCTCGACGGCGACCTCGTCGTCTACCACCGCGCGTCGGCGGCGGGCAGCTGGCTCTCCGCCGTCGACGTCGCCACCGGCAAGCGCCGGCGGCTGCGCTTCGCCCGCGACGCCCTGCTGCTCAACCCTTCGCTCCTCAGGGCCAGCCTGCTCTACGTGCGCGCGTCGCGCTGCTCGCAAGAGCTGAGGCTTGGGACGCTCGGCGGTGAGAAGGAGCGAGTGCTCTACCGGCTCCCGCCGCTCGCGGGCCAGGATCGCGGGCACGAACGGAACCACACGAACCAGGGCGAGCGCCTGCCCTGCCCGCACCGGCCCAAGCCGACGACACGCATGCTCTGGACAACCGCGCTCTCGGCGACGACGGCGTACGTCACCGTGCTGCGCCCTGTCCGCGGCGGACGGACGACGCCCACGCTGCTCGCGATCCCGCGCTAGGCGCTCTGTGCTGCGACAATCGACCGGTGGGCATCATCTCGCGTGGCTTCAGAGGTCGCCGCCAGGATGGACCGCCCGACCGCGTGCCGCCCGGGCAGTACCTGACCGACGACTTCCCGGTGCTCTCCGCGGGGCCGACCCCGCACACGCCGCTCGAGGAGTGGACGTTCTCGATCCAGGGCGGCGCCTCGCCGGTCAGCTGGACGTGGGAGGAGTTCCGGGCTCTGCCGAGCGAGACGATCACGAAGGACATCCACTGCGTGACGAAGTGGTCGAAGCTCGACACGAGCTGGGAGGGCGTCTCGGTCGACACCCTGCTCGAAGGGGTCGAGCACGAGGCGGAGTACGTTGTCGCGTTCTGCGACGGCGGCTACACGACGAACCTGCCGCTCGAAGACGTGACCGACGGCAAAGCCTGGGTCGCATACGGCTACGACGGTGAGCCGCTCGAGCCCGAGCACGGCGGGCCCGCGCGGCTGCTCGTGCCGCACCTCTACTTCTGGAAGAGCGCCAAGTGGGTGCGCGGGCTGAGCCTCCGTGAGGAGGACGAGCCCGGCTTCTGGGAGCAGAACGGCTACCACCTGCGGGGGGATCCGTGGCTGGAACAGCGGTACTGGGGCGACTAGCGTGGCTAGCCGCCGAGGTGGCTGGGGCCAAGTGGGAGACGCCGCGGGTTCGAACGCTCGAGCTCAACGTCCCCGGCTGGGCGGATCACCTCGCGGGCCAGCACCTGGACGTGCGCCTGACCGCGGAGGACGGTTACCAGGCGCAGCGCAGCTACTCGATCGCCTCGGCTCCGGGCGAGACGCTGGCGCTCACGGTCGAGCGGCTCGACGACGGCGAGGTCTCGCCGTACCTCGTGGACGAGGCCCGCGAAGGTGACGGCTTCGAGGTGCGCGGGCCGATCGGCGGCTACTTCGTCTGGGAGCCCGCTGACCCGGCACGGGTGCTGCTCGTCGGCGGCGGCTCGGGGGTGGTGCCGCTGATGGCGATGGCGCGTAGCCGCGCGCGGGTAGGTGCGACCGCGCCGATGCGGCTGCTCTACTCGTCTCGCTCGCTCGAGGACGTGATCTACCGCGACGAGCTCGAGGAGCTCCCGGGCGATGGCTTCGAGGTCGTGCACACGCTCACGCGGGAGCAGCCTGCCGGCTGGACCGGCTACTCACGCCGGATCGATCCGGAGCTCCTCGCGGAGGTCGCCTGGCCCGCGGAAGACGAGCCGAAGGTCTTCGTCTGCGGCTCCACCCGCTTCGTGGACGCGGCCGCCGACGGGCTCGTCGGCCTCGGCTACGACCCCCGCTGGATCCGCACCGAGCGCTTCGGAGCGACCGGCTGATGGAGACCAGCGACCTGAGGCTCGACGGCAACGCGATCGGCGGGCTCCTGAACGAGCTGTTCGGCGCGGAGCTCACCGCCGCGCCCTGCGTCTGCGGCGGCTGCGGAGCCCGTGAGGAGATGGCCCGCCTCGACGTCTACGTGCACGCACCCGGGGTCGTCGTTCGCTGCCGGCACTGCGAGGCCGTGATGATCCAGATCGTCCGCGGGCCCACGCGCACCTGGATCGACCTGACCGGCACGGCGCGCCTCGAGCTGGGCTAGGCTCGCCCGATGCGGAGACGCTTCGAGCGGGCGATCCTGGGCGTGCTGATGAGCGCGGTCGCCTTTCTCGTCGAGCGGCGCATCGTCAAGGCACTCGCCAAGCGCCGCTAGCCGCGATTTAGGCATCCCGGGATGCACTTCGGCGTCCACGAGCAGCTCCTCCTCGTGGGCTTGCTGCTGGCCGTCGCGGCCATGCTCGTGATCGCGCCGCTGCTGCGCATTCCCTACCCGATCTTCCTGGTGCTCGGAGGACTGGCTCTCGGCTTCATGCCCGGAATCCCGACGCTTCAGCTGCCGCCTGACGTCGTCCTCGTCGCTGTTCTGCCGCCGTTGCTCTACGCCGCCGCTTTCTTCACCTCTCTGAGGGACCTGCGCGCGAACGCCCGTCCCATCGGAATGCTGGCGATCGGGCTTGTGATCGCGACCATGACGGTCGTAGCCGTCGTTGCCCACGCCGCGATCGACTCCATGTCCTGGAGCGCGGCGTTCGTGCTGGGAGCCGTTGTCTCTCCTACGGATCCGATCGCCGCGACGGCGATCATGCGGCGACTGGGCGTCCCACGACGAATCGTCACGGTGGTCGAGGGGGAGGCCCTCGTGAACGACGGCACGGCGCTGGTGCTCTATCGCGTTGCGGTGACCGCCGCGGTGTCGGGCGCCTTCTCGTTCTGGAACGCGTCCTGGCACTTCCTCTGGAGCGTGGTGGGGGGCGTGGGGATCGGCCTTGTCGTCGGCTTCCTCATCGCTGCACTGCGGCGGCGGCTCGACAATCCGCCCGTCGAGGTGACGATCGCGCTCATGACCGGATACCTCGCGTTCATCCCGGCGAATGCGGCGGACGCCTCGGGCGTTCTCGCCGTGGTCACGGCCGGCATCTACCTCGGCTGGCGTACGCCCGAGCTCACGTCGGTGCAGACGCGCCTGCAAGGTCTCGCGGTGTGGGAGATCATCGTCTTCGTCCTCAACGCTTTGCTGTTCGCCCTCGTGGGCCTCCAGCTGTCCCACATCCTCGATGCCCTGACCGGACACTCCACGGCGACCCTGCTGTGGTACGGGCTGGTGACAACCGCTGCTGTGGTCGGCACGAGACTCGTCTGGGCACCGGTCTTCCTCTACTTGCCGAAGCTCCTCTCCCGGCGGGTCGAGCGTGGGCGCGCCACGATCGGCCACCCGATTCTCGTCGCCTGGTCCGGCATGCGGGGCGCAGTGTCGCTCGCCGCCGCTCTGGCAATCCCCTTGACGACGGATGCAGGAACCCCGTTCCCCGAGCGGGAGTTGATCATCTTCCTCACGTTCTGCGTCATCCTCGGGACGCTCGTCTTCCAGGGACTGACGCTTCCCCTGATCGTCAGGATGTTCCGGATCGAGGCCGACCACCTCGACGAGAAGGAGGACGCGAAGGCGCGGATCAAGGCGGCCGACGCTGCGCTCGCGCGGCTGGAGGAGTTGACCGGCGAAGAGTGGGTTCGCGACGAGACTGCCGAGCGCTTGCGCGGGTTGTACGGCTTCCGCCGGGACAGGTTCACCTCACGCTTCGACCAGGATGACGACGGCGGCATCGAGGAGCGGTCGCTCAACTACCAGCGTCTCCGCAGGGAGCTGCTCGAGGCCGAACGCACCGCGATCGTGGATCTCCGCCGCCAGGGCGTGATCAGCGGCGACGTCGAGCGCCGCCTCCAGCGCGACCTCGACCTCGAAGACGCCCGGCTCGACGTCTAGGAGGGCTTGGCGGAACCTCGCTCGTCCTCGGGATGCGCTGATCGTTCCGAGGCAAGGACGCAGGGAGTGCTCGTAGCCGGAGGCTACGGGTGCGACTGAGGACGCGGCCTCGGGGCGAGCAGGGCGGCCCGAGGGCACAGACTAGGTTTCGTCAAGCCCTCCAACTAGCGACGAGCCTTCGCCTTCCTCGCCGGGCACCGCGTGAGGGTCCGCGGCGGTGGGCGGAGCTGCCGGGTGATGCCGAGCTCGAGCTTGATCCTCTGGAACTTCGCGAGCCCGCCGCAGTCGGCCTCGACCTCGTCGAACGGCCGGCTCCACGGCGCGTTGTAGAGGTCGCTCTGTTCGGCGTGCGTCAGCTCGTGTCCGAGGACGAAGATCCACACGCTGACGATCCCCGCCGGCGCCTGCCGCCACCGCTCGAGCGCGCGGCAGCCTCGCGCCGGCAGCGCCACCTGACGGATCTCGTAGCGCCAGAGCCCGTAGACCTCCGTCTCGTGCCCGCGCAGGTCCGGGTAGCCGGCGCTGACCAGAGTGGCCCAGTCGGCGCGGTCATAGCAGCTCGTCGTCGCCCGGTAGCCGGCGCTGGCGCGCTCGACGAACGGGGACTCGCGAACGGCGCTCAGCGCTGCGGACGGCAAGGCGAGTGCGCAGAGGAGCGCCGCAAGGACTCCGACCCGGCCGATGCCTCTTCCTCTTCTCATCCCGCTCCTCTCGCCGGCGAAAAGAGGAAGGGCCGCGGCGAGGCCGCGGCCCTTCCCTTACCTGTGTGTCAGATCCGCGCCACCCCCAGTCGCTGGTCCTGCCACTGGTTCTGGTCGGTCTTCGCCTTGTTGGCGACGTCGGTGTCAGCCGACGAGGTCGCCCTCTGAGTCGCCGAGCTCGCGCCGTCGTAGATGTTCCCGCCGGCTACCGAGTGCGGCGTATTGCTGTTGACCGCGTTCTGGTCGCTCTTGGCGATGCCGAGGGCCCACTGGTTGGTCTGAGCCAGCTGGACGCCGGCCTGGAAGCCACCAGCCCCGCCGCAACCCGCGTGGCAGGAGGAGCCGCCGATGTTCTGGCTGAGCGTCTGGTCCTGATCGGTCTTGGCCTTGTTCGAGACGTCGGTGTTCGCCGAGGACGTCGCCGTCTGCGTTGCGCTGCTCGGGCCGCTGGAGATGTTTCCTCCGGCGATCGAGACGGGCGCGTTGCCGTTGACGGCGTTCTGGTCGCTCTTGGCGATACCGAGTGCCCACTGGTTGGTCTCGGCGTTCTGGACACCGAGCTGGAAGCCGCCCGCTCCGCCGCAACCGGCGTAGCAGCCGTCCTTCCCGTCCCGACCGACCTTGCCGTCGCAACCACAGCCGCTGCCGATGTTCTGGGTCAGCGTCTGGTCTTGATCGGTCTTGGCCTTGTTCGAGACGTCGGTGTTCGCCGAGGACGTCGCCGTCTGCGTTGCGCTGCTCGGGCCGCTGGAGATGTTTCCTCCGGCGATCGAGACGGGCGCGTTGCCGTTGACGGCGTTCTGGTCGCTCTTGGCGATGCCGAGTGCCCACTGGTTGGTCTCGGCGTTCTGGACACCGAGCTGGAAGCCGCCCGCTCCGCCGCAACCGGCGTAGCAGCCGTCCTTCCCGTCCCGACCGGCCTTGCCGTCGCAACCACAGCCGCTACCGATGTTCTGGGTCAGCGTCTGGTCTTGATCGGTCTTGGCCTTGTTCGAGACGTCGGTGTTCGCCGAGGACGTCGCCGTCTGCGTTGCGCTGCTCGGGCCGCTGGAGATGTTTCCTCCGGCGATCGAGACGGGCGCGTTGCCGTTGACGGCGTTCTGGTCGCTCTTGGCGATGCCGAGTGCCCACTGGTTGGTGTCGGCCTTCTGCACACCAACCTGGAAGCCACCTGCTCCACCGCACCCGGCCTTGCACGAGGAGCTGCCGCCGACGTTCTGGGTCAGCGTCTGGTCCTGGTCGGTCTTCGCCTTGTTCGAGACGTCAGTGGTTGCGGTCGAGGTGGCCGTCTGCGTGGCCGAGCTCGGACCGGAGCTGACGTTGCCGCCCGCGATCGACACGGGCACGTTGGCGTTGACCGCGTTCTGGTCGCTCTTCGCGACGCCCAGGGCGAACTGGTTGGTCTCCGCCTTCTGGACACCGAGCTGGAAGCCGCCCGCTCCGCCGCAACCGGCGTAGCAGCCGTCCTTGCCGTCCCGGCCGTCCTTGCGCGTCACAACCACAGCCGCTGCCGATGTTCTGGGTCAGCGTCTGGTCCTGGTCGGTCTTCGCCTTGTTCGAGACGTCAGCGTTCGCGGTCGAGCTGGCGGTCTGCGTCGCCGAGCTGGGACCGGAGCTGACGTTGCCGCCCGCGATCGACACGGGCACGTTCGCGTTCACTGCGTTCTGGTCGCTCTTGGCGATCCCGATCGCCGCCTGCTGCGTGTCGGACTTCTGGATCCCGGCCTGGAATCCGCCCGCTCCGCCACAGCCGGCCTTGCAGGAGCCGCCGCCGACGTTCTGCGTCTGCGTCTGGTCCTGATCGGTCTTCGCCTTGTTCGAGACGTCAGTCGTCGCGGTCGAGCTGGCGGTCTGCGTCGCCGAGCTGGGACCGGAGCTGACGTTGCCGCCCGCGATCGACACGGGCACGTTCGCGTTCACTGCGTTCTGGTCGCTCTTCGCGATCCCGATCGCCGCCTGCTGCGTCTGGGCGTCCTGGATCCCGGCCTGGAATCCGCCCGCACCGCCGCAGCCGGCGTAGCAACCGGAGCCGCCGACGTTCTGGTTGAGCGTCTGGTCCTGGTCCGTCTTGGCCTTGTTCGAGACGTCGGCGTTCGCGTTCGACGTCGCCGTCTGGGTGGCCGAGCTCGGGCCGGAGCTGACGTTGCCGCCCGCGATCGACACGGGCACGTTCGCGTTGACCGCGTTCTGGTCGCTGATCGCCAGACCGCCGGCTACCTGCCCGGTGTTCGCGCTCTGGACCCCGGCCTGGAAGCCGCCGGGAGCACCGGAGTCAGCGAACGCCTGGGCTGGAGCGGCGGCCAGGGCAACCAGTGCCACGGCCACGCTCAATAGCTTGGCTTTCATCTCCTTCTCCTTCTCCGTAGTTGTGGTTCGGTCGGCGCGCCGTCGCAGAACGACGCGCGTGTAGGCCGGAGAAGGACGTCAGCCCGGATGCCAGGGAGGAAGGACGATTCGCCTCGGCTTCCGGAAGGCCGGTCGCGGAAGGACCCGAGGCAAGAGTGACAGCGTGAAAAACCCCAGCACTGCTGCGAGCGCCGCAAGCAGAAGCGGCTGGACCGACCCCTGGCCGCCCCCTTGTCCGGACGAGGTCATGTCCGGACGAGGAGGCAGTGGTGCCGGCGGGAGCCGCTGCGGCACAGCTCCCGCCGGTGCTTTGTGCTGCGCACGAGCACGGGGAGGGCGCGGACTTCGCGCCTCGCGGGTGACGAGCGTCACTCGCGAAGTAACGACGACGTCCGTCGTGCTCTGGGCGCTGCTGAGGAGTGTGGTGCGCGACACGACCCCAACGACCGAGCGGCGGTCGCCTCGGCCGGCCGGAAACCTTGGCCGCGCCATGCTCTCGCGCCGGCCCGGCTCCCAGCGGCGCCGCCGGCGCGCTCTCCGGACTCGCGGCCGTCGTCGCAATTGGAGCGGACGCCGCCATGGCGACCGGCTGGGTCACGGCCGCGACCTCTGTCTCCACGATCTCGGCGGCCGGCGGCGCGGGGATATTCACCGTCGTCGCACCCGCGACGTTCAGAGTCACGCTCTGCTCCTGACGGGCCGGCGGCTGCGGAACCACCGCGTCGACCTCCGCGAGAGCAGCGTCGATCTCTGCCGACACGTCGATGCCACCTGGTCCTGCTGCTCGAGCCGTACCCGGCCCCGCGAGGCCGCTGCACACGATCGCTCCTGCGAGGGCGCACACGCGCGCAAGCCAGGGCACGCCGCGGACGGCGGCCCCGGTGACGTTGCAAAACATCCCGATAACCGGCTTGATCGAGCCGGTTCCGGCCCGCATCGTCCAATCGTCACGGTGCGATTCGTCCAGTCGGCTGACGAGCGCCGCGGCTCATCCGCGTCGCCAGCTCCGCGGGTCGGGCAGCCGTAGCCCCGAGGACCAGTACGTCGAGCCGAAGAAGACCGCGAACGCTCCGAGGACCGCGATCAGGCTGAACACGACCGCGTTCGTGACATCCTTCTCGCTGCCGCTCGCTTGCAGCTGCGCTGAGGGAGCAAGCTCGCCCAGCAAGTCGACGGCGCGCCGGCCGACGCCCGGATTCCTGGAAGCAGCGCCGTCGCCCCGCGCCGGAGCCGAGCTGGGCGCCGGCTTCACCTGAGTCAGAGGCTCGCGCGTTCCGGACTTCACGACAGCCAGACGATCCGAGGGCTCGGTCGATGCGGCCTGCGTGCTGCTCGGAGCCGAGTTGGCGGAATCGCCGGCCGGGCGATGATTCGTGCGCGCCGCCGGCCCCGGCCTGTCGATGCGGTGACCGGTAGCGATAGCCCCCCTCGGGGCTGCCGGCGCGAGCAGAGCGACCGACATCCGCGGCAGCGCTGCAGCGGGGGTCGCGTCTTGCTGCGCCGGCGGCCCTATCGCTGCCCGCGGGTCGGAACCGGCACCGGTAGCCGTTTCGTCCGCGCCGGCGTTCCCGGATCCGCCCTGCGTGGTCGCGCTCACGTTGCCGGCGTTCGAGGCAGCAACTGCGGTGTTCGTCTGGTCAATGGGGCCGTTGTCGCCGGGGCTGTTGATCCGGATCAGGATCACGATGTTCTGCGGCTGCCCCTGCGTAGTCGTGGCCGCAGCTGTTGCCGCCTGATCCGTAGCCGCCTGCTGCTGGGACGCCTGCTGCGCCCCGGGGGCGCCTCCCTGACCGGTCGAGCTGTCATTCGAGGCGCCGGCGGCTGATCCGGCGACATTCGTCTGGGAGATCGGCCCGTCGTTGCCCGGGCTGTTGATCCGGATCGAGATCACCAGGTTCCTGGGCTGTTGCTGCGTGGTTGTGGCGGCTGCGCCAGCCGCCTGTGCAGTCGAAGCTTCCTGGCTCGCCGGCGCCGGGATCGGTTCGTCGAGAGGGGCCTGCATCTCCCCATCGCCAGCGCCTGTCGCAGCGTCAGCTGCCTGCAGAGCGCTGTTCAGGGCCGAATCCGCCGCAGGATTCAGGTCGTCCGCTCGAGCCTTCTCGGTGGCTATAAGCGAGTACAGGAGCACGAGCGCAAGGCTCACGAGCGACGCGAGAAGTCTGTACCGCTGCGCGGAAGCCATCATCTCTGCGGGAATGACCGTAGCAGGGATACATAGAACATTGCAACACGCTTTTTCGTGAAATTCTCAGCTTCTAGTCGATATTTCGTGACGTTGTATTACCAAATGAATTAGAGATTCTGAAAAGAGTTGGACGCAGCAACAACCCCGTGTGGACGAAAGCGCCGAGGCTCGCTCCAACAGGACGACCTCGCGCTCGCGAAGCTGCAAACGCCGATTTCAGACCACCCGGGCTCGCGCTCGCCGAGGCGCGCGAAGGATAAGAGCTGCTTATACCGACGGCGTTCGGCGGGCACTGTCGCCCCGACGGATCCTGCGCTATGGTGGAATATCGGAGGCCTCTAGGGGAGGGCCCATGCCGCAACGAGCTTCCAAGCGTCGAATCGAGCTCAAGCCCGACGCAGGAGCGGGTCCTGGCTGCGCTCGCCGAGGATGGGTCTGTCGGGCTGACTCGCGGGCGATACGAGGACCTAGCCGGCGTCAGCCGCTCTCAGGCGGCCTACGATCTCGCCGAGTTGGTGGAGGCCGGGATCCTCGAGCGGGTGGGCGGAGGTCGCGCGACCACCTATCGGTTCGTCCGCCGGGCGCGCCCGGCGGGGCAGCGTCACTGGACCAACGAGCGCATCCACGCCGCGCTCGTGGACTTCTGCGCCGGCCGAAAGACCTGGCCTTCGGCCAGTGAGTTCAAGGCCGACGGGCGGTCCGACCTCTACGTCGCCGCCAGCCGTTACGGCGGCATCGGCTACTGGGCGGCCGCGCTCGGCTTCGAGCAGCCGTCGCGCACCACGACGGCCAAGCCTGCGGTTCGGTCCTGGCGGCCGAGGCTGGGCTGGGCCGCAGGAGGTGCGGCGGTCGCGGCAGCGCTGTTTGCGGCGGCGGGTACCGCCGTCTACCTCGGCCGAGACGCCCCGACCCATCACGCAGCTGCCCCGCGGCCGGCATCCAGCCCGTCGTCGGCGCGGCAGAGCGCTCCCGCCCGCTCCAAGCCCAACGTCCGGTCCCGAATCACGACGAAGGCGAAGCCCGCGCGGCAGGTGCGCCAGCACGCCCGCGCCTCGTCGCCAAGCACACGTTCCGGCAGCACCTCGTCCAGCGGTCAGGCTGAGCTCGCCGTGGCGAGGGTCTCGACCCCTACCTACTCTGCGGCGTCCTCCCCTCGACAGGCGGTGACCGAGCGAACGACGGGCTCCGGATCAGCCGGGCCCGATCCCCTTCCGCCACCCTCAGGCGCAGGGACGCCGCCCGCGCCTCTTCCACCTCCCCAGCGATAGCGGTGGCATCTTGGTTTGCAGGGAGTTAAGCTTCTAGAAGCAGGGATAACCCGAGGGAGAAGGGGAGACTTATGCATCGCCGTCCGGTGCGGTTTCTGCGGCCGACACGGAGACGGGTTTCGCTCGGCCTGACGCGGGCGACGACTCGGCGGTCTCTCGCCTTACTCGCCATCTCGATGCTCGGCGGTCCTGATGTCCGCAGCTCCGCCGCTGCGGACCCGCTCACCGATCACGCTACACGGTCGACGGGATTTCCGGCGCGAACGGCTGGTATCGGGGAAGCGCTGGCGGGAACTACATCGTTGTTCACTTGGCAGTCAGCGACCCATCGGCGATCACGACTGGCGGGGTGCGAGCACGGAACTCGAAGATCGCAGGCCCGACGACGGGCTTCACCTCGTCGTGCAGCGCGCAGAGCGGGTCCGACACCGCGACCGAGCAATGTCATCGTCAAGATCGACGCCGACCCGCCCACCGGCGTGACCGCGAGCCTCGCCAGGAGCCCCGACTGTCAACGGCTGGTACAACCACGCCGGTCGGGATCAGCTGGGGCGGCAGCGACGCCACCTCGGGAATCGCCTCCTGCACGTCGGTGACCTACAGCGGACCAGACAGCGCGAGCGCCGCCGTCGCGGGCGGCTGCACCGACAACGCAGGGAACACCGCCTCGTCGCCGGTCGCGATCAGCTACGACGCGACGGCGCCGGCGCTGAGCAAGGTGACGATCACGAGCGGCGCCGCGGCCGACGTTCTCCGCTGGACTTCGTCGAGTGCATCGGACAGTGCGGTCGTCCAGCGTTCAGCGCGGGGGAACAAGGAGCAGCCGATCGTCTTCCGAGGCACCGGAGGCTCGTTCGCCGACAAGAAGATCCAGCACAGTCTCGAGTACACCTACTCGGTGCAGACGTCGGACCAGGCGGGCAACGCCTCGCGGAAGATCTCGGTCGTCGCGCTCCCCAAGGTTCTGACCATGCGCAAGCTTCCCTACGTTCCGCGGGCGTCGAGCAAGCCGATTCTCCGCTGGGACGCTGTGCGGCGCGCGACCTACTACCACCTCCAGCTCTTCCGGGGCTCGAAGCGCATCTTCGCCGCCTGGCCGGTCAAGAACGAGCTCGGCCTGCCCGCGGCGTGGAAGTGGTCAGGGCACCGTTACCGCCTCGGCCCCGGTCACTACCGGTGGTATGTCTGGGCAGGGCTGGGACGCCGGAGCTTTGCGCACTACAAGGCCCTCGGCAGCGCCCGCTTCATCGTCCCGCGCCGCTAGAACTCAGGAGCGGCGTAGCAGGTCGAGCAGGAGCAGCGCCGCCAGCGCGGCCCCGCTCGCCCCGAGCGTGACGGGGACCCAGCGGTCGACGTTCGGCGCGGCGGCTGTTGCTCCCGTAGCGACGAGCGCCGAGCCGGCCGTGATCGCGATGGCGAGTCGGCGCGCCGCGACGCGGATCGTGTGCTCGAGCGGCGAGATCCCACGCACGTCCACCTGCAGCCGCTGGCCCGGCCGGGCGCCGCTGATCCGCTCGAAGGACTCGACCAGCCGCTCCCCGCGCACCTTCAGCTTCTGCACGTCGTAGAAGAGCCGCTTCGGGTCGGCGCCGGCCTGCGCACGCGCGATCAGGTTCTTCATCAGGAAGCGCCCGACGACCGAGAACGGGTCGAGCTCGGGGTCGAGCTCGGTCGCGGCGAGCTGCATCTGCGCGAGCGCCTTCCCCGTCAGCACGAGCGGCGCCGGCAGCCGGACGCCGTGCTGGGTCGAGGTGTGCGCGATCTCCTGTAGCAGCGGCCCGAGCGAGATCTCGCCGAGCGAGGTGTGCCGATAACGGCGGAGGAGCTGAGTCAGGTCGGCCTCGAGCCCAGCCGCATCGGCATCCTCGGCCTCGGGGCCGGCCATGATCAGGACGACCTCGGTCAGGAACGGCACGTCCTCCTGCCAGAAGGCGAGCAGCAGGAGCAGGAGCTGGCCGCGCATCTCCGGCGAGAGCTCGCCGACCATGCCGAAGTCGAGGAAGAAGATCCGCCCGTCCCACCAGAGCATGTTCCCGGGATGCGGATCGGCGTGGAAGAAACCCTCGACGAGGATCTGGCGGTAGTAGCACTCGAGCAGCTGCCGGGCCGACTCGGTGCGCTCGGGACCATCGGGGATGTCTCTAACTGCGACGCCCGGAATTTCCTCCAGCACGAGCAGCCGGCTCGTCGAGAGCTCCTCGTAGACGCGAGGCGCTCCCAGGCGCGGGAAGGCGACCAAGGCCGAGCGCAGCCGCTCGACGTTCTGCGCCTCGAGCTCGAAGTCGAGCTCGCGCCGGAGTGACTCCGAGAGGTGCTCGATCGCGGCGGGCAGGTCGACGATCTTGCGCAGGGCCTCGCGGTTCGCGGTCTTCTGCGCGAAGAGCTCGAGCAGGCTCAGGTCGCGCATGATGTCGACCTCCGCGGTGGGCCGCTGCACCTTCACGACCACGCGCTCCCCGTTCTCGAGCACAGCCCGGTGCACCTGGCCGATCGTGCCCGCGGCCAGCGGCTCGGGCTCGATGCTGGCGAAGACGTCCTCCCACGGCACCCCGAGCTCCTGCTCCATCACGATCACCACCTCGTGCTCGTCGAGCGGCGTGACACTGTCCTGCAGCGCGGCGAGCTCGGCGACGGCCTCGGGCGGAATCAGGTCGGGCCGGGTCGAGAGGATCTGGCCGAGCTTGGCAAAGGTGGGACCGAGCTCCTCGAGCGCCTCCCGCAGGCGACGTGCCCGAAGCTCCGGTGGGTCGGAGTCGCGGCGCGCCTCGTTGAAGCCGTACTTGCCGAGGACTTTCGCGATCCGCGCCGCCCGGCCGAGCAGGCGCTCGTCGGCGGCGGCGCTCACTTCGAATCCTGGTGGGTCTGGACGATGACCACGGTGCAGGGCGCATTGTGGGAGACCCGATTCGGCACGTTTCGCAGCAGGAACTCCCGGCGGCCGCTCATGCCGACGCTGCCGACCACGAGCACGTCCGCCTGCTCCCGCTTGGCGGCCTCGACGATCGCCTCGGCCGGATCCTCGCCGAGCACGACAGCTGAGCGCCCCCGCTCGCCGGCCAAGCCTTCGGCGTACTCGGCCAGCTCGCGCGCGGCCTCAGCGCGGGTGCCGTCGTCTGAGAGCAGCACGCGGAGGACGAACAGCTCGGCCTCGTAGCGCTCGGCCATCTCGGTCGCGAAGCGCACCGCGCGCTCGGCGGTCTCCGAGCGGTCGGTCGCCACCAGCACCCGGCGAACCGCGAGCCCGTCGTCGCTCTTGCGGCGCAGGCGCACTAGCTGCGGAGCTCCTGCGACAGATCGCTGAGGGAATCGATCCCAAGCTTGCGGTAGACGTCGTTCAGGTGCTCGTCGACGGCCTTCGTGGTGAGGAAGAGCGCCTGAGCGATGTCCTTGCTCGAAAGCCCTCCGGCGGCGAAGTCGGCGACGCGGCGCTCGCTCGCGGTCAGCGATTCGACTCCCGAAAGAAGAAGGCGCTCCGGCCGCGCGCCGGTCGCCGCCAGCTCCGTCTCGGCCTGCTCGACGAGCGGCTGGGAGCCGGCACGAACGGCGAGGTCGAGGCCCTCCTGCAGTAGGTCACTGGCTTCGCCGTCCTTACCCGCGCGGCGAAGCGCGGCGCCCAGCTCGACCATCGTCCGCGCCAGCTCGAGCTTCGCAGACGAGCTCTTGAGCACTTCGAGCGACTCGCGGAGGAGCTCGATCCCTGCCTCTCCGCCCTCGGCCAGCCCCTGAACCCGCAGGGCGACGCCGATCGGCCTCTTGGCCCCCCACGCCCGGGCCAGCTCGACTTCCTCGCGCGCCAGCTCCAGCGCTTCGTCCCGCCGGCCGAGGCCCAGCAGCGCCAGCGCGAGGTGCGATCGCCAGGCGACCACTGCCGGGTTGCGCAGCTCGAAGGCATCCATGCATCGGCCAAGCCGCTCGAAGTCGTTGCGCGCGCCCTCGTGGTTCCCGCGCGCGAGGCGCGCCCAGCCGCGCGCGCCGAGGAAGAAGATCAGGTGCCCGCTCTCGGCGACCTCTTCCGGGAGCCCGAGCTCGGCCAGCACCGCCTCCGCCTCGTCGAGCTCGCCGCGGTTGGTGAGGACGTCTGCCAGGTACGAATGGAAGTAGATCGCGCCCTGCTGGGTGGGCAGGTAGGGAACGAGCTCGTCCGACTCCCGCAGGTCCTCGATCGCCGCGCCGAGGTCGCCGCGCTGGGCCAGGGTGAGGCCACGGAAGCACAGCATGTTCGAGAGCGTGACCAGCTGGCCCCGCTGCTTGGCGGCTGTCATGATCGCCTCGAAGAACCGGTCGATCTCCTCGTCGTACTCGGCGTACATCAGCGCGGTGGCAGCGCACGAGATCGCGATCGAGGGCATGCTCTCGATCAGCGCGGCAACGAACTTCGGCTGCGCGAGCCGGCAGACGGCGTCGCGGTTGAGGCCTCGCCTCGCGTCGAAGTAGCGCAGGGTGGCGATCAGCACCGCGCTGCCGACTTCGCCGACGAGCGCGTCCTCGTCGATGCGGCGAATCCGCTCACGCGAGACCTCGATCACGGCGCTGTCGAAACCGGCCGAGTTGATCAGCTCCGCCTCGAGCATTTCCCGCAGCTCCGGCTCCGAGTCGCCGAGGCGGCCGATCGCGTCGTCGAGGACCCGCACGGCCTCCGGGCCTCGGTTGAGTCGGAAGAGCGAGCGGCCGAGCTCGAGCGCGACCCGCGCGCGCCGGAGCGGCGGCTCGATCGATCCGAGCGCCTCCTCCAGGTGCTCGGCGGCCGCGGCGATGTCCACACGCTGCTCGGCGAGGCCGAGCTCCAGGAGCGCATCCACGCGCGCGTCTTCCCCGGGCGGTTCCTCGAGCGCACGCCGCAGGTAGCGAACCGCGGCTTCGGGAGCCCCGCGCACGAGCGCGCGGTCGGCGGCCAGCCGCAACGTCTCTACGACGAACGGGTCGCCCGCGGCAGGCACCAGGACGAGGTGCGCGGCGACGCGCTCCGGCTCTGCTCCAGTCTGGTCGAGGATCTCCGCGGCGCGGCGATGGGCGCGCAACCTCTCGGAAGGCTCGATCGACTCGTAGACGGCCGCCCGGACAACCGGGTGGACGAACTCGACGGTCGGCGTCGAGACCCGCAAGAGGTCGGCGCGGGCCAGCGACGTCGCAGCCAGCGAGGACAGATGGCGGTCGTCGAGCTCGGCGAGCGCAGCCGCGTCCCGGAGCTCGGCGCCGTCGCCGAGCACCGCCGCAGCCACGGCGAGCCGCCTCGCCTCGGCCGGCAGGCGAGAGAGCCGAAGCGTCACTGCGCGCGCAACGGCTTCGGGCCCGAGCTCGCGCACCCGCCGGGCATTCTCGGCAGTGGGTGCGAAGCCCTCACCGTGCATCGCGTCCAGGATCGCCCGAAGGAAGAGCGGGTTGCCTCCCGTCGCAGCGTGACACGCGGCGACGAATGCATCTTCCGGGTCGACCCCGAACTCCTCTCGCGCCAGTGACGCGACCGCTGACACGCTCAGAGCATTCGGGCGGATCACGAGTGCCGTTGGATCGGCGATCAGCTCCGTCAGCAGGTCGGTCTCCACGCTCAACTCCGGCGGACGCAGGCCCAGCACGACGAGCACGGGCAGCCCCTCGAGCCGGCGCGCAAGGTAGGTGAGCCACCGCAGCGTGGGAGCGTCCGCCCAGTGCAGGTCGTCGATCACGATCGCGGTCGGATGACGCGCCGCCAGGTTGGCCGCGAGCCAGTAGAGCCCGTGCAGCACGGCGAAGGACACGTCGCCCGCGGCGGTGCCGGTCAGCTCGTCGTCGCCGAAGAGCCGGTCGGCCAGGCCCGCGGTGCCCGCCATCACCTCGTCGCGCTCCTCCGGCCCGAGCGAGGCGAGGTACGGCTCGAAGAGCTGGCGCACGACGCCGTAGGCGAACTCCTGCTCGAGATCGGCGCTGCGGGCTACGAGCACCTCGAAGCCGACCTCGGCCGCGAGCGCCCGCGCCTCGGCCACCAGTCGCGTCTTGCCCATCCCGGCGCGACCCTCGATCGCGATCAAGCGGCCGGCGCCCGACTGCGCGGCGTCGACCACGGCATGCAGAGCGGCGAGCTCGACCTCACGCTCCAGCAGCGGCGAGCGTGAGACCGGCACGTCGGTGCGCCGGCGCGGCGCGCGCGGCTTGGCCTTCGACTGCTCGCGGGCCGCGAGCGGCGGAAACGCACCGGGCAGCCCCGGGACCACGAGCTGAAAGAGCCGCTCGGGCCGGTCGAAGTCGGGCAGCTCGGTCTCGCCGAGATCGCGCAGATCCAGGTCGCTCGGCAGGTCGTGGCGAACGAGCCCGGCGGTCGTGCTCGAGATGAGCACCTGGCCGCCGTGCCCCGCGTCGCCGATGCGCGCAGCCTGATGAACCGCGTAGCCGACGTAGCCGTCGCTCCCCACGTTCGCCTCGCCCGTGTGCAGGCCCATCCGCACCCGCACACCGGTGCCGTCGTCCCAGTCGTGCTCGGCGAGCGCGCGCTGAGCGGCCCCGGCAGCGGCGACCGCGGCCCCGGCGCTGCGGAAGACGACGAAGAACGAGTCGCCCTTCGTGTCGATCTCGATCCCGCCCGCCTCGGTGAAGGCGGCCCTCAGCAGCCGGTTGTGCGTGCTCAGCACCTCGCCGTAGCGGTCGCGCCCGAGCTTTTTGAGCAGTCGCGTCGAGCCCTCGATGTCGGTGAACAGAAAGGTCACCGTGCCCGTGGGCAAGGATGCGGAGGCCTCATGTAGTGCCGAAACGCTCAGGTCAAATCCCCTCTCGACGAACCCGGAGCGACCAATTGTAGGGCCAAGCCGAGAAACCCTTGAAGGCGCGTGCCGGCCCTCGTTGTAGGATCGCTTCGAGGGGTCAGGCGAGAGAGGAGCCCAGATGAAAGTGATCGCAGGGATCGACGCGGCCAGGGAGCGGTGGAACGTCCTCGAGCACCCGTTCTACACCCGCTGGGAGAAAGGCGAGCTGACCCACGACGAGCTCGCGCGCTACGCCGGCGAGTACCGGCATGCAGTCGTGGCTCTGGCGCGCGCCGCCCGCACGGCCGGCCTGCACGCAGAGGAAGAGGCCGCCCACATCTCGCTCTGGGACGACTTTGCGAACGCCCTGGGCACCGAGGCCGCCGACCCGCTGCCCGAGACGCGCTGCTGCGCCTCTGCCTGGGCCGCAGCCGGCGACGAGGCGGGCGCCGCCGCGATCCTCTACGCGATCGAGTCCGGCCAGCCTGCGATCTCGGAGACCAAGCTGCGCGGCCTGGTCGAGCACTACGGCTTCGCGGAGGGCTCAGAGGCGGTCGAGTACTTCGTGCTGCACGGCGAGCGCGACCACGAGCATGCGGCCGAGGCGCGCGCGCGGCTCGAGGACAGCGAGGACGCGGAGCTCGTCGGCCTGGCGGAAGCGGCTCTCGCAGCCAACTGGGCCCTACTCGACGGCGTCTCCCGCTAGAAACTCCCGCTAGAAACAACGAGGCCCGGCTGAGCCGGGCCTCGCGTCTCTCGTTCAGGAGCTTTGGTTACGCGCCCTTGGCGAGCGTGCCGCTGATGGCGCCCCCGGGATACGTGGTCGTGTGAACGTTCACGTAGAAGTTCTCCGGGTGAACCAGGATCTGCTTCACGAGCGCACGGAGCGCGGTCGCGCAGCCTGTCGCCGAACCGGTGAACGGTGTCGGCAAGGCCAGCGGGACAGCGATCTGCGTCGCAAGCGGCCCGTTCAGGTAATGGATGTGCGCCGCCGTCACGTCGCTCAGTCCGGTCACGGTCAGGCTCCAGCAGATCCGCCCCTGGCCGATGTTCGACCGGGCGACGAAGCTGCCGGCACCGACGGTGTTCGGTGCAACCGGCGCGAGCGTCGTGCTCATCGGGCGACCACCGCGAAGCGCGGTCAGCGACTGCGTCGGACAGACGCCGCCGGCCGGGTCGACGATGTCGCCGGGATGCGCAAGATGCGCCTTGAGCGCAGCGCGGGTGCCGACGACGATCTTGCGGTACGGCTTCTTGGCCGAGCCGGTCGCGTGGCACACGACGTGCTTCTTCGGAGTCGGCGGAGCGGCCTGGGAGCTGGAGTAGCCCACAAGCGTCGCCAGACCGACAATGATCAAAACCGCGAGGCGTTTCATTCGTCGAATCACCCTTCCTGCGTTGAGGTTCTCCCTAGAAGTTCCCGCTAGCAGGAAAAACGTGCGGTCTGCTGGGCTGCCCTTACAGGGTTTTTACACCCGGATGCGATCAGAGTCGGCCCGCAGCGATGATTCGCTCGAGGAACTGCTGCGTCCTCGGTTCTCGCGGACGCGTAAAGATCTGCTCGGGTGGCCCCTCCTCGAGGATCAGCCCCGCGTCGAGGAAGCAGACCCGGTTCGCGATGTCTCGGGCAAAACTCATCTCGTGCGTGGCGATCAGCATCGTCATGCCGCCCTCGGCGAGCTCGCGGATCACGCTCAGCACCTCGGCGACGAGCTCCGGGTCGAGAGCGCTCGTCACCTCGTCGAGCAGCATCAGCTCCGGCCGCATCGCGAGGGCCCGGACGATCGCCACGCGCTGTTGCTGCCCGCCCGAGAGCCGGTCGGGGTACTCGTCCCGCCTGTCGGCGAGCCCGAAGCGCCCGAGCAGCGCGGTCGCCTCGGCCTCGGCTACCTCCCGCGAGAGGCCCAGCACCCGCCGCGGCGCGAGCGTGACGTTGCGCAACACGCTCATGTGCGGGAAGAGGTTGTAGGCCTGGAAGACGATCCCGATCCGGCGCCGAACCTCGTTCAGCTTGACGCCCTGTGCCGTGATCTCCTTGCCGAGGAGCACGATCCTGCCCTCGTCGATCGGCTCGAGCAGGTTGACGCACCGAAGGAGCGTGGACTTCCCGGAGCCGGAGGCGCCGATCAGGCAGACGACCTCGTGCTCGGCGAGGTCGAGGTCGATGCCCTTCAGCACCTCGTTCTTGCCGAAGGACTTGCGCACGCCCTCCAGCCGCAGCGCTTGGCCGTTCGCGCTCATCCCGCTCCGGCGAGCTGGCGCCTGCGGTCGCGCGCGATCAGCCAGTCGGTCAGGCGCGCCATCGGGATCGTGAGCAGCACGAACAGCAGCGCTGTGCACATGTACGGCGTGTAGTTGAACGTCGCCGCGACGTCGATCTGCGACTGGCGAAAGGCCTCGATCGGCCCGATCAGGGCGACGAGGGCCGTGTCCTTCTGCAGCCCGATGAAGTCGTTCAGGAGCGGCGGAATCACCCGCCGCACGGCCTGCGGGATGATCACGAAGCGCAACGTCTGCGGCCGCGAGAGCCCGAGCGAGCGCGCCGCCGCCTCCTGGCTCTGGTGGACGGACTCGATCCCGGCCCGGTAGACCTCGGCCACGTAGGCCGAGTAGACGAGCACGAGCGCGACGATGCCCCAGAACAGCGGGGTGAAGCGCTCCAGCCACGAGAGCTGCAGGGCCGGCGCGCCGAAGCCGAGGATGTAGATCACCAGGATCGTCGGGATCCCGCGGAAGAGGTCCGTGTAGATCACCGCGAGCGCGCGGATCGGGAAGAAGATCGGGCCCGGCAGGCCGCGCAGCACGGCGATCAGGAGCGCGAAGACGAGGATCACCGCCTCCGCGATCAGGAAGATGCGGATGTTGAGCAGGAAGGCGCGCGCGATCTCCGGGAACGAGTCGACGAAGATCTCGCGGTTGAAGAACGCCTTCTTGACCGCCGGCCAGCCCGGTGAGGTGACCACGACCGCGACGACGATCGCCGCGAAGACGACCGTGCTGGCGAGCGCGATCCAGACGCTGCCCTGACCGCTGCCCCTCAGATCGCCCAGGATCCGGGAGCCGCGGCCGGGATCCGCGTCGACGCTCACGCCGCTGGCGCTACTTCAGAACCGGGGCGGCGCCGACCGACGAGATCCACTTGTCCTGCAGCTGGTTGAGCGTGCCGTCGGACTTGAGCTCCGAGAGCGCCTTGTTCACGCACGTGACGAGGTCGTTGCCCTTCGAGAAGACCATCCCGAAGTGGTCGCCGCCGCCGATCGCCGGGAACCGGCCGACGACGACGCTGTTCGGCACCTCCTCGGCGCCCGTGATGATGAACGCCGTCGGCAGGTCGACCACGATCCCGTCGATCGCGTGCGTCTTCAGGCCCGAGTTGACGTCGTTCGAGTTGTTGTAGACCGCGGGCTGCTTGTCGGGCTTGATGTTCTTGACGATGTAGTCGTAGCTCGTCGTCCCGATCTGCGCGCCCAGCTTGTACTTCTTCAGGTCGGCGGTGGTCTTGGCCTTGGTGATCGGCGTGCCTTTGATCGCGACGAGGGCCTGGTTGGTGTCGTAGTAGGAGTCGCTGAAGGTGACGCTCTGCTTGCGCTGCGGGGTCACCGAGACCTGGTTGATGTCGAAGTCGTAGGCCGCCTTCCCCGGCTTGAACAGCTGCTCGAAGGGGACGACGACCCACTTGACCGCGCTCCGCTGGAAGCCGAGCTTCTTGGCGACGGCGTAGGCGACGGCACTCTCGTAGCCCTTGCCGGTCGTCGGGTCGTTGAACTTCCACGTCGAGCCCTTCGGCGTTCCGCCGCCGAACCAGGGCGGGAAGGCCGGGTTGTCCGTCGCCACCGTCAGCTGGCCCTTCTTGATGAGGGTGAGCTGGTCGGGAGTGCACGAGCTCGCGCCGGTCGCGCTGGTCGTAGCCGGTCGAGGAGGCACTCTTGTTCGACGAGCCGCACGCGGCGGCCAGGACCGACCGACGAGCGCGGCCGCCGCGACCAGCAGCCAGCGACCCTCATGCCGCCACCCCCGTGAACTCCGGAATGACGTCCTTGCCGTACGCGGCGAGGGTCTCGTCCGCCCCTTCGGTCATCAGATAGATGTCGAACTGGTCGGTGCCGACCGCCTCGAGCTCGCGCAGCTTCTCGGTCACCTGCTTCGTGTTGCCGAGGACGCAGAAGCGATCGCAGATCTCGTCGGTCACGAACTCACCGTGCTTCGCGCCCACGCGGCTGTGGTCCTTGTAGTCGTAGAACTTGCGGGCCTTGACGAAGTCGGTCAGCGCCTCCGGGATCTCGTCCGAGTTCGCGCCGTACTTCTCGATCAAGTCCATGACGTGGTTCGAGACCATCGCCGGGAACCAGCGCACCTGCTCGCGCGCCTCGGCGAGGTTGTCGGAGACGTGGCTCGGGGCGCAGACGATGCACTGGAGGGCGTCGGGATCGCGGCCCTCCTCCTCGGCGGCCTGCCGGGCGGTGGCCATGATCCACTGGATGATCTGCGGGTCGGCGAGCTGGATGATCACGCCGTCGCCGACGCGGCCGGCGACGCCCAGCGCCCTCGGCCCGTAGCCGGCGACGTGCATCGGCACGTCGGGCAGCTCGTCGCGAACCCAGGTGAGCTCGAGCTCCTTCTCGTTCCACTCGACCTTCCGGCCGTTCATCAGGTCCTTGATCATCCGCAGGCGGCGTTCGAACTCGTCGACCTTGACCGGTTTGAGGCCGACAACTCGACGCGAGGAGTCTCCGCGCCCGATGCCCATCACCATCCGGCCGTTCGAGACGTCCTGCATCGTCGCGTACCAGCTCGCGGTGATGGTCGGGTCACGGATGCCGGGGTTCGTGACGCAGTGCCCGAGCTTGATGGTCTTCGTCTGCGTCGCGGCGATCGCGAGCAGCGCGTAGCTCTCCTGCCAGAGGATGTGCGAGTCGTAGGTCCAGCCGTACTCGAAGCCCTGCTCCTCGGCCTTCTGCAGCACCTCGACGAGCCGCGTGTACGGCGGGTCCGGCAGGACGGTCACACCAAAGCTCAGCATCTGCTCCTCCCCGGTCAGTGGCAGGGGAACGAGCATACCGTCCCGAAATCCGCTCGCAATGGCCTTCGTGTTCCTCGTGCTCGCGTTCGTCGCCGGCGGCGGGCTTCCGGTTCAGGCCGGGCTCAACGCGCGCCTGGCCGAGTGGGTCGGTGGCCCGATCCGGGCCTCGATGATCTCGTTCGGACTCGGAACCGTGCTGCTGTTCCTGCTCGCGCTGGTCGCGACGCGCGGCGTGATCAACACCGACAGGCTCGGAGAGATCCCCTGGTGGGCGTGGCTCGGCGGCGCGGTCGGAGCGGGCTACGTGGCCAGCACGGTCGCGGCGGCGCCGCGCCTCGGCGCGCTCAACCTGTTCGCCGCCGTGATCTTCGGGCAGCTCGTCTGCGCGGTCCTCCTCGACCACTTCGGCGTGCTCTACCGCGAGCACGGGCTGAGCGCCGGCCGCGCTGCGGGCGTCGTGCTCCTGGCCGCGGGCGTCGCCATGGTGCGCTTCTTCTGACGAACAGTGACAGTCACTGTGACTGTCACTGTGATTCACTGTTTCTAACTGGGATTTAGCCGGCGGCGACTCGGGCGATCGTCTTGTCCGCCAGCCGGTCGAGCGCCTGAACCGCGAGCTCGAGGTGCTCTTCCTTCGTGTCCTCGAGCTTCGTGTGCGAGAGGCCACGGAGGCTCTGGACGAAGAGCATCACGGTGGGCACTCCCGCGCGCGCGACCTCGGCGGCGTCGTGCAGGGGGCCGCTAGGAAGGCGGTGCGACTCGCCGGCGACCTCGCGAATCGACTCGTCCGCCAGCTCGATCAGCGCCTCGTCGAACAGGATCGGCTCGATGCTCCAGATCCGCTCCCACGCGACCTCGACGTCCTCCTCCTGGGCGAAGCGCCGCGACGCCGCCTCCGCGTTGCTCAGCATCTCGGCGAGCTTCGTCGCGTCGAGGTGTCGCTGGTCGAGCAGGCACTCGGCGGTCTCGACGACCGAGGTGACGATCCCCGGCTTGGTGACGACCCCGCCCATCGTGCAGACGGCGCCCTCGCCGGTGCGCTTCGCGATCTCGCGGATCTCGAGCTCGAGCTTGGCCGCCCCCGCCAGCGCGTCACGGCGCTTGTCCATCGGCGTCGAGCCCGCGTGCGCGGCCTGGCCGGTGAAGGTGACCTGGTGGCGCTCGACGCCGAAGGTGCCGAGCACGACGCCCAGCGCGAGGTCGATCGACTCGAGCACCGGCCCCTGCTCGATGTGCAGCTCGAGGTAGGCCGCGGCGTGCTCGAGCTGCTTGCGCGCAGCGAGCGCGCCGTCGAGCTCGACCCCGTGCTCGCTGAGCGCTTCCGGGAGCGCGATCCCCTCGGCGTCGTGACGCTGCCGCAGCTCGTCCTGGTCGGCCATCGAGCCGGCCGCCGCACTCGAGCCGAAGAGCGAGCGCCCGAAGCGCGCCCCCTCCTCGTCGGCCCAGTTCACGAGCCGCACGGTCACCGCCGGCTCGCCCTCCTCGGCCAGGCGGCGCATCACCTCGACACCCGCGACCACGTTCAGCGCCCCGTCGAGCCAGCCGCCGTTCGGGACCGAGTCGATGTGCCCTCCGATCAGCACCTCCTGCTCACTGGCCCCGCGCAGCGTCCACCACTGATTGCCGGCCTCGTCGATCTCCTCTTCCAGCGGCAGGGCCGCGAGCTTCTCGCGCAACCAGCCGCGCGCGGTCTCCCAGGTCTCCGTCCAGGCGACGCGCTGCGCACCGTTCTCGTCGCCCGTGAGCTCGCGCAACTCCTTCAACTCGGCGACGGTTCTCGCGGGATCGAGAGGCACGGGACGACTCTAACTTCGTCGGCCGGAGTGTGGTAATCATCGCCGGTGGCCACCGTCGCGATCGAGCAGCCGCAGCGGCCAAGGGGCGCCCACACGGCACGGGGAGCGAAGCGAGTCGCGCTGGTAATCGTCGGGCTGGCCTTCTTCTGGGGGGTCTGGGAGGCCTATCGCTGGATCGGCGAGCGCCTCAGCATCACGTGGCCGTTCCCGGTCAACGAGACGACGATGCCGCACATCCACGAGATGCTGAGGGTGCTGACGGAGCCGCTTCAGCCGGGAGGACCGACCCTGCTCCACTACGAGTGGCACTGGGCGCTCTTCACCGGCAAGGAGGCGCTGACCGGCTTCCTTCTCGGCGGGGTGATCGGCTTCGCCCTCGCAGTCCTGCTCGCCCACTCCCGGATCCTGCGTCGCGGCCTCTTGCCGTACATCGTCATCTCGCAGACGGTGCCGATCCTCGCGGTGGCTCCGATGGTCGTCCTCGGCCTGGGCACCAAGGGCGTCGAGCCGTGGATCGCCGTCTCGGTGATCGCCGCCTACCTGACCTTCTTCCCGGTGGCCATGAACACGTTGCGCGGCCTGCTCTCACCCGACCCGCGCTCCCTCGAGCTGATGCGCTCCTACGCCGCGAGCCGCAACGACGTGCTCTGGAAGCTGCGCCTGCCCGCCTCGCTGCCGTTCGTCTTCTCGGCGCTGAAGATCTCTGCGACCGCGTGCGTGATCGGGGCGATCATCGGCGAGACGCCGGCGTCAATCCAGGATGGGCTCGGCGGCGCAATCGTCAACTTCAACCAGTATTACTCGACCGCCCCCACGCGGCTGTGGGCGACCAACATCGTGTGCGCGGCCCTCGGGCTCGCGTTCTTCGCCGCCGTCCTGATCGCGGAGCGCCTCGTGCTGCGGCGAGCCCCGGAGAACGTCGCTTGAACGAGACCCAGCCGGCCGTCTCGATCAAGGGCCTCTCGAAGTCGTTCAAGACGGGCGTGACGGCGCTGACCGGGATCGATCTCGAGGTCCGCCCGCGGGAGTTCGTCTCGCTGATCGGCCCTTCCGGCTGCGGCAAGTCGACGCTGCTGCGGATCATCGGCGACCTGATCGAGCCGAGCGAAGGCATCGTCGAGGTCAACGGCAAGCCCGCTCACCGTGCCCGGCTCGACCACGACTACGGAATCGTCTTCCAGGAGGCGGTGCTCTACGACTGGCGGACGGTCTCGAAGAACATCGCGCTGCCGCTCGAGCTGCTGAAGTGGAGCCGAGAGAAGCGTGCCGCCCGCGTACGGGAGCTGCTCGAGCTGGTGGAGCTCGAGGGCTTCGAGGACAACCACCCGTGGCAGCTCTCGGGCGGGATGCAGCAGCGGGTCGCGATCGCCCGCGCGCTCTCGTTCGATCCGGCGCTGCTGCTGATGGACGAGCCCTTCGGCGCCCTGGACGAGATGACGCGCGAGCGGCTGAACCTCGAGCTGCTGCGGATCTGGGACGCGAGTGGCTCGACGATCGTCTTCGTCACGCACTCGATCCCGGAGGCGGTGTTCCTCTCGACGCGAGTCGTGGTCATGTCGGCGCGACCCGGCCGGGTCGCGGGCATCGTCGAGGTGGACCTGCCACAGCCTCGCACCGGGCGCACGCGAGAAGAGCCGCGCTTCTTCGAGCTCGTGACCGACGTGCGCGAGCGGCTGGCCGCCGGAGGCGCCGACGTCGTCAGCGCGGAGGCGGAATGAGCTACGCAGCCGTCAAGCACAGCCTGGTCGAGTGGGCGCCGGCGTTCGCCGTCTTCGCGATCGGCATCCTCGCCTGGCAGGGCCTCGTCGCCGCTTTCAACGTCCAGGAGTTCCTGCTCCCGAAGCCGAGCGTGATCGCCCAAACGTTCTGGGACGAGCGTGGGACCCTCTGGGACGCGGGCATCTACACGTTCAAGGAAGCGCTCGGCGGCTTCGCGCTGGGCTCCAGCCTCGGGATCCTGAGCGCGCTGATCTTCGCCGCCTTCCGCCCGCTCGGCACGGCGTTCATGCCGTTCGCGGTCGCCGCGAACGCGATCCCGATCATCGCCTTCGCACCGATCATGAACGACTGGTTCGGCCTGCTGAACCCGTTCTCGAAGATGGCGATCGCCGCGGTGCTCTGCTACTTCCCGGTGCTGATCACCACGGTGCGTGGCCTCACCTCGGTCGACCCGCGCTCGATCGAGCTGATGCGCTCCTACGCTGCCGGCCGCGGAACCGTCTTCCGGCGCGTGCGGATCCCCGCGTCGCTGCCGCACCTCTTCGCGGGACTGAAGATCGCGAGCGTGCTCTCGATGATCGGGGCGATCGTCGGCGAGTACTTCGGCGGGCCGATCACGGCGCTCGGCGTGACGATCCTGAACGCTTCGGCGTACTCGAACTTCCCCGTGGCCTGGGCCGGGATCGTGATGGCCAGCGCGTTCGGAATCCTCTTCTACGGCGCCGTCGCGCTGGCCGAGCGACTGACCACATCGTGGGATCCGTCCAGACGGGACTTCCACACGGAGTGAGCACAGGTCAGAATGGCGCGGTCAGGACCGAGGTCATCGAACCGAAAGGGGAACGAATGAGGAGTCGAAGGTTCCTGCTTGCGGGGCTCGCGCTGCTCGTGGGCATTCTCGTCGCCGGCTGCGGCGGCGGGAGCAGCAAGTCGTCGGAGAGCGAGAGTACCGGCGGTGCGAAGAAGAAGGTGACGCTTCAGCTCAAGTGGGTCACGCAGGCCCAGTTCGCCGGCTACTACGCCGCCAAGGCCAAGGGCTTCTACGACGAAGAGGGCCTCGACGTCAACCTCAAGATCGGCGGGCCGAGCATCACGCCCGAGCAGGTCGTGCTCGGGAAGCAGGCCGAGTTCGGAATCGACTGGCTGCCGAGCCTGCTGGCCTCCCGCGACAAGGGCCAGGACCTGGTCAACATCGCCCAGGTCTTCACGCGCAGCGGCATGACCGAGCTGACGTGGAAGGACTCGAACATCACCTCGATCGGCCAGATGGCGGGGAAGAAGGTCGGCGTGTGGTGCTGCGGGAACGAGAACGAGCTCTACGCAGCGCTGAACAAGAACAACATCGACCCGAAGACGGGCGTGACCATCGTCAACCAGCCGTTCAACATGAACCTGTTCCTCAATCGCGACGTCGACGCGGCGGCGGCAATGACCTACAACGAGCTCGCCCAGGTGCTCGAGACGAAGAACCCCAAGACGGGCAAGCTCTACACACCGAGCGACCTGAACGTGATCACGATGGAGGACGCCGGCACCGGAATGCTCGAGGACGGCGTCTTCGTCCGCGGCGACTGGATCAAGGACAAGGACAACCAGGAGACGGCGACCAAGTTCCTGGCCGCGAGCTTCAAGGGCTGGGCCTACTGCCGCGATCACCTCGCGGAGTGCACTCAGATCGTGGTGGACAACGGCCCCACGCTCGGCAAGGGCCACCAGACCTGGATGATGAACGAGATCAACGCGCTCATCTGGCCGGCCCCGGACGGGATCGGCGTGATGAACAAGGCGGCGTACGACCGCACGGCGCAGATCGCCCAGCAGTTCAAGGTGATCTCGAAGGCACCGAGCGCGGACGCCTACATGACCGACATCGCCCAGCGCGCGGTCGACGAGCTCGACGCCGAGGGCGTCGACGTCAACGGCGACAGCTGGAAGAAGGAGGCCATCAAGGTCACGCCCGGAGGCGCGTAGGCCACCGAGCTGAGCCAACTGACGGGGCCTCTCGCTCGCGAGGGGCCCCGTTTTCTTCTACGCTCGCGCTGATCGCCAGAGGAGGGCCGGGATGTCTGTACTGATCAAGGGCGGACGGGTCATCACCGCCGCCGACGACTACGTCGCCGACATCTACGTCGAGGACGAGACCGTGACGCTGATCGGCGAGTCGCTCGACGTCGCCGCCGACAAGGTGATCGACGCAACCGGCAAGTACGTGCTGCCGGGGCTCGTCGACCCGCACACGCACCTGGACATGCCGTTCGGCGGGACGACCACGATCGACGACGTCGAGTCGGGCCAGACCGCCGCGGCGTTCGGCGGCACGACCTGCCACGTGGACTTCATCATCCAGCCGCAGGGCTCGACCTTCGCCGATGCGATCGCCGACTGGCGCGCGAAGGCCAACGGCAAGCAGGTGATCGACATGGGCTACCACATGGCGGTCACCGACCTGGACGAGGGAGGCACGCTCGAGGAGCTGGCCACGCTCCCCGACGAAGGGATCACCTCGTACAAGCTCTTCATGGCCTACAAGGGCGCGCTGATGGTGAGCGACGAGACGCTCTTCAAGACCATGGAGGTCGCCGCAGAGACGGGTGCGCTCGTGATGGTGCACGCCGAGAACGGCGACGCGATCGACGTGCTCGTGAAGAAAGCGCTCGCCGAGGGCAAGACCGAGCCCAAGTACCACGCGCTCACCCGCCCGCCGGAGACCGAGGGCGAGGCGACGAACCGGGCGATCCAGCTCGCGCGTGTGGCGGGCTCGCCGCTCTACGTCGTGCACGTCTCGTGCAAGGAGTCGATCGAGCCGATCGAGCTCGCCCGCGACAAAGGCTGGGACGTCTGGGGCGAGACCTGCACCCAGTACTTCTTCATCGACTACACCTACCTGGAGAAGCCGAACTTCGAGGGCGCGAAGTACGTCTACACGCCGCCGCCCCGCGACAAGGAGAACCAGGAGCACCTCTGGAACGCCGTGCGCACCGACAAGCTCTCGGCGATCTCGACCGACCACTGCGCGTTCCTCTGGGACGGCCAGAAGTCGCTCGGCAAGGACGACTTCTCGAAGATCCCGAACGGCGGCCCCGGGCTCGAGAACCGGCTGCACATGATCCACGAGTTCGGCGTGCGCGCCGGCCGGATCTCGCTCAACCGCATGGTCGAGCTGCTGGCGACGAGCCCCGCGAAGCTGTTCGGGCTCTACCCGCGCAAGGGAACGATCGCGGTTGGCTCCGACGCGGACATCGTGGTCTTCGACCCCGAGAGGAAGCTGACGATCACCGCCGCGAACCAGCACTCCAAGACCGACTACAACCTGTACGAGGGCACCGAGGTGACGGGCTCGCCGGAGGTCGTGCTGCTGCGCGGCCACGTGCTCGTCGAAGGCGACGAGCTGGTCGCCTCGCCGGGGATCGGGCAGTACGTCGCGCGGGCGCGGTTCGGCCAGGAGCTGAAATCCAGGACGGCGGTCGCCTAGCTCTCGTGGGGGAGCCGAAGCTCCCCCACGAGCGAATTGCCTACGCCGCGAGGTCGAGCACGGGCTCCAGCTGCTCCGGGGCCTGCTCGAGCTCGTCGCGCCGGATGAGGGTCAGTGCCGCGACGATGCCGACCGCTGCGATGCCGGCGCCGACGACGAAGGCGCCGGTGAACCCATGCACGAGCGCCGACGGCTGCGCCGTCCCCGCAGCGACTGCGTCTGAGGTCCGCGACGTCGCGATCGTCGACAGCACCGCGATACCGAGCGCGCCGCCGATCTGCTGTGTCGTGTTGAACAGACCGGATGCGAGGCCCGCCTCGGCGGGGCGGACCCCGGCGAGCGCAGCGATCGAGATCGGCACGAAGGAGAAGCCGAGGCCGACGCCCACGAGCAGGAAGCCCGGCAGCAGGTCGCGGAGGTACGAGCCGTGCACGGAGACCTGCGTGAAGTACACGAGCCCGCTCGTCAGCGCGACCATCCCGGTGACGAGCACCGGCTTCACGCCGATGCGGTTCACGAGCTGCGCCGCGACCCCCGACCAGAGGATCGCGCTCCCGGCGACTGCGAGATACGCCACGCCGGTCTTCATGGGTGAGTAGCCGAGCACCTGCTGCATGTACAGCGTCAGCATCAGGAACAGCGAGAACGTGGCCGTCCCGAGGATCAGCCCGCCGACGTTCGCGCCCGCGACCGTCTTCGTGCGGAGGATCCCGAAGCGCATCAGCGGCTCGGCGTGTCGCCGCTCCCACCAGCCGAACGCGGCCAGCAGCGCGACCGACGCCGCGATGACGCCGATCGTTCGCCCCGAGCCCCAGCCGTACGTGCCGCTCTGGGTGATCGCGTACACGAGCGACACGAGCCCGCCCGTCACGAGCACGGCGCCGAGGGCGTCGAACGACTTCACGGTCGTGTCGCGGCTCTCGGCGAGGAGACGCGGGGCGAGGAAGAAGGCCGCCACGCCGACCGGCACGTTGACGAAGAAGATCCACGGCCAGCTCAGCGTCTCCGTGAGCACGCCGCCGAGCAGGACGCCGGCCGCGGCGCCGAAGCCGCCGACCGCGCCCCAGACGCCGAGCGCGATGTTGCGCTCACGGCCCTCGGTGAACGTCGTCGAGAGGATCGACAGCGCCGCCGGGGAAATCACCGCCGCGCCGAGCCCCTGGAACGAGCGCGCCGCGATCAGCGACCCCTCCGACCAGGCCAGGCCCGCCAGCAGCGAGGAGAGCGTGAACAGGACGAGGCCGGCGAGGAAGAGCCGCCGCCGACCGAGCAGGTCGGCCGCCCGGCCGCCCAGGAGCAGGAAGCCGCCGAAGAAGAGGGCGTAGGCGCTGATCACCCACTGGAGGTTCTCCTGGGAGAACCCGAGGTCGATCTTGATCGAGGGCAGCGCGACGTTCACGATCGCGATGTCCAGGACGACCATGAACTGGACCGCGCTCAGAAGCGCCAGCGCCAGCCATTTCCGTCGTTCCGTAGCCACCATGAGGGTTCAGTCCTTTCGCTTGCGTAGGGAAGGCTTGCTTGCAATCTAACAGAAATGACTTGTGTTTTGCAAGTCGAACCTTCACAACAGCAAGCTCAGTCGCTATGATCCAGCGCATGGCGAAGCACTACGACCAGTACTGCCCGGTGGCCCACACCCTCGACGTCGTCGGCGACCGCTGGGCCCTGCTCGTCGTCCGCGAGCTACTGCAGGGGCCGAAGCGCTACACCGACCTTGCCGAGGGCCTGCCCGGAATCGGGACGAACATCCTCGCGGCCCGGCTCCGCGACCTCGAGACGGCGGGCGTCGTCACGAAGAAGACGCTGCCGCCACCGGCCGCTTCCCGCGTCTACGAGCTGACGGACTACGGCCTCGAGCTGAAGTCGGTCATGCGGGAGCTCGCACTCTGGGGCGCCCGCTCGCTCGGGCCGCCGACCGCCGACGACGAGCTCTTCCCCGGCTGGCTCGCCTGCCCGGTCGACATGATCCTCGGTCCGCTCGCGCCCGCCGGCCGCTTCGAGTTCCGGGTCGGCGACGAGATCGCATCACTCGTCGACGGCGTCGCGTACACAGGCCCGATCGACGACCCCGACGTCGTCGTCGAAGGCGACGCCGAAGGGCTGTACTACCTCTTCATCGAGCGGCGGCTGGACGGCGTCTCGATCTCAGGCGACCGCGCCCTGCTCGACCGCCTGATCGACGCCGCGCCGCAGCCTATCGTCGCCTAGCCTCCCGATCGCGGCTCCCGCATGGCTACGGGCACGAAGCGCGATTGTCGCGGTCTAGACCGGCGGCTCCGGGTCGTACTGGATATAGCGCCGCACCTCGCGGGCGCGCTCGGGCGAATGGAGCCGCGCGACCAGGTGCAGCGCCATGTCGATCCCGGCCGAGACTCCCGCCGCGGTGATCACCTCGCCGGTGTCGACGAAGCGGTCGTCGGGCCGGACCTCGATCTCGTTGCCGAGGGTCGGCAGCAGCTCGAGCGAGCCCCAGTGCGTCGTCGCCGGCTTGCCGTCGAGCAGGCCCGCCGCCGCCAGCACGAGCGAGCCCGTGCAGACGCTGGTCACGAGCGCGCCGTTGCCGGCGAGGCCACGAATCCAGTCCAGTACCGCCTCGTCCGCCAGCTCCTTCCGCGTCCCGCGTCCGCCCGGGTAGACGAGCACGTCGAGCGGCGGCGCGGTCTCCCACGTCTCGTCCGGGAGGACGCGCAGCCCCTTGGCACAGGTGACGGGGCCGTCCTCGCGCGCGAGCGTGAACACCCGCACGCCGTCGTCGGGCCACTGCTCCGCCCACGCGGCCAGCACCTCCCACGGCCCGGCCCAGTCCAGCTCCTCGGCGCCCTCGAAGAGGGCGACGCCGATTGTCAAAGACGGCCGTACCGGCAAAGCCGGCACGGCCTCTTCTGGTCGGCGTCGCAAGCGACGCCTCACCGCGTCTGCGGGAAGCCCAGGTCGACCTTGCTCGTGGCCGGATCTGGCCAGCGCGAGGTGACGACCTTCCCGCGCGTGTAGAACTGGATCCCCTCGGGCCCGTAGATGTGCAGGTCGCCGAAGAGCGAGTTCTTCCAGCCGCCGAACGAGTAGTAGGCGACCGGCACCGGGATCGGCACGTTGACGCCGACCATGCCCGCCTTGACGTCGAACTGGAACTGGCGGGCGACGCCGCCGTCGCGGGTGAAGATCGCGACGCCGTTGCCGTACGGGTTGTCGTTCACGAGCTTGACGGCCTGGTCGTAGGTCTCGACGCGGGTGACGCCGAGCACGGGACCGAAGATCTCGTCCTTGTAGACGTCCATCTCGGGCTTGACGTCGTCCATCAGCGTGACGCCGAGGAAGAATCCGTTCCCGTCCGGCGTCGTCTCGCGCCCGTCAGTGATGATCGTCGCGCCCTCGTCGGCGCCCTTCTCGATGTAGGAGGCCACCTTGTCGCGGTGCTCGCGCGTGACGAGCGGGCCCATCTCGGAGTCGGGGTTCATCCCGTCGCCCACCTTCACGTTCGGGAGGCGCTCCTTGATCGCGCCCACGAGCTCGTCGGCTGCGTGACCGACGGCGACGAGCATCGAGACGGCCATGCAGCGCTCGCCCGCCGAGCCGTAGCCGGCGCTGACGGCGGCGTCGGCGGCCATGTCGATGTCGGCGTCGGGGAGGACGATCATGTGGTTCTTCGCCCCGCCGAGCGCCTGGACGCGCTTGCCGTTCTTCGTTCCGGTCTCGTAGACGTAACGGGCGATCGGGGTCGAGCCGACGAAGCTGACCGCGGAGATGTCGGGGTGCTCGAGGACCGCGTCCACCGCGACCTTGTCGCCGTGCACGACGTTGAAGACGCCGTCCGGAAGACCGGCCTCCTTCAGCAGCTCGGCCGTCAGCATCGAGGCGGAGGGGTCCTTCTCGGAGGGCTTGAGGACGAAGGTGTTTCCGCAGGCGATCGCCGGCGCCCACATCCACATGGGCACCATCGCCGGGAAGTTGAACGGCGTGATCCCGCCGACGACGCCGAGCGGCTGCCGGATCGAGTAGACGTCGACCCCGGTCGAGGCCTGCTCGGAGTGCTCGCCCTTGATCAGCTGGGCGATCCCGCAGCAGAACTCGATCACCTCGAGCCCGCGCGCCACCTCGCCCTTCGCGTCGGAGAAGACCTTGCCGTGCTCGAGCGTCAGCAGGCGCGCGAGGTCGTCGGAGTGGTCGTGGACGAGCTCGCGGATGCGGAAGAAGATCTCGGTGCGGCGCGAGAGCGACATCGTGCGCCAGCTCTCGAAGGCACGCTTCGCCGCCTGCACGGCCGCGTCGACCTCCTCGGGGCTGGCGAAGTCGACCGCGGCGCTCTGGACGCCGGTTGCCGGGTTGAAGACGGGCCCGCTGCGCCCGGAGGTGCCCTCGACGGGAGCGCCGTCGATCCAGTGGGTGATGCGCGCGGTCTCGCCTGACTGCTCTTCGGTGAACTGCTCCGCAACCTCGGTCATACCGGCCTCCTTCGAGTCGCTGCCAGCCTAGCGCGGCGGCGGTAGGATCGCCGTATGGCGGTCGAACAGGGGCTCGACGCAAAGCGAATCCAGGAGCTGGACAAGCGCGCACGTCCTGCACTCCTGGTCGGTGCAGGACCAGATCAACCCGCTGCCGATCGCAGGCGCCGAGGGCCGTTACTTCTGGGACCACGACGGCAACCGCTACCTCGACTTCGCCTCGCAGCTCGTGAACGTCTCGATCGGCCACCAGCATCCGAAGGTGGTCGCCGCGATTGTGGAGCAGGCGCAGAAGCTGACCACCATCGGGCCCCCGATGGCGCACGAGACGCGTTCCGAGCTCGCGCGCCTGCTCGCGGAGGTCACGCCCGGCGACCTGACCATGTCGTTCTTCACCAACGGCGGCGCCGAGGCCAACGAGAACGCGATCAAGCTGGCGCGCTGGTACACGGGACGGCACAAGGTGATCGCCCGTTACCGCTCCTACCACGGCGCGACCGCTGGCGCGATCACGCTCACCGGCGACCCGCGCCGCTGGCCCGCCGAGCCGGGGATTCCCGGTGTCGTGCGGATGCTCGACCCCTACACCTACCGCTGCCCCGCCGGCCATCCCGACCCGTGCCCCGTCTGCTCGGGCGCGCCCCACTTCGAGGAGATCCTCCAGTACGAGGGCCCGCAGAACGTCGCCGCGGTGATCATGGAGACGATCGTCGGGACGAACGGGATCATCGTCCCGCCCGACGGCTACCTCGAGTCGATCCGCGAGGTGTGCGACCGCCACGGGATCCTGCTCATCCTCGACGAGGTGATGGCCGGGTTCGGCCGCACCGGCAAGTGGTTCGGCTGCGACAACTGGAACGTCGTCCCCGACATCCTCACCGTCGCGAAGGGGATCAACTCGGGCTACGTGCCGCTCGGGGCGATGATCGTCAACCAGAAGATCGCCGACTGGGTGCAGGACAAGTACTTCGCCGGCGGGCTCACCTACTCCGGCCACGTGCTCGCCTGCGCCGCGGCGATCGCCTCGATCGAGGCCTTCCAGGAGGAGGGCATCGTCGAGAACTCCGCCGCGATGGGCGAGGTATTGGCCGAGGAGCTGCCGCGGCTGGCCGAGCGCCACCCGTCGATCGGCGAGGTGCGCGGCAAAGGCCTCTTCTGGGGCATCGAGCTCGTGCGCGACCGAGAGACCCGCGAGCCGCTCGTCCCGTTCAACGCGACGGGCGAGGCGCTCGCGCCGATCGCCGGGATCATGAAGGCGGCGATGGAGAAGGGCCTCTACCTGATGACCCACTGGAACGTGGTCATCGTCGCGCCGCCCCTGACGATCACCCGCGAGGAGCTCGACGAGGGCCTGGGCGTCCTCGACGAGGTGCTCGCGCTCGCGGACTAGCCCTCAGTCCTCGCTGATGAGCGGCAGACCCGCGGCCACCACGCGGCGGCCGGCCTGCTCGTAGACCACGTCCACGCTGTCGTTCTGCCGGTAGGTGCCCGCGACGCCGAGGAAGAGCGAGAGCCAACGCCAGAAGCCGAGCTGCCCTTCCCGCGCCAGACGGCGGTCAAAGACGAGCTCGCCGCCCTCCCGCCGGAAGTCGCGGCCGGGCCGCTGGGCGACCCCGTTGACAAAGACCTCGAGGCGTTCGCCCACCCCGGTCGGGAGTTGCACGCGCGTGCGTTCGGGCATCGCTCTTAGAATGCCACCGCCCGTGCGCCGCACGCTTCTCCTTCTCGTCGTCTTGATCGCGCTGGCGCTCGCGAGTGCCGCCGCCGCGGGCAACGGCGGGATCGCTCCGCCGGAGCCGGCCTCGCCCGACGCGGCCAGCATCCGCGACATGTACTGGCTGATCCTCGGCATCACGGGCGGAATCTTCGTGCTCGTCGAAGGCGCGCTGATCCTGTTCGTCGTCCGCTACCGCAGCCGCGGCCGGCCGCGCGAGGTCGAGGGGCCGCAGATCCGCGGCCACACGAACCTCGAGCTCGCCTGGACGGCGGGGCCGGTCGTGATCCTCGCGATCATCGCGGCCTTCGTCTTCTTCAAAGTCTCCTCCGAGGAGAGCTCCGCCGCCGGAGTGGAGGTAATCCGGGTCGAAGGCCACCAGTTCTACTGGGAGTTCATCTACCCGGACGGGACGACCGCCGTCGACCACCTGCGACTGCCGTACAACCGCGTCGTCCGGTTGAGGATCATCGGCGACGACGTCAACCACAGCTGGTGGGTCCCGGCGCTCGGCGGCAAGCTCGACGCGATTCCCGGCAAGAAGAACACCATGACCTTCACGCCCTCGAAGCTCGGCACCTTCCGCGGCCAGTGCGCCGAGTTCTGCGGCGTCCAGCACGCGGCGATGATCGCGCGGGTGGACGTGCTCCCCCAGGCCGAGTACGACGCCTGGCTGCGCGAACGGCGCAGCTCTCCGCTCGCCCTCGGCAAGGAGACGTTCGTCGGCGTGTGCGCGAAGTGCCACGGCCTCGCGGGCCAGGGAGACATCGGCCCGGCGATCGCGCAGAGCCCGCTCCTCAAGGACCGCAAAGCCTTGACGACGCTGCTCCACGAGGGAACCGGCAGCATGCCGGCCGTGGGCAAGACCTGGAACGACACACAGCTGAACGCGCTGATCGCGTACCTCGGCCAGCGCTTCAAGCAGGGAGGCGGCAGTGGCGGCTAGAGCGGAGCGGCCTCCGGTATCGGTCATCGTCTCTCGCGGCCCGATCTCGAGCTGGCTGACGACGGTCGACCACAAGCGGATCGGGATCCTCTACATCGTCACGAGCCTGACCTTCTTCGGGCTCGGCGGCCTTCTGGCGCTGCTGATGCGCGCCCAGCTGGCGACGCCGAACGAGACCTTCGTCACGCGCAACTCCTACGACGAGCTCTTCACGATGCACGGGACGACGATGATCTTCCTCGTCGTCGTGCCGATCCTCGCGGGCTTCGGCAACTACCTGGTGCCGCTGATGATCGGCGCGCGCGACATGGCGTTCCCGCGCCTGAACGCGCTCTCGTACTGGCTCTTCCTGCTCGGCGGGGTCATCCTCTACTCGAGCTGGTTCGCCGCCGGCGGCGCTCCGAAGGGCGGCTGGACGGGCTACGTGCCGCTGACCGAGCTGCCCTACACGCCGGGCCACGGGATCGACCTCTGGATCCTCTCGCTGCACGTCCTGACGATCTCCTCGCTCGCGGGGGCGATCAATCTCCTCGTGACGATCCACAACATGCGCGCCCCGGGCATGTCGTGGATGCGCATGCCGCTCTTCGTCTGGACGATGGAGGTCTACTCGGCGCTACTGGTGGTCGCGCTGCCGGCGCTCTCGGCCGGGCTGACGCTGCTGCTGCTCGACCGCCAGGCCGGCACGCACTTCTTCATCCCGCAGGAGGGTGGCAACGCGGTGCTCTTCCAGCACGTCTTCTGGTTCTTCGGGCACCCCGAGGTCTACATCATGATCCTGCCCGCGATGGGGATCGTCTCCGAGGTGATTCCCGTCTTCGCGCGCAAGCCGATCTTCGGCTACACGGCGATCGCGCTCTCGACGGTGGCGATCGGGTTCTACTCGATGCTCGTCTGGGCGCACCACATGTTCGCGGTCGGCCTACCCGGCTATTTGCAGGGATTCTTCATGATCTCGTCGATGATCATCGCGGTGCCGACCGGGATCAAGATCTTCAACTGGCTCGCCACCACCTGGCGCGGGAACATCCACTTCGACACGCCCATGCTGTTCGCGCTCGGCTTCATCGCCGTCTTCACGATCGGCGGGCTCTCGGGGATCTTCGTCGCCGCCTACCCGGTGGACTGGCAGGTCACGGACACCTACTACGTGGTCGCGCACCTGCACTACGTGCTCTTCGGCGGCTCGCTGTTCGGGATCTTCGCCGGGCTCGCCTACTGGTGGCCGAAGATGTTCGGGCGCATGCTCAGCGAACGGCTGGGCAAGATCAGCTTCTGGCTGATCTTCGTCGGCATGAACCTGACGTTCTTCCCGATGCACATGCTCGGGCTGCTCGGGATGCCGCGGCGTATCTACACCTACAGCCAGGGCGGGCTCTGGGAGTGGTACAACCTCACCTCGACGATCGGCTCGGGCGTGATGACTCTCGGGATCCTCGTTTTCGCCTGGAACGTCGTCAAGACCTCACGCTCCGGCACCCGGGCGGTCAACGACCCGTGGCTCGCCGACACCCTCGAGTGGTACACGACCTCGCCGCCGCCGCCGCACAACTTCGACACGGTGCCCTACGTCTCGAGCCCGAGACCGCTGCGCGACCTGCGGCAGCGGATCGCGGAGGCCCGTGCCTGAGCTGACCCCCGGGCCCTGGCTGCGCCTGACGGCGCTCGCCGCGGCAGCGGCTTGCGGGGTTGCCGTGCTCAGCGGCGCGCTCGAGCTGGGGGCCGCCCATCGCGGGCTCTCGGCGCTGGCGCTGCCGCCGCTCGTTGCGCTCGTCGCCGCCGCCTGGGTCGCGCACCGGCGCCTGCTCGTGCCTGCGCTCGCCGCGCTCGTCTCCTTCCTGGCGGCTGCGCTCGTCACTCCGCGGCCCGCGCACCTGGTCCTGGCAGGCCTTTCGCTCGCCTCAGCGCTGGTGGCCGCAGCCTGGTGCTTCCGCGGCGAGCCCGTCGCCGCGGCGTCGTGGCGTGACTACGTAACGCTGACCAAGCCGCGGATCATGACGCTGCTACTGCTGACCGGCGCGGCGGGGATGTTCGTCGGCGCCGGCGGAGTGCCCGACCTCTCGACCTTCGCCGTCACGATGGCGGGCCTGGCGCTGGCCTGCGGCGGAGCGAGCGCCCTCAACCACGTGCTCGACCGCGATCTCGACCGCCTGATGCGGCGCACCGGCCACCGGCCCGTCGCGGAAGAGCGCGTCACGCCCGCGCGGGCGCTGGAGTTCGGGCTCACGCTCTCGGCCTTCTCGTTCGTACTGCTCGCCTCCCTCGTGAACGTGCTGACGGCGGTGCTCGCGCTCGTCGGGAACCTGTTCTATGTGCTCGTCTACACGCGCTGGCTCAAGCGCTCGACGCCGCAAAACATCGTCATCGGCGGCGCGGCCGGCGCGGTGCCGCCGCTCGTCGGCTGGGCTGCCGCGACGGGCAACCTGACCGTGCCCGCGCTGTTCCTCTTCCTGATCGTCTTCTTCTGGACACCGCCGCACTTCTGGGCGCTCGCGCTCGTGATCAAGCGCGACTACGCGGCTGCGCGGATCCCGATGCTGCCGGTCGTGCGCGGAGACGACGAGACGGCGAGGCAGATCGTCTGGTACTCGCTCGTGCTCGTTGCGGTCACGCTGCTGCCGTTCGCCTGGCATACGGCAGGGGTCCTCTACCTGGCTACGGCGCTGCTGCTCGGGGCCCTCTTCCTGCGCCTGGCCTGGCGGCTGCGGCGCGAGACGACGACGCCTCGCGCGCGCGCGCTGTTCAAGTACTCGCTCCTCTACCTGGCGCTGCTCTTCGTCGCGCTCGCGCTGGATCCGCTGATCGGATGAGCGGCGCCGAGCTCGAGCGCAAGAACCTGAGGCTCGGCCTCGCGCTGTTCGGGCTCTTCCTGCTGCTCTTCGCGGCGACGGTCGTAATCGCGCTCATCTACCTCGCCGTCGACTGAGTAGCACGGGGAAACCCCTGGTTCGGAGCACGGGGGAACCCCTGGTTCCCCCGTGAGCCCCCTCCTTGCGGGTGGAGGCTCGGCTCCGGCGTTTCAGGAGCCGCCGGTTCGACGTTCGCTTCGAGCCGTCTTGTCGTAGCGAGCCTCCCGCCGGGCAAAGCCCGGCTCCGGCGGCTGAGCATCGCGGCTGATGCAAGCCGTAAGAGGCCCTTGGTCCCTTAGTACGGTTCGCCCGGCCTCCTCCCCGAGGCGAGCGTAATGAGAATTTCCGCACTCATCTGTGTCGAAATAGCGCCGGGACTGTGACCCAGCTCGAAGGTATTTTTCTCGCCCGGCCGGAGGCTCCAAGTGGGGGCATCCCTCTCGCTGTCAAGGACCTCTTCGACACCGCCGGGCTCGTCACCACCTACGGGTCGATTCTCTTCGCCGAGCACGTGCCAGCTGAGACCGCGGAGGCGGTCCGGCGGCTCGAAGCAGCGGGCTACGCCAACGTCGGCAAGACCAACCTGCACGAGTTCGCCTTCGGAACGACCTCCGAGAACCCGCACTTCGGCACCGTGCCGAACCCGCTCGCCGCAGGTCGTGTCGCCGGCGGCTCGAGCGGTGGCTCGGCGGCTGCTCTCGCGGCCGGGCTCGCCGAGGCGGCGCTCGGAACCGACTCGGGAGGCTCGATCCGGATCCCAGCGGCCTGCTGCGGGATCGTCGGCTTCAAGCCGACCTACGGCCTCGTGCCCCTCGACGGCTGCTTCCCGCTCGCGCCGAGCTTCGACCACGCCGGCCCGATGGCGCGCGACGTCGCCGGCTGCGCCCGCATGATGGAGGCGCTCACCCCGGGGCTCACGCTGGAAGAGCTGGAGCTCGAAGACGTCGAGGTCGGAGTCGCCTGGACGGAGCTCGCCGACCCGGAGGTGCAGGCCCGTGTCGAAGCGGCAGCGGAGCTCTTCCCGCGCCGGCGCAGGGTCGACCTGCCACTGCCCGATCACTTCTACGACGCCTTCAGCCGCGAGGTCGCCGACGTCCATCGGGAGCTCTTCCTCGAGCACGCGGACTCGTACGGGGACAACGTCCGCCAGAAGGTCGAACGCTGTCTCGAGGTGAGCGACGCCGAGTACGAGCGCGCGACGACCCAGCGAGAGCGCTACCGCGAGCGGCTGGCCGAGGCCGCGGCGGGCGTCGACCTCGTCCTGACCCCGACCCTCACCTGTGTGGCGCCCCCGGCCCCCTCGGATGAGCTCGCTCTCCGCGACGACCTGATCCGCCTGACCTTCCCGTTCAACGCCACCGGCTGGCCCGCTGCTGCGCTTCCGTGCGGGGCCGCCGAGCATCGCTTGCCCGCCTCGGTCCAGCTCGCCGCACCGCCGGGACAGGATGCGCGCGTTTTGGCCGTGGCTGCGGCACTCGAGCGGAACCTGTCCCTCGATTAGCGTCACTCGATCGAGTGAGTGAGCGCGGCCGCGCCGTGCCGACACTGTCTCTTGATGGCCTGCGCCCGCCTCACTGCTGCTCTCGTTGCCGCGCTCGCGGTTGCTGTCCCTGCCGGTTCGGCAATGGCCGCTCGCAGCGGGCCGCAGAGCCTGCACGCCTTCACGCTTCGCGCGAACGAGCCGGTCGTCCATACCTTCGCTCGCACCCCGTCCTTCGCGTGGAATCCAGTCGCGGGCGCGCTCACCTATCGGTTCGAGCTCGCGACCAGCAACGACTTCTCGGAGAGCGGCTTGGTCTGGTCGGCAAAGGGCCTGAAGGGCCCGGCGGTCTCCGTTCCGATCTCCTTGCCCTGGATGACCGGCCACCCGTACTCGCTCTACGCACACGTTCGCGCCGTGACCCGCAAGGGCGCGACCGCCTGGAGCAAACCGTTCGGCTTCAACATGCGCTGGTCGGCCGTCCCCGCGCCGATCACCCCGGCCTACCCGGGCCTGCTCCGCTGGAGCACCGTCCCGGGCGCGAACGCCTACATGGTCTGGTTGGTCGATGCCGGCAAGTGGTTCACGACGCGCTCCAACATGGCGGACGAGCGGGAGTACTACACGTTCCACCAGGACCCGGCCTACAGCGGCGTCGTCCACTGGCGCATCCGGCCTGTGCGCTGGCTGTATGGCCAGACCGAGAACGGCCTGCCTTCGGTCTCGTATGGCCCCTGGAGCCCGATCTACGCGAACTACAACCCTCCGTTCGCGACCGGGCCGCTGACCGGCCTCTCCACGGTCTCGAACGTCGTCTCCGACGCAAGTCACACCCGCTCGCACGAGGTCATGCCCGCCTTCCTCTACAGCGGCAACACGTCCATGTGGAACACGACGCACGAGCTGTACCGCGTCGAGGTCTTCACCGACGAGGACTGCCTCAATCCGGTCTTCCGCGGCGCCATGACCGGCGCCCCGGCGTACGTGCCGCGCCCAACCGGGCCGCTGGCGCTGCCGACCGTGGTCTCGGGAATCACCGGCGCGCGCACCGCGTACCTGCCCGACGGAACGGAGCCCGAGTCGTACAGCTACGACTACATCACTGTTAAGAGCAACGAATCCGACGTCTCCCCTGGCCCACCCACCGGCGGCAACACCGGGCTCCCCCCGGGGCAGGTCGTGACGGGCGCGAAGATCGACCTCTGGGACAGCAACTGGGCCGGCGGTCGCTATTACTGGACGGTCGTCCCGATCAACGCGGTGCCCGCCGCCACGGTCACGACCACCCTGGCCAACGCAACGCTGGCAGGTGACACCACGATCGTCGTCGCTGACGGCACCGGCATCGTCGCCGGCGACGCCCTTCGCGTCGGTTCTCCGAGCTTCGAGAACGCAGTCGTGAAGTCGGTCGTCGGTACCGCGGTCACTCTGACTTCCGGCCTCAGCGCAGCCCACAGCGCCGGCGAGGACGTCGTGCGCCCCGGCGGCGGCGTCACCTACCGCGAGGCCGAGCTGACGCAGGACTCCTGCGCGAGCGGCCGGCGGCTCAGCTTCGGCAAGTCGAGCGAGCCCGTGGTGACCGGCCAGGTAGCGCCCTTCGCCTCGGGGCTCTCACCCGAGGGCAAGCTCGTCGCGGCAGTGAACACCCGCCCGCGCTTCTACGGCCAGCCGCTGATCGCGTGGCAGCCGGCGGCCGGCGCCGACCAGTACGAGGTGCAGTGGAGCCCGAAGCTCTATCCGTGGAAGACGGTCGGCACCCAGTTCACCTGGGGCACGTCGCTCACGCTTCCGCTCTCGCCCGGGACGTGGTACTACCGCGTCCGCGGCCTCGACTTCCTGATGATCGGCTCCAAGCCGCAGATGTCGTGGTCGAATCCGGTGCGGCTCGTGGTCACGAAGCCGCGCTTCCGCGTCGTCCACTAGGTTCGCTCGAGGAGCCTCCGGTCCGACCGGCGCCGTTGCGCCCGGCCGACTGCGATCGCCACTCCGCCGACCGCCAGCAGCGGGCCGACGACCACGAGTGCGTAGAGCAGGATCTCGAGCTCCCTGGCCAGCACTGAGCCCGCGTCGTCGAGGGTGCGATCAAAGCGTCCCGGCGCAGCGCTTGCCTTGGGGGCCGGCGTGACTAGCGTCAGCCCGACACGCGCGAGCTCGGCGCGGCGGACGGTGGCGCCCAGACGCTTCTGCTGCGCCGCCAGCCGGCTCCTCTCGATCGAGATGAGGTGCTCGAGCCGATCGCGCTCTGCCTGAGAGATGCTTCCCTGGAGCTTTGTCTCCAGCGTCGCGATCGCCCGCTTCAGCGCTGCGATCCGAGAGCTCTGGGCGTCGGCCCGCTGCTGCAGGTCCTGCACCGAGATCTTCTGCGAGAGCAGCGTGCCGTAGCCGGCGAACGCCGCCAGCGCCCGCTGAACACGATCGATCGGAATCCGCAGCACGAGTGTCGACGTGCCTTGCCGACCCGGAACGTCGAACGATGCGGAAGCGACGAAGCCGCCGAGCGCCCGCGTCAGACGCATCGCCTGCTGCGTCCGCGCGGAGAGCTGATCCGAGTTCCGCACACGTAGCGTCAGAGCCGCGTCGTACTGCTGGAGCCGGCCCTGCGCAGGCGGGAGCGCTCTCGTATGGGCGTCGAATCCCTGAGGGACGGCGCCCCTGAGGGCGGAGGAGGCGTCGGTCGTCGTCGCCGGCGTCATGGCGGCACCAACTTCGCGGCCTGCGACCTTCCTGTCCCCATTGGAGCCACCGAGACCGGTCACCCCGGCCGCGATGAACGAGCCCAGGATTGCAAGCGCAGCGAGCGCTAGACCCACGCGCCGCGGCGGGAGCCGGAAGCCCCACTCGCGCCGGCGGCTTCGGCTCGGCGCGCGCCAGCTCCTCGACGCGGTCCCGCAACCCCTCGGAAGCGACAGGGCGGGACGCCCTCAACTCCGCAGCGAGCTTGTCGAAGCGTCCGTCCACGAGCTCAAGCGGCGACACCTGCGCTCACCTCCTTCTCCAGCTTGGCCAGGGCACGGCTCAGGCGGGTCGAGCACGCGGTCGTGCTGATCCCGAGCACGCGCGCGGCGCCCTCGCCGTCCAGCTCGAGCACGATCCGTAGCGCGACCACCTCGCGCTCGGCGGCGGACAGCTGTGCGAGAGCGCGCTCCAGCGCCGGCGACAGCCCCTCGCCGAACACGGGCTCCGCGCTCTCGCGCAACTCGGCGACCGCGTAGCGGCCCTCGCGCCGGCGGCGCCGGTCCTCGGCACGGAAGTGATCGAGCGCCGCCGAGCGGGCGACCTGGCAGAGCCACGTGCGAGCCCCGCCACGGCGGGGGTCGTAGCGGTGCCAGCGCTCTAGCGCCCGGGCGAACGTCTCTGCTGTCAAGTCTTCGGCCACGGCTCGGTCTCCCGTCAGGTACACGAGGAAGGCATGCACGTCGTCGAGGTGGCGCCTCGCCGCCTCGGCGAAGTCCTCCGCGCTCGCCTTCGCCTTCACGAGACCTATACGCCGCAGCCGGCCTGCGGCGTCACATCACGCTGCCGACCGGACGGCGTCCTCGTACACCGGGTCGCGGGTAAAGCGGTCGAGCTCGTCGCTGAGGAGGTCGGCGGGATCGGGCGGATCGCCCGGCGGGAAGGGGGCCGGCTCGCCATCCACCTCGACGCTGACCAGCCGGTCGGACGGCTCGTGCTCGAGCGCGATCTCCCGATCGAGCCGCGAGCGCAGCCAGCCGGCGAGCAGGTAGGCCTGCGCCTCGGTCCCCGTGACCTTGATGCGCTTCACCGTTGCGATCGCCGGCCAGAGCGAGGCGAGCTGGGGCCGCCAGCGGCTCGTCCGGGCCCACGCGATGTCGGAGACCATCACGCGGTCGAAGACCTCCGCGAGCTGGGCGTAGGGCGCGGGCAGGTCAGGCCATTCGGTGCTGTCGACGATCATCCGGTCGACCACGTCCACGAGCCCTTCGAAGGGCGGCTCGCCGAACGGCGGCAGGCCGCGCCAGCGCAGGAAGACCGGGATGTCGGGCAGGAGCAACGGCTGAACGACGCTCGCGGGCACTTGCGCGCGCTTCCCTCCGAGCCGGAGGCGGATCGTCTCCGTGCAGACGTCCCTGCCCTCGCCGGCCGCGAACGTTTCGACATCGACTCGCGCCTCGATGCCGTCCTCCGCGTCCGGGTCCGGCACGAGCACGATCGTCCGCGATGGGTGTCGCTCGGCGAGGCCGGCGAGCACGTCCTCGGCGGCCTCGACCCACGCCTCGGGGACCCAAGCGATGTGCGTCATGACGCTCGTCCGCTGGTACGGCTGACCGTCCTCGTGGTCGAAGCGCCGCTCGGCGAGCTCGCGCTCGATCTCGCCGATCGAGCCTAGTGCTGTCGCCATTCGCGTCCGTCCCGGCGCGCGAGCTCGTTCGCCGCCGCCGGCCCCCAGGTTCCGGCCGCGTAGTTCGGGAACGAGGGCCGGTCTCGCTTCCAGAGCGCGGTGATCGAGTCCACGAGCGACCACTGCTCCTCGACCTCGTCAGCCCGTGTGAAGAGCGTGGCGTCACCGAGCAGGCAATCGAGAATCAGCCGCTCGTAGGCCTCCGGTATCCCCGTGCGGAAGGTGCCGCCGTAGAGGAAGTCCATGTGAACCGTGCGCAACGTTATCCCCTGGCCGGGCACCTTCGCCGCGAACTCGAGCGAGACGCCTTCGTCCGGCTGAATGTGCACGACGAGCACGTTCGGGCGCAGGCTCTCCGAGTCGGTCTCCTCGAACGGCGGGTGCGGCGCCCGCTTGAACTCGATCGCGATCGTCGTCTCGCGGCGGGCCAGCCGCTTGCCGACGCGGATGTAAAACGGGGTGTCGGCCCAGCGCCAGTTGTCGACGTAGAGCTTCGCGGCCACGTAGGTCTCCGTCATCGAGCCCGGATCAACGCCTTCCTCCTCGCGGTAGCCCGGCACCTCCTCGCCCTCGATGTACCCGCGGCCGTACTGGCCGCGGACGACGTGCTTGGGGCCGGGCGTGTGCAGCGCGCGAAGCACCTTCACCTTCTCGTTCCGGACCGAATCGGCCGTGAAGTCGATCGGCGGCTCCATGGCGGTCAGCGCGACGAGCTGGAGCATGTGGTTCTGGACGACGTCGCGAATCGCGCCGGCCTGCTCATAGAAGGCGGCCCGCCCCTCGATGCCGATCGTCTCGGCGACGGTGATCTGGATGTGATCGACGAACTGGCGGTTCCAGATCGGCTCGAAGATCCCGTTCGCGAAGCGCAGAGCGAGCAGGTTCTGCACGGTCTCCTTGCCGAGGTAGTGGTCGATCCGGAAGATCTCGCTCTCGTCGAAGTCGCGCAGCAGCTCGGCGTTCAGCGCCTTGGCAGACTCGAGGTCGCGCCCAAACGGCTTCTCGACGACCACGCGGGTCCAGCCGTTCGTGGAACGGCGCTTGCCGAGCGCCTGCACCAGCACGCTCAAGGCATTCGGCGGGACGGCCAGGTAGTAGACGCGGTTGCCGGCGGTGCCCCGCTTCTCGTCGAGCTCGTTCAGGGCCTGGACGACGCGGTCCTGGCCCGCCTCGTCGGCGAAGTCGGTCGCGAGGTAGCGCATCCCCTCAGCGAGTCCGTGCCAGACCTCGTCGTCGAACTTGTCGCGCCCGAACTCCTGCACGGCGTGCTTCATCCGGTCGCGAAACGCGTCGTCGGTCTCCTCGGTTCGCGCGACGCCGACGATCGCGAAGTTCTCGGGGAGCAGGCGACGCAGCGCGAGCGAGTAGAGCGCAGGGAAGAGCTTGCGCCGGGTGAGGTCGCCCGACGCGCCGAAGATCACGAACGCGCACGGATCGGGTGTGCGCCGCATCGACAAGCCCTCGAGCAACGGGTTCTCGACTGCGACCGCCATTACTTCTCCGCCGGCTTGACCGCGTGGCCGCCGAACTGGTTGCGCAGCGCCGCGGCGACCTTGGCCGCGAACGACTCGTCCTGGCGCGAGGCGAAGCGCGCGTAAAGGGCGGCGCTGATCGCCGGGGCCGGCACGCTCTCGTTGATCGCCTCGAAGATCGTCCAGCGCCCTTCGCCCGAGTCCTCGACGTAGCCCTCGATCTTCTCCAGGTCCTTGCCGTCCTGCTCGAAGGCGTCGTGGAGAAGCTCGAGCAGCCAGCTGCGCACGACCGAGCCATAGCGCCAGATTCCGGCGATCTCGTGCAGGTCGAGCTCGAACTCGGAGGCGTGCATGACCTCGAAGCCCTCGCCGTAGGCCTGCATCAGGCCGTACTCGATCCCGTTGTGCACCATCTTCACGAAGTGCCCGGCGCCGGAGGGGCCGACGTGCGAGTAGCCGTCCGGAGGCGCGAGACTCTTGAAGATGGGCTCCAGCCGCTGCACCGGCTCGTCGTCGCCGCCGACCATCAGGCAGAAGCCGACCTTGATGCCCCAGATGCCGCCCGAGACGCCGGAATCGACGAAGTGGAGGTTGCGCTCCGCCGCCTCCGCGTGCCGCCGCTGGGAGTCGCGGAAGTTCGAGTTGCCCCCGTCCACGATCGTGTCGCCGGGCTCGAGGATCCCGAGCAGCTCCTGGAACGCATCCTCGGTGATCTTCCCGGCGGGGATCATCAGCCAGACGGCGCGCGGGGCCTCTAGCTGAGACGCCAGCTCCTCGAGCGAGCCTGCGGTGGACTCGACCTGCGGGTCGTACGTCTTGATCTCGTGCCCGTCCTGTTGCAGCCGCCCGGTCATCCCCGAGCCCATCCGTCCGAGACCGACCATTCCGAGCTGCATCGCTACAGATCCTCCAATCTCACTCGCACGATTCTCCTGCCTCGCTCCTCGAGCGAGGCGAAATCGCCGGCGGCCTGCGCCTGGATCAGGCGCCGGAAACCGAACTTCTTGCCGGGGATCGACACCTCCTTGCCGGGATCATCCACCACCTGGACGAAGAGGCCGGTGTTGGGGCCGCCCTTGTGCAGCTGGCCGGTCGAGTGGAGATACCGCGGACCGAGGTTGTGCGTGACCACGCAGCCGGTCTCGGCGCGCGCGCGCTCGATCAGCGGTTCGAGCTCCGCCTCGCGCGTCGGGTCGATGAAGGCCTGGATCGCGACGTAGTCGCCCGGCTGCGCCTGCGCGAAAAGCTCGTCCAGCGAGCCGCGCGGCTCCACGTCCGGCTCGCCGCCCGCGGCCAGGACCTCGCTCGTCTTGTCCTTGGCCGCCTGCACGTTCGGCTGGTCGAAGGGGTTGATCTCGAGGATCGAGCCCGCCACGGCGGTCGCGAACTCCCAGCGGTAGAACTCCTGTCCGAGCTCGTACGGCGAAGGCAGTCGAACCTCTGGCGCCTGGCGGTCGGGCCCGTCAGGCGGCTCTCCCGGCGCGGGGATCAGGCCCTTGCCCTCCTTGCCGGTCGACTCGGCCAGCAACTGCTCTGCCCAGAGCCCGAAGCCGCCGGTGTTCGGGTTGATCGTCACCTTGTCGCGCCCGTCCTGCCAGCCGCGGCCGAGCTCGAGCCCGAGCTCGAGGCCGGGGTTCCCCTCCTGGGAGTGGCAGGCCTCGACCATCTCCTCCACGCGTTCCAGCAGGCGCTCCAGGTCGACGCCCATCAGCGCGGCCGGGACGAGGCCGAAGACCGACAGCGCCGAGTACCGGCCGCCGATCGTCGGCTCGCCGTCGAAGACGCCGACGAAGTCACGCTCGCGGGCCAGCGTCTCGAGCTCCGAGCCTGGGTCGGTGATCGCCGCGAAGAACTCCCCGCGCTTGCCGGCCTTGTCCCAGAAGTAGTCGAGGTGGCAGCGCGTCTCGAGCGTCGTGCCGGACTTGGAGGCGGCGATGAAGAGCGTTGCGTCGAAGTCGAGTGTCTCCGTGGCGTCGCGCAGCGCTGCGGGGTGCGTCGTGTCGAGCACCCGAAAGCTGTCGTACTCGAACGTGCGCCTGAACACCTCCGGCGCGAGGCTCGACCCGCCCATCCCGAGCAGGACGAAGGTGTCGATGATCCCGGGCGCGGCCAGGTCCTCGATGAACCGGAGCAGGTCGCCGACGCGGCTGCGCATGCGCATCGGCTCGTCGAGCCAGCCGAGCCACTTCGCCTCGTCGCGCCCGGTCCAGAGCGTGGCGTCGCGAGCCCAGATGCGCTCGACCACCTCTGCGGGGGCGACGGCTGTCACTGCGCCGACTGGAGGAACGGGAGCACGAGCTGGTCGAACTCGCGCGGACGCTCGAGGCTGGGAACGTGCGCGGTATCCGCGATCGACGCGCGGCGAGCGTTCGGGAGCTCGCGCTCGAGCCGGTCGGCGATCTCGTGCATGTCCGGCACGTCCTCCTCGCCGACGAGAACAAGCGTCGGAGCGCCAACCTCGCCGATCCGCTCCGCCAGGTCTCCCACGAGCGGCTCTTCCTCGGCCGTCTCCCAGACCGGGCAGCTGCAGCTCGTACGCGCGCCGCTGCATCTCGGCGACGCGTGCCCGCACCTCCGGATCGACGTCTTCGGGGCGCCTCCGGGGGCCGTCGACCCAGGTGCGAAGGGTCACCTCGACCGCCTCGTCGAGATCGCCTCGCGCCAGGGCCGCCTGCTCCGCTTCGTCCGCCGCCTTCATCTCCGCCGACCATTCGTGCCCGGGCAGCCCGGCACCGACCAGGACGAGTGCTTCGATGAGCTCGGGGCGTGCGAGGGAGACCTCGAGCGCGATCCGGCCCCCCATCGAGACGCCGACGAGCGCCACGCTCTCCAGCAGCCTGCTGCTCGATCAGGTCGAGCAGGTCACGGGCGTTCGAGAAGCGGCCCGGCCCGATCGGCGAGCGCCCGAATCCACGCTGGTCGTAGCGAACGACCCGATGTGAACGGGAGAACGTCTCCCACTGCGGGTCCCACATCCGGCTGTCGCAGATCCCTTCGTGGATCAGTACGACCGCCGGGCCCTCCCCGGCGGCCTCGACGTAGAGATCCGAGGCCGTGACGTTCAGGCCGAGACCAGCTCGCCGCGCTTGGCCCGCACTCCTTCGAGCAGCTCCTTGAAGGAGTCGGAGAACTTGTCGACGCCCTCCTTTTCGAGCACGGCGACCACGTCGTCGTAGTCCACGCCGGCCTCCGCGATCCGCTCGAAGACGCGGCGCGCCTCGTCGATGTCGCGCTCCAGCGTCAGCGCCACCTCGCCGTGATCCTGGAAGGCGCGGATCGTCTCCTCCGGCATCGTGTCCACGGTCGCCGGCCCGATCAGCTCCTCGACGTACATCACGTCCCGGTACGCAGGGTTCTTGGTCGAGGTCGACGCCCAGAGGCAGCGCTGCGTGCGCGCGCCCTTGGCGGCGAGCGCCTCCCAGCGCTCTCCCGAGTGAAGCTCCTCGTAGCGCTGGTAGGCGAGCTTGGCGTTGGCGATCGCCAGCTTGCCCTTCAGCTCATCCGGCGCGCCGAGCTCCTCGAGCCGCTTGTCGGCCTCGGTGTCCACGCGCGAGACGAAGAAGCTCGCGACCGAGGCGACAGGACCGGGGTCGCCGCCGCTTGCGACGAGCCGCTCGAGCCCGCGCTGGAAGGCCTCGACGACCTCGGCGTAGCGCTCGAGCGAGAAGATCAGCGTCACGTTGATGCTGCGGCCGCGGGCGATCATCTCCTCGATCGCCGGCAGCCCGGGCTCGGTCGCCGGGATCTTCACGAAGCAGTTCGGCCGGTCGACGAGCTCGTGCAGCCGCTGCGCCTCGGCGATCGTCCCCTCGGTGTCGTAGGCGAGGTTCGGGTCGACCTCGATCGAGACGTACCCGTCCTGGCCGGCGCCCCCGTCCCAGACCGGGCGGAGCAGGTCGCACGCGTCCTGGACGTCCTTGATCGCAAGCCTGAGGAAGACCTCCTTCGGGTCGTCCTCTTCGCTGAGCACCTCGCGCAGCTGCTCGTCGTAGGCGTCGCCCTCCGCGATCGCCTTCTGGAAGATCGTCGGGTTCGAGGTGACGCCGACGACGGCGTCCTCCTCCATCATCCGCGCGAGCTCCCCGCTGCGAATCAGGTGCCGCGAGAGGTAGTCGATCCAGACGCTCTGGCCGAGCTCCGACAGCTGGTGCAGGCGTGATTTAGCCATACGTTGTCTCCTTTTCCATCTCTTCGATCTTTTCAAGCCGGCGCAGGTAGCGCTCCCCGCCGTCGAAGCGGGCGGTGAGGAAGGCCCGGGTCAGCTCGGCGGCCAGTTCGGGCCCCACCACCTCCGAGCCCAGGCAGAGCACGTTCATGTCGTCGTGCTCGACGCCCTGGTGCGCTGAGTAGGTGTCGTGGCAGATCGCAGCACGGATCCCCGCAAGCTTGTTCGCAGCGACGGAAGCACCGACGCCCGACCCGCAGACCAGCACGGCCCGCTCGGCATCGCCGCTCCGAATCGCCTCGCCGACCTCACGCGCCTTGTCCGGATAGTCGATCCGCGGCGCCGGCTTGTCCGTGCCCAGATCGACCGTCTCGTGGCCGAGCGCAGCCACTTCCGCCAGCAGCCGCTCGCGGAGCTTGACGCCGCGATGGTCGAAGGCGACCGCGACTTTCATCAGGACCGTTACGTTACCCGGGAGTCGTTATCCAAGGGAGGTCCGGCCGCATGAACGACACCGAGCTCTGGCGGGAACTGGGACAGCAGCTGCGCGTCGATTCCATCCGCAGCGTTGCTGTAACCAAGTCGGGCCACCCCACCTCGTCGATGTCGGCGGCCGACCTGATGGCCGTGCTGATGGCGAAGTACCTCCACTACGACTTCGATTCGCCCGACGACCCGCGGAATGACCACCTCGTCTTCTCCAAGGGACACGCGTCTCCCCTGCTCTACTCGATGTACAAGGCGGCCGGCGCGGTCACCGACGAGGAGCTCCTCACCTTCCGGAAGTTCGGCAGCCGGCTCCAGGGGCACCCGACGCCCGAGATCCCGTGGGTGGACGTCGCCACCGGGTCGCTCGGCCAGGGCCTGCCCTTCTGCGTCGGCATCGCGCTCGCCGGGAAGAAGCTCGACCAGCTGCCGTACCGCGTCTGGGCGCTCTGCGGCGACAGCGAGATGGCCGAGGGCTCGATGTGGGAGGCCTTCGAGCATGCGGCGTACTACAAGCTCGACAACCTGACGGCGATCATCGACGTCAACCGGCTCGGGCAGCGCGGCGAGACGATGCACGGCTGGGACCTCGACTCGTACGCGGATCGAGCCCGTGCCTTCGGCTGGCTCGCGATCGAGATCGACGGGCACGACGTCGAGGCCGTGAACAAGGCGTACGCCGAGGCGATCTCCACGGAAGGCGTGCCCACCGTGATCGTCGCGAAGACGATCAAGGGCAAGGGCGTCAAGGCGGTCGAGAACCAGCCCGGCTGGCACGGCAAGGCGCTCGACGATCCAGAGCAGGCGATCGAGGAGCTCGGCGGCGAGCGCAATATCAAGGTGGAGGTTGCAAAGCCGGACTTCGAGGGCGAGCCGCACTCGTTCGAGGAACGCTCGCTCGAGCTGCCGTCCTGGGAGCTCGGCGAGGAGGTGGCGACCCGGCTCGCGTACGGCGAGGCGCTCGTTGCCGTCGGCGCAGCCAACGGCAAGGTCGTCGCGCTGGACGGCGAGGTCAGCAACTCGACCTACGCCGAGCTCTTCGCCAAGGCCGATCCGGAGCGCTACTTCGAGATGTTCATCGCGGAGCAGCAGCTGGTCGCTGCGGCGGTCGGCCTGCAAGTACGCGAGTGGGTGCCGTTCGCGTCGACGTTCGCCGCGTTCTTCAGCCGCGCCTACGACTTCGTCCGCATGGCGGCGATCAGCCAGGCCAACATCCGGCTCTGCGGCTCGCATGCCGGTGTGTCGATCGGCGAGGACGGGCCCTCGCAGATGGCGCTCGAGGACCTCGCCATGATGCGTGCCGTCCACGGCTCGACGGTGCTCTACCCCTGCGACGCGAACCAGACGGCGAAGCTCGTGGCGGAGATGGCCGACCGCGAGGGGATCGTCTTCCTGCGCACGACCCGTGCGGCAACGCCGGTGGTCTACGCAGCCGACGAGGAGTTCCCGATCGGCGGAGCGCGCGTCCTGCGCGAGGGCGACGACATCGCGATCGTCGGCGCGGGGATCACGTTGCACGAGTCGCTGAAGGCGGCCGAGCAGCTGGAGAGCGAGGGCATCTCCGCGCGCGTGATCGACCTCTACTCCGTGAAGCCGGTGGACGGCGAGACGCTCAGAGCGGCCGCCGAGGCGACCGGTGGGCGCGTGCTGACCGTCGAGGATCACTGGTCCGAAGGCGGCATCGGGGACGCGGTGCTGGAGGCGCTCTCCGACGGAGAGACGCCTGCACGCGTGGTTCGGCTGGCGGTGCGCGACATGCCCGGCTCCGGGAAGCCGGCGGAGCTGCTCGCCGCAGCGGGAATCGACGCCGACCACATAGTCGAGGCAGCGCGGGCTCTGGTCGGCTCGGCTGTCGCGGCACGCGGCTAGCCCCGCATTACGCTTAAGCGGTGGCCGTGGTCACCGCATCCAACCTCCGCAAGGAGATCGCCGGCTCGCTGCTCTTCGAGGGCGTCTCGTTCTCGGTCGAGCGGCGCGACCGGCTCGCGCTCTCCGGCCCGAACGGCGCCGGCAAGACGACGTTGCTGCGAATGCTCATCGGTGAGAGCGAGCGGCACGGCGGCGAGCTCGCCTTCGCCAAGGGCACGCGCATCGCGCTGCACGACCAGCGGCCTCCGATCCAGAGCGGAATGAGCCTGCGCGAGTACGCGCTCAGCGACGCCCGCGACCTCGTCGCGACGGAGGAGGAGCTGCATGCCCTCGAGCAGGCCATGGCCTCCGGCGATCACGGCCCGGCAACGCTGCGCCGCTACTCGGAGGCCCAGGCGCGCCTCGAGCACGCGGGCGGCTACACCTGGCGCGAGCGTGCGGCCGCCGCTCTGCGAGGCCTCGGGTTCGCGGAGCGCGACCTCGACCGGGCGCTCGACACGTTTTCCGGCGGCGAGCTGACCCGCGCCTCGCTTGCCCGGGCCCTGGCCGGCGATCCCGACCTGCTGCTCCTGGACGAGCCGACGAATCACCTCGACGTCGAGAACCTCGAGTGGCTCGAGCAGGAGCTCCAGTCAATCGATGCGGCGGTGATCCTGGTCGCGCACGACCGCTGGTTCCTCGAGGCCGTGACGACGGGCGTGCTGGAGCTCGAGGCCGGCAGGGCGTTGTTCTTCCCAGGGGAGTGGCACACGTGGCGGCTCGAAAAGGCGTCGCGGGCTGCTGCCGCCGCGAAGACGGCCCAGCGGGTCGGGGTCGACATCGCGCGCCTCGAGCGCTTCGTGGAGCGCTTCCGGTACAAGAAGAGCAAGGCGAAGCAGGCCCAGGCCAAGCTGACGCAGATCCAGCGCTTGAAGAAGGAGCGTGCGGGCGCAACGGGCGAGCTCGAGCTCCTGACCCGCCGCAGCCGGTCGCTCGGCTTCGAGTTCCTCAAGCCCGCCCGAAGCGGCCGGACGGTGCTCGAGGCGACCAAGCTCGGCGTGAGCGCAGGAGACAAGGAGCTCCTGACGGATACGACCTTCGCCATCGAGCGCGGCGAGCACGTCGGGCTCGTCGGCCCGAACGGCTCCGGCAAGACGACGCTGCTCGAGACGATCCTCAGCGCGCGCGAGCCGCGCGAGGGCTCGGTCCGGCTCGGCCACGGCGTCATTCCCGCCTACTTCTCGCAGCACGAGGTCGAGCTCGACGAGCGCGGAAGCGTGCTCGATTGCGCCCAGCGCGCGACCGGGCTGCCCCGGCCGCAGGCCCAGACGCTTCTCGGCCGCTTCCTCTTCTCCGGCTGGGAGGCGCACGAGAAGCCGGTCACCGCGCTCTCCGGCGGTGAGCGGCGGCGGCTCGCGCTCGCGCTCGTCGTCGCCTCGGGGGCGAACTTCCTCGTGCTCGACGAGCCGACGAATCACCTCGACCTCGAGAGCCGGGAGGCGCTCGAGACGGCGCTCGACGCGTTTCCGGGCACCGTGCTGCTCGTCTCCCACGATCGCGCGCTGCTCGACGCGGTCGCCGAGCGGACACTGGCGATCGAGGAGAAATCGATCAACTCCTACGAAGGCGGCTGGGCCGACTACGCGCAGCGGCGTGCCGAGCCGGCGATCGCGCCGGCGGAGCCCGTTCGCGCACCGAAGGAAAAGCCGAAGGCGCAGCGGGCTCGTGCGGCGCGCCCGTCCGAGCTGGAACGGCTCGAAGGCGAGATCTCGCAGCAAGAGGAAGCGGTCGCGGAGCTCGAACGGAAACTCTCGGAGGACTGGTCCGACGTGGCGACCCTGACCGCGCACCGAAATGCCCGAGACGAGCTCCAGGGGCTCATCTCACGCTGGGAGCGTCTGTTCGAGGAGGCTCAGGCCTAGGACTGCTCGTCGAATGTCGCGAGCAGCGCCTCCGCGACGACGCGCATGGGCCGGCCGGAGACCTGGCTCGCCTTGCGCAGGCGGGAGAACGCGTCCTCCTCGCTCAGTCCCTCGCGCTCCATCAGCAGCCCCTTCGCGCGCTCGATCGACTTGCGCGCGGCCAGGGCCTCGGCGAGCGAGTCCGCCTGCTCGCGGAGCGCGCTCAGTTCCTCGTGACGCGCGCGGGCCGTGTGGATCGCCGGCAGCAGATCCTGCTCGCGGAAGGGCTTGACGAGGTAGCCGAAGACGCCGGCCTCGATCGCGCGCGAGACGAGCTCGTCCTGCCCGTAGGCAGTGAGCATCACAATCGGAATCGGACGCTCGTCGAGGATGCGCCGCGCCGCTTCGATCCCGTCGAGCCGCGGCATCTTCACGTCGAGCACCGCGAGGTCGGGCTGCTCGCTTCGAGCCAGCTCGACCGCCTCGAGGCCGTCCTTCGCCTCGGCGCAGACCTCGAAACCGGCACGCTCGAGTAGTTCGCGCAGGTCGAGGCGAATGATCGTTTCGTCCTCGGCGACGAGGATCCTCATTCGCGGGATCGTAGACTCCCGTGGTGTGAGCACCTGCTGCGCCCGAGGCTACGAGAAGTTCTTCGGCGCCCGGACTGCGCGCCGCGACGCCCGCAAGTACCGGCGCAAAGGGCTCGACGGCACCGCCCAGCGGCTGGTCGACGAGGTATCGACGCGCGACGTGGCTGGGGCGTTCGGTGCTCGAGATCGGCGGCGGTGTGGGCGCGATCGACCTCGAGCTCTTCCGGCGCGGGGCCGCGAGCGCGCTGATCGTCGAGCTCTCGCACGGCTACGACGAGGAGGCGAAGGCGCTTGCCCGCGAGGCGGGAGCCGAGCAGCGGATCGAGCGGCGTCACGGAGATTTCGCCGAGAGCGAAGCCGGCATCGACCCTGCCGACGTCGTGGTCATGCATCGGGTCGTCTGCTGCTATCCCGACCCGGACCTCCTCGTCGGGGCCGCCGCGCGACATGCTCGGCGGCTGCTCGCGCTCAGCTTTCCTCGCGATACGTGGTGGCTGCGCATCGGCTTTCGGCTCGTCAACGTCTGGTGCCGGCTGACGGGTGGAATCGAGGCGTTCGTGCATCCTCCAGCGCAGGTGCTGCGCGCGGCCGAGGCACAGGGACTGAGGTTGGCCGTGCACGAGCGCGCAAGCCGCGTCTGGCGGGTAGCAGTGTTCGAGCGCGTCTAGCCGCTCACGCCGGGAAGACCACCTCGGCCCGTAGCCCACCGTCGGATTCCAGGGTGAGCGTCCCGTCGAGCTCGTCCCGCACGAGGGCGCGAACGATCGAGAGGCCCGTGCCCGAGACCGGCTCGCCGTTCACGCCGGTGCCGTCGTCGGCGATCGCGAGCACGACCTGGCCGTCACGCCGCCCGAGCTCGACCCGGACCGACTGCCCGCCGTGCTCGAGAGCGTTCTGGAGCAGCTCCGAGAAGACGAGCGCCAGGGCCGTCGCACGGTTGCCCGCCAGCAGCACCGGCTCGAGCGTCGCCTCGACCGCCTTCGCCTGCCCGAGCCCCTGCACCAGCATCGCGCGCAACCGGTCGAGCAACTCATCCAGCGCAACATCGTCATCACGCCGCTCCGTCAGCACCTCGTGCACCGCCGCAATCGCCAGGATCCGGTTCACCGAGTCGTCGAGGGCCTTGCCCGCGTCCACGTCGTCGGCCCGCGCCTGCAGCCGCAGCAGCGAGGCCACGGTCTGGAGATTGTTCTTGACCCGGTGATGGATCTCTTGCGCCAGCACCCCGCGCAGCACTGCCCGCCCGTGCTCGAGCGCGACCGCCGCGTGGCTCGCGATCGAGCCGAGCAGCGCGCGATCGTCGCTCGTGAACGGCGTGTCCCGGTCGCAGACGAGCTCCCCGACCTGCCGGCCCTTCCAGCGCAGCGGGACCCGCACGGCATGCTTGCCCGCGCGCCCGTCCGGCCAGACGACCTCGCCGTCCTCGAGCACGAGCGCCGCGCCGGTCGCGCCGAGCGCATCCACGGTCGCCGCGACGATTCCCTCGAGCGACTCCTCGAGGTAGAGCGACTCCGACACCGCTTCCGAGATGCGCGCGAGCGCCTCCAGCTCGACCACCCGCCGCTGGGCCTGGGCGTAGAGCTTCGCGTGCTCGATCGTCTGCGCGACCTGGGCCGCGATCGCCAGCAAGAGGTCGATCTCGGCGGGCGAGAACTCCCGCGGATCCTTCGTACGGACGTTGAGGGCACCCGCCAGCTTCGTGCGCGCCAGCACGGGAACGGCCAGGATCGACTCGTACTCGTCCTCGCGCAGGTTCGGGAACGCCTTGAAGCGCTCGTCGAGATGCGCCTGCGCCGGGATCATCACCGGCTCACGCAGCGAGGCCGCCGTGCCGGTGATCCCCTCGCCGGGCCGCATCCGCGGTCGGCCCGTCATCTCCTCGACCCGCGTCCCGTGCGTCGCGCGCAAAACGAGCTCGTCGGCCTGCTCGTCGTAGAGATAGACGAAGCACGCGTCCGCGCCGAGCGCATCGGCCACCTCCCGCGCGACGAGCGAGAGCACCTCTTCGAGGTCGAGCGTCGAGTTGACGGCGGCGATCGTCTCGGTCAGCAGGCGCAGGTGCCGCGCGGTCTCGTCCACCTAGCCGATTGTAGGTAGCCGCCGCGACCCTTAGGGTTACCGGCCGTGAACAAGTACGACTGGCTGCTCTTCCTGCACATCACCGGGGCCTTCCTGCTCGTCGGCGGCGGTGTCGTCGCCGCCGCTCTGAACATGGCAGCCCTGCGCCGTGATCGGCCCAGCGAGATCCTGTTGCTCTTCGGGCTGACCCGGATCGCGGTCGCCGCGATCATCGCCGGCAGCGTGCTCGCGTTCGTCTTCGGGCTCTGGCTCGTGAACGAGGTCGGCTACGGCTACGGCGACGGCTGGATCGTGGGCGCAATCGTGCTCCTGATCCTCGGCAACGCGATCGGCGGGTACGCCGGCAGCCGCGACGCCCGCACCGCCAAGCTCGCTGAGCAGCTGGTGGCGCAGGGCGATGCTCCGAGCGCGGAGCTGCAGGCCCGCCTGCGCGACCCGATCACCTTGGCCTGCAATTACGGCAGCGGGTTGATCCTGGTGGCCCTGCTCGCGCTCATGATCTGGAAGCCGGGCGCCTGATGGTTGCGCTCATCCGCCCCGACAGCTGGAACCTGCCGCTCTTCGTGCACGTCCTCGGCGCGATGATCCTCTTCGGCGGGACGGCCACCGTCGCGATCGTCGGCTTCGCCGCGAGAAGGCGGACCGAGCACGCCGAGCTGCTCGCGCGAGTAGCGCTCAAGACCTTCCTGTTCGCTGGTCATCCCCAGCTGGATCGCGATGCGGGTCGGCGCGGGCTGGATCGAGGGCAAGGAATTCCCGAACGACACGAACCCGGCTGGTTGGAGGTCGGCTTCACCGTCTCCGAGGGGGGCGCGCTCCTCCTGATCGCGCTCGGCATCCTAGCGTGGGTCTCGGTGCGACGACATGGAGTCGGGCGGGCCGCAGTCGCGGTGCCGGTGCTCGCCGGGATCTACGTCGTCGCGCTCGGCATCGCCTGGTGGGCGATGTCCGCCAAGCCCGGATAGCGCGCCGTCGATCTGCAAGAGCGCGAGAGCCAGACGCTCCCGCTCTGCTTAACAAATGTTTTACCGCGTCCGTCCCACGGTCACGCTAGGGTCAGCGGCAATGTCGGTGCCAGCCGCGGCGCTCCTCCAGACCTCCGGATTCCTCGTGGCGGATGCGCGGGGACGGGTGGTGGGACGCGTCGAGTGCCCGATGTACGGAACCGAGCCCGACATCCCGGACGCGCTGGCGGTACGGAAGGGCTTCTTCGCCCGCCGGCGGCGCCTCGTGCCCGCGGCCGCGATCGAATTGATCGACGGGGCGAGCGGCGTGATCGGCCTGCGCGTCGAGCGCGAGTCGCTGCGCAGCTTCCTCTAACGAACCCAACGACCACGAGCTGCGGATAAACCCGGCAGCTCGCAGTCGGCCGTCAGTTGGGTTCCGCTAAGCCGCAGGCCGCGGAACCGGGCTTGATTCTCTCTCTTTTCTAGAGCACGGACAAGTACCGGTCGAGCTCCCAGTCGGTGAGCTGCACGCGGTAGTCGTCCCACTCCTTCCGCTTCAGCTCGACGTAGCGGTCGAAGATGTGCGGGCCGAGCGCCTTCCGCGCCAGGTCCGACTGGGCCAGCTCGTCGATCGCCTCGCCCAGGGTCTCGGGCAGCGAGACGATCCCGCGCTCGCGCCGCTGCTCGGGCGTGAGGTGGTAGAGGTTGGTCTCCATCGGCTCGGGCAGCTCGTACCCTTGCTCGATCCCGTCGAGGCCCGCGTGCAGCAGCGTCGCGAAGGTCAGGTACGGGTTACAGGCCGGATCCGGACAGCGGATCTCTGCCCGCGTGGCCTGCTCCGAGCCCGGCTTGTAGAGCGGGATCCGGATCAGCGCCGAGCGGTTGCGGCGCGACCAGGCCACGTAGACCGGGGCCTCGTAGCCCGGGACGAGCCGCTTGTACGAGTTGACCCACTGCGCGAAGACCGCCGAGATCTCACGCGCGTGGCGGAGCTGCCCGGCGATGAACGCCTTGCCGACGTCGGAGAGGTGCCACTCGTCGTCGCCGTCGAAGAACGCGTTGCGCCCGTCGGTGAAGAGCGACTGGTGCGTGTGCATCCCCGAGCCGTTCTCGCCGAAGATCGGCTTCGGCATGAAGGTCGCGTGGTAGCCGGCCTTCTTCGCGATCTCCTTGACGATCAGGCGGTAGGTGACGGTGTGGTCGGCCATGGTCAGCGCCGGCGCGAAGCGCATGTCGATCTCGTGCTGCGAGGGCCCGACCTCGTGATGGACGTACTCGATCGGGATGCCGACGCTCTCGAGCGCGCGCACGGTCTCCTGGCGCAGCTCGCTCGCCGCGTCCATCGTGGTCATCGCGAAGTAGCCGCCCTCGTCGAGGGTCTCGGTGCCCTTGTCGTCCTTGAAGAGGAAGTACTCGAGCTCGGGCCCGACGTTGAAGGTGTCGAAGCCCATCGAGGCCATCCGCTCGAGCGCGCGGCGCAGGACGTAGCGCGGGTCGCCCTCGTAGGGCTGCCCGTCCGGGGTGACGACGTCGCAGATCATCCGCGCGACCTTGGTCTCGCCTTCCTTCCAGGGCATCGGCGTGAAGGTCTCGGGGTCGGGGATCGCGACCATGTCGGACTCCTCGATCGCGTTGAAGCCGGTGATCGACGAGCCGTCGAAGCCCATCCCGTCGTCGAGCGCAGCCTCCATCTCGCTCGGCGTGACCGCGAAGCTCTTGAGGTGTCCCTCGATGTCGGTGAACCAGAGGAGCAGGAACTCGATTCCCTCGTCCTGGATCCGCTTCAGAACCTTCTTCCGCGCCTGCGGATCGCTCGTTGCCCTCGCCTTGCTCTCGACCTGCGCCACGCTCGTCCTCCCTTCAAAAACACAAAAGCCCCGGACGCTTCAGCGCCCGAGGCCCCGTCGCCTCACGAACGATCGGAGTCTAGCGGGAGGGGGAGCGGAGCGCACATCGTCACGCCAGATCCGCGGTACTCGTAGCCGAGCCGCTCGTTGAGGCGGCGCATGCCCTCGTTGCCGGCTGCGTCCAGGTCACCACCTCCGGCAAGCCGTTCCGTGCGGCCCAAGCGAGCTCCAGCGCTTCAGCGCGCAGGGCCAGGCCCGTGGCGGCGCCAGTCGCGGCGAACGACCGTCAGCCCGTCCTCGGCGGTGCCGGGATTGTCGTGGGCCAGCAAGCCTGATAAGCCGACGATCTCTCCTTCCGCGAGCGCCACGAACGAGCCGCCGGGCAGCGTCGCCTCCTCGCGGAGCCAGTCCTCGAGCGAGATCGCGGCCGGACGGTCAGTGGCGAAGTCCGCATAGCCCTGAGAGGCGAGCCGTACGCCTCCTCGAGCAGGGCTCGGGTCGCTGGTCGACGGTCACGACCTCGATCCCGCCGGAAGCTGCGCGACCGGTGGCTCCTCGCCGAGCACCTTCACCTGCTCGACCTGCCGGCCGGCCTCACGGAAGCCGAACCGTTCCGCGAACGCCCGCGATCCTTCGTCCTCGACGAGCGCGCTGACCTTCGGCCACATGAGCGCTCCGCGTGCGCGACGAGCTCGCGGAGTACTGCAGTCCCGACGCCGCGACGCCGGCAACTCGGGCAGCACGCGAGGCGCGAGGCCGAATCGGTCGGCCATGTCGGAGCGGATCGGCGAGACCGCTCCCGGCGAGCTCTCGTCCAGCTCGGCCAGCAGCAGGAGCCGCTCGCTCGGGATCCGCGTCGCCGCTGGCGTGCTCGGTACCGTTCCCGCCGACTCGTTCGGGCAGCACGGCGCGGCGAACCTGGATCCAGGCCTCGAGGTCGGCGTCAGTCTCGGCAGGTCGAACGACGATCATCCGGACCGCTTCAGCTTCCCGTGCTTCTTCGCGTAGCGCTCACCCGTGCGGAAGACCCACAGCCCGAGCGGCACCGAGACCGCGCCGATCACGAGCAGCGGCCAGATCTCGGCCCAGAGCGAGCTCAGCCCGGCGCCCTCGAGGATCGCCTCGCGGCAACCGCGGAGCGCGTAGGTGGCCGGCGAGATCTTCGCCAGCCATTGCATCCACTCCGGAAGCACCGAGACCGGGTAGTAGACGCCCGAGACCACGAGCAGCAGGCCCTGCGCGACGAAGCCGAGCTGCGTGCCCTTCTCCGGCGAGATCAGCGGCAGGACCGCCGTCATCATCCCGATCCCGATGAACGAGATCGAGGCGACGACGAGCAGCACGAGCGCCGCGCCGTAATCGGCGTTCGGCAGGTGGAGGCCGAAGAACGCCGCCACGACGCCGAAGAGCAGCACCGCGCGCACGATGCCGTAGACGATCGCGAAGAGGCCCATCCCGAGCAGGTGCACCGGACGCGCGAGCGGGGCCATGAACGTGTACTCGATCGTCCCCTCCCAGCGCTCCCACGCCACGGTCTCGGTGAGGATCTCGAAGATGATCCCGAGGTAGGCCCAGATGACGGCGCCGACGAGCAGAACCGTCGTGAGGCGCTGGACGTCGACCGTGCCTCCCACCGCCGGGATGCCCTTGGCGATGAAGACGATCGTGAGCGTGTTCGCGACCGTCCAGAGGAAGAACGCGATGTCCCACCAGATGTAGCGCTTGACGAGGTAGACATTGCGCTCGATCACCCCGCCGAGGCCGACGAGCTCGTGACGGAGCGCGAGGGTCATGGTTCTCATGCGTGCACCTCCCCGTTCTCGAAGGTGTGGCCGCTGGCGGCGAAGAACGCCTCCTCGAGGGTCTCTGCTCCGTAGCGAGCCTTCAGCTCCGCGGCCGGCTCGAGGCACAGCAACGAGCCGCCGTCGAGGATCCCGATGCGGTCGGCAAGGCCCTCGGCCTCGACGAGGTCGTGCGTGCAGAGCAGCACCGTCGCGTCGTGCTCGGCGCGCACCTCGCGGATGAACTCCTGCACCTCCTGCTTGGAGCGCGGGTCGAGCCCGGTCGTCGGCTCGTCGAGCAGGAGCAGGATCGGCGAGGTCAGGAGCGCGCGGGCGAGCGCGACCTTCTGCTGCATGCCCCGCGACAGGTTCTCCATCGGCTCCGCACGGCGGTCCTCGGGGAAGCCGACCCGGTTCAGGATCTCGGGGATCCGATCGCGCGTCTGCGAGCTCCGGAGGCCGTAGAAGCGCGCCGCGTAGCTCAGGTTCTCGATCGCAGACATCTTCTTGAAGAACGAGGCCTCGACCGACACGCGGTTGATCAGCCTCCGGACCGCGCGGGTCTCGCCCACGGCGTCGTGGCCGAACACGATCGCGCTGCCGCCGTCCGGCAAGAGCAGCGTCGAGAGCAGGCGGACGAGCGTCGACTTCCCCGACCCGTTCGGGCCGAGAATCGCGACGCACTCGCCGCGCTCGACGACGAAGCTGACCCCGCCGAGCGCAGGCACGCGCCGGCGCGAGCGCCCCTCGCGGCGGACGAACTCCTTGCGCAGATTGTGTACTTCGAGGGCCTTCATATGCTGCTCCGACTCGCAGGGACACGGATAGGGCGCGCCTGTCCGAAGGGCGGCGCGCGCGGGAACCGGTGTCAGCCGAGGAACAGCATTGCGGCCGAAACCGTACCTGCCGGCTCCGCCCAGGGCAAATCACGAGGGCTATACCAACTCGAGGCCGGTGCCGATAGGAGAGACGGAGACCTGCCGCCGTGACCTACGACGAAACCTGGGACACCGACCCCACCCGCCGCGTGCCCATCGCCGCGTTCGCAGCCCTGGCGGCACTGGTCGCCCTGGCGCTCTCCGGGTTCGTCTTCGTCCGCCAGACGGGTGCGGTCGACGCGGAGCGCACGGCGCGAAAGGCCGAGGTGAGCGGCCTGGAAGGCCGAATAGCCGTGCTGGAGGCGCGCAACTCCACCCTCTCGGGGCGGCTCGGCTCCGCCGAGAAGACGCTGAAGCGGCGAGAGACCGGGATCGCGCCGCTTGCTTCGCGAGTGCTCAGGAGCGTCTTCACCGTCGAGACGGAGAACGGGACCGGCAGCGGCTTCGTCGCCTGGAGCGACGGTGGCGCGAGCTACCTGGTGACGGCGAACCACGTCATCGAGGGGCAGCTCGGGACCGGCGTCACGATCTCGCGCAAGGGAGGCTCCTGGAGCGGCGCCATCGACGCGGTCGATCCGAAGCACGATCTGGCGGTGATCCGCATCGAGGGTCACCCTGCCGGCGCCTCACCGCTGTGGCAGAACGCGCACGGGCCGAAGCCGCGCACCGGCGATCAGCTCCTCCTCGTGGGCAGCCCGTACGGCCTCTACGGCACCGTCACCACGGGAATCGTCAGTCGCGTCACCCCGCGGACGATCCAGACGGACGCGGCCGCGAATCCCGGCAATTCGGGAGGGCCCGCGCTCGACAAGCAGGGCCACGTCGTCGGCGTCCTGGTGTCGGGCGGAGGCGAGAACATCAACTTCGCCATTCCGATCTCGCTCGCGTGTGTCAGCCTGCGGCACTGCTAGACGCCGTCCGAAACTTCGTCTAAAGTGCCGCCCAGCGACCGTCGCCGAAGGCGGCCGCGGAGGCATTGGGGCCTCACGACCAAGCGTCGTGGGCCCTTTTTTGTTGGTCCGAGACAGGAGGAACCAGATGAAGGTCAAGCTCGAGTACATATGGCTCGACGGCTACGAGCCGGTGCCGAACCTGCGCAGCAAGACGAAGATCGTCGACTTCGAAGAGGAGCCCACCCTCGAACAACTTCCGCTGTGGAACTTCGACGGCAGCTCGACACGCCAGGCGGACGGCTCCAGCTCGGACTGCTTCCTCCAGCCGGTCGCGCTCTTCCCCGACCCTGCCCGCACCCGTGGCCACCTCGTCATGTGCGAGGTGCTGCTGCCCGACGGGTCGCCACATCCTTCGAACAGCCGCGGCGCGATCCCGGACGACCCCGACGCGTGGTTCGGCTTCGAGCAGGAGTACTTCCTGTACAAGGACGGCTCGCCGCTCGGGTTCCCAAAGGAGGGCTTTCCCGCGCCGCAGGGCGAGTACTACACCGGCGTCGGCTTCAAGAACGTCGGCGACATCGCGCGACAGATCGTCGATGAGCACATTGACCTCTGCATCGAGGCCGGCATCGCGATCGAGGGCGTGAACGCCGAGGTCGCGAAAGGGCAGTGGGAGTTTCAGATCTTCGGCAAGGGCTCCAAGCGGGCGGCTGACGAGCTCTGGATCGCGCGATACCTGCTGCTCCGCCTCTGCGAGCGCTACGGCGTCGACGTCAACTTCCACCCGAAGCCGCTCGGCGTCGACGTCGACTGGAACGGTTCGGGGCTGCACACGAATTTCTCGACCAAGCACCTCCGCGAGATCGGCGGCGAGGAGTACTTCACCGCGCTGATGAGCGCGTTCTCGGATGCGCGCAACGAGCACATTGCGTGCTACGGCCCCGAGAACGATTTGCGCCTCACCGGCCTTCACGAGACGGCGGCCATCGACGAGTTCACATACGGCGTCGCCGATCGCGGCGCGTCGGTCCGCATCCCCCACAGCTTCGTCAACAGCGACCACCGTGGCTACCTCGAAGATCGCCGCCCGAACTCGATGGCCGACCCGTACCGGATCACCGGCCGCATCCTGCTGACGATCGAGTCGGTCAGCGCGCAGGCGCTGATTGAGGACGCGTTCGCGGCGTAGTCGATGCGCCAACCGACTCTCACTACGCTACGACCGCCGAGCGTGAAGGTGCGAGATCTCGGGCCTGACGACTGGCCGGAGGTCTCGCGCATCTACGCCGAGGGGATCGCGACCGGGAACGCGACCTTTGAGACCGAGGTTCCGACGTGGGAGGAATGGGATGCCGCACACCTGCCGGCGCACCGCGTCGTGGCCGAGCGCGAGAGACGCGTCGTCGCCTGGATCGCGCTCTCACCGGTGTCCTCGCGCTGTTGTTACGCGGGCGTCGCCGAGATCAGCGCGTACGTCGGCGCGGAGGCCCGAGGCCAGGGCGTCGGCGGCGAGCTGCTCGCGGCCGCGATCGAGAGCTCCGAACGAGGCGGGATCTGGACACTGCAGACCGGCGTCTTCCCGGAGAACGCACCGAGCCTCGCGCTTCTGCGGCGGTTCGGCTTTCGCGAGCTCGGCACGCAGGAGCGAATCGGACGGCTGCACGGTGTCTGGAGAGACGTTGTCCTGCTGGAACGACGAAGCGAGGTGGTGACATGACGAAGGTGGAGGCGATCGTCCTGCGCGAGCGCGTGGAGACGGTCATCGACGCGGTGGAGGAGCAGACGGGCCACGTGGGCGTGACCGTCGTCGAAGCGGTCGGTCATGGCCGCCAGCGCGGGATCACGCACGAGTACCGGGGGCGCGTGTTCGAATCGCGCTTCCTGCCGAAGGCGCTGCTGACGTTCGTGGTCGCCGACGAGCTCGCCGCGGCAGTCGTGGCCACGGCCGCCGACGCCGCGCGCAGCGGCAACGACTGCGGCGACGGCCTCGTCTGGGCGACCCGGGTCGAGCACGTCACCCACAACCGCACGGGCCTGCCCGCTCGAGCGCGCGGAGGAGGCGGCAGCGTGAAGAACAGCGACCTCCTCCTGGCCGCGAACACCCTCTGGGTCGTCGTCGCGGCGGTGCTCGTGATGTTCATGCAGGCGGGCTTCGCCTTCCTCGAGGCGGGGCTGACGCGCATGAAGAATGCCGCACACATCGCGGGCAAGAACGTCCTCATCTTCGCCGTCTGCTCGCTCGTCTACTGGGCGGTCGGCTTCGGGATCGCCTTCGGCGACGGCAACCGCTTCATCGGGACGACCGGCTTCATGCCCTCGGTCGACTCGCTGCTGGCGGTGGGCACCGCGCCCTATTCCTTCTTCACCACCGTGCCCGGTGCCGCCGGCTATTTCTTCGAGGTCGTCTTCGCGGGAGTCTCGCTCGCGATCGTCTGGGGCGCGATGGCGGAGCGCGCGAAGCTCTGGGTCTACTTCGTCTTCGGCGCGCTCTTCACGCTCATCTACTCGGTGACCTCGCACTGGGTCTGGGGCGGCGGTTGGCTCTTCGGGCTCGGCATGCAGGACTTCGCCGGCTCGACGGTCGTGCACTACCAGGGAGCGCTGGCCGCGCTCGCGGGAGCGCTCCTGCTCGGGCCGCGCATCGGCAAGTTCGACGGCAAGCGCGGCAACGCGATCCCCGGCCACAACATCCCGTACGCCGTCCTCGGCACGATCATCCTCTGGTTCGGCTGGTTCGGCTTCAACCCGGGCTCGACGCTCGGCGTGATCACCGGCGACAAGATCGGCTTCTTCGCCTACGTCGCGATGACGACGAACCTCGCGGCGGCGGCCGGCGCGGTCAGCGGCATGGTCACCGCGTGGATCGTGCTGCGCAAGCCCGACATCTCGATGATGCTGAACGGCGTGCTCGCGGCGCTGGTCGCGGTCACCGCCGCGTCGGGCTTCGTCGCGCCGTGGGCCGCGGTCGTGATCGGCCTGGTCTCGGGCGTGATCGCGGTCGTGGGCGTACTCGCGGTCGAGCGGATCGGGATCGACGACCCGATCGGGGCCGTCGCCGTGCACGGCGTCTCCGGGGTCTGGGGCACGATCGCCACCGGCCTGTTCGCTGTGCCGGCGCTCGCCTCGACGCTCAATACCGGCCAGGGCGGCTTCTTCTACACCGGCTCCCTGCACCAGGTCTGGATCCAGCTGCTCGGGCTGGCCGCGGTCGGCGCTTTCACCTTCTCGGCCTCGTTCGGCTGCCTCTGGACGATGAAGCGCCTCTGGGGGATCCGCGTCGAGGAGGAAACCGAGACCGCCGGCCTCGACGTCTCCGAGCACGGCATGTGGGGCTACCCCGAGTTCTACATCCCGGTCCCGGGCGGCTACGGCACGGAGGCGCACGGCCATCTACTCGGCCACTCGCACCACCGTCGTCCGGCGCCACCCGCAGAGTCGATCGAGGAGGAGGCAGCATGAAGAACCCCGAGAAGTGCACCTGCGAGAAGCCGCTCCTGCAGGAACGGTCCGAGCAGAAGGGCTCGAGCGAGAGCTGGTGCGGGCGCTGCAAGCGTCCGCTCGCCCTGCGCCCGACGGTCTTCCGCAGCGCGTTCGGCTAGCCCGCCGGCTACCAATGTGGCCGCGAGGTGAACGACCGGTTACAGAGTGGCTGCCGTGCTAGCGCGCCGACCGCGAGCCGCAGTAGCGTCGCGCCGTGGTCGACCCGGACGCTCGTCGATTCGATCTCCGATCTCTCGCGAGCGCTTCCGCCGCCCGCGCGAGCTGCATTGGCCGACGCGTTCGACGAGGTCACCGTCCCGGCCGGTGAGCGAGTCGTCAGCCAGGGCGATTTCGCGTACGAGCTCTTCGCGATCCTCGAGGGAACGGCTCAGGTCGAGCAGGACGGCAACGTCGTCGCGACGCTCGGGCCGGGCGAGCTCTGCGGCGAGATCGGACTGCTCCTGACCGGCCGCCGGACCGCCGCGATCGTGGCCGAGACGCCGCTGAGGCTGCTCGCGCTCTTCGACCAGAGCTACCGGAGTCTGAGCCGCCAGCATCCGGAGTTCGCCGAGCTCGTTCGAGACCAGAGCCGCGGACGCTTCACGCGGCCGGCCACGGTCTAGACGAGCCACAAGCTGCCCGATCAGTAGCGTTCGCGGTCGTGCGCTACCAGTTCGTCGATTGCCGCTGGGAGCTCGGCAAGCCCGGGCGCGGACGGGAGCTCTACCTCGCCGGCCACATTCCCGGGGCGTCGTTCCTCGACGTCGACGAGGACCTGGCGGCCCCGCCGGGGCCAGGCGGCCGGCACCCGCTGCCCGACGCGGCATCTTTCGCCAGGGCCGCCTCGCGAGCCGGGATCGAAGCGGGGGTCTTCGTGATCGCCTACGGGAACATGGGCGGCGCGGAGCGGCTCTGGTGGCTCCTGCGCCACTTCGGCCATGACGACTGCGCCGTGCTCGACCTCGACGGCTGGCTCGGCCCGCTGCGGGCGGGCGACGAGGAGATCGCGGCCGCAACGTTCGAGGCGCGGCCCCGCAGCGACGACACGATCGAGGCCGACGAGTTGGCGGCCCGGCTCGAGGAGCTCGTCGTCATCGACGCGCGCCAGCCTGCTCGGTTCCGCGGCGAGCCGAACCCGATCGACCGGGTTCCGGGCCGCGTGCCCGGAGCGCGTCAACGCGCCGTGGAACGCGTCGCTGCCCGAGCTCCCAGGCGGTGAGCTCGTCGCCTACTGCGGCTCAGGGGTCACCGCCTGTGTCGTCCTGCACCGGCTCGCGCTCGCCGGGCACGACGCGAAGCTCTATCCCGGCTCGTGGAGCGAGTGGGAGCAACGCGACCTGCCCGTCGAGCGCGGCTAGCTCAGTTCGAACGTGACCGTCACCGTGGCCTGCACCTCCTGCGTGCCCGGCTCCACCGGGGTCTCCGCCTTGGCGCTCTGTGCCACGGCCCGGTCGTACATGGGCACCGGCTCCGCCGCGAAGCCCTCGACGATCCGCGTCACCCGGCCGAGCGAGGCGTTCGACTCAGCCGCCAGCGCCTGGGCCTTCGTGCGCGCATCGGCAACCGCCGCCCGCAGCGCGCTGCGGTAAACCGCGTCCCGCCCGGACTGGTCGAACGACGGGCCCGAGCTCTGATTGGCGCCCGCGCCGACCGCTGCGTCCACCACTGCTCCCGCACCCGCGAGCTTGCGCACGAGCGCCTGCACCGAGTTGTTGGCGTAGTAGCCGCTGATCTGCCCCGTCTCGTTCTGGCGCGGCATCACGGAGACGTCCTGCGTCTGCAGGTCCTTCTCGGCGATCCCTGCCCGTTTCAGCGCAGCGATCACCAGGGCCATCCTGGCGCTGTTCGCGTCCAGCGCGGCCTTCGCCGAGGCGCCCTCCGTCTGGACGCCGAAGGAGAAGGTCGCCTGATCCGGCACTGCGCGGCTGGTCGCCGTGCCGCTGACGGTGATGCCGCCGGTCGGCGCCGGCTCGGCCGTGCCCTGGGCAGAGCCCGGCCGGATCACCGCCCCGAGCGCCACGGCGGCGGCCAGCAGCGCGACAACAGTTCCGATCCGAGCGAGTTTCATCGTGTCCTCCTGGTTTGCGTACAGGGAGTACGCCGCCAGGAGGGCCGGGTGTCACATCAGCCGGTGGCGGTGGCGGTCGCCGCGTCGCCGAGGCCGTTCAAATACGGCTGCCAGCCGTGCGGGATCCTCGGCGTCGCGAGGTGGATGAAGAGCACGGGCGCGGGGGCACGCGGCAGCTTGCGCAGCGTCATCGCGATCTCGTCCGGGAGGCGGTTGCCCTTGCGCATGTTGCAGGGCGCGCAGGAGGTGACGACGTTCTCCCAGACCGAGTCGCCTCCACGACTCCGCGGAACCACGTGATCGAGGGTGAGCCGGCCGCTCGTCGTGCCGCAGTACATGCAGCGCCAGCCGTCGCGAGCGAAAAGTGCGCGGCGGGAGATCTTCCGTTGCAGGGTTCTCGGCACCCGCACGTATTGCACGAGCCGGATCACGTGCGGCCAGGGGTAGGTGTCCGTCGCCGACCTCAGAGGCTGCTGCAGCTCCTCGATCACCTCTGCCTTGCCCTTGAACACGAGCACGTGCGCACGGCGAACGGTTGTCACGTTCAGCGGTTCGTAGCTCGCGTTCAGAACGAGAACCTGCTGCACCGCGGGAACTTTAGCGAGACATGGCTCTCTCGACGGCCTCGGCTTCCTCGGGCGAGAGCGCAATCGACGCGCGGCCACGGTCGAGCTCTTTCATGTAGATCCGCGCGTAGTCGCGGCCCTGAATCGCCGTGACGACCACGCCGCTTCGTCCCGAGTCGAGCACCGCCAGCGACGCCGACTGATGGCCGCCCGTGTCCTCGTAGGCGTCGTAGCGGACGATCGAGGTGTTCGTGACCGACTGGTCGACGCGGCGGTCGACGCGCACGAGGCCCGCTGCGATCTCGTCGACTGCCCGGTGCAGGTCGTCGATCCGCCCCTGCAGCGAGACGGCGAAATCGACGAGGTCGGTCTTGCCGTCGCCCAGCAAGACGGCCTGCCCGGCGCGCAGCCCGCGCACCCGGAACAGGACCCAGAGCGCTCCTAGGAGCGCCAGCCCGGCTACGACCGCTGCTCCGGTCGCGATCCAGGCGGCGGTCGCGCTCGAGACGCTCACGCCGCTAGGCCGAGAAGATGATCGGGTAGTCGGCGGAGTTGTTGTCCGTCTTGGTCTCGCCCGGCACCGGCTGCACCTCGACCTTCAGCACCGCGGGAGTCTGGAAGTTGGGCGCCGGGAAGTTCTTGAACGTGATCACCTTCGTCTCGCCCGCGCTGATGAAGTTGATCGTCGCAGTCTTTTCGACCGGGTCGCTGCCCGACTGCACGATCGTCAGCTTGACGGGAATGCCGGTCTCCTGCGAGTCGCCCGAGTCCTCGATCGCCACCTGGAAGGCAAGGTTCGTGCGGACGATGACCCGAGTCTGCGTCGACGTGCTCAGCTCCGTTCCCTCGGGGAGCGCCTTCACGGAGACGATGTTCGTCCCGTGCAGGCCGCCCTGAGTCGGTGTGACCGCTCCGCCGCGGATCTTGGACAGCACGCTCACCATCGACGTCGTCGTGACGAAGTCCGCGCTCTGGAGGAAGTTCGAGTCGGGCACGAGCGGCCCGCCGCTCTCGTTCGTGCCGGTCACACCCTGTCGCTTGAGCTCGGCGACGGAAGGGACCCTGAACTCGTCGTCGTAGATCACGTCGCTCGTCAAAAACCGCTGCATCTGCGAGGCGAGCACGCCTGCGGCGCGGGTGGTGTTCTTCGTGCTGACGGTGGCCGCAAGCGCATTGGCCAGCCCGTTCAGCCCACTGACGCGGAACTGGAGCGCTTCGATCAGGGCGTCGTGCTCGTCGCGCAGCGTGCCGGGTGGCGTGATCTCGCGTGAGCGATCGACGTTGAGCTGCTCCTGGCGCGCCAGGCCCGCGATGCGTTGCTCGACCGCCGACTGCTTGAGCCCCTGCGCGAGCAGCGTTGTGCTCAGCTGGCGCCCGATCTGCTGCGAGGAGGCGGCGACCTCGGACACCTTCGTCATGTAGCTCTTGTAGGTCTTGTTCTTGCCGGCCTCGCGGCAGCTCTGGACCCAGAAGACGAGGAGGACGATGATCAGGATCGCGAAAGCGATCAGGCCGACCAGGCGGAGGAGCGGTGTCAGGTTCGCCGGCGCGCGCGGCGGACGCTGAGGTCCTTGTGGGCCGCCGCCGGATCGGCGCATCAGGCGATCGGTCCGCGACGACTCCTGGGTCGGCGGCTCCTCCTCGAAGAAGTCGAAATCGATGTCTGTGTCGCGTTCAGTCATGAGGAATTGCAGGAAAAATCCGGCCCACTCTACCTAGTTCACCGGTCGGGGCAGGAGTCTTCTCCGAAGCGCGAAAACACGGTTGTTGTGGCGGAAGCGGCACTAGCGCTCTCACCGAGCGAGCTGGTAGCAGAGCGCTATCGGCCCCTGCGGCCACTCGGAAGCGGGGGCTCCGGTTCGGTCTGGCTCGCGCGCGACGAGCGCACGGGGCTCGAGGTTGCGCTGAAGATCGTCCCACGCGAGGGCAAGGCCGCGACCCGCGCCGAACGGGAGGCACTGGCGGCGGCGCGCTTGCGGCACGAGCGCTGTCTGCGCGCCTACGGGCTCGAGCGCGACAGTCGCAACGTCTACATCGCCTACGAATACGTACCCGGCCAGACCCTGCGTCAGGCGCTCCGAGCGGGCGAGCTGAACGACGCCGCTGCGGTCGAGGCCGCGGCGCAGATTCTCGAGGCGCTCGCGCACGCGCACTCGCGCGGGATCGTCCACCGCGACGTCAAGCCCTCGAACGTGCTCGTCGCCGAGGGCGAGGAGCTCTCGATCAGGCTGCTCGACTTCGGACTGGCCCAGCTCGCCGAGGAGGAATCGCTGACCGCGACCGGCGACGTACCGGGAACGCTCGCCTACGTCCCGCCCGAGCGGTTGCGGGGAGAGTCTGGCGGGCCGCCCGCGGACATCTGGGCCGTCGGCGCGCTGCTCTGGGAATCGCTGGCCGGCTGGCATCCGTTCTGGAACGGCTCGCTGCTGGAGACGGCGCAGCGGATCGAGAGCGGCGCCGCGCCGCTCGCGCAGGTTCGGCCCGACCTGCCGAAGCAGCTGACGACGCTGGTCGACCGCATGCTGGCGCTCGATCCCGCCGCCCGGCCGCCCGCCGCAAGGCTCGCTCTCGACGTGCGCGACGCGTTTGCCGAGCGGCTCCGACGGCGCAAGACGAACACGACGCTGCCGCCGATCTCGCTGGCACTTCCGGTCCGGCTGGCCGCGCCCGCCGCGGCCGGGATCTTCGCCGGCTGGACCGCAGCCGCGCTGCCCTTCTACCCGCCGCTGGTCGCACCCATCCTCGCGCTGCTCGCCTTCGGCCTCGCGTTCATCCGGCCCCGGCTCGGACTCGCGTTTGCGTTGGCGGTGCCGGTCCTCCCGCTCGGGAACGTCTCCTCCGGGCTCGCGCTCGTGTACGCGGTCCTCGCCTGCGGCTGGCTCGCGCTTTCCTGGCGCGCTCCTCGGGAGGGCCTGTTCCTGGCGCTCGGCCCGTTGCTCGCCCCCGTACTGGCGCTCGGCCTATTGCCGCTGGCCGCGCAGAGCGTGCGCAGCCACCCTCGCCGAGCCATGCAGGTCGGGGCCGCAGTCCTGCTCGCCGCGGTCGTTGCGGGTTTCCGCCACGCACCGTTGCCCTTCACCGGTGCCGCTCCGCCCAAGGGGCTCGGGATCACGGGCAGTGAGGACCCGTTCGCCGTAGCCGTGGCGCTTTGGCATGGCCTCGTTGCACACCCGGTGCTGCTGCTGGAGGCGGCCGCGCTCGCCGTTGCCGCCGTCGTGCTCCCCTTCGCGCGAGAGCGCGGCCTCTGGGCGATTGCCGGCCTCGGCGCCGGGCTGATCGCCGTCACGCTGCTCCCGGCCCCAACCGTCGCCGCAGCCCCGCTCGTGCTCGCAGCGTGGGCCACTTGCTCCGTCCTGGCCCTCAGACCCCGGGGTTAGAGTTCGGAGCGGGGCATAACCCTGCCGGCATGAGCGTCCTCAGGAACATCGAGCACAAGATCGAAGGCCTTTTCGAGGGTGTCTTCGGTCGTGCCTTTCGCACGCACGTGCAGCCGGTCGAGCTCGCGCGCAAGCTCGTCAAGGAGATGGAGGACCACCGCGTCATCTCCGTCTCGCGCGTGTACGCGCCGAACGAGTACACCGTCTACCTCGCCCCGGCCGACCGCGAGCAGTTCGCGAGCTACGAAGAATCCCTGTGCAGCGAGTTGCAGGAGTACATCGCCGAGAACGCGCGTCGCGAGCGCTACGAGCTGCTCTCGCCGCCGCAGGTGAAGCTCGAGACCGATGACGACCTCGAGATGGGCGAGTTCGGGATCGCCACGCGGATGGTGCAGGGGCCCGCGCCACAACCGGGAGAGCCGGCCGCTCAGGCCGCCCCCGGCGCGACGATGGTCTACCGCAAGCCGGTCGAGACCGAGGCGGTCTCGGTCGAAGACCTCGGGCTCGACCGAGAGATCGTCAGCCTGACCGTCAACGGGACGAAGCACGAGATCGACAAGGGCCAGGTCACGATCGGGCGCTCGAAGGATTGCGACATCTCGCTGGCCGACCCCAATGTCTCGCGGAAGCACGCGGAGGTGCGACAGGAGGGCGCCGCCTACTGGGCGATCGACCTCGGCTCGACCAACGGGATGGAGGTGAACGGACGCCGCCAGAAGCGCGCGAAGCTGCGACAGGGCGATCGGATCACGCTCGGGTCGACCGAGCTCGTCTTCCGGCGGGACACGGAGCCGGAGTCGTGACGGTCGCCTCGATCGCCGTCGAAGAGGCCCTGCTCGTCCTGAAGATCCTGTTTCTCGTCCTGCTCTACCTGTTCATCTGGAGAATCGTGCGCTCTGCGGCGCGCGACGTGAGCCTGCCGCAGGAGAGCTTCGTGCTCGCGCCCGGATCGGTGCCCGGCCTGGTCAGCGAGCAGCCGCAGTTCGATGCGGGCCGCCTCGTGGTGGTCAAGAGCCCCGCTCTGGAGGAAGGCGACGAGCTCACGCTCGACTCCTCTGCGCTGCTGCTCGGCCGCGGATCCCGGAACGACGTCGATCTCGGCCGGGACGAGTACGCCTCGACCGAGCACGCACGCATCGAGCCGCGGCGCGACGGGGTGTGGCTCGAAGACGTCGGCTCGACCAACGGCACCTACCTCAACGGCATCCGCCTGACCCGGCCGAAGCGGATGACCGCGGGCGACGTCGTCCGCGTCGGGGAGACTGAATTGAGGTACGAAGCGTGACCTTGCGCCTCGGACAGACGGCAACCTTGACCGACACGGGCCGGAGGCGCCGGCACAACGAGGACGCCTTCGTCGCCGAGCCACCGCTCTTCGCGGTCGCCGACGGGATGGGCGGCGCCCAGGCCGGCGAGCTCGCCTCGAGCCTCGCCGCCGCAGCGCTGAAGGACTCGCAGGAGCCGGGCGGGGGCGGCGAGGAGCGCGTGGACGAGCTCATCCAGCAGGCGAACCGCCGCGTCTACGAGCGCCAGTCGCAGGACGCCGCCGCCTCCGGGATGGGCACGACCATGACCGTCGCGCTCGTCGAGGACGGGCGGGTGGCGTTCGGCCACGTCGGCGACTCGCGCGCCTACCTGATCCGTGGTGGCGCCCTCGAGCAGCTCACCGAGGACCACTCCCTGGTCGCAGAGCTCGTCCGCAGCGGCAGGCTCTCGCCCGAGGAGGCGGAGGGACACCCACAGCGCTCGGTGATCACGCGTGCGCTCGGGAACCGACCCCGACGTCGACGTGGACACCTTCTCCGTCGAGACCAGGCCCGGCGACCTCTTCCTGATCTGCTCCGACGGGCTCACCTCGATGGTGGACGACGAGACGATCCTGGAGGAGATAGCGCGCAACCGCCACGACCTCAAGAGCGCGGCCAAAGCGCTCGTTCGTGCCGCGAACAAGGGCGGCGGCGAGGACAACATCACCGTCGTCTTCTTCGAGATCGGCGGCGAGGACGACCTCGAGCAAACGGTCACGCTGCCTCCCCGTGATGACGGGGCAGATGCCGGGACGGACGCCGAGGATACGCTCGACGAGCTGGACCGGGTGCCGGCGATCCAGACGGCGGACGGCGACGGGCGCCGACGCGAGCCTCGCGGCCCCGGCCGGCGCCTGCTCGTGGCGGCCCTGACTCTGACGCTGCTCGTGGGCGCGTCCGGCTTCGTGGTCTGGGGCCTCTGGCGCTCGCACTTCGTGGGCTCGGAGGCGAACGGCCACGTCGCCGTGTACCAGGGCGTCCCCTGGAACATCGTCGGGAACGTGCACCTCTACCGCGCCACCTACGTCAGCCCCCTCCTCGCCGCGCAGCTGAGCCAGGCCGAGCGGAGGAAGCTGTTCGACCACAGCCTGCGGAGCGAGGGCTCGGCGCTGGCGGCCGTGCGTGCCTACGAGGAGCAGATCGGGGCCAGATGAGCGCGAGGAACCGCGAGCTCGCGAATCTGATCGTCGTCGGCATCCTGACCGCGCTCGGGTTCGCCAGCGTCTACATCGCGCGGCAAGACGTCGTTTCCACCGCGTCGCTCTCGTATGCGGGCTTCTTCTTCGCGCTCTATCTCGCGGCACACCTCGTCGCGCGGCTGGCCGTGCCGTTCGCCGACCCGTACCTGCTGCCCATGGCGGGCCTGCTGACCGGCATCGGCCTGACCGAGATCTACCGGCTCAACCCCTCCGACGCATTCCGCCAGGGCCTCTGGATCGTGGTTGCCCTGGCCGCGTTCTCGGTCACGCTGTACGTGCTCCACCGCGACTACCGGCGGCTCGAGAGCTACAAGTACCTCTTCGGCCTGACGGCGATCGGGCTGCTCGTCCTGCCTGCAGTGCCCGGGCTCGGCACCTCGGTCAACGGCGCTCGCCTCTGGGTGCATGTCGGCTCGCTCCAGTTCCAGCCGGGCGAGCTCGCGAAGGTGTTCCTAATTGTGTTCCTCGCCGGGTACCTGCGCGAGAAGCGCGAGGTGCTGGCACAGGGACGCCTGAAGGACTTCGGGCCGCTGCTGCTGATCTGGGGCGGCGCGATGCTCGTCCTCGTCGAGACGAACGACCTCGGCAGCGCGCTCCTCTACTTCGGGATCTTCCTGGCGATGGTCTACGTCGCGACCGGCCGGCTGCTCTACGTCGGCCTCGGCGCGGGCCTCTTCCTTGCGGGTGCGTTCGGCGTCTATCACTTCGTCGCGCACGTGCGCGACCGCGTGACGATCTGGCTTCACCCCTGGACCGACCACGCGGTGCTACTGCGCGATCAACGGAAAGCCGCTGCCGCGGCAGGACTGCGCCAGCTACCAGCTCGTGAAGTCGCTCTACTCGGTGGCGCACGGCAACTGGTTCGGCACCGGTCTCGGCAAGGGCACCTTCGAGACCACGTCGGGGCACGAGCTGATCCCGTACCTGAACACCGACTTCATCTACTCGGCGCTCGCGCAGGAGCTCGGGCTCGTCGGCGTCTCGGCCCTGCTGCTCGTCTACATGCTCTTCGTCGCGCGCGGCTTCAAGATCGCGATGCTCGCCCACGACGGCTTCTCGAAGCTGCTCGCGGTCGGCCTCACGTTCGCGTTCGCGCTGCAGACGTTCATCATCGTCGGCGGCATCCTTCGGGTCATCCCGCTCACGGGGATCACGCTCCCGTTCGTCAGCTACGGGGGCTCGAGCGTCGTCGCGAACTTCGTCCTGCTCGCGGGCCTCCTGCTGGTCTCCAACCGCGCCAACGCGGAGCGCGCATGAACCGCCAGATCGCCCGCCTCGCGCTCGTCGGCCTCGGCCTCATGGCCGCGCTGATCGTCGCAACGACCTACTGGCAGACCTGGGCGACCGCCGGGCTCGCCGACCGGCAGGACAACGAGATCCAGCGGGTGGCGCAGTTCTCGATCAAGCGCGGGCTGATCCGCGCCGCCGACGGCACGATCCTGGCCACCAACCGCAAGAGACGCGTGGCGGGCCAGACGCTCTACTTCCGGCGCTACCCGCAGCACGGGCTGTTCGCGCACATCGTCGGCTACTCGACCCAGTCCCGCTCCCGCTCCGGGCTCGAGGCCTCGGAGAACGACTATCTGACCGGCTCCAACGCGAACCTCCACACCGTCCTCGACACCACGCTCAACCGGATCCGCGGCGCGACGATCAAGGGCAACGACCTCTGGCTGACCATGCGGCCCGGCTGCGCAGCGGCTGGCGATGGAGCAGCTACGCTGGCAGTTGCGGCTCGGTGGTCGCGCTCGACACGCGCACCGGCGCAGTGCTCGTCGCCGCCTCGCGGCCGACCTTCGACCCGAACCTGGTCGAGAGCAACTTCGGAGCGATAAACAACATCCGGGCGTCCTGCTCGCCGCCGGCTCCGCTGCTCAACCGCGCCACCGACGGGCTCTTCACCCCGGGCTCCACCTTCAAGGTCGTGACCGCCAGCGCAGCGCTCGACACCGGCCGCTTCACGCCGGACTCCCGCTTCGACGACCCCGGGTACTGCATCGAGTACGGCAAGAAGGTCCGGAACGCCGGCAATCCCGAAGCGCCGGAGACGTTCGGCTCGGTCGACCTCGCCACAGGCCTCGAGCACTCGATCAACTCCGTCTTCTGCAACATCGGCAAGACCACTCGGGGCGGGCAGGATCCTCGGCTACGCCGAAGCGGTACGGCTTCTACGAAGACCCACCGCTCGAGACGCCCGCGAACGAGCGCTCGCCCAGCGGCCTCTACCACGGGCCGAGGCTGTTCTCGCCCGACGAAGCCCGACCTCCAGGTCGACCCGGGCCGGCTCGCGTTCGGGCAGGAGGCGACTGCTCGCGACGCCGATCCAGATGGCGATGGTCGCCGCGCGGCGTCGCCAACCACGGCGTCGTGATGAAGCCCTACGTCGTCGGACGCGTCACCGGGCCCGGCGGGCGGCGTCATCAGCCGCACTCGCCCCCAGCAAGCTCGGCGCGCGATCAGCACGCGCACCTCGCACGAGCTCACGTCGATGATGGTCGGCGCGGTCCAGAGCGGCACCGGCACCGCGGCGCAGATCCCCGGCATCCAGGTCGCCGGCAAGACCGGTACCGCTGAAACCGGAGTCAGCGGCACGGTACACGTCCTGGTTCATCTGCTTCGCGCCGGCGAATCGCCCGCGGGTGGCAGTCGCCGTCGTTCTCGCAGAACCAGACCGGCTTCGGCGGCCAGGTTGCGGCTCCGATTGCGAAGTCGGTCATGCAGGCGCTCCTGGCAGGAAGGTCGAATCCCTAACCTCTGATGGAGACATGGCCGTCTCAGACACGCTGATCGGGACCGTCTTCGACGGCCGCTACCGCATCGTCCGCAAGCTCGGTGCGGGCGGGATGGCGGACGTCTACCTCGCCGAGGACCAGGAGCTGGGCCGGCAGGTGGCGATCAAGATCCTCAACGACCGCCACGCGGCCGACGACTCGTTCATCGAGCGCTTCCGGCGCGAGGCGAAGAATGCCGCCGGGCTCTCGCACCCGAACATCGTCTCGATCTACGACCGCGGCGAGGCTGAGGGCACGTACTACATCGCGATGGAGTTCCTCGACGGCCGCTCGCTCAAGGAGCTGATCGTCGGGCGTGGGCCGGCGCCGATCAAGGTCGCGATCGAATACGCGCGCAACATCCTGGCCGCGCTGGCAGCCGCGCACAAGCAGGGGATCGTCCACCGTGACATCAAGCCGCACAACGTGCTCATCGGCGCCGAAGGGCGCGTGAAGGTGACGGACTTCGGCATCGCGCGCTCGGGCGCGAGCCAGATGACCGAGGTCGGCTCGATCATCGGCACCGCCCAGTACCTCTCGCCCGAGCAGGCGCGCGGCGCGCCGGTCGACCAGACCTCCGACCTCTACTCGGTCGGGGTCGTGCTCTACGAGATGCTGACCGGCCAGGTTCCGTTCACCGGCGATACGCCGCTCGAGATCGCGATGAAGCATCTCTCGGAAGTGCCCAGGCCGCCGTCGGAGCTTCGGCCGGAGATCCCGCACGACCTGGACTCGGTCGTGTTGCGCGCGCTGGCGAAGGATCCAGGCGAGCGCTACCAGAGCGCCGAGGAGATGAACGCCGACCTGGCCCGCGTAGCGGAAGGCCTGCCTGTCGACCCGGAAACCGAGGAGGCGGCGACCGCGGTGCTCTCCGGCTCCGGGCTGATGGCTGCCGCGCCGACCTCCGTGATCGCACGACCCCGCCCCGGGGAGCCGAGCCGACCTGCTCCACCGGGCGCCACGCCGCCCGCGGGCTACTACGGCTACGAGGGGCCGCCGCGCCGGCGCAGGCCGGTCTGGCCGTGGGTCCTCTCGGTGCTGCTCCTGGCGGCCGCCGCGGGCGCCGCCTGGTTCGCCTACACGAAGATCCAGGACCAGCTGAACGCCAACAAACCGGTTTCGGTTCCACTCGTCGAGGGGTCGCGGGAGCCGCTGGCAAAGGCGAAGATCCGAGACGCTGGGCTCGTTCCGCGGGTGTCGCGCGAGTTCAGCGACGAGATCGAGCAAGGCGTCGTCATCAGCCAGAGCCCGGACGCGGGCGAGAAGCTCCAGAAGAACGGCAACGTGGACATCACGGTCTCGAAGGGGAAGGAGACCGTCGAAGTGCCCAGCGTGATCGGGAAGTCGCAGGCCGATGCGGTGAGCACGCTCACGAATGCGGGCTTAGTCGCGAAGGCCTTCCCGGTGCCCTCGGGCAAACCGGTGGACACGGTCACCGGCCAGGACCCGCCGCCCGGCGAGACGGTGGAGAAGGGCAGCAAGGTTCGAATCAACGTCTCGAGCGGGCCGTCCGACGTCTCGGTGCCCTCGGTGATCGGGCTCCCCTTCGACCAGGCGAGCGCCGCGTTGCAGCACGAAGGCTTCGCAGTGTCGCGTAGGGACGTCGACAGCAATGACGCCGCGGACACCGTCGTCGACCAGAGCCCGAGTGGCTCGGCGCCCGCCGGGCTCGACGATCACGCTCAGCGTCTCGAAGGGCCCCAAGACCTCGACCGTGCCGGACGTGACGAGCCAGGACGAGCAGTCCGCGCGCGATACGCTCACGAGCGCCGGCTTCAAGGTGCAGGTGAAGAGCCAGGCCGTGACCGACCCGGGCCTCGACGGGATCGTGCTCGACCAGAGCCCGACGGGCGGCACGCAGTCGAAGAAGGGGACGATGGTCACGATCACGGTCGGTCGGATCTCGCAGACCGAGCCGCCGCCGCCGGTCCCGTGAGCCGGCCGCATCCGCGTCGCGGTCCTCATGGGCGGACGCTCGTCGCGAGCACGAGATCTCGCATCGCCTCCGCGCGCTCCGTCCTCGACGCGCTCGACCCCGAGCGCTACGACGCGGTCACCGTCGAGATCGGCCGTGACGGCCAGTGGGAGCTCGGCACCGGCGAGGATGGAAGCGTCATCGAGACGTTGCCGGTGCCCGCGGCCAAGGTGCCCGCGACCCTCGGCGAGGTGGACGTGGTCTTCCCGGTCCTGCACGGGCCCTTCGGCGAGGACGGCACCGTGCAGGGCTTGCTCGAGCTCGCCGGCATCCCGTATGTAGGAGCCGGCGTGCTCGGCTCGGCGCTCGCGATGGACAAGGACGTCTTCAAGGCTGTGATGCGGGATCGTGGCGTCCCGGTCACGCGCAACATCACGCTGCGCCAGGGCCAGAGGCCGGAGAACCCGTTCGGCTACCCGGCCTTCGTCAAGCCGGCGCGGCTCGGCTCGTCGGTCGGGATCTCGAAGGTGGGCACCGACCAGGAGCTCGCGGCCGCCGTCCAGCTCGCGTTCGAGCACGACGACAAGGTGCTCGTCGAGGAATTCGTCGACGGGATCGAGGTCGAGTGCGGCGTGCTCGGCAACGACCGGCCGATCGCCTCGCTGCCCGGCGAGATCGTCTCGCACGGCTTCAGCGGCGCCGACTGGTACGACTACTCGGCGAAGTACGACGAGGGCGGCATGGACCTGCTCGTGCCGCCGCGCGTCGGACAGGCGGCGATCGAGCGGGTGCAGGAGCTGGCCGTGCAGTCGTTCGTCGCCGGCGAGTGCGAGGGCATGGCACGCGTCGACTTCTTCGTCCGCGAGGACGGCGAGGTGCTCGTCAACGAGCTGAACACGATCCCCGGCTTCACCGCGACGAGCGTCTACGCGAAGCTCTTCGAGGCCTCCGGCGTGCCGTATCCCGAGCTGGTGGACCGGCTGGTGCAGCTCGCGCTCGAACGGCACGAGCGCAAGTCACGCCTGCGCTACTAGCTCCTAGCGGTCACTTCGTTCACATGCACGACGTTGTTCGTGCCGAGATCGGTGATCCATACCACGTAGTACCGAGCCGCCTTGCCGCGGATCGAGAAGGCGGTCCTTTCCCCGACGGCCTGGGAATCCGACACCGGAAGGAAGCCACCGCTGGACGACGCGCCCGCCTGGACCTGGGCGGTGAACCCGGGACTGTCGCTCCTGACAACCAGCGTCGAGAGCTTCTTCAAGCCCCCGGCGTCGAGCACCAGGCCAACCCCGCTTTTTTGGAGCCCGCTGTTGTACCGCTCCGTCGTCCAGTACGTGCTCATCTGACCGTCGGTCGCGAGGTGAGCATCCTCGCTGTGCTCGCTCCGGTTGTCGCCCTCCGGGTCGTACGAGGTCAGTCCCTTCAACGCCACCGTCGCGCCTGAGGCTGGAGCGGTGCTTTTGCCGCCAATGACATCGCGGATCTTCTGCGAGGAGTCGGTGAACGTGAAGACGGCGGCGAGGATCCCGGCCAGGACGGCCAGCCCGGCCAGGAGCATGATCAGCGGCCACACGCTCGGGCGTTCGGCCGGCGGGCGGGCAGGCCGGGACCGACGGCGGCGCCGTTGCGGCGCAACCACCATCGTCTGCGCGCCGGTCACGCCATCGAGCTCGGCGAGGCAGCTCGCTGAGCGCCGCGCAGAGCTCTTCCATCGAACGGAAGCGGTCGCGTGGCTCCTTGGCCATGGCTCGCCGCACGACCTCGTCCACGCAGGGCGAGAGCTCCGGCCGCCGCTCCCGCACGCTCGGCGGCGGCTGGTTGATGTGCTGCATCGCGACGGCCACGAAGTTGTCGCCGGCGAACGGCACCTCGCCGGTCAGCAACTCGTAGAGGACCGTGCCGAGCGAGTAGATGTCGCTCTGGGCGTCGACTCGAGAGCCCCGCGCCTGCTCCGGCGCGATGTAGTCGCTCGTTCCCATCACCGTGCCGGTCTGCGTCAGGCCGCCCTGGACGTCGAGCGAGCGCGCGATGCCGAAATCGGTGACCTTCGCCTGGCGCCCGTCGTTCAGGAGCACGTTCTGCGGCTTGACGTCGCGGTGGACCAGGCCTTGCTCGTGCGCGAAGCCGAGCGCGCGGGCGACCTGCAGCGCGAGCTCGATCGCCTCCCGCTCCGGCAACGGGCCCTCGCGATCGACCAGCGCCTTGAGGTTCTCGCCGTCCACGTACTCGAAAACGATGAACTGGCGGTCGTCCTGCTCCCCGCGGTCGATCACCGTGACGATGTTCGGGTGCGAGAGCTGCGCCACCGCGCGCGCCTCCCGGCGGAAGCGCTCGACGTACTCGCCGTCCGCCGTGAACTGCTCGTGCAGCACCTTGATCGCAACGTCTCGCTCGAGCAGCCGGTCGTGGGCGCGGTAGACACTCGACATGCCGCCGGTTCCCACGAGCTCTTGCACCTCGTAGCGCCCCGCGATCAGCTCGCCGACCACAACGCTCAATTGTGCCCTTCGCGAGCTGTGCCTAAGCCAGAGAAGCGTCCAGCGCCTGCTCCCAGACGCCGAGGGCTTCGTCCAGCTCTGCGTCCGAGACGACGAGCGGGCAGAGCACGCGAATGCAGTTCGAGTAGATCCCGGACTTGAGGAGCAGCAGGCCACGCTCCGAGGCGGCCTCGACGACGGCGCTTGCCAGCTCGGGCGCAGGGTTCTTCGTCTCGCGGTCGTGAACGAGCTCGATCGCCAGCATCGCCCCGAGTCCTCGCACGTCGCCGATGGCGTCCCAGCGCTCTTGCCAGGAAATCATCCGCGCTCGGATCGTCTCGCCGATCGCGGCCGCGCGCTCGTTCAGGCCCTCCTCCTCGAACACGTCCAGCACGGCCAGCGCAGCTGCCTGCGCGACCGGGTTGCCGACGTAGGTGCCGCCGATCGCCGAGTCGCCTGGGGCGTCCATGATCTCCGCCGTGCCGAGCACGGCCGACAGTGGCAGGCCCGCGGCGATCGACTTCGCCACGGTGACGAGGTCGGGCTCGACGCCCGAGTGCTCGATTCCCCACATGCGCCCGGTGCGGCCGAAGCCGGTCTGCACCTCGTCCACGACCATGACGATCCCGTTGTCGTCGCAGATCCGGCGGACTCCCTGGAGGAACTCCGGCGGCGCGACCACGAAGCCACCCTCGCCCTGAACCGGTTCGATCACGATCGCCGCGACGCTTTCGGCGGCGACCTGCGTCACCAACGCCCGCTCGAGCGCTTCGAGCGCTTCGACTGAGCTCGGCCCGCGGTAGGCATTCGGGAAGGGCACGCGGTAGACCTCGGGCGCGAACGGACCGAGCCCCGCCTTGTACGGATGCGTCTTCGAGGTGAGAGTCATCGAGAGCAGCGTGCGGCCATGGAAGGCACCCTCGAACCCGATCACGGCGGGGCGCTTCGTGTACGAGCGCGCAAACTTGATCGCGTTCTCCACGGCCTCGGTACCGGCGTTGAAGAAGGCTGCCTTGGCGGGCTTCCTCACCGGCGCCAGCTCGCAGAGGCGCTCGGCGAGGGTCACGTACACCTCATAGGGGACGATCGTGAAATCGGTGTGGGAGAAGCGGCTCAACTGCTCCTGCGCGGCCGCGACCACCTGCGGGTGCGAGTGGCCCACATTGAGGCACCCGACACCGCCGGTGAAGTCGATGAAGGTGTTGCCGTCGACGTCGGTCAGCGTCGCGCCGCGAGCCTCGTCGACGACGACGGGCAGGAAGATCGAGAGCGGGTCCGCGATGACGCGCTCCTTCCGTTCGAGGATCGCCTTCGACTTGGGCCCCGGGATCGCTGTCCGGAGCTCGATCGCTCGCGTTACCGCCATGGGACTGACGATAGCGCAGTACCCGGCCGGTCGCATACCTGCATAACGCTCATGCAGCTACGGCTGCAACACCGATGCCGTGTACAAACCTTCGGGGTTCCAGAGCAGGAACCCGCCCGTGTGCTGGCCACGCGCCGCAGCCACCTGCGAGAGCACGTCCTCGAGCGTGTACGTCCGCCCCAGCGAGAAGTCCTGGAGCCATGGCGTGAGCCTCGTCTTCCGGCCCTCGAGCGCGCGCTCGAAGTCCTCCAGCGAGCGGGTGACCGTCTGGCCGGGAGCTGCGTTCGGGTCCGAGATCCCATACTCGCCCGGGTTGTAGTGCGAGGGGTAGACCATCGGGTAGACCGCATCCACGTAGCGCGAGACACGGCGAGGCAGCTGGCCGATCCCCAGGTCGCGCGTGGCCGAGAGGCCGAAGACATCCACGGAGACGCGGCCGCCGAGAGGGTGCAACCGCTTCCCCGCGTACTGCACGAAGGCGGGAATCGTCCAGCGCATGGTCTGCGTCCGCTTGCCCGGATAACGGATCAGCGAGAGGTCGCCGTCGCTCGGGAAGCGCACGTAGTCGAACTGGATCTCGTCGAACCCGGCCTTCACCGCGGCCGCCGCCAGGTCGACGTTGTAGCGCCAGACCCGCCGGTCGTACGGATTCGTCCAGCCGAGGCCGGCGTTGTTGCGCCAGATCGAGCCGTCGCTCGTGTGAATGGCGAGGTCGGGCCGCTGTTCGGACAGAACCGGATCCTCGAAGGTCACCACGCGCCCGATCAAGTAGGCGCCGTGCGCGTGCACCTGCCGCGCGACCTGGCTCGCCTTGTAGTACCGCCCAGCCGCGCCGGTGCGCCGGGCGAGTGGAACCGACGAGGGCACGAAGCCGACCCGCCCGTTCTCGTCCTTCACGTCCAGCTCGATCGTGTTCAACCCAGGCAATGCGAGGTACTCCTCGAGCTTCCCGGGAAGGGAGGCCAGCGCCATCGACACGTGGACGCCGCGAATCTCGTCGGGAACCTCGCGGCGCGCCGGGCTGGGGCTTCGCTTTCACGGCCGCGGCGGGCTTGCCGGCGCTCTGGTGGCTGCCTACGGCCCGCGCGCCGAGCGTAATCCCGGCAGCCAGCGCGAGCAGCACGCCGCCCGCGACGGTGCGGCGAAGCCGAACCTGCCGTCGGCGCCGCTGCCGGCGCCGCTCGCGTTGACGGGCGCTCGAGTCGGGTTCAGTCATCGAAAGGACGACAAGCATAGGCCGTTCGGCGCCAGCTACCGCATCAAACGGCCGCACAGGCAAAGCCCGCACGGCTTTCATGGTCGGCGTCGCAAGCGACCATCGAAACGGCCGCACAGGCAAAGCCTGCACGGCCTTTCATGGTCGGCGTCGCAAGCGACCGCCTTAGAATCGGGCCGTGGTCCTCTCCGACCGGACGATCAAGCGCCTCCTCACGGAGGATCGCATCGGCATCGAGCCCTACGACGAGGCGCTGCTCCAGCCGTCGAGCGTCGACGTGCGGGTGGATCGCTTCTTTCGGGTCTTTCACAACGCCCGCTATCCATTCATCGACGTCAAGCAGCCCCAGGAGGAGTTGACCGAGCTCGTCGAGATCGACGACGAGCGGCCGTTCATCCTGCACCCGGGCGAGTTCGTGCTCGGCTCGACGCTCGAGCGGGTGCGCCTACCGGACGACCTGGTCGCACGGCTGGAAGGGAAGAGCTCTCTCGGCCGGCTGGGCCTGCTGATCCATTCCACGGCCGGCTTCATCGACCCGGGCTGGGACGGGCACGTGACGCTCGAGCTCTCCAACGTCGCGAACCTGCCGATCACGATCTACTTCGGGATGAAGATCGGCCAGCTCTCGTTCATGCAGCTGAGCGAGCCGGCGGAGGTACCGTACGGCTCGGGAGCGCTCGGCTCGAAGTACCAGGGCCAGAAAGGCCCGACGCCGAGCCGTTACTGGCAGAACTTTTAGTTCCGGCTGAGCCGGGCGCAGACGAGCTTGAGGTCCGCGGCCGACTGGCCCTCTGCGTCGCTCGCGACCCACCAGCGCCCGCTCGCGCCGACCGCGGCGGCCCCGTCAATCGTGGTTGCCGGCGAGCGGAGCACAAAGCCGACCGCGAGCGAGACCCAGCCTGTCGCGCATCTACGGACGACTCTCTGGTTCCCGGGATGAAGGATCGTGCGGAAGGTCGTGATCCTCACCTGAAGCCGCTCACGCGAAGCCCCCGCAGGACGAAGGGCGGTCACGCAAGTTCCATAGACGGTTGCCGGCTGAGCCTTCGTCCCGATGTTGCGAAGGGCGAACGAGAACCCGCCCAGGTTCATGGCGGCCGCTCGTACGCTCACCCGGGCCGCAGCGCCGGGAACGTAGCCTCGTGCGCTGTGCGCCGGTGCGATGTCGCCGCCCCATCCGGCCGGAAGCGTGTTGGGCGGGCAGGGGAGGGCGGCGGGCTTGAGTTGGCCGGCCGGCACCATCACCGTCTTCTGCACCGAGGTCACCTTCAAGCGAGTAGTGCCCTTGAAGGCGAGGCGCCTGCACGCGGCAACAACAGTCACCCGCCGGTCGGCATTCGCAGCCGGGTTCCCGAAGCGGAACTTGTAGCCGGTGGCCCCCAGCGGCCGGATGGTGAGCAGCATCACACCGGGAGCGGGATTCGAGATGCCGGCGCTGGCGGCGACGTACCCTCGCGGGGCATGAAACCACCACGCTCCTGATCGTGTTGGACGGCAGGTCCTGCGAGTGGAAGACCGACCGGGCGAAAACGACCTGGGCAAGCGACGACGGCGCGACCAGTGCGGCCGCGACCGCAACCAGCGCGATTACCCACTTACCCATTCGCCGCAGTCCTCGGCACGACCCTATCGCAGTGCAGTCGTAGAATCGAGGCGTGATCCTGGTTACCGGCGCGACCGGCTTCGTCGGCCCGAAGATCGTCCACGCCCTGCGCGAGCGGGAGCAGCCCGTGCGCAGCCTCGTCCGCCGGCCGGGCGACCGCTCAGCGGCGACCCTCGCGTCCTGGGGCTCCGAGCTCGTGCAGGGCGACATGGGAGACGCGCCGAGCCTCCGGCGCGCGGTCGAGGGGGCCGAGGTCGTCGTCCACCTGGTCTCGATTCGCCAGGGCTCCGACGAGGACTTCCGCAGAGTGATGGAGCAGGGAACCCGGCATCTCGTGAAGGCCGCGAAGGATGCCGGGGTCAGGCGCTTCGTGCTGATGAGCGCGCTCGGCACGACCGAGGAGACGAAGGACCTGGTGCCCTATTACCGCTCGAAGTGGGAGATGGAGCAGGCGGTCCGCAGCTCCGGGCTGGAGCACGTCATCTTCCGGCCGAGCTTCGTGTTCGCCCGCGACGGTGGGATCCTGCCGACCTTCAGAAGGCTCGCGCGCGTGGCCCCGGTGACACCGATCATCGGGTCGGGCCGACAGCGCATCCAGCCGATCTGGGTGGACGACGTGGCGGCGTACTTCGCGGAGGGCAGTGGGCAGACCCGAGGCAGCGAACAGGACCTTCGAGCTGGGCGGCCCCGACGCGGTGACGTGGAATGAGTTCTGGGAGCGCCTGAAACGCGCGCTGGGTCAGCGGCGGCCGAGCGTGCACGTCCCGATGGGACTCATGCGCCTGAACGCACTCGTGACCGAGCGCCTCCCGGGGAACGTGCCCCTGACCCGGGACCTGCTGACGATGCTCGAGCACGGCGACAACGTCGTCTCGAATGTCGAGGCCGTGCAGACCTTCGGCTTGCCGCTCGTCCCGCTCGACGAACAACTTCGGCGAGCGACGTTAAAAAGAACGAGGGCCGCACAATGGCGGCCCTCGGTTCCGGTGTCCAGCGCTGAAGTGGTAGAGGCACTTTCCGACCGGCTGATGCTGCTACCGGCGGCGCGAGTCGATCGCGAGCCCCCCACGCTGGCTAGGCGGTTTCCCCGTAGGTCCCGGGGACGGCACCTCTACCCGCTGGTACCTCCACTGCCCGTACTTGAAGAATTCACTATCCGGACCACCTCCTTTCCGCGGTAACCGCACTCTAGCTACTGCGGAGGACCACGGACACCTCGAGTCCGCGATCGTGCGGGACCGTGACGCTCTCTAGGGTCGGGTCCGACTGGCGCGCCTTCGAGTAGGCGCCGAGCACGTCCTCGTGGGAAAGCACGTTGTCGGCGATCACCACCGCGCCCGGCTCGAGCTTCTTCCGCGCATGCTGGAAAAGCTCCTCGTACTGCTCCTTCTCCGCGTCGAGGAAGACGAGGTCGAACACGTCAGCGATCCCGGGGACCGTCTCCAGCGCGTCGCCCTCGATCAGTTCGACCCAGTCCTCGAGGCCGGCCTCAGCGACGTTGCGGCGCCATGCTTCCGCCTTGGCGGGATCGTTCTCCAACGAGAGGACGCGGCCGCCGAGGTAGCGGACACCGGCGCCGAGCCAGATCGAGGAGTAGCCGCGCGAACCACCGATCTCGAGCACCTCGCAGTCGGTCTGCGGGGCGACGAAGGCGAACAGGAACTGGCCGGTCGTACGCGCGACCTGGCGGGCACGCTCCTCGCGTGGAACCCCGCGCGCGCGCTCGTCTGCATCCTCGGCTTCGAGGCGGGCGAGCACGGCTCGGACACGACCGTCGAGCAAGAGCCGGAGCCTACTGCCCCGTCAAATAGTTCACGCGCGAGTGCTTGCGGGTCCCGACCCGCCCCCCTGCCATGGCGATCAGCCTACCCGCGTAAGGCGCACACGTCTGTCACGCAATCGTGACGATTCTGGGCCGGAAGCTGTGACGGTTCTGGGCGGCTGCTCAGATCGGCAGCCGCGCCGCTGCGCGGGCCCGTTCGGCCGCTCCTCGCGCGGGACAGGTGGCCAGGTGATCGTTCACGACCCCGCAAGCCTGCATCGCGGCGTAGACCGTGGTGGGGCCGACGAAGCGAAAGCCGGCTCGCCGCAGGGCCTTCGCGAGCGCGATCGACTCGGGCGTGGTCGACTGCCAGTCCGCCGCCGAGCGCGGCGCGCGGCCGTCCTTTGCCGCGCGGTGCGACCAGACGAGCTCCGGCAGCGGCGTCTCCGTCTCCCTCAGCGCAACCGTCGCGCGGGCGTTCGCGATCGCAGCCTCGATCTTGCCGCGATGCCTCACGATCCCCGCGTCTCCGAGCAGTCGCTCGACGTCGCGCGCGCCGAACCGCGCCACGCGCTCCGGGTCGAAGCCGGCGAACGCCGCTCGGAAGCCTTCGCGCTTACGCAGAATCGTCAGCCATGAGAGCCCCGACTGGAAACCCTCGAGGCACAGTCGCTCGTACAGCCCCCGCTCGTCGAGCACGGGCCACCCCCACTCCTCGTCGTGGTAGGCGTTGTAGAGCGGGTCGGAGCTCTCCCAGCAGCGGTCTCCCACTGCTTCGACGATAGCGACGACCTCTCTAGTAGCCGCCGCCGCTGGTGTTGGTCTGGCCGGTTGAGCCGCCCCCGCCTCCGCCGCCGCTGTTTCCGGAGTCGGAGCCACAGCCGGCGAGGAAGAGCGCGCCGAGGAGCAAGCCGAGCGCGAGCTTTCGCATGGAACCTCCCTTCGGAGGTGTCTACGCGCCCTTCGAGCCGCCGGTTTCAGGCAATGACGACTTTGACCATCCCGTCCTCCACGCGGACGGGAAACGTCTCGACCGGCTCGACCGCCGGCAGCGACAACGGGCGCCCGGTGCAGATCTCGATCCGCGCGCCGTGCCGCGGGCAGACCGCGTAGCCCTCGTCCGGGTCGAAGTCTCCCTCGCAGAGCGGCCCGTCGTCATGCGAGCAGCGATCCTCGATCGCGCAAAAGCGACCGCCCAGGTTGTAGACGCCGACCGAGATCTCCCCGGCGTGGACGATCTTCACCGAGCCCGGCGGCAGCTCCTCGACCGGGGCGACATCGATCTCGGCCACGCGCTATTTCAGCTCGAGCTCGTCGAGGCCGGCCCACTCGTCCGGAAGGGCCGTTCCCTTCGCCCGGTGCAGGGCGACCTTGAGCACTCCGAGGCCGAGGAGCGCGCACTTGAGCCGGATCGGCGTCAGCGGGATCCCGATTTCCTCGAGCAGCTCCTCCTTCGGCAGCGCCGCGATCTCGTCGGCCTTCCGCCCCTTGACCATCTCCATCAGCATCGAGGTGGACGCCTGGCTGATCGCGCAGCCGCGGCCGGAGAACTTCACCTCGTCGATCGTCTCGCCGTCATCCTCGAACTGGACGTAGATCGTGACCTCGTCGCCACAAAGCGGGTTCAGGCCCTCGGCCTGTGCATCGGCGTCCTCGATCACCCCGTGCCCGCGGGGGTTCTTGTAGTGGTCGAGGATCACCTCGCGATACATGTCGTCGACGATGACCGCTACCCCAGGATCTTTCTGACCTTGTGCAGGCCTTCGATTAGCCGGTCGATCTCGTCCGGCAGGGAGTAGAGGTAGTAGCTCGCGCGGTTCGTCGCCGCGACGCCCAAGCGCGTCATCAGCGGCTGGCAGCAGTGGTGGCCGGCCCGGATTGCGACGCCCTCCGAGTCGAGCACCTGCGCCACGTCGTGCGGATGGATGCCCTCGACGTTGAAGGAGACGATCCCGGCCCTTCGCTCAGGCGGCGGCCCGTAGCTCGTGATCCCGCCGAGCTCGGCGAAGCGATCCAGCGTGTATGCCACCAGCTCGCTCTCGTACTGCTCGATCGCCTCGAGCCCGACCTCGTTCACGTAGTCCATCGCCGCCCCGAAGCCAACCGCTTCCGCGATCGGCTGGGTGCCGGCCTCGAACTTGTAGGGCAGGTCGCCCCAGGTCGTCTCCTCTAGGCGCACCGAGCGGATCATGTGGCCGCCGAGGTTGAACGGCGCCATCTTCTCCAACAGCTCGGCGCGACCCCAAAGCGCCCCGACGCCGGTCGGCCCGCAGAGCTTGTGCGACGAGAACGCGAGGAAGTCGCAGTCCAGCGCCTGCACGTCCACGCGGTGGTGCGGCGCTCCCTGCGCGGCGTCCACGACCATGATCGCCCCCTGCGCGTGCGCCCAGACGCCGAGCCGCTCGACCGGGTTGACCGTGCCGAGCGAGTTCGAGACGAGGTTCGTCGCGACCACCTTCACGCGCGCGCCCGCCGCGAGCTCGTCGAGCCCGTCGAGGCGGAGCTCACCCCCGTCGTCGATCGGCAGCATCCGGAAGTCGGCGCCCGTGCGCTTGGCGATGTACTGCCATGGGACGAAGTTCGAGTGATGCTCGAGCTCTGTCACGAGCACGAGGTCACCCGGGCCGAGGTTGTCGAGGCCCCAGGCGTAGGCGACGAGATTGATCGACTCGGTCGCGCTGCGGGTGAAGATCACCTCGCGCGCGGAGGGAGCGTTCACGAACGCGCGCGCCTTTTCGCGCGCGCCCTCGTAGCCCTCGGTCGCCCGCTCGGAGAGGGTGTAGACCCCCCGGTGGACGTTCGCGTACGAGGTCTCGTAGAACTCGCGCATCACGTCGAGCACCTGGCGGGGCTTCTGCGAGCTCGCCGCGGAATCGAGGTACGCGAGCGGCTTTCCGTGGATCTTCTGCTCGAAGATCGGGAAGTCGGCGCGCAGCTTCTGCGCATCCAGCGTTGATCGAGCCGTCACGGCCACAGGGCTATCGTACCGAGGCACCGGGTCATGAAGCTCCACGCCACAACTGCCTTTCTCCTCGTAGCGCTCCCACTCGCCGCGGGCTGCGGCAGCTCGGGCGGAAGCGCGAGCTCGCCGGGGGGCAAGGTCTTCGCGAGCTCGGGCTGCGGCAACTGCCACACGCTGAAGGCAGCGGACGCCAAGGGCCAGGTGGGGCCGAACCTCGACGAGCTGAAGCCGGACGAGACGACGGTCGAGCACCAGGTGCGTGTCGGCGGCAACGGCATGCCGTCGTTCGGCAAGAAGCTCAGCTCGCGGCAGATCTCGCTCGTCGCCGCCTTCGTGGCCGACGCCTCGCGCAACACCGGCAAGGTTGCGCCCTTCAAGCCTGACGACAAGACCGTGGACGGGTGCGAGCGCAGCGGAGGCACCCCGGCCTGCTTCCGGCAGGCCTTCGCGAACATCGCCTTCCGCGAGGGGCCCAAGAAGGCGTTGACGGTTCTCGGCCAGGACGACCTCTCGGTTCCGGCGGTCCATGCCGACTGCCATCAGATCTCACACGCCGTCGGTCACGGCGGGCTCGCGCACTTCAACGGAAACCCGGCGCAGGCACTCGCGCACGGCGCGATGACCTGCAACTCCGGCTACTACCACGGTGTGATCGAACGCGCCTTCGCCGGAGTGCCACGCGAGGAGGTCACCCGCATCGCGCGCCGCCTCTGCATTGGACACGCGGTCACGAAGGAGCAGTTCCTGCTCTATCAGTGCGTCCACGGCCTCGGCCACGGCCTGATGATCTACAGCGGCCTCGATCTGCCCTGGTCGCTCAAGACCTGCGACCGGCTGCAAACCGACTTCGACCGCGTCTCGTGCACGGGCGGGGTCTTCATGCAGAACCTGATGCCGGGCATGGGCACCTCGCGCTACCTGAGCAAGAAGGATCCGATCTACCCGTGCAACGCCGTCGCCGAGCGACACAAGGTCTACTGCTACCTGATGGTCACCTCCCGGATCCTCAGCCTCAACGGGTACGACTGGCACAAGACGGCCGCGGGCTGCCGGCGCAGCGAGCCGGGCTGGGTGGCAACCTGCTTCCAGTCCTACGGCCGAGATGCCTCGGGCTTCAGCAAGTACCAGCCTCAGAGCACGATCCGGATCTGCCTCGAGGCGGGCAAGGACGCCGGCGAGTGCCTCTACGGGGCGGCGCGGGACTACGGCAACAACTACGCCGGAGGCTCCGAGGCGGCGCGGCTCTGCAACCTCGCGCCGGCCCGGTACCGCGGCCACTGCTTCGAGGGCGTCGGCACGATCCTCGGCGCCTTGCACCGCTTGGGAAGCGAGCGCCGGGCCGCCTGCAACGCCGTCACGCCGTCCCGCTACCGGGGTGACTGCTACCGCGGCGCCGCGATCACCTGAGCATGCTGACGGGTCTCGCCGCCCGCGCGTCGCTCTGGAACCGGAAGCGCAAGCTCGCGCTGTTCCTCGAGGAGCTGCAGCCGGGCCCGGAGACGACGATCGTCGACGTCGGCGTCGGCGACACCGGCTTCGACACCGAGCCCGGGGTCGCGCTGAGCCACAACTTCTTCGAGGCGATGTACCCCTGGCCCGAGCGGATCACGGCGGTCAGCGACGTGCCGCTGCCGAATTTCGCCCAGGAGTTCCCGCAGATCGCGCCGGTGACTGCGAGCGGGACCAACCTCCCCTTCGAGGACGACTCCTTCGACATCGCCTTCTCGAACGCCGTGCTCGAGCACGTGGGCGGCCGGGAAGAGCAGCGCCGCTTCGTGCACGAGCTCTGCCGCGTGGCGCCGAAGGTCTTCGTCTCGACGCCCGAACCGGCGGTTCCCGGTCGAGGTGCACACGCTCGTGCCGTTCCTGCACTGGCTCCCGCGAAGCGCTCGCGACCGCGCCTTCGCGGCGCTACGGCGAGACGCGTGGGAGGGCGTGGAGCTGCTCAACCGCCGAGAGCTGCTCGAGCTGTTCCCGCCTGGAGCTCACGCTCGCGTGGTCGAGTCGCGGATGACGATCAGCGTCGTCGCTGAGCGCTAGGACTGCGGGATGCGCGCTTCGAGCGCGCTCTCGACCGCTGCTCGCACCGGCTCGAGCTCGATCCGGTCGAGCACGTCCTGGAAGAAGCCGCGCACGATCAGCCGCTCGGCCTCGGCGCGGGGCAGCCCGCGGGCCATCAGGTAGAAGAGCTGCTCGCGGTCGACCCGGCTCACCGTCGCGCCGTGGGTGCAACGCACGTCGTTCGCCAGGATCTCGAGCCCCGGGATCGGCACGGCGTGCGTGGTCGGCGAGAGCATCAGGTTGCGGCACTCCTGGTACGCGTTCGTCTTCTGGGCGTCGCGCTCGACGCGGATCATCCCGCGCCAGACCGCGGTCGCGGTGTCGCGCAGCGCGCCCTTGAAGGCGAAGTCCGACTCGGTGTCGGGTGCCATGTGCTCCTGGAAGGTGTCGTAGTCGAGGTGCTGGTCGGAGTCGGCGAAGTACGCGCCTGTGACGCGCGAGGTCGCTCCCGGCCCGGCGAGGTCGTTCTGGATCCGCACCTTCCCCTTCTTCGAGCCGAACGCGCCGGTGACCCAGTCGAGCTCGGCGTCGCGCTCCACGCGCCCGTGGTGCGAGGCGAAGTGCCACGTCTCCTGCGAGAGGTTCTGCAGCGAGACGTACTCGAGCTTGGCCGCCTGCTCCACGAAAAGCTCGACGACGGCGTTCGAGTAGCCGCGCGAGCGCGGGCGAGCCGGAGGCGTACTCCTCGACGAGCGAGAAGCGCGAGCCCTCCTCCGCGATCACGAGCAGGCGCCAGAAGAGCGACCCGCCCTCGACCGCGTTCGCGACGCGGACGTACAGCGGCCGGTCGAGCTCGACGCCCTTCGGCACGTGCACGAGCAGGCCGTGCTCCCAGGCCGCGGCGTTGTGCGCGGCGAACTTGTCGTCCTTCCAGCCCACCAGCTCCCCCAGCCGCTTGTGCGCCTGGTCGAGCGGCTCGAACGTGATCCCGTCGGGGGCGCGCTCGATCTCGATGCCGGCCTCACCGACGTAGGCGGCACCGGCGACGTCGATTTCCAGCATCGACTCCGGCCGAGCGACCGAAGCGGCACCGTTCGCGGTGAAGCTGTCCGGATCGAAGCCGCGCAGGTCGGTGAAGCGCCAGTGCTCCTCGGTCGTGTCGGGAACAGGCAGCTCGCGGTAGCGCTCGAGGGCCTCGGCATTCACGCTGCGTACCTCCGGTGCAGGATGAGCCAGTTTCCGTCGGGGTCGGTGAAGAACGCCATGTGGCAGACGCCCGTGTCCTGGGTCTCGCCCTTGAACTCCACTCCCGCCCCTTCCAATTCGGCCCGTGCCTCGACCACATCCGGCACGCGCAACGCAACTCCCGCCGGATTCGGGACGAAGGTCTCGCCGTCGGCCTCAGGCTCCCAGAGTCCAAGCGTGACATTGCCGGCGTCGAACTCGTCCGGGCCGTTCTCGGCGAGGCCCAGCGTCACGCCGTAGAACTCCTTCGCGCGGTCAAGGTCCTGCGTTGGGAATGGAGACGAAGTCGACGCGCTCGACTTCGATCAACCGACGGAGCCTTCCATCTGGAGCTGGATCAGGCGGTTCATCTCGACCGCGTACTCCAGCGGCAGCTCCTTGGTGATCGGCTCGACGAAACCGGAGACGATCATCGCCGAGGCCTCGGTCTCGGTGAGCCCGCGCGACATGAGGTAGAAGAGCTGCTCCTCTCCGATCTTCGAAACCGTCGCCTCGTGGCCGATGTCCACCTCGTCCTCGTCGATCTTGATGTACGGGTAGGTGTCGGAGCGCGACTCCTCGTCGAGGATCAGCGCGTCGCAGACCACCTTCGACTTCGCGTTCTTCGCGCCCTTGGCGACCTCGAGCAAACCCCGGTAGCCGGCGCGGCCACCGTCCTTCGAGATCGACTTCGAGGTGATCACGGAGGTCGTGTTCGGCGCGATGTGGACGCACTTGCCGCCGGCGTCCTGGTGCTGGCCCTTGCCGCCGAAGGCAATCGAGAGCACCTCGCCGTGGGCGCCTTCGCCGAGCAGCCAGATCGCCGGGTACTTCATCGTCAGCTTGGAGCCGAGGTTGCCGTCGACCCACTCCATGGTCGCGTTCTCGTAGGCGACGGCGCGCTTGGTGACCAGGTTGTAGACGTTGTTCGACCAGTTCTGGATCGTCGTGTAACGGCAGCGCGCGTTCGGCTTGACGATGATCTCGACGACCGCCGAGTGCAGCGAGTCGCTCGAGTAGATCGGCGCGGTGCAGCCCTCGACGTAGTGCACGTAGGCGCCTTCGTCGACGATGATCAGCGTGCGCTCGAACTGGCCCATGTTCTCCGCGTTGATGCGGAAGTAGGCCTGGAGCGGCATCTCGATCTTCACGCCCGGCGGCACGTAGATGAACGACCCGCCCGACCACACGGCCGAGTTCAGCGCCGCGAACTTGTTGTCGTTCTGCGGGATGATCGTGCCGAAGTACTGCTTGACGAGGTCCTCGTGCTCCCGCAGGGCCGTGTCCATGTCGAGGAAGATCACGCCCTTGTCGGTGAGGTCCTGCTGAAGCTTGTGGTAGACGACCTCGGACTCGTATTGCGCGCCGACGCCGGCCAGGTACTTCTTCTCCGCCTCGGGGATGCCGAGCTTGTCCCAGGTGTCCTTGATCTCGGAGGGCAGGTCCTCCCAGGAATTGGCCTGATTCTCGGTCGGCTTGATGTAGTAGAAGATGTTCTCGAAGTCGATCTGCGAGAGGTCGCCGCCCCACTCGGGCAGCGGGCGGGCGCGGAAGTACTCGAGCGACTTGAGCCGGAACTTCCGCATCCACTCCGGCTCGTTCTTGTGCTCGGAGATGGAAGCGACGAGCTCGGGCGAGAGCCCGCGCGCGGACTTGAAGAAGTAGTTCTCCTCGTCGTGGAAGCCGTACTTGTAGTCGTTGCCGATCCCGGCGACGACCTCAGTTTCCGGAGTTGCTGCCATTGCTCCTTCCGTTTGCGGCGCCGAAGCTCTCGTAGCCCTCGGCTTCCAGCTGGTGGGCCAACTCGGGCCCGCCTTCTTGAACGATACGCCCATCCACGAAGACGTGGACGAAATCGGGCTTCACGTAGTTGAGGATGCGCTGGTAGTGGGTGATCACGAGCGCGCCGGTCTCGGTGCCGACCAGGTCATCGACGCCCTCGGCGACGATCTTGAGCGCATCGATGTCGAGCCCTGAGTCGGTCTCGTCGAGCACCGCGATGCGCGGCTTCAGCATCGCCATCTGGAGGATCTCGACCCGCTTCTTCTCGCCGCCCGAGAAGCCGTCGTTCAGGTAGCGCGACGCGAGCTCGCGCGGCACCTTCAGCTTCTCCATCGCGGCCAGGAGGTCGGTCCGGAACTCGGGGATCTTGACCGGGTCGTCCTCGCCGTCGTTGCGCGCCTTGCGAATCGCGTTGATCGCCGAGCGCAGGAAGCTCGTCACGGTCACGCCCGGGATCGCGTGCGGGTACTGGAACGCGAGGAAGAGACCCTTCTGCGCACGCTCGTCCGCGCCGAGCTCGGTCACGTCCTCGCCGTCGAAGAAGATCTGGCCCTCGGTGATCTGGTAGGCGGGATGGCCCATGAGCGCGTAGGCGAGCGTGGACTTGCCCGAGCCGTTGGGGCCCATGATCGCGTGGATCTCGTTCGTGTCCACGGCGAGGTCGACGCCCTTGACGATCTCGGTTCCGTCCTCGAGCGCGACATGCAGGTTTTTGAGTTCAAGCAAAGCCATGTGAGGGTCATGCTAGCGAGCATCTTCGGCTCCTCGGAGACCCGACGCGAGCCCGCATCTGCACCGTAGCTGAGACCTCGTCGGCCCGCAGACCCGCATGGTTTCGCATGCCCTCTGGCGGGGGCCCGAAACCGCGGGTATCCTCGTGGTATGCCTGGTTGGGTCAGCCCCTGGGAGCTCCTCATCCTCCTCGCCTTCGTCCTGCTGCTCTTCGGCCCGAAGCGCCTACCCGAGATGGGCCGCTCGCTCGGCAAGGGGATGCGCGAGTTCAAGGACTCGATCTCCGGCAAGGACGACGAAGACGACAAGGACGAGCCGGCCGAGCTGCCACCCGCCGCGGCGACCCCCGTCGAGGACGAGCCGGTCTCCGCCTCGTCCAAGTCCGACACCTGAGTTCATGAATCTCCCGCGCCGGCTTCGCCCAGGCGAGGAGGCGACGCTCTATGAGCACCTGGGAGAGCTGCGCGGCCGGCTGATCGTCTCCCTCATCGCGATCGGGACCGGCTTCATCGTCGCCTTCATCTTCCACGACCACCTGATCCGCTCGCTCGAGCACGCGCTGCCGGCCAACCGGCGCCAGCTCGTCACGTTCGGCGTCACCGAGCCGTTCATGACCTCGCTCTGGGTCAGCCTCTGGGCGGGCTTCGCGCTCGCGCTGCCGATCGTGCTCTGGCAGCTGTGGAGCTTCCTCGCCCCCGCGCTCGAGGAGCACACGCAGCGAACGGTCACCGTCTTCGTCTTCGCCGCGACGGCGCTGCTCGCCTGCGGGCTCGCGTTCGGCTACTACCTCGCGCTGCCGGCGTCGTTGCACTTCCTGACGAACTACGACTCGAACCTCTACGACATCAACATCCGCGCGCGCGACTACATCTCGTTCGCGATCCTCGTCATGGCCGCCGTCGGCGTCGTCTTCGAGCTGCCGATCGTCGTGCTCGCGCTCGTCCGGCTCGGGATCCTGACGACGAAGAAGCTGCGCACGAACCGCCGCCTCGGCTACGTGATCGTCGCGGCCGTGGCCGTTGCGCTGCCCGGCATCGACCCAGTCACGACCACGCTCGAGGCGATCCCGCTGATCGTGCTCTACGAGGCAACGATCTGGGTCGCGGTGTTCTTCGAGCGGCGCTGGCGCCCCGCGCCCGAGGCCGCCGAGCTGACGTGAGCTACCCCAAGATCGAGCTGCACGTCCACCTGGAGGGGACGGTGCGGCCGAGGACGCTGCTCGAGATCGCGGCCCGCAACGACTACCCCCTGCCCGCCGACACCGAGGAGGGCCTCGCGGAGCTCTACGACTTCCGCGACTTCGCGCACTTCATCGAGGTCTGGATCCTGACCACGAACGCGCTACGCACGGCCGCCGACTTTCGCCAGGTCGTGGTGGACTATGCGGCCGAGGCGGCATCGCACGGGGCCGTCTACGTCGAAGGGATCTTCTCGCCGGCCGAGCGTGTCCGCCGCGGGGTGAGCTGGGACGAGATCTTCAGCGGCTATTGCGACGGAGCCCAGGAGGCCCGCGAGCTGCACGGGGTCGAGATGCGCCTCACGCCCGACATCGTCCGTGGCTTCCCGCTGGACGAGGCCGAGCAGGTCGTGCGCTACTCGGCCGCCTACCGCGACCGGGGGATCGTCGGAGTGGGCCTGGGCGGCCTCGAGGCCGACTTTCCGCCGGAGCCGTACGAGCACGCGTTCACGCTCGCGCGCGAGGAGGGTCTCGCTTCGGTGCCCCACGCGGGGGAGGTGGCGGGACCCGCTTCGGTGCGCGGCGCCCTCGAGGAGCTCGGCGCAGACCGCCTCCGCCACGGCATCCGCGCCTCTGAGGACCCGACCCTCGTGAGCGAGCTCGCCGACCGGCGAATCGTGCTCGACGTCTGCCCGATCTCGAACCTGCGCACTCGGGTCGTCTCCTCGCTTGCCGAGCACCCGCTCCCGCAGCTCGTTGCGGCCGGCGTCGTCTGCTCGATCTCCACCGACGATCCTGCGATGTTCAGCACCGACCTCTCCCAGGACTACGAGGCGGCGACCTCGTTCGGCCTCGACCCGCGGGACTTCTTCGCGGCCGGGCTCGAAGGTGCGCTCTGCGGCGACGAGACGAAGGAGCGCCTGAGCGCCGTGTCAGACGCCTTCGATTGGGACGCCCTCCAGGTACCCTAGGGCGCTGCCGTGATGAGTCCAATTCCTTCGACCGGTCATTTCCGACGGACGCACGGGCGAAGCCCGTCCGTCCTGACGACGGCACCGCAAGCGGTGCCTTAGCAGCCCATGGCCCGAGGAGCCGCACAAGCAGGGCGCAAGCAGCGCCCCAACAGGAACCGACCGAAGAAGCGCAAGCGCGCGGCTCCCGCCTACGAGCAGACGATGTTCTTCCCGCGCCTGCGCAGGCAGGCGAAGTGGGTCTTCGTCTTCCTCGCGCTCGTCTTCGCGGTCGGGTTCGTGGCCTTCGGCGTCGGCTCAGGCTCCAGCGGGATCAGCGACATCCTGCGCGGCAACTTCTTCGGCGGCGGCGGCACGTCGACGAGCTCGCTCGTGAAGCAGAAGCAGGAGGCGATCGCGCGCAACCCGAACGACATCAGCGCCTACCTCGACCTCGCCGGGCTCTACCAGCAGGACCAGGACGAGACGAACGCGCTCGCGACTCTGAGCAAGGCCGAGCAGGTCGCGCCCAAGAACTTCGACGTGCTCAACCGCATTGCCGGCATCTACAGCGGCCAGGCCGAGCTGGAACGCCAGGCGGCGCAGAACGCACAGGTCGTCTACTTCGAGAGCACCGTGTCGCCGCCCGGACTGGACCCGAGCTCCACGCTGGGCCAGGCGATCTCGGGCGACCCGTACAGCGATGTGCTCAAGACGAGGGCGAACGAGGCCTACTCGAAGATGGTGAGCGCCTTCACGAAGGCCGAGACCGCCTACAAGAAGCTCGTGACCGCGGCTGCCGGGACCTCGCAGGAGGCGAACGCCCAACTCCAGCTGGCCGGGGCCGCACAGATCTCCGGCGACACGACCACGGCCGTCAACGCCTACACGCGCTTCCTGAAGATCGCGCCCGACAGTCCCAACGCTCTCGCTGTCCGACAAACCCTCGAGCAGCTCAAGGCGTCTCTGCCGCAGAGCCAGCGTTAGACTCCGCAAAGGGGAAACGAGGCCGGGATGAATTTCGACATCAAGACCGAGGAGCTGGGCGACGACGCCTACGTGATCTCGCTCGCGGGCGAGGTCGACCTCTACACGGCCCCCGAGTTCAAGCAGCAGCTCCTCGACGTGATCGCCAAGGGCGCCAAGAGCGTCGTGGTCGATTTCTCGAACACGACGTTCATCGACTCGACGACGCTTGGCGTGCTCGTCGGCGGCGTCAAGCGCCTGCGGGCGAACGAGGGCCAGCTCTCGCTTGTCTGCAGCGACCGCAACATCACCAAGATCTTCGAGATCACGGGCCTCGACCGCGTCTTCACGATCTACGCGACTCGCGACGAAGCGGTCGCGAAGACCAGCTCTACGGGGCAGCCCTCCACCTAGTGCGGGGCGGCGTCGCCGTCTTCGCCCTCGCCGCCGCGCTCCTTGCGGGCGGCTGCGGCACCGGCGGCATCTCGAAGGCCGGCGACACCGATCGCGGCAAGAAGCTCTTCCTCGACAAGTGCGGCGGCTGTCACACGCTCTCCGCCGCAGGCACGCACGGCAACCAGGGCCCGAACCTCGACGACGCCTTCGCCTCCGCCCGGGGCCAGGGCTTCAAGCCGGTAACGATCGAGCAGGTCGTCCGCGACCAGATCGAGCTCGCGGTTCCGCCGATGCCTCAGAACCTCGTCACGGGAAGCGACGCCGACGCGGTCGCCGCCTACGTCGCGCTGGTCGCCGGCAACCCGAGCGCCGCAGGCCCGAGCAAGAACGCAACCAGCGGGAAGGACATCTTCCTCGCGAACTGCGGGAGCTGCCACACGCTGGCCGATGCGGGCACGAGCGGCAAGATCGGGCCGAACCTCGACCAGCTGAAGCCTTCGCTCAGCATCGTGCAGCGCCAGGTGACGAACGGCGGCGGGGCGATGCCGGCCTTCAAGGGCCAGCTCACGGCGGCGCAGATCACGGCAGTCGCCAAGTACGTCTCCTCGGTCGCGGGTAAGAGCTAAGCGCTCGGCCTCGAGGTCGACGACCACGTGGGTGATCGGGACCGCGAAGCGCTCGCGAGCGCCGGTGACGACTCCTCGCTCGAGCCAGTGCGAGCGGCCCTCCGGGTGGGTCGAGATGATGATCTCGTCGGGCCCGAAGGTGCGGACCGCGTCCTCGATCGCCTGCAACGGGTCGGCGTCGCCGACCTCGCCGCTCGCCTCGATGCCGTTCGTACGTAGACGCTCCAGGCTCGCTTCCAGCCGCCGCTGTGCCTCCTCACGAGCCGGGTCCTCATCGGAGGCCCAATGCCTGATCGGGCTGTTCAGCGCAGGGCTGACCACGAGCACCTCGGTTTCGTAGCCGGAGCTCCGTCTCCTCGATCTGCTCGCGCAAAGGGACCGCCGCCGACCGTCTCGTTGGCGATCACGAGGATCCTGCGCTCGCCGGGGCCGCCGCGGTGGGTGGGCGCTGTCTGGCGGGGAGCCTCCGCCGGCCTCCTCGAGCGGAACCACCACCACAGGACCCCGGCGCTCAGCAGGACGAACACCGCGAGCCCCGCCCATGCGTTGATCACCCCCGCGATCGCGATCGCCGCGAAGTACACGACCGCCCCGATCAGGAACTGGAACGCGTCGGCCTCGCTGCGAAGAGGGTTCTTCATCCGTTCTAGAGGATGTAGACGGTCGTGTAGACCACGATCCACATTACGTCCACGAAGTGCCAGTAGATCCCGGGGATCTCGACGCCGAGGTGCTCCTCCTCCGAGTAGTGGCCTCGGAAGGAGCGGATCGTCGCCGCGAGCAGCAGCGTCAGCCCGACGAAAACGTGTGCGCCGTGGAGGCCGGTGAGGCAGAAGAAGATCGTGCCGAAGGCGTCGGTGTACGGCGCGAAACCGATGCGCGCGTACTCGGTGATCTGGGTCAGGAGGAACGTCAGCCCGAGCAGGAACGTGAGCGACAGGCCGGCCTGCAGGCCCGCGCGGTTGCCGCGCTTGATCGACTGGAGGGCCCAGTGCATGGTGAAGCTCGACGTGACGAGGATGATCGTGTTCAGCCCGGCGATGAAGACCGGCAGCTGGTACGGCGGCGTCGGCCACGGCGTCCCCGCCGCGACACGCACGAAGAAGTAGGCGGTGAAGAACGAGCCGAAGAGCATGATCTCCGACGCGATGAAGAGGAACATCCCGAGCGTGCGCGCGTCCACGCGCGAGCTCTGGTGCGCCTCGGGCGGATGGCCCGCGTGGGCCTCGGCGTGTGCGTGCGCGCTCACCGCGCGACCGGCTCCCGCTCCAGCGCGACCTCGACGTGCTCGACCGGCAGGCTGGTGTGCTTGCGCAGCCGGTTGACCAGGTCGCCGCGGAGCCAGCTCGAGGTCTTCTCGCCGGGGAAGGTCGAGACGATGATCTCGTCGATGCGCTCGTCCTGAACGGCCTGGGCCGCAGCGGTGAACGGATCGGGATGGGCGACCTGGCCGTGCGCCTCGATGCCCTCGCCGCGCAGGACGGTCAGGGCCCTACGGAGGCGCCGTTCGGCTTCGGGATGCGCGGAGGCCGAGGCGTCGCTTTGCGGGGAGATGAGCAAGAACGCCGCGGGTCCCTGCGCTGCGCGCGCGCGAATCTTCTCGAGTAGGGCCTCGCCGACAATCGTCTCGTTGGCAATTACGAGGACGTTCTTCTCGGCGTCCGCCCCTTGCTGGTCCAGATCGACGACCACGTGCTCCAGCGGAACGCCCTCGGCCGCTCGCTCCATGCGCTCGACCACGTTGCGCCGCAGCCAGCCGGACTTCTGCCGCGGATGGGTCGAGACGACGATCTCGTCCGGGCGGGGCTCGAGCTGGGCGAGCGCATCGCGCAGCGCCGCGACCGGGTCGGCCTCGACCACGAGCCCGGAGGCATGGATGCCGGCCTCCCGCAGCGCCTCCAGCGTGCGCTCCAGCCGGCGGCCCGCGGCGGCGCGCCGCGTGTCCTCGTAGACCACGTAGCCCTCGCGCGGCTGGTTGACCGGGGTGATCACGGTCACCCGCAGCGGGCCCTGCTCGGTGCGCCGCTTCAACGCGTCGATCAGGCTCTTGCCGGCGACCGTCTCGTTCGCGATCACCAAGACGTGGCGCTCTTCGCTCATCGCAGGGGCACCTCCTCGGAAACTCGGTCGCCGTTGAAGACGGCGTGCCGCGCGCCCGGCACGCCGTACTCGTACGGGTTGCCGACGACCTGCGGGATCTCGTCGAAGTTGAAGATCGGCGGCGGCGAGCTCACCTGCCACTCGAGCGTCAGCGAGCGCCACGGGTTCGCGGCCGCGGCCGCCCCGAAGCGCCAGCTCTTGATCATGTTGTAGAGAAAGACGAGCGTCGAGGCACCGAGCGCGAACGAGGAGATCGAGATGAACAGGTTCAGGTCGGCGAAGCGGGGCGCGTAGTCGGCGACGCGGCGCGGCATGCCCTGGATCCCGAGCCAGTGCATCGGGAAGAAGGTCGTGTTGAACCCGATGAACGTGAGCCAGAAGTGGAGCTTGCCGAGCCTCTCGTCATACATCCGGCCGGTCATCTTCGGGAACCAGTAGTAGATCCCGGCGAAGATCGTGAACAGCGAGCCGCCGAAGAGCACGTAGTGGATGTGCGCGACCACGAAGTACGTGTCCGAGGTGTGGATGTCGATTGGCACGGCGGCGAGGTAGATCCCCGAGAGGCCGCCGATCACGAACATCGAGACGAAGCCGAGCGCGAACAGCATCGGCGTCGTGAAGTGGATACGGCCCTCCCAGAGCGTGGCTAACCACGAGAACACCTTGATCCCGGTTGGGACCGCGATCACCAGGGAGGTGACCATCATCGGGGTGCGGAGCCACGGCGACATCCCGGACACGAACATGTGGTGCGCCCAGACCGAGAAGCCGAGCACGAGGATCGCCATCAGCGAGAGGGCCATCAAGCGGTAGCCGAAGATCGGTTTCCGCGCCATGACGGAGATCACCTCCGAGGCGATGCCGAACCCGGGCAGCATCATGATGTAGACCGCCGGGTGGGAGTAGAACCAGAAGATGTGCTGGTACCCGAGGGGGTAGCCGCCCGCGGTGTAGTCGAAGAAGTGGGTGTGCATGACGTGGTCGAACATGACGAAGAACTGCGAGCCGGCGATGAACGGCGTCGCGATCACCACCAGCAGCGAGGTGGTGAAGTTGGCCCAAACGAGCAGCGGCATACGCCAGAAGGTCATCCCGGGCGCGCGCATGGTGATGATCGTGACCAGGAAGTTGAGCGCGGTCATGATCGAGCTCGCGCCCGCCCACTGCACACCCATGTTGAAGAAGACGGCGCCAAGGGGCTGGTGCACCGAGAGCGGCGCGTAGCCGGTCCAGCCGGAGGCAAAGGCCCCACCGGGGACGAGGAAGCTCGAGACCATCATCACGCCGGCGATCGGCAGCAGCCAGAACGAGAGGGCGTTCAGGCGCGGGAAGGCCATGTCCGGCGCGCCGATCATCAGCGGGATCACGTAGTTGCCGAGCCCGGCGAAGGCGGGGATCACGAACAGGAAGATCATCAGCGCCGCGTGCACCGAGAAGAGCCCGTTGAACGTCTGGTTGTCGACGATCTGCATCCCGGGGCGCGCCAGCTCGGCGCGCATGAACATCGCGAGCAGCCCGGCGATCACGAAGAAGACGATCGTCGTGACCAGGTACTGGATCCCGATCACCTTGTGGTCGGTGTTGATCCGGAAGTAGTCCTTCCAGCTGCGGGCACCGTGGCCCGAGTGATCCTCCGGCTGCGTCGGGGCGCCCGATGCGTAGCGCACCCAGTAGTCGAAGCCGCCGAGCCCGGCGAGGAAGCCGAGCGGCACCGTCGTCAGCTCGACGGTGGTGATGACCGAGCCGTCCCAGATCGGGTCCCAGCCCTCGAGCCAGCGGACGAGCACCGTGATCCCGGCGCCGATGCCGAAGAAGAGCGCGGTCATCCAGGGGACACGCAGCCACCCTGGGGCGAGAAGGCGGCGTCCGAGGCTCACTGCTTGTTCCCGGCGGCGAGGAACTTCACGAGCGCGTCCAGCTGAGCCTGGGGCAGGCCGGCGAACGTGCCCGGCATGAGGCCCTTCGGGTATCCAGGCTCGACGTATGCGTCGGGGTTCACGATCGACTCCCGGATGAACTCGTCGAGCGGCTTGCCCGCTCGTTGAGCCTCCTCGGCCAGCTTATCGAGGTCCGGCCCGACCGTTCCGTTGGCCCCGGCGGGCTTGAACGTGTGGCAACCGTTGCAGCCGTTCGACACGAAGAGGGCTTTGGCGGAAGGCCCGCCGCCGCCGCCGCCGCCGCCGGTGTTCTGGCTCGTGGCCCACTGCTTGAACTTGGCTGCGGTCATCACCTCGGCCTCCGAACGCATCAGGGCGTGCCCGAGGCCACAGAGCTCGGTGCAGATCACCGGGAAGGTGCCAAGGCGCTTCGGGGTGATCACGAGCTTCGTGACGAGCCCGGGGACCGCGTCCTCCTTCTGCCCGAACTCGGGCACCCAGAACGAGTGGATCACGTCGAGCGCGTGCAGGTGCAGCTGGACGGTCGTGTGCACCGGGAGGCGGAGCGTCGAGGAGGTGGCGTTCTGGTAGGCCGGGTACTTGAAGAGCCAGGCGAACTGCTGGGCGGTGACGTTGACGATGAGCGGCTTGAGCGGGTTCGGTGAGCCTGCTGCCGCGCGAGGGACGTGCTCGTTCCTGGTGAGGACGACGGCGCTGACGATCGAGATCGCGGTCACGAGCACCGCGGGCACCGCCGTCCAGACGATCTCCAGCCCCGTGTGTCCGTGCACCGGCGGGCCGTCCGAGTCGTCGTCGGGGCCGGCGCGGAACTTCAAGACGGCGTAGACGATCACCGCCGCGACGAGCGCGAAGATCGCGATGCAGATCGCGGTCACGAACCAGAAGACGAAGTCGATCCGGTCTGCCTGCTCGCTCGCGGGGCGGGGCAGCCAGGTGATGAAGAGCGCCACGGCTGTGGCAACCGCGCCGAACACGGCTCCTAGCGCGACCAGCTGGACGATCGATCCCCTCCGCACCGCGCCCGAGACTACTCGACGCGGAGGAGGCGCAGGGCCGGAAGCGAACGCGCTTTCGGCCCTGCTCGAAACTCCTGCAACGAGCGAGGTTCAGGCTCAGCGAAAACGGGTAGAGCTGCTCGGCAAACACAAGGAGGTTTCATGGGACTCGGAGTAAGCATTCTGCTCATTGCCGCCGGCGCAATCCTGGCCTTTGCGGTGAACACGACGGTTTCAGGGGTCGACATCCAGACGGTCGGCTGGATCCTGCTGATCGTGGGGATCGTCGGAGCCGTGCTCTCGATGATCTTCTGGTCGACGTGGGCAGGCCCCGGCTACTGGTCTGGGCGTCGTCGCGGCGGCTACGTCGAGGACGCGCCCCCGCCGGGCTACTAGAAGCGCCCGAAGAGGAACGACCCCGGAGCGGCCCAGCGGCCGCTCCGGGCGTTGCTAGCCCGAAGGAGACTTCGATCGACGATGGGCCGTGAAGGGATCGAACCTTCGACCTTGGGATTAAGAGTCCCCTGCTCTACCAGCTGAGCTAACGGCCCGAAGCGCCGCGTAGTGTAGCCGCGCATGAAGGTCTTCTCGGTGGTCGGAAACCGGCCGCAGTTCATCAAAGCGGCACCCACCTCGGTCGCCCTCCGGGAGCGCGGAATCGACGAGGTCGTGCTGCACACGGGGCAGCACTACGACCCCGAGCTGTCGCAGGTCTTCTTCGAGGAGCTCGGGCTCGAGGAGCCGCGCTACCGCCTCGATCTGCGCAGGCCGACACCGAGGCGATGCGCGCTGCGATCGCGGCGCCGCTCGCGGAGGAGCGGCCCGACTGGGTGCTGGTCTACGGCGACACCAACTCGACCCTCGCCGGCGCGCTCGCCGCCGTGGACGCCGGCGTGCCGCTCGCGCACGTCGAGGCGGGCCTGCGCAGCGGCGACCTCTCGATGCCGGAAGAGCGCAATCGGATCGAGACCGACCGGCTGGCCCAGCTGCTCTTCACCCCGGACGAGCGCTCGCGCGACGCAGCTCGCCGCCGAAGGCGTTCCGGGCCGAGCCGAGGTCGTCGGCGACGTGATGGCCGACGCCTCGTTTCGCCTCACGCCGGTCGCCCGCGAGCGCTCGCGCGCGCTCGAGGAGCTGGGGCTCGACGCCGGGCGGCTACCTCTTGCTCACGATTCACCGCGAGGCGAACACGGACGCCCGAGCGCCTCGGCGCGGATCGTCGAGGGCATCCGGCAGGCTCGAGGAGCCGGTCGTCTTCCCGGTCCACCCGCGCACGCGCGCCGCGCTCGACCTGGCAGAGCTCGAGCTCGGCCCGCAGCGTTCTCGTCGCAGCCGCCGCTCGGCTACCTCGACCTGACCGCGCTCGCCTCGCAGGCGCGAGTGATCCTGACCGACTCGGGCGGCCTCCAGAAGGAGGCCTACTGGCACGGGGTGCCCTGCGTGACGCTGCGCCCTTCGACGGAGTGGGTCGACACCGTCGAGGTCGGGCGCGAACGTGCTCGTGGACGACGACCCGGATCGGCTCGTCAAGGCGGTGGCGGAGGCCCGGATGCCCCAGGAGCGGCCGCAGCTCTACGGCGACGGGCACGCCGCCGCGAGGATCGCGGAAGCGCTCTATACGCTTAGCGGCGCAATGAAGGCCGAGATTGCGATCGTCGGCGCTGGCTACGTCGGCGTCCCGCTGGCCCAGGTGTTCGCCAACGCCGGGCGCTCCGTCGTGCTCGTCGACGTCCAGGCCGATCGCATCGCGCAGCTGAACCGCGGCGAGAGTTACATCGAAGACGTTCCATCCGAGGAGCTGAAGCGGCTCGTGGACGAGGGGCGCGTCAGCGCCACGACCGATTACGACGTGCTGCGCGAGGTCGACGCGATCCTGATCGCGCTCCCGACGCCCCTCTCCGAGCAGCGCGAGCCCGACCTCTCGATCGTCCTGAGCGCCACCGCCGAGATCGCCCTGCGCCTGCAGAAGGGCCAGCTCGTCGTGCTCGAGTCGACCACGTACCCGGGCACGACCCGAGAACGGGTCAAGCCGCTGCTCGAGGAGAGCGGCCTCACGGCCGGCACGGACTTCCACCTCGCCTTCTCGCCGGAACGCGTCGACCCCGGCCGCGAGGACTGGACGACCCAGAACACGCCCAAGGTCGTCGGCGGCCTGACGGAGGAGTGCACGAAGCGCGCGATCGAGCTCTACGGAAGCGCCGTCGAGGAGATCGTGCCGGTCTCCTCGCCCGAGGCGGCGGAGCTGACGAAACTGCTGGAGAACATCTTCCGCTCGGTCAACATCGCCCTCGTGAACGAGCTCGCCCAGCTCTGCGACCGGATGAACCTCGACGTCTGGGAGATCGTCGACGCAGCCGCCACGAAGCCGTTCGGGTTCATGCGCTTCGAGCCGGGGCCGGGCCTCGGCGGCCACTGCCTGCCGGTCGACCCGTTCTACCTCTCCTGGAAGGCTCGGCAGTACGACTTCTACACCGAGTTCATCGAGCTCGCGGGGAAGGTCAACGCGAACATGCCGTACTTCTGCCGCTCGCTGATCTCGCAGGCGCTGAATCACGGCGCCCAGCGCTCGCTCAACGGCTCGAAGGTGCTCGTGCTCGGCGTCAGCTACAAGGCGAACACGGCCGACTCCCGCGAGTCGCCGGCGCTGAAGCTGATCGAGCTGCTTCGGAACGCGGGCGCCGACGTCGCCTACCACGATCCGCACGTGCCTGAGCTCGCGAGTCGCGGGCTCTCGTCGCAGCCACTCGACCCCGGCGCCTACGACTGCGTCGCGATCGTCACGGCCCACTCCTCGATCGACTACGAGAAGCTCGTGGACGAGGCGCGGCTGGTCGTCGACTTCCGCAACGCCACCGGCAGGAACGGCCGCACGGACGAAAAAGTCTGGAAGCTGTGACCAAAATCGGCCTCGTCGGCCTCGGCTACTGGGGGCCTAACCTCGCGCGGAACTTCGACGAGCTCGCGGAGCTGCGCTGGCTCTGCGACCTGGACCCGGACCTGCGGGAGCGCTTCGCCCCGCGCTATCCGGAGGCCCGCGTTGCCGGCGACTTCGACGAGCTGCTGAACGACCCCGAGCTCGAGGCGGTCGTGATCGCAACCCCTGCCGTGACGCACTACGAGCTCGCCAAGCGCGCGCTCGAGGCCGGCAAGCACGTTCTCGTCGAGAAGCCGCCGGCGATGAACGCGGCGGAGGCGGAGGACCTCGTCTCGACCGCGGAGGCGGCCGGGCGAGTGCTCATGCCCGGGCACCTGTTGCTCTACCACCCCGCCGTGCGGACGGTGAAGGCCCTGATGGACACCGGCGAGCTCGGCGAGGTGCTCTGCGTCTACTCGAACCGCCAGAACCTCGGCAAGATCCGCGCCGACGAGAATGCGCTCTGGTCCCTCGGCGTCCACGACCTCTCCGTGATCCTGCACCTGCTCGACGAGGAGCCTTCCGAGACCTGGGCACATGGCAACTCGTTCCTCACGCCCGGCGTCGAGGACATCGTCTTCTGCTACCTGCGCTTCCCCTCCGGGAAAATCGCGCACATGCACCTCTCCTGGCTCGACCCGCACAAGATGCGCAAGCTGACCGTGGTCGGGAAGGAGAAGATGGTCGTCTTCGACGACATGGAGCTGGAGCGCAAGGTGACGATCTACGAGAAGGGCCCGTGGCAGCCGACCCACACCTACGGCGAGTGGCAGACCCGCACCGGCGACATCTCCAGCCCGAAGATCCCGAGCGACGAGCCCTTGCGGCTCGAATGCCGCCACTTCCTCGACCTCGTGGCCGGCGAGGGCGACCCGCTGCGAGCGGCCCAGGACGGGCTCGCGGTCGTGCGCGTGCTCGAGCAGTTGCAAGCGTCTCTGGTCGCCGCGCCCGCTTGACTGAAGTCGCCGCTACCGCCGTCGTCTACCCGGGAACGGTGATCGGCGAGGGCTGCAAGATCCTCGACTACGCGGTCGTCGGCAAGCAGCCGACCCTCTCGCCGCGCTCGACGGCGAAACGGGAGGAGCTGCCGCCGCTCGTGCTCGGCCCGGGCACCGTGGTCTCGACCGGTGCGGTCGTCTTCGCCGGAACGACCGTCGGCGAGCGCGTGATCGTCGGCGACCAGGCCTGCGTCCGGGAGCGCTGCACGATCGGCGACGACGTGGTGATCGGCCGGGGCTCGCTGGTCGAGAACGACACCTCGGTCGGCGCCCTGACGAAGATCCAGGCGCATGCGTACATCACGGCCTACTCGCTGCTCGAGGACAACGTCTTCATCGCGCCCTGCGTGATCACGACCAACGACAACTTCATGGGCCGCACCGAGAAGCGGCACGATCAGATCAAAGGCCCGACGATCCGCCGTGGCGCTCGCATCGGCGGCGGCGCAGTGCTGCTGCCCGGGATCGAGATCGGCGAGGAGGCGTTCGTCGGCGCAGGCGCCGTGGTGATCAAGGACGTGCCGCCGCGAGCCCTCGTGGTCGGCAACCCCGCGCGACAGATCCGCGACGTCCCCGAGGACGAGCTTCTATGACGCGATACGGATCCAGTACGGCCCTGAGCCGGGCCGCGCCAGCTTGACCTGCAGGTAGTACCAGCCGCTCGCGCGAGCGCGATAGACGAGGCGCTCAGGCACGCCCGCCGGATGAATCGATCTCCGAGCACGGAGCTGGTCGGTCGCAAGCGCGAGGCCGTGCAGCCCCGGCTTCCAGAGCACGATCGAGGTGTCGAGCTTCCCGGAGCGCTCGAGGACGGAAATCCCCTGACCCCGGCGCAGCTTGATGCTGTAGACGTCGTTCGGGTCGTCCCAGGTGTCGAGCGTAGGCCTGGCCACCAGCGACCCTCCGAAGACGACCTGCGCCGCGCGGCCCGTGTCGTCGTTCGGCTCGAAGCGATCCGCCGGCGGAATCTGCCCGCGCAAAGAGTGCACCGCGGCTGCCACGTCGAGTCGGCCGTTGCCGGTCAGCTCGTCGCGGCCGACCGTGCAGGCGTCGCAGCCGTCCCCCGGAGTGGCGTCGTCGGCGGACCGCTCGAGGATCGCCGATACCTGGTCCGCCCGAAGGTCGGGCCGAAGCGCGAAGACCAGCGCAGCCGCCGCCGCCACCTGCGGCGAGGAGTACGACGTGCCGTCTGCGTGGCGGTACTCCTTGGTACCGCAGCTCGAATACCCCTGATCCGGGCAAGCCGGAAACGCCTTCGTCAGCGCCCGCGGGAACAGCGAGAGCATGTCCTGCCCCGGCGCGGCGATGTCGACGAAGACGTCGTCGCGGTTCGAGAAGGCCGGCACGTCGCCCGAGCGCCCGTAGGCGGCCACGCCGAGCACGTGCGGGAGGGCAGCGGGGTAGCTCGCGAAGCGCCACGGCTTGCTGGGCGCATCCACGCCGTTGCCGACCGAGGCGACCACAAGCGCGCCACTGCGAATGGCGTAGTCGATCGCACGCCGCTCGGCGTAGGAGAATCCGTCGACGCTGGGGTCGCTTGGATCACGGACGCCGCCCAGGCTCAGGTTGATCACCTTCGCGCCGGAGCGGACCGCCCAGCGGATCGCGCGCGCCTCGGCGTGCGGCGAGATCGAGCCATCGTCGCGGACGACCTTGGCGATGAGCAGGCGTGCCGGCGGCGCCAGCCCTGCGATTCCGAGGCCGTTGTCGGTCAGCGCCGCGATCTCGCCCGCGACAAATGTGCCGTGCCCCTGCACGTCGTTCACGCTCCCGCCCACGAAGCTGCGCTCGCCGACGATGCGGTTCCTCAGCTCGGGATGGCTCGAGTCCACGCCGGAGTCGATCACGGCCACGCGCACCGTCAGGAGCTGCGGCAGGACGTTGAACGAGTCGAACGCGTTGAACGCCCGGTCTTTCTCGATGTACCACTGCTTTTGTGCCAACGGGTCGTTCGGGCTGAAACCGGCGTACGCGGCAGCCGGCGCCGCAAGAGCGATTACCGCAAACACGCCTGCCAGAGCGCGTCTCATGCGGCCACCACCGTCAGCACCTTGGAGAGCCCGATCGCGAAACCCTTACCGGAGACCACACGCGCACGATACGTCCCCGGCGTCAATTCCACATCCCCGGAGAAGGTGCCATCGCTTCCAACCGTCGTGCGGGCGACCGTCGTCCAACTGCCTCCCGCCAGCCGCTGCACCTGCACGGAGGCGTTCGGCAGGAGCGGCCGGACGAGCCCGGTCACCGACAGATGGTCGCTCGCGGCGGCGATGCGGACGAACGGGGCGACCGAGAGCCGAACGACGCCGCTGCGGATCTGGCCGGTCGAGAGCCGGTAGTCGGTCGAGACCTTCGGCGAGAGCGTCGCCGCCACCTGACCGCTCCTCGAGGTCAGCGGCGCGAGTGGCTTCCACTGGCCGGCGTAGGGACGCGCTTCCAGCGTGACCTTGCCCACTCCCCGCGCGAGCCCGCCCAGGCGCGCCTGGGCCCCGAAGACGACCGGCGCCGCCGGGGGCGTCAGGCTCAGCATCCCGATCGTGAACCAGGTCGAGCGCATGCCGAGGGCCCGGCGCGCATCGGAGCCGCTGATCGTTCGCTCGCCCTTCGTCCCGACCACGGTCAGGGTCCGCACCCGTCCGGAGGCAGCGGTGTCTGCCTTGACGTCGATCAAGCTGCCGCGCGCACCGAGCCTGCGCCCAAGCACTCCAGGCGTGAACCGCAGCGGTCCCCAGTCGTGGTAGGGCGACAGCGTGTCGTAGGGATCGGGCACCGAGACGAGGTAGGGGACCGGGGGCGAGCTGGGCCACACGTCCTGCACGTTGGCCGTCCGCCCGCCGGAGCTCGAGAAGAAGAACGTGTCGGCCAGCTCGCCCTTGTAGAGGACGACCACCCCGGCGGTCGCCGAGACGGCGTCGCTGGCGATCTGGGACTCGGCCGCAATTCCGCCGTAGACCTGGCTGCGCGTGTCCGAGTAGAGGTCGAAGTCGCCGCCCTTGTGCAGGTGGCGGAGCGCGTAGGTGCGGGCCACGACGGCCTGGGCCTGCAGCGCCTCGGCGGGCCAGCGGTCGGGCATCTCCGACGGCACGACGCCCATCAGGTACGGCTCGAGGCCGATGGTGTTGACGACCCGCACGGAGCCGGCGGCGCTCACGCGCAGCGAGCCCCGGTAGGCCCGGCGTCCAACCGAGAGCGGATCCGCGCCCGGAGCGAAGACGAGCGGGCCGGGAAGGGCCTTCGCCTCGCTGGCGGCGGCGAGCTTCAGCTTCAGCCCGGGCCCCAGCTCCTGCTTTCCCGCCGGGACCTTGTGGCTCTTCCCGGAGGCGTCGCGGACGCTGAAGGGCGAGGGCGAGGAGACGACGACGCGCTTCGAGCCGGGGACGAGGAGGATCCGCACCCGCTTCACCGGCGCCTGGCCGAACGTCGTACCGGGGTAGTAGTGCGCGACGATCTTGTCGTAGCTCCAGCCGTGCAGCGCGTAGCCGTAGGCGCCGTACTGCGCCAGCCCGACTCCGTGGCCCCAGCCATGCCCGGCCGCGAAGAACGCAGGCGATGACTGCGCGGCGTGCCCCGCCGGGGTGGTGCCTGTGAGCCCCAGCGCGGCGAGGACGGCTGCTGCGAGTGTGCTGACCATCGCCCTAGACCCCGAGCAGTCCGAATCGCGGCGGGTAGCATCGCGCCGGGCGCCGCAGCCGGACTAGCTTGAGGGTAGCGAACCTTTCGCCGGTTTTCCGGCGTTTTTACAGAACTCACACGTGTCGAGACGGCCGTTTCCGACTTGTTCGAGAGGGGAAGCGCAGCGCAATGGCAGTGGACACCGAGCTACTTCCACCCCGTTACCGCTCACCCAGACGCATCGGTCACGGAGCGATGGGCGACATCTACCTCGCGACCGACGACACGCTCGGGCGCGAGGTGGTGGTGAAGGTGCTGTCCGAACGCTACGCGGCGGATGAGGCGATCACGGAGCGCTTCAAGCGGGAGGGGCTCGCCGCGGCACGGCTTTCCGGCGAGTCGGGAGCCGTCACGATCTTCGACGTCGGCGAGTGGGAGGGCCGCCCCTTCATCGTGATGGAGCACCTCGGCGGCGGCTCGCTGGAAGAGCGCCTCGCCGGGGAAGGGGCTCAACCTCCGGACCGCGCGCTTGCGTGGCTCGAACAGGCGGCGGCGACGCTGGACTCGGCGCACCGGCACGGCGTCGTGCACCGCGACGTCAAGCCGGCCAACCTGCTCCTCGACTCGCACGACGACCTCCACGTGGCCGACTTCGGGATTGCGAGCGCGGCAGGGCTCGACTCGATGACCCTCACCGGAACGGTCCTCGGGACGGCGGGTTACCTCTCGCCCGAGCAGGCGCGGGGAGAGCGGGCGGGCCCGGCGAGCGACCTCTATGCCCTGGCCGTCGTCGCCTACGAGCTGCTGAGCGGGCAGCGGCCCTTCGAGAACGACTCGCCGACCGCAGAGGCCGTCGCGCACGTGCACGCGCCCGTGCCCTCGATCGCCGCGCTGCGCGAGAACCTTCCGGCAGAGCTGGACGGCGTCTTCCGCCGGGCGCTGGCGAAGGACCCGGCGGCTCGATTCGACTCGGCCTCCGAATTCGTCTCGGAGCTGCGCGAGGCTCTCGCCGGCTCGGGGGAGACGACGGCGCAGCTGCCGCCGGCCGTCCCGGCGGCATCGACGCGAGACGGCGTGCCGCGCCGGTTCCTGATCCCGGCGGCGCTGCTCCTCGGAGCGGCGGCCGTGGGAGCTTCGATCGCCGCAATCGTCACCTCGGGCGGAGAGCCGACGACGAGGACGGTCGCCGGCCCCGGCGGCACGACCACCGTCCAGCAGACGGTCACGCAGGAGCCCGCACCTCCGCCTCCACCTCCCCCGCCTCCACCCCCACCTGCCGCGGTCGGCGCGAGCGGGCACACCCTCAACGACCGTGGGTACCAGCTGATGCAGCAGGGCGACTACTCGAGCGCGCTGCCGCTCTTCCAGCAAGCTGTTCAGAAGCTGCGGGGCACGGGGCCGAGCGATCTCTACGAGGGTTACGCGAACTACAACCTCGGCTACACGCTCTACCGGCTCGGCCGCTGCTCGGAAGCGGTCACCTACCTCCGGCGAGCGGAGCAGCTGGAGCCGGACCGGCACGAGCCGACGCAGATCCGCAAGCGCGCCGAGACGCTGCTAGCCGAGCCGCTCTGAGTACTGCTTCTCGTAGTACGCGCGGTAGTCGCCGGACTTGATCGGCTCCCACCAGTCGCGGTTCTCGCGATACCAGGCCACGGTCTCGGGCAGGCCGTCCGCGAGCGCGCGCTGCGGAGCCCAGCCGAGCGCCCGGAGCTTGGTGGCATCGATCGAGTAGCGGCGGTCGTGCCCGGGTCGGTCCTCGACGTGGCGGACGAGCGACTCGTCGGCGCCGGTCAGCTCGAGGATCGTCTGCGTCAGGTCGCGGTTCTCGACCTCCTCGCCGCCGCCGACGTTGTAGATCTCACCGCTCGCACCCTGGCGCAGCACGAGCTCGATCGCGGCGCAATGGTCTTCGACGTGGAGCCAGTCGCGCGTCTGGCGGCCGTCGCCGTAAAGAGGCAGCGGCGCGCCGTCGAGCGCGTTGGTCACGAAGAGCGGGATGATCTTCTCCGGGTACTGGTTCGGCCCGTAGGTGTTCGAGCCCCGCGTGATGCACGCGTCCACGCCGTAGGTGCGGACCGCCGCGATCACCTGCAGGTCGCCGCCCGCCTTGGACGCCGAGTACGGGCTGGAGGGGTGCAGCGTGTCGCCTTCGCGCGACGAGGCGCCCGCCGGCACGTCGCCGTAGACCTCGTCGGTGGAGACCTGCACGAGCCGGGTGCCGTTCTCGCGCGCCCAGTGCAGGAGCACGTAGGTGCCGAGCACGTCGGTCTCGATGAACTCGGAGGCCCCGTGGATCGAGCGGTCGACGTGGGTCTCGGCCGCGAAATTGACGACCGCCTCGCAACCCTCGCCGGCAGCAGTCACAGCGGTGGAATCGCAGATGTCTCCCTCCACGAGCTCCACCTGCGCCCCCTCGAGGTTCGCCGGGTTTCCGGAGTAGGTCAGCTTGTCGAGCACGACCACGTCCTCGCCCGCCGCGGCGAGGCGCTTGGCGAAGTGCGAGCCGATGAAACCGGCCCCTCCTGTGACCAGGACGCGCATCGGGCGGAAGGTTAGATCAGGTGCCGAGGCAGGCACGCAGCCCCTCGCGCCAGTGCGGCAGCCGCGGAGCGCCCTCGCGCTCGCTACGGAGCACTGAATAGGCCGGCCGAGGCGCAGGCCGGCCGAGCTCCTGCGTCGTGATCTCGCGCACGCGACAGTCGAGCCCTGCCTCGTCGAAGATCGCCGCCGCGAACTCGGCCCACGTGCATTGCCCCTCAGCGGCCAGATGCCAGGTTCCGTAGGGCAGCTCGAGCAACTCGCGCGTGGCCTCGGCCAGGTGGCCGACGAAGGTCGGCGAGCCAATCTGATCCGAGACGACCGCAACCTCGTCCTGCTCCTGCCCGAGCGCGAGCATCGTCCGCAGGAAGTTCTTGCCGGTCGCGCCGAAGAGCCAGGAGCTGCGCACGACCCAGCCCTCGCGTACCTCCTGCTCGCCGGCGAGCTTCGTGCGCCCGTACGCCGAGAGCGGATTCGTCTCGTCCGACTCGACATACGGCTCGCCCTTCGAGCCGTCGAAGACGTAATCGGTCGAGTAGTAGACGACCGGCGCCCCGAGCTCGACCACGTTGCGCGTCCCTCGCACGTTCACCGCGGCGGCGAGCTCCTCGCGTTGCTCGGCTCCGTCCACGTCGGTCCAGGCTGCGGCGTGAAGAACGAGGTCGGGAACGCTCTCCAGCACCGGCGGTGCGACCACGTTGAACTCCGCGCTCGTGCGGGCGTCAGCCTCCGGAAAGACCTCGCTCAGCGCGGCCCCGAGCTGGCCGCCCGCGCCCGTTATGAGCACGCGGCGAGGTCGCGCTCCGAGAGGATCGGAGACTGCGTGCTCCACAGATCCTTGACGCGCGGGTCGTTCCAGCAGACGCCTTGCTCGTCCGGGTTCGCCGGGTCGTACTCCTCCGTGACCTGATAGCAGAACAGCAGATCGGTGAGGGCCTCGAAGCCGTGCGCGTGCCGGCCGGGGATGTAGACGGCGACCGGATTGTCGTCGCCGATGTCCTCGGTGAAGGTCTCGCCGCTCTCCCGGTCGAGCACGACCACCCGGGCCATGCCCTGCAGGCAGGCGAACAGGTCGTCCTGGCCGCGCTCGTGGTAGTGGAGCCCGCGGATCACGCCCCGGCGCGAGAACGAGACGTTGGTCTGCTTCGTCGGCTTCGGCAGCAGACTTTCGCGGCGCAGCTCGCAGAACCAACCGCGCTCGTCCTCGAACCGCCGCAGCGGGATCACCTTGATGCCGTCGACCACTAGTCCCCCTTCCGGTAATGCTGGCCGTTCATTGGCGGGAGGGGGACTATCCTTGTTGGCCCCGTTGGCGCGCACGTAGTCGTTGACCTCGTAGTACGCGTCGATCGATTCGCCCGCGTCGCCCCAGAAGCCGTCGAGCACGTCGTACTCCATCGTGCCCTGAGCGACGTACCAGTTGTTCACATCCGTGATCTCGAGCTCGCCGCGGCCTGAGGGCTCGAGCGTCGGGATCACGTCCCAGACCTGCTCGTCGTAGAAGTAGATGCCGGTGACCGCGTACTCGCTCGGCGGGTCGTCCGGCTTCTCGACGATGTTCACGACGCGGCCCTCTTGCAGCTCCGGGACGCCGAGATGGCGCAGGTGCTCGGGCTCCTCGATGCGAGCCAGCAGGATGCGCGCCCCGCCCTCCTGGGCCTTGAACTTGGCGACCGCCGGGGCCAGCGACTGCTCGACCACGTTGTCGGCCAGCATCACGACGATCGGCCCGCCGCGGCCGAACCGCTCCGCGAGGCCGAGAGCCTCGGCGATTCCGCCGGGCTTGTCCTGGTAGGCGTAGAAGAGCCGGTCGACCCCGTGCTCGTGGCCGTTGCCGAGCAGGCGAAAGAACTCACCGGCGTGCGTGCCCCCCGTGACCAGCATCAGCTCCTGCACGCCTGCGTTGACGAGCGCCTCGATCGCCCAGCTGATCATCGGCCGGTCGTAGATCGGGAGCAGGTGCTTGTTCGTGATCTGCGTCAGCGGGTGCAGGCGCGAGCCCGTGCCGCCGGCCAGGATCACGCCCTTGAGAGCCGTCGTCATCGGCCGGGATGCTACGAGTTCTGGATAAGCTAGCGTGTGCTAACTTACGAACGCGCCCAGCGCTGCGAATAGGGGATCTGCGCGAGCATCACTAACGTTTACTCAGAGGACGAATGAGAAGGCGCAACGACATCGACCGCTTGCACGACGAGGTGCAGGAGCTGATCGACGAGCTCTGGCACGTTCCCCGCTTCGCGGGAGGCCGCCGCGGCTTCCGGCCGCAGGCTGACTGCATCCGCAGCGAGGACCCGCCGGCGTTGCACGTCATCGTCGAGCTACCCGGGGTCGACCCGGCCGAGCTGCAGGTGGTCGCGGCCGACCGGGTGCTCGTGGTCTCAGGCGTGAGGCGCCGCCCGCCTCTGCGTGGCCGCTACCAGCAGATGGAGCTCGAGTACGGGCCTTTCCAGCGCCGCATCCAGCTCGACGAGCCGGTGGACACGAGCGCCGCGAGCGCGCGCTACGAGCACGGAGTGCTGACCGTGGTGCTCCCGATCGCCGCGAGCCAACCGAAGGTCGAGCGCGTCACGATCACGATCGGAGCACGAACTTGAGACGACGCTTGCGGCGTCGACCTCAGGCCGGGCGGGCTTTGCCCGCACGGCCGTCTGCACTGACCGGTCGACACGTCATCCGTCAGGGAGTCACGGCATGAGCGAGCTGAACTTCGAAGAGCCCTTCGAGCCGACCGACGTCGAGATCCCCTCGACGCTGCCGGTCCTGCCGCTCAAGGAAACGGTCATCTTCCCGCAGTCGGTCTCGCCGCTCGCGATCGGCCAGGAGCGCTCGATCAAGCTCGTAGACGACGTCGTCGCCGGCGAGCGCGTGCTGGCGCTGGTCACCGTCAAGAACCCCGATATCGAGCAGCCCGGCTGGGACGACCTGCATGAGGTCGGCACCGCCGCGATCGTGCACAAGATGATCCGCGTCCCCGACGGGACCCTGCGGATCCTCGTCCAGGGCGTCGGGCGCATCAAGCTGGACCGCCGAGTCCAAGACGACCCCTACTTGATCGGCGAGTTCACCGATCTGCCCGACGCGATCGAGGAGACGCCCGAGCTCGAGGCGCTGACTCGCAGCGTCCAGAACGAGTTCGGGCGCTTGATCTCGCTCGTCCCGTACCTCCCGGCCGAGCTCGAGCTCGCCGCGGCGAACGTGGACGACCCGAGCGCCCTCTCGCATCTCGTCGCATCGACCCTCCGTCTCAAGACCGACGAGAAGCAGGCGCTGCTCGAGCAGGCGGACGTCTACGAGCGCCTCCGCGACGTGCTCCGGATCCTGAACCGAGAGCTCGAAGTGGTCGAGCTCGGCACGAAGATCCAGACGCAGGTCCAGTCCGAGATGGAGAAGGGCCAGCGCGAGTTCTTCCTGCGCCAACAGCTGAAGGCGATCCAGGACGAGCTCGGCGAGGGCGACGAGCAACAGGCCGAGCTGGCCGAGCTGCGCGAGCAGATCGAAGCGAAGAACCTCCCCGAAGACGTGCGCAAGGCCGCCGATCGGGAGCTCTCCCGGCTCGAGAAGCTTCCGCCCGCTGCCGCCGAGTACGGCGTTATCCGCACGTACCTCGACTGGATCCTCTCGCTGCCATGGAACGAGACCACGGAGGACAACCTCGATCTCGCTCACGCGCGCAAGGTGCTCGACGAGGATCACTACGACCTCGAGAAGGTCAAGGACCGGATCATCGAGTACCTCGCCGTCTCGAAGCTGAAGAACGACCTCTCCGGCCCGATCCTCTGCTTCGTCGGGCCGCCCGGAGTCGGAAAGACGTCGCTCGGCCATTCGATCGCCAACACGCTCGGGCGCAAGTTCCTGCGCATCTCCGTGGGCGGCGTCCGCGACGAGGCGGAGATCCGCGGCCACCGGCGCACCTACATCGGCGCGATGCCGGGCACCATCATCCGCTCGCTGCGAGACGCCGAGTCGAAGAACCCGGTTCTGCTGATCGACGAGATCGACAAGATGGGCGCCGACTTCCGCGGCGACCCGGCGAGCGCGATGCTCGAGGTGCTCGACCCCGAGCAGAACAACAACTTCCGCGACCATTACCTCGACCTCCCGTTCGACCTCTCGAAGGTGCTGTTCATCTGCACCGCCAACCAGCTGGACACGATCCCGGGCCCGCTGCTCGACCGGATGGATGTGATCCACCTCTCCGGCTACACCGAGGACGAGAAGCTCGGAATCGCGCGCAAGTACCTCGTGCCCAAGCAGCTCGAGGCGCACGGGCTGAGCTCGGAACGCCTGACGATCAGCCCCGGTGCCCTGCGAGTCGTCATCCGCGAGTACACGCGCGAGGCCGGCGTCCGCAACCTCGAGCGGCGGATCGCCGATCTGTGCCGCAAGACGGCGCGCGCGATCGCCGAGGGCGAGACGGAGAAGGTGCGGATCGACGCACGCAAGGCGCGCTCGTGGCTCGGTGCGCGCCGGGTCCCGTCTGACCCGCGCAAGCGCACCGCCGACCCGGGGGTCGCGACCGGCCTCGCCTATACGCCGGTCGGCGGCGACGTGCTCTTCATCGAGGCCACCGCTTACCCGGGCAAGGGCAAGCTGACGATCACCGGCCAGCTCGGCGACGTGATGCGCGAGTCGGCACAGACCGCGCTCTCGTGGGTGCGGGCGCACTCCGAGTCGCTCGGGCTGCCCGACGACTGGTTCGCCGAGCACGACGTGCACATCCACGTTCCCGCCGGGGCGGTGCCGAAGGACGGCCCGTCCGCCGGGATCACGATCGCGACGGCGATCGCCTCGCTCGTGCGCAGCGTGCCGGTAGCCGACGACCTCGCGATGACCGGAGAAATCACGCTCACCGGGCAGGTGCTGCCGATCGGCGGCGTGCGCGAGAAGGTACTGGCGGCGCAGCGGTACGGCCTGAAACGAGTCGTGCTCCCGCACGAGAACGAGCCCGATCTCGGCGAGCTTCCGCCCGAGGCACGTAAGGAGCTGCAGTTCATCCTCGTCGACTCGATCGAGGAAGTCCTGGCGGTCGCGTTCGAGAAGCCCGGCCCTGTCAGGGCCGAGGCGACTCCCCGCCCGGAGCGCCAGGCCGCGCTCCCTGCGTAGCGTTTAGCACCGCGCGCACGGAGGGTAGAGAATGCCCTCACACACGCGATCGAAAGGACGGCCACGCTCATGGCCAATGCGAAAGACAAAGTTGCCGACGTCAAGCCCTACGTGCAGCGGGCACTCCAGGACGAGGAGCTGCGTGACAACCTCCGCAGCGCCTTCGACACGGCCCGTGACGTCTACGACGAGCTGATCGGCAAGCGCGGGGTCACCGGCGTCGCGACGAAGGTCGCGAGCGACAAGGAGATCCAGGACCAGCTTCGCTCAGCGATCGACGACCTCCGCTCCGCCGCGAGCCGGATCCAGGGCAACGCGGGCCATAAGAGCCGCAACAGCACGCTGCTCCTGGCCGGGATCGCGCTCGGGATCCTCTTCAACCCGCTGACCGGCCCCGAGACCCGGCGCTGGCTGAAGGACAAGGTCTTCGGCGAGGAGGAGGAGTTCGGCTACGGCGGCGGCAGCTCGAGCGGGAACGGCTCCTAAAACGAACTAGGGCCGGACTAAGGCCCGCCCGAGCCCGCGTTCCGCGGCGGACGAAAACCGAGTGACCTGAGCAGCTGCCCCTCGGCGCCCCTAATGCCGCCGACGGCCATCGCTCGGCGCAGCGAGCCGGGGTCGAGCCCGCTCGCCTCCGAGATGTCGGAGACCTGGAGCAGGATCGCCGCCGGACGCGGCGCCGGGTTGGTGACGATGCCCGCCCAACCGGCGACGTTCGGCATGAATCGCACATCACGCAGGCGCCGCCATGCGTCGAGGTATGTCGTCGGGTCGACGGCGCCGTCGTAGCCCATGAAGAGCAGCGAGAACGGGTGCACCTCGAAGTGCAGGTGCGGCGGCGTCCCCTGGGCGTCACCGGTGTTGCCGACGAAGCCGACCACCTCGCCTGCCTTCACGCGGTAGCCGTTCTTGGCAAGCGGCGTGAAGGCCGAGAGGTGGGCGTAGTAGAACTCGTTCCCCTGCGAGTCACGCAGCCAGAGGCGGTTGCCGCCCACGTCGTTCCACCCGACCGAGAAGACGACACCGTCGGCGCAGGCAAGGATCGGGGCCCCGAGCGGAGCGAAGATGTCGTCGCCGTGGTGCCAGTTCCCGGCCACGTCGCCGCGGAAGGCGCCGTACGTGTTGCTGTACGAAGCAGGCCCGTAGACCGGGAAGACGTAGCCCCCCGCCGTGAGCTTCGGCTGGAGGCCCGTAGGCACGCCCAGGAGCGGGGACTGGGCGTGGCCCAGCTCCTTTGGCGCGTTTGGCGTCGCCGGCGCCTTGTGCTTCTTCGGCGGCCCCGGAACGACCGGCGGCGGCGGCGCGGCGCTCGCCTGCACGCTTGCCTCCGCGTAGCCGACCTCGATCACGGAGCCTGCCGGCAAACCGCCGTGCGGAGCGGTCAGGTGGATGGCGAGCGCGGTCACGAAGCCGTGGTAGCCCTGAGCCCCGCCGGCGCCCGAGCTGGTGTCGGTCCCTTGCTCGAGGGTGATCAGGTAGCCCCAGTCCGCGAGGGCGACGCGTGCGTTTGCCCCCACGGCCACCGGCTGGCCCAGAACGGTCAGGCCGGCCACTCCGGCGCCGGAGAAGTCGCCGCTCGCGCGAGTGGCCCTGGTCGCGCCTCTCGCGTCGCCGTTGACCGCCGAGGCGATGACCTCGCCGCCGAAGACGATCAATGACTGCACCTCGCTGGAAGCGCTGGCGACGGCCGTCGAGCCCACGTCGGTCGAGGCCGAGGCGGTCATCGCCCCGGTGGTGACCACGGAGCCGTCTGCCGGGTAGGCGAAGCTCGAGCCGAAGGCCACGTGCTCAGGCGGTGCCGAGATCGAGCCGGCCACCGCCCCGGCCTGGCCCGGCACGCTGACGCGAATCGCAAAAGCCCGCGCCGAGGCCCCCGCCGTCGAGCGTGCTCCACCCGCCCCGGAAGATCCGGCTGCGAGCAGGAGCAGCCCCGCGAGAAGCAATGTGACTGTGAGCCGCTTCCCCACCTCTCCGCATTATTGACAATCCTCGGGAATAGTCCTCTGCACGGGCCTCGAGGGGCTCTCGGCGCGGGCTGAAATGATGCGGCCCGGATGAACTGGATCGCGATCCCGCTCGCCGGCGTCACCGTCCTGTCCACCCTCGCAGGAGGGCTGACCGCCGTTCGCCTGCGCCGCGACCTGACGACGGCGATCGCGCTCACCGGCGGCATCGTCGTCGCGGTCGCGCTCTTCGACGTCCTGCCGGAGGCGATCGACTCCGTCAACGACTCCCGGCGCGTGACGACTCTCGTCGGAGCGGGCTTTCTCGCCTTCTTCCTGGCGGAGCGCCTAGTCGTCCTGCATCACCGCGACGAGGCGGAGCAAGCGCAGGCGCACGCGCAGGTCGGCGCCCTCGGCGCAGCCGGGCTCTCTCTGCACAGCTTCATCGACGGCCTCGGAATCGGGCTGGCCTTCCAGCTCAACACGGCAACCGGCCTCCTCGTCTTCCTCGCGGTCGTCACCCACGACTTCGCCGATGGGCTCAACACGGTCAACTTCGTGCTCAGCCAGGGGGGCGACCTGCGACGGGCCTTGCGCTGGCTGGCGGTGGACTCGCTGGCGCCGCTCGTGGGGGCGACGGTCGGCGTCTTCGTCACCGTCTCGGAGCACTCGCTCGGCCAGCTGCTCGCCGTCTACGCAGGCTTCTTCCTCTTCATGGGCGCGACCGACCTGCTGCCCGAAGCGCACGAGCACCCCTCCTGGAAGCGCGTAGCCCTGACGGCGACCGGCTTCGTCGCCACCTTCCTTATCGCCTGGATCGCCTCGCGGGCCTCCTAGGCGTCGGTCGCCAGCCGCTTCTTCGCGAACTCGAGGAAGCGGGCGCGCTCGGCGTCGTCCGGGCCAAGCGGCGGGTCATTGGCGTAAGCGGGGTCGTCGGCGATCTCCTGGGCGACCGCGCGCACCTCGTTCACGACCTCCTCGCGATGCTGCGGGTCGAGCAGCAGCTGCTCCGCCCACGTGGTCGAGTCGTCGGCGGGCTCGACTTCGTTCTCGACGAGCAGGCGACCGAGCAGGATCCCCACCCGGATGTAGGCGAAGGTTCGGAAGGCCAGCAGCTTGCGAGGCGAGTTGACGAGCGCCTCGATCTCCGGGTGCTCGCGCTGGATCTCCCCGACGATCGAGCCGATCGGCTCGTCGACGAGCGGGATCCAGACCTCTTCGTGACCGGCCACGTCAAGAAGGATAGGCCGGTTTGCGCCATGCGCGTACTGCTATCTGGGCGGCGACCGCGAGCATGAGGACCCCGAAGAGCCTCCGTAGCGCGTGCTCCGGCAGCGCCTCGGCGATCTGGACGCCGCCCTCGACGCCGGCGATCGCCGCCACGCCGAGGATCAGCGCGGCGCGCCAGCGCACGTTGCCGTAGCTGCGCTGCCGCCAGACGCCGGCGGCCGCAGTCGGGAGAATCGCCAGCAGCGACGTCGCCTCTGCGTGGAGCTGGGTGAGCCCGAGCACCAGCGCCAGGGTCGGCACGAACAGAATCCCGCCGCCGACGCCGAACAGCCCGGCGAGCACGCCGGCAACGGCGCCGAGAGCTCCCGCTGCGAGCAGCGCCCACATCAGACGAGGAACCAGATGCCGAGGCCGGCGAGTAGCGCCGCGAATGCGAGCGAGAGCGTCCTGTTGGCGAGCCGCTGCTGGAGCGAGGCACCCGCCACCGCCCCGATCGCTCCTGGAATGCCGACGATCGCGGCTGCTCCAGGCTTCACCTCGCCGTGCAGCGCGTACGTGATCGAGCCGACTGCGGCGATCAGCAGGATCGCAGCAAGCGAGGTCCCCATCGCCGGACGCTCCGTGTAGCCGGCCACCAGGATCAGGAGCGGGACCACGACGATCCCGCCGCCCACGCCGAAGAGGGCGCTGAAGAGGCCGGCGAGGAGGCCGATGGTGAGGAGCCGCACCGCCGTATTCTGCGGCCTGTGGAGGATGCGCTGGCGCAGCTGAGCAAGGATCCGGCCCTGGCGGCCGTGCTCCTGGACGTGGACGGGACGCTGGCGCCGATCGTCGCGCGGCCCGAGCTGGCTGAGGTGCCGGAGGAGACGCGGACGGAGCTCGAGCGCCTGGCCGGGCGGTACGCGCTCGTCGCTTGCGTCAGCGGCCGCAGCGGCGAGGAAGCCCGGCGGCTGGTTCGCGTCGACGGGATCGTCTACGTCGGGGTCCACGGCCTCGAGCTCGCGCCCGAGGCGGAGCGCTGGCGCGAGACGCTGCGTCCGTTCGGGCAGCTCGAGTGGCCGTGGCTCGAGGACAAGGGGCTGACGGTCGCGCTGCACTGGCGCGAGGCCGAGGACGAGCAGGCTGCTCGAGCGGAGCTGGAGAGCGTTGCCGCACGGGCGGAGGAGGCGGGGCTCGAGGCGCGGTGGGGGCGGAAGGTGCTCGAGTTGCGGCCGCCGGTGGAGGCGGACAAGGGGACCGCGGTCCGGGCCCTGCTGGAGGAGCGAGGCCTGCGGCGCGCCCTCTACGCCGGAGACGACACGACCGACCTCGACGCCTTCCGGGGCCTCGACGGCCTCGAGGTCGCGGTGCGGATCGCGGTCGCCTCCGCGGAGGCCCCGCCGGGCCTGCGGGAGGCGGCCGACCTCACGGTCGGCTCACCGGTCGAGCTGCTCGAGCTGCTCCGAAAGCTCTAGGAAAGCGCGAGGAGCGCTACGCCGCCGGCAACGAGGACCGCTCCGGCGAGACGCGCGCGGCCGACCCGCTCGCCCAGAAGGGCGGCCGCCAGCGCCGTTGCAATCACGACGCTCGTCTCGCGCACAGCGGCGACCGCGGGCGCGCTGGCCAGCCGGAGGGCGAGCAGCACGAACAGGTAGGCCGTTCCGGCCGCAACCCCTAGCGCCGCTGTCGCCGGCCTGAGCGCGATCACGAGCCGGGGCCGGCCGATCGCGAGCGAGTACAAGAGCGCGGGCCCGACGAGCACGAGCAACAGGTAAGGCAGCGCGGCCGCGTGCGCGATCCCGTGCCGGTCGAGGACGGTGTAGCCGGCGATCGTCAGCGCGATCACTGCGCCGAACGCCAGCCCGAAGAGGCTCCCGCGCGCGCCCCGGATGAGCAGCACGCCTCCGGTCACCGCCACGATCCCGGCGATCCCGAGACCCGAGGGCGTTGCGCCGCCGGCCGCGACGACGAGCGCGAGGGCCAGCACCGGTGCCAGCCCACGCGCGACGGGGTAGACAAGGCTGAGCTCGTACCGCCGGTAGGCGGCGGCGAGGAGGGCGAAATACGCGAGCTCGAGCGCGGCCGACCCTGCGATGTACGGGACCGCCGCTCCCTCTACGCGCCAGGTCAGCGCCGCCGGCAGAGCGAGGACGGCCACGATCGTGAGCAGCCCGATCGCCGTCGCCGCCTCGGTGTCCTGCTCCCGCGCGAGCCCCAGGTTCCAGAGGGCGTGCAGGAACGCCGCCGCGAGCGCGAGCCCCAGCGCAGCGGCCGACACCTAAGGCACCGCTTGCGGTGCCGCCGTCAGGACGTGCGTGCTCCGCACGCACGTCCGTCTGAACCGACCGGTCGAAGCAGGCGACGTCATCCGCAACCGCTCTATGCCCGCAGCCGCTCGCGCACGGCCTTGCTCTGGCGGCGCGCGACGTCGAGCTCGGTCCGTTCTGCGTCGTCGAGGGCCAGCCGCAGCCGGTCGGCCGCCGGCCGCTTCACCGCGGCGACCTTGCCCAGGTTGACGAGGTACGAGCGGTGAATCCGCGCGAACCGGTCGACCGGGAGCGTTTCTTCGAGCTCACGCAGCGACCGGGTGCAGAGGTACGAGCGGTCGTAGGTGTGCACGCGGCAGTAGTCGCCGTCGGCCTGCGCGTAGTGGACGTCGTCCCAGTCGAGCAGGACGGTCTCGCCGCCGCTCACGACGGGGATTTTCTCCACCGGCGCGGGGGCGGGCCGCTTACCGAGCCGGCGCACGACCTGGGCGAGCCGCTCGGGGTCGACAGGCTTGAGCAGGTAGTCGAGCGCCTCGACCGCGAAGGCCTCGATCGCGTATTGCTCGTGCGCGGTCACGAAGACCAGCTGCGGAGCGCCCGCGCGGCCGTGCACGAGGCGGGCAGCATCGAGCCCGGAGAGGCCCGGCATCTCGATGTCGATGAAGACCACGTCGTAGGGGACCGCCGACGCGAGCTTCAACGCTTCCACGGCGGTGGCCGCCTCGCCGACGACCTCGACCTCCGGATGCGTGGCCAGGAGATAGCGCAGCTCGGAGCGAGCCGGCGCCTCGTCGTCCACGAGCAGCGCACGGATCACGCCGGAACCTGGAGCCGCACAACCGTGCCGAAGACGCCGGACTTCAGGCGCACGCCCTCGCCGTAGAACGCGGTCAGGCGCTGGTGCACGTTGGCCAGGCCGAGCCCGTCCTCTTCACCGGTGAGCACGCGCTCGAGCGCTTCGCGGGCGATCCCGCGGCCGTTGTCCCGCACGGTCACCCGCAGACGGCCTCGCCGCACGCGCGCACGGACAAGCAGACCGAGAGGTCGCTCCGTCTTCCCGTGCTTGATCGCGTTCTCGACGAGCGGCTGAACGAGGAAGGGCGGCAGCCGCACCGCCAGCGCCTCCGGGGTTGCGTCGATCGTCACCTGGAGCTGCGGCCCGAAGCGCGCTTGCTCGAGCGCCAGGTAGCTGCGCACGTGGCGGAGCTCCTCTTCGAGGGAGATGAACTCACCCGGACGTGCGAGCGTCCAGCGGCAGTAGTCGGCGAAAGCAAGGATCAGCTCACGGGCCCGCTCCGGCTCGGTGCGGGTGAAGCTCGCGATCGTGTTCAGACAGTTGAAGAGGAAGTGCGGCTCGATCTGCGCTTGCAGCGCCTGGAGCTCGGCGGAGGCAGCTGCGCGGGCGGAGCCGGCGAGCTCCGAGAGCTGCAGCTGCGCCGAGAACTGCTCGCCGAGGTGGGTGAGCAGGTCGACGTCGGCCTCGTCGAGCGGCGCGCCGTCGGTGGCATAGACGACCAGCGCGCCGACAGGCCCGTCGGAGAGTCGAAGCGGCACGACCGTGGCGGCGCCCAGCGGGCACTCGGGATGACCGCACGCGACCCGTAGCGCGAGCGGCGCGACCAGCGGCTTCTGCGCCGCCAGCGCCTCGAAGACGGGTCGGATCGGCTCGTCGCCGGGCCCGTGGTGGTCGGCGCCGGCGCCCGTGAACGCGAGCACACGGGTCGTGTCGGTGACGGCGACAGCGCCGTAGCCGAGCTTCTCGAAGACCTCGTAGGCGACGGTGCGCGCGGCGGGCTCGGAGAGACCGAGCCGCAGCTCAGGCAGAGTCGCCGCGAGCAGCTCGAGCGCGGGCGCCTCTCGTCGGAGGCGGCGGACTCGTGGCACGGGCTGACCGTACCATCGGGGCATGCATCTCACGGAGGCGGTGCTCGCGCCGCTGCGGGAGCGCTACGGCGAGCCGCAGGGCCTGCGCTGGGATGGCGAGGTCAGCCGCGAGGAGTTCACGCTCGCGGGCGGATCGCCCGGGCGGCGCCACGACGTCACGTTCTTCGTCTTCGATGCGAGCGACCGCCTCGCGCTCATCCGCAAGCCCTCCTACACCCCGGGAATCTGGCGTCCGCCGGGCGGTGGAGTGCACGCGGGGGAGGCGTTCGAGGCCGGCGTGCGGCGGGAGGCCTTCGAGGAGCTCGGGATCGAGATCGAGCTGGAGCGGTTCCTGGTCAGCTCGGAAGCGCAGTTCCGCTGTGGGCGACGAGGTGATCGACTGGCGCACGCACGTCTTCTCGGCGCGGACGGCGGCGCAGGAACTGGACCCGGTCGACGTGCGCGAGATCGCGGCCGCCCGCTGGGGCACGACCGCCGAGCTGGCGGGGCCGCTACGAGCGGCAATGCTGGAGACGGGCCGGGCCCTCTGGGGTTATCGGGTCGCCCTGCACGACGCCGCGCTCGCTGCCCTTGGTGAGCCTGGTCGGCGACTCCGTTAGGAGGCTGGGGCCGACAGATTCTTCGAGAAGTACTCGAGGGCCGTCTTCGTCTTCGTCTGTTGCTCGCCGGAGAGCTCGACTCCGCGGTCCCGCAGGAAGGCCTTGCTGTCGAGCGACACCTGGAACGCCTCCTCGGGCGCGCACTTGGTCGAGAGCTCGAGAATGCGCGAGTTGTCGGGATAGCTCCACAGCTCGGCAACGAGCTTGCGGTCGTAGTCGGCCGGCCGGAACTTCAGCTTGAGGACGAGAATCGGCCCGAGGAGAGTGAGCTCGTCCAGCTCGAGCCCCTCCGGTGCGTGCGCGGAGAAGAATTTCCGCTGCTCCTTCGAGAACAGCTTGCGGAGCGGTCGCTCTCCCCTGGCGACGGTCTGCACCTCGTCGTTTCCACGGGCTGTTTTCAACGACGCCGAGCACACGTAGCCGCCCGGGCATCGCGTCGACCTCCACGCCCAGGTTCGGCGAGTTCCGCAGGTCGGCCGGGAGCTCGCTCGGGACGACAGGTCGCAACTTGATGACGGAGTCGCCTCCCTTCCCCTGGATCCGCCGGGCCCGCACGACCACGCCCTGCTCGTTGAGAGCAAGGGAGGGCGTGTCGAAGAAGAACACCTGGCGAAGCTCGGCCTCGAGCGGGTCCATGCCCAGCTGCGTCACTGTCGAGCGGTGATCCACCTCGGGTACGGTCAGCTTCAGCTCCACGCTGTCGGCGTCCTTGATGAGGGAGAACAACTGCTCGAGCTCGTCGTCGATCAGCGGCTTGGTCTTGGGCTCCGTCTTGGCTTTCGTCGGCGAGGCCATAGGCCGATGGTACTCCTCTTCGACGGGCAAGCCTTCGAGTGCCAACCTCTGGTTCGAGTAGCTCGCGTCGTCGGTCAGCTCGCGCACGAACCACTGGGGCGGCGAAAAGGCGCGTGCGGCGTCAAGGTCTTCGAACTCAGCCTCGACAACGATCAGCCCGGCTAGCGGCCCTCGGTAGACGTCGACCGCGACCGTTTGCCCGTCCACCGTCGCCGTGAGGCGCTCCTTCTTCAGTCGGCGTCCTTCGGTCAATGGCCAGAGCTTCTCGAACGACTCCTCCTCCAACGGAACCTCGACCTCGTCTCGCACGAGCCCGTGGCCGCGCTTCGCCGTGAGCAAGGGTCGGTCGCCCTGCCGGCGGAGGCGGACTTGGTGATCGCCGGTCGCAAGATAGCCCTGGGCGATCTCCTCTCTCGAGTCGATGTCGAGATCCTCCGGCACCTCGTCGACGAGGAACTTCCGCTCGATCTCGCTGGGTGTCGTCACTTCATCAGCTTCCTGAGCTGCGCCCAGGTGCGGGTGTTCGCAACCTGCTCCTTGGTGAGCCACGCTCGCCGAGCCTGCGCGATGCCGAACTCGACGTAGTCGAGCGCCTTCACCTGATGCGCGTCGCTGTTCACGACGACGTAAGCCCCCGCCTCCCCGGCCACTCGCGCGTGCACGTCGCGCAGGTCGAGCCGGTCGGGCTGCGAGTTGATCTCCAGGAACGTGCCGGTCTCGAGCGCCTTGGCGACCACGCGCTCGATGTCGATCTCCATCGGCTCGCGCCGGTTCAGCTTGCGCCCGGTGAGGTGCCCGATGCAATCAACGTGCGGGTTCTCCATCGTCGCGAGGATACGCTCCGTCGGGTCGCGGTCGAACGCCGTGTGGATCGAGGCCACCACCCAGTCGCGCTCGGCCAGCACCTCGTCGGGCACGTCGAGCGTCCCGTCCGCCTTGATGTTCACCTCGACGCCCTTCAGCAACGTCATCGGCGCGACCTGCTTCGCGACCTTGTCGATCTCCTTCGCCTGCGTCTCCATGCGGCCCTCGCGCAGGTAGTGCGAGTGGTCGGTGATCCCGTAGTACGCGTAGTCCCGCGCCTTGGCCGCCTCGACCATCTCCGTGAGCGTGTTCTTCCCGTCCGCGGACCAGTGGGTGTGCGTGTGCAGGTCGCCGCGCAGCTGCGAGGCCTCGACCAGCTCCGGCAGCTCCCGCTTCCGCGCCGCCTCCAGCTCGCCCGCGTTCTCGCGCAGCTCCGGCGGGATGAACTGGTAGCCGAGCCGCTCGTAGAGCTCCTCCTCGCTCTGCGTCGTGAAGACCTCGCCGCTCTCCACCTCCGTCACCCCGTACTCGGAGACCGACAACCCCCGCCGCACCGCGTCCTCCCGCAGCGCCACGTTGTGCGCCTTCGAGCCGGTGAAGTGCTGGAGCAGGTTGCCGTAGCACTCGGGCGGGACCACACGTAGGTCGAAGCGAAAGCCCTCGTGCGAGACCACCGTCGCCTTCGTCGGCCCCTTCGCCGCCACTTCCGAGACCCAGGTCAGACCTGTGAAGTACTCGGTGAGCGCGGCCGGGTCGCTCGCCGTCGCGATGATGTCGAGGTCGCGCACGGTCTCCCTGCGGCGGCGCGCGCTCCCTGCTTCCGAGACGCGCTCCGCAGCCGGGTGCTCGCGCAGCACGTCCACCACCGCGAGCAGCGCCGGCAGGGCCCGGCCGAGCAGCGTGCGCTGCGGCCCGGTCGCCTTCTTCTTGCGCCCGACCGACTTGAGCACGTTTTCCTCGAGCTTCGCGCCGAGGCCGGGCAGCGTCCGTAGGCGCTGCGACCGCGCGGCCTCCTTCAGCTCGGCCAGCGTCGTGACCCCGAGCTCCTGCCAGATCCGGCGCACCGTCTTCGGTCCGAGGCCCGGGATATTCAGGAATTCGACCACTTCCGGCGGGATCGTCTTGCGCCGCTTCGTCAGCGCCTCGATCTCCCCCGTGTTCACGATCTGGACGATCTTGTCCTGGATCGTCGCGCCGATCCCCTGCAGCTCCTTCGCCTTTCCGTCCAGCGCGAGCTGCGCGACCGGCGTGCCCTGCTCGCGAATCCGGGTCGCCGCGCGCCTGTACGCGAGCACGCGGAACGCCGGTTGGCCCTCGATTTCGAGCAGATCGGACAGGAGCTCGAGCTGCTCGGCCACGTCCGCGTTGCGGGGAAGCGTCTTCGCCGTCGCCACAGCAGCGATCATATGGACGTGCGCGCGATCGTCTGTCTGCCCACCTACAACGAGCGCGAGAACCTCGAGCCGATGGTCCGCGCTCTCGGCGAGAAAGGCGTGACCGTGCTCGTGATCGACGACAACTCCCCGGACGGAACCGGCGAGCTGGCCGATCGCCTGGCCGCCGAACTCGATCACGTCGAGGTCCTGCACCGGGAGACGAAGGAGGGGCTCGGGCCCGCGTACCTCGCCGGCTTCGAGCGGGCGCTCGCAGACGGCGCCGAGCTGATCCTCGAGATGGACGCCGACTTCTCCCATGACCCGAACGACGTGCTGCGCCTGATCCAGGCGGCGAGCGAGGCCGACATCGTGCTCGGCTCGCGCTACGTCGAGGGCGGCTCGATCCGCAACTGGGGCCGGCTGCGCCGCTTCGTCTCGACAGGCGGCTCGGGCTACGCGCGCCATGTGCTCGGCGTGCACGTCCGCGATCTCACCGGCGGCTTCAAGTGCTTCCGGCGGGAGGTGCTGGAGACGATCGACCTCGACGCGATCACCGCCCGCGGCTACGCCTTTCAGATCGAGACCACCTACCGCGCCCTGCGTGCGGGCTATCGCGTCGTCGAGGTGCCCATCACCTTCGTCGACCGCGAGCACGGCGGCTCGAAGATGAGCAAGGCCATCGTCCTCGAAGCGATCTGGAAGGTGCCGCTGCTGCGGCTCCGGGCCCTCCTGGGCCGCCTATAGCATGGTCGCGCCGTGGACGAGCTGACCGACGCGACCTTCGAGCAAGAGGTCATCCTGGCGGAAACGCCGGTGATCGTGGACTTCTGGGCTCCCTGGTGCGGCCCGTGCCACGCTGTCGAGCCCATCCTGCGCCAGCTCGAGGAGGAGTACGGCTCACGCGTGAAGTTCGCGAAGGTCGACATCGATGAGAACATCCAGACGGCCTCCCGCTACGACGTCCTCTCGATCCCGACCGCGATCCTCTTCGAGGGCGGCGAGCCGCGCGAGATCGTGGTCGGCGCCCGCCCCCGCTCGCACTACGAGCAGGCTTGGGCCCAGTGGCTCACGCCCGCACCGGCTTAGCGCGAAGGCTCGGTCCGTCCGGCGCTCAGCTGAGCGCGCTCCTGCTCGTCCAGCCCGCGCGGTGAGTACCCGACTCGCGGATCGAGCCAGGCGTAGAGCAGGTCGACGATCAGGTTGAAGATGAGGATCACGATCGTGACCAGCACGATGATCCCAATGATCGGCGGCAGGTCCTGCCGCTGCAGGCTGCGCACTGCGAGCCGCCCGATGCCCGGCAGGCCGAACACCGACTCGACGAAGACCGAGCCGGCGAAGGCCACGCCCACGTCCATGCCCAGCATCGTGATCACCGGCAGGAACGCGTTCTTGAGCACGTGCCCGTGTATGACGCGCCACTCCGATGCGCCCTTGGCCCGCGCCGTCGTGACGTAGTCGTGATGGAGCGTCTCGATGACGCTCGCCCGGATCATCCGCACGTACAGCGCCGCGAACAGCATCCCGAAGGTGATCCAGGGCAGAACCAGGTGGTAGGCCCACTCCCGCGGCCCGCCGCAGACCTCGCTCGAGCCTGCGTAGAAGAAGTCGCAGTAGCCGCCGACCGGAGTCAGTCCCAGCTTGTACCCGAACACGTAGACGAGGATCAGACCGAGCCAGACCGGGTGCACCGAGATCCCGATCAGGACGAAGAGCATCGCCGCCCGGTCCAGCAGCGAGCGCGGCCGCAGCGCGGAGAGCAACCCGATCGGGATCGCGACGAGCAGCCAGAAGACGACTCCGCCGAAGATGAGCGAGGCCGTGATCGGGGCGGCGCGCTTGATCATCGTGTTGACGTCCTCGCGGCTCGTGGTCGAGCGGCCGAGGCTCTGACCGGTAACGATCCGCTTGAGGAAGATGCCGTACTCCCTCCAGACCGGGCCGTGGATGCCGGTGGCCTGCGTGACGCTCGTCGTGATGTCGCGACCCTGCACGTTGCTGGGGCCGGCGCGGTTCGTCGGGATGACGAAGAAGAGGATGTACGTGGAGAACGTGACGGCGACGAAGACGACAACCGCCCACGCCAGCCTCTTCACCACGTAAGGAAGCACTGCCGTGAGTACGTTGCCTGCTCACGGTCGGTTCGGCAAGCGGCCCAGGGCGTTGAGCTAGAAGGGTCGGCTGGATCGACCGGCCATTGCAGACGGACGTGCGGGAGACCCGCACGTCCTGAAGGCGGCACCGCAAGCGGCGCCTTAGCGGAAGTGCTCCCAGCCGCCGAGCTCGACCGGCTCGCCCTCGAGCAGGAGCTCCACGCCCTCGCCTTCGACGCAGCGGCCGATCTCCGTGAACCCGAGCGGGTCCGGCGTCGCCGCGAGCAGCTCGTAGTCCTCGCCGAAGCCGAGATCGGCCACCGTGGCCCCGGGGGCGAATGGGATCCGCTCGACCTCGATCACCAGCCGGCAGCCGGAGCGGCGGGCGATATGGGAGGCGTCTCGGGCGAGACCGTCGGAGAGATCGATCAGCGCGTGGGCCTGGGCGGCCAGGCGGCGGCCTTCCTCCAGGCGCAGCGGCGGGCGCGAATGACGCTGGTCGCGAAAGGCCGCACCGGCAGCACCGAGCGGGCCCGTCACCACGAGCAGATCGCCAGGGCGGGCGCCGCCCCGGCCGGGGACCCGTTCCGAGCGGCCGAGCGCGGTGACGGAGAGATAGAGGCTCTCGGAGACGGTGGTGTCGCCGCCGAGCACGGGCACGCCGGGCTCGTTCAAGCCCTCGTAGAGCTCGAGCACGTCTTCGAGCTGCATCTCCGCCGGCGCGCCGAGCCCGACGATCAGCCCTTCCGGCTCGGCGCCCGAGGCGGCGAGGTCGCTCAGGTTGACTGCTGCGGCGCGGTAGCCGAGCTCGCGGTGAGTCGTCCACGCGAGCCGGAAGTGCACCTCCTCGACGAGCGTGTCCTGCGTGACGACGAAGCCGCCCTGCAGCTGAGCAGCATCGTTCTCGATCCCGCTCGCGAGCCCCCGGCGCTCGAGCTCGTCGAGGAGGCCGAGCTCGCCGAGCTCAGAGAGCCGCATCGATCGCCGCCCGCACTGCCGCCGCGTCGTTGGCCGCCCGCACGACCGCGACCCCCGCGGCGCCTGCCCGGATGCAGTCGCCCGCATTGGAGGCATCCACGCCGCCGATCGCGATCACCGGCAGCGAGACGGCGCGGCAGATCTCGGCCAGGCCCTCGAGGCCGATCGGCGGGTCGGCATCCGGCTTCGTCGGCGTCGCCCAGACCGGGCCTGCGCCGATGTAGGCCGCGCCGAGCGCCTCGCCTTCGCGCGCCTCGACCACCGATGCGGCGGAAGCCCCCAGCAGGAGCCCCGCGCCAAGCACACGCTCGGCTCCAAGGTCTTCGCGGCCCAGATGGACACCGTCGGCGGCGAGCTCCAGTGCGGCTTCGACGTCGTCGTTCACGATGAAGGTCGCCGGCAGCTCCCGGAAGCCGCGCCCCGCCTGGACAACCTGTTCGGTGGGCGCCTTGACGCGGAGCTGCACAACTGTCGCGCCACCCTCGACGGCAGCGCGGGCGGTCGCGAGGTCGCTCACGACGGCGTGTAGCCTCACTCGACCTTCGCCCGTGAGTCGAGTTTCTTGGGTTCGAGGTCGTAGAGCGCGTCGTAGAGCGCCACGTGGAACGAGCCCGGCTTCTTCGCCTTCTTCGCGGCCTCCTCGCCGGCCACGCCGAAGGCGACCAGCGCCTCGGCGGCGGCCTCCAGCGGATCGTCGGGGCGAACCGCGAGGAAGCAGCCGGTGATCGCCGTGGACATGCACCCGGTGCCCGTGACTGTTGCGAGCAGCTCGTGGCCGTTGGCGATCGCGACCACGCGCTCGCCGTCGGAGACGTGGTCGACCGGACCGGTGACCGCAGCCACGCAGCCGAGCGCTGCGCGCCGCTTCCCGTGCCAGCTCCGGCCCGCCATGCCCACCGACGGCCTCGACTCCGCGAATCTCGGCCTTGTGCCCGGCGAGGGTCGCAAGCTCGGCGTAGTTGCCGCGCACGACCGCGATCTCGAGCTCCTCGACGAGGTTACGCGCCGTCTCGGTGCGGTAGGCGGTTGCACCCGCGCCGACGGGATCGAGCACGACCGGCACCCCGGCGCGGTTCGCCGCGCGGCCTGCCAGCACCATCGCCTCGACCCACTCGTCCGAGAGCGTGCCGATGTTGAGCACGAGCGCCGACGCGGCGCTCGCCATCTCCTCGACCTCCTGGAGCGCGTGCGCCATCACCGGCAGCGCGCCGAGCGCCAGGGTCGCGTTGGCCGTCTCGTTCATGACCACGAAGTTCGTGATCTGATGGACGAGCGGCTTGCGCTCGCGGATCGCAGCGAGGTCGCGGCCGGTGTTCACGCGGCTCCCCGCAGGCCGAGCACGTCCACCGGACCATCCCCCGCGCCGAGCTCGGGATGGCCCTGCGCGACGGCGCGCGAGGCCGCCTCCGCCGCGCCGCGAGCCGCATCCTCGAGGCTTGCGCCGCGGGCGAGCAGCGCCGCCAGCGTGGCGGAGTGCGTGCAGCCGGCGCCGTGAGTGGCGGCAACGTCATGGCGCTCGACCGGAATCTCGACGTGGCGTGCGCCGTCGAAGAGGTGGTCGACGGGCTCACCGTGCCCGCCCGTGACGATCGCGGCCGCCGCGCCCAGCTCGTGCAACCGGGCCGCGAGCTCGCGCTTCGAGCCGCTTCCGGCGAGCGCCTCAGCCTCGGCCAGGTTCGGCGTCACGACGGTAGCCAGCGGGAACAGGCGCGCGACGAGCGTCTCGACGGCGTCCTCCTCCAGCAGCCGCGCGCCGGAGCTCGCGATCAGCACCGGGTCGACGACCAGCGGCACAGGGTGCTGCTCGAGGTAGTCGGCCACCGTCTCGATCACCGGCACGGAGAAGAGCATCCCGGTCTTGGCAGCGTCCACGCCGAGATCGTCGAAGACCGCCTCGAGCTGCGCGCGCACGAAGTCCGCCGGCACCTCGTGCACCGCCGTCACACCGACAGTGTTCTGCGCTGTCAGGGCGACGATCGCGCTCATGCCGTGGCAACCGGCGGCCGCGAAGGCCTTCAGGTCGGCCTGAATGCCGGCGCCGCCGCCGGAGTCCGACCCGGCGATCGTGAGACATCTTGGAATCAACTTCCTCCCTTCGCCGGTCCTAACCGGATCAGGTTCGACGGGTGTGATCTCAGCCCATGCGGGCACCCCGGGACGGCAAGGCTACCATCGGCTCATGGCCACGAGCGTTGCCCGGTGGGACGATCTGCTCGTCGGCGAGGAGCTCGCCTACCTGGGCTCCGAAGCCGCGCGCGACGCGCTGTTCGCACCGCTGCCGGAGGAACTGCACCCACGCGTGCGAGAGGCTCTGACTGCACAGGGGATCGACGCGCTCTACGCCCACCAGGCGGCGGCCTGGGAGGCGGCGCAGCGAGGCGAGCACCTGGTCGTCACCACGGGCACGGCGAGCGGCAAGACCCTCGCGTTCAACCTGCCCGTGCTGGACGCGCTCGCGCGCGAGCCGAAGCAGCGGGCGCTCTACCTCTACCCGACGAAGGCGCTTGCTCAGGATCAGCTGCGCTCGCTCGCGACCTTCGGGCTGCCGAAGCTCCGCGCCGCGATCTACGACGGCGACACGGCGACGGAGCGCCGCTGGCAGGTGCGCAAGTGGGCCAACCTGATCCTGTCCAACCCGGACATGCTCCACGTGGGCGTGCTGCCGCACCATGACCGCTGGGGAGACGTGCTCTCGAACCTCGCCTACGTGATCGTGGACGAGGCGCACGTCTACCGCGGCGTCTTCGGCTCGCACGTGTCGAACGTCCTGCGGCGGCTGCGGCGCCTTGCCCGGGTCTACGGAGCGGAACCGCAGTTCCTGCTCGCCTCGGCGACGATCGCCAACCCCGGCGAGCTGGGCGCACGCCTGATCGGGGCCGAGACAACGGTGATCGGCGACGACGCCGCGCCGCGAGCCGAGCGCACCGTGGCGCTCTGGAACCCACCGCTGACCGACGAGGAGCTCGGCCTGCGCGCCAGCCCGCTCGGCGAGGCCTCGAAGCTGATGGCCGACCTGGTCTCGCGCGGCCTGCGCACGCTCTGCTTCGCCAAGAGCCGCCGCGCCGCGGAGCTGATCCACCGCTTCACGGCCGATCGCCTGGGCGACGACTCCGCGCTCTCGCCCTACCGCGCGGGCTACACGCCCCAGCAGCGGCGCGAGATCGAGCGGCGGCTGCTCGAGGGCGAGCTGCTGGGCGTCTCCGCGACGAACGCGCTCGAGCTCGGGATCGACGTCGGCCTGCTCGACTGCGTGATCTCGGTCGGCTTCCCCGGAACCGTGGCCTCGCTGAGGCAGCAGTGGGGCCGAGCCGGCCGGCGCGGACACGGGCTCGCGGTGCTCGTGGCGAGCGAGGATGCGCTCGACCAGTACTTCATGCGCGAGCCCCGAGCGCTGCTGGGGCGGCGCGTCGAAGCGGCGATCCTCGACCACGAGAACCCGCGCGTGCTCGACGGCCACGTCCTCGCGGCGGCCTTCGAGGCGCCTTTGGACGACGCCGACCGGGCGATGCTCGGCGACGCGGCGCTCGAGCGCGCGGCAGAGCTTCCCGAGCTGCGCAAGACGAAGGCGGGCTACGTCTGGGCGGGCCGCGACTACCCGGCCGCGCGCATCTCGTTGCGCTCGACCAGCCCGGAGTCGTTCCAGATCGTGGACGGCTCCAGCGGCGCCATGCTCGGGATCAGCGAGGAGGCGCGGGCGTACTCGACCATCCACGAGGGCGCGATCTACCTGCACCTCGGCGAGAGCTACCGCGTGCGCGAGCTCGACCTCGTCGCGCGCACGGCCGTCGTCGAGCCGTTCAGCGGCGACTACTACACGCAGGCGAAGAAGGAGACGACGACGGCGATCGTCCAGCCTCTACGCGAGGAAGCGCGGCTCGGCCTCCAGCTCTTCTTCGGCCGCGTGGTGGTGACCGAGCAGGTCGTCGGCTACCAGAAGAAGTCGATCCAGACGCAGGAGAGCATCGAGCTCGTCGCGCTCGATCTGCCGCAGACCGAGTTCGAGACCGAGGCGATCTGGTTCATGCCCGAGCGCGCGGATGCTCGAAGGGCTCGAAGAGCTGCCGCGGCTGCTCGGATCGCTGCACGCGGCCGAGCACTCGCTGATCGCGCTGCTGCCGCTGTGGGCGATGTGCGACCGCTGGGATATCGGCGGCCTCTCGACGAACCTGCACTTCCAGACCGGCGGGCCGACGATCTTCGTCTACGACGGGCATTCCGGCGGCGTCGGCATCACCGAGCGCGGGTTCGAGGCCTTCGAGGGCTGGGTCGCCGACACTGCGAAGCTGCTTGAAGGCTGCCCCTGCGAGCGCGGCTGCCCCTCGTGCGTGCAGAGCCCGAAGTGCGGCAACCTGAACGAGCCGCTGGACAAGGCGGGCGCGCTCGCGCTGCTGGGGCGAATGCTCGACCAGGCGTAGAATCCAGGTCGTGATCGTCCTGCTGTTCCTGCTATTCGCGCTCTTCGGCTTCTCTTCCGGGACTCGAGCGGCGAGACGGCGCAGGCACGGCTCCGCCCGCCGAGCACAACCGCCACGTGCGTCCGTAACGCAGCCCGCGCTCACGCCGGCAGAAGCCGTGTTCAAGTGGCGAGGCGTTCACCAGGGCCGCTCTGCCACGCCCTGCAGCACGCTCGAAGCCGTAAGCCAGAGCGCGTCGTCGTGTCGATTCCGGCTCCGCCCGTTCGTCGTACTCTCAACAGCGACCAAGGAGGGCGAGATGCAGTACATGCTGCTGATCTACGGCGACGAGAACGGCCGGGAGACTCGATGAGCGAAGAGGAGCGCGGCCAGGTGATGCAGGCCTACTGGCCTTCACGAAGGAACTGCAGGACAGCGGCGCGATGGTCGCCGGCGACGCGCTTGAGCCGACCCAGACGGCGACCACCGTCCGCGTCCGCAACGACGAGACGCTGACCACCGACGGCCCGTTCGCGGAGACCAAGGAGCAGCTCGGCGGCTACTACATGTCGAGGCTGGCTCGCTGGACGAGGCGATCGGCTGGGCCGCGAAGCTCCCCGGCTCGCGCTACGGCTCCGTCGAGGTTCGGCCGGTGATGGTCTTCGAGGAGGACGGCTCGTAGTCGAGGAGCGTCTTCCGGGAGGAATGGGGGCGCACGCTCGCGATCCTCGTTCGCACCCTCGGCGACGTCCAGCTCGCCGAGGACGCGGTACAGGAGGCCTTCGCGGCCGCGCTCGAGCGCTGGCCTCGCGACGGCGCCCCCGACAACCCCGGCGCGTGGCTGCTGACGACCGCCCGCAACCGCGCAATCGACCGGATCAGGCGTGAGCGCACGCTTGCGCACAAGACCGAGCTGCTGGCGGCGCTGGAGGAAACCAGGCCGAAGGCGGAGGAGGCGGATCCCATCCCCGACGAGCGGCTGAGCCTGATCTTCGCGTGCTGCCACCCGGCGCTCTCGACCGAGGCGCAGGTCGCGCTCACCCTGCGCGCCCTCGGCGGGCTGAGCACCGAGGAGATCGCCCGCGCCTTCCTCGTGCCCGAGCCGGCGATGGCCCAGCGGCTCGTGCGCGCGAAGCGGAAGATCCGCGCGGCGGGAATCCCGTTCCGAGTGCCGCCGGACCACCTGCTGCCGGAGCGCCTGCGCGCGGTGCTCGCGGTTCTCTACCTGATCTTCAACGAGGGCTACGGACCGCCGCCGCGAGCCGATCTCTGCGAGGAGGCGATCCGGCTCGGGAAGATGCTCGCGCTGCTGATGCCCGACGAGCCGGAGGCGCTCGGCCTGCTCGCCCTGATGCTCCTGCACGACGCGCGCCGCGAGGCGCGACTCGACCCCGAGGGCGAGCTCGTGTTGCTCGACGACCAGGACCGCGAGCTCTGGAATGCCGAGCGGATCGACGAGGGGCGGCGCATGCTCGAGCGGGCGCTGCCGCTGCGGCAGCCGGGGCCGTACCAGCTCCAGGCCGCGATCGCCTCGCTGCACCTCGAAGCCGAGACGGACTGGCCGCAGATCGCCGCGCTCTACGAGCGGCTCGCGCAGTTCACGCCGTCGCCGGTGATCGAGCTCAACCGCGCCGTGGCGGTGGCGATGGCCGAGGGACCCGAGCGCGGTCTCGGGCTGATCGAGCGGATCGACGGCCTCGACGGCTATCGGCACCTGCACTCGGCCAGAGCCGACCTGCTGCGCCGGCTCGGCCGCAGCGACGAGGCGGCTATGGCCTACGGGCAGGCGCTGGAGCTGTCGACGCAGCCGGCTGAGCGCGCCTTCTTGAAGCGCCGGCTCGCCGAAGTACGATCCTCCGCATGAGCGTCGAACAGAAGCTGTACGGCTGCCAGTCCATGACCGGCGAGCTTCGGCGCGTGCTCGTGCGGGCGCCACGCGCGGAGGATCTCCACGGCTGGCAGATGTGCGGCTGGCGCGCCGAGCCCGATCCCGTCGGGATCTCGACCGAGCACGAGACGTTCTGCGAGCTGCTCGCGGGCGCCGGCGCGGAGGTCGTGCTCGCCGAGTCCCCGGCCGACGGCAACCCGGATGCGATCTACACCTACGACCCCGCGCTGGTCGCGGACGCAGGAGCACTCCTGCTCCACCCGGGCAAGGAGTGCCGCCGCTCGGAGGTGGCCGCCATGGCGGAAGACTTCGAGCGGGCCGGCGTGCCGATCGCCGGGCGGCTCGGCGATCCGGAGTGGGCGGAAGGCGGCGACCTCTGCTGGCTCGACGAGCGCACGCTGCTCGCCGGCTGCGGCTACCGCACCAACGAGGCGGGGATCGCCCGCCTACGGGAGCTACTGCCCGGTGTCGAGGTGCTCGCGTTCGACCTCCCGCACTGGCACGGCCGGGACGAGGTGATGCACCTGATGTCGCTGATCAGCCCGCTGGCGCCGGACCTTGCCGTCGTCTACCCACCGCTGCTGCCGACCCGGCTTGCACAGCTGCTCGAGGAACGTGGCGTCGAGCTCGTCGAGGTCCCGGACGAGGAGTTCGCCACGATGGGCTCCAACGTGCTCGCCCTCGCGCCGCGAGTGGCCCTCGCCGTGGAAGGCAACCCGGAGACGCGCCGTCGCATGGAGCGCTCGGGCGTCGAGGTGCTCACGTACCGCGGGGACGAGCTCTCGAAGGGCGACGGCGGCCCGACCTGCCTCACCCGTCCGCTCCTGCGCGGCTAGGCCGTGACCGACCGGGAGGCTCGCGGGGGAACGCTCGTCATCGGCGGCGGCTTCGCCGGCGGCTACGTCGCCCGCTGCCTGCGCAAGCGCGGCGCCACGATCGTCAGCCCCGAGAACTTCGATGCTCTACACGCCGCTGCTGCCGGAGGCCGCCTCCGGAACGCTGGAGCCCCGCCACACCGTCGTGCCGCTGCGAATGATGTGCCCTCACGCGGAGTTCGTGCTCGGCCGCGCGACGAGCGTCGACCTCCAGCGCAACCGCGTCCAGGTCGAGACGATCGAGGGGCTCGTCGAACCTGAGCTACCACGACCTCGTGGTCGCGCTCGGCGCGGTCTCGCGCACGCTGCCGATCCCCGGCCTCGCCGACCACGCGCTCGGCTTCAAGTCGCTCGCCGACGCGATTCACCTCCGCAACCACATCCTGCGCCGGCTCGAGGCCGCGGATGCCGCGCCCAACGAGACGCACCGGCTCCGGGAGCTGACCTTCGTCTTCGTCGGCGCAGGCTACGCCGGCGTCGAAGCGCTGGCCGAGCTCTCCGACCTCGTCCGCGACGCGCTCAAGTACTACCCCAAGCTTCAGAGTGTGCCCCAGCGCTGGGTGCTGGTCGACGCGGCGCCGAAGATCCTCTCCGAGATCCCGAGACCCCTCGGCGAGTACGCGGCCGAGAAGCTCGAGCGGCGCGGCGTCGAGATCCACGTCGAGACAACGCTCGACTCGGTCGAGGCGAACGCCGCCCATCTCTCCGATGGCGAGCGGATCCTGACGCACACGCTCGTCTGGACCGCCGGCGTCCGAGCGCATCCCGCTGCTCTCCCAGTTCGGCCTCCCGCTCGACGAGAAGGGGCGGCGTGATCGTGGACGAGACCCTCGCGGTCGAGGGCCACGAGCGCGTGTGGGCGCTCGGGGACGGCGCGCGCGTCCCGAACCTCGCCACTCCCGGTGAATTCGATCCGCCCACGTGCCAGCACGCGCTGCGTCAGGCCCGGCGGCTGGCGAAGAACCTCCAGGGAGAGCGGAAGCCGTACCGCTACCGCATGCTCGGCCAGGTGGCGACGCTCGGGCGCTACAAGGGAATCGCCGATGTGATGGGCCTGCGGCTGACGGGCTTCCTCGGCTGGTTCGTCACCCGCACCTATCACCTCTACCAACTGCCCCTGTTCTCCCGGAAGCTGCGGGTCGTCGCGGACTGGACGACCTCGCTCTTCTTCCGCCGCGACATCGCCGAGCTCTCGATGCTCGGCCACCCGCAGCGCCTCGGCGATGCGTGACGACCTTGCCCGCGCCTACGCGTTCCTCGCGCGGGGAGACATGGGCGGAAGCCGTACCGTCGCTTCCCCATACGGCCGGGCGGTCTACACCGACGAGGTGCCGAAGCGCTCGGACTGCAATTACCTCTGGATCGAGCGAGACGCCGATCCGGGAGAGCTCGTCGCCGAGGCACAGCGGCTCGAGCGCCGCCTGATTTTCGTTCCCGACCCCGACCTCGGCGACAGGCTCGCACCGTGGTTCGTCGAGCACGGTTGGCGGATCGATCGGCATCTCGTGATGGCACAGCTGCGCGAGCCTGAAAGAAAGGCCGACCTCTCGCTCGTACGAGAGTTGGAGGAGGAGGCGCTGCGACCCGCACGCCGGAGGCTGATGGAGGGCTACCCCTGGGCGAAACCGGAGGTGGTCAAACAGCTCTTTCAGGCAAAGGCTCTGATCGGTCAGCGGGTGTCGGCCCGCTTCTTCGGCGTGCTGGTCGACGACGAGGTCGTCAGCTATGCCGACCTCTACGTGGACGGCGCCGATGCCCAGGTGGAGGACGTCGGCACCTTGCCCGAGCACCGCGGCAAGGGCTACGCGACCGCGGTCATCCTCGGCGCGATCGAGCAAGCGCGGGCCTCGGGCGCAGAGTTCGTCTTCCTCGTCGCCGACGCGGAGGACTGGCCCAAGGAGCTCTACGGCAAGCTCGGCTTCGACGAGCTCGGGCACTACACGAAGTTCTTCGCGCCTCCTGCGTAAACTCGGCCGGGTGCCTCCCGCTCTTGCCGTCCGGGGTCTCGAGAAGCGCTACGGCTCGGTCACCGCTCTTGCCGGTGTCGACCTCGAGGTCGGCGAAGGCGAGCTCGTGGGTCTGCTCGGGCCAAACGGCGCCGGCAAGTCCACCCTCGTCAAGATCGCCTGCGGCCTGGTTCGCGCCTCCGGCGGCACGGCGCAGGTACTCGATGCCCGGGCGGGCTCGCTCGAGGCCCGCCGCCGGATCGGCTACCTCGCCGAGCTCTTCCGCTTCCCCGGCTGGTACTCGGCGGACGAGCTGCTCGAGCTGCACCAGCGACTGGCGGGCTCAGAGGGCGGTGCCGCCGAGCGGGCGGAGCTCCTCGAGCTGGTCGAGCTCACCGAAGCGCGCGGGCGCCGCGTCGAGCAGATGTCGAAGGGCATGCAGCAGCGACTCGGGATTGCGCAGGCGCTCGTGGGAAGCCCACCGCTGCTGCTGCTCGACGAGCCGACGAGCGCGCTCGACCCCGTAGGCCGCCGCACCGTTCGCGTACTCCTCGAGGAGCTGCGCAACAGGGGCATCTCCGTACTGCTCAACTCCCACCTGCTGAGCGAGGTCGAGCTCGTCTGCGACCGGGTGGCGATCCTCCTACACGGTCGCCTCGTGGCGGAGGGCTCACCTGGCGAGCTCGCCCGCGCCCGCGGCGTGGAGATCGAGACGGACGAAGGAGTGCAGGTCTTCGAGGGCGCCTCGCGCGAGGACGCACCGAGGCTCGTGGCCGAGCTGGTTGCAGCCGGGCGGCGCGTCTACGGAGTCGCCGTCCTGACCTCGACGCTCGAGGAGACCTACCTCGAGGCCGTCGGCGGGGAGACCTCGTGACCGCGGTCGCCACGATCGTCGGTTACGGCCTGCGCGAGGCGCTGCGCCGAAAGGTGTTCGCGGTGGTGCTGTTCCTGACTCTTGGCTTCCTGAGCCTCTACTGGCTCGCCAACCACTACGTCTTCCGCGACGTCGAGAACATCTCGCCGCCGGTGGGAATCGACGCGCGCACCTTCGCCGGAGCCTTCATGTTCGGCCTGGCGATGTTCGCAACGCTCTTTCTGGGCGTTGTGCTCGCCGTCTTCCTCACGCTGGGCGTGGTGCGCGGAGACGCCGAGCGCGGACTGCTCCAACCGTTGGTCGTGCGCCCCGTCGGGCGGTCGACGCTCCTGTTCGCCCGCTGGCTCGGAGCAGTCGCCGTCTGCGCGCCTTACGTCGTCGGCGTCTACGTGGCGGCGATGGTGATCACGGGCCTGACCGGCCACTGGTGGCCCGACCACGTGGTTGTCCCGGGCCTCGAGCTCGCAGCCGGAGTCGCGATCGTCGCCGCCCTCTCGCTGCTCGGCTCCGTGTTCCTGACCGCAACCGCCAATGGGATCGCGGTGTTCATGATCTTCGGGGCAGGCCTCGTCGCGGGGCTTCTGGGCTCGATCGGCCACGCCCTCAACTCGCACACGCTGCAGCACTCGGCGAAGATCGCTGCCTGGCTGATCCCGTTCGAGGCGCTCTATCAGGACGGCCTGCGGGAGATCACGGCCAGCACGACCGGGTTCACGGGCTTCCTGCTGCAGCTCGGCCCCTTCGGCGGCGCCTACACAGGCGGGACGCTGTTGCGGCTCTGGGCGCTCGCCTACCTCGTGCTCGTCGGAATCGTGGCCGTGGCCGGCTTCGCTCGCAAGGATCTCTAGCACTCACCAGGACGCCTTCCTGAGACTGCGCGCGAATGCCGCTCGCTGCTTGCGAGCCTCGGAGCGAAGCCGGGCGTCCTGCTTCATCGCCAGCCGCTGAAGCTCGCGCTGGAGCTGGCCGTAGCTCTCGAACCGCTCGCGCGGGAGCCGTCCGTCGGCGATCGCGGCCTGGACGGCGCAGTCGGGCTCGCTGGTGTGCGAGCAGTCGTTGAAGCGACAGTCGGCCGCCAGCTCGTCCACGTCGGTGAACGCCTCCTGGATTCCCTCGTCGGCGTCCCAGAGCTGCACCTCGCGCAGGCCCGGGGTGTCCACGAGCATGGCACCGCCCGACAGCCGGATGAGCTGACGGCTGACCGTGGTGTGCCGGCCGCGCCCGTCCTCGGCGATCTCGTGGGTCCGCTGCAGCTCCTCGCCGGCGAGCCGGTTTGCCAGGGTCGACTTCCCCACTCCGGAGGAGCCGAGCAGCGCGATCGTCCGCGCGGGCGCGAGGTACGGCGCGAGCTCTTCGAGCCCGTCGCCCGTGACGTTGCTGACCGCGTGGACCGCTGCGCCGAGCGCGACCTGCTCGACCTCGAACAACGCGCCGGCCACGTCCTCGCAGAGGTCGGCCTTCGTCAGCACGAGCACAGGCGTCGCGCCGCTCTCCCACGCCAGCGTGAGGTACCGCTCGAGACGGCGCAAGTTCAGGTCACCGTCCAGGGCGCTGACGATGAAGATCGCGTCGAGATTAGCCGCGAGGATCTGTTCCTCGGTCGGAGCCCACGCGGCCTTGCGCGAGAACGCCGACCGGCGCGGCAGGACCGCATGGATCGTCTCGTCGCGGAGAGCGACCCAGTCGCCCACCGCGGGCAGCTCGGCGGCCGAGGCAGCCTCGTGCCGCAAGCGGCCGGTGACACGGACGCGCCGCTCCCCGCCTTCCGTGAGCACGTCGTAGCCGCCGCGGTGCTGGGCCGCAACGCGCGCGGGGACGAGCTCGTCGTCTTCGAACGACTCGAACGCGGCCGCGAAGCCGTCGTCCCAGCCGAGGTCGTGCAGAGTGAACAGTGGTGCTTGCAAGCGAGATCTCCTTCAGGATCGAGTGACGGACCGGACGTGGCCCGAGGCTCGGAACTCGCTACAGAGGTGTGCTGCGGCTAGTCGGGGAGCCTCAGGCTCTGCGACCGGAGAGTGCAATCGTTGTCATCACGCACCTCCTTGCCGAAAAACAGCGGAAACCAAAGCCTAGCAGCCGGAACTACCGGAGCTTGCGCAGCGCCGTCGCGAGCGACTGCTTGGACTTCAGCACACCCGCGAAGAGATCGCCGTGCTCCTCGACCCGCTTGCGCACCACGTCCATCGTGAACGCGCCCGGCTCGAGCGACTCGTCCACCTCGTCCCAGCGCAGCGGCGTCGAAACCGGAGCCCCCTCCTTCGGCCGCACCGAGTACACCGAGGCGATCGTCTTGCCCTCGCCGTTCTGGTTCGCGTCGATCAACACGCCCTTCCGCTTCGCCTTCGTCCACTCGGTCGTGACGAGGCCACGGTGCGTCGAGGCCAGCGCGCCCGCGACGATCTCGGCGAACTGCCGCGTGTCCTCGTAGGTGTGCCGCCTCGCGATCGGCACGAGCACGTGGATCCCGTCCGCCCCGCTCGTCTTGCAGAACGACTCGAGCCCGAGCGCGTCGAGGGCCTGCTTCACGAGCAGCGCGACCTGCACGGTTTCCTTGAAGCCCACGTCGTCCGAAGGGTCGAGGTCGAAGAGCACCCAGTCGGGCCGGTCTGGCTTGTCCACCCGTGAATACCAGGTGTTCAGGTCGATGCAGCCCATGTTCACCATCCAGAGGAGCGCGAGCTCGTCGTTCACGAGCGGCGCCTGGATCTTCCGGCGCTGCCGCGGCTTCTCGCGCGTCGAGACCTCGATCTCGACCGTCGGGATCCAATCGGGCATGCCCCTGGGCGCGTCTTTCTGGAAGAAGTGCTTGCCCTGCCACCCGTCGGGATAGCGCTTCATCGTGAAGGGACGGTCCTTGAGGTGCGGCACGACGACGGGCGCCACGTCGCGGTAGAACGCGAGCAGGTCGCCCTTCGTGATCCCCTCCTCGGGCCAGAAGGGCTTGTCGAGATTGGAGAGCCGCAGCACGCGCTTCCCCTTCTTGACCACCTCGGGGATCGCGGTCGGCGGCTGCTCGCCCTGGAAGCTCGCGCCGCACCTCCTCCGGGCTCTTGTCCTCGCGCTGGCCCGTGTAGACCGGCGCGCGCAGGCGGCCGTCGTGCGTCCATTCGACGAACGAGACCTCGGCGACGAGCTTCGGCTCGACCCAGACGATGTCGTCCTTGCGCACGCGCGGCAGCTTCGGCACCTGCGGGAACGGCGAGTCCTTCCGCTCGAGCGGCCGCAGCAGCTTCAGCAGCCGCTCGATCTCCGCGTCGTCGAAGCCGGTGCCGACGTTGCCGACGTACTCGAGTCCCTCGTTCCCGTAGACCGCGAGCACGAGCGACCCGAACCCGCCGGAGCGCCGGCCCTTGCCGCGCGTGTAGCCGGCGATCACGAACTCCTGCTCGGCGTGCGCCTTGAACTTGAGCCAATCGCGCGAGCGCTTGCCCGGGAGGTAGCGGGATTCCAGGCGCTTGGCCACGACCCCTTCGAGCTTCCGCTCCTTGGCCGCCGCCAGCAGGGCCGGCCCGTCCTCGAACGACTCGGAGAACTTCACGGTGCGGTTGCGCTTGTCCAGCAGCTGCTCGAGCCGCGCGCGCCGCTCCGAGAGCGGGAGATCGATCACCGGCTCGCCGTCCACCTCGAGCAGGTCGAAGAGGTAGTAGACGATCGGCGTCCCGGGCTTGCGCTGCTGCATCGCCGAGAAGCTCGGGCGGCCTTCCTCGTCGAGCGCGCAGACCTCGCCGTCCACGACGCAGTCCGGAGTCTTCAACGCTTTCGTCAGCTCCTTGGCGACGTTGGCGAACCGTTCGGTGTAGTCCTGGTCCTTGCGGGTACGCAGCTCCGCCTCGCCGCCGGCCACGCGCGAGACGATCCGATAGCCGTCCCACTTGATCTCGAACTCCCAGTCCTCGCTGCGCGGCATGCTCTTCTCGTCCTCGAGCGTCGCGAGCATCGGCGCGTATTTGCGGCGTGAGGCCGACGTGCTCTCGCCCTCCTCGCGCTTGCGGATCAGGAGCCAGTTCTTCGGGTCACCGTCGAGCTTGGCCGGCACGAGCGTCCAGAGGCCTTCGAGCTTCTCGCCGTGCAGCCGGACGGTTAGGCCGCCGTCCTTCTTCTCTTCCACCAGCTCGTAGGTGCCGCTGTCGAAGATCTCGACGGTGCCGGCGCCGTACTGGCCCTTCGGGATCTCGCCCTCGAAGGTCGCGTAGTCGATCGGGTGGTCCTCGACGTGCACGGCGAGGTGGCGCTCGCCCGGCTCGAGCGGGATGCCCTTCGGCACAGCCCAGCTGGCGAGCGCGCCGTTGCGCTCGAGGCGGAAGTCGTAGTGGAGCCGGCGCGCGTCGTGGCGCTGGATCACGAAGATCGGCTCCTTGGCGCCCTTCTTGCCGGTGAAAGGCTCGGGCGTCTTGGTCGGATCTCGCTTCTTGCGGTACTCGGCGAGCTTGGCCACGCGCCTAGCTTGCCTTGCGGGCGCGCTTCCGGCTGCGCGACCCCTTCCTCTGCGTCCGTGTTTGACAAACACCCCTGAGAGGCAATACAACTCACAACTCGGGGTCGTACATCTTTCAAAGCTTCTCCACCTAACGGGGGGTTAGGGTCGAGGCCGCCTACAAGGCGGCCTCGGCATGTGTACGAACGGGGGATAAGCCTGTGGAAGATGTGGAAAAGCGCCGCTTTTGCCGCGGTTTTTAGCGGGTTACGGGTACTTGGCCAATGGTGCGGAACCGCACACGTCGTCGGCGCCGCAACTCCTCGCCCGACTGTCCCTCGAGTTGCTCGAGCGATTCGCCCAAGGCGTCCCCCAGCAGGCGGGCGGCCTCTTCGTGGTCGGTGTGAGCCCCGTCACCGGGCTCGGGAACAATCGCGTCGATCACTCCCAGCTCCAGACAATGAGCCGCGTCTGGCTTGAAAGCGGCGGCCGCCTTGCGCGCCTCACCGGCGTCGCGCCAGAGGATCGCCGCGCACCCCTCCGGCGAGATCACGGTGTAGATCGCGTTCTCCTGCATCAGGACGCGGTCGGCAAGCGCGGTCGCGATCGCGCCGCCCGAGCCGCCCTCTCCGATCACGCAGGTGATCGTCGGCACGCGCAGCCGCGACATCAGCGCCTGGGAGCGGGCGATCGCCCCACCCTGGCCGTGCTGCTCGGCGATCACGCCCGGGTACGCGCCGGGAATGTCGACCAGCGTCACGACCGGGAAGCGGTGCCTCTCGGCCAGGTCCATCGCGCGCATCGCCTTGCCGTAGCCCTCCGGGTAGGCCATGCCGAAGTTGCGTCGCGTCCGTTCCTTGACGTCGCGGCCCTTCTGGTTGCCGATCAGGACGACCGTCTTCCCGCGGAAGCGGCCGATCCCTGCGACGAGTGCCGCGTCGTCGCCGTGCTGGCGGTCGCCATGCAGTTCGAACCAGTCGTCGAGCAGGCGGTCGACGTAGTCCAGGCTGTACGGCCGTTCCGGGTGGCGCGCGAGCTCGACCGAACGCCAGATCTCCTCGTCGCTCGGCTCGGCGACGATTCGGTCGAGCTGCTTCTGGAGCCGCTCGAGCTCGCCGGAGAGCTTCGCCCCGCGCAGCAGCGGCAGACTCTTCAGCCGGCTCAGCTGCTCGCGGAGCCTCAACTCGGCTTCACGTGCCATTGGCGAAGAGGCGCAGCAGCCGCGCCAGCGTCGGGCGCAGCTCGGGTCGGGGAACGATCGCGTCCACGTGACCGTGGCGGTAGTTGGACTCGGCGAGCCCGAAGTCGTCCGGCAGCTTTTCGCGCGTCGTCTGCTGCACGACCCGCGGTCCGGTGAACGAAAGCAGCGCTCCCGGCTCGGCCACGAGCACGTCGCCGAGGCTGGCGAAGCTCGCGAGCACGCCGGCCGTGGTCGGGTGTGCCATCACGCTGATGAGCGTGCCGCCCGAGTCGCGCAGGTCCTCGACAGCGCAGACGGTTTTCGGCAGCTGCATCAGCGACAGGATCCCCTCCTGCATGCGCGCGCCGCCTGTGGTCGTGACCGAGACGAGCGGCACGCCGCGCCCCGCTGCACCCTCGCAGGCGCGCGCGAACTTCTCGCCGACGACGCGGCCCATCGAGCCGCCCATGAAGCCGAACTCCATCACCGCGAGCTGGCAGGGCTGATCCTCGATCGCCGCGCGGCCGATCACCATGGCCTCGCCGAGCCCGGTCACCAGCTCGGCCTCCGCAAGCCGCTCGGTGTAGGGACGCAGGTCGAAGAAGTCGAGCGGGTCGTCGGAGCGCAGCTCGGCCGCCTCCTCCGCGAAGCTGTCCTCGTCCACCAGCTGCCGGATCCGTTCTCGCGCGTGCACCGGGAAGTGGTAACCACAATGCGGACAGACGTTGAGCTGCTCCTCGAGCTCGTCGTCGCGGTAGTGGGAATTGCACTTCGGGCACGTGTTCGGATGCGGCCGCCCCCCATCCTCGGTGGGGGCGTGCTTGTGCTCAATTGAGACGTCGATGCGTTCGGACACGAGCTTGCGAGTTTAGACCCGACGCCTCGGCTGAGAGTTACAGGCCGAGAGCCGTGGAGAAGCGGGTCAGCGGCTCCACGTTCCCGGGCTCGGCGACCAAGCCGCTGAAACCCGCGCCGAGAATCGACGAGCGCTCCTGCACTCGTCGCAGGACCTCCTCAACCTCGGACGCGGTCAGGCCGCCCGGCTCCGGCATGAAGGGGCTGATCTCGCCCGGCTCGAGTGAATCCACGTCGAGAGCCACGTACACGCCCTCCGTTCCCTCGAGCGCCTGCTCCAGCTCGCTCGGGTCGGTGCGGAGACCGATCGAAGCGACGTACTCCTGCTCCGGCGGGTCGAGATTGCGCGCGCCGAGCAGCAGGGTGTTTTCCGGCTCCACGGCGCCGGACTCGAGCAGCATGCGCAGCGGCATTCCCCAGAGGTTCCCGGAGGGCGAGCTCTCAGGGGTGTTCAGGTCGCCGTGCGCGTCGAACCAGACGAGCCCGATGCTGCTGTTGCGGGCGGCCAGGCCTTCGACGGCGCCGATGTGGGCGCAGCAGCAGCCGCCCAGCACGAGCGGGCGTTCCGGAAGGTCCATCGCGATCGCCAGGTTCTGCTCGCCGAGCGAGTCCTCCTCGACGACCGAGGCCTCCGGGTACCGGAGCGGCAGCCGCGCCGCCTCTGCCATCGACTCACCGCCTTCGCCCCAGGCACGAGGAACGCGGACGAGGCCGGCGCCGAACTCGCCGCCGCACGCGTGGCACTCGTAGCCGGGTCCGAGCGCAACCGCGGTGAAGGTGTGGCAATCAGGGCAGCGGGCGCGGAGGCGGCTCATGCAACCTCCTCGAGTGCGGCGGCCAGGTTCGTCAGGTCAGGCTGCTCTCTGGTCGGTTGAGGGCCGGGCTGCTCGCCCAGCCGGTTGATCCAGACCGAGGGCAGGCCGAGCTCGTTCGCAGGCCCGATGTCGTGGAAGAGGCTGGCGGCAACGTGCACGTCTGGGGCCCGGCCGGTCCGCTCCTGGAAGGCGCGCCAGTGCCCGAGACCCGGTTTGTAGGAGCCGATCTCGGAGGCCACGATCGCCAGCTCGAACGGCACCCCGAGCCGCTCCAGCGACGCTTCGATGTAGTCGCGGTCGGTGTTGGAGAGGATCGCCAGCTTCCAGCCCTGGACTCTGGCCTCCGCGAGCGCCTCCGGCACCTCGGGGAACGGCCGCCACTGAGGCAGCGAGCGCGCAAGCGCCTCCTCCTCGCCAGCGGGTGCCCCCAGCCCTCTCATCGCCTCGGTCAACACCTCTCGGTAGGAGCGCGTCCCGTCGGCCTCGAGCTCCGGCTCGAGCTCGTGGTAGCGCTCGAGCTGCTCGTCGGCCCTCTCCTCGCCGAACACGCGCGCCAACTCGGCGCGAATGCCGCCGTTCCAGTCGATCAGGGTGCCGTAGCAGTCGAAGGTGGCCCAGCGATCCGCCACGAGCAGGCGCTAGTCCTCGAAGCGACGAACGACGATCGTTGCGTTGTGGCCGCCGAAGCCGAACGAGTTCGAGACCGCGGTGCGCACGTCGGCCTCACGCGCCTCGTTCGGGATGTAGTCGAGGTCACACTTGGGGTCAGGCTCGTCGTAGTTGATCGTCGGCGGCAAGGCGCCGCGCTCGATCGCCAGGATCGAGAACATCGCTTCGACCGCGCCTGCCGCACCGAGGCAGTGGCCGGTCGCGCCCTTCGTCGAGGAGACCGGCGTCTTGCGCGCGTTCTCCTCGCCGAGCGCCAGCTTGATCACCCGCGTTTCGCTGGCGTCGCCGAGCGGCGTCGACGTTCCGTGCGCGTTGATGTAGTCGATCTCATCGGGAGCGATGCCCGCGTCACCGAACGCCATGGTCATCGAGCGGGCTGGATTCACGCCGGAGGGGTCGGGCTCGGTGATGTGCTGCGCGTCGGAGGAGACGCCGTAGCCGAGCAGCTCCGCGTAGATCTTCGCCCCACGCGCCTTCGCGTGCTCGAGCTCCTCCAGCACGACCACGGCGCCGGCCTCACCCATCACGAAGCCGTCGCGCCCCGCGTCGAAGGGCCGGCTCGCCTTCTCGGGGTCGTCGTTCCTGCGTGAAAGGGCGCGCATCGCGCTGAAGCCGGCGATCCCAACCTCGGTTACCGGCGCCTCGGTGCCGCCGCAGAACATCACGTCCGCGCGGCCAAGCCTGATCGCGTCGAGCCCGTCGCCGATCGCCATATTGGACGCCGCACACGCGGTGCACTGAGAGCTCAGCGGCCCCTTCGTTCCGAGCTGCATCGAAACCCAGGCGGCGCCCATGTTCGGGATGATCTCCGGGATCGAGAACGGATTCACTCGGTCCGGCCCGCGCTCGAGCAGCTCGCTGTGGCAGTCCTGGAACGCCTTGAGCCCGCCGATCCCGGTTGCGATCGCTGCGCCGATGCGCGCCGCCTCCGGCTCGATCTCGAGCCCCGAATCCGCCTCGGCCTGGCGCGCCGCGGCAACGATCAGGTGCGCGAAGCGGTCCATCCGCCGCGCCTGCTTGAACGGGATGTACTCGGTCGCATCGAAGTCCTTCACCTCACAGGCGAAATGGACGGTGAACCGGCTCGAGTCGAACTGGGTGATCTCGCCCGCGCCCGAGCGCCCGGCCAGCAGGCCCTCCCACGTCGATTCGACGTCCTTGCCGAGCGGCGTGACGGCGCCGAGGCCCGTGATCACCACCCTGCGTCTTCCGTTGAGGCTCGCGCCCGTCATCACATCCCCAATCCCCCGTCGACGAGCAGCACTTCGCCCGTGATGAACGAGGCCTCGTCGGAGCAGAGGAAGCGTACCGCTCCGGCGACGTCCTCCGGATCGCCGAGCCGGCCGAGGGGCGTGTTCGTCAGCATCGCCTGCTGCGCCTCCTCGGGCAGCACGTCGGTCAGGCGCGTGTTCACGTAGCCGGGCGCGACCACGTTGGCGCGCACGCCGCGGCTGCCGAGCTCGCGGGCCAGCGACTTGGTGAAGCCGATGATCCCGGCCTTCGAGGCGCCGTAGTTCGACTGGCCCCAGTTACCGTGAACGCCGACGATGCTGGAGATGTTGACGATCGACCCAGCGCGCTTCTTCATCATCCCGCGCGTCGCGGCGCGGCAGGTGTAGAAGACCGAGGAAAGGTTGGTCTCGATCACCGCGCGCCAGTCGTCGTCGGTCATGCGCGCCAGCACGCCGTCACGGGTCAGGCCCGCGTTGTTCACCAGGATGTCGAGATCGCCGGCCTCCTCGACCAGCCGCTTCGCCTGCTCGGGGTCAGAGACATCGGCCTGAACGGCGCGGCCCCCGGCCTCCTTCGCCACGCCCTCCGCCTCGTCCGCGCCCGAGTTGTAGCCGACGACGATCGCGGCGCCGGCGGACGCCAGCTCGAGCGCGATCGAACGGCCGATCCCGCGGGAACCGCCGGTGACGAGCGCGGTCTTGCCTTCGAGGGAGCAGAACGGTTCAGGCAGTTCTGAGCGTCTCCCGCAGCTTCTCGAGCGAAGCCAGGTCGCCGACCGGAATCGCCTTCACGCTGCGATCGATCCTCTTCAGTAAACCGCTGAGCACGTTGCCGGGGCCGACCTCGACGAAGACCTTTACGCCCTGTCGCATCAGCTCGCGCGCCGCCTGTGTGAAGCGCACCGGGGCGGTCAGCTGCTCGACGAGGAGCGAAGCCATCCGCTGCGCGGGCTCGATCTTCGCCGTGACCGTGGACATGAAGGGCGCAATCGGGTCGTTGATCTTCGCCCGCGCGATTGCCGGGCGCAGGCGCTCCGCGGCGCGCGCGACCAGCGGGCTGTGGAAGGCGCCGGACACGCGAAGCTTCACCGTCCGTCGGGCGCCGTGCACCTCGGCTTCGCTGCAGCACTCGTCCACGGCCGGGTCCTGACCCGAGATGACGATCTGGCCCGGGCAGTTGTAGTTCGCCGGCCAGACACCCGAGATCTCCTTGCACAGGGCCTCGACGACCGCGTCTTCGAGACCGAGGATCGCCGCCATCGAGCCGGGATTCTCGAGTGCCGCCTCGGCCATCGCCAGGCCCCGCTCGCGAACGAGCATCAACGCGTCCTCGATGGAGAGCGCCTGCGCGGCGGCCAGCGCCGCGAATTCGCCGACCGAGTGGCCGACGACGACATCGGGCTCGAAGCCGTCAGCGCGCAGCGCCGCCAGCACGGCGAGACTCGTCGCCACCAGCGCGGGTTGCTGCACCTCGGTCTGGACGAGCTCGGCCTCGGGGGCCTCGAAGCAGAGCCGGACGAGATCGAGGCCCGAAGCCTCGCTCGCGCGCCGGTAGACATCCATCGCCTCTGGCACTGCCAGCGCGATCTCCCGGCCCATACCCGCCTCGAGCGAGCCCTGGCCCGGGAAGCAAAACGCAATTTTTTGCGCGCTCATCCCATTCCTCCGTCTGTCCATTCGATCAAACCGGAGCCCCATGTGAGGCCGGCACCCATTCCAGTCATCAACACAAGCTTGCCCTTTCCAAGCCGTCCATCGGCTTTCGCGTCCGCCAGCGCGAGCGGAATCGAGCCGGATGACGTGTTTCCGTAGCGGTCGACATCGATGACCACCTTCTCTTTCGCGATCCCGAGCTTGTTCACTGCATGCTCGATGATCCTCACGTTCGCCTGGTGCGGCACGTAGACATCCACGTCCTCGATGGTGCGCCCACACTCGGCCAGCACGGACTCTGCAGACGAGACCAGGATTCGCGTGGCGAACTTGAACACCTCGCGACCGTTCATCTTCACGAAGTGCTGGTGCTCGGCCACGGACTCTGCGCTCGCAGGCGAGCGCGAGCCGCCGGCGGGCAGGTAGAGCTGCGGCCCTCCGGAGCCGTCGGCGCCGAGCTCGAAGCCGAGGAAACCGCCTTCCGCAACCCGCTCGAGGACGATCGCACCCGCCCCGTCGCCGAAGAGCACGGCCGTGCCGCGGTCACTCCAATCCAGGATCTTCGAGAGCACGTCACCGCCGACGATCAGCGCCTTCTGCGCCAGGCCGCCCGCGAGCATGCCGTAGCCCTGGGCGACCGCGTACATGAAGCCGGTGCAGCCCGCAGAGAGGTCGTAGGCGGCGGCATTGGTCGCCCCGAGCTGGTCGGCCAGGATCGCGCCCGTGGAAGGAAAGGCCATGTCGGGCGTGACCGTGGCCACGATGATCAGGTCGATCTGGGAACCGTCGAGCCCTGCGCCGGCGAGCGCCTGCCGCGCGGCCGGGAGGCAGAGGTCGGAGAGCGCCTCCTCGGGCGCGGCAATCCGCCGTTCGCGGATCCCCGTCCGCTCGACGATCCACTCGTCGGAGGTGTCCATCATCGTCGAGAGCTCGTCGTTGGTGATCACGCGATCCGGCACGTGGGCGCCCAGGCCGGTGATCGAGATCGCGACGCCGTTGGCGGTGCCGATCATCGCTCCACCGCGAAGGTCAGCATCCCGCGGGCGGCCAGCTCCTCGCCCACGTGAGCCGTGGCCTTGCCCTTGCCGATCGGCCCGCGCACGCTCTCGATCTTGCATTCGAAGACGAGCTCGTCGCCCGGCTCCACGATCCGCTTGAAGCGCACGTCGTCGATCCCGGCGAAAAGCGCCAGCCGACCCTTGTTCTCCTCCTGGGTGAGCACGGCGACGGCGCCGGTCTGGGCCATTGCCTCGACGATCAGCACGCCGGGCATGATCGGGCGGCCCGGGAAATGCCCGGCGAGGTACCACTCGTCGGGGCGCACCGTCTTGCGCGCGACCACGCGCTCGCCGGGCTCGAGCTCGAGCACCTCGTCGATCAGGAGGAACGGCTCCCGGTGAGGCAGGATCGCCTCGATCTCTTCACGTCCCGAGCGTTGCTGTCACGCCGCCGCGGGGTTCGAAAGCCGCGAGCGCAGGCCGGCGCGGGCGCGGTGCGCGTAGCACTTCGCGGTCCCGACCGGCATGCCCTCGCGAGCCGAGATCTCGGCGAAGGAGAAGCCCAGAGCGTCCTTCAGGACGACCACGCTCGCCTGCTCCTGCGAGAGCCCGGCGAGACCCGCTCCGAGCTCGTGCCGGAGCTCTGCGAGATCGGCTTCCCGGGTCGGGTCGGCATCGCCGGCGACCCGCTCGTCGTCGAGCAGCGGCTCGCAGCGGCGCACGCGCTGGCGATCGGCCACGTCGTGACAGGTGTTGACCACGAGCCGGTGGAGCCAGGTCGCGAACTGCGAGTCGCCTCGGAACTGGCGCAACCGCAGGCAGAGCTTGGCCAGCGCTTCCTGGGCTGCGTCGCGAGCGTCCTCGGGATCGGCGAGCACCTGCGCGGCGAGGCGCTCGACGCGCGGAGCGTGCCGCTCGCAGAGCGTCGCCAACGCCGTCGGGTCGCCGTCTTTTGCTCGCTTGACCAGGATCGGGTCACTCAACCTCTCGTAGACGAGCGGCCCTTCGGGCCGCGGGTCCTGACGAATCTGACGGCCCTTGCGCAAAGGAGGTTGCACGGTCGGCCTAGTGTATGGCCCGTGTTGGACTCGCTGGCGCCCGAGGCCGTGCTTCCGCTGCTGCGTGGACGTTTCGGCCGTGAGTACGCCTACGTCGAGTCGACGCCGTCCACGCAGCTCCTGCTGGAACCGGATGCGCCGGAGGGAGCGGTCGCCGTGGCGGACGAACAGACCGCCGGGCGGGGGCGGCTCGGGCGACGCTGGTTCGCGCCCGCCGGAACGAGCCTGCTCTGCTCGGTCCAGCTTCGGCCAGAGGTCTCGCCGGAGCGCTTACCCGAGCTGACCGGAGTCGCGGCACGCGGGTGCGCGGAGGCGATCGCGGCCATGACGGGGATCCAGCCTGAGCTGAAGTTCCCGAACGACCTGCTCGTCGGCGGCCGCAAGGTCGCGGGCATCCTCGCAGAGGCACGCGAGGGCCGGGTCGTGCTCGGCGTCGGGGTCAACGTCAACGTGGAGGAGGTCGACCTGCCCACGGAGGTCGACCGCCCGGCGACGTCGCTGCTCGTCGAGACCGGCGGCCCGATCAGTCGCGCCGGCCTCCTGGTCGAGCTGCTGGAGCGGCTCGAGCAGCGCTACGACGCCTGGGTTGATCAGGGACCGCGAACCTGACGGCTCTGGTTGCCGGCAAGATCGCGGGCATAGGCGCGCACCACACGCACTGGACCGATGTGGCCGACGCGGAAGTAGCCGGCGCGCTTGATCGCGAGGACATGCGCGCGTCCGTTGAGCACGACCGTCACCCGTGCGGGCTCGCTCACCCAGAACCGCAGCAGTCGGAACGAGGCCAGACGCAGAGTGGGCGCGACGCGGTCGAGACGCACGATCAGTGATTGCTTGACCGTGAACAGCGAGTCGGTTGCGCTCAGCACCGCCGAGTAGCGCCCGTCGGGGAGGCCGCTTCCGTCCCAGGTCAGCCGCTGCGGACCGGCTACCAGCGCTGCGTCGATCGGCGTGGCCACCACGGACGAGCCGCGCAGGATCCGCAGCCGCACGTGCGCCGGGGCGTTGAGCTGGAAGGAGTAGTCGAGCGTGTCGAAGCGGCCGTCGCCGTTCGGCGAGATCGCCTGCGCACTGGCCGCGAAGCCGGCAAGAGTCCGGTCGACGTAGAGCTGCACGGTCGACTGCACCTGCTTCCCGCGGTCGTCCTTGGCGACGAGCGATAGCCGGTAGCGCCCGTCCGGGAGGCCGACGTCACTCCAGACGAATTCGCTCTGCCCGGCCGGCCGACGCTGGCTGAAGAGCGTGGCGACGGTGTCTCCGAGCGAGTCGAGCACGCTAGCCGTCACGAGTGCCGGAACGGAGATCCGGTAGCTCACCTTCGCCTCGTCGCCTCGTCCGTCGCCGTTCGGGGTCACCACTCCAGGCGCGATCTTCAGCTGCTGCAGCGCGAGCGGCGCAGGAGCGGTGCCGATGGTGCCCGTAGCCGAGCGCATCTGCGGCGCGCTGATCGTCCAGGTGTAGAGCCCGGTCGCCGCCGCGGTCGAGTCCCAGGTCCAGTCGACGCTCGCGCCGATCCCGGCGCCGCTGGCGATCACGACCTTCTTCTGGTCGCGCACGGTCACCGCCCAGGACGTCTGGCCCGAAAGCCTCGCGGTGAAGCGAATCGGACCGCCGAGCGTGCCCACGACGGCAGGCGAGTAGAGCTTCGGCAGGCCGGTCTGAGCCACCGCCGCCCGGATCGCGGCCAGCTGCCCGTAGAGGCTCGCTCCCGGGCAACTGGTGGGGTAGACGTCGCGGTGCGCCGAGATCGCGCGCAGGGTCACCGCCGTGCCGGCCCGGTAGCGAGGATTGCCGGCCGAAACCCGCACGACGCTCGACGACGGGTCGACGTGGTCGAGGTCGAGCCGCCAGGCGAGCAATGAGACGAGCGCGGCGCGCGCGGCGGGCGTGATCGAGGTCGAGCTGTAGTCGCCGATCACCGCGACACCGACCGAGCCGGTGTTGAACCCCTCCGAGTGGGCGCCGATCACCGGCCTGGTCATACCCCCGTAGCGGCCTTCGAAGATCTGGCCGTATTTGTCGACGAGAAAGTTGTAACCGATGTCGTTCCAGCCGTTGCCCTGTACGTGGTAGAGCTCGATCGCCCGGACGATCGAGGCCGACTGCGCCCGCGTGTACGAGTTCGAGCCAGCCGTGTGGTGGACGATCGCAAAATGCACCGAGTCCGCGTAGTACGGCGCCGCGCGGCGGATCGCCTCATCCGCGTGCCAGCCCGCGCGATCGATCACCGTCGGCGCGCCGGCGAGGTGGACCCGCTTCAGCGGCAACCGCTCCCTCGGGCTGCGTACGAAGTAGGCCCGCAACCGGCTGACGCGGCCTACGGTCCTGTACTGGATCGCGTTCGACGGCCCCGTCCAGAACGGGCTCGCGATGCGCCAGCCACGTGTAGCCCGGCGCTCGCGCCCATTGTCGGGAAGCGCGTCCTCCGGCGAGAAGATCCGCCATGCGCTCCACCGGCCCGCCAGATTCCGCGTCCGGTATTTGACGAGTCCCGGGCCACGCCAGTGCGCACCAACGAGCTCGAACACCTTGGTCGGGACCGCGCCGCGCGTCGCCTGCGGCGTGAGGTCTCGTGCCGTAAGGCCGGCTCCGAAGGCGGAGCCCGGCAGAACAGCGGCGAGGACTGCTGCGAGAAAGAGCGGTTTCACCAAGGCGTCGCTTGCGATGCCGACCTCAGCACGCGCGAGCTTTGCTCGCGTGTGCGTCGGAACTGACCGGTCGACGCGATTGGACTCAAGAAAGAAACCGCCATAAGCCTGACCCGCTTTCGAGGGTGGCACACGCCCTCCTGGGCCGCAAGGGAAACTCGGGGTCGCTGATAGAATCTTTACGGCTGTGAAAGGGCCGTTTCTGCGGGTACTTTTCGGCTCGCTGGCCGTGGCCCTCGCCGTTCCGGCGATTGCGCTTGGCGCCTCCTCGAGCAAGCCCCGCGTGCTGGCGATCCACTTCGAGCTCGAGGTCAACCCGGTCACGTCGAGCTACCTCGATCACCAGCTCGATCGCGCGCAGAAGGACGGCTACACCGCCGCCGTGATCATCCTCGACACCCCGGGCGGGCTCTCCGAGTCGATGCGAACCATCGTCAAGAACGAGCTCGGTTCGAAGATCCCTGTGATCGTCTACGTCTCGCCGCCGGGTGCCCGAGCGGCCTCGGCCGGGGTCTGGATCGGAATGGCGGCCGACGAGCTCGCGATGGCGCCGACGACGAACATCGGCTCCTCGACGCCGATCAACGGCAACGGGGCAAATCTCGGCAGCGACCTCCGGCGCAAGGTGCTGAACGACGCTGCGGCCTCGCTGCGCGGACTCGCCAAGTTCCACGGCCGCAACCAGCTATGGGCCGATCTGGCGGTGCGCAAGGGGAGCAACCTCTCCGCCGACGAGGCGCTGCGCAGGAACGTGGTCGACGACATCGCACCGAATCTGCCGGCGCTCCTGACGAAGATCGACGGCCGCAAGACCGTCGGCAAGGGCTTCGTCCTCCACACCGCGGGCGCGCAGATCGTCGAGGCGCACCCGGGCTTCTTCACTCGCCTCCTGAACGCGCTGATCGATCCGAACCTGATCCCGCTCCTGTTTCTCGCCGGGATCGCCGGGATCGGCTTCGAGATCTTCCATCCGGGAGTGGTGCTGCCCGGCGCGCTCGGTGCGGTCGCGCTCCTGACTGCGCTCTTCGGCTTCGCCGTGCTACCGATCAGCTGGACCGGCCTGGCGCTACTGCTCCTCGGCGCCGCGCTCCTGGTGGCGGACGCGCACGTGGTCAGCCACGGCACGCTCACGGTCTCGGGCCTGATCAGCCTCGTCGTCGGCTCGCTGATGCTCTTCCACAACGCGCCCGCGCCTTACGACCAAGTCAACGCGCCTCTCTTGGTCGTCTTCGCAGTGCTGCTCGGAAGCGTCTGGGTCTTCGCGCTGACGAAGGCGGTGCAGGTGCGCAGGAGCCCCCTGGCCGCCGGGCCCGAGACGATGGTCGGCGAGGTCGGCGAGGCCCGCCGCGACGACATGGTGTTCGTGCACGGCGAGCTCTGGCGGGCTCGGCCGAGGTCGGGCGGCACGCTGCGGCCGGGCCAACGCGTCCGAGTCGCGAGCATCGGCCCTGAGCTCGTCCTGGAAGTCGAGCCCCTTCCCGCAGAGTAGGATCCGTCCGTGACCGCCGCGCTGATCGCCGTCGTCGCCGTCCTCTTCCTCGTCTTCCTGTTCCTCGTTTCGGCGATCAAGGTCGCGCGCGAGTACGAGCGCGGGATCATCTTCCGCCTTGGCCGTCTCCTTCCGGAGCCCAAAGGGCCCGGCCTGTTCATCCTGATCCCGGTCGTCGACAGGATGGTCAAGGTCGACCTGCGCACGATCACGCTGAACATCCCGCCGCAGGAGGTCATCACCAAGGACAACGTCCCGGTGCGTGTGAACGCGGTGGCCTACTTCCGGATCGTCGAGCCGAAGAACGCGATCGTGCAGATCGAGAACTTCATGGTCGCGACCTCGCAGATCGCGCAGACGACCTTGCGCTCGGTGCTCGGCCAGCATCTGCTCGACGAGCTCCTCTCCGAGCGCGACAAGATCAACGCGATCCTGCAGTCGATCATCGACGAGTCCACCTCGCCCTGGGGGATCAAGGTCTCGATCGTCGAGGTCAAGGACGTCGAGATCCCGTCCGGGATGCAACGAGCGATGGCCCGCCAGGCCGAGGCCGAGCGTGAACGGCGCGCGAAGGTGATCGCCGCCGAGGGCGAGTTCCAGGCCTCCGAACGGCTGAAGGACGCGGCGCTCGTGATCGAGGACCATCCGATCGCCCTCCAGCTGCGCTACCTCCAGACCCTGATCGAGCTCGGCGCCTCGCAGTCCACGACGATCGTCTTCCCGGCGCCGATCGACCTGCTGACGCCGTTCCTCGAGCGGCTCAAGGGCAACTGAGCGAGCGGCGGGTCGACCCGCTGACGGGGCGGGTGGTGGTCCTGGCTCCCGGCCGGTCAACGCGCCCAGGTGCGTCGGCGCCGTCGTTCGACCCCGTCACCGACGAGGAGCTGGACTCATGCCCGTTCTGCGAGGGACGAGAGGACCGCACGCCTCCCGAGACGCTCGCGTTGCCGGCGGAGGGCCGCGAGCCCAACAGCCCCGGCTGGTCGGTGCGCGTAGTGCCGAACAAGTTTCCGGCGTTCGAGCGCCAGGAGGTGATCGTGCACGCGCCGTTCCACGCCCGCTCGATCGTGGAGCTCGACGACGGCCAGCTGGAGCTCGTCGCCGAGGCCTGGCGCCTACGCTCGCTCGCCGCGCGCGAAGCGGGCTTCGAGCACGTCTTCGCCTTCGTGAACGAGGGCAGGGCCGGTGGTGCCTCGCTCATGCATTCGCATTCGCAGCTCGTCTGGCTACGGGAGCAGCCTCCGGTCCCGGCAGCCGAGCAGCACGGCGACGGATGCCGCCTCTGCGACTACCTGGCCGACGAGCGAGCAGACGGCAGCCGCGTGGTGCTCGAGCGCGACGGGCTCGCGCTGATCTGCCCGTACGCAAGCCGTGCGCCGTACGAGTGCCTGATCGCCCCGCTCGAGCACGAGACCAGCGGCTTCCAGAGCGGTCTCCTAGGCGGTGGGCTCAGCGCTCGCGGCCGAGGCGCTACGCCGGCTCCATGCCCTGGCGGGGCCGCGCCCGGCGAACCTCTGGCTGCACGAGGGCGGCCACTGGCACCTGGAGGTGCTGCCGCGCCTGACCGTCTTCGCCTCGGTCGAGCTCGGCGCGGGGTACTACGTGAACACGCTGCGCCCGGAAGAGGCGGCTCGGGCGCTTCGCGACTAGACGGGTGTACGCTACGTGCTTGGTCTCGCGGAAGCGCCGCGCGGCCTCGATCGCCGCACCGAGGTTCAGCCCCTTGTCCTTGGCCTGCTTGATCAGCATCACGGTCTCCAGAGCCTGGATGTCGTAGATCCGCTGCTTCTTGCCCTTGGTGGGGATCTGCGCTTTGTTCGTCCAGTAATCGAGCTGCATCTTCGAGATGCCAGCAATCTGGCAAACCTGGCCGAGGTAGAGCTCGACCTTGTCCAGGTGCTCCGCGATGTCGATCGGCTCGAGGAAATCTGCTGCCTTGTCGTACGCCATGATGCGCGGCCTCCGGCTGAGGGACTTGTCCCTTGAAAGTTATAGCTACCTGCGTCGAGTTTGGGAAGGGACGGCCGCGAAACTACTACAAGTTGCCGTTTTCTCCAGTTGCGTCCTCGGCGCCCCCACCAGCAGGCTCGGGAACCGGCTCGCCATTCTCGATGGGCTCCTCCGACTCGGCGACGAGCGCGATGCTCGAGACCTGCTCGTCGCCGCGCAGCCGCATCACGATCACGCCCTGGGTGGAGCGGCCGAGTCGCTTGATCTCGTCGACCGGCATCCGGATGACCGTCCCGCCGTTGGAGATCAGCATCACCTGGAAGCCCTCGCTGACGGGCATCGCGCCGGCTAGCTGACCGCGTGCCTTCGTCAGCTGGACGGTCTTCACGCCGAGGCCGCCGCGGCCCTTCACCGGGTAATCCTTGATCCGCGTGCGCTTGCCGTAGCCCTGGTCGGTCACGACGAGCATGTCGAGCTCGTCGTCGGCGATCCCCGCGGAAATCACCTCGTCGTCCTTGCGCAGACCCATGCCCTTGACGCCGGAGGTGGCGCGGCCCATCGAGCGCACCTGATTCTCGTGGAAGCGGATCGCCTGGCCCTTGCGCGAGACGAGGATGATGTCCTCCTCCCCCGTCGAGTGCAGAACGTCCACGAGCGCGTCGTCGTCGCGAAGCTTGATCGCGATGATCCCGTCGGCCTTGAGCGTCGTGTTGTACTCCTCGAAGCGAGTCTTCTTGACGAGCCCCTTACGGGTCGCGAGCACCAGATATTCGGCCTCCTTGAAGTCACGCGTCGCGATCACCGCCTTCACCTGCTCACCCTGAGCAAACGGCAGCAGGTTCACGATCGCGCGGCCCTTCGACTGGCGCGTGCCGAACGGCAGCTCGTGCACCTTCAGCCGATAGATCTTGCCGACCGAGGTGAAGAAGAGCAGGTAGTCGTGCGTCGAGGCGACGAAGAGATGCTCGATGTAGTCCTCGTCCTTCAAGTCCATCCCCATCACGCCGATCCCGCCGCGGCGCTGTTCGCGGTAGGTCGTGACCGGTAGCCGCTTCACGTAGCCGGAGCGCGTGATCGCGATCACCATGTCCTCCTCGGCGATCAGGTCCTCGAGGTCGAGCTCGCCCTCTGCGGCCACGATCTCGCTGCGGCGCTCGTCGTTCTTGCCGTAGACCTGCTTGAGCTCGAGGATCTCCTCGCGAATCAAGCCGTCGATGCGCGACTCGTCGCCGAGGATCCCGCGCAGCTCGCCGATCCGCTCCTGCAGGTCGGCGAACTCGTCCTCGATCCGCTTGCGCTCGAGCCCGGTGAGCCGCTGGAGACGGAGGTCGAGGATCGCCTGCGCCTGGATCTCCGAGAGCTCGAACGTCTCCATCAAGCCAACGCGCGCAGCGTCCGGATCGGCCGAAGCGCGGATCAGCGCGATGACCGCGTCGAGGTTGTCGAGCGCGATCAGGTAGCCCTGGAGCACGTGCGCGCGGGCTTCGGCCTTGCGCAGCTCGAACTTCGAGCGGCGGGTGATGACCTCGCGCTGGAAGTCGAGGTAGTGCTGGAGCATGTCGCGCAGCGGCAGCGTCCGCGGCACGCCGTCCACCAGCGCGACCGCGTTGTAGCCGAAGGTCGTCTGCAGCGAGGTGTGCTTGAAGAGCTTGTTCTGGACGACCTGCGGGATCGCGTCGCGCTTCAGCTCGATCTGGATCCGCATGCCGGACTTGTCCGAGAGGTCCTTGACGTCGTGGACCTCCGGAATCACCTTGTCGTTGACGAGGTCGGCGATCTTCTTGATCACGCCCTCGTCGCCGCCCTTGCGAACGCCGTACGGGAGCTCGCTGACGATGATCGCGGTGCGGCCGCCGCGCAGCTCCTCGATGTGGGTGCGCGCGCGCTGGACGATCCTGCCCCGGCCCGAGCGGTACGCCTCGCGGATGCCCTCGCGGCCGAGGATGATCCCGCCGGAGGGGAAATCCGGGCCCTTGATGTGCTTCGTCAGCCGGTCGACGTCGATCGTCGGCTCGTCGATCAGCGCCACGAGCGCGTCGACCACCTCGCCGAGATTGTGCGGCGGGATGTTCGTCGCCATGCCGACCGCGATCCCGGCCGAGCCGTTCAGCAGCAGGTTCGGCAGGCGCGAGGGCAGCACCGAGGGCTCGCGGCGCGACTCGTCGTAGTTCGGCTGGAAGTCGACCGTGTCCGCATCGATGTCGCGGAGCATCTCGGTGGCCAGGCGCGCCAGCCGGCACTCGGTGTAGCGCATCGCCGCGGCCGGATAGCCGTCGATGTTGCCGAAGTTGCCCTGGCCGTCCACGAGCGGGTAGCGCATCGAGAACGGCTGCGCGAGCCGCACCAGCGTGTCGTAGATCGACTGGTCGCCGTGCGGGTGGTAGGAGCCCATCACGTCACCGACGACGCGGGCGCACTTGAGCCGCGCGCGGGTCGGCTGCAGGCCTGCCTCGTGCATGGCGTAGAGCACGCGCCGGTGCACGGGCTTGAGGCCGTCACGCACGTCCGGCAGCGCGCGCGAGACGATCACGCTCATCGCGTAGTCGAGGAAGCTCGAGCGCATCTCCTGCTCGAGCTCGCGCGATTCGATCCGGCCCGGGCCCAGCGGTTCTACGGTCGCCATCTACGCACCTTTAGACGTCGAGGAAGCGAACGTCCTTCGCGTTCTGCTCGATGAACTCTCGCCGCGGCTCGACCTGATCGCCCATCAGCATCGAGAAGACCCGGTCGGCGCCGGCGGCGTCCTCGACGTCGACCCGGATCAGCATCCGCCGCGTGGGGTCCATCGTCGTCTGCGCCAGCTCCTCGGGATCCATCTCGCCGAGGCCCTTGAACCGCCGCACCGTGAGGCCCTCCTTGCGCAAGCTCGAGCGCGAGGTCGCGCAGCTCGTCGAAGGTCTCGGCGTGCCGCGTCTTCTTGCCGAGCTCGAGCTCGAACGGCGGAGCACCGACGATCTCGACCAGGCGCGCGTAGGTCTTGCGCAGGTTCGCGTACACCGGCGAGGCGAGCAGCTCGGCCGGCACGACGACATGCGTCGCGGCGCTCGTCTCGCGCTCGATCACCTTGATCCGCGCGCCCTCGTCGGTCGTCTCGACCACCGCCACCTCGTAGCCGTTCGGCTCGAGGCTCGAAAGAGCACCCTCGACGTCGGCGGCCAGCGCGGCCTCCGTCTCGACCAGCCGGTGCTCGGTGACGAAGTTCGCGGGACCGCTGCCGAAGTCGGCGCGCAGGCGCGAGAGCCACCCGTCGAACTCGTGCAGCGCACGGCTGAACCGCGCCTACCGTGCCTCGGTCAGCTTCTGCTTGGTGCCCTCGCGGTCGGTCACGTCGATGTCCTTCACCCGCTCGCGGACGAGCAGCTCCTCGAACTGCGACTCCTTCACGACGTACTGCTCGCGGCCGCCGACCTTGACCGCGTAGAGCGGCGGCACGGCGATGTAGATGTGCCCCTGGTCGACGAGCTCGGGCATCTGCCGGTAGAGGAAGGTCAGGATCAGCGTGCGGATGTGCGAGCCGTCCACGTCGGCGTCGGTCATGACGATCACGCGGTGGTAGCGCAGCTTCTCGATGTCGAACTCGTCGCCGATGCCGGTGCCGATCGCCGTGATCATCGACTGGATCTCCGTGTTGGAGAGCACCTTGTTGATCCGGTTCTTCTCCGAGTTGATCACCTTGCCGCGCAACGGCAGGATCGCCTGGAAGGTGCGGTCGCGCGCGTCCACCGCCGAGCCGCCGGCCGAGTTGCCCTCGACCAGGAAGAGCTCCGCCTCACGCGGGTCGGTGATCTGGCAGTCGGCGAGCTTGCCGGGCAGCGAGGAGCTCTCGAGCGCGCTCTTGCGCCGTGTCAGCTCGCGCGCCTTGCGAGCCGCCTGTCGTGCCCGCGACGCCGAGATCGTCTTGTCGATGATCCGCCGCGCCTCGGTGGGGTTCTCCTCGAGGTACTGCGCCAGCTGCTGGTTGACCGTCTGCTCCACCAGCCCGCGTACCCACGGGTTGCCGAGCTTCGACTTGGTCTGGCCCTCGAACTGGGGGTCGCGCAACTTCACGGAGAGCACTGCGGCGAGGCCCTCGCGGACGTCCTCGCCCTCGAGGTTGTCCTCTTTCTCCTTGAGCAGGCCCTTCGCGCGCGCGTAATCGTTCAGCGTTCGCGTCAGGGCGCCCTTGAAGCCAGAGAGGTGGGTGCCGCCCTCGGTCGTGTTGATGTTGTTGGCGAAGGAGAAGACCGACTCCTGGTACGAGCTGTTCCACTGCATCGCGAGCTCGAGCTGACCCTCGCCGTTGTCGCCCTCGAAGTAGACGATCCCCTTGTGCACGGGGTCTTTCGTCTTGTTGACGTAGGAGACGAAGTCGCGAATGCCGCCCTCGTAGTGGAACTCGTGCTTCTCGTCCCCGGAGCGCTCGTCGTACAGCACGATCCGCAGCCCCTTGGTCAGGAACGCGGTCTCTCGCAGGCGCTGCACGAGGGTCTCGATCGACCACTCGATCTCCTCGAAGATGTCGCCGTCGGGGAGGAAGGTGATCGTGGTGCCGCTGTCCTTGGCGACGCCGACCGTCTGCATGTCGGTCGTCGGCTCGCCACGGGCGAATTCCTGGCGATAGATCTTTCCGTCGCGGTGAACCTCCGCCGTCAGCCACTCCGAAAGCGCGTTGACGACCGAGACGCCGACGCCGTGCAGACCACCGGAAACCTTGTAGCCGTCGCCGCCGAACTTGCCGCCGGCATGCAGCTTCGTCAGCACGACCGTCAGCGCAGGGAGCCCCTGCTCGGCCATGACGTCCACCGGGATACCAGAGCCGTTGTCGGTGACCGTGACCGAGTCGTCCGGATGGATGGTCACCTCGATCGTATCGGCGCGTCCAGCGAGGGCCTCGTCCACGGCATTGTCAACGACCTCGTAGACGAGGTGATGGAGGCCTCGCGCGCCCGTGGAGCCGATGTACATGCCCGGGCGCAGGCGAACCGGCTCGAGACCCTCGAGAACGGTGATGTCCTTGGCGGTATATGTAGCCTTAGTCATGAAAAAAGCCCTGCAAGTGACGCATTTCCGGGCCGACTTGAGTGTATCAGACCGCGCGGCGGTCAGAGGCCCTTGCGAGGCTCGCCCGCGCAGCTTTTTCTACCGATTTGCGTAGATCTTCCGACTCGATCTCCGCCGCCCAATCGCGGGCCTCTCGCGCCTGCTCCAGGGTAGCCTCGGGAAGAGGCCCGGCGTGGCGCTCCTCGGAGGGCACGAGGGGCTCCGGCAGGCGTCCCGGAACGACCCGGAGCCGGCCCGGCGCAGCCTCCCCGAGAACCTCCCGCAACCGCCCCACGATCTCGCTTTCGAGCTGCTGGAGCTCGAAGGCCCAGGCGGACGAACCGGCGTTGACGTGCAGCGTGCCGTCCTGCGCCAGGCGGGCGGGCCACGCATTGCGGGCCACCGTTTCGCCGACCGCCTCGGGCCAGGCGCCCACCAGGTCGGCCATCTCGCCCGAGGTGCCGAAGCGACCGAGCTCCCGCCGGACTGCATCGCCGATCCGATCCATCACGCGGCCGCCGCGGTGCTCGTGCCGTCGCTCGACTGCGCCACCTCGAGCGTCTGCGCGGGCTCGCCGGGCAGCGAGTTGCGGCTCGCGCTCGTGACCAACGCCTGACCGCCGGCGCGGAGCCGGTCGGCGAGAATCCGGCGCCGTCCGGGATCGAGCTCCGAGAGCACGTCGTCGAGCAGGAGCAGCGGTCTCGTTCCGCGCTGTTCCTCGAGAAGCTCGGCCTCTCCGAGCAGGAGCGCCAACACCGCCAGGCGTTGCTCCCCCTGGGAGCCGAAGGCACGCAGGTCACGCTCGGCGGAGAGGACGCCGACGTCGTCGAGATGCGGGCCGAGGCCGGTCGTGCCGCGTTCGAGATCGCGCTCGGTGCGAGCTTCGAGCTGCTCAGGGCTGGGCGGCTCTCCTTCGTAGCGCAGCTCCGCCCCTCCGAGCCCCAGCTCGCCCGCGCGCTCGGCGAAGCGCGGCTGAAGCGCCGCGACGGTCTCGTGCCGGCCGGCCACGAGCTGCCCGCCGAGCCGGCTCACCTGCTCGTTCCAGGGCACGAGCGCGTCTCGCGTCGAGAGGCCCTGGGCGACTCGCCGCAAAGCTGCGTTGCGCTGGCCGACCGCGGCGCCGTACTCGGCCGAGAGCCCGGCGCGAGCAGGAGCGAGCCGCCCGAGCGCGCGATCGAAGTAGGCGCGCCGGGCCGCTGGGCCGCCCTTGACGACGACGAGTCGATCGGGTGTGAAAACGAGCGTCGCCACCTCGCTGCGCAGCTGCTCCGCCGCCCGCAGCTTCGCGCCGTTCAGCGTTGCGCGCTTCCCAGTTCCGAGCTCGAGCGTCACCTGCAGGTCGAGCGGTACGCCGGCGCGCTCGCCGCGAAGCGCGATCCGTGCCGCATCACGGCCGAAGCGCACCAGCTGGGCGTCCACGCGCGTCCGCGGCGAGAAGCCCTGGGTGCCAACGTGCAGCGATTCGAGCAGATTCGTCTTGCCGGCCCCGTTCGGCCCGGTCACGAGGATGAGCCCGGCCTCCAGCTCGAGGTCGAGCTTCGCGTACGAGCGAAAGTCCCGGAGCGAAAGTGGCCCGACTATCAGTCCGCTAGCCGGCCAGGCGGATGGGCATGATCAGGTAGAGGTAGTCGTCCCCTTCGCCCTGGATCAGGCCAGGTCGGAGCGGGCTGATCAGCTTCAGGCGCGCCTGCTCTCCGATCACGGACTCGATCCCGTCACGGAGGAACTCCGCGTTGAAGCCGATCTCCAGCGGCTCGCCGTTGAACGCCGCCGGCAGCGACTCCCGCGCCTCGCCCACATCCTGGGTCTGCGCCGAGACGGTCAACTCGCCATCGGCGAAGCGCAGGCGGATCGGTGAGTTGCGCTGCGCCATCACCGCCACCCGGCGAACGACGTCGAGCAGCTCGTCCCTGGGCAACGCGATCTCGTGGTCAAAGGCCTCCGGCACCAGCTGCTTGTAGTTCGGGAACTGGCCGTCGATGCGGCGCGTGGTCAGCCACGCATCGCCCGTCGCGAAGACGACCTGGTTCTCGTGGACGCCGAGCTCGATCTTCTCTCCGGCCTGCGCGATCCTGGTCAGCTCGCCCAGCGCGCGGGCGGGAACGATCGCCTCGAGCTCCGGCACCGTTCCCTCGAGCGGCGTCTCCTTGACCGAGAGGCGGTAGGAGTCGGTTGCCGCCATCACGAGCTTGCCGGGCTCGAAGCGCATCAGAACACCGGTCAGAACGGGACGCGACTCGTCCCGCGACGCGGAGCGGCTGACCCTCCCCACCGTCTCGAGGAAGCTCTCGCGGTCGATCTCGTGCCGCTCGACCGCCGTGGCCTCCGGCAGCCGCGGAAAATCCTCGGCGTTGTAGGTGTGCAGGCGGTAGGTCGCGGTGCCACAGCGGATCTCGACCGCAGCCTCTTCGACCTTGTGCTCGAGCGTCACCTCCGCGTTCGGCAGAGAGCCGCGCGAGCTCGAGCAGAAGCCTTCCGGGAACGACCACCGACCCATCCGAGTCGACCTGCGCCTCGAGCGAGGTGCGCAGCGAGAGCTCCATGTCCGTTGCGGCCAGGTTGAGCTTGCCGTCGGTGGCGTCGAGCAGGATCCCCGCCAGGATCTGCACGGTCGTTCGCGTCGAGACGCCGCGGGAGACAATCCCGAGCGCTCTCGTCAGCTCGTCTCGCGAGCAGACCGCCTTGAGGGCTCCTTGTGCGACCACAGCTTCTGTTTCCATCATTTATCTAAATCCTTTTGTTCGTAGTACATAGAGAGTGTGGAGACCGGGGATGATGCCCCAGAACCGCTCGGAGAGCGGGTTTGCGCTGTGGGCGCTTTTTGTGGGTAACCAGGCCTTGTCTACAGGGGCCAGGGCCGGCGGCGAATCGCTCCACAGATTCATCGCGCCTGCTTGATCCTTGCGGTCAACTCTTGCACCAGGTTGTACACAGACCGGTCTTCGCGAATCATGCGCGCGATCTTCGAGGTCGCGTGGATCACCGTGGTGTGATCGCGGCCGCCGAACTCCCTGCCGATCTTCGGGAGCGACGAGTCGGTCAGCTCGCGTGAGAGGTACATCGCAACCTGGCGCGGGTAGACGATGTTCTGGGAGCGCCTGTCGCCGCAGAGCTCCTCGAGCGAGAGGCTGAAGCGCTCGGAGACGAGCTCCTGGATCCGCTCGATGGTGACCTGCCGCACCTCACCCTGGGGGAAGACGTCCTTGAGCACGTCCTGCGCGAGGTCCTCGGTCATCGGCCGGCCTGTCAGCGAGGAGAAGGCGACCACGCGCGTGAGCGCACCTTCGAGCTCGCGGATGTTGGACGAGATCCGCCCGGCGATGAATTCGAGCACCTTCGGATCGGGGATGTGGATGCGGTCGGTCTTCACCTTCTTGCGCAGGATCGCGATCCGCGTCTCGAGGTCGGGGGGCTGGATGTCCGTGATCAAGCCCCATTCGAAGCGGGAGCGCAGCCGCGCCTCGAGGGTCGAGATCTCCTTCGGCGGCCGGTCCGACGAGATCACGATCTGCCCGCCGGCCTCGTAGATCGAGTTGAAGGTGTGGAAGAACTCCTCCTGGATCCGCTCTTTGTGCTCGAAGAACTGAATGTCGTCGATCAGGAGCAGGTCGTAGGCGCGGTAGCGCTGCTTGAAACCCTCGATGCGCTTGTCGCGCAGCGCGTTGATGAAGTCGTTCATGAAGGTTTCGCTGGTCACGTAACGCACCGAGAGCTCGCCCTGGTGCTCGCTGACGTACTGGGCGATCGCCTGCAGAAGGTGCGTCTTGCCGAGCCCGGTGCCTCCGTAGATGAAGAGCGGGTTGTAGGCCTGGGCCGGCGCTTCGGCGACCGCGAGCGCGGCCGCATGGGCGAATCGGTTCGAGGAGCCGATCACGAATGAGTCGAAGGTGTACTTCGCGTTCAGGCCGATGCCGAGCGGATCGCGTCGCTGGTGCGCCTCGATGGGCGCGACGGGCTCCCCCGCGACTTCCCTGACCGACAACTGGACCTGCCGCTCCTGACCGGTCGCGTCGCCCACCGCAGCGCGGATCAGCCCGATGAAATGGCCCTCGATCCAGTCGCGCGTGAAGTCGTTCGGAACGGCGAGAACGAACTCGTCGTCGTTGAGATCGAGCCCCTCCACGTGGTCGAACCACGTGCGGTACGTCGTCTCGTTGAGGGCGCCTCTGAGCCGACCAGAAACCTCGCTCCAAAGCCCTTCCGCAGTCAGCTCAATTGAGGGCTCCACGCCGCCGGCCGCACTCCTTGTCGAGGAACGAACGAAGGGCGAGCATAGCAGCGTCCGCGCAGGCTCACAACATGCGGCGCCGGAGTTGTCAAAGTGGACAAAAAGTACCCAATTTACAGGGAAAAGTAGGCTCTCCACACCATCGTCCACACCCGGGGCAGGTCTTGTCGGAAGAGGCGACGCTTGCATCGGTCAGAGCGCCCACCGCCCCGCGTTTCGGCGGCCGCTTGTGACCCCATGCCCCTCGTCTATACTGGCCGGGCGCCGCCCTCGGACGGGCGGTTCTTCTTCCTTCTTCGACTCGTGAAACGGACCTACCAGCCCAACGTGCGCAGGCGGAAGCGGAAGCATGGCTTCCGCGCCCGCATGGCCACCCGTGCCGGGCGCGCGATCCTCAAGCGCCGCCGCGACCGGGGCCGCAAACGCCTCTCGGCCTGAGCTCGCTGGGAGCGCCCGTGCAACGCCGCCACCGCCTGTCTCGCTCGCGGGACTTCGACGCCGTCTATCGTCACGGCCGCTCGGTTTCGACGCGCTTCCTCGTCCTCTACTGGTTTCCGCGTGAAGAGGGGGCGGACGCCGCGGAGGGCGCGCGCCTGGGCCTCGCCGTCCCGAAAGCGGTCGGGAGCGCGGTCGTTCGCAACAAGATGAAGCGCCGGCTGCGAGAGACCTTCCAGTCGCGTCTACCCGAGCTGCCGCAGGACCTGGACTACGTGCTCGTCGTCCGGCCGGGTTTGGCCGAGGCGGTCGAGGCGCGCGGGTTCGACTGGCTCGGCGAGCGCGTCGAAGAGATCCTCGGGAAGGCAGCGGCATGAGGTACGCGCTTCGCGCGCCGGCCTACGCCGGGATGGCACTCGTTCACGCCTACCGATGGACGTTCGGCGTCCTCTGGGGCGGCTCGTGCAAGTACCACCCGAGCTGCTCGCGGTATGCGCTCGACGCGCTGCGCCATTACGGGCTCCTGCGCGGTTCTGTGCTCGCCGGCTGGCGGCTCCTGCGCTGCAACCCCTGGAGCCACGGCGGGGTCGACTACGCGCAGGACCAGAGGCTCTTCCGATGATCCTGTTCTCGCCGCTGACGCCGATCGAGGACGTTCTTCGCAACGTTCTCGACTGGCTGCACGGAACGCGTCGGGCTGCCGTGGGCGTGGGCGATCGTCGCACTGACGGTGATGGTCCGGCTCTTGCTCGTGCCGCTGACGGTGCGCCAGATCCACTCGATGCAGAACCTTCAGCGGCACGCGCCGCAGATGAAGGAGATCCAGAAGAAGTACAAGGCCGACAAGAAGAAGCAGCAGGAAGAGCTGATGAAGTTCTACCGGGAGAACCAGATCAACCCGGCTGCTTCGTGCCTGCCGCTCGTGGCGCAGTTCCCGGTCTTCATCGCGCTCTACTTCGTCCTACGACAGTTCTCGAAGCACCCGCCGGCGGGCGACCTCTCCTGGCTGCATCATCTAGTTCCGAACATCGCCGACCATGCCAACGCGCACTGGTCGGGCTACCTGCTGCTCGTGATCTACGTGATTAGCCAGCTCGTCTCGACGATGTTGATGTCGAGCACGATGGACAAGTCGCAGCGGATCATGCTCATGGTCCTCCCGGTCGTCTTCGTCACGTTCCTGCTCAATTTCCCCGTGGGGCTCGTCATCTACTGGGTGACCACGAACCTCTGGACGGTCGGCCAAGGTCTGATCACGCGGCGCCTGATGCCGAAGCCCGCGGTTCCCGAGAAGCGCTCGTCGCGCACGCCGCCGAAGGAAGACGAAGCGGAGCCGGTGGCGGAGGAGCCTGCCGAGCCGGCTCCTGCGCCGAAGCCGCCCTCGCAGCCGCGCAGGGTCAAGCGCAAGAAGAAGGCGAGACGATGACCGAGGCTCTCCAGGTCGAGGCGACGGGCGAGACCGTCGGCGAGGCCAAGTGGTCGGCGCTGCGCGAGCTGGAGAAGCTCCAGCCCGGGATCGACAAGGCCGCGGTCCGCTTCCAGGTGATCTCCGAGGGCGAGCGAGGCCTGCTCGGCGTGGGATATGCACCCGCGCGTGTGATTGCAAGCGTGGATGCCGCCGCCGCCGAGCCCGCGCCGGAGCCCTCGTTCGAGGACGAGAGCGAGGAGGCGTCAGAGGTACGGGAGGTGCTCGACAAGATCACCGCCGCGATCGGGGTGCGCGCGCGGATCGAGATCGAAGAGGACGACGAGCGTCTCACCGCGACCTTCGTCGGTCGTGAGCTCGGGCTCCTGATCGGCAAGCACGGGCAGACGATCGACGCGCTCCAGTACCTGGCGAACGCGATCGTCTGGCGGGGCCGGGGCGACGACCGCAAGCCGGTGGTCGTGGACGCATCGGGCTACCGGGCGCGGCGCCAGGCGAGTCTCGACGCGCTGGCCACCCGCAGCGCGGAACAGGCGATCTCCTCGGGCGAGCCGGTGGAGCTGGATCCGATGACCGCGGTCGAGCGCAAGGTCGTCCACGTCTGCCTGCAGGACTTCCCGGGCGTGACCACGCGGAGCGAGGGCACCGAGCCCAACCGCTTCGTCGTGATCGACCCCGCTTGACCGATCCTCGGCTCGACCGCTGGCTCGAAGCGCTTGTCGCCACTCCGGGGCTGACCTCGGTGCGTGATCCCGCCGAGGCTCGCCGCGTGCATCTGGAGGACAGCCTGTCCGCGCTCGAGACGGTGCGCCGGTTCGGCGGCTCGGTCGTGGACGTGGGCTCGGGCGGGGGTGCGCCGGGGATCCCACTCGCGGCGGCATTCCCGGAACGCGAGGTGACGCTGCTCGAGTCGAGCCGCCGGAAGTGCGCCTTTCTCGAGCGCTGGACCGTCGAGCTGCCGAACCTGCGCGTGGTCTGTGGACGAGCCGAGGAGCAGCCGGTGGACACCTACGGCGTCGCGGTGGCGAAGGCCCTTGCGCCTCCGCCGGTCGCAGCCGAGTGGTGCCTGCCGCTCGTCGCTCCCGGCGGGGCCGTTGTGCTCTTCGTCGGGCCGAGCGCGGAATCGGAGCGCGTAGCCGCGGTCGCGGAGCAGCTGGCTGCCGAGCTCGTGGAGTCGCCGCCGGGATTGCTCGTCCTGCGCAAGGTCGGCCCCACTCCGTCCGGGTTCCCGCGCCGGCCTGGAATTGCCCGAAAACGTCCGCTCGCGTAGCTAGCGTGACCCTGTGTCCGGCAGGGTCTATGCGCTTGCGAACCAGAAGGGCGGCGTCGGCAAGACGACGACCGCCGTGAATCTCGCTGCCTGCCTCGCCGAGGCCGGCGAGAAGACGCTCGTCGTCGACCTTGACCCGCAGGCGAACGCGACTTCCGGGCTCGGCGAGCGCGCGAACGGCACCTCTTCGCTCGACCTGCTCGATGGGATTCCGCTCCCGAAGCTCGCCAAGCCGACACGCTTCGCACGACTCGACCTCGTGCCCTCGCGGCCCGAGCTCGCCGGCGCTGCGGTCGAGCTGGCCAGGCGCTCCGACGGCGAGCGCTACCTCGCGGAGGCACTCGCCGAAGCCAGCGAGAGCTACGCCTTCGTCTTCGTCGACTGCCCGCCGTCGCTCGGGCCGCTGACCGTGAACGCGCTTGCGGCAGCCGATCAAGTGCTCGTGCCGGTGCAGGCCGAGTACTACGCGCTCGAGGGGCTTGCGCAGCTGGTCGGCTCCGTCGAGCTGGTGCGCTCGAGGCTCAACCCCAAGCTCGTGATCGGCGGCGTGATCCTGACCATGGTCGACAGGCGGACGCGCCTTGCGGCCGACGTCTCCGCCGAGGTGCGCCGGCACTTCGGAGAGCTCGTGTTCAAGACCTCGGTACCGCGCTCGGTGCGCGTGGCCGAGGCGCCGAGTCACGGCCTGCCCGTGACCGCCTACGATCGCGATTCGGCCGGCGCCGACGCCTACTGGAAGGTGGCGATGGAGCTTGTCGGCCGTTCCTGACAAACGACGCGGTCTCGGCAGGGGGCTCGAGCTGCTCGTCGGAGGCCCCGGCCAGCCGGAGCTCGCGCACCTGCCCGTCGAGACGATCCACGCGAACCCGCGCCAGCCGCGCAAGCGGTTCGACCACGAGTCGACGATTGCGCTGGCCGATTCGATCCGGGCGCAGGGGCTCGTGCAGCCGGTCGTCGTGCGGCCGCGCAAGGCCGGCGGCTTCGAGCTGATCGCCGGCGAGCGGCGCTGGCGGGCCGCCCGGGAGGCCGGCATGCCGACGGTGCCTGCCCTCGTGCGCGAGGCCGACGACCGCGACACGCTCTTGCTGGGCCTCGTCGAGAACGTGGCTCGAGAGCAGCTCTCCGCGGTCGAGGAGGCTCGCGCCTACGCGCTCCTGCTCGACGAGTTCGAGCTCTCGCTCGGCGATCTGGCCGAGCGAATGGGCAAGGCCAAGCCGACCGTCTCGAACCGCCTGCGGCTGCTGGAGCTTCCCGACGACGTGCTGGCGCTCGTCGAGCGGGGCGACCTGACCGAGGGCCACGCGCGCGCAGTGCTCGCCGTCCCGGACCACGACGGCCGCCGCAGGCTCGCACGCCAGATCGTCCGCCGCGGCATGTCGGTGCGAGCCGCCGAGCGAGCTGCCCGCTGGGCCGGCGCGAAGACGAAGCCGCGCAAGGTGCCGAAGGTCGATCCGGCGCTCGCCGAGCGGGCGCGCAAGGCCGCCGAGCGGGCCACGGGTTTTCCGGCCCGAATCGTCTCGGGCCGGCTCGAGATCGCCTTCACGGACGAGACCGAGCTCGCCGAGCTGGTCGAAGCACTCGAGCGAATCGCGTAGCCCCCGTATCCGGCGGCGACCGGCGGGCGTTGACCCAATGTCATGTTGCGGACCTGGCACGAGAATCTCGAGTCACTCGAGGCGATCAAGCAGGATGAGCTCACGCGCGACCTCGTCCTCCGCATGTCGGCCCTCTCCCAGGCCGGCAAGCTGGGCCCGTTCCTGTTCGAGCTCGCCCATGACTCCGAGCTCGACGAGATGACGAAGGGCACTCTGGCGGAGATCGCCGAGGACCCGAACTTCCTCTTGACGGTGGAGGACTACCTCCAGCGCACCGAGATCTTCCACTAGCTCGGCGGCGGACTTACGAGGATGAATGGGCGATCGTGGATTCGAACCACGGACCTCCGCCTTATCAGAGCGGCGCTCTAACCAACTGAGCTAATCGCCCGGGGCGGAGGAGTGTAGCCGCACCCGCTCAAGGGATGTGGGCCCGCCAGACGGCCGCCGATGACTGTCTGACTACTGCGGCTATGAAGATTGGCGACCTCGTCCTCCACTTGGGTCGAACCTACTATTTGCGTGGCATCGACCCCATGAGCGTGCCCAACCGGCAGGCCTTTCTCGAGGATGCCCAAACCGGTGAGCAGTCGACCGCGCCGGTCGAGGAAATCGAGCCGGCGCCGGCCAACGGGAGCGCCGGGCCTGTGGGAGTTTGACCCGGTACCCTCTGACTATGATCGAGCCGGGGACGACGCCTGATGCATGAGATGGTCATCTACGGCGTGAGCTTCGATCTGGTGGGGAAGCAGCCGATCGTCCTGCTCAAGACCGCCGACGGGAACAAGTTCCTCCCGATCTGGATCGGTCATCCGGAGGCGGCCGCGATCTTGATGAAGCTCCAGGGCGCATCGACGCCGCGGCCGATGACGCATGACCTCGTAACGGACATGCTCGGCCAGCTCGACGCGCAGGTCGTCCGCATCACCGTGACCGAGCTGAAGGAGAACACCTTCTACGCGAGCATCACGGTGCAGCAGAACGGCTCCGAGATCGAGATCGACTCTCGCCCCTCCGACGCGATCGCCCTGGCCGTTCGCGCCGAGGCGCCGATTTTCGCCGCCGAAGAGGTGATCGAGGAGTCAGCGATCGAGTTCGAGGGCGAGGACGTGAACGAGGAGGAGATCGTCTCCGAGTTCAAGCAGTTCCTGGAGAGCGTCACCCCGGACGAGTTCGCCGAGGCCGAGGGTCACGAAGAGGACTGATCCTGTCCCCGCTCGACCTCGCGCTTGGTGAGGCCGAGGATCTCCTCGAACAGCTCCTTGAGCCCCTCCGCCGAGAGCGGGCCGCGGTTCGCGCGTGCGAGGTACTGCAGCATCCATTCCTCGCGCTCGGGATCCACGAACGACAGCCCGCGTGACTCCTTGTAGCCCTTCAGGCGCGCGACGAGCTTCAGGCGTGCGTTGATCGCCTCGACGATTGCGCGGTCGTTGTCGGAGATCTGCTCGCGCAGCTGGCGGATCAGGGGATCGGGCTCGGTCATGGTCGGCCTTCCAGCTTGACGTAAACCGGCTTCGCGCTGCCGTGCATGCTCAGCACGCGATACGGATACGTGATCCGCGGCTGCACCGGATCGCCGAGCGCCGGTGTTTGCTCTCGTGCGTAGATGTAGATCCCGCGCCGCTGTTCGACCACGCGCAGGATGCGGAGCACGTAGCCGGTGCTGGAGCGCGGGCCGAGCGCGATCACCACGACCTGGTCGCGGGCCCAGTTGTGCGGCGGCGGCGCGGGCGCGCGGCCGGGCATCGTTGCCTCGAGCAGGCGTACGAACGGCGCGCGCGAGTGGTAAACGGCGGTGACCTTGCGCGTGAACTCGATCGCCCCCAGCTGTGGGGTCAGGTCGGTCCACGCCACGGGCTTGGACTTCCCGGTCCACACCTGGGTGTAGAGGAGCCAGCCTCCCGCCGCCACCAGCACGAGGGCGGCGAAAGCAAGAGCCCTACCAGTAGATGTAGATCTCAGTGCCGTAGTCGATCAGTGAGTACAGGCGATATGCGAACCACAGTGGTATTCGTACGCAACCGTGGCTCGCGGGGTACGGGGGGACGCTCTGATAGCCGTGGATCGCGTAGGCGCCGGTGAAGAACGACGAGTAGTACATCGCCTTGGCGTTGAAGCCGGGAACGCGACTGTAGACGGGCCAGTGGCCGAGCGGCGTGTTGCCCGTCGCCCCGGTCGAGACGGGTACCACCAGCGCGACCTTGCCGTCGCGGACGAGGAAGAGCACCTGCCGGCCCTTGCTGACCTCGACGTGGTTTCCGCTCGGGTAGCGGGCCTGCGGTATCTGTGCCCGTTGCAGCTCGAGCCAGAAGCGCGCGTCGACCGCACCGGTCCGCGGCAGGCCGTGCAGCTTCTGGAACGCGATCACCGCGTCCACGTCGTCCCGGCCGAAGTAGCCGTCCACCTGGCCCAGCGCGTAGTGCAGCTCGTTCAGGCGGCGGTCGAGCTCGTACACGCTTGGGCCGGCCGAGCCCGCGGACAGCAAGGGCAGGAAGACGATCCGCTCGAGCGCTCGCCGCGCCTGGACGTAGCCGGCTGTCGGCTCCAAGGAGACGTCGACGCGGTAGGCGCCGACGCGTCTGGTGCTGAGGGCGATCTGCAGACGCCCTCTCCCGCGGCGCACCTTGACAAGGCGCCTACCGCGCCAGACGCGAACGGTCAGCCTGCCGGCGCTCGCGGGCCGGGAGCGGGCGAGAAACGAGAGCCGGTGGCCGAGCTGCCCGGACCCGCGAAACGCGGTGTCGAGCCCGGGCCGCACAGCGAGCAGGACCGCATTCGAGACGGCCCCGCCGTAACGGACGGTGTACCGACGGTCCGGAGCGCCGACGCGGCCGCGCACGAAGAAGCGGCCGTCCTTCGCGGTGCGCACGGTCGCGATCCGCCGCTCGCCGCGATAGAGCCCTAGCCGCACGCCCTTCAGTGCCGGGACAAGGCGCCCGTGGAACCGCAGCTTCTGCTGGTAGCGCCCGATGCGCGGTGCCGCGAGCGTCAGCCCGATCGAGGTGACCGTGGCGGTCGCCTGGGCGGTCTCGCCGAGCGCGTTCGTGGCGGTGACGCGCGCGGTGAACGCCCCCGCGGCGTACGTGTGCTGGACCGAGGGGCCGTCGGCGGTGGCGCCGTCGCCGAGGTCCCAGTGGTAGGCCGCGAGGTCGCCGCTCGCGGTCAGGGTTACCTGCAAAGGGGCCGCGCCGCTCCCTGGGCTCACCTGCACGCTGACTGCAGGCGGTGCCGCGTGCGCTGCGGGAGCGAACGCCATGGCCGCCACGAAAATCGCTGCACGCCGCACGGTCGGGACAATAGTGAACTAGCAGGTGGCGAACGCCACGGCGAGCGCGAGGGCGTTGAAAGTCCCATGCAGGAGCATGCCGGGGTAGAGGCTGCCGGTCCGCAAGCGCAGGAATGCCACCGCCGCCCCGAACAGGAACAGCGCAGCGAAGCCGTTCACGAGACCGTGCGCAGCGGCGAAGGCGGCTGAGGTGACGACGAGCGCGACCAAGCTGCCGTAGCGCGAGAGCAGGCTGAAGCCGAGGCCGCGGAAGGTCAGTTCCTCGACGACCGGCGCCACCAGGACGACCACCGCCGCATTGAGCGCGAACGGCACGGCGCGGTCGGGCTCCCAGCGCGGCGGCTCCAGGCCCTGTTCGCGGGTCGCATGCAGGAGCGCCTCGAGGAAGGCTTCGGCGATCAGCAGCGCGATCAGGACCGCCAATGCCAGGCCGAGCGCCCGGCGCCACGATTCCGGCCGGCGCAGGCCGAGCTCTCGTCGCGGGATTCCGCGGGCGATCCAGAGCACGATTGCCAGCGTGATCGCGTAGAAGAAGACCCCGCTGACGGCGGTGCCGTAGCGGTAGAGCGTGTCGGCCGGCGGCTTCCCTTGCGTGAACCGGCTGACGTAGCCGAGCGCGGCCAGGGTGCCGACGAGGGCGAGCCAGCCGAGGAGCTTGCCGCTCACCGAGGTCAGCGAAACGCAGCCGGGTGCAGGATCCGGGCGATCTCGACGAGCGTCTCGGTCGATTTCCGGTCCGGGCGCAGCGCTCATCGAGATGATGCCGAACCGCCCGTTCTTGACGGCGCGCAGCCGCTTCGTCCCCGCCTGGTCGCGGAGACCCGTGAGCGTGCGTCCGCTGTCCGAGGTGGCCAGGTAAACCTCCGGGTCGAGCTCCAGGAGCCGGCTCAACGGAAACGGCCCCGGCTCCGGGCTGGGCCCGGCGACGCTCTTCCCGTGAGCCTCGCGGATCAGGTCGCCGAGCAGGCCCCGCGACGACACCGTCGAGAAGTCGCCCGTGTCGACGAAGACGGTCACGGTCGGAGCCCCGCTGAGCTTCGTCGCCACCTTGCGCCGGGTCCGCTGGATTGCAGCCGTCACGCGGCGCGCGGCGACCGGCTGGTTCGTCAGGAGGCCGATGTCGCCGATCGATCCGACCACGTCGTCCAGCGAGTTGCTCGGCCCGACGTAGATGGCGGCGTGGGTGGCCGCGCGCGCCCGTGCGAGGTCGAGTGGGTCGGTGTCGTTCGAGGCGACGATCAGGTCGGGGCGAGCACGGCGGATCGCGCCGACGAGCGGCAACCCGACGAGCGAGTCGTTCACCTCCACGGTGCGCCGCTCGAGCCCGAGCGCCTTCAGGATCCCACGAGCACCAGCGCCCAGCGGCACGATCCGCCGCGGCACAGCGCTGACCACGGCGGGCCGGTCGGCCACGCCCTGCACGGTCACGGGGTAGACGTCGACGAGCGCGCCGGTCGGCTCCACCCGCTCGCCGCAGGCGGTCCCCGCCAGGAGCAGGAGCGCACCGGCGAGGAGCAGCGGGATTCTCATGCCACCCATTGCCACAGGGCCCATTGCACCACGGAGACGCCGAGCAGGAGCGAGCTGACCGCCACGATCGCCGTGTGCGCCCGCGGCCGTCCGCCGAGCGAGGCCAGCGCCAGGAAGAGCGGAAAGATCGTCAGGCCGAAGCGCGGCAGCGAGAGCAGCGGCCAGCGCTCGCTCGGCACGCTCAGCGGAATCGCGAGGCTCAAAACCGCGAAGAGCCCGTATGGAGCGCCGAAACGCCGCCAGGCGATCACCGTCAGCACGGCGAAGAGCACGAGGTAGGCGAGGCACTCGAGGTTCAGGGTCGCGGCGCGGATCGGGTCGGTGTCCTGCACCGCCGTCCAGTAGACGTGAGTGTGCGAGCCAGACGCGAGCTGCTCGATCCCGGCCCAGCCCGCGCGGAGCCCGTCCCAGATCCCGCCCAGGGGCCCGGCCGGCGAGAGGTGCCGGCTCCACAGCCGCTGGGCGTGCAGGAAGGCCCAGGCGTCGCCCTCGGCCTGCCAGAGGTAGAGCGGATAGGCGGCGAAGAGGAGCGGCGCGAGGGCGAGCGAGGCGAGTGCGCGAGCCCGGTGCCGCTCACGCCAGGCGAGCAGCGCGAGGGCGGGCAGCAGCGCAACCCCCGTCGGCCTGGTCAGGAGCGCGAGGCCGGCCACAGCTCCGGCGGCGGGAAAACGGCCGCGCTCGGCGAGCACGAAGGCGGCGAGCGTGAGCAGGAGGTAGAGGGACTCGCTGTAGACCGCCTGCATGAAGAGGGCGAATGGGAAGACGGCCAGGTAGAGGACGGCTCGCCTGGCCCCGTCGGCGCCGAGCCGCTCCTCGGCGATCCGGTGCAGAAGCAGGAACGAGCCGAAGGCCGCCAGAAGCGAGACGAGGATCCCGGCGAGCACGTAGTGGCCGAAGAGCACGCGGCCGAGCACGCCGACCGTGGCCGGGTAGAGGGGGTAGAACGCCGAGGCCGCTCCTGAGGCTGCGTCGTACCCATGCTCGGCGATCCGCAGGAACCAGACGCTGTCCCAGCGTGCCCAGACGTCGGTGATCGCGCCGAGGTCGTGGGTGACGGACGGGTCGTCCCAGCGTCCCGCGCGCGGGTGCCGGTTGGGCACGAAGACGAAGAGCGAGAAGAGCGCGGCGGCCCAGATCGCGGCACGTGTCCAGAGGAAGATCTCGGGAGCGGGGTTCCACGCGCGGGGCAGGCGCAGCTCGCGGCGCGCGGTCCGCGGCTCACGTACTCGTTGACCGGCGGACACGGCGCGCGATGATACTGGGATGGCGCAGCGCTACTTCACCGCGGAAGAGGCCAACGAGCTGCTGCCCGAGGTGCGCCTCGCCGCAGAGGAGCTGGTGGAGCACCGGCTCGCGGCGAGGGCGGTCGCCGCCAAGCGGGCGCAGCTGGTCACCCGGATCGCCGGCAACGGCGGCGATTTCGACCCGCAGGAGCCCCGGGAGCTCGAAGAAGACTTCGAGCGCGAGACGGCCGCGATGGCCGAGGCCGTGGAACGGCTCGAGCGGCTGGGTGTGATCGTCAAGGACGCCGACCGGGGGCTGGTGGATTTCCCGGCGCTGCGGGAGAGCGGCGAGGAGGTGCTCCTCTGCTGGCAGGTCGGCGAGGACGAGATCGCCTACTGGCACGGCCTCGAGGAGGGCTTCGCGGGCAGGAAACCCCTGCCCCTCGACTAATGAGGTTCGGCGTGATGTCTTCCGTTTCGACGACGGCGCCGCAAGCGGCGCCTTAGGCAGTTCCATGCCGCTTTGGCAACGCCTGAGCATCTTCGGCGTCGTGGTGCTCGTGACGCTGATTGCGGCGCGTCTCGTGGACCGCCGTCTCGCGCGCCGCGACCTGCCGCCGGCGACCGTGACCCGCTACCGCGTCCTGCGCCGGAGCGTGCTGACGCTGATCATGTTCATCGGCGTGTTCTCGGCGCTGCTGGTGATCCCGCAGGTGCGCGCGGTCGCCGCCGGGATTCTCGCCTCCTCCGCGGTGATCGGGATCGTGGTCGGCTTTGCGGCGCAGCGGACGATCGGGAACTTCATCGCCGGCCTGCTGATCGCGTTCTCGCAGCCGATTCGTCTCGGCGACCACATCGAGATCGAGGATTTGTCGGGCGTGGTCGAGGAGATCGGCCTCACATACACGTTCATCCGAACCCCCGACAACGACCGACTCGTGATTCCGAACGAGAAGATCGCCTCCGATACGATTCGCAATTCGTCCATTCGAAGCCGAAAGAAGCTTGCCCAGGTGACCGTTCCCGTCCCTCTCGATCGTGACCTCGACGCCGTCATCGGCCTTCTGCGTGAGGTCGCCGGCGCTGACGACGCGCAGGTTCAGGTGACCGATCTGGACGACCACGCGCACCTCACGCTCAGCGTCTGGGCCGACGACGAGCCCGCCGCGGAGCGGCTCGAGAGCGACTTGCGCCTGAAGGCCCATGCGCGTCTGCGCGAGGCCGGGGTCTTTGCATGAGCCCGCCGCCGCCGCCGCGAGGCCGTCGGCGCGCGGGTGGTGACGATGACTTCGAGAGCGTCTTTCGCCGCCGGAAGCGACGGCGTGTCCAGGTCAAGGGGAAGCGCAAGCGCCGGACCACGCTGATCCTCGGGGCCCTGCTGATCGTGATGCTGGCGGCGATCGCCTCGGGAGTCGGCGCCGTCGCAGCCTTCCGCTCGAGCTGTGACCTGAGCGCCCTGCGGCCCGTCGAGATCGGCCAGAACTCATTCGTCTTCGCGGGGAACGGCTCGGTGCTCGGATCGATCCCGGCAGAGCGCAACCGCACCCCGGTCTTGCTCTGGCGCGTGAGCCCATGGATGCGGAAGGCCACGGTGGCGATCGAGGACCACCGCTTCTACCAACACGGCGGGGTGGACTACGAGGGGATCGCCCGCGCCGCCTGGAAGGACCTCAGTGCGGGCCAGGTGGTGCAGGGAGGCTCGACGATCACCCAGCAGCTCGTGCGGAACCTCTACATCTCGAAGGAGCGCACGTTCAAGCGCAAGGTGAAGGAGGCCTGCCTCGCGATCAAGCTCAGCCGGCGTTGGTCGAAGGACAAGATCCTCGGCGAGTACATGAACCAGGTCTACTTCGGCAACCACGCCTACGGGATCGAGGCGGCCTCCCAGACCTATTTCTCGAAGCACGCCAAGGAACTGACGCTCCCGGAGTCCGCGTTGCTCGCCGGCCTCCCGCAGGCGCCCTCTTCCTACGATCCACTGCACCGGCCCGCGGCGGCCATCGCACGGCGAGACAGCGTCCTCAGCGCGATGCTGAGGCAGGGCGACATCAGCGCCGGCCAGTATGAGCAGGCGGTCGCGCAGCGGGACCTCCGGCTCAAGCCCGGCAAGCTCTACACGCGGATCCGCGAGCCGTACTTCTTCAGCTACGTGCGCGACCAGCTGATCGCCGAGTACGGCGCCAACACCGTCCGCTCGGGCGGCCTGAAGGTCTACACCACGATCAACCCGCGCCTGCAGAAGGCGGCGGCCAAGGCGATCAAGGACACGCTCTACCAGCGCGACGATCCCGCGGCCGCAGTGGTATCGATCAATCCGGCCAACGGCGCCATCCGCGCGATGACGGCGGTCACCCCGGGCAGCACCGGCAACCAGTTCAACCTCGTCGCTCAGGCGCGCCGTCAGCCGGGCTCGACCTTCAAGGTCTTCGTCCTGACCGCGGCGATCGAGATGGGCATGAACCCCGACTCGACCTATTACGTCTCCGCTCCATTCCACTACCAGCCGGACCCGTACACCGAGGCCTGGGACGTCTCGACCTACGGCCACGACTACTCCGGCTCGATCTCCGTTACCAGCGCGACGCTCGCCTCCGACAACACCGTGTACGCGCAACTGACCCTCGACGTCGGCCCCGAGAAGGTCGCGGAGATGGCGCACCGACTCGGGATCCTGTCGGCGCTCGACGTCGTCCCGGCGATGGGGCTTGGCGCCGACGCCATCTCGCCGCTCGAGGAGGCCTCCGCGTACGCGACGCTGGCCGCGGGCGGGATCTACTCGAAGCCGATGGCCATCCGCAAGGTCGTGCTCGCCAGCGGCAAGGTCGACACCGACGTCGGCTGGGGCAACCCGCAGCGGCAGCGCGCGATCTCGGACGGGGTGGCCTACGAGGTGACGCAGATCCTCCAGGACAACGTGCTCGGCGGCACCGGCGTGGGCGCGTACTTCGGCCGGCCCGCAGCGGGCAAGACCGGGACGACGGACAATCACGCCGACGCGTGGTTCTCCGGCTACGTGCCGCAGCTCGAGACGACGGTCTGGATCGGGTACCCGCAGGGTGAGATCCCGATGGAGAACGTCCACGGGGTCTCCGTCCAAGGCGGCACCTACCCCGCGACGATCTGGAAGCTCTTCATGGAGGCGGCGCTGGCGAATGCGCCGGCGCTCGACTGGCGGCAGCCGCTTGACCCCGTGGTCTGGCGGCCGTTCACGCAGGGTCAGTACGCGTCGAGCCTCTCCTCGTCGGGGGGGTCGGGGTACTACGCGCCGAGCACGACGAGCACGCCCACGACTACCGCCGGGTCGACGACGACTACGACGACGCCAGAGGCCCCCGACGGCGACCGGCAAAACGATCGCGCCTCCGCCCCCACCGCCCCCTCCGGAGCCGCCCCCTCCCCCTCCGCCCTCGCCTCCGGCGCCGCCGCCTCCACCACCACCTGGGCCGTAGCGTGCGGGGGGTGCTGCGCGCCGCGGTCGTCGCGACCCCGGTGTACCTGGCGGCCTGCGCCGTCCCTGACGGCGGGCTCTTCCGGGCCGCCCGCTTCCGCGATCTCCACATCTACCAGGGCTACGCGGAGAAGCTGCTGCACGGCGCGCTTCCCTACCGCGACGTCTTCGTCGAGTACCCGCCGGGCGCGTTCGCGGTGTTCCTGCCGCCGTCGGCTTTCGGCGAGAGCCACTACAACGGCGCATTCAAGGCGCTGATGGCGCTCTGCGGCCTGGCAACGATCCTGCTCGTCGGGCTCGTGCTCGCGGAGCTCGGGGCCTCGCGGCGGCGGGTCTACGTCTCGATGGGGCTGGTCGCGCTCTCGCCGGTGGCGCTGGGCCCGATCTCGCTGAATACCTACGACGCGTGGCCGGCGCTGCTGACCGTGCTCGCGCTCTGGCTCTTCCTGCGGGAGCGCGACGTTCTCGCCTTCGCGGTGCTTGGTCTCGCGATCACGGCCAAGGTCTACCCGCTCGTGCTCCTGCCGCTCGCGTGCATCTACGTGTGGCGTCGGGCCGGTCCGCGCAGCGTGGCGATCGGGCTGCTCGCGCTGTTAGCCGTCGCAGCAGCCGTGGTGGCGCCGTTCGCGGCCTATGCGCCGCACGGCGTCTTCGAGAGCTTCCGCTCGCAGGCCGAGCGTGGGCTGCAGGTCGAGAGCCTCGGAGCCTCGCGTCCTGCTCCTGCTCGACCGGCTCGGCCTGTACGACGCGCAGGTCGTGCGCACGACCGGCGTGGCCGGGCGGAACCTTGCGGGCGGCTCCGCGGATGCGGTCGCGGTGGTGAGCCTCGTGCTCGAGGCGCTGGCGGTCGTCACCGTCTGGGCGCTCTACGCGCGGGTTCGGGACGCGAGAGCCCACCTGCCGCTCGCCTTCGCCGCCGCGGTCGCCGGCTTCATCGCGTTCACGAAGGTGTTCTCGCCGCAGTACCTCGCCTGGCTCGTGCCGTTGGTGGTGCTCGTCGGCGGCGCGGCCGGCGTTGCGGCGGTCGCGCTCACGGCGGTCGCCCTCGTGCTCGCGCAGGTGTGGTTCTTCCACTACCACGCGCTCTTCCGGATCGATTGGCCAATCTGGCTCCTGCTCGCGCGCGACCTCGTGCTGGTCGCGCTCTACGCCGTGCTCGCCGGTGCGCTGACCCGCTGGAAGATCAGGATCCCGTCACGCTCGAAGACGAGCCGCCACTCGGGGTTGCGCCGCAACCAGGAGAGCTGGACGGCGGTCGGTAAGGGCGCGAGCCGGTCCGCGTAGCCCGGCGCGGTCTCGTCCGCGGCGATCCAGCGGGCGTCCTGCAGGTACGGGAAGCTGAGCACCCGCCGTCGCGCTGACAGGTGCGCGCCGAGCGAGTTGGTCGCGCTGACGACGGCCGAGGCCGGGATCAACTTCAGTGCCCGCGCTGCGATGCGGTCGTGCTCGGTCACCTGCGCGGCATAGGCCTGATGCTGCTGGCCGCCGGGGAAGTAGCGCCAGAGCGGAATCGGGCCGAGGATGTAGTTCGAGGTGAGCCCGAGCACGACCGCGGCGGTCGCGAGGGGCAGGGCCGCGCCCGGTCTGCGCCGGACGATTCGGGCCGCTCCGAGAACTGCGGCCGCGATCAGCACCGGGATCAGGCCGGCGGTGTAGTGGAAGCGGATCGAGGTCTGGGTGGTCGCCGCGGAGAGCAGGTTGATCCCCAGCTCCGGGAGCGCCGCGATCAGCACCAGCGGCGCGAACACGACGAGCAGGCCGAGCGGGAGGACGAGGCTCGCGAGGTACCCGAGCCCCCGGCCGGTAGCGGCGGTTGTGACGAGCCTCCACGGGTCGGTGAGGGCGGTGTGGACGATGCCGGCGGGCGTGCTGCCGACCTCGCTGTAACGCGTGAAGAAGCTCGAGGTGCCGGCCCGGTTGAAGTGCGGGATCACGACTTCGATTGCAATCAGGGCGACCGCGGTCCCGGCCACGAAGATCGCGGCGCCCGGCAAGCGGCGCCGATGCGAGAAGGCGTACCAGGCGCCGAGCCCGGCGACCACGAACGCGATCTCCTCCTTCGTCGTGGCCGCGAGCAGACCGAAGGCGGCGAACGGCAGCAGCCGGTCCTCGTCGAGGTACCAGAAGGCGAAGAGCAGCAGCGGGCAGGCGAGCGCGACGGGGTGGAACTCGTTCAGGGTCAGCCATTGGGTTGGCGGGTAGAGCAGGTACGCGAGCGCGAAGCCGAGGGCCGCTTGCTCTGAGCCGAGGTGCTTGCGCGCCAGCCAGTAGACGGGCAGCGCGCCGAGCGCAACCGCGACCGCCTGGCTCACGAGCAGCAGGTCGGGGCTCGGCCAGACGAGCCAGAGCGGAGCGAAGACGGCCAGGATCGGGTCGAAGTGAGCGCCGAGCCGGGAGATCTGATCGCCCCGCAGGCCGGTGATCTGGAGCGGGTGGCCGTGCGCCGTCGACCAGACCGCCTGCACCATGTTCCCGAGGTCGAACCGCCCGGTCGAGAAGGCGCGGTGCCGCAGGATCGAGAGCGCGGAGAAGCCCGCGGCGTAGGTGGCGATGGCTGTCCAAAGGAGGACGAGCGCGCTCGGCTGCGCGATTCTGCGGCCTCTCATGCGTTCTCCAGCACCCGTTCGAAGAGCCCGCGCCACCGTGCGCCGAGCGCCTGCTCGCTCGCGTGCGCCTCGTAGGCCGCCCGGCCTCCTCTGCCGAGCCTCTGCGCCAGCTCGGGATCGGCCCGGAGCGTGCGCAGGGCGGCCGCGAGAGCTTCTGGCTCCCCGGGCTGGGACGAGCAGGGCGCTCTCGTCATGGACGAGGAGCTCCCTGGCGGCGGGCGTGTCGGCGGTCAAGAGCGGGGTGCCGCAGGCGAGCGCCTGGAAGGCCTTGTTCGGGATCACGCGCATCGCCTTGTCCGAGGTGCCGAAGATGCCCGAGCGCGCAACCGGCGCGGTGGAGCTCGGCGGGAAGGCGCTCGTACTCCACCCAGGGAACCCACTCGACGTTCGCGGGCCGCTCCCGGACGAGACTCTCGAGCTGGCCGCTGCCGACGATGCGGAAGTGAAGGTCGGGCGCGGCGCGGGCGGCGGCGAGAATCGTCTCCAGGCCGTGCAGTGGGATCAGCTTCCCGACGAAGAGCGCGGTGAACGGCTCCTCGGGCGCCCAGCCGGGCTCGAAGAGGCGCTCCTCCGCGCCGACGAAGCAGACCTCGATTTCGTGCGGCGGGAGGCTCGGCGAGCTCGGCGAGATGCTCAGCGTTTGCGCGCGTGTCGGCCACGACCAGGTCGGCGCTGCGCAGGGCACGCCGGTCGATCCTCGCGAGCGTGCGCGCAGGCAGCGAGCCGTCCCGGAAACGGCCGCGATCTGCGACGAGGGTGTCCGAGAGCGAAACCAGGGGATTGAAGACAACGGGTCGCCCGCGGGCTGTGCGGCGGGCGGCGGGAAGGTCGAAGTGACCGGGATAGCCGACGAGGACGGCGTCGAACTCCTCGCGCGGCCGTCGCAGCAACCTCAGCTCGGCGAGAGCGAGCCTGGCGGCGGCTACCGGCCCGGCGCTCCAGTTCTGCCGGCTGTTCTCCCAGACGCCCACGTGGCGCTCGATCACCTCGACCCCGGCCCGCCGCAGCGCGGAGATCACCTGGGCGTTGCGCGGGTAGTCGCGCTCGTAGGTGCCGAAGTAGAGGACGCGCATCACGCAGACGCCGGGTGTGTGACGGCTAGGAGAGGACTTCGTCGACGTGCAGCTCCGTCCGCTCCCGCTCTCCGGCCCGCTCCTCGTGCTGGCTCGTGATCAGCTCGCTGATCAGGCCGAGCGAGAAGAACTGGAGCCCCACGACCACCAGCAGCACCCCGAGGATCAGCAGCGGCCGCTGCCCGATCGCGTGGCCCGTCGAGCTTGAGCACGGTCAGGTAGAGGAGCACTCCGAAGCCGGCCACGCCGAGCAGCAGCCCGAGCCCGCCGAAGAGGTGCAGCGGGCGGTAGCGGTAACGCCCGATGAACGAGACCGTGAGCAGATCGAGGAACCCGCGCAGGTAGCGCTCGACGCCGTAGCGCGAGCGGCCGTGCTCGCGCGGACGGTGGTTGACCGGCAGCTCGGCGACCCGGTGCCCGCGGTAGTGCGCGAGCACGGGGATGAAGCGATGCAGCTCGCCGTAGAGCCGCAGGCCCTTGACGACTTCCGCCCGATAGGCCTTCAGCCCCGAGTTCATGTCGTGCAGCCGCAGGCCGGAAACGCGGCCCGTGACCCAGTTGAAGAGCTTGGAGAGGAGCCGGCGGCTGAGCGGGTCGCGCCGGTGGGTCTTCCAGCCGGTGACGAGGTCGAATCCCTCGTCGAGCTTCGCCAGCAGCCGCGGGATCTCGCTCGGATCGTCCTGGAGGTCGGCGTCGATGGTCACGACGATTTCGCCCTCGGCGTGCGCGAACCCGGTCGCGAGGGCGGTGGCCTTGCCGAAATTCCGGCGCAGGCGGATGACCCGCACGTTGTCGCGTGCGTCGTGTAAGCGCGTGAGCGCCGCGAACGAGCCGTCGGTCGAGCCGTCGTCGACGAACACCACTTCCCAGGGCTGGTCCAGCGGCTGGAGCGCGGAGTCGAGCTCCTCGTAGAGGAGCGCCACCGTCCGCTCCTCGTCGTGAACGGGGACGATGACGGAGATCACGGCGGCTGAGCCTATCCGCCGCGCGTACGGTATGCGGCGGTCGTGGCCGAGCTGCTGACGATGGAAGAGGCGCAGCGCCTGATTCTCGAGCGCGTGCGGCCCTTGCCCGCGCAACGGGTTCCGATCGAGGCGGCGGCCGGGCGGGTGCTCGCGGAGCCGGCGGCCGCGGTGGTGGATCTGCCGCCGTTCGCGAGCTCGGCGATGGACGGGTTCGCCCTCCGCGCCTCGGACACGCCGGGAACGCTGCCGGTCGTGGCGCGGATCGCTGCTGGGAGACCGGCCGAGCGAGAGCTACGCGAGGGCGAGGCGATGGGGATCGCGACAGGAGGTGTGATCCCGGAGGGTGCCGATGCCGTCATCCCCATCGAGTATGTTGTCGAGCATGACAACAGCATCGAGATTGTCTGATCCGGTTGGTCCGGGTGCGAACGTACGCCCTCGCGGCGGCGACGTGCGGGCCGGAGAGACCGTCATTGAGGCGGGAGGCCGCCTCGGCCCGGCGCAGCTCGGCGCGCTGGCCGCGGGCGGCATCGCGGAGGTCGCCTGTGGGGCGCAGCCGCGCGCCGCCCTCCTCGCTACGGGCACCGAGCTTCGCCGGCCGGGCGAGCCGCTCGCGCGGGGCGAGGTCTACGAGGCCAACGGGCTGATCCTCGCGGCGCAGCTAGCGTCGGCTGGTGCTCTCGTCGAGCGCCTGGCGCCGGTTGCCGACGACGAAGACGTCCATCGGGATGCGCTGGCGCGCGGGCTCGAGCACGACGTGCTCGTGACCTCGGGCGGTGTCTCGGTCGGGCCGCATGACCTCGTCCGGCGAATCGAGGGTGAGCTCGGCGTCGAGGAGGTCTTCTGGCGGGTGGCGGTCAAGCCCGGCAAGCCGGTCTCGTTCGGCGTTCGCGGCTCGACGCTCGTCTTCGGGCTCCCCGGGAACCCGGTCTCGTCGCTGGTTGGCTTCGAGCTCTTCGTGCGCCCGGCGGTGCTCGCCCTCCAGGGCCACGGTGACCCGCTCCCTCGGTTCGAGCCCGGGAGGCTTGGTGCTGACGCAAAACTGAACCCGGACCGGGACGAGCTCGTGCGGGCCCGGACGCGCCTGGAGGACGGCGCGGTCGTGCTCGACCCGCTCGGCGGCCAGGAGTCGCACATGATCGCCCGCGCGGCGGGAGCAGATGCGCTGGTCCTGTTCCCGCGGGGCGACGGCGAGCTCGCGGCCGGCGCGCCGGTGCGCTACCTCAGGCTCGGCTGAGGCAGGTCAACCCTGTCTGGCAGCGAGCGGCGCGGCCGCCAGAGCCGTCGCCGGCGGCTCGAACGCGGCCCCGCCACGCGGCTCGACCCGCACGAGTCGTGCGTAGGCGATGTAGCGCTGCGAGGCAAAGAACCTTGGGTGGCAGGCCTGGAGCTCGACCACCTCGACGCCGTGAGAACGCAGGACCGACATCTCGTGCGCGCCGACGATCCTGTGCTTGAAGACGCGATAGCGGAACGTGGCGTACGGGACGTCGAGGGTCACCGCGTCCCCGCTCTGGAGTCGCTCGATGTGGGCGAACGGCGCGAGGTAGGTCGTGCGGTGGCCGGCGATGTAGATCAGCTGCCCCTCGCCCGGCATGTAGGTCCGGCGGTCGCGGCCCGGACCCTTCGTGAGTGAGTTGTGGTCTGTGCCGTTGACGAGGATCATGTTCAGGTCCAGGCGCGGGACGCGGATCCGACCGATCGCCTGGCCGCGTCCGGAATGGATCCGGTAGAGGCGCGCCTCCCGCGCGATGACTTTGGTCCTTGCGGAGACGGAGACCTCGTTCTGGCGTAGCTGCGCCGGCTCGTACGCGGAGAACCGGCGCTCGTAGGCCTGGGAGAGCTGGTGCTGCTTCCAGTGCGTGTAGAGCGCGGTGAACGGGTCCTGCCAGCGCCAGACGACGAGTACCCACACGAGCATGCCCACGCCCGCCACGGCCAGAAGTGTTCCGGCGATTCTGGACAGCCGTCTCATCTTCACCCCTCCAACGCCCTTCGCTCAGTCTGGGATCCGCGCTTCCTCGCGCTCTGCACTGTAAGCACGGCGCGCCGCACCGTCTCGCGCAGGGGCCCGCGGGGCGGTCGCTCCTGCGCGGTTGGATACGGCGCGTACCGTCCAGCGGCAAGGGCGGCCATCTGCCCGGCTGAGGCGAGCCAGCCGACTGCGATCACGAGCGCCGGCAGCTTCACGTAGCCGCTCGCGGTCAGCTCGGCGAGATACCAGGGCGCGTCGAGGCCGAGGTGGTAGCGCAGAGCGAGAGAGCCGAGGAGCAGGAGCGGCCCGAGGAATCCTCCGGCCAGGACCGCTGCGCGAGCCCAGACCGGCCTGCCGCGGAAGTGAGGCAACCAGAGCCAGGCGTGCAGCGAGGGCAGCAGGAAGATGAGCGCGAACGGGTTGGTCGCGACGACGAGCAGAGCGACCACGGCAAGACCGAGCAAGGCCGCGGTCGCGCCGGCGAGTTCCTCCGTCGCCGAGACCGGCCGCCGCCGCGGAGCAAGCCGTGCGCGGACAACCACCCAGCCGAGCCCGCTCAGGAAGGCGATCCCGACCAGGGCCACCACCGGCCACTCTGTTGCCGGAGAACCGTCCAGGGGCAGCGGGACAGCCGGCGCCTTCGGCCAGAAGCCGAGCAGGGCGAAGAGTTCGAACAGCACCGCGACCCAGAGCCAGAACCCGAGCCTGCTGCGGTAGCTCCGGAACGCGGATGTGAGCGGGATGTGACGGCGGCGGCAGCGCGCGAAGAGATCGACTGCCGTGAGGAGGAACGGAGCGAGCGCGGCGATCAGGACGAGCTCGACCGCCCAGCCGGGCAGCACGCGTGGCCCGAAGTAGATGTAGCTCGCCGTACCGGGCGCGAGCTCGGCGCCCGAGTCGAACCAGCGCAGGAGCTGCTGCGCTGCACGGCCGAGCTGGTTCAGGCGGACAGCGTTCAGCCGCGAGGGCTGGTCCGAGAACGCCGCCGGCGGCCGCTCGTCGCCGCTCGTCAGGGTCAGGGCCGGTATGCCGTGTGCCAGCAGCGGCCCCTGCTCATGCAACGTGAATGGGAAAGCAAGGTCGATCAGCTGGCCTAGCGCGCCCGGGTGGGCTGGGCGTCGGCCGGTTTGCTCGAGCACGCGCTGGGCTGCGGTCTCGACCAGGCCGGGTGACGCCATCCGGGGCTCGGTCCCGGTCAAGACGATCCGCGGTGGCCCGCGGCCGGCGAGGGCGGTCAGGTCGATCGCGGCGACCACCCGGCCACGATGCTGCTCAGCGAAGCGCCGCGCGCCGAGCGCGCCGAAGGCACCGCCGTCGGTGATGACAAAGACCAATGTGTGCGTCGGGCTCACCGGCCTTGCGCCAATCGGTGAGCCGTACGAGCGCGCGAGCTGGATCAGCGCCGCGATCCCGGAGGCGTTGTTGTCGGCCCCGGGGCCGGTGCCGTCGTCGTCCCGATGCGCCATCAGGACGATCTCGTCGGGCGAGCGGCCGGGTACAGTCACGACCTGGTTGACGAGTGTTTCTTCCCCGTGTCCGGGGAGGTCGGCGCGGAAGCGGTCGGCTTCGACCTTGAGCCCGTACGGTGCGAGTTGCTCGCGCACGAAGGCTGCAGCGCCCGCCGCACCGGCGGTTCCCGGCATGCGGTCCGGATAGAAGCGGGCGAGCTGGTTCGCAAGCTCGAGCGCGCCGAACCGGTCGAACGCCGGGGGCAGCGCAAACTGCGGCGCGGGCAGCGGCTCGGCTTTGTGCACGCTGAAGGCGGCCGCTAGGAGAGGGATCCCGACGAGTAGCCACGTGCCTCGATACAGGCGGCCGCTGACCGGGCGCTCGAGCGAGCCTAGGCGCGGGCGTCGCCGCGCAGAACGGGGCGGGAGCGCCGCCATACCCTGGCTATAGTAGGGCGCAGACCGACGTGCGCCGGCAGGCGCTGCCGATGCCCGACTCCTCAACCATCCTGCTCGTCGACGACGAGGACTCCGTTCAGAAGCTCCTCGCGTACCCGCTCGAGCGGGATGGATTCACGGTGATTCAAGCCAGGGACGGCCAGGAGGCGCTCGATCGCTTCGCCGAGCAGCACGTCGATCTGGTCGTGCTGGACGTGATGCTGCCGAAGCTCGACGGGCTCGAAGTGTGCAAGCGCCTACGTGCGGCGAGCAGCGTGCCGATCATCATGCTCACGGCCCGCGACGACGAGCTCGACAAGGTTCTCGGCCTCGAGCTCGGGGCCGACGACTACATCACGAAACCCTTTTCGATCCGGGAGTTCCGGAGCCGCGTGAGGGCGCTGCTTCGCCGCGCGGCGACAGCGACGACCGACCGGGACGAGGAGGCGATCGAGGCCGACGGACTACGAATCGACCTCGCCACGCGCGACGTCGAGGTTCGCGGCAAGCCGGTGCAGCTCACGTACGTCGAATTCGAGCTGCTGCGCACGCTCGCCTCGCATCCGGGGCGCGTCTACAGCCGAGAGATGCTGCTGCAGGCGCTCTGGGGCGGCTCCGAGTATCGCGAGCCACGCACGATCGACGTCCACGTGCGTCATCTGCGCGAGAAGCTCGAGCCTGACCCGCGCGCGCCCGAGTTCATCCTGACCGTCCGCGGCGTCGGCTACCGCTTTCGCAGGTGAGCCGCGCGTTTCGCAGCGTCGGGGCACAGCTCAGCCTGGCGCTCCTGATCGTCGTCGCAGTGGCGCTCGGCGTCGTCTACGAGACGGTCGTTCCCTCCCTGGAGAACCGCTTGATCGAGACGCGGACCTCGCAACTCGAGGAGGCCGGGGCAAACCTCGCCCGCCGGGTCCCGGGAACGCCGGTCGACGAACAGAACTTCGTCGAGAACGCCTCGGCCAGCACGAACGCGCGTGTGCTGCTGGTTTCGCTGCTTGCGGCGAAGCCCGAGCCTCTCTTACAAGTCTTCAGGGACTCGCGCGGCGCGACGCTGTCCGAGGACATCCAATCCGACCCGATCGCCATCCGCGGGTTGCTGCGGGAGCGCTCCGAGAGCGGGACGGTGGAACGGGGCGGCCGGCGCTACGCGGAGGCGGCCGTCTTCGTGCCGAGCCGCTCGGCCGCTCTCCTTCTGACCGACTCGCTCCAGGACCAGCTCTCGAGTGTCCATCAGGTGCAGCGCCGCTTGCTGATCGCCGCGGGTGCTGCCTTGCTGATCGCCCTGTTGCTCGGCTACGGGGGTGCATGGCTCTTCGCGCGCCGCATTCGGCGGCTCGAGCGGGCTGCCGACCGGATCGCGAGCGGGCGCTTCGACGAGCCCGTGCGCGACACGGGCGGCGGGGAGCTGCGCAGGCTCGCCGACGCGTTCGAGCGCATGCGCGTTCGCCTTGCGCAGCTGGACGACGCGCGGCGCGAATTCGTCGCGAACGCCTCGCATGAGCTGCGCACGCCGCTCTTCTCGCTCGGCGGCTTCCTGGAGCTGCTGTCGGATGAGGAGCTGGACGAGCCGACCAGGCGGGAGTTCCTCGCCTCGATGCACGAACAGGTTGCGCGGCTGACGAAGCTCGCGTCCGATCTGCTCGACCTCACGCGATTGGACGCGGGCCGGCTCACCGTCCAACGGGAGCCGGTCGATCTCGGGGCGCTCGCCGAGGAGCTCGCAGAGGAGTTTCACCCCGTGGCGCAGGGCACCGAGCATTCGCTCCAGGCCACCGCCTCGGAGCCGGTCTTTGCCGACGCCGACGAGCTGCGCGTGCTGCAGATCGGCCGGATCCTCGTCGAGAACGCGCTGTTGCACACGCCGCCGGGCATTGCGGTCCGGGTGCGCGCGAGCCTTCGAGACGGCCAGGCCGTGCTCGAGGTCGAGGACGAGGGGCCGGGTATCGCCTCCGAGCAGCTCGATCAGCTCTTCGAGCGCTTTTACCGGCTCGACGGCACCCGCGCCTCGGGCAGTGGCCTCGGTCTGGCGATCGCGCGGGAGCTGGCCGAGCTGATGGACGGCACGATCGAGGTCGATTCCCGCCCCGGACAGACCGTCTTCCGGCTGGCGCTTCCGCGGGAGAAAACGGCGAGCCCGGAGCTGTTTTCACGCGAAAAGCCACTTTCCGCCAGCACGTAGCTACAGTGCGACGGCTTTGCGAATCGCCCCCTTTGCCGCTGTAGCTCTCGCATGCGCCCTTGCGGGGGCGCTCCTTGCGCTGGGGCTCGCGAAGGCGGTCGGCTGGGCCGGCTCCGACTCCACGACCACGGTCTTCCGCTCCTCGCCGCTGCCGCCCGCTGCGGGCCAGGCAAGCCCGGTGGCCGTCGGCCCCTCGGTGAAGCCGCTGATCGGCAACGGCTTCAACCCGAAGGCGATCTACGCCCGCCGCTCGCCCGGAGTGGTGACGATCGTCGCGGTCTACGGCACCGACCCGGCCACCGCGGAGAAGGCGTTGGGCTCCGGCATCGTCGTCTCCCCCAAGGGTTTCATCGTCACGAACTCACACGTGATCACGACCGCCGGTGACGGCGAGGTCGCACAGCCGGCCGACAAGGTCTACGTCGAGTTCCAGGATCACGATCGAGTCGAGGCGAAGATCGTCGGTTGGGACGTCTTCGACGACGTGGGGCTGATCCGGGTCGCCCCCGGAGCGCATGCCCTGGCGCCGGTGCCGCTCGGTAACTCTGCCGCGGTCACTGTCGGCGAGCCGGTCGCCGCCATCGGAAGCCCGTTCGGGAACGAGAACTCCCTCGTCGTCGGGGTCGTCTCGGCGACGAAGCGCTCGATCGACTCCCTCACCTCCGACTACAACCTGGTGGACGCGATCCAGACCGATGCGCCGATCAACCACGGCAACTCGGGCGGCCCGCTCTTCGACGCACGCGGCCGCGTGATCGGGATCACCGCGCAGATCCGCAGCACGAGCGGTAACGCCGAAGGCGTCGGCTTCGCGGTCGCGATCAATTCGGTCAAGCGCTCGATCCAGCAGCTGATCGCAAACGGTTCCGTTTCGTACGCGTTCGTGGGCGTCAAGACCGAGGATCTGACCCCGGCGGTGGCGAAGCGGTTCGGCTATCCGGTCGAACGGGGCGCCGTGATCACCAACGTGGTCAAAGGGAGCCCAGCGGCGACGGCGGGGCTGCGCGGCGGCTCCGGCAGGGAGCAGGTGCTCGGGAGCGAATTCACACGCGGCGGCGACGTGATCGTCGCAATCGACGGTCAGACGGTCAGGAGCTCCGAAGATATCGTGCGAATTGTCACAACCTCATTCTCTCCAGGGCAGCTCGTCCGTTTCACGATCCGTCGTGGAGACGAGCAACGCGTTGTCTCCGTGCGCCTCGGCGAGCGGTCCGAGACGACCGGATGAGGGACGAGCCCGCTGCGGCCGGGTTAGGGCCGACGGTTCAGAGGGCAAAGGAGCTTCGATGAGCGCTGACAGCCGCTCGGTGCGGCTGACCATTCCCGCACGCCCTGAGTACATCACCCTCGGGCGCCTTGCCTTGACGGCGATCGCGGGCGTTCACCCGGTCTCCGACGAGACGCTGCACGATCTCAAGCTCGCCCTGACCGAGGCGTGCACCAACTCGGTCAAGCACGCCTACGCGGAAGGCGGCGCAGGAGTCGTCGACATCGTCTACGAGCTTCAGCCGGACCGGCTCGCCGTCGAGGTCGGCGACGCGGGCGCAGGCTTCGAGCCGCATGATCCCAACGGGGGCAACGGCGACGAGCTCTCGGAGGGCGGGCTCGGCATCGAGATCATCCGCGCAGTCACCGACGAGGTCGAGATCGAGCCGCGGGAAGGCGGCGGTTCACGCCTGCGGTTCGTCAAGTTCCTCGCGAGCTAGCTCGACCGCTATTCTCGGCCGGTTCCGCCTCAGACCATGTTGCAGCTCGTTAACGTCGGACAGAAGTCGCTCGTCGATTACGCGACGATCGCGACCCGCGGCCTCATGGAGGAGATCCGCCGGCTGGCGGAGCCCCTCGAGGGCAAGCGGCTCGTCCACCTGTCCGCGACCGCGTTCGGCGGTGGGGTAGCCGAGATCAACTACGCGCTCGTGCCGCTGATGCGCGATGCGGGCCTCGACGCGGAGTGGCGGATCATCAACGGCGCCGAGGAGTTCTTCGCCGCGACGAAGACGATCCACAACGCGTTGCAGGGCGACCCGCAGGGGCTGACGAAGACACAGCAGGAGGTCTTCCGCCGCTTCCAGGCCCTGAACGCGCAGGAGTTCGAGGACGAGTACGACTTCGTCCTTGTCCACGATCCTCAGCCGGCCGGGATGATCGAGCACTTCCCCGACAGCTCGGCCTACTGGATCTGGCGCTGCCACATCGATCTCTCGCACCCGAACCCGGACGTGCTCGAGTTCCTGCTGCCCTGGTTCGCGCGCTACGACGCGGCGATCTTCCACATGCCCGAGTACGTGCCGCGCGCCGAGGGGATGCCGTCCTCCTACATCTGGCCGCCTGCGATCGACCCGCTGACGCCCAAGAACATGGCGCTCTCGCCCGAGGACGCGGCGTACATCGTCGACCAGTTCGGGATCGACGTGGAACGACCGCTGCTGACGCAGGTCTCCCGCTTCGATCCGTGGAAGGACCCCTTGGGCGTGATCGACGCGTACCGCCTGGTGAAGGCCGAGCACCCGGAGGTGCAGCTCGCGCTCGTTGGCTCGATGGCGCACGACGATCCCGAAGGCTGGGACTACTACAACCGCACTGTCGCGCACGCGGCGGGCGACCCGGACGTCTACATCCTCTCGAACCTGAACAACGTGGGCTCGGTCGAGGTGAATGCTTTCCAGGTGCATTCGGCGGCGGTGGTCCAGAAGTCGATCAAGGAGGGCTTTGGCTTGACCGTGACCGAGGCTCTCTGGAAGACACGTCCGGTCGTGGCGGGCCGCGTCGGCGGGATCGTCGCCCAGATCCAGGACGGCGAGACCGGCTGGCTAGTGGATCCCGAATCCCCGCGGAGTGCGCTCAGGCGTGCCTCGAGATCCTGGCTGACCCGGCCGTCGCTCGGCAGCACGCTCTGCGCGGCAAGGAGTACGTACGCAGGAACTTCCTGATGCCGCGCCTGCTGCGGGACTGGCTCGTGCTGCTGAACAAGCTTTCGGGGAACGACACCGCCGGCGCCGAGGTGGCGATGGTCGGCGCCGCGTCGTCCGGCTAGACATGGCTCGCCGCAGGAAGCTGATCGTCGTCTCCAACCGGGGGCCGGTCACGTTCGCGCGCGATCGCGGCGGCGAGCGAATCGCACGGCGCGGAGGCGGCGGGCTCGTGACTGCGCTGCGGAGCCTCGTCTCCCACCACGACGTCACCTGGATCGCGAGCGCGATGACCCCCGAGGACCGCGCCGTCGTCGCCGAGGCCGGGGGAGCCGCGATCGACGAGCACGCGCGCGATGGCTCGGCCTTCCGGTTGCGGCTCGTCGCGCACGACGAGACGGCCTACGACTGGTTCTACAACGTCGTCTCGAACCCGATGCTCTGGTTCCTGCAGCACTACCTCTGGGAGCTCGCCTACACGCCGTCGGTGGACGTCGCCTTCCGGCACGCCTGGGACGAGGGCTACACGCGCGTGAACGAGGGCTTCGCGGAAGCCGTGCTCGAGGAGCTCGAGCTAGAGCCCGACGCGGCGGTCTTCTTCCACGACTACCAGCTCTACCTCGCACCGCGGCTCGTGCGCGAGCGCGCGCCCGATGCCTTGCTGGCCCACTTCGTCCACATCCCGTGGCCGCAGGCCGATTACTGGCACGTGCTCCCGGAGCCCATCCGCCTGGCGGTGCACGACGGCCTGCTCGCCAACGACGTGGTCGGGTTCCACACCCACCGCTGGCGGCTCAACTTCCTGCGGACTTCGAGCGACCTCGCGGGCGCCTCGTGCGACTTCGGTGAGAGCACCGCAACGTACCGTGGTCGCCGCTCGCTCGTGACCGTGCATCCCATCTCGGTCGAACCGGCCGAGTTCGACGAGCTCGCGAACAGCGAGGACGTCCTCGCCGCCGAGCGGGCGCTTGTCGCCCGTCGCCCGGAGAAGCTCGTGCTGCGGGTCGACCGCACCGACCCCTCCAAGAACATCGTCCGGGGCTTCCGCGCCTTCGAGCTCTATCTCGACGCCCATCCCGAGATGGCTCGCCGGGTGGGGATGCTCGCGCTGCTCGATCCGTCCCGGCAGGACATTCCCGAGTACGCGGAGTACCTGGGTGCGGTCCAGCGCGAAGCCCGGCGCGTGAACGATCGCTTCCAGCAGGGCGGGTGGGCTCCGATCGAGCTCGTGATCGAGGACGACTTCGCCGCCTCGGTGGCCGCCTACAAGCAGTTCGACGTGCTCTTCGTGAACGCGATCTTCGACGGCATGAACCTGATCGCGAAGGAGGCGCCGCTCGTGAACGAGCGCGACGGTGTGCTGATCCTCTCCGAGAACGCGGGTGCGCACGACGAGCTCGGCGAGTGGGCGGTCAGCGTCAGCCCGTTCGACGTCGCCGGTCAGGCGGAGGCGATCGACCGGGCACTGACGATGCCGGAGGCCGAGCGGCGGAGGCGGCTCGAGGCGATCTCCCAGCAGGTGCGTGAACATGACGTCGCGGCCTGGATCGAGGCCCAGCTGGCCGACCTCGACCGCTGCGGGGCCGCCGTTACCTAGAGACGGAGCTTCTCGATCACGATCCCGGGCGCGATACCGTTCCAGATCGTGAGTGAGCTTTCGCATCTCGACGAGGCCGGCGAGCTTCGGATGGTGGACGTCGGCGGCAAGCCTCTCTCCCGCCGAAGGGCCGTGGCCCAGGCGACGTTGCGGGTGAAACCCGAGACGGCTGCGCGGCTCACAGACCTGCCGAAGGGCGACGCGCTCGCGGCCGCCAAGCTCGCCGGGATCATGGCCGCCAAGCGCACGAGCGAGCTGATCCCGCTCTGCCACCCGCTGCCGCTGAGTCACGTCGAGGTTCGGATCGGAGTGGGCGAAGACGGAGTCTCGATCGTTGCTGCGGCTGAGACCACCGCGCAGACCGGAGTCGAGATGGAGGCGCTCGTCGCGGCGTCGATCGCGGCGCTGACGATCTACGACATGGCGAAGGCGATCGACTCCTCGATGGAGCTCGCCGAAGTTCGCTTGCTCGAGAAGACGAAGGAGCCGCTCGAGTGAGGGCGGCGGTGCTGACGGTCTCCGACGGCGTCGCCGAGGGAACGCGCGAGGACGAGAGCGGCGAGCTGCTCGCCGGGCTTCTCGCAGCGGAGGGCCACGAGGTCGCGCGGCGCGATCGTGCCCGACGACCGCGACGCGATTGCCGAAGCAATTGCCGAGCTCGCCGAGGAGGCGGTGATCGTGCTGACCACCGGCGGCACCGGCCTTGCGCCGCGCGATGTCACTCCTGAGGCGACGGCCGAAGTGCTGGAGCGCGTCGCGCCGGGGATCGCCGAGGCGATCCGCGCCGACTCGATCGCCAAGACTCCGCATGCGCTGCTCTCGCGCGGGATCGCAGGCGTCCGCGGCGAGACGCTCGTGGTGAACCTTCCCGGCTCGCCGGGCGGCTGCCGCGACGGCTTCGAGGTGCTGCGCCCTGCGCTGGCGCACGCGATCGCGTTGCTGGCGGGCAAGCCGACCGCGCACAAGCAGACATGACCGCTATTGCGTATCCGCGGCGGTTCTACTCGCTCGTCAAGTTCGAGCACACGATCTTCGCGCTCCCGTTTGCCTACGTCGGGGCGTTCCTCGCCGTGGACGGGGCTCCGAGCGCGCACGACCTGGTCTGGATCACCGTGGCGATGGTCGGCGCCCGCTCGCTCGCGATGGGGCTGAACCGGCTGATCGACGCCGGCCTCGACGCGCGCAACCCCCGGACTGCCAGGCGCGAGCTTCCGGCCGGCCTGCTCTCGAAGGCGCAGGTCGTCCTCTTCTGCGCCGGCTCGCTCGCCCTCTTCCTGATCGCCGTCTACCAGCTCGACCCGCTCGTGCACTGGCTCTGGCCGATCCCTGTCGTGGGCTTCGTGATCTACCCGTATCTGAAGCGCTGGACGTGGCTCTGCCACCTGTGGCTCGGCGCCGTCGACGGTCTCGCGCCGGTCGGGGCCTGGGCGGCGATCACCGGGACGATTCCGTGGGAGGCCTGGGCGCTCGGGGGCGCGGTCGCCTTCTGGGTTGCGGGCTTCGATCTGTTCTATTCGCTCCTGGATCTCGAGATCGACCGGGAGCAGGGGCTTCAGTCGGTGGCGGTGCGCTTCGGCGAAGCAGGCGTGTTCTGGGGCGCGCGGCTGTTCCACCTCGGCACCGTCGCGCTGCTGGCTGCCGTCGGGCTCGGGCTCGACGTCGGAGTGCTCTACTGGCTCGGGGTCGCCGTGGTCGCGGGCCTGCTCGCGTACGAGCACTCGCTCGTCCGGCCGGGCGACCTGCGCCGCCTGGACACGGCCTTCTTCACCATGAACGGCGTGATCTCGGTCGCGTTCTTCGCCTTCGTGCTCGCGGACGCGCTCGCATGATCCGCGCGGTCGGGCTCGAGAAGCGCTACGGGCTCAAGCGTGTTCTGCGGGGCCTCGACTTCGAGCTCGAGCGCGGCGGGTTCCTCGTTGTCACAGGAGCCAACGGCGCGGGCAAGACGACGCTGCTCCGCCTCTGCGCGGGGCTCGCCGTGCCGACCGGCGGGTCGCTCGAGATCGAGCCCGAGCGCGGGCTGATCGGCTTCCTCGGCCACGAGCCGCTCGTCTACCGCGAGCTGACCGCGCTCGAGAACCTCGACCTGTACGGGCGGCTCTACCACGTGCCCGAGCGGCGCGAGCGGATCGGGATGCTGCTCGAGCGCTTCGGCCTCTGGGAGGAGCGAGGCCAGCGAGCCTCCGCGCTCTCTCGTGGCCAGCTACAGCGGCTCGCGCTCTCCCGCGCGCTCTTGCACAAGCCCGAGCTACTGATCCTCGACGAGCCGTTCGCCGGGCTCGACGCGGAGGGCTCGGAGCTGCTCGACCGCGAGCTCGCCGGGATGCGCGATCGCCGGACGATCCTCGTCGCCACGCACGATCCCGAGCGCGTTGCCTCTCTCGAAAGCGGGAGACTCGCCCTTGCGTAGGTACTTCGGAGACGCGGCGGTGCTGGCGCGCAAGGACCTGCGGCTCGAGCTGCGGGCTCGCGACACGGTGCCGGCGATGCTGCTCTTCGTGATCGCGATCCTCGTGGTCTTCCACTTCGCGCTGCCCGACGGCTCCTCGCGGCTCGCCGAGCTCGGCCTGCTCTGGGTCGCGATCCTCTTCACCGCGTTGCTCGGTCTCGGCCGCGCCTTCGTCGCCGAGCGGGAGCAGGGCCTGCTGGACGGCCTCGTGCTCGCGCCGGTCGATCGCAGTGCGATCTGGCTCTCGAAGGGCATCGCAACTCTCGCCTTTCTCGTGCTGGCGGAGGCGGTGGCGCTCCCGGCCTTCGCGCTCTTCTTCTCGCCGGTCGGCTGGTCGACGGTTGCGGGCGTGCTGCTCGCAGATCTCGGCATCTGCGCCGTCGGGACGCTCCTCGCTGCGATGGCAGCCGCGGGCCGCGCGCGGGAGCTGCTCCTACCGCTGCTCTTCCTGCCGCTCGCGCTGCCGATCGTGATCGGCGGGGTCGGCGCCAGCGTCGTCGGCGACCCGGGCCGCTACCTCGGCTTCCTTGCGCTCTACGACGCGATCTTCGCGCTGCTCGCCTGGGCCTCGTTCGAGTACGTCGTCACGGAGTGACGGGCACAGCTTCGGTGCGGCGCGCCAGGCGGCGCTGCTCGAGCTCGTCCGGCCACATCGCGATCAGCGAGCCGAAGAGGAACACGAAGCCCGCAAGCCAGACGAGGTCGACGAGCGGGTTGACGAGCACCTTGAGCACGACCGAGCCGGTGGGATTGAGCTTCGTTTGCGGATTGAACTGCTCTCCGATCAGAAAGAGGTCCTCGGCGCGCAGCCAGTCCGTGCGGATGCCGACCTCGTTTGACGTCTGCCCCTCGGCCGGATACTGGTTCTTGCCGGCCATGTAGACGCCGAGGTTCTTGCCGCCGCGGGATACCGCCACGCGCGCGCGAATCTCGGTTCGGTTCGGCCCCTTCCGAGCGACCGCATCGAGGTAGGTCAAGTGGTAGCCGCGGATGGACATCGAGTCCCCGGGCTTCAGCTCTCGCACCTTCGTCGAGCCGTAGGCGCCTCCGGCGATGCCGAGCGCCAGCAACACGATCGCCGCGTGGACGATGTAGCCGCCGTAGCGGCGGCGGTTGCGCCCGACGAGCGACGAGAACGCGGCCGGCCAACTCGACGCGCCGAGTGCCTTGCGCGCTCGTGTGCCGCGGAGGAACTCGAGCACGATCGCCCCGAGCACGAAGGCGCAGAACGTGTAGGCGACCAGGCCGGGCAGGCTCGAGCCCGCTCCCGAGCGCGAGGAGCACCGCTCCGGTGACGAGCGCGACCACGGCCGGCCAGATCAGGCTCACGCCTAGAGCGCGAAGCGAGCTGCGCCGCCAGGCGACGAGCGGTCCGATCCCCATCAGGAGCAGCAGGGGCAGCCCGAGCACGCGCAGGAAGAAGTTGAAGTAGGGCGCCCCGACGGTGATCGGCTCTCCCCGCACCGCCTCCGAGAGCAACGGGAAGGCGACCCCCCAGAGCACGGTCAGGGTGAAGGCGACGAGCAGCAGGTTGTTGTAGAGGAAGGCCGCCTCGCGCGAGGCCAGCGACTCGAGCCGCGTCGTCGTGCGCAGCAGCGGCAGCCGGTAGAAGATCAGCGCGGTCGCGAACGCTGCGACGAGCACGATGAAGCCGAGGAACCAGGGGCCGATCGCCGACTGGGTGAAGCTGTGGATCGAGCTGATCACGCCGCTCCGGGTCAGAAAGGTGCCGAAGAGCGAGAGGCAGAACGCGAGCGAGACCAGCACCGCGTTCCAGATCCGCAGCATGTTCTTCTTCTCCTGCACCATCACCGAGTGCAGGAAGGCCGTCGAGGCGAGCCACGGCATCAGCGCGGCGTTCTCGACGGGGTCCCACGCGTAGTAGCCGCCCCAGCCGACCTCCTCGTAGGCCCACTTGGCGCCGAGCAGGATCCCGATCCCGAGCGCGGTCCAGGCGAGCAGTGTCCAGCGGCGGGTGACGACGATCCAGCGCTCGTCCACCCGGCCCGAGAGGAGCGCCGCCGCGGCGAAGGCGAATGGGATCGTGAGGCCGACGTAGCCGAGGTAGAGCAGCGGCGGGTGGATCATCATGTAGGGGTTCTGCAGGCTCGGCACGAGCCCGGCGCCGTCGGCGGGCGCGGTCTGCCGCGCGAACGGGCTGGCGACGAAGACGAGCAGGAGCGCGAAGAAGCTCGCCACGCCGCCGAGCACGGCCACCGTCCAGGGCAGGAGGCGGCGGATCAGGTCGCGGTTGAGCGCCACGGCGAGCGAGCCGAGGCCGGTCAGGACGAGCAGCCAGAGCAGCAGCGAGCCCTCCTGGCCGCCCCAGAAAGCGCTGAACGAGTACGGGAACGGCAGCTTCCGGCTCGAGTGCTCGGCCACGTAGGTGAACGAGAAGTCGCGGGCATGGAGTGCCTGCAGGAGCACGAGCGCAGCGACCGCCGTCGCGCCGAAGGCCCCGAAGAGCGCGTTGCGCGCCGACTCGTGCAGCCGGCGGCGACCCTGGTAGGCGGCGAGCCCGCCCGCGAGCGCCGCGTAGAGCGCGAGCCCGAAGGCGACAATGAGAGCGGCACGCCCGAGGTCGGCCACGCGGCGAGTCTAGCGGCCGGGCAGCGCGCTCGTTCTGCGATGATTCCAGCGGTTTCCCGTGCCCGCCCGCCTGCGTGACATCCAACTGCCCGTGCTCGCCTGGAGTGCCGTCGCGCTCATGGCGGCGGCGTTCGCGCTCGTCTTCTTCTACGCGCCGATCGACGGCGACCAGGGCCTCTCGCAGAAGATCTTCTACATCCACGTCCCGATCGCGCTGACCTCGTACGCGTGCTTCGGCTGGGGCGCAGCGAAAGCGTTCCTGCACCTCTGGAAGCGGAGCCCTGGGGCCGACCTCGAGAGCTACGCGGCGATCCACCAGGGCGTCATCTTCGGCGCGCTGACCCTTGTGACCGGCTCGATCTGGGCGCGGGTCTCGTGGGGGACCTGGTGGACCTGGAGCTCGAACCAGCTGGTCACGTTCCTGATCCTGTTCCTCTTCTACTCGGCCTACTTCATGCTGCGCTACTCGGTCGAGCCGGGCCCTGCGCGGGCCAACATGTGTGCCGTCTACGCGCTCTTCGGGGTCGTGCTGATCCCGGTCAGCTGGCTCTCGATCCGGCTCGCGAACGATTTCATCCACCCGACCGTCTTCACGAGCAATGGGCCGCAGATGTCGGGCTCCATGTTCCTCGCGTTCTGCGTCGCGTGGGCCGGGTTGCTCACGCTCGCGGGAACGATGTACCGGGTCGAGCTTGCAGGGAAGCGGCTCGACGAGCGGATCCGCGAGCTCAGGGAACTGCTGGCGTGAGCACCGGCGAGAAGTACGTCGCGGCCGCGTACCTGGTCGTGTTCGTCGCGGTGCTGGCGTGGGTGGCGATCATCGCCTCGAAGCTGTCGCGACTCGAGCGTGACGTCGACGAGCTGGCGGAGCTCGCCCGGCGGAAGGTGGGCTCGGACTAGGTGTTGCTCCGCGTCGGCTCGCGCGGCTCCAGGCTCGCGCTGACCCAGGCGGAGCTGGCGGCTTCGCGTTTGCGCGGGACTGGGATCGAGATCGCGCTGATGCCGATCACCACCGCCGGCGATCGCGACCGGACGAAGCCGTTCGGGGAGATCGGCTCGCGCGGGGTCTTCGTCAAGGAGATCGAGGAGGCGCTGCTCGAGGGGCGCATCGACGTTGCCGTGCACTCCGCGAAGGACATGACCTCCTCGGACACGGAGGGCCTGGTGGTGGGCGCATACCTCGAGCGCGAGGATCCGCGGGATGCCCTCTGTGGTGCCTCCGGGCTGTGGCCGGGGATGCGGGTCGGCACGGCGTCGGTCCGCCGCCGTGCCCAACTGCTTGCCTTGGAGCCGGAGCTCTCGATCGAGCCGTTACGGGGGAACATCGACACCCGGCTGCGCAAGCGGGGAGAGCGGGGGCTCGACGCAGTCGTGCTCGCGGCCTGCGGGCTCGACCGGCTCGGACTTGCGGACGAGATCGGTCTGCGGCTCGAGCCCGAGCAGGTGCTGCCCGAGGCGGGCCAGGGGGCGCTGGCGCTCCAGGTGCGCGCGGGCGAGGAGGAGCTGGTCGCGAGGGGGGACGATCCCGAGACTCGCCGGCGGGTATCGGCCGAGCGCGCCTGTGTTTCCACGCTCGGCGGCGGTTGCCTCGCGCCGGTGGCTGCGTTCCACGACGGCACGACACTGACGGCGCTGATCGCCGCGGAGGACGGCAGCTGGATCGAGCGGCGCAGCGGCGACGACCCGGTCGCGCTTGCGTCCGAGCTGGCCGCGTTCGTCCCGGCGTGACGAAATCGGCACGAACCGGTCACACACCCGCGCGTCGCGGCGCGCTAGCGTGAAGAAACCCCCGGGTGGGTGGGGGTTGGGGATGGGTCCGGCTTGAAGCGCTTGAAGGTGATCGTTACGCGCACGCGGGAGCAGGTCGAGCCGCTCGCGAGTCGGATCGAGGCTCTTGGGCACGAGGTGGTTCGTTGCCCGCTCATCGAGCTGGAGCCGATCGGGCCCGAAGAGATCGAGGTCGCCGGGTACGACCGGGTCGTCGTCACGAGCCCTTTCGGCGCTCGCGAGCTCCTGCGCCGGGCGCGTGGCGAGCTGCCGCCGGTGGCGGCGATCGGCCCGGGCACCGCCGCCGCGCTGCGTGAAGGCGGCGTCGAGCCGGCCCTCGTTCCGCTGGTCTCGACGCAGGAGGGCCTGGTCGCGGAGCTTGCCGGCTCCGCGGGAGCGCACGCTCTTCGCCGGCGCAGAGCGTGCTCGCCGCCACCTCGTGGACGCGCTCGGCGCCGAGTTCGTGCCGCTCTACCGCACGCACCGGCTCCGCCCCGAACCGCCCCCGGCCGGGGATCTGGTCGTGTTGGCTTCGGCCTCGGCCGCCGAGGCGCTCGGAGCGCTCGGCCTCGAGCTGCCCGCCGTCTCGATCGGGCCGGAGACGACTCGCGCGGCGAGGGCCGCGGGCATACGGGTCGTCGAGGAGGCGGAGACACACGACCTCGACGGGCTCGTTGCAGCCGTGGCGCGAGCCGCGGTCTAGAACGGCCGCACGGGCAGAGCCCGCACGGCCTCCATGGTCGGCGTCCCCGAGCTGGACGCCTTAGGCTCCCGCCGTGGTCATCACCTTTCTGTCCGACTTCGGGCTCCAGGACGACTTCGTGGGCACGTGCCACGGAGTGATGAAACGCCTCGCTCCCGAGGTCGAGATCATCGACATCACGCACGGGATCCCTCCGCAGCACGTGCTGCAGGGCGCGCTCGTGCTCTGCAACACGCTGCCGTACATGCCCGAGGGCGTCCACCTAGCGGTGGTCGACCCGGGCGTCGGCGGGCACCGGCGCCCGCTCGCCCTGCGCACGGGGGATGGGCGACTCCTCGTCGGCCCCGACAACGGGCTCCTGATGCCGGCTGCAGACGCTCTCGGTGGAGTCGAGGAGGCCCATGAGCTCTCGAATCCCGACTACGCGCTCGACATCGTCTCGCGCACCTTCCACGGCCGCGACCTCTTCTCCCCCGCTGCGGCTCATCTCGCGCTCGGGGTCGCCTTGAAGGAGCTCGGACCGCCCGTCGATTCGCAGGCGCTGGTCCACCTCGACGTTCCCGAGCCTGAGGTCGGCCAGAACCGGATCCGGGCAGTCGTGCTCTACGTCGACCACTTCGGGAACGTCCAGCTCAACCTCAGGCGCGAGCATCTCGAGCACGCAGCGGTGCTCCCCGGCGTCACGGTCGAGCTCGAGATCGCGCTCGATCGCTACTACGCGGTGGCCGCGCGCACCTTCGCGGATGCACGGGCGGGCGACATCATCCTGTACGAGGACGCCTACGGGAACGTTGCGATCGCGATCAGCGGCGGCAGCGCGGCCGCCATGTTCGGCGTGGAGGCGGGGCAGGAAGTGCGGATCCACCTGCGCACGCCATGAGGAAGGAGCTCGAGCGAAAGCTCGGCCGGCGCTTCGCCCGCCTAGCGACGGACGCTGTCGTGCGCTGGCCGCTGCTCTGGCGCACGTTCCGTCCCCTGATGCGCGCACAGTTCGACCGCCTGGCGCCGAACTGGGACACCATGCGCGACCCGGCCCATCTGAGCTCGTTCGAGCGGGCGCTCGAGAGCGTGGACGGATCGCCGCGCCGGGCGCTCGACCTGGGTACCGGAACCGGTGCGGCCGCCTTCTCGGTTGCGCGCCACTTTCCCGAGGCGCAGGTGACCGGCGCCGACCTTGCAGAGGACATGCTTGCGGAGGCTCGGAGGAAGACTCCGCCGGAGCTGGCGGAACGCGTTCGGTTCGAGCAGGCTGATTCGGCGCGGCTGCCTTACGACGACGCCTCGTTCGAGCTCGTCACGCTGGCCAACATGATCCCGTTCTTCGACGAGCTCGCCCGGGTGCTCGCCCCCGGGGGATGGGCGCTCTTCTCGTTCTCGGTGGGGCCGGAAACCCCGATCTGGGTAGCGCCCGAGCGCCTGCTCAGCGAGCTCTCGCGCCGCGGTTTCTCGGAGTTTGCGGATTTCCAGGTCGGCCCGGGCACGGCCTTCCTTGCCCGCAAGCAGGAGCAGGTTTAGGCTGCAGATCAAAGGACGTTCGCGGCGCGGTCACACCGGCCCGGACGTCCTTCCTTTGCGCGCGGCGTGGCTAGACTAGGCGACCGCGGCGAGGTAGCTCAGTTGGTAGAGCACACGGCTGAAAACCGTGGTGTCGCCGGTTCGATTCCGGCCCTCGCCACTTCCGCCGAGCCTTCCTCTAAGTCCTCGCGCGCGCCGCTGCAAGCCGCTCCAGGAGACCCTCGACGAGCTCGCTCTTGAGCAGCACCTCGTCGGCTCCGGCCTCGCGCACCGCCCGGTGTAGCGCAGGCGCGTCGTCGCCCGTGAGCGCGATCAGGCAGAGGTTGGGGTGATCGCGTCGCAGCCGGGCCGCTGCACTCACGCCGTCGAGCAATGGCATGTGCAGGTCGATCACGACGGCGTCGGGGTCGAGGTCGTCGGCGAGCTCGATCGCCTCGAGCCCGTCCAGCGCGGTTCCGATCACGGCCAGTTCGGGTTGTCGGTCGATAAGCACGTGGAGCGAGCTCAGGAACGCGCGGTCGTCGTCTGCGATCAGCACACGGATATGAGTCTCCTCCGACGGCGCGTGACTCATGAGAAGCCAACGCTAGCCTTGCCGGCGTGAACACTCAAGAAACCCTCCAAACGGTGGCGGTGATCGGTGCCGGGCTCGACCTGGGTGCGGGCCGCCGCGGAGTGGACATGGGCCCTTCGGCGATCCGCTACGCGGGGCTCAAGCCTCGAATCGAGGAGCTCGGCCGGCGCTGCCTCGACTGGGGGGATGTGATGACGGCCGTCCCGGAGGCGAGCGCCGTCGGCGATGAGCGGGTTCGCTTCCTGGCGCAGATCAAGGAGACCTGCGAGCGGATCGCGGACAACGTCGCGCACGCGGTCAAGGAGGGCTTCCTGCCCCTCGTGCTCGGGGGCGACCACTCGGTTGCACTGGGCACCCTCGGTGGCCTCGCGCGAGCTTCCGGGCCCGGCGGCGTGCTCTGGCTGGACGCCCACGGCGACCTGAATCGGCCTGGCACCTCTCCGACCGGAAACGTCCATGGGATGCCGCTGGCCGCGGCGCTCGGCCTCGGCGGGCCGGAGTTCGAGAGTGACGCCTACGTGCTGCCGGCTCTCCAGCCGCGGCGGGTCGCACTGCTGGGCGTGCGGTCACTCGATCCTCCCGAGCGGGAGCTGCTCTCGGAGCTCGACGCGCTCGTGTTCACGATGAGCGATCTCGACCGGGTCGGCGTCGAGAAGGCGATGCACGAGGCGCTCGAGCACATCGCAGGGCCCGGGTTCGTCCACGTGAGCCTTGACTTGGACGTGCTCGATCCGGAGGTGGCTCCAGGCGTGGGCACGCCGGTTCGCGGCGGCCTCTCCTATCGCGAGGCGCACCTCGCGATGGAGCTCGCCGCAGAGTCGGGCCTCGTGCACTCGCTCGAGGTGGTGGAGGTCAACCCGATCCTCGACCGGGAGAACCAGACCGCGAAGCTCGCGGTCGAGCTCGTCGCGAGCGCCCTCGGCGCGCGCATTTTGTGACACCTCAGCTCTGAACCCCCGGGGGTCCCCCGTATGTTCCCCCCTGGGTCGACCGTAGCGGCGAAACCGTCACGCGTGGGAAACGTGACCGTGACGCCAGAGAAACTTCTCGACCGCCGCCGCGGTCTCCTCGTAGGCGTCCCAGTAGACGATGTGCCCGCCGGGCACGGCGACCAGCTCGAGCCGGTCGCCTAGAGCGTGCGCGTACTCCTCGAGCTGCTCCTCGCGCACCAGGCCGAACCACTCCGCGTGCACGAGCAGCGCCGGCACCGCGAGGACTGGGGGCGGAGGCGGGTCGGTGCAGAGCTCGCTGTAGGCGGTGACGACCGCGGCGCGGCAAAACTGCCAGCGCAGCCGTCCGTCCGGCGACGGGGCGAGGTGCTCTCTCGCTTCCTCCTCGACGAACTCCCGAGGCGTCGGTGCCCCGCTTGCCAGCCGCGACTCGATCGCCTCCTCCACCGACGCGAACGAATGGTCGAGCGCGGCCTCCTGTGCGAAGTCGAAGCCGACATGCGGGAGGATCTGGATCGCGGGATCGAGCAACACGGCCGCGGTCAGGCGCTCAGGCGCCCGCGCGGCGAGCTCGAGCACGAGCCGCCCGCCGAAGCTGTGCCCGATCCACGCAGCGCTTTCCACGCCCACGGCGCCGACGGTCTCGAGCACGTCGTCGAGATGCGTGGCGATGTCCCATGGCGGGTCGTAGCCGGAGCGGCCGTGGCCGCGCAGATCGGGAGCGAGGACCCGGAAGTTTCCCGCGAGCCGCTCCTCGGCGAGCTTGCGAAACCGGCGCCCGTGTGCCGAGACCCCGTGCAGGCAGACCAGTGGAGGCGCCTCGGGGTCGCCCCATTCATGGACGTGGAGGCGCATGAGCGCGACACTACCCAGGGTGCTGGGCCTCCTGTACGACATCCACGGGAACCTGCCGGCCCTCGAGCCGGTCCTCCGCGAGGCCGAGGCCGAAGGAGTGAACCGCTGGCTGCTCGGCGGCGACTACGGCACGCCGAGCCCGTGGCCGCTGGACACGCTCGATCGGCTGAAACAACTCCCTGACGCAACCTGGATTCGGGGAAACGGCGAACGCTGGCTACGTGAACCGCCGGAGGACCGGCCCGAGGTGATGAGGAGCTACGACCAATTCACGGCCGGAGTTCCGGAGGAGGTGGTCGAGTGGCTCTACGGCCTGCCGCCACAAGCGGAGCTCGACGGCGTGCTCTACGTCCACGGCTCGCCGCTCAGCGACGTCGAGAGCTTCGCGCCCGAGCCCGAGGACGACGAGGCGCGGATGCTCGACGGCGTGCGCGACCGGCATGATCGTCTTCGGCCACAGCCACCAGCAGTTCCAGCGCCGGGGGCCTGACCGCACCGAGCTGCTCAACCCCGGAAGCGTCGGGATGCCGCTCGACGGTGACCGCCGCGCCGCGTGGGCGGTGCGTAACGACGACGGCGAGTTCGAGTTCAGGCGCACCGAGTACGACGTCGAGAAGGCTGCCGCCGGGTACCGCTCGATGGGCGGCGAGTTCGGCGAGTTCGCCGCTAGGCGGATCGTGCGCGGCTCCGACTAGGCGCCGCGTGGGCATTCCGCTCAATCGCCATTGTCTGCCTCCTCTTCACCCGATCCGGACGGCCGGTAGTAGGTCTTGCCCTTCAACTCTTCCGGGAGATAGTCCGCGTCAAACCCACTTGGGTCGTTGTGCGGGTAGACGTAGCCGGCGCCGCGTCCGAGTTTGCGAGCGCCCGGGTAGTGCGCGTCCCGTAGAGAGTCCGGCGGGCGAACCTGACCGTGCTCCCGTACGTCCGCCGCCGCTTCGTTGAGCGCGACGTAGGAGGCGTTCGACTTCGGTGCGCGGGCGAGATAGACGGCGGCCTGCGAGAGATTGAGCCGCGCCTCCGGCAGGCCGACATGCTCGACGGCCTGCGCCGCGGCGACGGCGACGAGGAGCGCGCGTGGGTCGGCGTTGCCGATGTCCTCGGAGGCGAGCACGATCATCCGGCGGGCGATGAAGCGCGCGTCCTCACCGGCCTCGAGCATCGCGGCGAGGTAGTAGACGGAAGCGTCGGGGTCGGAGCCGCGCATCGACTTGATGAACGCCGAGATGAAGTCGTAATGGGCGTCGCCGCCCTTGTCGTAGACGAGGGGGCGCTTCCGGGAGGCATCCTCCACGTGCGCGACCGCGACCGTCCCTCCTTCCGCCCGCGCCGTCTGCGCCGCGAGCTCGAGGATGTTCAGGGCGTTTCGCGCGTCGCCGCCGGCCCGGCGTGCGATCAGCTCGACCACTTCGGCGTCGACCTCCGTCTCGATCGCCTCGGCGCCACGTCTGACGATCTGCGCGAGCTCTTCCTCCCCGAGTGGAACGAGCTCGTAGATCTGGCAACGTGAGAGCAGCGCCGAGTTCACCTCGAAGTACGGGTTTTCGGTCGTCGCCCCGATCAGCGTCAGCAGTCCCTCTTCGACCGCCGGGAGCAGCGCGTCCTGCTGGGCCTTGTTGAAGCGGTGGATCTCGTCGAGGAAGAGGATCGTGCGCTGGCCTGAGCCACCGAGCCGGTCGCGCGCTCCAGCCAACGCCTTACGCACGTCGGCCACGGTGGCCGAGACGGCGGAGAGCTCCTCGAACGCAGAGCCCGTCGAGACCGCGACGATCCGTGCCAGCGTCGTCTTCCCGGTGCCCGGCGGCCCGTACAGGATCATCGAGCCGACCCGATCCTCTGCGATCGCAAGGCGGAGCGCGGAGCCCTCTCCGAGGACCTGCTCCTGGCCGACGAACTCGTCGAGCGTTCGCGGCCGCAGCCGCAGCGCCAAAGGCGCCGCCTCGTCCAGCCGTTCCTTGGCCGCGTCGGAGAAAAGGTCGCCCACGCGGGAAGTATGCTCCCGCCGTGACAACTGGCGGAGCGGAGGACTACACGCAGCCCGTTCTCTCGGGCGAGGGCGCGAGCGACTACGAGCGCTACCTCCGCACCGACGACCTCCTCGCGCTCCAGAAAGGCGCGGACGAGCAGGTCCACCGCGACGAGCTCCTCTTCCAGACAGTGCACCAGGCCTCGGAGCTCTGGCTGCAACTGGCCTGGACCGAGGTGAAGGAGGCAACGCGGCTGCTCGAGCAAAAGGAGCTCGCGCCGGCCGAGCGGTTACTCCGCCGCGCGGTCGAGTGCGTCGGGTACGTGATCGGTCAGCTCGACATGCTCGAGCAGATGTCGCCCTGGGAGTACCAGGAGATCCGCAAGGTGCTCGGGCACGGCAGCGGCTTCGACTCGCCGGGCTTCCGCGAGATCCGAAAAATCACGCCCCAGCTCGGACAGGTGTTCTCGCAGCTCCTGCGCGACGAGGGGATCTCGATCGTCGATCTCTATGTCCAGGGGCGCGAGCACGAGGACCTCTACCAGCTGGCAGAGCTGCTGATCGCCTGGGACGAGCGAATCGCGCTCTGGCGAATGCGCCACTACCTCGTGGTCGCGCGCGTGATCGGGGACGAGGTCGTGGGCACCCAGGGCACCCCGGTCGAGCTGCTCGGTGGCCTGATCAAGTACCGCTTCTTCCCGGAGCTCTGGGGCGCGCGGAACCGACTGACTCAACGTTCGATCGAGGAGGGCTGATGGCGTTCGAGGAGCTGAAGCAGAAGCAGGGCGTGATGTGGGGCTCCGGGCCCTACCAGAACGTCACCGACACGATCGCTGACATTCACGAGGTGGTCGTGGAGCGGCTGGCTCCGGAGGCCGGCGAGCGTTGGCTCGACCTCGCGTGCGGCACGGGCGCGGTCTCGGAACGCGCTGCCCGAGCAGGCGCGCAGGTGACCGGGATCGACCTCGCTCCTGCGCTGATCGACACCGCTCGAGAGCGTGCCGCCGAGCAGGGCCTCGAGATCGACTACCAAGTCGGCGACTGCGAGCGCCTCGAAGCGCTCGGTGACGGGAGCTTCGACATCGTCTCCTCGACCTGCGGGGTCATGTTCGCCCCCGACCACGAGGCGACGGCGAGCGAGCTCGGCCGAGTGACGAAGAGCGGCGGCCGTCTCGGGCTCGTCAACTGGGACCCCGACGGCGGCCTCGGCAAGATGTTCGGGATGATGAAGCCGTTCCAGCCGCCGCCTCCCGAGGGCGCGGGCGTTCCCTTCGACTGGGGCCGCCGGGAGCACGTTCAGGAGCTGCTCGGCGGCGACTTCGAGCTCGAGTTCGAGGACGGCGTCTCCACGTACAGCCCGTCCAGCGCCGAGGAGTACTGGCAGGTGTTCTCGACGAGCTACGGGCCGACGAAGACGGCTGCCGACGCGCTCGACGACGAGCGGCGAGAGGAGTTCCACCGCACCTGGGTCGACTTCTTCGAGCAGAACTACCCGGACAACGGCGGCGTCGCCCACGCACGGGAGTACCTCTTGGTGCTGGGGACGCGCCGCTGACGCAGACGGCCAATCTGCGCGACGAAGCGAGCGAGCTGCTGCAGCAGCTCATCCGGCTCGACACGGTCAACCCGCCCGGCAACGAGACGGCCGCGGCCGAGCTCCTGCGCGACTACCTCGCGGAGAGCGGTGTCGAGAGCGAGCTCTACGCGCGCGTCCCGGAGCGCGCGAACCTCGTGGCGCGCCTACCGGGAAGCGGCGACGGGCCGAGCCTGATGCTGCTCTCGCACACCGACACGGTCGTCGCCGATGCTGCCGAGTGGCAGGTCGACCCGTGGTCGGGCGAGCTGCGCGACGGTGAGATCTGGGGCCGTGGCGCGCTCGACATGAAGGGACAGGTCGCGGCCAGCGCGGTCGCGCTGGCGTCGCTCGCGCGCGAGGGGTTCGAGCCGGCCGGCGATCTCGTCTTCACGGCGGCCGCCGACGAGGAGGTGGGCGAGGGATTCGGCCTGCCTTGGCTCTGCGCGGAGCACCCGGACGCCGTGCGCACCGACTACGCGCTCAACGAGGGCGCGGGCGAGCGGATCGAGCTCCTGGGCCGGCCGTTCTACCTCTGCTCGAGCGCGGAGAAGATGAGCTCGCCGTTCCGGCTGCGCGTGACACGGGCGCGCCGGCCACGCGTCGGTGCCCGGCATCGCCGACAACGCGCTCGTGAAGGCGGCGCCGCTGATCGAGAAGCTTGCGGCCTACCGTCCCGAGCTGCAGCTCGGCCCCGAGACGAGCGCGCTGGTCGAGGCGATCGCCGGCCGCCCGCTCGAGGCCGCCGAGGCCCTCGAGCTCGCCCGCGAGGTGGATCCGTCCGCCGCGGAGCTGCTCGAGCCGCTGCTCTCGCTGACGCTCTCGCCGACGATGATCTCGGCCTCCGAGCGCCGGAACGTGATCCCGCATCTCTGCGAGGTCGTGGTCGACTGCCGCCTCCTCCCGGGTCAGGCACAGGCCGAGGTGGAGCTCCTGCTGCGTGAGGTGCTCGGCGAGGGCGACTACGACTTCGAGTGGATCGAGGGGCGCGGCGGCACCCGCTCGACGATCGAGAGCCCGCTCTGGGACGCGGTCGCGAGCTTCGTCGCGGAGACCGAGCCGGACGCAGCCCTGCTGCCCGTCTCCGTGGCCGGGTTCACCGACAGCCACTGGCTGCGCGAGGCGTTCGGAACGGTGACCTACGGCTTCTTCCCGATGCGCACGATGGACCCGCAGCTCGCGGCACGGTTGATTCATTCGGCCGACGAGCGGATCGCGGTGGACGACCTCGAGCTTGCGGTTCGCTGCTTTCGCCACGCGGCCGTCGAGGTAACGGGCTCCCGCTAGGCTCCTTTCGATGGAGGACAAGATCCGCCTCGGCGGCATGGCGCTCGTGAACGGCGTGCTCGTGCACGGGCCGAATTCCTGGGCCTGCGCGATTCGAGGCCGCGACGGCAAGCTGAAGGTCGCATCCGACTACAAGCGGCTGCGCGCCTCACGCGTGAGCAATCCCGTGCTGCGCGGCCCGGCCAAGATGGCTGAGGTCTTTGCGCTCCTGCCTCAAGTGCGACGCCGACTGCCCGAGGCTCGGCTCCCGTTCCAGCGGCCTCAGGTGCTGGCGGCGATGGCCGGCACCGCACTGGTCGTACGCGCGGTGAAGGAAACCCGCAGCCTGAGCCCGCTTGTCCGCGAGCTCGTCGGCGGCATCCTCTCGCTCGCCCCGGCGGTGCTGGCGATGCGCGGCTCCGCGCTCGCGGCCTATCACGGCGCCGAGCACATCTCGATCGGCAGCTACGAGCACGGCGAGCGACGCGCTCGCGAGCACGAGCGCTGTGGCTCGCACATGCTCGGCCCGCTCGTGGTCAGCTCGGCGGTCGGCGGAGCGCTCGCAGCACGCGCCCCCGCTCGTCTTCGCACCCCGGCCCGCCTTGCCGCGCAGCTGGGGGCACTGGCGGCTGCGACGGAGATCTTCGGCTGGATGGCGCGCCACCCCGAGCATCGGATCTCGCGCGCGCTGGCCAGGCCCGGCCACGAGCTCCAGCACCGGCTCGCGACTGCGGAGCCGACCCCCGAGCAGCTCGAGGTCGCCGAGGCGGCCCTCGCTGCCTGTCTCGAGCTGGAGCGAAACGCCGGTGGCCGGACCCAAGCCCGTAAGGCACCGCTTGCGGTGCCGACCTCAGGGCGCGCGGGCTCTGCCCGTGCGACCGTCTGAAATGACCGGTCGATCCGAAGGAACCGGCGCCGCAGCGGCGACCAGGAGACTTCCGCCCGAGATCTTCGATCTCCCCGTCGAGAAGATGCGGGAGGGCTACTACACCGACGCCTACTTCAATCACACGCGCGAGGTACTGATTCGCGACGGCCGCCACCCGCGCGTCGTGATGCAGGTCTTCCAGAGGAGGCACTCCTACCTCGGCGGGATCGACGAGGCGATCGCGGTGCTCAAGCTCTGTGCCGAGGATTGGGACGCGCTGACCGTGCAGGCGCTCTACGACGGCGACCGGATCGAGCCCTTCGAGCCAGTGCTGACGATCGAGGGCGACTACACGTCGTTCGCGCACCTGGAGACGGTGTACCTCGGCGTGCTCGGACGCCGCACGCTGATCACGTCCAACGTCGTGCACGTGCTGGAAGCGGCCAACCGCAAGCCGATCATCTTCATGCCCGCCCGTCACGACCACCATCGCGTCCAGACCGGCGACGGCTATGCCGCCTACGTTGCGGGGCTGGTCGTCGGCGCCGAGATCGGCGTCACCTCCGACGCCCAGGCCTCCTGGTGGGGTGGGCGCGGCGTCGGCACCGTGCCGCACGCGCTGATCGCCGCCTACGGCGGGAACACGGTGCTCGCCGCGACGAAGTTCGTCGAGAACATCGATCCCGGCATCAACCTCACGGTCCTCGTGGACTACGAGAACGACTCGGTGGGGACGGCCCTCGAGGTCGCCCGTGCGCTCGGCCCCAGACTCTGGGGCGTGCGGCTCGACACTTCCGGGCAGCTCGTCGACCGGTCGCTCTGGGGCGAGATGGGCGACTTCGACCCGCGCGGCGTCAACGAGCGGCTCGTCTGGAAGGTTCGGGAGGCGCTCGACCGCGACGGCTTCGAGCACGTGAAGATCGTTGCCTCGGGAGGCTTCGACGCCGAGCGGATCATGGCCTTCGAGCGCCGGGGCGTCCCTGTGGATTCCTACGGCGTCGGCTCGGCGCTGATCCGCGGCGAGAACGACTTCACCGGCGACATCGTCATGACCGACGGGCGGCCTTCGGCCAAAGCCGGCCGCCACTTCCGCGAGAACCCGCGGCTCGAGCTGGTCGACTAGGAGACTAGGCCCGCACGGACGCTGCGATCCCGGGCCACTCCTCGATCGGAGTGTCCGAGCGCACGACATGCATGCCTGCTTCGGCGAAGCGGGCGAAGGCCGCGTCCGCTTCGTCGGTGTAATCGACGACGCCGGGCACGACCACCGGCGAGGTGCAGTCCTCGAGCAGGTACACCCTTTCCGTCAGGCCCTCCTCCCGGAGCAGCGCGGAGTCGAGGAGGTCGGCGATCGTCCAGGCGACGCAGTGACTCTTCGCCTGGCCCGCGATCACGACGGCGTCGAACGCAAGCAGCTCGTCGATCAGCGCTGAGTTTTGCTCAGCGATGGGCTCGCCGTCGGGTCCCTCCGTTACCTCGGGCCCCAGCACCGAGTAGTGCTCGGTCAGCGGCGAGTAGCCCTTCACCTGGAAGTTGGGCTGCGACCGCCGCGCGATCCCGTGGAAAAAGATCGCCTCCTCGAGCGAGGACACGAGGGCGTGGCCGATCCCGCCCAGAAGCGCGTGGTAGGGCCAGATCGTCAGGCGGTACTTGCCGCTTGCCTCGAGCGCACGCACGTAGTGGAGCAAGTGGCGCTGCGCGTATTCCGGCTCGAGCCCAAGCGTCTCGGCGACGGTCGGGTTGGCCCGCCAGCGCCCGGCCTCCACGTCGGCGGTGCCGACCAGACTGTACGGCTCCGGGTGCCGGCCGTCTTCGTCCACGAGCCAGACGGCGTGGAAGATCTGCATCGCCTGGTGCGTGTCCAGCGTGGGCACGACCTGCGTGAGCGCGTCCAGATTCCGGTAGATGAACTCGCACAGGCGCCGGTTGTCGTCGATCGCGCCCGTCCCCGAGCGCCCCGCGACGAACAGTTCGAAGCCGGGAATGCAGAAGGTGTTCTGGACGTCGACGGCCACGAGGCAGACCCGGAGCCGATCGTCCGCAGCTCGTTTCAGCCCGTGCTCCCGCGCCCAGGCCTCGGCCGCCTGCGCCCGCTCCTGGTACGGGACCCGCCAGACCAGGTCGAGGCTCTCGGGGTCGAAATGGGGAGGGATCGGCAACACGCGGCCCTAGTCTAGAGGCGTCGATTAGCGCTCCCGCAGCCGAGGCCGCGGTCTCCAGAGAGTTGACTCGGCGGCCAAAGCCGTCGATAACAAGAGTGGGCATGGATTGGTTGGTCTTCCTCAGGGACGGAGTCGCGAACTGGCTACCGCTGTTCTTCGCGGTGCTGCTCGTGCTGATGGTCTACATCCTCTGGCGCACCCTCCAGGTGATGCCGAGGGTGAGCGCCGCGAAGACGATCACCGCCGCCTCGACCGTCTCCTGGAGCGACGTCGCGGGTCTCGACGAGGCCAAGGCCGAGCTCTCGGAGGTCGTGGACTTCCTGCGCGAGCCGGAGCGCTTCGGCCGGCTCGGGGCGCGCATCCCGAAAGGGATCCTGCTCTACGGCCCGCCCGGAACCGGCAAAACGCTTCTGGCGAAAGCGATCGCCAGCGAGGCGGGCGCGAAGTTCTACGCGCAGAGCGCCTCGGCGTTCGTCGAGATGTTCGCCGGTCTCGGCGCCGCGCGGATCCGCAAGCTCTTCGACGAGGCGCGGAAGCACGCGCCCGCGATCATCTTCATCGACGAGCTCGACGCGGTTGGCGGGCAGCGCACGGGTCACGGCTTCAGCCGTGAGCAGGACCAGACGCTGAACCAGCTGCTCGTCGAGCTGGACGGCTTCGAGTCGCGCGAGCAGATCGTCGTGATGGGTGCTTCGAACCGTCTCCAGGACCTCGACGTGGCACTCCTGCGGCCCGGTCGCTTCGACCGCCAGGTGCTCGTTGCGGCGCCCGATCTCGCAGGCCGCGAGGCGATCCTGCTCGTCCATACGAGAGGGAAGCCGCTGGCCGAGGACGTCGACCTGAAGTCGGTCGCCCGCCAGACGGCAGGCCTCACGGGCGCCGAGCTCGAGAACATCGCCAACGAGGCCGCGATCTTCGCCGGCCGCTCGAGCCAGACGTCGATCAAGCAGTGCGACTTCGAGGACGCGATGGAACGTGTCGTCGCGGGCCTGCAACAGCGCAAGGTCGTGACGGAGAAGGAGCGGCGGATCCTGGCCTACCACGAGGCCGGTCACGCGGTCATGTCGCACCTGACGGGCGACCTGCTGCCCGTGCACAAGGTGACGATCGTCTCGCGCGGGCAGGCGCTCGGGTACACGCTCAACCTGCCGACCGAGGAGCGCTACCTGCACACGACCGAGGAGTTCGAGGACCTGCTCAAGGTCTATCTCGCCGGTCGCGCCGCAGAGCAGATCGTCTTCGGGCGCGTCACCAACGGCGCCGCGAACGACCTCGAGCGCGTGACGGAGCTCGCGCGGGCGATGGTCTTCGACTACGGCATGTCCGAGGTCTCGTCCCGGACGATGCGCGCCGACAACTACGCGCTCTCGGAGGAGACGAAGCGGCTGCGCGACCATGAGCAGGCACGTCTCACCGACGAGGCCTTCGAGGAGGCGCTGCGGCTGCTCCAGAAGCACCGCGCGTCGCTCGACCGGGTCGCCAAGGCCCTGCTCGAGAAGGAAACGCTCGACAAGGCCGAGCTCGGAGCGCTGCTCGTCGGCATCGAGCCGGATTCGCAGAACTCCGAGACCGTCGGCACCGTGCGAATCGTCGCTGCCGACTGAAGCCACGAACACCGGCACCGTAAGCGGTGCCGGTAGCATCGGCGGCGTGGAGCCGCGCGGGATTCATCACCTCGGCGTCGCCGTCGACGACCTCGACCAGGCGCTGTCAACATACGAGCGGCTCTTCGGCGCGCGGCTCGAGCATCGCGAGACCGTTCCCGACCAGGGTGTCGAGGCGGCCTGTCTGCGGATCGGCGCCGACCGCGTCGAGCTGCTCGCCTCCCTCGGCGACGAGACGCCGGTCGGCAAGTTCCTCACCAGCCGCGGGCCCGGCATGCACCACGTCGCGTTCGAGGTCGCGGACGTCGGCGCCGCGCTCGACGAGCTTGCGGCCAATGGCGCCGAGCTGATCGACGAGCGCCCCAGGCGCGGGCTCTTCGGGCTCGAGGTCGCGTTCGTCCACCCTGACGCCGCGCACGGCGTCCTCGCGGAGATCGTCAGCGTTGGCTGAGGACCGCGTCCGGATCGAGATCGGCTTCGACGGCGGCCAGATCATGGGCGCGGTCGTCGAGACCGACACGGTCGACGAGCTCGAACGCTCGCTTGGCCAGGGCACAGACGGCTCGTTCGCGATCGAGTCCGAGGACGGCCGCTACACGATTTCGCTGCGTCGGATCGTCTACGTCAAGCGCTTCACGCGCGAGGGCCGCGTCGGCTTCACCCCCGGCTAGCGTTAGCGGCCGGGCACTGTCGGGCATCCAATTCGTGTGAGCTCGAACGCGCCAGCCCAGACGGCCGATCTTCGCCGCCTCGTGGAGTTCGCGCAGAACGGCGACAGAGAGGCCCTCGAGGCGCTCTATCTCCTGCATTTCGACCGCATCTACAGCTACCTGCACATGAGCGTCGGCAACCGTCACGACGCCGAGGACCTGACGACGCAGACGTTCCTCAAGATGCTCGAGGCGATCGGTCGCTTCCGCTGGCGCTCGGCGCCCTTCTCCGCGTGGCTCTTCCGGATCGCGCACAACCTGGCCATGGACCATTTCCGCGCCACGAAGCGCTGGCAGCCCGAAGAGGAGGTGCCCGAGCCTGAAGGCTCGGAGGAGTCGTCGGCCGAGGAGGATGCCCTGGCGTCGATCGGGCGGCAGAGCATGCTGGAGCTGATCGAGAACCTCTCGCACGAACAGCAGCAGGTGCTGACCCTGAAGTTCGTCTTCAACTTCTCCAACGGCGAGGCGGCGACCATCCTGGACAAGTCGGAGGGCGCCGTGAAGTCGTTGCAGCACCGGGCTCTGGCGTCACTGCAGAAGCAAGTCGCGCGAGACTAGGGCGTGCTCGAGGTCGGAATCGTTGGGCTCCCGGCGGCCGGGAAGACCACGCTCTTCAACGCGCTGACGAGTGCGGGCGTGGGCCCGGACTTCGGCAAGGAGCACGTCGGAATGGCGCCGATCGCCGACGAGCGGCTCGATCAGCTCGCGCAGGTGGTGAGCGCGGCGAAGGTGACACCCGCTGCGGTTCGGGTCGTCGACACTCCGGGGACGGGGCCCCAGCTGCTCGGCAACCTGCGCCGCGTGGACGCGCTGCTCGCCGTCGTGGACGGTTTCTCCGCCGGCGCCGACCCGCACGGCGACCTCGAGCGGCTCGAGCTGGAGCTGCTCGTCGCCGATCGCGACCACGTGGAGCGGCGACTGGAACGCGTGGCGAAGCAGGCGAAGTCGGGCGACGCGAAGCTGCGCGACGAGGTGGTCGAGCTGGAGCGGCTGCTTGCCCACGTCGACGCGGGACGGTCGGTGCGCGAGTGGGAGGGCCCGCTGCCGCCGGAGCTCGAGCCGCTGACGACGAAGCCGGTGGTCACCGTCGTCAACGGGCCCGGAGGCATCGACCTGAAGCTCGAGGCAGAGCTCAGCGAGCTTCCGGAAGAGGAGGCGGCCGCCTACCGGGACGGAGAGTCGGCACTCGACGAGATCGTCCGGCGGCTGTTCGAGGTGCTCGGCCTCGTGACGTTCTTCACCGCGGGCGAGAAGGAGGCTCGCGGCTGGACGCTGCGGCGTGGCCAGTCGGCGCTCGAGGCGGCGGCGACGATCCACTCCGACATCGCGCGAGGCTTCATCCGCTGCGAGGTCGTGCGCTGGAGCGATCTCGTCGAGGCAGGCAGCTACGCGGAGACGGCCCGACGCGGGCTTCAGCGGCTCGAGGGGAAGACGTACGAGGTTCAGGACGGCGACGTGCTGACGGTTCGCTTCAATGTGTAGCCAATGAGCGAGCGACTGCCTCGGGCCTACTTCATCTGCATCGGAAACGCGGGGCGCTCGCAGATGGCACAGGCCTTCTACGAGCGGCTCGGCGGCGAGGCCCGCTCGGCCGGCTCGCGGCCCGAGGACAGGCTTCATCCCGAGGTCGTCGAGGCGATGAGCGAGATCGGGATGGACTTGGCCGGCCGGAGTCCGAAGGGGATCGCGCAAGAGGATGTCGAGTGGGCCGAGATCGTCGTGTCGATGGGCTGTGGCGACGCGTGCCCGGTGCTCCCCGGGAAGAGCTACGTGGACTGGGATCTGACCGACCCGGCGGGCGCGTCGATCGAGGAAGTCCGCGTGATCAGGGACGAGATCGAGCGCCGGGTCGCAGAGCTCGGCTCGTAGTTCCTGTTCACACGCGCACGCGAGAACCTTTTCCCCCGGGGGCCTTCGGCCCCTTGCCCCCGCTTTTGAGGGTAGCGCTGAAAATCACACGCCTGTGTGACGGGACTGTGTCGGAGGTGTGACTTCGCGCGGGAAGAGCTAAACGAGTGTGGAGGCTGCTAGTCGACGGGCCGCGTAGCGGCGATCGCGTCAAGCTGGTTCGCGTGGTACAGCACCGCCGCCTCGGCGGTTCGAGCGGCGCGGGCATCGTGATGAACCGCTACGGCGTGAAGCAGCTCCGCTCGAACCTCTGTTTCCAGCGCCGCGGCTCGTTCCTCGATCAGCCTCAGGCCGAGGTGGACATGGCCGAGCAATCGGCCCTCCTCGGTCGGGCGGAAGGTGGGCCCGCGCTCGAGCTCGAGCGTCCGCCCAACGTCGTGCAAGAGAGCCGCCGCGAGCACGAGGTCGGCGCGCAGGCGCGGATGCAGCTGCGAGGCCTCGCGGCACAGCGTCGCCACGCCGACCGTGTGCTCGAGCAGACCGCCCGCGTACGAGTGGTGCGTCTCCGCGGCCGGCAGCGTTCGCAGAGCCTTCCGCAAGGCCTCGTCCTCGACGAACCGCGCAACCGTCGCCCGCAACCCCGGATGGGCCACCTCCGCAGCCAGGAACTCCAGGAACCCGTCGAGCTCCGCCGCGTCGCGGCGCAGAGCCGGGGCGAAATCCGCCGGATCCGCCTCCTCGGCCGCCTCGAGGGAACGAACCTCCAGCTGAAGCCGGTCGCGGAAGCGCTCGACGCGACCGAGCACGCGAACAGCGTCCCCTTCGCCGAAGCGGCCGTCCAGCAGCTCCACGTCGGACCAGACCCGAGCCTCGATGCGACCGCTCGGGTCGACGAGCTCCAGCGCGAGGTACGGAGAGCCACCTTTCGTGCGCCGCCGCTCCTTGCGCGCGACCGCGTAGACGCCCTCGACGACCCGGTCTTCGGCTAGCGAAGCAATGGCGCTCACGGCACGAGTCTAGGTCCGAACACGGATGGTACGCTCCCGCCCCGTGGCCGAGGTGAAGCCGTTTCGCGCCGTCCGCTACGGCGAGCGCGCCGGCCCGCTGGAGTCGCTCGTCGCGCCTCCGTACGACGTCATCTCCCCGCCTGAGCGCGAGCAGCTCGCGGAGCGAAGCCCGCAGAACGTGGTCCACCTCACGCTGCCCGCCGACGAGCCGGAGGCGGGGCGGCTCTGGAACGAATGGCGTGCGGCGGGCACGCTCGTCGAGGAGGACGACCCCGGCTTCTGGTGGCTGTCGCAGGACTACATCGGCCCCGACGGCGTCGCCCGCACACGTGAGGGCGTCGTCGCCGCTCTACGCGCGGAGCCGTACGAGAACCGCGTCGTCCTGCCGCACGAGCGCACCCACCGCGGGCCAAAGGAGGGCCGGCTGCGGCTGATGCGGGAGGTTCGAGCCCAGCTCGAGCCGCTCTTCTTCCTCTACGAGGGCTCCCCGCCCGCGACCCGTCCCGATCGAGAGCCCGACCTCGAGGTCGAGGGCGCACGCCTCTGGCGGCTTCCCGCGGACGGCATCTCCGAGGCCTTCGCCGACCGTCAGCTCCTGATCGCCGACGGCCACCACCGCTACGAGACCGCGCTCGCCTATCACCAGGAGGCCGGCACTCCGGAGAGCGCCTACGTCCTGGCCGTGCTCGTCAGCCTCGAGGATCCGGGCCTCATGATCTTCCCGACTCATCGCGTCTTCGAGCACGAGCCCGCGGAGCAGCTTCGGGCCGACGAGCAGCTGCCCGACCCCGCCGCCGCACTCGACGCTCTCGCCGCAACTCCTCAAGACCGGGCTGCCGCCGTTCTCTACCGCGAGGGCCGCACCGAGCTCGCCGTGGACGGCGAGGGCGAGCTCGACGTCGGCCTCGTCGACCGGCTCGGCCACGAAGGCATCAGCTACACGCCGGACTGGCGGGAGGCGGTGCGCGCGGTCGACGAGGGCGAGGCCGAGGTCGCCGTCCTCATGCGGCCGACACGAATCGAGGACGTCTTCGCGGTCGCCCAGCGCGGCGAGACGATGCCGCAGAAGAGCACCTACTTCTATCCGAAGCTCGTCTCCGGCCTTCTGTTCCTGCCTCTTTGACCGACTGGCTCGGCGCTGTGCCGCGAGGCGGTCGAGGACGTTCGGGGCGTCCTCGTCGAGCTGCCGACCCGCGTCGAGCGGGAGCCGGTTGTCGGCGACGGCGAGGGCGGAGACGAGACGACCGCGATCGACGCAGCCGCCGAGCGCGTGATCCTTCAGCGGCTCCGCGCGGTCGAGGGCGCCACGATCGTCTCCGAGGAGGTCGGCATCCTCGAGAGCGAAGGCCCCTTGCGCATCGTCGTCGACCCGATCGACGGGTCGCTCAACGCCAAGCGTGGGATCCCGTTCTTCTCGGTCTCGATCGCCGTCGCCGACGGCGACACCATGGACGACGTCTTCTTCGGCTACGTCTACGACTTCGGCACCGGCGAGGAGTGGACCGCGGAGCGGGGCAAAGGCGCGTTGCTGAACGGCGGCGACCTGGGCCAAGTGCTGCCGAAGGAGCAGATCGAGATCCTCTCCTTCGAGGCGACCCTCACCTCCAGCGTGGCCGAGAAGGCCTCCGCGGTCGTCGGCCTCGCCTATCGCCTTCGGATCATGGGCTCGCTCGCGCTCTCGCTCTGCCACCTGGCCGCCGGCCGGGTCGACGCCGTCTGCTCGCTCAAGGGCGCCCGCTCGGTGGACATCGCCGCCGCGCAGCTGCTCGTCCGCGAGCGCGGCCTCGCGATCGACCTCCCCGAAGCGCCGCCGTTCGGCGCCGCCCCGCTCGACCTCGAAGGCCGCAGCCGCTGCGTCGCCGCCGCCACGCCGGAGGTCTGCGCCGAGCTCTTCGCCGCGCTCTCGCGGTGACACTGGCAGCTCATCTGGACGTGAGGCGGCTCGTGTCCAGGGAGTCTAGGTAGCCTCCACGGCGAGATGGAGCCCTCGCGCGAAGAGATCCTGAAGGCCATGGAGCAGGTGATCGACCCGGAGCTGAAGCGCAGCGTGGTCGAGCTCGACATGGTGCGCGACGTCCGCATCGAAGGCGGCGAGGTGACGATCGGGATCGCGCTCACGATCGCCGGCTGCCCGCTGCGCGCGAGCTTCGAGGAACAGGTGGCAGCGGCTCTCGCCCCGGTCGCCGGCGTGGAGCGCGTGGCGCTCGAGTTCGGCGTGATGACACCTGACGAGCGCTCGGCGCTGACCGCGAGGCTGCGCGGCACCGTCACTGAGCGCACGAAGGGGATCCGGCTCGACCGTGCGACACGCGTGATCGCCGTCGCAAGCGGCAAAGGCGGGGTCGGCAAGTCGTCGCTCGCCGCCAACCTGGCGGCCGCGTTCGCGGGCCTCGGCCAGCGCACCGGCATCCTCGACGCCGACGTCTACGGCCATTCGATCCCGCACCTGCTCGGGATCCACCAGAAGCCGGTCGTGGTCGACCGGATGATCGTGCCGCCGGTTCGCGGCGAGCTGAAGCTGATGTCGATCGGCTTCTTCCTCGACGACAACGAGCCCGTGATGTGGCGCGGCCCGATGCTGCACCGCGCGCTCGAGCAGTTCCTGACCGACGTCCACTGGGGCGAGCTCGACACGCTCGTCGTGGACATGCCGCCCGGTACCGGCGACGTCTCGATCTCGCTCGGGCAGCTGCTGCCGCGCGCCGAGGCCGTGATCGTGACGACGCCTCAGCCGCTGGCGCAGGAGGTGGCCGCGCGCGCCGCGCTGATGGCGCAGAAGACGAACATGCGCCTGCTCGGCGTGGTCGAGAACATGAGCGGCGAGACCTTCGGCTTCGGCGGCGGCGACCGTCTCGCCGAGCAGCTGGGCGTGCCGGTTCTCGGCCACGTGCCGCTGGACGCGCGTCTCCGGGAGTCAGGCGACGCGGGCACGCCGCTCGTCGAGAGCGATCCGGATTGCGAGCCGGCGCGGGCGATCTTCGAGGTCGCCGAGGCGATCACGGCGTCGAAGCGCGAGCAGGGCGTCGGGATCGTCAAGGCTCTCCCGGTGCTTTCCTAGAGAGAGAAATCCGAAGGGCGCCCCGAAGAGCGCCCTCCGCGTGTTCCAGCTGACCCCGGGGCTTTCGCCCCCGCTGAAACCAGGAACTAAGACGCCGGCAGGGCCTGCGACGGCTGTGCCAGTTCGTAAGGATTTCGTGAATGCAGCCTGAGGAGGTCATTCCGACGCTGACGGCGCTGGGGTTCGGCGAGGCCGATGCGCGCACACTCGCCGACCACTTCCTCGACGCGGAGGCCCGTGGCAAGCGGGGTCACGGCCTCTCGCGAGTCGAGTGGCTCGCCACGCTGCCGGTCGACGTGGATCCAGCCGCGCGGCCCGAGCGGCTCCTGGCCGAGCCGGGGTTCGAGCGCTGGGACGGGAACGGCGCCCTCGGCTACCTCACGCTTGCTGCGATCGTCGACGCGCAGCTTGCGAGCCCGCCCGAGCACGCGAGGCTCGTCGTGGCGCAGCGCTGCTTCCCGACCGGTGCGCTCGGCTACTGGGCGCGCAAGCTCGCCGAGGGCGGGCTCGTGGCGGCGCTCACTGCGACCTCGCCACCGAGGCTCTCCCATCCCGACGGCGGCCCGAAGCTGACCGGGACGAACCCGCTCGCGATCGCGATCCCGAGCTCCGACGGCGCCCCGCTGGTCAGCGACGTCTCGATGGGCCAGGTCACCTACGGCGACGTGCTCGCCGGCGCGGCCTCGGAGGACGAGCTCGTCCCGTTCGGCGGCGAGCACGCGCACAAGGCCTTCGCGCTAGCGGTCGGCCTGCAACTCCTCGTGGACTCGCTGGTCGGCGAGCCCGGCTACGGCGCGGTGCTGCTCGTCGCCCGGCCCGAGGCCGACCCGCTGCCGGCGCTACGCGCTCGTGCCGGCGGACTCCGCCTGCCCGGTGATCGCTGAGATCTCGGCGCGGATCGAGTCGAGGTCGCGATCGTCGGCCGCGTAGCCGGCTCACCCGTTCGGGATCGAGCTCGTAGGCTTGCCGGAACGCTTCCACCGCCTCCTCGCGCTTACCGGCCAGAGCCCGGTAGCAGGCGAGGTTGTACTGGTAGCCCGCCGGGTCGGCCATGTTGTACCCCTCGCTCTCCTCGACCAGCCGGAGCGCCTCCTCGGGAGGCAGGCTCGAGGCGCGGAAGAAGAGCTCCCACGCCGAGGGCAGGTAGGCCTCGCCGGGCTTGCCGCCAACCGCGAGCACCCTCGTCTCCGGCTCGACGGCCACAGCGCTGCGGCGCACGCTCGGATCGGGCAAGTGGACGATCGTGCCGACGGGCGCATCGACTTCCTCGCCATCGAGCGTGAAGGTCGCGTGGCCGCTGACCACGATGTAGACCTCTTCGTGCCCGTAGGTCTCCTCGCTGTGGTCCTCGACGATCTCGCCGCCCACCTCGGCCGACGTATACGAGTTCATGCCGAACGGGCGGATTCCGAGCCGGCTGCGGATCGGGTGCCAGATCAGGCCCTGCTTGCCCACCGGGAACGACTCGAGCTCCGAGAAGTTCGTCACCGAGTAGCTCATCCGCTCTGCCTCCTCAGCTCTTCCAGCACGACAGGATCGATCCGTGAAATCCCGTCAACGCGCTCCTCGAGGTTTTCGTTCCCGGTCCAGCGGACGAAGGCCTCGCCGAGCTCGCCCTCGTAACCGACCCGCGCAAGCCGGTCGCGCAGCTCGGCCGCCAGCTCCTCGTCCACGTCGAGCCATTCGTCGGCGGGCGTCTTACCGAAGATCGCCTGGTGCATGACGTAGATCCGGCGCAGCTCTTCGAGCGGTCGCTCGTGCTCGTCCACCCGGAGGTCCACGACCTCGTTCGAGAGGCCCGCGTAACCGCCGTCGCTGCTCCACCACGAGTAGCGCCGCCGACTGCTGGCCGCGCCGGTCGCCCCCGGCCGCCTGCGCGGCGTCGAGGCAGTCGAGCAGACGCTCTGCGAGGGTTCCCTGCGCTCGCTCGAAGGTCTCGGCGATCGCGTCCACGGTCTCGGCGGAGACGAGGATGTTGCCCTGCGCCGCGTAGCAGTCGCCGGTTCGCCCTCCGGCCCAGTCCATGCACTCGTCGCCGGTGAAGCTCGCTCCGCGGCCCTGGGCATCCACGACGCCAAGCTGGCGGTGGTCGCGCCCCTCGTCTGCCGCGGTTAGCCGCTCGACTACCTCCTCGGCGCTCAGTCCCTCCCGCAGGAGCGCCAGACCTTCAGGCCCGTAACGCGGGTTCGCGTAGGCCTGCGTCGCGATCGCCCCCACGCCCGGCTCCGCCCATGGGACGACCGAGCCGACGCCGAGGAACTTCGACTGGGTCGCCACGCCCCACTGCCCGGCCTCCAGGTCGCAGGCGGCGATCGAGTAGGTGGCGATTACTTCAGCCATAGGTCAGCTCGGTCAGATCGAGCTCGAGCAGGTCCCGCTTCGACTCCGGTACGACGACGCAGGCGACCTCGGGCCGCGCCAGCGCCGCCTTGACCGCCTCAGCGCTCTGTGCGCGCACGACCACCGGCCGGCCCTCTTCGTGCGCCAGCTTCAGCGCGGACTCATCGGAGACGTCGTCCAGCACGAGGGCGTCGTCGAGTCCGACCTCGCCCTCGACCGAGATCTCCGGCACGCGGCGCCCTGTTGAGCCGAACCAGCGCTCTCTCAAACTGTCGTCGTCTCCCCCGGCTCGAGCGCGAGAATCTCGACCCCGGAAGCATGTTGCCGCAGCTCGTCGGGAGTCCCCTTCAGCAGCGGGAACGTGCCGTAGTGGCACGGGATGCACTGCTTCACGCCGAGCAGCTCGAGCGCCACGCCCGCCTCTCGCGGGTCCATCGTGAAGTGCCCGCCGATCGGCAGCACCGCGACGTCGGGCGAATAGATCCGGGCGATCAGCTGCATGTCGCCGAAGACGCAGGTATCGCCGGCGAAGTAGATCGTCGTGCCGTTTCCGAGGCCGACCACGATCCCGGCGGCCTCGCCGAGGTAGTCGCCGTCGTCGGAGCCGCTGGAATGGAAGGCGTTCACCAGCGTGAACTTCACGCCCGCGGCCTCGACCGTGCCGCCCTTGTTCGAGCCGGGCAGGTCGTCCATCTCCGCGCCCTTGCCCTTGAGCCAGGCCTTCAACTCGACATTCGCCACCACGACCTCGGGCTTGAACTTCTTCGTCAGCTCGACGGTCTCGCCGACGTGGTCGCCGTGCCCGTGGGTGAGCGCGATCGCGTCGATCCGCTCGGGCTCCTTCTCCGAATCGGGGCACTTCGGGTTGCCGAGCCAGGGATCGACGTAGATTCGCTTGCCCTCCGGGGTGTCCAGCCGGAAGCTTGCGTGGCCCAGCCAGGTCACCGGCACATCGGGCATTCGGGCTCCTTTCTCACGGGTTCGCTGAGGGTAACGAAGGAGGCGAGGGCCGGACGCAGAACCCACCGGCATGGCGCGTCAGGCGATTCCGGTCGGGCTCGTGGTGGCGGCCGCGGCAGCGGATGGCGCAGGTGCGCACGAGCTGGCTTTCTACGCGCTGCTGCTGGCGGTGCCCGCCGCGGCGGTGGTCGCGCTCGACGCCTTCGGCGAGTTGCTGGACGGGGCTCACAACCACCTGCACGCGCTGCTCTGGACGGTTGTGCTCGCCCTGATCGTCGATCGGCGCCGCCGTGCGGGCGCCCGCCGTCACCGAGGGCGCCGTGCCCACGCTCGCGCGCTCGGCCTTGCTCGCGTGCCTGGGGATCTTCTGCGTCCAGGCCGTTGCCTCGCTCACGGCAGAGCTCCGGCGCCGCTAGAACGGCAGCGAGCCCGCGGCGTGCTTCGCGACGTCGATCAGCGGCTGCACGACGAAGAACGACCCAACGGTGACGACCAGCGCCGCGGCGACGGTCGTCTGAAGCACGAGCTCCCGCGGGGGTGAGCCTCCCACCGGTGCCAGTTGCAGCTCCTCGGCCGGGCGCATGTACATCGCCCTGATCACGCCGAGGTAGTAGTAGAGGCTGACCGCGGTCGCGGCGACGCCGACGATCACGAGCCAGGTCCAGCCGTGCCGGTAGGCGGCGGCGAAGACGTAGAACTTGCCGACGAAGCCGCCGGTCAGCGGCAGCCCGGCGAAGCCGAGCATGAAGACCATCATCGAGATCCCGAGCAGCGGCCGCTCCCAGCCGAAGCCGGCCAGGTTGTCGAGTGTGACCGGCCGGTTCAGCTCGCGCTCTCGGGCGGCGACGACCGCGAAGGCGCCGACCGACATCGCCGCGTAGGGGATCAGGTAATAGAGGAGGGCCCGGGCGCCAAGCGCGTTGTTGGCGGCGATGGCGATCAGCATGAAGCCCGCGTGCGAGATCGACGAGTACGCGAGCATCCGCTTCAGGCCCTTCTGGACAAGCGCGGCGAGGTTCCCGACCGCGAGTGAGGCGCAGGCGATCGCGGCCACCGCCACCGTCCAGAGGCGCGCCTCCTGCGGGAACGCGGTCACGAGCACGCGCAGCATCAGGACGACCGCCACCGTCTTCGTGGCGGCCGCCATGAAGGCGGTCACGGGCGTCGGCGAGCCCTCGTAGACGTCGGGCGTCCACATGTGGAACGGCGCCGCGGAGGCCTTGAAGCCGAGCCCGCCGATCATGAGCGCAAGCCCGGCCACGAGCAGCGCGTCGTCGGAAAGGCCCTGCGCCTGCACGACTCGCGCGATCTCGTGGAACTCGAGCGCCCCGGTCGCGCCGTAGACGAGCGCCGAGCCGAAGAGCAGCATCGCCGAGCCGAAGCCGCCGATGATCAGGTACTTCAGGCCGGCCTCGAGCGAGCCGACGAGATCGCGGTCGATCGCGCAGAGGATGTAGAGGCTGATCGAGAACCACTCGAGGCCGAGGAACAGCGTCAGGAGCGTGCTCGCGCTGGCCAGGAAGACCATCCCCGCGCCGGCCCAGGCCAGCAGCGCGTAGTACTCGGCGATGTGGTCGTCTGCCATCGGCTCCGAGTAGGAGGTCCCGATCGCGAGGATCCCGGAGCCCGCGACGATGATCGCCGTCAGCGCCGCGAGCCGGTCGCGCTGGATCGCGTCGGCGATCACGCCGTGCCCGTCAGCGCTGTGGGTGTAGAGGATCGCCGACGCGACGATCGCTCCCGCGAATCCGAGCGCGCAGACGATCGCGCCGAAGATCCGACGAGCGCGCCGCGGCACGAGCACGGCCGCGAGCAGGTTGACTCCGCCGGCGCCCAGGAGCGCGAGCGGCGCCGAGAGCGCGAGCCAGTCGATGTGCGGCGTGTCGAGCGCGAGGATCACTTGAACACCTGAGTCACGAGCGTTGGACGCGCCGCCGCCGAACGAGCGGTCGGTGATCGCCGCCGGCCAGGCCGAGAGCACCAGCAAGATCGCCACCAGCGGCACGAGCACGCCCAGCTCCGCCGGTCGCAGGTCGAGCGCAGCCTCGGAGACCGCCGACCCGGGCTTCTCGTGCAGCACCGCCGAGATCAGCCGCAGCATGTACATCGCGGCGAGCACCATCGCCACCGCGCCGACCACCGCGTAGCCCCACCCGGTCTGGAAGACCCCGGCCAGGATTGCGAACTCACCCGCAAACGCGGTCGAGCCGGGCACCGCCAGCGCGATCACGCCCGCTGTCAGCAGCACCGTCGCCAGCGCCGGCCGCCCGCGCGCCATCCCGCCCAGCAGCACGAACTCGCCGGTCGACGTGCGGCGCTCGATTCCGCCCGCGAGCAGGAAGAGCGTCGCCGAGATCAGGCCGTGGTTGACCATCTGCAGCACCGCACCGTTCAGTCCGAGGTCGTTCACCGCGAACAGGCCGAGGGTGATCAGCCCCATCTGCGCGAGGCTCGAGTAGGCGATCACCCCGCGCAGGTCGGGCGCGCGGAAGGCGAGCAGCGACCCGTAGACGAGCCCGCAGGCGGCGAGCACGAGGATCGGCGTGCGGAAGTCGGCCACCGGCTCCGGGAACTTCGGGATTGCGATCCGCAGGAAGCCGTAGGCCGCGGCCTTCGAGACGACGCCCGAGAGCACCGCCGCCACCTCGGGCGACGACTCGCGGTAGGCCTCCGGCAGCCAGGCGTGCAGCGGGAAGAGCGGAGCCTTGACCGCGAAAGCCGCGACGAATCCGAGGAAGATCCAGTCGCTCCCGTTGGTGCCGGAGTTGACGAGATCGAAGGTGCCCTGGGAGAGCCCGAGCACGATGATCGAGGCCAGCATCAGGAGCGAGCCGGCCATCGTGTAGATGACGAACGTCAGCGTCGCCCGCAGCCGCCCCGCTCCGCCCCAGACTCCGACGAGGAAGTAGAGCGGGATCAGCATCGCCTCCCAGAAGACGTAGAACAGGAGCAGGTCCTGGGCGACGAAGACGCCGATGATCGCGCCGGTCAGGATCAGCATCAGCCCGAAGTACGCGCGCGGGCGCTCGCGCCCGGCCCAGAACGCGTAGCCGATCGCGGCCGCGAGCACCACCACGGTCAGCCCGGCGAGCCAGAGCGAGAAGCCGTAGAAGCCGACGTGGTAGGAGACGTTCAGGTCGCTGAACCAGCTCGTTTGCTGGTCGAGCTGGAGCCCGGGCTTACCGAAGTCGAAGCGCGCGACCGAGTCGATCCAGAGGCCGACCTCGATCAGCGCGAAGAGCAGCGCAGTCGAGCCGACCGCGAAGGGCCGTAGCGGCAGCAGCCAGACGAGCAGCCCGGCCGCGATCGGGAACAGGATCAGCACGGTCGTGAGCCAGCCGCTCGTCATCTGACCGCCAGGAAGACGACCGTGACCACCGCAACGCTGGCCGCGATCGAGAGTGCGTAGGTGCGGACAAGCCCCGTCTGGATGCGCCCCGTTCCGAGGCCGAGCTCACGCACCCCCCGCACGAGCTCGTTCAGCGAGCCGAGCACGAGCGGCCGCTCCACGAGCCGGTAGAGCGAGGTCGCCAGGAGCACCGCGGGCCGGTAGAAGAGCCGGTCGTAGAGCTCGTCGAAGTAGAACTTGTGCTCCAGCAGCATCTGGGCGGCGACGAACCGGGGCGCCTGGACCGACCGGCCCCGTAGATCGACCAAGCGACCCAGAGCGCCGGCCAGCCCGAGCGCCACAGCGATCACGCTGGCAACGGCCTCCTGGGTGCCCGAGGCTTCGACCAGCGCCGGTGCGACCGGATCGAGCCAGTCCGAGATCGGGGTCCAGAGACTGGCGAACTGGATCCAGCCGCCGATCGCGGCGAGCACGGTCAGAACGCCGACGGGCACGGCCATCGAGACGCCCACGAGGTCGGATCTCAGAGCGTGGAAGTGCTCACGCACGAACGCCGACGGCTCTCCCCAGAAGACCATGAAGACCATCCGGAATGCGTAGAGCCCGGTCAGGAAGGTGCCGACGACTCCGGCGACCCAGAGGATCTGCCCGTACCAGCCGGCCGCCAGCGCGGCCGCGAGAATCGAGTCCTTCGCGAAGAAGCCCGAGAAGGGCGGCACCCCCGTAAGCGCGACCGCACCCACGACGAACGCCCAGTACGTTCGCGGCATCAGCGCACGCAGACCGCCCATGCGGCGCATGTCCTGTTCGCCGGCGAGCGCGTGGATGACGATCCCTGCGGCCAGGAAGAGCAGCGCCTTGAAGAAGGCGTGCGCCATCAGCAGGAACATGCTGTTCGCGTAGGCGCCGAGGCCCGCCCCCAGGAACATGTAGCCGATCTGCGACATCGTCGAGTACGCGATCACGCGCTTGATGTCGGTCTGGACGAGCGCGATCAAGCCGGCCATCAGCAGCGTGGCCGCCCCGAGCCCTGCCGCCAGCTGCTCGACGTGCGGCGCGGCCTCGAAGAGCGGGTGCGTGCGCACGATCAAGTAGACGCCGGCCGTGACCATCGTCGCGGCGTGGATGAGCGCGCTGACCGGAGTCGGGCCCTCCATTGCGTCGGGAAGCCAGGTCTGAAGCGGCAGCTGCGCCGACTTCGCGACTGCCCCGCCCAGCAGGCCGAGTGCGATCAGGTTCACCGTCCAGCTTCCCAGGCCGGGGGCGGCTGCGAAGGCCGGCCCGAAGTCGAGCGTGCCGGTTCGTTGGAGCAGCAGGAAGAGGGCGAGCGCCATGGTCGCATCGCCGATGGCGTTCATCACGAACGCCTTCTTCGCTGCCGCGACCGCGCTCGGCCGGTCGTGCCAGAAGCCGATCAGCAAGTACGAGGAGAGCCCGACGAGGCCCCAGCCCACGAGCAGCATCAGCAGGTTCCCGCCCTGGACGAGCAGCAGCATCGAGAAGACGAACAGCGCCATGTAGGCGAAGTAGCGACGCTCCTCGTTATCGCCGTCCATGTAGCCGATCGAGTAGGCGACGATCAGGAACCCGACCCCGGAGACGACAAGCATCATGAACACCGAGAGGGGGTCGACCAGGATCCGTAGCCCGAAGTGGTAGCTGCCCGGCGGTCAGCCACTCCCAGATCGTCGAAGGATGAGAGCGGTTCTCGGCGCCGTCTCCCGAGAGGAGCGCGAACGTGACGAGGGTGGCGACGAACGAGATCGCCACCGAGGCGGACGCCAGGTAACCGGCGCCGCGACGCGTGATGCGGTTGCCGGCGAGCGTGATCGCCAGCGCCGCGCCGAGAGGCGTGAGCAGGCAGGTCCAGGCGGCGGCGATCAACTCAGCCGCGCAGCGTGGAGAGCTTGTCCACGTCGAGGTCGAGGTTCTTGCGCGCGATCGCCACGATCAGCCCCAGTCCCACGACGACCTCGGAGGCCGCGACCGCCATCACCGTCAGCGCGAAGATCTGGCCGTCGCCCTGCGCGTAGTGGCGCGAGAAGGCGATCAGGGCGAGGTTCGCCCCGTTGAGCATGATCTCGAGCGAGAGCAGGACGATCAGCGGGCTGCGCCGGATCAGGACGCCGAGCGCGCCGGTGCAGAAGAGGAAGCCCGCGAGCGCGAGGTACCAGACGACGTCGGGGCCCTTCACGGCGTCTCCCGGGCGTGGCTGCCGAGGACGACGCCGCCGACCGCGGCCACGAGCAGGACGATCGAGGTGATCTCGAACGCCAGCAGGTGGTCGGTCAGGAAGAGCCGCCCGATGTCGTAAGGGCCGCCGAAGACGCTGTCCACCGGCTTCTGGTGCGAGAGCCGCCCGCTCGTTTTCAGGCCGATCACGACGATCACCTCGACGAAGAGCGCGGCCGAGGCCAGCACTGCCCCGATCGTCTGCCAGCTCGGCCCGCCGGCCCACGGCGCGTCGGCCCGCGAGCCGAGGTAGCCGATCACGAACAGGAACATCACCATCACCGCGCCCGCGTAGACGAGCACCTGCGCCGCCGCGACGAACTCGGCCGAGAGCAGCAGGTAGAGCACCGCGAGCGAGGCGAGGTTCCCGATCAGCGAGAGCGCCGAGTAGAACGGGTTCGAGAAGGTCACGACCGCGATCCCGGAGCCAAGGCAGGCGAAGGCGGCCACGACCCAGACCGCCCACACGACCACGTTGGCCACTACGAGTGCTCCTTGTAGTACGGGATCGGCGTGTCGTAGAGGTCGCGGTCGGCGACCGGCACCTTCTTGATCGGCTCGGCGAGCAGCATGTCCTTCGTGTAGATCAGGTCGTCGCGCGAGTACTCCGAGAGCTCGAACTCGTTGCCGAGCGTGATCGCGTCGAACGGGCAGGCGAGCTCGCAGTAGCCGCAGAAGATGCAGCGGCTCATGTTGATCTCGTAGATGCGCGCGTAGCGCTCGCCCGGGGAGACGCGGTTGCCGGGGGTGTTCTCCTCGGCGACGACGCGGATGCAGTCGGCGGGGCACGCGGCCGCGCAGAGCGAGCAGCCGACGCACTTCTCGAGCCCGTTCTCGTGCCGGTGCAGCCGGTGGCGCCCGCGGAAGCGCGGGTAGACGGGCCGCTTGTACTCCGGGTACTGCTGCGTGATCGGCTTGTGGAAGATCTGCTTGAAGGTGACGCCGAAGCCCTTGATGCTGGAGAACGGCTGCGTCATCAGAACGCCACCACGCAGGCCGCGGTCACGAGCGCGTTGATCGTCGCGACCGGCAGGAGCACCTTCCAGCCGAAGCGCATCAGCTGGTCGTAGCGCAGGCGCGGGAGCGTCGCCCGGATCCACATGAAGACGAAGATGATGATCAGCAGCTTGAGCAGGAACCAGAGCGGCCCGAGCGGTGCCCAGGGCCCGTACCAGCCGCCGAAGAAGAGGGTCACCGACAGCGCCGAGAGCGTGATCATGTTCACGTACTCGCCCATCTGGAAGAGGCCGAAGCGCATGCCGCTGTACTCGGTGTGGTAGCCGGCGACGAGCTCGGTGTCGGCCTCGGGCAGGTCGAACGGCGGCCGGTTGGTCTCGGCGATTCCGCCGATGAAGAAGACGAGGAAGCCGATGAGCTGCGGCGCGATGAACCAGATCGTGGCGTGCTGCTGCTGGACGATGTCCACCAGCGAGAGCGAGTGGCCCATGATCACGACGCCGAGGACGGCGAAGGTGAGCGAGACCTCGTACGAGACCATCTGCGCGCAGGTGCGCATCGAGCCGAGCAGCGCGAACTTGGAATGGGAGGCCCAGCCGCCGACGATGAAGCCGTAGATCCCGAGCGAGCTGAGGGCGAAGAGCAGGATCAGTGAGATCGGCACGTCCACGACCACGCCGGTCACGTCCCACTTCCAGATGTGCCAGCCGGCGCCGAAGGGGATCACGCTGAAGGCCAGAAGGGCGGTGAACGCGGACAGCACCGGTGCGCCGATGTAGAGGACGTCGACAGCGGAGGCCGGGTAGAAGCTCTCCTTGCGAATCAGCTTGACGAGGTCGGCGATCGGCTGGAGGAGCCCGAACGGGCCGGTGCGGTTGGGGCCGTAGCGGAGCTGCATCCGCCCGAGCACCTTGCGCTCGACCCACGTCATGTAGGCGAACATTCCGAGCAGCAGGTTGATGATCAGGAACGCCTTGATCGCGGAGATCCACCACGGCTCGCTCAGGGCTTCTTCACCTCCACGAAGCCGACGAGCTCGCCCGCGTGCTCGCTCGCGATCCGGGCGATTCCGGGCCGCAGCGAGGGGTTGATGCGGGCGCGCAGCTCGCGGCTGACCGCGACGTGCTTCACCGTCACGGGCTCGCCGTTCAGGATCTTGCGAGCCTCGGCCTCCTCGGGCGCGAGCTCGACCTCGGGCGGCGGCCGCTGGAACTGCAGCTCGGGCACACGTTCGACCGCAGGCCCTGAGAAGAGCGCGCGGAAGCGGATGAGCCTCAGCTCTCCCTTGCGGCCGGTCTGAGGAGTCTCCTCCGGCAGCTCCGCGGGCGGCGCCTCGCTGCGGGTGCGCAGCTCGGCCTGCTCGCCGACCTCGCCGAAGGGCAGGCCGTCGTAGATGAGCTCGGACAGCTCGGTGAACACCGCGGACGCGTAGGGCGGCAGCTCGACCTCGAAGCGCTCGGCCAGCTTCGAGATCCAGGCGAGCTCGTCCGGCGCGGGCGGAATCGCGGCACGCCGCAGTCGCTGCAGCCGGCCTTCGAGGTTGACGTAGGTACCGTCGCGCTCGAGGTAGCTCGTGCCCGGCAGGACCAGGTCGGCCCAGCCGACGGCCAGCCCCTGGAACATCGACGTGACGATCACGCGCTCGGCGCGCTCGGCGAGCGCGCGCACGTTCGGGTCGGCGGCGGCCTCGTCGCCCGAGACGAGCAGGAGCCCGATCTCCTCCGGGGCCTCGGCTTCGTCGTCGCAGCAGGCGGCCCAGGCATCCGCCACTCCCCGCCCGTTTGGCGTGCTCGGCAGGTGGAAGGCGCCGGAGCCGGGCTTGCCGTCGAAGCCGAGCTGGCCCGCCAGCGCCGCCAGGTGCGCCCCGCCGCTGCCTTCCTCGGCCGACCAGATCAGGATCGCGCGCTCGCTCTCGCGCAGGCGCTTGCCCAGGTCGTCTCCCGCCTGGGCAAGGCGGCGGCAGCTCTCGATCGCATCGCCGGTGTGCTCGATCTGCGCACCCGCGCGGCGGGCGGCCCGGAGCCAGAGGTCGACGATCGGCGCCCGCTCGGCGACCGGCTCGTCCCCGAGCACGACCACGAGCTCGGCTTCGCGGATCGCAGAGAGCGGCAAGCGGTAAGCGTCGAGCGCGCTGCTGGTCTCCTCCGGCAAGAGCGCCGTGTGCGCGCCGAGCCCCTTGCGCAGGAGCTTGCCGAGCGCGTAGGCCTGCTCAACGGTCTCGGAGCCGGAGAGCGCGGTCACGATCCGGCCCTCGGCCTCGCGCAGCAGCCGCTCGGCCTCGTCGAGCGCGTCGTCCCAGGAGAGCTCCTCGAAGCCGCGCCGGCGCGAACGGCGCAGCGGATCGGAGATCCGGTCGCGCGCGTAGAGGTGCGTGTAGGCGAAGCGGCCCTTGTCGCAGAGCCAGCCCTCGTCCACCTGGGGATGGTTCCGGGAGAGCATCCGCCTGACCTTTCCCTCGCGCATGGTCGCGTGGACGTTGCAGCCGACCGGGCAGAGGCCGCAGACCGTCGGCACGTTCTGGATCTCCCAGGGCCGGCCGGTGAACCGGTACTGCGTGGAGGTCAGCGCGCCGACCGGACAGAGCTCGATCACGTTGCCGGAGAAGGGCGCGCGGTAGGGCAGGTCCTCGAAGGTGCCGATCAGCGAGAGCGCGCCGCGGTTGCGCGCGATCAGCTGGCCGTCCTCGGCGACGCCTTCGGAGAACCGTGTGCAGCGGTAGCAGAGGATGCAGCGCTCGCGGTCGAGGGCGATCGCCGGCGAGATCGGGATCGGCTTCTCGAGAGTGCGCTTCTCGAACTCCATGCGCGTGTTCCCCGGGCCCCAGCGGAACGTGAGGTCCTGCAACGGGCACTCGCCGCCCTTGTCGCAGACCGGGCAGTCGAGCGGGTGGTTGACGAGGATGAACTCGAGGGTCGCGTTCTGGCCCTCGGCGGCCTTGGCGGAGGTCTGGGCGGTGCGGACGACCATTCCGTCCTGGGCGGTCATGGTGCAGACGGCCTGGAGCTTCGGCATGCCCTCGACCTCGCAGAGGCACATACGGCAGGCGCCGACCGCCGGCCCGAGGCGCGGCTCGTAGCAGAAGACGGGGATCTCGATCCCCGCGTTGATCGCTGTCTCGACGATCCCGGTGCCCTTCGGCACCTGCACCTCGCGGTCGTCGATTACAACCGTGACCAGTTCGACCGCCGCCGCGGAGCTCAACGCCCACCTCTTTCCAAGTAACAGACTGTTACTTGTTGCGTTTGCCGTTGGGCCCTGCGCGCGCTCCGGGGCTTCTGGCCCTTGTAACAGACTGTTACTTGCCTTCTCACGCCGGAATCACCGCGACGGGTGTGAGGGTCTCCTGGTCGCTTGGCGCGATCACGCCCTCGAGCGAGGACTCGCCGCCGAAGGGGCAGCCGCCCTCGTCGATGTGCTGCCGGTACTCGTCCTTGAACTTCGTCACGTAGCTGGCCACCGGCATCGCCGCCGCGTCGCCGAGCGGGCACAGGCATTTGCCGAGGATCCGGTCGCAGACGTCGAGCAGCAGGTCGAGCTCCGAGTGCTCGGCCCGCCCGTCCTCGATCGCGCGCAGGATCTGCACCATCCAGCGCGTCCCCTCGCGGCAGGGCGTGCACTTCCCGCACGACTCGTGTTGGTAGAACTGCGCGACCCGCAGGCCGAGCTGCACCATGCAGCAGCGGTCGTCGATCACGATCACCGCGCCGGAGCCGAGCATCGTCCCCGCCTCCGCCATCGAGTCGAAGTCGAGCGGGTACTGGATCTCGCCCGCGGTCAGCACCGGCACGGACGAGCCGCCCGGGATCACGGCCTTCAGCTTGCGCCCGTCGGGGATTCCTCCGCCGATCCGGTAGATCAGCTCGTAGAGCGAGGTCCCGAGCTCGAGCTCGTAGTTCCCGCCGTTGACGACGTTGCCGGAGAGCGAGAACACTCGTGTGCCTGCTGAGTTCTCGACCCCGAGCGAGGCATACCAGGCGCCGCCGCGCTCCACGATCGCCGGCACGGTCGCGATCGTCTCGACGTTGTTGATCAGCGTCGGCGACGCGTAGAGCCCCTGCACCGCCGGGAAGGGCGGCTTCGAGCGAGGCTGCCCGCGCTTGCCCTCGAGCGATTCCAGCAGCGCCGTCTCCTCGCCGCAGATGTACGCGCCGGCTCCACGGTGGATGACGACGGTGACGCCGCCGAGCAGCTTCGCCTCCCGTAGCTCGTCGAGCGCAGCTCGCAGCACGTCGAACTCGTGCGTGTACTCACCGCGCAGGTAGATGAAGACGTTCTCCGACCCGATCGCGTGCGCGGTGATCAAGCAGCCCTCGAGCAGCCGGTGTGGCACCCGGAACATGATCTCGCGGTCCTTGAAGTCGCCCGGCTCCGACTCGTCGGCGTTGACGACCAGGTAGACCGGCTTGCCGGTGTCCTTCGCGAGGAAGCTCGCCTTGCGGCCCATCGGGAACCCGGCGCCGCCGCGCCCGCGCAGGCCCGAGGTGAGCAACTCGTCGATGATCGCCTGCGGCTGCATCTTCCGGGCCTTTGCGAGCGACTTGAAGCCGCCGGCCTTGCGGTACTCGGCCAGCTTCGTCAGGTCGCGCTCGTCCGCGCCCGCGAGGACGACCGTCACGCGCTCTCGGCTACCCACCGCGCAGCTCTCCGACGAGTCCCGGTACGTCTTCTGCTCGAACCGGCTCGCGGTAGCGGTGGTCGACGACCACGACCGGAGCCCAGCCGCAGCCCCCGGCGCACTCCATCGTCTTCAGCGTCACCGCGCCGTCCTCGGTCGTCTCGCCTGGCCGCACGCCCAGCTCGCGCTGAAAGGCCTCGACCACCTGCTGTGCCCCCACGAGCGCGCACGAGACGTTGGTGCAGACCTCGACCAGGTGCTGCCCCACCGGCGCCAGGTGCAACATGTCGTAGAACGACGCGACCGATTGGACGTACGCCGGGGTGACCCCGAGTGCCGTGCCGACCTCCTCCAGCGCCTGCGGCGGGAGCCAGCCGTCGTTCCGCTTCTGCGCCAGGTGCAGCGCCGGCAGGATCGCCGAGCGGGCCTCCGGATATTGAGCCGCGATCTCGCGGATCTCCTGAACCAGCTCGGTCATCTGTCGACCTCGCCCATGACCGTGTCGAGCGAGCCGACGATCGCGATCAGGTCGGCCACGAGCGCGTCGCTCATGCAGGTCGCCGTCGCCTCGAGCGCGACGAAGCTCGGCGCGCGGAACTTGACCCGCCACGGCTTCGGGCCGCCGTCGGAGACCAGGTAGCAGCCGAGCTCCCCGCGAGGCGACTCGACGGGCACGTAGACCTCGCCCTCCGGGACGCGGAAGCCCTCGGTGACGATCTTGAAGTGGTGGATCAGGGACTCCATCGAGGTGTGGAGCTCCTCGCGCGGCGGCAGCACGACCTTGCGGTCGTCCGCGATCCAGGGCTCGCCCTTCATCTCCTCGAGCCGGTCGAGGCACTGGGCGACGATGCGGGTGGACTCCCGCATCTCGTCCATGTGCACCTTGTACCGGTCCCAGACGTCGCCGTTCTCGTAGACGGGCACGTCGAACTCGACCTCGTCGTAGGCGAGGTAGGGCTGCGTCTTGCGCAGGTCCCAGTCCACCCCTGAGCCCCGCAGGACCGGCCCGGTCTGGCCGAGCGCGATCGCGTCCTCGGCCGAGAGCAGCCCGAGCCCCTTCGTCCGCTCGAGCCAGATCGCGTTCCGGTCGACGAGTGACTCGTACTCGCTGACCGCCTTGGGCATCCAGTCGACGAACTTCCGCGCCTCCGGGAAGAACCCGGGCGGGATGTCGGCCGCGAGCCCACCGACCTGGTAGTAGCGCGTGTGCATGCGCTCCCCGGTGACCATCTCGAACAGGTCGAGGATCTGGTCGCGCTCGCGAAAGCAGTACCAGAACATCGAGATCGCCCCGAGCTCGAGAGCCGCCGTCGCGAGCCAGACCAGGTGCGAGTGGATCCGGTTCAGCTCGGCGAGGCACATCCGCATCCAGGTGGCCTTCGTCGGCACCTGGATGCCGAGCAGTTTCTCGACCCCGAGCACGAAGACGAGCTCGTTGTTCTGGAAGGAGAGGTAGTCGATCCGCGGCGAGTAGGTGATCGCCTTCCACCAGCTCTTGGCCTCCATGTTCTTCTCGAAGCCCGTGTGCAGGTAGCCGACCACCGCGCGCAGGCCGACCACCCGCTCGCCGTGCAGCTCGATCACGAGCCGCAGGACGCCGTGGGTCGAGGGGTGGTTCGGCCCGAAGTTGATCTCGAGGATGTCTTCGGATTCCCGTAGCTCGGGCGGGATCGCGAGGATCGTCGGGACCGGCGAGGGGATGCGGGAGCCCTCGTAGATCCGCGGCTTTTCCGGAGCGAGAGCCACTATTCCTCGCCCGAGAAGCGGACCGGCTCTCCGCCGATCGGGTAGTCCTTGCGGAGCGGGTGCCCCTCCCAGTCGTCCTCCATCAGGATCCGGGAGAGGTTCGGGTGGCCCTCGATCCGGATGCCCATCATGTCCCAGGCCTCGCGCTCGTGCCAGTCGGCGGTCGGCCAGACCGAGACGACGCTCGGGACCGGTTCGTCCTCGTCCAGCCAGGCCTGCACGCGCACGCGCCGGCCCTCGGGGATCGAGAGCAGGTGGTAGTTCATCGCGAAGCGCTTCGGCTTCGGCGCGGGCCGGCGCGCGTATCCCTGGGCGCCCGGCGAGTTGAGGTCGCGGCCCGATGAGTCGCCGATGTAGCCGGCGACGCCCCGGGAGCCCCAGCCGAGGTAGTCGGTCGGCGTGACGTCGGCGAGCATGTTGAAGCCCTCCTGGTCGCGCAGGTGCAGACAGGCCTCCTCGACCCGCGCGGGATCCACGACGAGCGTCGTCTCACCGAGCTCCTCCCGCTGCTCGACCAGCCCGGGGACGCCCTCGTAGGTCAGCTCGCCACGCCCCGGATCTCGTAGGCCGGAGGCACCCCCGCCTTGATCTTCTCCTGGAGGCGGACGATGCCCTCGAGCAGGGCCTCGGGGCGCGGCGGGCACCCGGGCACGTGCACGTCGACGGCGACGATCTTGTCCACGCCCTGGAGCACCGCGTAGTTGTTGAACATCCCGCCCGAGCTGGCGCAGGCGCCCATCGCGATCACCCACTTCGGCTCGAGCATCTGGTCGTAGATCTGCCGCAGCGGCGCGGCCATCTTGTGCGCGACGCGGCCGGAAACGATCAGCAGGTCCGCCTGGCGCGGCGAGGAGCGGAAGACCTCGGCACCGAAGCGCGCGACGTCGTAGCGCGCGGAGACGATCGACATCATCTCGATCGCGCAGCAGGCCAGCCCGAAGGTGTCGGGCCAGATCGAGCTCGACTGCGCCCAGTGGACCGCCTTGTCCACGGTGGTCAGCATCAGCTTCTGCTCGAGGTCCTCGCCGAGCTCCTGCTCGAACTTGCTCGGACCCTTGCCCTGCCACATCACCCGCTCGCTGTGGACGCCGTAGTCGGCGAGCCGTCTTCGGCTTCTTTACCGCCACTCCAGAGCCCCCTTGCGCCAGATGTAGACGTAGGCCACGGCGAGGATGAGCAGGAAGAACGAGAACTCGACGAAGCCGAACCACTTGAGCTGGTGAAGGATCACGGCGAGCGGATACAGGAAGACGATCTCGATGTCGAAGACGATGAAGAGCATCGCCGTCAGGTAGAAGCTGATCGTGAAGCGGCTCTGCTCGAGCGGGCCCGTGGAGACCCCGGACTCGAACTCCAGCGCGCGCGCCTTGTAGCGGCGGTGCGGGCGCGTCGCGAACACGAAGGACATGACCATCATCGAGACCGGAATCGCGAGCGCGAAGAACCCGTAGATCAGGAAGGGCAACCAGCTGTCGAGCACGCGTTCCTCCCGCGTAGGGCGAGCGGGAAGTTAGCAGAGCGGGAGACGCCACGAGCGAGGAGGAAAACGGCTCAACCAAGCGTGAGACAGCTGTTACAAACTCCGCGTCGCGGGAGGCCCCGGGTGGGGGATTCGGACAGCCGAACCACGCTGCTACGATTGGCGCGATGGAGATCACCGAGAGACCGCTGACCCTCGTGTCGCTGACCGAGAGCGCGGCGGCGAAGATCAGGGACCTGATGGCCGAGGAGCCCGAAGGCGAGGCCTCGGTCCTGCGCATCGCCGTTCAGGGCGGCGGGTGTTCGGGATTCCAGTACGCGCTTGGGTTCGATCGTGGTGCCCAGGAAGGCGACAGCGAGCTCGAGAGCCACGGCGTCCCCGTGGTCGTCGACCCGTTCAGCGCGCCCTACCTCTCCGGCACCGAGATCGACTGGGTCGAGGGTCTCCAGGCGGGCTTCGCGATCAACAACCCGAACGTTTCCGCCGCGTGCGGCTGCGGCCACTCCTTCCAGGTGGAAGAGGGCGAAGACGCCCATGAGGCGTCCGCCTCCGCCGACGCGGGCGGCTGCGGCTCCGGCTGCTCGCACTAGGCACAATGTCGCGCCTTGAGCGCTGACAGCGTCGTCGACATCACGATCCTCGGGGCGGGCCCGTCGGGCCTGGCGGCCGCGTATTACGCGGGCCACCGCGACGCCTCGGTGCGGATCATCGAGAGCCTCGAGCAGCTCGGCGGCCAGGTGGCCGCGGTCTACCCGGAGAAGCACGTCTACGACGTCGCCGGCCACCCGAAGATCATGGGCACGAAGCTGGTCGAGCTGTGCGCCGAGCAAGGGCTCCAGTACGGGCCGGAGGTGCTCCTCGGCGAGGAGGTGCAGACGCTCGAGCGGCTGAGCCAGAACGGCGAGGAGCTGTTCGCGATCGGGACCGACAAGGGCGGGCCCTACCTGTCTCGCGCGCTGATCATCACCGCCGGCCACGGGGCCTTCGAGCCGCGCAAGCTCGGGATCGAAGGGATCGAGGCCTGGGAGGACAAGGGCGTCCACTACTTCGTGCGCGAGAAGGACGTCTTCCGCGACCGCACCTGCGTGATCGTCGGTGGCGGCGACTCCGCGCTCGACTGGACGCTCGGCCTGCAGGACACCGCGAAGGCGCCGATCGCGCTCGTCCACCGCCGCGACAACTTCCGCGCGCTCGAGTCCTCGGTGAGCGAGGCGCGCGCGCTGGCGGATGAGGGCCGCGTCCGGATCTTCACGCCCTGCGAGGTGCGCGAGATCCACGGCGACGGGAGCATCCAGGCGGTCTCGATCGAGAACACGAAGACCGGCGAGGTCGAGCAGGTCGACTGCGAGGCGCTGATCACGCTGCTCGGCTTCCACTCGCACCTGGGCGCGATCGCCGACTGGGGGCTCGAGCTCGAGGGCAAGCGCCAGATCCGGATCGACCCGATGACCTGCGAGACGACGCTCCCCGGCGTGTACGCCGCCGGTGATGTCGCCGGCTACCCGGGGAAGATCACGCTGATCACGATCGGCATGGGCGAGGCCGCGATCGCCGCCAACAACGCGGTCGCGCAGCATCCGCGGCGAAAAGGTGCAGCCCAAGTACTCGACCGACTAGGGCCTCGACATCCCCGTCGAATCGAGGGGACGGATGCCGGCACAGCGCCGCTAGCGATGGCCGATGAGCGATGCCGAGGAGCATGGCGTCCTTTCGAATCGAATGTCTTCACTGCGGCGAGGTTCGCAGGCTCGACTCTTCGTCTCACCATGGCCTCAGCGGCGGTGACTGCCCGCGCTGCGGGTACGTCGGCTGGGCGCCCTCGGCCGAGGTCGACGAGACCACGCGCAGGTTGCTGCGCGAGCGCCCGCTCCAGCGCCGCCGCCTCCACGTCGCCTGAGTAGACTCGGCCCCGTGGCCCGGGCGGAGGAAAAGCAGGAGCACTGGGGCGTGGAGACCCGCAAGGCAGTCGAGAACTTCCCTGTCTCCGGCGAGCCGATTCCGGCGCCGGTCGCGCGCTGGCTAGGCCGCATCAAGGCCGCCGCCGCGCGCGTGAACGGCGAGCTCGGCCTGCTCGACTCCGACAAGGCGGAGCGGATCGCCGCCGCCGGCGACCGCGTGGCCGCGGGCGAGCTCGACGACCAGTTTCCGATCGACGTCTTCCAGACCGGCTCGGGCACCTCCTCGAACATGAACGCGAACGAGGTGATCGCCTCGCTCGCGGGCGAGGGCGTCCACGCGAACGACGACGTCAACCTGGGCCAGTCCTCGAACGACGTCTTCCCGACCGCCGTGCACCTGGCAGCGCTCGACGAGATCGTCAACGAGCTTCTGCCTGCGCTCGAGCGCCTCTCCGCCGCGCTCGCCGCCAAGGCGGAGGAGTTCGACGACGTGGTCAAGTCCGGCCGCACCCACTGGATGGACGCGGTCCCGGTCACGCTGGGCCAGGAGTTCGGCGGCTATGCGGCCCAGGTACGCGAGGGAATCGCGCGCGTGCGCGACACGCTCCCGCGGCTCGGCAAGGTCCCGCTGGGCGGCACCGCCACCGGCACCGGTCTCAACACGCATCCCGAGTTTGCCTCGCGGGTGCGCGCGCGTCTGCATGAGGAGACGGGCCTCGAGATCTCCGCCCCGGCCGATCCGTTCGAGTCCCAGGCGGCGCGTGATGCGATCGTCGAGGTCTCCGGCGCGCTCAAGGTCGTCGCGGTTTCCCTGACGAAGATCGCGAACGACATCCGCTTCATGGGCTCCGGCCCGCGGGCGGGCCTGGCCGAGATCGCGTTGCCCGAGCTCCAGAAGGGCAGCTCGATCATGCCCGGCAAGGTCAACCCGGTGATCCCGGAGGTCGTGACGCAGGTCGGCGCGCAGGTGATCGGCAACGACCAGGCGATCACGGTCGGCGGGCTGCAGGGGCATTTCGAGCTGAACGTCTTCGTGCCGCTGCTCGCGCGGAACCTGCTCGACTCGATCAAGCTGCTGGCCAACGCGTCACGCCTTTTCGCGGAGAAGTGCATCGAGGGGATCGAGGCCAACCGCGAGACCTGCGAGCGCTATGCCGAGCTGACGCTCTCGGCCGCGACCGCGCTCAATCCGTACATCGGCTACGACAAGGCGACCGAGATCGTCAAGGAGGCGGCTAGCTCGGGCCGCTCGCTGCGCGAGGTCGCCCGCGAGGCGGGAGTCGACGAGGCCACGCTCGACGAGGCGCTCGACTACCGCAAGATGGCCAAGCCGCACGACGTCTGATTCGGCTTCCGGCCGGGGATTTTCCTAGAACGAGTGATGGAGGAGCCGCTGCTCCGTGCCGACGCCTGGAAATGGTGAAGCGGCCCACTCTTCTGCTTGCAGCGCTTGTCGCCGCGCTTGCACTCACGGGATCCTCCTCCGCCGCGGGGAACCCGTTCGGGCTCACCGTGGTCCGGTTCTCCGCCCAGACGACCCCGGCGCAAATGCGCGCCGCTGTCGCCTCGGCAGGCGGCGTCGTGGTCTCCGACCTGAGCGAGATCGGCGCGCTCGGCGTCGTGCCGCGCTCGACGGGCTTCGCCGCCCGCCTCAACGCGAACCGCGCCGTCACCGCGTACTTCCAGGACTCGATGCTGACCACCCAGCGCGGCGCCGACGACCGCGTCCCCGAGGGATTCGCCGCAGACCCGTGGCATGACCTCTCTTCCTTCCTCGGCGTCACCAACCCCGAGGGCATCCTCCAGTGGGACGACGGCCGCATGAACGTCCCGGCCGCGTGGAAGCGGACGACCGGCGACGACTCGATTGCGGTTGCGGTGCTCGACACGGGCGTCGAGGCGAACCACCGCGAGCTGCGCGGCGTGGTCGACCCCTCGCTCGGCGGCAACTTCATCCCCTGTGACGACCTGAAGGCCCTCTTCGGCCTCGGCTACATCGACCGCGCCGGACTGCGCGACTGCCGCGACGGCGACTTCGAGGGTCACGGCACCTGGGTTGCCAGCCGCATCGCGGGCGCCTCGAACGGCTTCGCCTCCAACGGCGTCGCTCCCGGCGTGCGCATCGGCTCCTACAAGGTTCTCGCGGCCGGCCTCGGTGGGCTCTCGACCTGGATCCTCTCTGGATTGATCGACGCCTGCTCCTCGCGCGACATCGACGTCGTGAACATGTCGATCGAGGGCTACATGAGCCCGGACGAGCCGTTCGACGTCGAGGACTACCTCCTCTTCACCGACGCCGTCGCCTACTGCCGCGCGAGGGGCGTCGCGGTCTTCGCGGCGGCCGGCAACGAGCACGTGCGCGTCGACCGTGTGAATCTTCGGCTCGGCGGTCGCAACCTCCAGGGCGTGGGCCGCGTCTCGCTCGGAGCCGAGGGGATCGCCACCGCTTCGCCCGGCAGCGAGTCGCTCGACGACTACGACCTTCGCGGCTGGCTCTCGGTTCCCGGCGGCGTGCCCGGTGTGACGATGGTCTCCGCGACGGCCAACGCGATCGGCGCCGCCCCGGCGAATGTGCCGCTGCGCTGGCGCGACCACGTCGGCGCGCGCGACCAGCTTGCCTACTACTCGAACTACGGCTCGCGGGTCGATCTCGCCGCTCCCGGTGGAGCCCGGCGCTTCCAGATCCCCGGCTACGACGGCGGCGACGGCGACATCCTCTACGGCGGCTGGGGCTCCTTCGGCGCCCTCTCGGAGAAGGGGCTCATCTGCAACGACCCCTTCACGTCATCCCTCTTCAACTCCGCCTGCTTCAAGACGAACGGGCAGGCCTTCGGCTGGCTTCAGGGCACCTCGATGTCGTCGCCCAACGCGGTGGGCGTCGCCGCCCTGGTGCTCTCGGCGCGCCGCGACCTGCGTGGCCGCCCGGAGGCGCTCGAGCGCCGGCTGGAAGCAAGCGCGCGGCAGAACCTGACGAACTTCATGGGCCCGAACGACGCCGGTAGTACCGCTCCGGCCCTCAACGGCACTCCGTGCGACACGGGTTACTGCCACGTGAGCCAGTCGCAGCCGATCGCCTTCGCCGACGCCTACGGCGCCGGCCTGGTCGATGCCGGCGCCGCCGTCGGCCGCTAAAAACCGGCAAAGAGCGGCGGTTCTCGTTTGACGCCTGATCTAGGGGGGCATATAAGCCACCTTGCATAACGATGCGAGGCGGTCGAGGGGAGCGTCTCGCCCGGTGGGGAGGTCCTTGGGGGACACACACGGCAAGGAGTCACGAACGTGTGCAAGCAGCCGCACGGCTGCTCCGCATCGGGGTCGGGAAAACAACCAAGGGGAGAGTCGATGACACGAACTCGCACGAGCGTCCTGGGAGCGACGTTTTTCTTGCTCGCGGGAGCGCTCGCCCTGGCGCTGGTTCTGTTCACCGGGCGCTCGTCCGGTGGAAACCAGCTCCAGCTCAAGCTCGGAGCCGGCGCAGTCGGCGTCACGAGCAAGGAGGCCAAGTTCGGAGAGGGCAGGGCCGGCGGTTTCGAGGCCTACCGCTCCGCGGCCCGCACCTATCCGGCCAACGTGATCCCGCAGGCGATCGTTCGCCGCGCGGAGGCCACGTTCAACCGGATCGCGAAGCGTGACGCCCGTCTCGCCAAGAGCGGCCGCCGCTTCCAGGACGCCGGCACGAAGTGGCGTCACTTCGGCCCGAAGAAGTACGCGACCGAGCCGGGCGTGATCGCCTTCTCGGGAGCGACGAACAACACGGCCAGCCGAACCGTGGCCCTGGTTGCCGACCCGGACTGCACGGCGAGCCATTGCCGTCTCTGGGCCGGTACTGCAGGCGGCGGTGTCTGGCGGACCGACAACGTCCTTGCTGCGGACCCGCAGTGGAAGCAAGTCGGCGCGAAGGATCTCGACCAGAACTCGGTCGGTCAGCTCGTGCTCGATCCCACCGACCGGAAGCACCACACGCTCTACCTCGCCACCGGTGAGGGCAACCGCTGCTCGTCCGGCTGCGAGGCCGGCTCCGGTCTCTACAAGTCGACGAACGGCGGCGAGAGCTGGAAGAAGCTCGCCGGCGCGTGCGTCAGCAATGCGACCTACCCGTGTGTGAACCCCGGCAAGGACTCGTTCCTCGGTCGCGGGATCAACGGGCTCGTGATCGACCCGCGGAACGGCGACCACATCTTCGTCGGCTCCGCGCTGGCCGTTCGCGGCCTCTCGCACACGATCGGCAACGGCGGCACGACTCGCCTCGAGCCCGGCGCGAACCAGCCCGGCCTCTACGAGTCGTTCGACGGCGGCAAGACGTTCACCGAGGTCTGGAACGGCAGCATTGTCGGCGGCTTCGGCGTCACCGACGTCGGTCTCGATCCGCTGAACCTGGACGTCGTCTACGCCTCCGCGTTCGACGCTGGTGCGTGGCGGCGCGATGCTGGAGCGGCCCCCACGGCGTTCTCGCAGGTCTTCGCCCCGCAGTTCGCGCAGGCGGCGGGACCGACCGGACGATGTTCGCGCTGACGGCGAAGAACGCGAAGACGCGGATCTACCTGACGGACGGCACGGCCAACGGCGGCGGGATCGCCGGCGCCCTCGCGTCGAACTTCTGGCGCACGGACAACGCGAATCAGTTGTCGGCAGCGGCGCTGCTCGCCTCCCAAGGCCCGGGAGCCGCTGAGCCGAATCCGGCGAACGTGTTCCCCGCGACCTACAACGGCTGGCAGAAGCTGACCTCAAAGTCGACGGCGAGCCCGTTCTTCGCCACCGACGACTTCTGCTGGGCGCAGTGCTGGTACGACGAGGACGTCTACACGCCGGCCGGCTTGCCGGACTCGGTGTACGTGATCGGCGCCTTCCAGTACGGCGAGCTGCCGTGCAACACGAAGGGCGTCGGCTGCGGCAACGGACGTTCGAACGGCCGTGCGTCAGCTCTACTCGCACACGGCGGGCGATCCTGACGGCTCGCGTGCCGATCTCAGGACGTTCACCGATCTCGACGAACGACAGCCGGGATACCGCCGGCACCGTGGTGCGCGTTCGCGCCGTACGGGCTCGACGTTCTGCCTCCGGCCACGAACGGGATGCATCCCGACCAGCACGAGATCATCGTCAACCCTGGAAACCCGACGCAGACCTTCCAGGCGAGCGACGGTGGCGTGGTCCGCACGAGCGGGACCTTCGCCGACATCTCGGCACAGTGCGACGAGCCGACCCGGCCTAATCCGGTCACCGCTCCGCGGCAGCTATGCCACCTGCAAGCGGCTGCTCTCGCGGGTGCCGACGGCGCTCGACCACATCAGCAACAGGATCGGAAGCACGATCCAGTTCATCAATGTGGCGATCAACCCGTCGAACTCGTGCGAGGTCATGGGTGGAACCCAGGACAACGGCACCTGGTCGAACAACAACGGCTGTCGCCGTGACGTGTTCAACCAGGTGATCTACGGCGACGGCGGTAACGCCGTGTACGACGCGACCAACGCCACCTGGCGGGCGAACGAGTTCACCAGCGGCTTCGGTGACTCGAACTTCCGCAACGGCGATCCGGAGCGGTGGGTCATCACCACTGCCCCGCTCGTCAACAGCGGCGAGCCGTTCGCGTTCTACTGGCCGCAGGCCGGCGACCCGAACCCGGTTCCCGGCACCCACCCGATCTACAACGGTGGTCTCCACGTCTGGCGGAGCTGGGCCTTCGGTGCCGGTACCCCGGGCGCTGTTCCCCAGGACACGACCCCGAACATCGCCTTCTACGAGGCGAATTGTCCGGAGTTCGTGACGGGCGGCAACGATCCGCACTGCGGCGACTACCAGCCGCTGGGCGGGCCGCAGGGAGCCAACACACCCGGAGACCTGACAGGCACCGTCTACGGATCCGACCGCACGGGCGGCTCGATGTCGTTCATCGCCCGCGGCGGCAAGGATCACGGCACGATCTGGGCGGCGACCTCTGCCGGCCGCATCTTCGCCACGCACAACGGCGATGCGGCTGATCCGGCTGCGGTCACCTGGCACCGGATCGACAACGCCGACCTCACCGACCCGGTTCCCGAGCGGCATCTACGTCGATGCCAACGACTCGGGGCACGCGTGGGTGACGTACTCCGGTTACAACGCGGCGACGCCGACGACTCCTGGCCACGTGTTCGAGGTCAGCGAGAACGGCGTGGCTCCTGGTTCGGGTGTCTTCACGAACCTGAACGTCGAGAGCGGCGGCACGTCGAGCTACCCGACGCCGTTCTCCGACGGTGACCTGCCCGTGAGCGACGTCGCTCGTGACGACGCCACTCACACGCTGTACGTGTCCACCGACTTCGGCGTGCTCGTCGGGGCGAACGACGGACACGCCGGCTGGCACGTCACGGAGGGCATGCCGCGGTACGAGGTCATGCACCTCGAGATCCAGCCGTCCTCGCGCGTCCCGACCTGCGTCGGGGCAACGCATTGCCCGCGGGTGCTCTACGCGGCAACGCACTCGCAGGGCATCTGGCGGATGAGGCTGAGCGGTCACTAGGCCACACGGCCAGTAGCAGCGAAAAGGGCCGCCTTCGGGCGGCCCTTTTCACATCCGGACCTTGACAACGAGGCAATAGAGGTCTGAAGATCGTCCTCGCAGAAATCTGGAGCCCCAGCTAGGAGGGCACCAAGAACTGGGAGGGGGAGAGCATGAAGTTCAGACAGGTGCTTCTGCGCGCGGTCCTGGCCGCGGCAGCGGGCACGCTCGTCTTCGCTGGTCCGACCTTGGGAGTTCGCGAGGCAAAGCCGGGATCGCACGGCAGCCTGCGCGACTTCGTCAGGTCCGGAGCCATCAGCAAGCCGACTGCCGCTCAGCGAGCGGCTGTCCGCGCGCTGCATGCGAAGGCGACGTGGAACAACTACGGGACGCCGGCGACGCTGATGCGTCCCGGTGGGTTCCTGACCAAGCAGGCCACAGGCGCGACGGCGGTCATCGCCGCTCGCGGCTGGCTCGCCAAGCACAGAGCGCTGTTCCGCCTGAGCTCGGTGAGTGGTCTTCGGCTCATGGCCGACTCGAGGCTCTCGTCGAGCGCCTCGCATGCGGTCAGCTTCCAGCAGGCCTTCGGAGGCCTGAAGGTCGTCGGCGGCGACGGGGTAGTGACCGTGGCGCTTTCGCCGGCGAAGGCGAACCGCTGGAAGATCGGCTTCGTCTCGTCGTCAGTCATCGGCAGCATGAGACTGAAGGGCGTGGCCAAGCTGTCCGCGGCGCAAGCCTGGACCCACGCTGCGAGCAGCGCCGGCCTCAAGAGCGCACAGCTCGTGAACGTGAAGGCGATGAAGGTCGCGCGCGGGTGGATCAATCTGCGCGTCGGCGGTCTCCCTGACATCCAGCGCCTGAGGCTCGGATCCTTCCGGGTCGGACGCTCGGCGGTGCCCGCCTACGAGTCGATCGTGCTCGATACCTCGACCGCGTCGCCGACCGCGTACCGGATCATCGTCAACGCCGGAACCGGTGCGGTGCTCGCACGGACGACCATGGTCGACCACTTCGGCGACAACAGTGTCGCACCGGCGGCTCCGGTGACGAACACCTTCGACGGAAGCGTGCCGGCGGTCGACGGCGCCTGCGACGTCAAGAAGGGGCCGTACACGGTCGGCGCCGGAGTCCGGGCGCTCGACGGCTTCGCGGCGGCGACGATCCCGACGAACGACCTGGTCCTCAACCTCTACTTCGGGGCGACGAGGATCATCTCGGCGGACACGCTGTTCTCGCCGGAGCAGTTCCACTACGAGCCCGCGGGCGGCGTGCCTGCAGGCGACTACTTCGTCGAGGTCTGCGACTTCAACGACGGCGGCTCGAGCCCTTGGGCTGCCCCGACTACGTACACAGGCCGTCTGACGCTCGACGACTCGCCGGCGCCGGCGCCGTACCTGGCGCGCTGGGAGGCCTTCCCGGCCAACCCGCCGCTGGGGGCGCTCGACATGTACCCCTGGATCCACGCGGACACGGACACACGCGAGACGTGGTGCTGGCGCTCCGCGCCGGGCTGCGACCGGGTCGTGGGCAACCTCGCGTCCCGGGCCCCATGGGACTTCGACCTCCACGCGAACGCGTCGACCTTCACGACGAGCGGCAACAACAACAAGGCCGCGACCTCGTGGACGAACGACACCGTGCCGAGCCCGCCGCAGTTCATGCCGGTGAGCACGGCCCGGGACTACTCGTTCCCGTGGACGAACGACTGGAACAACCGCCAGTGTGCGGTCGCGTTGCCGCCGGTCGCCGGTTCGACGTACGACGACAGCGCGGCGGCCGTGAACCTGTTCGCCATGCACAACCGGATGCACGACTTCTCCTACTACCTCGGGTTCACCGAGCAGAACTGGAACGCGCAGGCGAGCAACTTCGGCCTGACGGAGCTCCGGCAGGAGAACGACCCGCTGGTCGGCGACGTGCAGTCCGGAGCGGCGACGCCGACGCGTGACAACGCGAACATGATCACGCTCCCCGATGGGGCGTCGTCGATCACGAACATGTACATGTGGCAGCCGCTCGCAGGCTCGTTCTACGCACCCTGCGTCGACGGCGACTACGACCAGGGCGTGATCGGCCACGAGTTCGGACACATGATCGAGAACCGCATGATCGGCAAGGGCAACGCTCGCGCCGGCTTCCACGCCGGGTCGATGGGCGAGGCCTTCGGCGATCTCGACTCGATCGAGTACCTGCGGGAGAACAGCTTCACGCCCACCGACGGCGAGGATCCGTTCGTCGCGGGCTCGTACGCGACCGGCAACAAGGAGCACGGGATCCGCAACTACGTCATGAACTACCCGCGGATCGGCGCCTTCCCGACGCCGTCGACGTACTCGCACGTCAACCCGCTGAACTTCAGCGATATCGGCTACGACACGCCGGGCAACGAGGTTCACTCCGACGGCGAGATCTGGGTCGCGATCAACAACTCGGTCCGGCAGGCGCTGGTCGACAAGTACAACGGCGCCTTCCCGGCCGGCAACGCGGCGCCTGCAGGCGCAGTGTGCGGCGGGCGAGCTGCCCTCGCAGAACTGCCCCGGCAACCGTCGCTGGATTCAGCTCGTGTACGACTCGATGCTGCTCGACCCGGTCGCACCGACCATGATCGACGCGCGCGACTCGCTGCTCGCGGCCGACGTGATGCGGTACGGCGGGGCGAACCAGACCGAGATCTGGCACGCCTTCGCGCTGCGCGGGCTCGGCCAGAACGCAGCCCTGCACTCGACCGTCACACCGGCCACGCGTTGCCAGGCGACGGGTGTTGGAGCGACTCAGGACTGCGATCCGGTTCCGGACTTCTCGTCTCCGCTCGACAAGAACGCCCAGGTGACCTTCAACCTCGTCTCGAAGGACACCGGCCTTCCTGTCGTCGGCAGGGTCTACGTCGGCCACTACGAGGCTCGCGTCTCGCCGATCGCCGATACGGATCCGGCGACGACGAACTCCGGCATCGACGTGCACCGTGACGCGACGGCTTCGTTCGCGCCTGGCGACTACGAGTTCGTTGCGGTCGCACCCGGCTACGGGTTCTTCCGCTTCAGCGCGAAGTTCAACGCGAACCAGGTCAAGACCCAGAACGTCACGATGCCGACCAACTGGGCCTCCGGCACCGGAGGCGCGACGGCAGCCGGCGACGGCACCGGTCAGGCGAACGCGATCGACGAGACCGAGACGACCAACTGGTCGGCCGACGGTCGCGATGCAGCGGGCGGCCTGACCCTGATCGCCGGCAAGCAGGTGACGATCGACCTGGCGGGCACGGCAGCCAGGCAGATCTCGCATGTCGCGATCAGCGCGATGATCGCGCCCGGCCAGAGTCGGTTCGCGGCTCTGCGCTCGTTCGAGCTCTGGGCGTGCAACGCGGCCGCGGGAGCCAACTGCTCGACCGACGCCGGGTACACGAAGGTGTACACGAGCGCCGGCGACGCCTTCCCGGGCGATGCCCCGCGTCCGATCGGCCCTCAGCTGATCTTGCGGGACTTCACGATCCCCAAGACGATGGCCACGCACCTGCGTCTCCGGGTCGCGGCCAACCAGTGCACGGGCAACCAGGCGTACCAGGGCGACCAGGACGCCGAGCCGACGAACAACGCGGACTGCGACTCGAATGTGTCGACCTCGACCGCTGCGTCGAGTCGCCGCTTCGTGCGCGTCGCAGAGATCCAGGCGTTCACGTCGGACCCGACGAACTAGCGCCTGGACGAAGGCACACGAGAGAGGGCCGGCCGCGCGCCGGCCCTCTTCTCGTTTACGGGGAGAGGCAGGCGACCTGCGAGAAGTTGAACGAGGCGCGGCTGCCCTTCGAGCCTCGTGCGTCGGCAGTGACGCTGTCGCACGCACCGACGCCGCGGAAAACCGCCGTGAACGACCCGTCCGCGCTGGCCTGGACGGTTTTGTGGAGGCCGGTCCCGCCGCCCAGCGTCAGCCGCACCCGCTCGCCGGGGACGAAACCCGTCCCTTTCACGCGTAGCGGTGCCTGGCCGACGGGCAGCAGGCGCGCTCGCTCATCGTGACTGCGCTCCTCCTTCTGTGAACCGGAGTTGGACGCGACCACCGCTGCGACCGCGGCTCCGGCCAGAGCCAGAGCTCCCGCAGCGACGAGGGCCTTAGTACGCCACCGCGCCACGGCCGGTTGCGGCGGCATGCCGCTGCTCGTCGGCTCGATAACTGGAGCGCACCAGAGGCCCCGAGAAGACGGAGCCGAAGCCGAGTGCCTCGCCCTGCTCCCGGAACCAGCGGAACTCGTCGGGGTGCACCCAGCGGTCGATCTTCGCGTGCTTCGCGCTCGGCTGGAGGTACTGGCCGATCGTGACGACGTCGACGCCGTGGGCGCGCAGGTCGCGCAGTGTCTCGACGACCTCGTCGTTGGATTCGCCGAGCCCGACGATGATCCCGGACTTCGTCAGTACCGGATAGTCGGCGAGCTCCTTCGCGCGCTCGAGCAGCCAGAGCGCCTTGTCGTAGGAGGCCTTGGCGCCGCGCATGCGCGCATGCAGCCGGCGAACCGTCTCGATGTTGTGGTTGAACACGTCGGGCCGCTCGGCGAGGATCGTGCCGAGGGCCTGCTCCTCGACGCCGAGGAAGTCCGGCGTGAGGATCTCGATCGTCGCCTCGGGCACCTTGTGCTTGAGCGCGCGGATCGTGGCCGCGTAGTGGCCGGCGCCGCGGTCGGCGACGTCGTCGCGGTCGACCGAGGTGACGACGACGTGCTTGAGGTTCATCTTCGCCGCAGCGGCCGCGAGCCTGAGCGGCTCGAGCGGATCCGGCGGGTGCTCGGGCCGGCCGGAGTGGACGTAGCAGTAGCGGCAGGCGCGGGTGCAGGTGTCGCCGAGGATCTGGAAGGTCGCCGTGCCGCGGCCCCAGCACTCGGAGATGTTCGGGCAGCGCGCCTCCTCGCAGATCGTGTTCAGGCTCGCGCCGTGGATCAGCTTGCGGACGTCGAAATAGGCGGAGTCCGCGCTCGGCGCGCGCACCTTCATCCATTCGGGCCGGCGTGGCCGCTCCGCTACCGGCAACGAGCGCTCCATGCGCCTGGAGTCTAGAGACTGGCCGGGCTACGCCGGTCAGCGCTCAGGAAACGCTCAGGTGCACTTCCAGGGATCCAGGTAGACGTCGTCGATCTGGAAGGCGGCGCCGCTCCCGACCGGGGTGAAACGGAAGCCCTAAGCCGGGCTCTTGATGCTGCCGAGGATCGCGCTCTCGATCACGTAGAAGAGGGCGATGGCCATGAACAGCACCACGCTCGTCGTCGGGCTTGCGAACGCGACCAGCGCCGCCGCGAGGTAGATCCACGGCCCGGGCAGGTAGCTGCGGCTGATCCCGGACACGACCGCGGGGTCGGCGTCGGCGCGGAGGAGTCTCTTGCCGCGGGAGGCGTAGAACCATGTGACGTTGAACATGATCGCGGTCGCCACCATCGTGAAGCCGTAGGCGAGCGCTGCGTCCTGCGCGCCGTCGCCGCGGATGTGCTCGGCGACGAGCCGCGTCGGGAACGGGACGAAGGCGATGCACAGGAGCAAGCCGACGGTGGCGACCAGGAAGCGCCGGTCGGTCCGGTCGATCTGCGACATGACCGTGTGGTGGTTGATCCACATGATCCCGATCGTGATGAAGCTGACCGCGTAGGCGAGGTACGACGGCCAGATGTGCAGAAGCTCGGTGCCGAGGTCGTGGACGTCCTCGGAGATCTGCGCGTCGACGTTGAGGATCAGCAGGGTCGCCGCGATCGCGAAGACGCCGTCGGCGAACGTCTCGATTCGGGAGGTGTTCAACGAGCGAGGAGTTGCTCGGGCCTGTACTCGGCCGGGAGCTCCTCGAACGAGAGCCCGAAGACCTCCCCGAGCGCCTCGATCGCGTGAGGGCGCAGCTCGTCGACCGATACGGGACGGCCGAGCTCCCGGGCGATCGTGGTGAACGACGCGTCCTCCAGGCCGCAGGCGGTGATCCACTCGGTGAACGGCGCGGGGTCGAGATCGACGTTGAGCGCATAACCGTGCGTCGTCACCCACTTGGAGATGTGGATGCCGATCGAGGCGATCTTCCGTGGCGGGCCGTCGACCCAGATCCCGGTCAAGCCCTCGATCCGTGTCGCCTCGATGCCGAGCGGTGCCAGGGTGCGGATCAGTGCCTCCTCGAGGTCTCGGCAGTAGCGCTTCACGTCCTGTCCGTGGCGCTTCAGGTCGAGGATCGGGTAGCAGACGAGCTGCCCGGGGCCGTGGTAGGTCGACTTGCCGCCGCGGTCGGTCTCGACGATCTCGACCTCGGCGCCCTCGGGCACGTGCAGCTCGCCCTCCTCGGCGCGACGGCCGAGCGTGATCACGGGCGGATGCTCGAGCAGCACGACCGTGTCCGGCATCGCGCCCTGCGAGACAGCGTCCGCGAGCGAGCGCTGCAGCTCCCACGCCTCCCCGTACGGGACGAGGCCCGGCTGGAGGAGGTAGGCGCCCGTGCTCAGTAGTTCGACTCGTCCCAGCTCTCGAGGCGTTCCCGCAGGTCGCGCAGGAAGCGCCCGGCGAGCGCGCCGTCCACGAGCCGGTGGTCGTACGTGAGGGTCAGGTTCATGATCGGACGGATCGCGATCACGTCCTCGCCCAGCTCGTCCTGGACGACCCACGGCCGCTTGACGACCGCGTAGGTGCCCAGGATCGCCGCCTGCGGCTGGCTGATCACCGGCGTGCCGTGGAAGGTGCCGTAGCCGCCGGGGTTCGTGATCGTGAACGTGCCGCCCTGGACGTCGTCCGGGAGGAGCTTCTTCTCTCGCGCTCGCGCTGCGATCTCCGAGACCGCGCGGGCCATGCCGAGCAGGTTGAGGCCCTCGGCGTGGCGGATCACGGGGACGATCAGACCCTTGCCGTCGGCCAGCTCGACCGCGAAGCCGAGGTTGACGTAGTTGCGCGTGACGATCTGGTCGCCGCGCAGCTCACCGTTGATCCAGGGGTACTCGCGCAGCGTCTCGACGACGGCGCGGGCGACGAAGGCCAGGTAGGTGGGGTTGACGCCGTAGCTCTTCTGGTACTCGCGTCTTCAGCTTCTTGCGGATCGCGACCACCTTCGACATGTCCACCTCGATCGCGCTCGTGACGTGCGCGGAGGTGTCGAGCGAGCGCCGCATGTGCTCGGCGATTCCGCGCCGCATGGCGTTCATCGGCTCGAAGCTCTCGCCGGTGTCCGGCTGGCCGGCCTCTGCAACTGGTGCGGGCTGCGCCGCGGGCGGTGGCGCTGGAGGCGGAGGCAGCGGTTGTGCCGGAGCCTCCGGGGGAGCCGGGGCCGACTCGGCCGGAGGGGCCGGCGGAGCCTCGGCGGGAGCCGCGGCCACAGGGGCCGGCGCCTCTTCCTGCGCCGGCGGAGCAGGCGCCTGAGCGCCTGACTCGACGAAGGCGAGGATGTCCTTCTTGGTCACGCGGCCGCCACGGCCCGTGCCCGGAAACCTGGTTCACGTCCACCCCGTGCTCCGAGGCGATCCTGGCGACGACCGGCGAGACGAAGGTCTTCTCGCCCGTGCCGTCGGTCTGGACAGGAGCTGGAGCGGGAGTCGGCCGGAGCCGGCGCGGCCTCCTCGACGGTCTCCGCCGTCGGCGTCTCGCCCTCGGAGCTCGACGGAGCCTCTGCCTCGGCCGCTGCCTGAGCGGTCGCGGGCTCGGGCGGAGCCTCTTCCGCAGGAGGAGCCTCTGCCTCCGGCCCGGTTTCCTCCACCTCCGCGCCCTCGGGCGCGATCACCGCGAGCTTCGTCCCGACGTCGACCGTCTCGCCCTCCTGGACGAGGATCTGCTGGAGGATCCCCTCGCCGGGGCTCGGCACCTCGGTGTCCACCTTGTCGGTCGAGATCTCGAGCAGCGACTCGTCGGCGGCGACCGGCTCGCCCACCTGCTTGAGCCACTTCGTGATCGTCCCCTCGGAGACCGAGACGCCCATCTGGGGCATGACGACGTCGATCGCGGAGGTGGTAGCCAACGCTACGCGTCCTTGGATGACGTGTTGATCGGGGTTGCTGCCAGCATTGCTATAGGAAGCGCCTTCGTCGCATTAATACTCCACCAGCTCCCGAATCCCCGCTGCGACCCCGTCGACCTGCGGGATGAACGCCTTCTCGAGCGGCGGCGAGAACGGCACCGGGCAGTCGGGTGCAGTGATCCGCCTCAGCGGCGCGTCGAGCTCCTCGAACGCCTCCTCGGCGATCGTCGCCGCGATCTCGCCGCCGAAGCCGCCGGTGTGCGTGTCCTCATGCAGTACGAGTGCCTTCGAGGTCTTCGCGACGCTCTCCAGAACCGCCTGCTTGTCCCAGGGGATGAGCGTGCGCAGGTCGAGGATCTCGACCGAGATGCCGTCAGCCTCGAGCTGCTGCGCTGCCTCGTCCGCGGTGTGCACCATCGCGCCCCAGGTGATCACCGACACATCGTCGCCTTCGCGGTGGACGCGGGCCTTGCCGAACGGCGTCGTGTAGCGCTCGTCGGGCACCTCGGCCTTGAGCCGCCGATAGAGGTGCTTGTGCTCGAAGTAGAGCACCGGGTTGGGATCCTCGATCGCCGTCACGAGCAGACCCTTGGCATCCTCCGGCGTCGCGGGGCAGACGATCTTCAGGCCCGGGATGTGCGCGAAGGAGCTCTCCGGGTTCTGCGAGTGGAACGGCCCGCCCGAGAAGCCGCCGCCCGACGGAAGGCGAACGACGATCGGCACCGGCGTCCCCGCGCGGTAGCGCTGCTTGGCGGCGACGGTGACGAGCGAGTCCCAGGCGCAGGAAATGAAGTCCGCGAACTGCATCTCCGCGACGGGCCGCATGCCCATGATCGCGGCGCCGGTGCAGCCGCTGACGATCGCCGTCTCGGAGAGCGGCGCGTCGATCACGCGCCAGGGGCCGAACTCCTCCTGGAAGCCGAGCGTGACCTTGAAGGCGCCGCCGTAGACGCCGACGTCCTCGCCGATCACGAACACGCGCTTGTCCCGCCGCATCTCCTCGCGGAGACCGTCCGAAATTGCCTGCAAGTACGTCTTTTCGGCCATTACTTGTGGTGGGGCGTGTCGAGGTCCTCGGACGTCGCGAAGACGCCGTCCGTGAGCGTCGAGGGATCCGGCAGCGGCGACTCGTCCGCGCGCTGGAGTGCCTCGTTCAGCAGTTTCTTGACCCCGGCGGAGATCTCGTCCTCCTGCTCGTCGCTGAGCTCGGCATGCTCGCGCAGCCAGTTGCGGAAACGCTCGATCGGATCGTTCGCGGCCCAGCGCTCGAACATGTCCTTCGGGACGTAGAACGCGTCGTCGTGCACGGCGTGGCCCTCCATGCGCAGGGTCAGGCACTCGAGCAGCGTCGGGCCACCGCCTCCGCGCGCTTTCTCGATCGCGCGCCTGGCCTCGCGGTAGACGGCGAGCACGTCGCTCCCATCCACCACCACGCCTTCGAAGCCGTAGGCCTCGGCGCGGTCGGCCACGTGCTCGGTCGCGTACTCGAGGTAGGTCGGCGTCGAGTAGGCCCACTGGTTGTTGTCGCAGACGAAGACCACCGGCAGCTTGCGCACGCCCGCGAGGTTCATCGCCTCGTGCGTGTCGCCGCGCGCGGAGGCGCCCTCGCCGAACCACCCGACCGCGACTCGTTTCTCCTCCCGGATCCGGAAGGCGAGCGCGCAGCCGACGGCGACGGGAAGCATCGCCGGCAGGTGGCTGACCATCGCGAGCAGCCCGAGCCTCGAGTCGGCCATGTGCACGTTGCCGTCCTTGCCCTGGGTTGGCCCGTCCGCCCGGCCCATGTACTGCGCGAAGATCCGCCAGGGCTCGACCCCGCGCGTGACGTGAACCCCCATGTCGCGGTGCAGCGGCGTACCGACGTCGTCGGAGTCCATCGCCGTGGCCACGCCGACCGCGGCGGCCTCGTTCCCGCGCCCCGTGTAGAACGAGCCCGGGATCTTCCCCTGCTTGTAGAGGATGTGGCCGCGCTCCTCGATCCCGCGCGTGATCAGCATGCTGCGATAGATCGCAAGGAGGTCCTCGCGATCGAGACCTGCTTCCTTGACCTCTTGCAGCGAGCCGACCGGCTCGGCTTCACGCGCGATTGCCATGCAAGTTCCCCTGGGACGACGGGACGGAGCGGACGGAGGAACTCTAACGACTCGCTAGGATCGCTCGCCGTGGCTGAGCAAGGGCTCGAACAGTACGGCCGCTTCCGGATCGAGCAGCTCGTGAAGCCGGTCGTGAACCTCTATCGGATCTCGCCGCAGCCGGGCGGGGAGGCAACTGCCCTGCCGCCGGTCCTCTTCGCCCGCCAGAAGCGCATGGCCTTTCGAGAGGACATCCGCTTCTTCACTGACGAGACCGAGGCGGAGGAAGTGTTCCGCATCAAGGCCCGCTCGGTGATCGACGTCGGCGGGCGTTACGACGTCCACGATGCCGCCGGCCAGACGATCGGCGTGCTCGAGCACCAGTTCCGCAAGTCCCTGCTGCGCACGCACTGGCGTGTCCTCACCCCGGCAGACGAGGAGCTCGCGGTCGCGCAGGAGAAGCACCAGCTGCTCGCGCTCCTTCGCCGCATCGCGGACTTCATCCCCTACGGCGAGTTCGTGCCGATCCCGTACGACTTCTTGATCCACGAGGGCGACCGCGAGATCGGGCACTTCACGCGCAAGTTCCTCGGCCTCCGCGACACGTACACACTCGATCTCTCGGGCGACCAGGAGAAGCGGATCGACCGGCGGCTCGGGATCGCACTCGCGATCGGCCTGGACGCGCTCCAGAACCGATGAGCAAGGCGCGGAACTGGATCCAGGAGGAGCGGCGCAAGACGCTCGGCGACTGGGTCGCGTTCTCGGCGTGGGAGAACCCCTGGTTCCCCCACGAGCCCCCTCCTTCACCTCGGAGACTAGCGCTCTCTCGTTTCAGGAGCCGCCCTTTCGAGTGAGCGTCGGCACAACCCCCGACGGCATCGAGGCTCCCGCCGGGCAAAGCCCGGCTTCGCCGGCGGTTCGTCACTCTTTGTCGGATGAGCAAGGCGCGGAACTGGATCCAGGAGGAGCGGCGCAAGACGCTCGGCGACTGGGTCGCGTTCTGCCTCGACTGCGGCTTCGTGCAGCGCTACTTCGAGGAGTTCGTGGACGGGCTGCCCGAGGAGTGCCCGCAGTGCGGTGGCGAGATCCGCTCGCAGTGCCCGGCCTGCGGCGCCCGCTTCAGCTCGGCCTTCGCCGTCGAGTGCGAGGCCTGCGGCGGCGAGCTACGGCCGCCGGAGCAATTCGGCGTCAAGATCCGGAAGAGTTGAGCTTCAGCACGAGGGCCGCGGCGGCTGCGTCCTCGACCGCGTGGCCCATCGACTTGTAGACGGTGATCTGATCGGCCGAGCTTCGTCCGGGATGAGAGCCGGCCAGCACCTCGCCGAGCTCGACTGCGTCCTCGGGGTCGAGGCCTTGCAGCTCGTGCGAGCCGGCCGGCGGCGGTTGGAAAGCGACGCGCGACTCGATCACCAACAGGCCGGCGGTGATCGTCTCCCGGTCGAGCTCGGGCCCTTCCATCGAGGAGCCGACCGAGGTGACGTGCGTCCCGGGGTCGAGCCACTCGCGCTCGAGCACCGGCTCGGCCGCGCTCGTACACGCGCAGACGACGTCGGCGCCGCGCACCGCCTCCTCGAACGAGTCGACCGCGGTCGCGCCGGTCTCTCCGGCAAGCGCCTGCGCGTGCTCGGGGTTGCGGCTGGCGATGCGGACCTCGGAGAAGTCGCGCACGCGCCTCACGGCGTCGAGGTGCGAGCGGCCCTGGACGCCGGCGCCGAGGATGGCCAGCACCCGCGCGTCCTCGCGTGCGAGCGCGCGCGTGGCGACGGCCGAGCTGGCCCCGGTGCGCACCGCGGTGATGTGCGTCCCGTCCATCACGGCCACCGGCGTCCCGGTCTCCGCGTCGAAGACCGCGATCAGCGCCTGGTGGGAGGGCTCGTGTCCCGGGAAGAGCGTGACGAGCTTCGCCGCCAGCACGCCGTCCACGTAGCCCGGCATCGCCCCGAGGAGGCCGTGCTCGGAGAAGGCGGCCGTGCGCGGCGGCACCGAGGCGCGGCCTGCGCTCAGCTCGACGAAGGCGCGCTCGAGCGCGTCGAGCAGCAGGTCGACGTCGAGGAGCCGCCGCACGTCCTCCTGCGACAGGACGAGCACGACGCTAGTTCTTGATCTCGGAGAAGCGGATCACCGTGACGACGTCGTCTTGGCCGACCTCACGGTTGTAGAGCTGGCCGAGGAAGGCGGCAATGTCCTCCACTCGGCGGATCTCGGGGTTGTCGTGCTCGATCTCGCGCGGCGAGAGCTCTGCGAGGGTCTTCACCTCGACCTTGTCGATCACCGCGTCGAAGATCCGCTGCCGCGGGCTGAAGCGCGTCCCGGCCAGGACCTGGACGATCATCCCCTTGCGGTACTTGCGCGATTTGTCCCCGAGCCGGATCGTCGCCGTCTTGCGGCCGCTGCGCAGCTGGTCCGCGACCATCGGCGAGTAGAAGTTCAGGGCATACACGGCGTCGTCGTCTCCTGGCACGGGGCGGGGCGGATCATAATGCGCCACGGCGCACGGAAGCGAGCGCGCGCTCGGCCATCTCGCGCTCGCCCTTGTACGCGAGCAGCTTCGGCCCCTCCTCGAGAGGCAGCCAGCGGACTTCGGCGACCTCGTGCGCCGTCGCCGGCGGCAGCTCGCCCAGCCGGCCGCGCGAGTAGCGCAGGAGGTAGAAGCTCACGACCTTGAAGATTCGCTCGCCGCCCCAGGTGTAGACGTAGCGCACGTCGCCGAGCTTCCCGACGAGGCGGCTCTTGGCGCCCCGTCTCCTCGGCGACCTCGCGGAGCGCGGTCTCCTCGGGCCTCTCGTCGCGCCCGATCAGTCCCTTCGGCAGCGCCCAGACGCCCGGCTCCTTGCCGCCCGGGCGGATCGCGGCAAAGACCCAGCGGCCCCGTAGCCGCCGCACGAGGACGCCGCCGGCCGAGAACTCTCGTTTCACCCTCCCGTTTGTAACAGACGGGAGCGACAAGGCGGCCGCTTTCTCGCCCGACCCAGCGCGGAGGCGCTAAACTGCCCTGGCACTCAATACGCGAGAGTGCCAAGCACTGTCACAAAGTCCAAGAAACGAAGGAGGGCTGGATGGATCTACAGCCACTGGGCGACCGCCTGATCGTCGAGGCTCTGGAAGACGAAGAGACGACGGCGAGCGGAATCGTCCTGCCCGACACCGCCAAGGAGAAGCCCCAGCGCGGCCGCGTGCTCGCAGTGGGCCCGGGTGGCCGCAACGACAAGGGCGAAATCGTCCCGATGGATGTCGCTGTGGGCGACGAGATCATCTTCTCCAAGTACGGCGGCACGGAGATCAAGCTCGGCACCGACGATGTGCTGGTTCTGCGCGAGACGGACGTCCTGGCAAAGGTCGTCGGCGCTGGCGCGAAGGGTTCGAAGAAGAAAGCACTGGCCGGCGCGTCTGCCTGACGCTCACGGCTCAACGGAGGAGACTGAATGGCACACAAGGAGTTGAAGTTCAACGAGGACGCGCGGCGCGCTCTGGAGCGCGGCGTGAACGTTCTCGCCGACGCGGTCAAGGTGACCCTTGGTCCCAAGGGCCGTTATGTCGTGCTGGACAAGAAGTTCGGCGCTCCTACGATCACGAACGACGGCGTGACCATCGCCCGTGAGATCGAGGTCGAGGATGTGTTCGAGAACCAGGGCGCCCAGCTCGTCCGCGAGGTCGCGACAGCGACCAACGACGTGGCCGGCGACGGCACCACGACGGCGACCGTTCTGGCGCAGGCCATCGTCCGCGAGGGCCTGAAGAACGTCGCTGCGGGCGCGAACCCGCTCGGCCTCAAGCGCGGAATCGAGTCCGCGGTCGAGCAGGTCGTCGAGGCCTTGAAGAAGCAGTCCAAGGAGATCTCCGGCAAGGAGGACATCGCCCGCGTGGCGACCGTGTCTTCGCGTGACCGTGAGATCGGCGACGTGATCGCGGAAGCGATCGACAAGGTCGGCAAGGACGGCGTCGTGAACGTCGAGGAGGGCCAGACCTTCGGCCTCGACCTCGAGTTCACCGAGGGCATGCAGTTCGACAAGGGCTACCTCTCGCCGTACATGATCACCGACGCCGAGCGGATGGAGGCAGTCCTCGAGGACCCCTACATCCTGGTCGCGAACCAGAAGATCGGCGCGGTCAAGGACCTTCTGCCGGTGCTCGAGCAGGTCATCCAGGCCGGCCGCCCGCTGCTGATCGTTTCGGAGGACGTCGAGGGCGAGGCGCTCGCGACGATCGTCGTCAACAAGCTGCGAGGCACCTTCACTGCCGTCGCCGTCAAGGCGCCGGGCTTCGGTGACCGCCGCAAGCGCATGCTCGAGGACATCGCTGTCCTCACAGGCGCCGAGGTGATCACCGAGGAGATGGGCCTCAAGCTCGAGAACACGAAGATCAACCAGCTCGGCAAGGCCCGCAAGGTCGTCATCACGAAGGACACGACGACGATCATCGACGGGGCCGGCGACGCCGACGGCATCAAGGCCCGGATCAAGCAGCTGAAGGCCGAGATCGAGAACACCGATTCCGACTTCGACCGCGAGAAGCTCCAGGAGCGCCTGGCGAAGCTCGCGGGCGGCGTGGCCGTCGTCAAGGTCGGCGCCGCGACGGAGACGGAGATGAAGGAGAAGAAGCACCGCGTCGAGGACGCATTGCAGGCCACCCGGGCCGCTCTCGAAGAGGGCATCGTTCCGGGCGGCGGCGTCGCGCTCGTCAACGCGGCCGACTCGATCAAGCTCGACGCCGTGGAAGGCGACGAGCGGACGGGCGCCGCGATCATCGTGCGCGCGCTCGAGGAGCCGCTTCGCCAGCTCGCCGACAACGCGGGGCTCGAGGGCTCCGTCGTGATCGACAAGGTCCGCCAGGCCCCCAAGGGCCAGGGCCTCAACGTCGAGACCGGCGAGTACGAGGACCTCGTCAAGGCGGGGATCATCGACCCGACGATGGTGACGCGCTCTGCGCTGCAGAACGCCGCCTCGATCGGCAAGAACATCCTCACCACCGAGGCAATCGTCGCCGAGCCGCCGGAGAAGAACCCCTCCATGCGCCGGCGCAGGCATGCCGGATATGGGCGGGATGATGTAACACTCGCGCGCAGGGCAACCTGCACGCATTCGAGAAGGGCCGGCCAAAAAGCCGGCCCTTCTGCGTTTCTAGGGCCTGCGCATCAGGAGCCCGGCAGCCAGTGCCCCGAGGGCGACCACGACACAGCCGACCAGCAGCACGGCGTTCAGGCCGCTCACGAACGCGACCGTCGCCGGATGGGCGAGCTCGGGGTGGCCGACGGACACTCGCGTTCCCGTCGAGCTGACCGCCGACGCAAGCGCTCGGCCGTGTGAGCCGAGCGTGGCGCCCAGCGAGGTCGACGCTCGGCGCTCGAGGATCGCGCCCAGCGCCGCCACTCCGATCGCGACGCCGCTCAGGCGGAAGGCGTTGTTGATGCCCGAGGCCATTCCGGTGCGCGAGGGGTCGACCACACGCAACGCGGCGGCGGCGATCGCGGGGTTGGCGAGGCCGATTCCGACTCCGGCCACGATGAAGCCCGGCAGCAGCGCGGTCCAGTGCGAGTCCGCCGTGAGCCCGTACATGAGCGCCAGCGAGACCGCGACGAGCGCCAGGCCCACGGTCAGCAGCAGGCGCAACGGCGCGCGAGGAGCCAGCTTCCGGGTCGTGAGCGGCACCGCGAAGACGAAGACGGTCAGCGGCAGAAAGAGGAGCCCGGCGCCGAGCGGGGAGTAGCCGAGGATGTCCTGGAAGTAGATCGAGAGGTACGGGAAGAGCGCGAACATCCCGGCTCCGATGCAGAACGTCGCCACCGAGACGCCGACGAACGCGGGCACCCGGAACAGGCCGATGTCGAGCATCGGCCGCGGCTGCCTGAGCTCGACCGCGACGAACAGCGCCAGCAGGACGGCGCCACCAGCGAGCGAGCCGACGATCAGCGGGCTCGTCCAGCCACTGGAGTTACCGCGTAGCAGCCCGAAGACGATCAGGAAGAGCGCCGCCGAGGAGGTGAGCAGGCCCCAGACGTCTGCCCGGACCGCTTGCTCGTCGCGCGACTCGCCCATCTTCGTCAGCGCAACGAACATGGCGAAGGCGCCCACGGGAACGTTGACGAAGAACACCCAGCGCCAGCCCAGCGTGTCGGTGAGGATGCCTCCGACGAGCGGGCCCGAAGCGACAGCCGCTCCGACGGTCGCTCCCCAGATCGCGATCGCGCCCCCGATGTCCGGTCCGCGGTACTCGTGCCCGATCAGCGCGAGCGCCGTTGCGAAGAGAGCCGCGCCGCCGATGCCTTGCAGTGCGCGGGCGACGTCCAGCACCGCGATGCTCCAGGCGAGACCGCAGAGCAACGACGCCGTGCTGAAGACGAGCACGCCGACCATGAAGACCAGCCGCCGGCCGTAGCGGTCCGCGAGCGCGCCGGCCGTCAGGATCAGAGCCGCGAGCGTGAGCGCGTAGGCGTCGACGACCCACTGGAGCCCGGTCAGGCCTGCGTGGAGCTGCCGCTGGATGCTCGGCAGCGCGACGATCACGATCGTGATGTCGAGCAGGAGCATGAACGTGGTCGTGCACACGGCCACGAGCGTCCACCGGCGATCACGGCTCACGTTCCACCGGCGGCGATCTTAGAGACACGGCGGCGGCCCGCGCCCTACGGGGACCCAGTCCCCGAGCCCTCGTCCCGCTAGTAACCTATAAGGACGTCGTGACAGTCACAATGACTGTCACTGCCATCGAAAAGGCCGGGTGGCGGCCCTTCTACTCTGACCCTAAACGACGAAACGGCCCAAGGGCCGTTTCGTACGAGGGGGATGGGGAGGTGGGTCGCGATGTGTATCGGCGTGCAGGGGGTGGCCTTGAGTCCCCCGTTCGAGTGAACCTCCGTGCCTACACTGAATGGGATGGCAACCGTTGCTCCAACGCTCGTTCGGCTCTCGCGCGGCTACGTGGCGGTGACCGGGCCGGAGGCGGCCGACTTCCTGGAGCGCATGGTCTCGAACGAGGTCGCCTCGCTCGAGCCGGGTGAAGACCGGCGTGCGCTGCTGCTGACGCCGAAGGGCCGGATCGTCGCTCCGCTGCGCGCCGTGCGCGAGGGACCGGAGGCCTTCCTGCTGATCACCGAGGCAGAGCTGGCGGAGACGCTCGCCTCCACCCTGCTGCGCGCGCGCTTCGCGGCGAAGTGCGAGATCGAGGTCAAGCCATACCGCGGCTACCTGAGGCTCGGCGACGGCGAGGGGATCCGCAACGACGACTACGGCGTCGAGGCCTACGAGAGCTGGGACGAGGAGGAGCGCGAGGCCGCTCCCGCCGACGAGCTCGAGCCGCTGCGCATCGAGGCGGCCACGCCGGCCTGGGGCAGCGAGCTCGACGAGAGCATCCTCCCCGCCGAGGCCGGGCTCGACGAGACGCACATCTCGTTCACGAAGGGCTGCTACCCCGGCCAGGAGCCGATCGCCCGCCTGCACTACCGGGGCCACCCGAACCGGCGGCTGCGCGTGCTCGAGGTCGAGGCCGCGAGCCCGGGCGACGAGATCCTACCACGGCGAGAAGGCCGTCGGCCGAGTGACGAGCGCGGTCCCCGGGCGCGCCCTCGGCTATGTGCGGCGCGAGGTTCCGGATGATGCGAGCCTCACCATTGGCGGCGCCGAGGCGCGGCTACACTTGAGCCCCGCGCGCCCGTAGCTCAGGGGATAGAGCGCTGCCCTGCGGAGGCAGAGGTCGCAAGTTCGAATCTTGCCGGGCGCATCCGCGTTACTCCCTTCAAAGCGCCCCCTTTTCTTCTGCGGCCAGCGGGGTCACTTCCGGCATGCGGGGCCTAGTCCTGGAGGAGCCTGAGGCCGGGCGGCTCGACGTCCGGGTTTCCTCGCTCGATCGCCTCGACGATCTTGTGCTCGAGCTTCCCACGCGAGAAGCGGTTCGCCTTCCACACGACCTCCTCCCGAGGTGGGCCTTCCGTGCGAGCGTAGAGGCGAGGGCGAAGAAGGTTCGAGGCTCGCTCCACCAGCCAGATGACGAGCAGGATGCCGGCCAGGATGGCGATCGTGGTACTCCAGAATGCGAGCACGATGGTGCCGACGACGAGGATCGCCGTCGTGATGACGCCGGCCCAGAAGAACGGCTCGTTCCTGTTCTCCCAGAACGACACGCGCTCGCGGGTGGAGCCGACCTCCCAGGTGCGCCCGTCAGGCGACGTTGCCGTGATCGTCGTCATCGGCGCTCACCCTATCTCCCTTTCGTCGCGCGCGATCAGAGCAGGTGCTATGTCGGGGCACGGCGCGTGACGCGCCGGTCCTCGACCGGATAGCGGGCTGCGGTGGCGATATGTGAGGCTCCGACCCGCCAGATGACGATTGCTCTCCAGGTTCTCGTTAGTGGGCTTGCCGCCGGTGGGGTCTACGGGCTCTTCGCGGCCGGGTACTCGCTCATCTACCGGCTCACCGGGATCGTGCACTTTGCCTTCGGCGACCTCGTCGGGCTCGGCGTGTTCGCCACCCTGCTCGTGCTTGGGGGAACCTCGCCCGTCTCGCAGGCGGGCGCCACCGAGCCCCGTTTCCTCCTAGCGCTGATCGTCGGGCTGCTGCTCTGCGTCGCGGCCGGGGTCGGCACCTACGTCGGGCTCGTGCAGCCGTACCTCTCCCGCGGCTCGACGATTGGATGGGTCGCCGGGACCGTGGCTGTCGCCTTCGCGATTCGGGCTGTGATCGGGGCGACCTTTCAGCGCTCGAGCTACGTGTTCCCGGATCCGCTCCCGTTCCACCACGTCGGGCGCGCCGGCTTCGTGCACCTCGGCGGCGCCCAGGTGCAGGCGCGCGCCTTCTTCGTGATCGGCCTTGCCGTGGCCCTCGCGCTCGGCTCGGCCTGGTTCCTCGAGAGCTCGCGTTACGGGCGCGGGCTGCGGGCGGTGGCCGACGACGCGGAGGGGGCGCGCTTCGTCGGCGTGCCCGTCGAGCTGCTGGTCGCGCTCGCGTTCGGGCTCGTCGGGGCACTGGCGATGATCGCGGCGATTGCGGCCGCGCCGGGTGAGGCCGTCAACGCGAACACGGGCACGCTGCTCGGGCTCAAGGGCCTCGTGGCGGCGCTCGCCGTGCGCTTCGGGCCGCCGCTGCGAGCCTTCGTCGCGGGACTGCTGCTCGGCGTGGTCGAGGCGGCGATCGCCAACGTCCACCTCGGCGGCTGGCAGCTCGGCCCCTCGTACCGCGAGGTGCTCCCGCTCGCGTTCGTCCTCCTCCTGATCTCGCTCTGGCCCTCGCGCGAGGCCCTCGAGGAGCGCGAATGAGCGCCCTCCCGCAGACCGCGCTCGAGCTGCGGAGCGCGGTCGCCGAGGCCCGGGCCGGCTGGAACCGCAACCGCTGGCTTGCGGTGGCCGGGATCGCGCTCGCTGCAGCGGTTCCCTTTCTCTCGCTGCCCGGCGTGCGGATAGACGCGCTCGCGGACACGCTCTACCTCGCGCTGGCGGCGACCGCGCTCGGGCTGACCGTGGGCTCCGCAGGGCTTCCGTCGCTCGGCACCGGCGCCTTCATGGCGATCGGCGCATTCACCTCGGCGCTGCTGGTCGCGCGCTCGGGCTGGCCGGTCGAGCCCGCCGCCCTTGCCGGCGCCGCGGCTGCGCTCGTCTCGGGCCTGCTCCTCGGAGGCGTTGTTCGCCTGCGGCGAGCTTTCGTCGCGGTGAGCACGTGGCTGCTCGCGTGGCTGGTCTGGCTGTTCCTGCTCGCGTTTCCGTCCATCTCGGGTGGCTCGCAGGGGCTGATCCTGCCGCAGAAGACTCTGTTCGGGCTCGACCCGACCCCGACGGTGCACTTCGAGGTGGCGCTGGTGCTGCTCGTGCTCACCGCGCTGGTGATCGCGGCGGCACGTCGCGGCGCTCCCGGCCTCGAGCTCTCGGCGCTCCGGCAAGCGCCTGCGCTGGCCACCTCGCTCGGCGTCTCGCTCGCCGCGCGCCGCCTGGCCGCCTTCTCGGCGACGGCGGCGCTCGCCGGCCTCGCCGGGGCGCTCGCGGTGCAGCTCCAGGCGGTCGCCGATCCGGCCGGCTACGACCCGTTCCTCTCGTTCAAGCTGCTCGTGGCCGTCCTGCTCGGCGGCGCGGCGGCGACGCTGGGCCCGGCCACGGGAGTTGCGCTCCTCGGGTTGATCGGGCTCGTCTCGGGGCCGCTCGCCCGGTTGTTGCACCTGCCGATCGAGCGCTTCGACACCGCCGTGGCCGCGACGCTGCTCGTCTTCGTGCTCGCCCTCGGCGGGGAGGGGATCGTCCCGTGGCTGGCCGGGCGGCTGCGGCGTGGAACGACGCCCCGGCGCGAGCCCGCCAGGCCCTCGGTCCCCGCGCAGGCACCGGCACCGGCAGAGCCGATCCTGCGCGCCACGGGGCTGAGGAAGGCGTTCGGCGGCGTCGTCGCGGTGGACGACCTCTCGCTCGAGCTGGCCCGCGGCGAGACGATCGCGCTGATCGGGCCCAACGGCTCGGGCAAGACGACGGCGCTGAGGCTCATCTCCGGAGCCTCGGTGGCCGACGCGGGCGCGATCGAGCTCACCGGCAGCGACGTCACCGGCGCGAGCACCGCCGACCGGGTGCGGCTCGGCATCGCCCGCACGCTCCAGACGACCTCCGCGTTCATGGAGCTGACGGCGCTCGAGAACGTGCTGGTGGGGCGCGGAGTCCGCCGTCGTTACGGGGGGCTGGTGCGAACCGGCGCTCGCCACGCCGAAAGCCCGCCGGGAAGCCGAGGCCGCAGAGGCCTCCGCGTTGCAGGCGCTCGCCCTAGTCGGGCTCGAGCACGCGGCCGACACGCCGGCTCCCGAGCTCACGAGCTCACAGCGGCGCCTGCTCGCCCTGGCCGCCGCGTTGGCGACCGAGCCGGAGGTGCTGCTCGTGGACGAGCTGGCCGCCGGCGCGGGCGCGGAGGAGCTCGAAGGCCTCGCCGAGGTCGTCGATCGGATCCGCCGGCGAGGAGTTGCCGTGCTGGTCGTCGAGCACAACCTCCGGCTCGTGCGGCGGGTCGCCGACCGCGTGGTGGTGCTCGCCGCGGGCACCGTCCTGGCCGAGGGCTCGGTCGCCGAGGTCGCCGCCAGCGGCGTCGTCCAGCAGGCGTATCTAGGAACGCAGCGTCTGTAACCTCACCGCCCGTGCGCCGGCTCGCCTTCCTCCTCGCCGGTCTCGCGCTGATCGCGGCCGGTTGCGGCAAGAGCTCGGACGCCGACTCGCCGGGCCGGATCGTGATCGCCGTGGACGTGCCCGTGACGGGCAGCCCGTACGTCGCCCAGACGATCAAGCAGGGTGTCGAGCTCGCCGCGGGGAACCTCAACGGCAGCGGCGGGATCCGCGTCGGCTCGCGCAGCTACAAGCTGGACGTGAAGCTCTATGACAACCACCTCTCGGCTCGCCGCGCGGTCGAGAACACGCGCCGGGCACTGGACGCGGGCGCCGTGGCCATCGTCACCGACGGCACGGGCATAGACGCCACCTGGCAGATCGCTCGCCCCGACGGCGTCGCGATCTGCATCGCCTACGACGGCGGCACCGGGCTCGTGGACGCGGCCGAGCGGCCGAATGTGTTCCGGATCGCTCCGACGAACCGCGGCATCGCCTTCCGTTTCGCCGAGTACCTGATCCCGAAGAAGCTGAAGGTCGCGCTTCTCAGTGACGACAGCGCGTACGGCCGCCAGGGGGCCGCCGACGTCGCGCGAGCCTTCTCCGGGAACCCTGAAGCGGTCGCGCTGAAGCTGACGCTGCCGGCGGGCGAGACCGACCTCTCGCCGCAGATCCTGCGCGTCCGCCGCTCCGGCGCGACCGCGCTGCTCGTCTGGGCCCAGCCGCCGGCGATCGCAGCAGTGCTCTCGGCCGCGCGCAGCATCGGCTGGAACGTCCCTGTCTACGCGCCCCCGACCGGCGCCGACCCGTTCATCCGCCAGCAGCTCGCCGACCACCCGAGCTGGGTGGACGGCCTCACCTTCGCCTCCGGACGCATGACCGCCGAGGTCGGGACTGCGCCGTTCCTGAACTTCCAGTCCCAGTACGAGTCCACCTACGGCGTCGACCGCGTCGGCGTGAGGAACGCGGCAGGCGAGCCCGTCTCGCAGCCGCCGGAGTTCGCGATGTACTCCTATGACTTCGTGCACGTCCTCGTCGCGGCGGTGAGCCGCGCCGCCTCCGTCGAGCCGGACAAGGTGCTGGCCGCGCTGAACGAGGTCACGACCGAAGGCGCCAACGGCGACGAGCGCGGCTTCAACGAGCACAGCCACGAGGGCGTGGTCGACGACGACGTCTACTTCGCGCGCTTCGAGGACATGGTCTACACCCCGGTCGCCGACGACGCGCTCTCGGCGACGCTCCCGCCCATCCCGCAGACCGCGAGCGGGTGAGCCTCCGGCGCAGCGTGGGCCTGGCCGGCGCGGCCGCCGCCCTGGCGGCACCGGCCTCGGCCGCCGCATCGGTGCAGCAGGTGCTGCTGCCCGGGCCGACGCCGTACCCGACCCAGAGCCCGCCGCTGGTTGCGGGCGGCGCGCCGCCTCCCGTCTCGTTGCCCTTCGCGGTCCGCGGGCGAGCTGTCGAGCGCGTCCTCGCCGGCGTCGGGCCAGACGGCGAGCTCGTGTCGCTGCGCGTGCTGCATCGACTCGTCCTCACGGGCAAAGGCGACTACCTGATCGTGATCGGCGCGCCCGTCGAGGACGTTCGTGCGGGCGCAGGCTCGGACTCCCAGCCCGGGCTGCGAACCGGCCAGATCCTCTGGTCCGGGTTCTCTCCCGGGAGGAAGGTGCTGGTCGCCGACGCCCAGCTGCTTGCGAGTCAGGCGGGGCGATTCCTCCCGCTGCGGTTGCGCGCGGTTCGCGAGGGCGACAACTACTCGCTCACGATCACCAACGCGACCACCGTGCCCCAGATCGCCTACGCCGGAAAAGGCTTCCCACGAGAGCTCGCGGGCCTGCTCGACCAGACGCGGCGCGAATCGCTCGCCGGCGAGCGACTGTCGACGGTCTACGCCACGGTTGACGGCTTGGTGCGCGTGCGCAAGGACGCGGCCCGCACCTCGGCGCCGTTGCGCGTCGAGGGCTCTCTGCGCTTCCCGGCCGCGCCGGAGTCGGCGCGCGGCGGCACCGTGCGCGGTAAGACCGTCACCTTTTCCGCCGTGCTCGGAGACGCCAGCCCGCTCTCACTTCGTGTGGACGTGCGCGGCGGCGGAGGAGCGCCGCGCCTGCACGTCGTCGCGCGGCCGACGAACCTCGTCCGCGCCCTCGTCCCGCCCGGCGCCCCGAGCTGGGCGGCCGCAGTACGCAGACGCGCGATTCCGGCCGACGTGCTGCTGCGCCGGCTGATCGACACGCGGATGCAGCTCGTGCGCTCCGACCAGTACCAGGCGTTCCTCTCCAACCCGGACCCCCAGGGCACGAACCGCACCGTCTACGTCTACGAGTCCACGGCGACTCCTCGTCCGAAGGCGGTTCCCACTCCGGAGCAGGACTCGGGCCGCGGGGGGCTCGTGCTCGTGCTCGCGATCGCCGGCTCCGTGCTCGCCGCCGGTGCCGTGCTCGTGCTCTGGGCTCACAGCTAGCAGGCACGCAGATCAGCTTCTCCCGAAGCAGTAGCCTGCCGCGGCGTGCCGCTCTACCTGACCGAGGCGCAGGTCGCGGAGCTGCTGGCTCCGGCCGATGCGCTCCAAGCCGTCGAAGCCTGCTTCCGCCGCCTGGCCGCGGGCGACGCCCAGAACATCCCCCGCCAGCGCACCCGCTTCGAGGACGGGTTCCTCGCGGTGATGTGGGCCGTCGACCGCGAGCTCGAGCTCGCGGGGCTGAAGTCCTACGCGGCGGGGCACGAGGGCGCGTCCTTCGTGGTCGTGCTCTTCGAGACCGCGACGAGCGGGCTCGTCGCCGTGATCGAGGCGAACAAGATGGGCCAGCTGCGAACGGGCGCCGCGAGCGGCGTGGCCGCGAAGTACCTCGCCAAGGAGGGCGCGGCCTCGCTCGGGATCATCGGCTGCGGCTGGCAGGCGCGCAGCCAGGTCGCCTGCATCCGCGAGGCGGTGCCTTCGATCGAGACGGTTGTCGCCTATTGCCGCAGCGAGGAGCGGCTGGCCGAGTTCTGCAAGGAGACCGGCGCCGAGCCCGGCGAGAGCCACCGCGATCCGGCCGAGCAGGACGTCGTCGTGACCGTCACCACCTCGCGCGACCCGGTGCTCCGCGGCGAGTGGTTGCAGCCTGGGGCGCTCGTTTGCGCGGTCGGCGCCAACGACCCTCGCCGGCGTGAGCTCGACAATGCCGTCCTCGAGCGCGCCGCCTTGGTCACCTGCGACTCGCTCGAGCAGGCCAAGCGCGAGTCCGGCGACCTGATCGAGCCGGTCGAGGCGGGCGTGCTGGATTGGCTCGAGGTGCACGAGCTCCAGCAGGTCGTCGCCGGCGAGCTGCCCGGTCGGCAGCAGGCGGACGACATCGTCGTCTTCAAGTCGAACGGGCTCGCGGCCTGGGACGTGGCCATCGGCTCGCTCGCGCTCGAGCGCGCCCGTGAGCGCGGCGTCGGAACCGAGGTCTAACTAGCTCAGGTCAGCTTCTGCTGCTCGGAGGCGACGACGCCCGCGCCGAGCGCGCGGATCACCTCGGGCCGGTCGAGCAGGCGCGCGAGCTCCTGCGGCGTCGCGCGGTTGCGGACGTACGGGTCCTCGAGGATCTCGGCGAGCGGGCGGCCGCGCTCGTGCTCGCGGATCACGTAAGCCGAGAGCCGCTCGTCCTGCGAGGAGCGCGCGAAGAGGAACGAGAACGGGTTTCGCAGGAAGCTCGAGAGCCTGGCCACGGCCTCGATCCTAGCGGCGGTTATGGTCGTGAACGTGAAGAAGCCGTCGTCCCCCCGGTTCGCCGAGCGCGAGGTGCACGGGGTGGACGACCGGGGCGAGGCGGAGCGCATCGTGATCTGGATCGAGCGGCTGCCCGGGGCGATCTGGGCGGTCGGCCGGGCGGTCAATCCGCAGCACCGCCCGAGCGACGAGCCGCGCAGCGACGACTACGTCTTCCAGGGGTACGAGCTGACAGACGCGCTCGAGGCGGCGAACGGCGCGCTCAGCGACGACGCCCGCGTCTCGGCCGAGGACGGCCGCGCCGCCGAGGCGAAGCCGTTCGAGCGCAACGAGCTGTTGAAGCCGCTCGAGCGCTGGTTCTTCGGCCGTTAGGGCTTGTTAGCCGGCCACTCGAGGTCGGCGTTCGGGATCGGATCGCCGTGCGGGTCGTGCGTCGGGAACCCGAGCGCGCTGTCGATCCGGGCCTCGAGCTCTTCCGAGAGAACGTGCTCGAGCCGATCGGCCTCGTCGTGGACGGCGTCCACGTGCAACCCGAGCGTCTTGGCCAGGTAGAGCTCGAGCAGCCGGTGGTGGCGGATCACCTCGACCGCGACCCGCTCGCCGGCAGGGGTCAGGCGCACGCCGCGGTAGGGCGCGTGCTCGACGAGCTTCAGCACGGCGAGCTTCTTGACCATTCCGCTCGCGGAGGCGGGCGAGACTTTCTGCTCACGCGCCAATGCCGTCACGGAGACCCGGCCGCCGTCGGTCTGGAGGTGGTAGAGCTCCTTCAGGTAGTCCTGAATCGCCTCGCTGAGACCCGGCTTCGACACAGGCCAAGTGTACGGCGCGGTTGCCTCGGTCATGCCTCTGCGCCCCTGGTAGCCTCCGGCGCCTCATGCTGATCCGACTCGGCCACAGCCCGGACCCCGACGACGCCTTCATGTTCTGGGGCCTCGCCTCGGGCGAGGTCGACCCGCGGCGCTTCGAGTTCGAGCACGTCTTGCGCGATATCCAGACGCTTAACGAATGGGCGCTGAAGGGCGAGCTCGAGGTGACGGCGATCTCGCTCGCCGCGTATCCGCTCGTGCAGGAGCGCTACGTGCTGCTCCCGCACGGAGCCTCGATGGGCTCGGGTTACGGGCCGATCGTGGTCACGCGAGAGGAGATGTCCACCGCCGACCTCCGCAACGTCGAGATCGCCGTGCCCGGCGAGCTGACGACCGCGTTTCTCGTCCTGCGCATGTGCCTCGGCGGTTTCCGCTACCGCGAGGTGCCGTTCGACCAGATCATCGAGGAGGTCCACTCCGGACGCGCCGACGCGGGCCTGCTGATCCACGAAGGGCAGCTGACCTACGAGGCGGACGGGCTGAAGAAGGTCGTCGATCTCGGCGAGTGGTGGCTGTTGGAGACCGGGCTGCCGTTGCCGCTCGGCGCGAACGTGGCCCGCCGGGATGTCGGTGCCGAGAATCTCTTCGAGCTCTCCGAGGTCCTGCGCGACTCGATCCAGGCCGGGCTCGACAACCGCGAAGAGGCGATGGAGTACGCGATGCAGTTCGGTCGCGGCCTCGACACCGAGCTGGCCGACCGCTTCGTCGGCATGTACGTGAACGAGCTCACCTGCGACTACGGCGACGAGGGTCGCCAGGCCGTGCGTGAGCTCCTCCGGCGGGCCGAGGCGCTGGGCGCCTACGACGAGCCCGTTCGCGTCGAGTTCGTCGGCTAGCCGCTCGCGGCGAGGCGGACTACGATCGCGCCGTGGGCGGCGCTCACCGCAACACGGTTCTGCTCCAGCTCTGGACCGCCGCGCACATGGCGGAGCGCCTCGTCGACGAGCATCTGCAGCGACTGGGCGTGAGCGACGAGCAGTTCGCCCTGCTCAGCCTGATCGGCCTCTACGGACCGGTGACGCCGACGGCCTTGGCCACGCGGATGGGGGTGCCGCTGACGACGCTCGCGGACGCAGTCCGTCGGCTCGACGCACGTGGTGAGATCGAGCGCTTGCCCAATCCCGAGGACGGCCGCTCGCACCTCCTGACGCTGTCTGCGGCAGGCCACGCGCGTCGGAAGGCGGCCCAGCCCGGGCTCGTGGGCTCGGTCGAGGACGTGCGCAAGCATCTAGAACTTCCGCTCGAAGAGGTCGAGGCCGCCATGGACGACGTGCATCGCGCGTTGCAGGAGGCCGTCGCCGGCCTGGAGCGGCAGCCCGACAACTAGTACGGATTCCGTGCTACTTTGGCGCGGTGCTCGCTCTTGCCCTGGTCGTCGCGTCGCTTGCCGGTCCGCATGCGTCCCTGACCGCGCCGCCGCGGTCGCTGGTCGCAGGACAGGCCTGGCGAGCGACGCTGGTCGTCCGGCCGGCGCCCGCTCAACGCGTTGCTCCCACGGTGCTGGCTCGACCGGCGACCGGTCGCACGCTGGTATTCGCCGCCCGCCGAGCGAGCCGCGGCCGCTACCGGGTCCGGCTCGTTCTTCCACGCGCGGGAACGTGGCGGCTCGCGGCCCGCGTCGGGAGGCGCTCGGTGCCGTTGCGGGTCGTCTCGGTCAAACCGCTGCCGCCGCCCGTGTCTCCCCTTCCCGGCGCCTCGGCGTTCAGGGTCTGCGCCGGCGCTGCGATCCCGTACCCGCAGTACGCGCTCGCGGTGGGCTTCGGCTCGGCCTGGGTCGCATGCGTGAGGCAAGGCGAGGTGCAACGCGTCTCGCTCGCGACCGGGAAGGTGACGGCCCGCATCCCGGTTCCGGTAGCTGCCTGGTCGATCACGGCGGGTGAAGGCGCCGTCTGGGCGGCCGCTCTCGGCGGCTCCGTCGTCTACCGGATCAATCCCGGGTCGAACCGCGTCGCCGCGCAGATCGGGCTCGACACCACGGTTCCGTACCTCTGGGCCGGCGGCGGCGCGCTCTGGGTCGCAGACGATCCGGGCCGGGCAATGCTCCGCGTCAACCCCGCGACCAACCAGCCGGGTGTACGCATTCCGGTCGGCGACGGGCCTGCAGGCTTCGTGTTCGACGGTACCTACGTCTGGATCCTGAATCACCGCGAGAACACGCTCGACCGGATCGACCCGGCGACGAACGCGGTCGTGCGGATGGCGAGCGGGCTCGGGTCGGCGAACACCTCGGCGGCCGAGCGGATCGCGTCGTTCGGCGGCTCGCTCTGGGTGACCGGCCGCGGCCTCGACTTGCTGCGCGTCTCCCCTGCGACCGGCGCCGTCCTTGGGCAGACGGAGATCGGTCCCGCGGGGGTCGACGTCCGCTCGGACGGAACCAACCTCTGGGTGGTCGCCTACGAGCCGGCCGCCGAGGTGAGAGGCGATCCGGTCGCCGGGGCGGTTCTGAAGATCGCCGCCGACGGCTCGGTCATCTCGTCGGTTGCTCCCACGAAGCGTCTGTTCGCCAACGGCGTCATCGCGGCGGACGGCCAGTTGTGGCTGCTCGATTCCGTGGCCGGGATCCTGCTGCGGCTCCCGGCCTGAGCCGCGGCGCGTCGAATAGGCTGGCGAGATGGCTCGTGCAGTCATTCTTTCGGCGGTGCGGACGCCCGTTGGGCGCTACGGAGGCGCCCTCGCGGGCGAGCGGCCGGACGACCTGGCGGCGACCGTGATCGCCGCCGCAGTCGAGCGGGCCGGCGTGCCCGCGGGCGAGATCGAGGACGTCTACTTCGGCGCCGCCAACCAGGCTGGCGAGGACAACCGCAACGTCGCGCGCATGGCCTCGCTGCTCGCGGGTTTGCCGGAATCTGTCGCGGGTGTGACCCTGAACCGGCTCTGTGCCTCGGGGCTCTCGGCGGTCGTCTCGGCTTGTCATGCGGTCGCGGCTGGGGACGGCGACCTGTTCGTCGCGGGCGGGGTCGAGTCCATGTCCCGGGCGCCGCTCGTCATGGCCAAGCCCGAGCAGGCGTTCGCGCGCGGGAACCAGACCGTCTGGGACACGACCCTCGGCTGGCGCTTCCCGAACCCGCGCATGGAGGAAATGTTCCCGCTCGAGTCGATGGGCGAGACCGGCGAGAACGTGGCCGAGCGCTACGGCGTCTCGCGCGAGGAGCAGGACGCATTCGCGCTCCAGTCGCAGCAGCGCTGGGCGGAGGCGGACTCGGCGGGGCGGTTCGCGGACGAGCTCGTGCCCGTCGGAGACGTGACGCGCGACGAGCACCCGCGACCCGACACGAGCGAGCAGAAGCTGGCCGCGCTGAAGCCCGCCTTCCGGGAGGGCGGCACCGTCACCGCCGGCAACTCGAGCGGGCTCAACGACGGCGCGGCGGCGCTCGTGATCGCGAGTGAGGAGCGTGCGGAGGAGCTCGGAGCGGAGCCGCTCGGCGCGTTCGTCGGCTCGGCGGTCGCCGGCGTCGACCCGCGGGTGATGGGCATCGGCCCGGTGCCAGCCGTGAGCAAGCTGCTCGAGCGCGCGGGGGTCGGCGTCGAGGAGCTCGACCTGATCGAGCTGAACGAGGCCTTCGCCTCGCAGAGCCTTGTCGTGATCCGCGAGCTCGGGCTCGATCCCGAACGCGTGAACGTGAACGGCGGCGCGATTGCGCTGGGCCACCCGCTGGGGATGAGCGGGGCACGCCTGGTGGTCTCGCTCCTGCACGAGCTGCGCCGCCGCGGCGGCCGCTACGGCCTGGCGACGCTGTGCGTGGGCGTCGGCCAGGGCCAGGCCGCGCTGTTTGAGCGGTAGTCGTCGGCCGTAGAGCGTTCGGTATCGTCCGGCGCGATGGCGGTGGCAACCGAGCGCGAGTACGGGCTTTTCATCAACGGCGAGTCGGCCGAGCCGGCCTCCGGCGAGCTGCGCGACCTCGTCGAGCCCGCCACCGGCGAGCCGCTCGCCAAGGTGGCGATGGCCAACGAGGCCGACGTCGACCGCGCCGTGGACGCCGCCCGCGCCGCGCTCGAGGGCGACTGGGCCAAGACCCCGCCCACCGAGCGCTCACGCCTTCTGCACGCGCTCGCCGACGCGCTGGTCGCGAACCGCAAGGAGCTCGCCGAGCTCGAGGCGCGCAACGTCGGCAAGGCGATCTCCTCGGTCAAGGCGGAGCTCCATCAGGCCGTCGAGAACTTCCGCTTCTACGCCTCGGCGATCGCCTCGATCGGCGGCCGCTCGAATCCGATCGGCGGCTCGCTTCTCTTCTACTCGCTGAAGGAGCCGGTCGGCGTCTGCGGCCAGATCGTCCCCTGGAATTACCCGCTGATGATGACGACGTGGAAGCTCGCGCCGGCACTCGCCGCCGGCTGCACGATCGTCCTCAAGCCCGACTCGGCGACGCCGCTGTCCGCGCTGCGCATGGCCGAGCTGGCCACCGAGGTGGGCTTCCCGCCCGGCACGATCAACGTCGTTCCCGGGCCAGGGCCGGTCGTCGGCGCGCACCTGGTGCGGCACCCAGGAGTCGAGAAGATCGCCTTCACGGGCTCGACCGCGACCGGGTCGGAGATCATGCGGCTCGCCTCCGACGGGATCAAGCGCCTGATCCTCGAGCTCGGTGGCAAGAGCCCGAACCTCGTCTTCGCCGACGCCGACCTCGACGACGCGATCCCGAGCTCGGTCTGGTCGATCTACTACTCGGCGGGCCAGAGCTGCGAAGCGCGCTCGCGCGTGCTCGTCGAGCGCCCGGCCTACGACGACTTCGTGGCGCGCTTCAGCGAGGCCGCGGACAGGCTGAAGGTCGGCGATCCCCTCGACCCGGAGACGCAGGTCGGCTCCCTGATCTCGGCCGAGCACCGCGACCGCGTGCACGGCTACGTCGAGGCGGGCCGCGAGGAGGGCGCCGAGGTCGTGACCGGTGGGAACATAGGAGCGATAGCTGGGAAGGGCGCGTTCTACCCGCCGACGGTGCTCGCGCAGGTCGACAACTCGATGCAGGTGGCCCAGGAGGAGATCTTCGGTCCGGTCGTGACGGTGATCCCGTTCGAGGACGAGAAGGACGCTGCGCGGATCGCGAACGACGTGCGCTACGGGCTGATGGCGACCGTCTGGACGGGCGATCCGGCCCGCGGCCACCGGCTCGCGCGGAAGATCAAGGCCGGCACGGTCGGGATCAACATGCCCTACACGGCCTTCCCGGGGATCCCGTTCGGCGGCTACAAGCAGTCCGGCTTCGGCCGCGAGCTCGGCCTCGACACGCTCGACGCGTACCTCGAGACGAAGAGCGTGATCGTCTCGACGAGCCCGAAGCCGTCCAACCCGTTCGGCCTCTAAGGCGCTCGCTTGCGACGCCGACCGACGAGGTCGCGCCGGCTCGGCCGGTGCGACCGCTGACACCGGCGGTCGCCGAGAGCCGCTACCGCTGGCTCGTGCTCGCGGCGGGCACGGCCGCGCAGACCTCCTTCTCGGCCGTCCTGATCGGATTGCCGGTGCTGGCGCCTGCGCTTCGGGATGCCTATGACCTCAGCCTGTTCCAGGTCGGGCTCGTGCTCGACAGCGTCTGGATCGGTCCGATCGTCACGCTGCTGCCGTGGGGCCTCCTGGCCGACAGGGTCGGCGAGCGGCTCGTGCTGGCCGTCGGGCTCGGCGGCTGTGGCGCAGCACTGATCGGCGCCGCTCACGCGGGCGACTTCACGCAGCTCATCCTGCTGCTCGTTCTCGCCGGTGCCGCCGGAGCCAGCGTGAACTCGGCCAGCGGGCGAGCGGTCATGCAGTGGTTCCCGGCCTCCCAGCGGGGGCTCGCACTGGGCGTGCGTCAGACCGCGATCCCGCTCGGGGGGCTGATCTCGGCCCTCTCTCTGCCGGCCCTCGGGCTTCACGCGGCTTTCATCCTGCTGGCCGCTCTCTGCTTCGCCGGCGCGATCTTCGGGACCGCGGTGATCCGGGAGCGAAAGGCTGCCGAGGACGTGCTCGAACCCGGCGGTCTGCGGGTGACGCTGCGCGATGGGCGGCTCTGGTGGCTGTGCGGCGGAAGCAGCCTCTACCTCGTCGCGCAGGTGGCGGTGACGGGCTTCATCGTCCTCTTCCTGCACGATGAGCGCGGCTTCTCTCCCGGCGAGGCCGCGGCCGTGCTCGCTGGGATCCAGGTGCTGGCGACTGTTCTTCGCATCGCAACCGGCCGCTGGTCGGACCTGATCGGCTCGCGCCTCGTCCCGCTGAGGATTGTCGGAGCGGTGAGCAGCCTCACGCTGGCGGTCGTCGCGGCCGTCCTCGATGCGCCGATCGGCGTGCTCGTGCCCGCCTTCGTCTTGGCCGGCGGCTTTGCGATGTCGTGGAACGGGCTCTCTTTCACGGCGGCCGCCGAGCTCGCCGGCCGTGGCCGAAGCGGCGCGGCGATCGGGATGCAGCAGACGTCGCTGTCGGTGGCCGGCGCGCTCGTTCCGCCTGCGTTCGCGGCGGTCGTCGCGGCTACGTCGTGGCGGGTCGGCTTCGCCCTCGCCGCTGTGTTCCCGCTCGTCGGGGTGCAGCTCCTCCGTCCGCTCCGCTCGGTACGAGCCTAGGGTTTCGCGGGTGACCCTTCTCGAGCGGCTGGAGCAGCTCTACGCGATCGGCGGCGGGCCGGGTGCCAACCGGCTCGGCGGGAGCGCGCAGGAGGACGAGGCGCACGAGCTCGTCGCCGGTTGGATGCGCGAGGCTGGGCTCGAGGTCGAGCGGGACGAGGCGGGCAATCTCTACGGGCGCCTGCGCGGGCGTAGGTCCGAGCTGCCCGAAGTATGGACCGGCTCCCATCTCGACACGGTTCCGGCGGGCGGGCGCTTCGACGGCGCCCTCGGCGTGGTCGGCGGTCTGGAGGCAGTGCAGCGGGCTGGGCAGCAGGAGCGAACTCTCACCGTCGTCGCATTTCGGGACGAGGAGGGCTGCAGTGGCCCGGGTTGCGTCGGCTCGCGGGCGCTCTGCGACGCTTGGCCTGAGCCCAGGCCGGCGGCCTTCCTCGAGCTGCACATCGAGCAGGGGCCGCGGCTGGAGGAGGCGGGCGCGTCGCTCGGGCTGGTCATGGGGATCGCCGCCACGGCGAAGGGAGAGGTCGTCTTCGAGGGCCGGGAAGGGCACGCGGGGACAACGCCGATGGCGGGCCGCTCGGATGCTCTGGTGGCGGCTGCGGAATTCGTGCTCGGGCTACGCGATGCGGCGGCTGCGGTGGACGGAGCGGTGGCTACGGTGGGGCGGGTCGAGGTCGAGCCGGGGGCATCGAACGTGATTCCCGCGCGGGCTCGTGTGAGCGTCGACGTGCGCGCGCCGAATCTCGAGGCGGGTGGAGGAAGTGCTGGCCGCCGTTCCGGCCGAGCTCTCCCGGACCGCCGAGGTCGAGATGGCGCCGGAGACCACGCAGGCTTTGCGCGAGCAGCTCGAGGCCCTGGGGGTGCCGCTGATCGAGCTAGCCTCGGGCGCGGGTCACGACGCGGGCATCCTGGCCGCCGCGGGCGTGCCCACCGGGATGCTCTTCGTCCGCAGCCTGAACGGCGGCATCAGCCATTCGCCGGACGAGCTCTCCGCGCCCGAGGACATCGCGCAGGCTGTGACCGCCCTCGAAGGCGCGCTGAGTCGGCTGGCCGCCTCTGTGGACGAGTAGTCCCTGTTTCGGCGCGGGCAGGTCACAGACACGCGCGCACATCAACGGTACGCTCGCCGCGGGCGGCGGGTGGATCTCCAGATCCCCACCCAAGGGTGGGGAAGCGGGTTTTCTCCGGGCTACTTCTCGTCGAAGCGGATCGGCTGGGCGCCTTCCCACAGGGCGGTGCGCCCCAGCTCCGGGAGTCGCTCGACGCCTTCGACCACCGTCGCGAAATGATTACCGGCCAGCGGGCCCGCCTTGCTCGCGAACGAGGTTGAGCCGTACGGGAAGAGAATCTCCGTCTCGCTCACCCCGCCCGGGTACCACAGGATGTGGCCGGGCGCGGGGTAGGACACCGCGTTCTCGTGGCCCACGCCGACGTCCAGCTCGCCGAACGGGATCCAGCACGCCTCGCCGCTCCAGCGCGCGTGGATGATCCGGCTCTCCAGCGGCAGCAGCTTGCGGAAGGCGGCCACGGTCTCCGGGGCGAGCTCCTCTTCCAGCCGTGCCACGAACCGGTAGTCGCCGGCGGCGATCTCGAGCATCGGCGGAACCTACTTGATCTTCGCGCCCTGTCGGATCCAGGCGCCGAGCTCGTCGCGCTCGGCCTGCGTCATGCCGGTCGCATTCCCGAGCGGCATGGTCTTCGAGCTCACGGCGACGCGCTCGATCAGGCTCGCCTGTGCCTCGATCTGCTCCGGGGTGTCGAACACGATTCCGAGCGGCGCAGCATCCACCTTCGTCGGCTGCGCCGAGTGGCACGGCACGCAGCGCGCCTGCACGATTGCCTGTGCCCGCGCGAACGGCACGGCCGCAGACCCCGCCGGGGCCGAGCCCGAGCCGTCGTCAGGCCGGATCGCCACCGCCACGACCGCGATCCCGAGCGCAGCCGTGACCGGGATCCACCAGACCGTCCGGCCCGCGTGGCGCAGGTTGAAGAAGTGCCGGATCCAGGCACCGATCGTCATCAGGGCGACCAGGACGAGCCACGACCAGCTGTGCCCATAGGTCGCCGGGAAATGGTTGCTCAGCATCGCGAAGACGACCGGCAGGGTGAGGTAGTTGTTGTGCACCGAGCGCTGCTTGGCCCGCAGAGCCGGCACGGGATCCGGTTCGCGCCCCGCCTCCTTCGCTCGGATGAGACCCCAGTGCGCGGGAATGATCACGAAGAAGACGTTGCCGACCATGATCGTGCCGAGCATCGACCCGACCTGCACGTAGGACGCCCGTCCGCTGAAGAGCTCGCTCGCTCCCCAGGCCGCCAGCGTCGTCAGGCCGAGCAGCGCCGCGGCCAGCACGAGCTCGTTCCGGAGCAGCCGGCAGAGCGCGTCGTAGACGATCCAGGCGACGGCCAGCAGCCCGATGCTGATCCCGATCGCCACCCCGTCGCTGAGGTCGGCCACGCTCTTGTCGATCAGGTACGTGTCCGCGTTGAAGTAGTAAAGGAAGACCATCAGCGCGAAGCCCGAGAGCCAGGTCGTGTAGGCCTCCCACTTGAACCAGTACAGCGGCTCGGGCAGCCGCGGCGGCGCGAGGCGGAACTTCAGCACCTGGTAGAAGCCGCCGCCGTGGATCTCCCAGGCCTCGCCGCCGACGCCGCGCTCCGCGTCCTCCGGGTCGGCCGGCGGGCGCAGGTGGTTGTCGAGCGCGATGAAGTAGAACGAGGCGCCGATCCAGGCGATCCCCGCGACGACGTGTAACCAGCGCGCGAGGAACTGCAGCCACTCGTTCGCGTATGGGTCCATCAGCCTCGTTCCAGGCGATCGCGCGCGATCGCGACCAGCTCGCCCAGCGCGGTCTCCAGCTCCTCCTCGCGTGTCCGCTCGAGCCGCTCACCCAGCACCTCGAGGATCTCCGCCTTCGACCGGCGGTTCACGAACACGACGAAGCGGAAGCCGAACTTCTCCTCGTAGACCTGGTTCAGGTACGCGAGCTCGGTCTGCACCACCGGGTCGGCGTCGGCGCCCTGCTCCTCGGCCGACCGAGCCGAGAGGCCCTTCGCCCCGATCGCCGGGTGCGCGTTCAGCGCCTCGAGCTTCTCGGCCTCGCTCAGCTCCGGCGATCACCTCGGGCGCGGCCTCGAGCGGGTCCTCGCGCTCGGCGAGCAGCTCGACGAATCGGGTCCTGCCCTCGAAGAGCTCCGCGAGCTCCTCGACGGCTCAGCTGCCGCGGTACGTCGTGCACGAGTAGGAGGAAACCAGCAGCGGGACGTGATGGTGGCCTTCGCCGAGCTCGAGCTCCAGCTCGACGCGCCGGAAGTACGGCGAGGCCGGGTGAAAGACGAGCCGGTAGGCGCCGGGCTCGAGCTCGGCTGCCAGCGAGGCGATGCGCCCGTCGCCGTCCGTCTCGCCGAAGGCCAGCCGCTCGTCCCCGCGATAGAGCTCGACTCTCACGCCGGTTCCGGGGCGGCCGTGCTCGGTGTCGAGCACGTGCGTGGAGAGCGAGACGCTCATTGCGTGAACTTCTCCGCCTGGCGGCGGTGCTCCTGCGCAATCTGCCGCTCGTCGGCCTTCACGAGCCGCCCTTCGCGCACGACGTCCTCGCCGGCGACGACCAGCCGATAGACGCGGTGCGGGCCGCTCAGCACCAGCGCCGCGACCGGATCCTCGGCGCCGCCGAACTCGAGCCCGTCGGTCCGCCAGACCGCGAGATCCGCGCTGCGGCCGGGCTCGAGCGAGCCGAGATCGTCGCGTGCGAGCACCCCTGCGCTGCCGCGGGTGCCGAGCCGCAGCGCCTCGCGGGCCGTGAGCGCCTCCGGGCCTCCGCGCCCGCGCGCGACGAGGAGCGCCTGCTTGACCTCGAGGAAGAGGTCGCCGCGCTCGTTCGAGGCCGAGCCGTCCACGCCGAGCCCCACGCGCACGCCTGCGTCGAGCAGGTTCCGCACCGGCGCCACGCCCGCCCCGAGCCGCAGGTTCGAGGTGGGGCAGTGCGCGACCCCCGTGCCCGACTCCGCGAACCGGGCGATGTCGCCGTCGTCGAGGTGGACGCAGTGCGCGCACCAGATGTCGCCGTCGAGCCAGCCGAGCTGCTCGAGGTACTCGACCGGCCGGCAGCCGTACAGCTCCTGGCAGTACGCCTCCTCCTCGACGGTCTCGGCGAGGTGCGTGTGCAGCTGCAGCCCGAGCCGCCGCGCGAGCTCGGCCGACTCGCGCATCAGCCGCCCGGAGACCGAGAAGGGCGAGCACGGCGCGACCACCAGCTCCGGGTAGCGATCGGCGAGCCGCTCGGTCTCGGCCAGCACCTCGTCGGGATCCTCGACGAGCTCGTCCGGTGGGAGGCCGCCGTCGGACTCGCCGAGGTCCATCGAGCCGCGTGAGGGGATCAGCCGCATGCCCAGCTCGCGTGCCGCCGTCATCTCCGCCTCGACGAGGTCGCCGCCGCCGCGCGGGAAGACGTAGTGGTGGTCGAACACCGTCGTGCAGCCGGAGAGCGCGAGCTCGGCGAGGCCGGTCTTCGCGGCCGCGTGCTCGGCCTCGGCGTCGATCCGCGCCCAGACGGGATAGAGGGTCTTCAGCCAGGTGAAGAGGTCGGCTTGCTGGGCGCGGGCGCGCGTGAGCGTCTGGTACAGGTGGTGGTGCGTGTTGACGAGGCCGGGAGTGACGAGAGCGCCGCCGAGATCCTCGCGGTTGTCCGCCTCCGGCTCGGCACCGCCGCCGACCTCGCGCACGACGCCGTCCTCGACCAGCACCCAGCCCGACTCGTGCTCGGTGCCCGCGTCGTCCATCACGACGACGTACGCGTTGGCGAAGAGGCGTCCTTCACACCCTTCAGGCGGCACCAGCTCGAAGCGGTCGACGTCGCACGAGGCCCTGGTCGGTCAGCTTCAGGCTCGGGATCACCGACAGCGCCAGGAACGCCATCGTCTGGAAGGGCGAGGAGAGCGTGCAGCCGAGCTTCGCTGCGGCCTCGATGCAGCCGCGGCTGGCCTCGACCACCTCGTTCAGCGGCGCGTCCGAGATGATCCCCGCGATCGGGAGCGGCAGCTCGGCGCGGACGCCGAGATCGTCGACCACCACGACGCCGCCGCCGATCTCGGTGAGCCGCCCGATCGCGCGTGCCATGTCGTCGTCGTCGGTGCCCACGACGACGATGTTGTGCGCGTCGTGCGAGAAGGTCGAGGCGAGCGCGCCGGAGCGGAGGCCGAACCCGCGGACGAGACCGACGGCCATGCGGCCGGTGCCGAGGTGCCGCTCGACGACGGCGATCTTGGCCAAGTCGCGCTCAGGGTCGGCGACCACATGCCCGTTCTCGACCTTCGGCTCGTCCACGAGCGACTCGGTCAGGATCTGATCGGGGATCACGCCGATCACCCGGGCCTGCCCACCTTCCCACGGGATCGTGAAGTCGCGGGCCGCGACATGGCGCACGCGCACCGTGTGCTTGACCCACTCGGGCACCTCCACGCGGTCGATCTCGCCGAGCGGCCGGCCGCGCTTGAGCACGGTCTCGGGCACGAAGCTCTCGAGGTCGGAGAGCAGGAGCAGGTCGGCCTGGTAGCCGGGCGCGATCGCGCCCAGATGCGCCAGCCCATGCCAGGTAGCCGGGTTGAGCGTGGACATCACGAGCGCGTCCTCGGCGGGGATTCCGGCGGCCACGGCATCGCGCACCATCGTGTTGATGTGGCCGTCCTCGGCGATGTGCTCCGGCTCGCGGTCGTCGGTGCAGAAGGCGATCCGGTGTGGCCCGTACTCCTTGGCGAGCGGCAGCAGGGCGTGCAGGTTGCGCGCCGCCGAGGCCTCCCGGATCAGGAGCCACATCCCGGCTCGTAGCCGTTCGCGGCCCTCCTCGATCGTGAACGCCTCGTGGTCGGAGCGGATCCCGGCCGAGGCGTAGGCGTTCAGCGTCTTGCCGGTCACTCCGGGCGCGTGGCCGTCCACGTGCTCCGCCCCCGGGAGCGCGAGCTTCGCGAGCTCGTGCGGGTCGCCCGAGACGACGCCGGGGAAGTTCATCATCTCGGCGAGGCCGATCACGCGGCGCCGGCGCAGGAGGCCCTCGAGGTCGCCGGGAGAGAGCGGCCGCCGCGGCGTCTCGAAGTTCGACGCGGGCATGCGACGACGAAGCCATGAAGTAGACGTCGAGTGGAAGCGCTCCGCAGATGTCGAGGAGCCAGTGGACGCCGTCGGTGCCGAGCACGTTCGCGATCTCGTGCGGGTCGGCGACGACGGTGGTCGTGCCGAGCGGGAGCACGAGCCGCGCGAACTCGTCCACGAGCAGCTTCGATGATCTCGAGGTGCATGTGCGCGTCGATGAACCCGGGCACGACGAAGCGGCCGGAAGCGTCGATCGTCTCTGCGCCCTCGTAGTCGCCGAGCCCGGCCACGTAGCCATCCACGACCGCGACGTCGGCTTCGAGCCACTCGCGCGTGAAGACCGAGAAGACGCGGCCGCCGCGGACGACGAGATCGGCCGGCTCGTCCCCCCGTGCCACCGCCAGCCGTCGGGAGAGATCGGGCATTCGCGCGACGATACCCTTGCCCGAGCGTGGACGTCCTCACTCCCCGGTCTCTGGACGAGGCTCTTCGGCTCAAGGCCGAGCGCCCCGAGGCGGTGCCGATTCAGGGCGGTACCGACGTGATGGTGGAGCTCAACTTCGACCGTGCTCGCCCGCCCGCGCTCCTGAACCTGAACGAGGTGCCGGAGCTTCGGGGCTGGTCGCGCGAGAACGGGACGCTGCGGCTCGCCTCCGGGCTCACCTACACCGAGGCGATGCAGCCGCCGCTGGCCGAAGGCGGCCGGCGCGCTCGCGGAGGCATCGCGCACCGTCGGCGGGCCGCAGATCCGCAACCGCGGCACGATCGGCGGCAACCTCGGCACATCCTCGCCCGCGGGCGACGCGCTGCCGCCGCTGCTGGTCTATGGCGCCGAGCTCGAGCTCGCCGTCGACGCGGGGCTCGCGAACGGTGCCGCTCGTCGAGTTCCTCGTGGGGCCGAAGCGCAACACGCTCGAGCCGGACGAGCTGATCGTGGCCGTTCGGGTGGGCGCCGGCGGCCCGCGGCAGACGTTCATGAAGGTCGGCCCGCGCAACGCGATGGTGATCGCGGTCGTCTCGCTTGCTCTCGTCGTGGACGAGGAGCGCGGCGAGGTTCGCGCCGCCTTCGGCTCCGCCGGGCCCGTGCCGGGCCTGGTGACCGCGCCGCTCGGGAAGCGCGACGGCTTCCCCGAGCAGCGTCGCCGCGGCCGCCAGCCCGATCGACGACGTGCGCGGCACGGCCGCGTACCGGCGCCACGCGCTTCGCGTCCTCACCGCCCGCGCCCTCGAGAGGTGCCTGGCATGAGGATCGAGCTCACCGTCAACGGCGAGCGGAAGGAGACCGAGGTCTGGGAGGGCGAGAGCCTGCTCTTCGCACTGCGCGAGCGACTCGGCCTGCCCGGCTCGAAGAACGCCTGCGAGCAAGGCGAATGCGGCTCGTGCTCGGTGATGCTCGACGGCACGATGGTCTGCGCCTGCCTCGTGCTCGCGGCACAGGCGGACGGCCACCACGTCGTCACCGTCGAGGGCCTGGCGCAGGACGGCCAGTTGCACCGCGTCCAGGAGGCGTTCACCGAGACCGGCGCCGTCCAGTGCGGCTTCTGCACGCCCGGCCTGATCGTCGCGACGGCCGACCTGCTCGACCGCAAGCCCGATCCAAACGACGACGAGATCCGCGAGGCGCTCTCAGGCAACCTCTGCCGCTGCACCGGCTACGCAAAGATCTTCGACGCCGTCAGGCTGGCGGCCGGCCAGTGAGCGCAGCCGGCGCCGCAGAAGCTCGAGCTCGGTCGCGTCGGCGAGAGCGTCAAGCGCGTCGACGCGATCCCGAAGGTCACCGGCGAGTTCGCCTACGCGAGCGACCTGATCGCCGCCGGCATGCTCTGGGGACACACGGTGCGCAGCCCTCACGCACACGCGCGCATCGTCGAGATCGACATCTCCGAGGCACTGACGATGGCCGGCGTGCACGCGGTGCTGACGCACGCCGACGTGCCCGGCGCGAAGACCTACGGGCTCGAGTTCGCCGACCAGCCGGTGCTCGGGATCGACCGCGTCCGCTACTTCGGCGAGCCGGTGGCGCTCGTTGCTGCCGAGCACCCGGAGCAGGCGCGCCGCGCTGCCGAGAAGATCCGCGTCGAGTATGAGCCGCTCGAGCCCGTCGTCGACCCCGAGCGGGCAACCGAGCAGGAGCCGATCCACGGCGAGAACCCGACCGCCGGCCACGGCTTTCGCGACGACCCCCGCCCCAACGTCCTGCGCTCGATCGTCGTCCGTCATGGCGACCCGGATGCGACGGGCGACGTCTCCGTCAGCGGCGTCTACGAGATCGGCATCCAGGATCAGGCCTTCCTCGGCCCGGAGTCAGGGCTGGCCGTGCCCGACGGCGAGGGTGGCGTGGACGTCTACGTCGCGACCCAGTGGCTGCACGTCGACCGCGACCAGGTCGCCCCGTGCCTCGGGCTCGAGAAGGAGCAGGTGCGGATCCACCTCGCCGGGGTTGGCGGCGCCTTCGGCGGGCGCGAGGACCTGTCGATGCAGATCCACGGCGCGATGCTCGCCCTCCACACCGACCGGCCGGTGAAGATGGTCTACAGCCGGGAGGAGTCGTTCGTCGGCCACGTGCACCGGCACCCGGCGAAGATCTGGATGGAGCACCGCGCGACCCGCGAGGGGAGGCTCGTCTGCGTGCGGGCGCGGATCCTGCTGGACGGCGGGGCGTACGCGTCCAGCTCCGCCGCGGTCACCTCGAACGCGGCCGCCTTCGCCTGCGGGCCCTACAAGGTCGAGAACGCGCTGATCGAGTCCACCTGCGTCTACTCGAACAATCCCCCCTGCGGGGCGATGCGGGGCTTCGGCTCGGTGCAGAGTTGCTTCGCCCACGAGGCGCAGATGGACAAGCTCGCCGCCGAGCTCGAGATCGACCCGGTCGAGCTGCGGCTCCTGAACGCGCTCGAGCCCGGCGACACGATGCCGATGGGCCAGAAGATCACGGGCTCGCTGCCCGTCGCCGAGGTGATCAAGCGCGCGGCGGCGCTGCCGGTGCCGGGAGCCGAGGAACTGCCGCGCGACCCGATCCGTCTCCCGGGCGGCGCCGGCAACACGACGCGCGGCGAGGGCGTGCAGCGCGGCGTCGGGTTCGCCGTCGGCTTCAAGAACGTCTGCTACTCGGAGGGCTTCGACGACGCGTGCGCGGCGCGGGTGCGGCTCTGGCCCGGCGCGAACGAGGAGCTCAACGCCGAGGTGCACTGCGCCGCCGCCGAGGTGGGTCAGGGCGTGACGAACGTCATCCTCCAGGTCGCGCGCACCGAGCTCGGCACCGAGAACGTGGCGCTGGCGCCCGGCTCGACCGACGGAGTCGACTCGGCCGGCTCAGCCTCGGCCTCGCGCTTGACCTGGATGGCCGCCGGCGCGGTGCAGCTCGCCTGCCAGGACGCGCTGGCCGAGTTCCAGCAGACCGGTCGCGAGGTCGACCTCGAGCGCACGTACCACCATTCGCGCACCTTCCCCCTGGAGCCGGAAAGCGGCCAGGTGACCGGCGACCGCGTCCACGTCGCGTACGTCTGCGCCGCGATGCGCGTGGTCGCCGAGGTGGACGTCGACCTCGGTCTCACGCGGGTGGTCTGGATCGGCACCGCCCAGGACATCGGCAAGGCGGTCAACCCGCAGGCGGTCTACGGCCAGATCGAGGGCGGAACCGCCCAGGGCCTCGGGCTCGCGCTGATGGAGGAGATCCAGACGCGTGACGGGCTGATCACCAACGCGAGCTTCACCGACTACCTGATCCCGACGACGCTGGACATGCCGCCGGTCCAGTCCGAGCTCGTCGAGGATCCCGATCCGGATGCGCCCTACGGCGCGAAGGGTGTCGGCGAGCCGCCGACGGTCGTCTCGACCGCTGCGGTGGCCTCGGCCCTCCGAGCGGCCAGCGGCCGGGAGCTAGCGCGGGTCCCGGTTCGCCCCGACGACCTCGCCGGCCTGTAGAGCGCTTTCGCGCTGCAGCACGATTGCGACCGCGGCGAGGATCAGCAGCGCGCCGAAGACGATCCGCAGCGTGATCGACTCGTCCAGGACGATCACCCCGAGCGCGATCGCGATCACCGGGTTCACGTACGCGTACGTCGAGACCTTGGCGATCGGCGCGTTCGCCAGCAGCCAGACGTACGCGCTGTAGCCGAGCAGCGAGCCGAAGGTGATCAGGTAGACGAGCCCGAGGATCGAGCGGGCCGACCAGTGCGCGGGGTCGAGCTCGCTCGGGCTGTAGGCGACGAGGCCGATCACGAGCAGGACGAGCCCGCCGCAGAGCATCTCGTAGCCGGTTGCGACGAGCGCGTCTCGCGGCACCGGAATGCGGGGAGACAGGAACGAGCCGAGCGCCCACATGAACGACGCGGCGACGGTGATGAGCAGGTAGCTGAGCGGGCCGGTGTCGCTTCCCGGGTGGACGAGCAGCACGATCCCGCCGAAGCCGATCACGAGGCCGATCGTCGAGAGGAGGTCCGGCCGCTCTCCGACGAGCAAACGCAGGAGCAGTACCCAGAGTGGGATCGAGGCGATGATCAGCGAGGTGAGCCCGATCGGCACTTTCTGCTCGGTGACGAACAGGATCGAGTTGGCTCCCGGCAGCAGCAGGCCGACGACTGCGGCGGAAAGCAGCTCCGCGCGGCCGATCCTCAGGGTTCCCGGGCTTCGTCGCCAGGCGATGAACCCGAGCATCAGGAGGCCGGCGATCGTGAAGCGCACTCCCGCGCCGAAGAAGCCCGGCATCGTCTCGCCCGCGAGCTCGATCGCGAGGTAGGTCGAGCCCCAGACGACGTAGACCACCCAGAGGGCGATCCAGACCTTGGCGCCCTTGCTCACCTAGCGCTTGAGGGTCAGCGCAGCGCCGACCGCGAGCAGCGCGATCCCGAGGATCCGGACCCAGTTGACCGGGACGCGCTCGGCGCCGAGCAGGCCGAACTGGTCGATCGCCGCTCCCGCGGCGAACTGCCCGACGAGCAGGACGGAGACCGTCGCGATCACGCCGATGCGCGTGCCGGCGACCGTGATCGCCAGCACGATGATCACGCTCATGATCGCGCCGCTCCAGAGCCAGACGGGCTGGCGCGCGGCCTCGACGAACGGGCTCAAGCTCTGCTTGGCCACGAGCAGGAGCGTGAATGCGAGCAACGCCGTGAGGGCGGCGGCCCAGGCGAGCGCCCCGAAGACGCCGACGCGGTCGCCCAGCTTGGCCATCACCGCGACCTGAACGGAGCCCGCGACACCGGCGATGACCGCGAGGAGAATGGTGAGGGCGCCCACGCCGCGCGCGACGGTACCACGCTTCGCGTTACGCTCCGCCGGTCCTCGACCGAAGGGGGAAAGTCCGAGTGATTCGCGTCTTCGTCCTCTACTCCGAGCAGCCCGACCAGGAGCGATACGAGCAGCATGCCGAGCTCGCGCGACAGGAAGTGCCGGCCGCCAGGACTCGTCACGGGCGGGTGCTGGGCGGGATGCCCGATCCCGACGCTGCCTACTACTTCGAATACGAGTTCACGGACCGCGATGCCTGGAAGGAATCGCAGGACGGGCTGCGGGCCGGAGCCGAGGATGCCAAGAAGCTCGGCATTCCGTTCCGCGTCTACGTCGCGGAAGTCGAATGAGCCAACCCGATGCCCCCCGGCCGCAGCCGCCGGACGAGCTCGGCTTCGAGCGGATCCTCTACGAGAAGGCCCCGCCGAGGGCCACGATCACCTTCAACCGGCCGGAGGTGCTGAATGCCTTCGACTTCCGCATGCTCCGGGAGATCGCGCGCGCGTGCGAGGACGCCTCCTGGGACGACGAGATCAGGGTGGTGGTGCTGACCGGCGCCGGCCGCGCGTTCTCGGTCGGCGCCGACCTGAAGTCGTGGGCCGACGACTATCTCGGCAACCCGAACGAGTACTGGAAGTGGTTCGGCGCCTTCAAGGACGCGCACGACCGGCTGCGCGAGATCGGCAAGCCGACTCTGGCCCGCATCAACGGGATCGCGGTCGGAGGCGGCAACGAGCTGCAGATGGCCTGCGACCTCGCGGTGATGGTGGACGACGCGTTCATTCGCCACGTTGGGCCGGAGCACGGCTCGGTGCCGGCGGGCGGCGCGACGCAGTGGCTGACGATCATGGTCGGCGACCGGCGCGCGCGAGAGATCGTCCTGATGTGCGAGGAGCTGCCGGCGCCCAAGGCCGCGGAGTGGGGGCTCGTCAACTGGGCCGTGCCCGCGGCCGAGCTCGACGCGAAGGTCGACGCGGTGGTCGAGAACCTCGCCCGGAAGCTTCCGCAGACGACCCGCTACGCGAAGCAGCACCTGAACTTCTGGAAGGACTTCGCGTGGCACCAGACGATCAACCACGCGCGCGACTGGCTCGCGCTCTCGATGGCGACCGAGGAGCCGCGGAAAGCGATCGAGAAGTTCCTGGAGAAGAAATGAGCCTGATCGAGGTCGAGCGTGACGGCGCGATTGCCGTTGTCCTGCTCAACCGGCCCGACCAGCTGAACGCGCTCTCCGACGAGCTGATGGAGGAGCTCGTCGCCATCTTGATCGAGCTCGACCGCGACCAGTCGGTACGAGCGATCGTGCTCGGCGGCTCCGAGCGCGCCTTCGCCGCCGGAGCGGACATCGGCGAGCTGGCGCAGGCCTCCGCGATCGACCTCTATTACCAGCGGCGGATCGAGCGCTGGGATGCGATCCGCGGGCTCTGGACGCCGCTGATTGCCGCCGTCTCCGGCTACTGCCTCGGCGGCGGCTGTGAGCTGGCGATGGCCTGTGACCTGATCGTCGCCTCGGAGTCGGCCCAGTTCGGCCAGCCTGAGACGGGGCTCGGGATCATCCCCGGCGCCGGCGGCACCCAACGGCTGACGCGCGCCGTCGGCAAGGCGCTGGCGATGGACGTGATCCTCAGCGGCCGCAGGCTCTCGGCGAACGAGGCGCTCGCGGCCGGACTCGTGGCACGCGTTGTCCCCAACGAGGCGTGGCTCGAGGAGGCGAAGGGGCTGGCGCGGGAGATCGCCGAGAAGGGCCCGGTCGGCACGCGCCTGGCCAAGGAGTCCGTCGATCGCGCGTTCGAGACCACGCTCACCGCGGGCCTGGAGGCCGAGCGGCGCGCGCTCTACCTGGCGTTCGCGAGCGAGGACGCGAAAGAGGGCCTGACCGCGTTCACGGAGAAGCGAAAGCCCGAGTTCAAAGGGAGGTAGCCATGCCGGGCACGAGCGTGCCCGGGCCGAGCAATTGGGCTCTCGCCGGAGCCTCGCCGCCCACGTCCTGCTCGGCTTCGTCTGGCTCTTCGTCTTCGTGGGCGTGATCATCTTCACATCGTCGGAGACCGGAGCCATTGACCTGGTCCTCGTTGCCGGCAGCATCTGCTGGCTCGGCGCTCTTGGGATCATCGGCAAAGGGTGGCAGTCCGGCTCGCACTGGTACTGGGGCGTCCCGCTCACGTGGGCAGTCGTGTTCGGCGTCGCCATTCTGTGGTCGTGGCGGATGCCGTGGGACTGCTCAGTCGCCGAGCTCGGCGGGCACGAGCTCGAGCGTGAGCTCGCGGCCCTCGCGCAGCACGCGGATCGGCACCTTCGCGCCGATCCGCTCCACCACCATCAGGCGCTGGAGGTCGTCCACCCCCGTGACCGGCGAGCCGTCGAGCTCGACGATCAGGTCCTCGGGCCGCAGGCCGGCCGCCGCCGCAGGCGTGCCCTCGACGACCTGAACCACCTCGACGCCGGCGTCTCGTCCAAGGCTGCGCGCGAGCCGCGGAGGCAGCGGCCGGGCGCCGCCGGCGATCCCGACGTAGGCGCGCCGGAAGCGGCCCTCGGTCATGAGCGCCGCCATGATCTGCCGCGTCGCCGCGTTCACCGGGACCGCGAGGCCGAGCCCCACGCCTGCGACGGCCGTGTTGACACCGACAACGTGCCCGTTGCCGTCCGCGAGCGCCCCGCCGGAGTTGCCGGGGTTCAGTGCCGCGTCGGTCTGGATCACGTTGTCCACCACGCGCCCGCTCTGGGTCGGCAGCGAGCGACCGAGCGCCGAGACGACGCCGGCGGTGACCGAGCCGGCGAAGCCGTTCGGGTTGCCGATCGCGACCACGAGCTGGCCGACGCGCAGGCGCTCGGCGTCGCCGAGCTCGGCCGGGACGAGGTCGCGCGCGTCGGCGCGCAGCACGGCGAGATCGGAGTGGGAGTCGGAGCCGACGACCTCGAAGCCGAGCTCGCGGCCGTCGACGAACGAGGCCCGGCCGCCGTTCTCGCTGCCGGCCACGACGTGAGCCGAGGTGAGCATGAAGCCGTCGGGCGTGATCACGACCGCGCTCCCGCCGCCGTTCAGGCGCCGGCCGTTGCGACCACGGTGCGAGACCCGCAGGTTCGCGACCGAAGGCGCGAGTCGGTCCGCCACGGCGACCACCGCGCGCGAGTACGCGTCGAGCGCCTCCTGCTCGCTGGGCGGATCGGAGATGAATACCGGCTCTCCCATCGCCTCGAAGCTAGCAATGCGGTTATAGGCTGCGGCGGATGGCCGAGGTTGAGACGACCCGCGACGGCGCCGTCCTGACGATCACCCTCAACCGGCCCGACGTCCTCAACGCTTTCAACGCAGCCATGCACCAGGCGCTTTCGGCCGCGCTGAAGGAGGCAGAGGCCGACGACGTGCGCGCCGTGGTGATCACCGGCGCCGGGCGCGGCTTCTGCGTCGGGCAGGACCTGACCGAGTTTCGCGAGGCCCCCGGCGACATCGGCGAGCGCCTCCGCGGCAACTACCACCCGAACATCCTCGCCCTGCGCAGGCTCGAAAAGCCGGTCCTGGCGGCGGTCAACGGCCCGGCCGCCGGCGCGGGGCTCTCGTTCGCGTGCGCCTGCGACCTGCGGCTCGCCGCGGCCAGTGCGACCTTCGTGCCCGCGTTCATCAACATCGGCCTGGTGCCGGACTCCGGTGGCACGTACTTCGTGCGGCGCCTGCTCGGCACGGCACGTGCGTTCGAGTGGATGACCTCGGGTCGCCGGCTGAGCGCTGCCGAAGCGCTGGACTGGGGCCTCGTCTCCGAGGTGGTCGCGGACGAGAAGCTCGCCGAGCGCGCGGCGGAGCGCGCCGCCGAGCTGGCCGCCATGCCGACGCGCGGGGTCGGCCTGACGAAGAGGCTCTTCGACAACGCCGAGAACGCAACCCTCGAGGAGCAGCTCGAGCTCGAGGCGCAGCTCCAAACGGCCGCCACCCAGACCGCCGATTTTCGTGAGGGCGTGGACGCGTTCCTCGAGAAACGCGAGCCGCGGTTCGAGGGCCGCTGACGGACACGTTACGATCGCCCTATGGAATCCACTGCCGTCACCGCCAGCACCGCGCAGCACCCGGTCCGCCTCGTCGTCAGCGACGACCTCCAGCGGACCCGCCTCACGGTCTTCTTCCGGCTGATCCTTGCGATCCCCCACTTCATCTGGGTCACGCTGTGGGGCGTGATCGCGATCCTCGCCACGATCGTGAACTGGTTCGCGACGCTCTTCACCGGCCGCTCACCCGACGGCCTGCACAACTTCCTCGCGACCTTTCTCCGCTACGCGACGCACGTGCGCGCCTACGCGCTCCTGATCGCCGATCCGTTCCCGGCCTTCGCCGGCAAGGCGGGCTACCCGATCGACCTCGAGGTCGATCCGCCACAGCAGCAGAGCCGGCTCACGGTGGGCTTCCGGATCATCCTCGCCATTCCCGCGCTGTTCGTCGCGAACATCCTCTCGAACCTCTCTCAGCTCCTGGCCGTCTTCAGCTGGTTCATCGCGCTGGTCACCGGCCGGGTGCCCGAGGGGCTACGGAACTTCGCGGTGCTTGCGCAGCGCTTCGAGACGCAGACGTACGCATACGTGATGCTGCTGACCGAGCGCTACCCGAGCTTCAACGTCGGGATCGAGAGCTAGGAGGGTTCGGCGAAATACCGGCTGAGCCCTCGGCGCACACTGCTCGCCCCGAGGCCGCGTTCTCAGTCGCGCCCGTATCCACTGGATACGAACGCTCCCTGCGTCCTTGCCTCGGAACGACCAGCGCACGCCGAGGACGAGCGCTATCCCGCCAAACCCTCCTGCTAGCCGCTCGAGCCCGAGGCGCAGCCGGTCAGACCGAGCTCCTGCCGCGCGAGCCGGTCCTGGTCCACGTCCTTGGTCTGCAGCTCGGCGAACGCGGACTGGATTGCCTGGCGGTCGCCCTTGCGCAGCGCGTTCTGGAGCTTGCTCGCCGCAGCCACCTCGGCGTCGGCGATCTTCATCCAGCGGTCGTAGTGGCCTTGCAGGCCGTCGGGCGGCTTCAGCGAGCGGAGCTCGTCGTTGCCCTCGCGGATCACCGGCAGCACCTTCTCGATCGAGCTCGCCAGCTGCGCCTCGTCGCCGGCGGGAATGCCGGCCATTCGCTTCTGCACCCGCTGCTCGTACTTGGCGCAGATCGCGTTGGCCTGCTTGACGAACTCGGCCTTTGTCAGCCGTTCGTCCTTGCTCCCGCAGCCGCCGGCGATGAGGGCGAGGGCGGCAACGGCGAACAGGGGACCGCGGCTGAGCGGTGAGGTCGGTACCAATTCGGGACAAGGTTACGTCGCGCTCCGCCTGCTTAGGACGAGGGAGGCTACGAAACCTACGGCCAAGACCACCACCCGACTGAAGGTTGCGCCGTCTATCCGGCTAGGCTGGATTCAGTGCCTGACGTTGTCCCAGTGGAGCTAGACGCGCAAGAGGTCGCCTGGGAATTTGCCCCCGGCCGAAGCATCCCCGGGTTTGCGTTCAACGGTGAGGTTCCCGGCCCCACGATCGACGCGAACGTGGGGGACACAATCGAAGTGCGTCTGAAGAACAGTCTGCCGCAGGCCACGACGATTCACTGGCACGGGGTTCGCGTTCCTGCCGAGATGGACGGAACGGAGGCCGTGCAACCGCCGGTTGGCCCCGGCGAGACATTCGAGTACCGATTCGTGGTTCCCGACGCGGGAACGTACTGGTACCACTCACATACGAACGAGACCGAGCAGCTCGAGCGGGGCCTCTACGGCGCCTTGATCGTTCGCGACCCGAACGAGCCGGAGTTCGACGCTGAGCGGATTCTCCATTTCGATGATCTGAAGCTGGGCCCCGATGGAGACTTGGCGCCCTTCGGAGACGAGCACGAGCACCATGCGGGGCGCGAGGGCGACGTCCGGCTGCTCAACGGCAGACAAGAGCCGGATCTGTCGATGCCGGCAGGCACGGTCGAGCGCTGGCGGATCATCGATACGGCGAACACCCGCTTCGTCCGCCTCTCGCTTGGCGGACGACCTTTCACGATCATCGGCACGGACGGCGGCCTTCTGCCCCAGCCCGTCTCGGCGGCAGAGGTGTTGCTTACCCCGGGCGAGCGCGTTGACCTCGCCGTGGGCCCGTTCGAGGAGGGGGAGCGCATCGAGATCGAGGCGCTCCCGTACGACCGTGGAAAGGGCGAGACTCCCCGCGAGCGGTTCGCCACGCTCCACGTTGGTCCCGCGACCGCATCGAGCGCGCACATTCCCGAGACGCTCCGGCAGATCGACCCACTCGTGGAGGAAGACGCCGAACCGAACCGGACGGTCAGCCTGAAGGCGCTCATGCACGAAGGGCATCACCAGCGCGCCGATCCTGTTCAGGTCGGCGAGCTTCAGGTGTGGGATCTCGTCAACGAGACGGGCCAAGATCACCCGTTTCACCTCCACGGCTTCTTCTTCCAGGTCGTCGCGGCAAACGGCAAGGCGCCGCCGTTCTTGGCGTGGAAGGACACCGTCAATGTCCCCCGGAAGAGCCAGACGCGAATTGCGTGGCTACCGGATGATCGACCGGGCGAGTGGATGTACCACTGCCACATCCTCGAACACCATGCGATGGGAATGATGGCCCACTTCGAGGTCGTCCGCTGAGTCTTTGGCCGCCGGCAGACAAGGCCTGAAGAGCTGAGAAGCCGAGCAGCCCGGTTAGATCGTCTTGAACTGCTCGAAGGGCTGGCGGCAGGCCCGGCAGTAGCGCAGCGACCGGCACGGCGTGGGCCCGAAGATGTTCTCGAGGCCCGTGTCGCGCGAGCCGCAGTAGGGACAGCGGAAGCCGTTCGCCTCGAGCTGGACGAGCGCGGGCGCCCCGGCCGAGCGCGGGGCCGGTGGCGCGAGGCCTGCGGCTCGGAGCTTCTCGCGACCCTCCGGCGTGATCCGGTCGGTCGACCACGAGTCGTCGAGCACGACCTCGACCTCGGGCTCGGCTCCGAGCTCGGCGATGCGTGCAGCCATCTGATCGCGCATCACCTCGAGCGCAGGGCAGCCCAGGAAGGTCGGCGTGAACTCGACGTGCACCCGCTCGTCCTCGACGCGCACCCCGCGCACCACACCGAGGTCGACCACGGAGATCACCGGGATCTCAGGATCCGGGATCTCGGCGAGCGCCGCCCAGACCTGGTCGGCGGTCACCACGTCGTCCCCGCAGGTTGCGAGCGCCGCACCATCGTCATCTCCTCCCAGAGCTCCGTCAGCTCCGGCGTGTGCCCGTCGCGGAGGCCGACGAGCGGGCGCAGCTCGTCGAGTGCGGCGACGAACCGCGGCTCGTTCTCGAGGCGGTCGAACCACATCTGCGCGTGCATCCGGTGGTAGATCTCCTCGCGGTCGATCTTCGCGGCGAGGCCTGCGAGCTCGGCGTCGTCGGAGGCCTTCAGCTCCTCGAGCCTGAGCGCGTCCGCCTCCTCGTACAGGTAGTGGCGGGCGATCGTGTGCTCCCAGCTCGGCAGCCGCAGCTCCACGAGCCGGCCGCAGCGGTACTCCTCGGGAGCGCGGTCGAAGGCGAGCTCGTCGGCGGTCGTGCCGAGCTCGCGGGCCGCCAGCTCGTAGAGGGCGCGCGCGTGCCCGATCTCGTTCTGGGCGATCGACGAGAAGGCGACGTCCTCCTCCAGGAAGGGCGCGATCCCGGTCCACTCGGAGTCGCGCCAGCCGAGGATCAGCTCGTCGTCAGCGATCTCGAGCAGCAGTTGTGCCCGCTCTTGCACGCGCCTCCTTCAGCTTCTCCTTCAGCGGATAGCCGTCCACCCGGTGGTAGTTCCGGTTCAGCTCGTCGACGAAGTCCTCGATCGGCAGGATCGCCTCGCGCGCGACCACCCAGAGCGCCTCCGACTCGCCGCGGCGCCCGAACTGCTCGCGGGCATACCACTCGGCGAACGGCTCGTCCGGGGCCTCGACCGAGCCGGCGTGCTGGAAGGCCTGGCCCTTGCGTTCCTGGCGGAAGACCTCGTAGATCACTACGCTGCTTCGGCGAGCACGACGCTGCGAACCCAGGCCGAGTTCTCGCGCGCCATCCGCCTGAGGTCGAGCCGCTCGCCGGTCTTCGGCCCGTGGCCGGTGACGACGTGCTTGAGCTCGGCCCAGTCGGGCTCGGTGTAGTGCCAGCGCCCGGTCTCTTCGTCCTTGCGCAGCTCCGGGTCGGGCACGGTCAGGCCGAGCTCCCAGATCTGCGGCACGTAGCCGTCGAGGAACTGCTGGCGCGCCTCGTCGTTGCCCTGGCTCTTGATCCGCCAGACGAGCATCGGATCTTCCTCGCCGGGGATCGGGTTGCCGTGGAACTGCATCAGCGGGCCCCACCAGCGGGTGACGGCCTCCTGCACCAGCTCGCGCTGGTCATCGGTGCCGTTCATCAGCGTGAGGATCACGTCGCGGCCGTGGAGGATGTGGAACGACTCCTCCCAGCAGATCTTCTTCATGATCCGCGCGTACGGCGCGTACGAGCACTTGAGCAGCGCCTTCTGGCTGATGATCGCGGCGGCGTCCACGAGCCACGCGATCACGCCCACGTCGCCCCAGGTCTTCGTCGGGTAGTGGAAGACGTTGTGGAACTTCGACTTGCCCGAGATCAGGTCGTCGAGGCACTCCTCGCGGGGCTTCCCCAGGTCCTCGACCACGCGGTAGATCAGCTGGGCGTGACCGACCTCGTCCTGCACCTTCGCGGTGAGGGCGAGCTTCCGCTGCAGGGTCGGCGCGCGCAGGATCCACTCGCGCTCGGGCAGGACGCCCATCAGCTCCGAGTTGCCGTGCATCTCGATGAACTTGCGCAGGCGCGCGCGGTACTCGTCAGGCATCCAGTCGTCGGTCTCGACCTGGCCTCCGGACTGGACGTACTCGAGGAATTCTCGCTCGCGCGTCTCCATACCGAACGGTCGTTAGGCTACCAAGCGTGTCCGAGCGACGTGCCGAGCTGACCCGCCAGGCCGCCAGGCTGTTTGCGGAGAAGGGCTACCACGGCACCTCGATCGGCGAGATCGCGGAGGCCCTCGGAGTGCAGAAGGGCTCGCTCTACGCGCACATCGACTCGAAGCAGGACCTGCTCTACGAGACGATGCGCGAAGGAGCACGCGCGTTCCATGCCGGCCTCGACGCGATCCCGGACGACCTTCGGCCGGCGGAGAAGATCCGGCTGGCCTTGCGCTCGCACCTGCGCGTGGTCGGCGAGCAGCTCGACGTCGCCACCGTCTTCGTGCAGGAATGGCGCTACCTCGAGGGCGAGCGTCGCGACGAGATCCTGGCCGAGCGGCGGCGCTACGAGGAGCGCATCCGCGCGCTCTTCCGAGAGGGCCGCGACCTCGGCGAGCTGCGGAGCGACCTCGACGACGCGACCGCCGCGCTGCTCGCGCTCTCGGCCGCGAACTGGGCCTACACCTGGCTGCAGGCGGGCCGCGACACCGACGAGCTCGCCGACCGTTTCTATGACGCTCCTCGTCGACGGCATGCGCGGCTACGCGACTCCTTAGCGAAGGTTACGAATTCGCCTCGAGCGGGAATGGTCGGCGGCGACACGTTTCGCTCGCCCCGGGGGGATCACATGCATCGCGTCGTTCAGAGAGTTCTGCTCGCCCTCACGTTCCTCAGCGTGCTCGCGCTGGGCCAGGCGCCGAGCCGAGTCGCGCCCGTCGCCGCGGACGCCGCGTCGCCGCCGGCCTTGTACTTCCACGGGACGCCTGCAGACCAGGCGAACAAGGCCACCGTTCCAGGAGGCACCGCCACCTTCGACGGCAACCCCCCGACCGGGACCGTCCCGGTCACCCAGACGATGAGCCCGCTCGCGAACGAGGATTTCGTCGGCAACGCGCTCTCCGCCTACTGGAGCGGGCCCTTCACCGGCTCCGTCAGCGGCCTGCTCGAGCTGAGCTGGTACTGGAGCACCACCAACGCGACGGCGATCGCCGTCGGCGCCGAGGTGCAGGTCAGCGTCTTCGCCGATCCCGACTACAACTCGGACAACCCCATTCAGCCGGAGAAGCTGATCGGCCGGTCCAACGTGGTGCTGAGCGGCCTCACGCCGGCGCCCAAGCAGGTCACCAGCGACGTCCCCGTCAACGGAACCGTCGCGCATACGCTCCTGATCCAGGTCGTGCCGCGCTTCGTCGACACGGGCGAGGGCCTGACGGCTCACTACGACGCGACCTCGACTCCCTCCGGGTTCAGCTTCGTAGCCGTGCCGCCCGCGCCCAGTGTCACCTTCGACCCGCTGACGCAGGTCGGCTTCGCACCGTCGACGACCGTCTCCGCGCACTTCATGGGTGCCGAGCCGCAGACGACGCTCGAGCACCCGATCGCTGCGACTCAGCAGGGACGCATCGACCCGAACCGGATCTTCGTCGACTGGCCGCTCAGCTCCCGGACGCAGACGAGCCAGCTCTCACGCTCGACCGACGGGGGCGCCAGCTTCCGGCTCCTGTTCGACCCGACCTGCGCCTCTCGCAACCGGCCCAACTGCGGCACCGGGGGCGGCGGCGACAGCGAGAACGAGGTCAATCCCTACAACGGCAACCTCTACTTCCTCGACCAGGAGGCCCTCGTCGTGAACGAAGGCCTCGGCAGCTCGACTGACCACGGCGACACCTTCCCGCTGGCGCGCGATCACGCGATCACGAACTCCGCGACGGGCGTCGACCGGCAGTGGCTCGCGCCGATCGACCCGAACGTGGTCTCGATCGGGCCGCGCAAGATCGAGGGCTTCCTCGTCCTACCACGTGCCGATCGCGGGCCAGTACATCCAGGGGATCGACCAGGACGGCGTCCCGATCGACCAGCCGGTCCCGCAGATCGTGCTCGTCAGCCAGAGCGGGCAGCTGCGCGTGGACAACTCCGACGGCCCCGCGCACGGCTGGATCTACCAGCCCTACCGCGGCTCGGGTGGGGTGATGGTGGGCACTGCCGACGCTCGCGAGTACGAGCTGCCCTCGGCCTGGCAGTCGACAATCGTCTCGACGGACACGGCTGCGATCTTCCCCTGGCTGAACACCGACTCGCACGGCAACGCCTACATGGTCTGGGTCGCAGGCGGCGCCGTGTTCCTCAGCGTCTCGCCGATCGATGACGCCCGGAACAACCCCCAGGCCGGAGGCCGGCCGGGCTCGTACTGGACGCCGAAGGCGCAGGTCAACCTGCCGTCGGTCACGAGCGCGGTCTTCCCGGAAGTCACGGCGGGCGACTTCGGTCGCATCGCGATCACGTATGTGGGCAGCGAGGACTGCGCCCCCGGAGTCTCGGACAACTGCGCGGCTACGACGCACTGGAACACGTACGCGGCGGTCATCTCCGATGCGCTCGCGCTCGCGCGCGGCACCCCGATGTCCGTGGCGACGGGCCTCGTCAGCCACCGCGTCGTCCATCGCGGCAGCATCTGCACAGGTGGGACGACGTGCAGCGGCGACCGCTCGCTACTCGACATGATCGACCTCGGCTTCGACGCGAACGGCCGCGTCGGCGTCGTGTTCATGGACAACAACAACCGCCTCGCCGCGCCGACGCTCACGGACACGGCGAAGAACGGCCCGTTCACGCAGTTTGCGAAGGAAACGCTCGGGCCGGCGCTGCTCGCGACGAAGCCCGACGTGAGGACGAAGGCAACTGCCGGCTCGTCGAAGGACCCGACCGGTGACGCGACCTGGCCGAACCGGGCGACCGGCACGAACCTGCGCGCGCTCGATCTGCTCGGCGCGACGCTCTCGCAGAGCAAGGGTGCCCTCGTGGCGAAGCTGACGCTGAAGGACGCGACGACCGCCGGGATGGCGCGCGATCTCGCGGCCTACAACAACACGTTCGCGACCGACAACGACGCCGAGCGGCTGCAGTACGTGTTCTCCTTCAGCACCGCCGACGACGTCTTCCACCTCTCGCTCGAGTTCAACAGGAGCGGCACGCTGCGGTTCTTCGGTGGCCGCCTCGACGGCAACGACGGCGTGCAGAACGGCACCGGCGCGATCGTCGGCATGCGCTACGCGACCGACGCGCTGCTTCCGGTAACGGGCTCCCTCTCGAAGGACACGATCACGGTGCAGGTGCCGGCGTCCGCGCTGGGCTTGGCAGCCGGGGCCAAGCTCACCGGCGTGGCGGCTTACGCGACCGCTGCGCCGGCGGAGTCGAACCCGACCGCGGGCCTGGTGCTGAACTCGGCTCGCACGGTGGACGCCACGCCGCCCTTCGAGCTGACGCTGAGGTAGACACGACGTTACGAGCCCGGCGCGTAGCCGGGCTCGTACCGCACTCGCGCCGTGCTCTTCATGCGGGTGATGAACCGGGCCATAGCGGCGCGCCGACGCGCCGACAGCTCGGCCGCGGTAGGAGCGGTCACGCGGCTCGTGACTTGCTCGTAGATCCGCTGGTAGAGGAGCTGTGCGCGGAGCGATTCCCTGGCGATCTCTCTGGCAGAAGCGCCGAGCGAGCCGCCCTCACCTTCGCCCGGCGCGCCTCCGCCCGCCTCGATCAGGCGATCGACCTCGTTGTCCGTGACCTGGATCCCGAGCCGTTCCGCAGCCTGCCCGAGCTCGGCGCGGAAGACGAGCAGGCCGAGAACGGAGTCGCGGAGGTGCCGGTAGCCCACGGTCCCCGGCTCCGGGAACTCCTCGCTCTCTCCCTTGCGGCGCCGGTCCGCCCGGAGCTGCTCGAGCGCGGCGTCGAATTGCGCGCCCGAGATGGCCGTGTCGCCGACGAACGCCACCGGCCGCTGCGCCTTCTGTTCGCCGCAGCCGACCGCGATCAGAGCGAGACCGGTGAGGAGGAAGAGGACGGTTTTCCAAGGGTCCATGCGCTCGGCCGTCACGCTAACAATTATCGATTGATTAGTCAGTCAATTCCGGTTCACTAAACCGGTTTGGACTTGAAAAGAACGGGTTAGAAAACCCGTCGTATTTCCCTTTTTCGATGACGTCATCTTCTGAAGGAGCCCCCGTATGCGCATGACACTGCTCGCCTTTCTCGGGCTGGCCGCGGCCTGCCTGCTTGCGGTCGGGACCGCAAGCGCCGACAGCGGCACGTTCAGCGGCAGCATCACGCCGACCGCGTGCGGCCCGATTGCACCCGATCACCGTCGCGCCGGCGAGACCACGATCGACGCCATCGCCACGATGGACGTGGCCGCCAACGACATGACGCTCGAGCTGTTCGACCCGTCAACGGAACCCTCAAAGCCCACGGTGACAGCCTCACCAGCCCTGAGGAAATCGTCTACCAGAGCGAAAACCTCGCGACCGGGGTCTGGCACGTGCAGGTTTGTCCCTTCTCGGGCGGTGTGATCGCGCAGCCATACAGCTACAACGGCACCTTCTCGACGAGCAACGCGCCCGTCGTCAAGCGACGCCGCCGGGCTCGGCGCCTGGTCGGTCGGCGGAAAGCCGCGCCGAGGTACGTCGCCGGCAAGCTCATCTTCAGCCCCGCGACCGTGGTCGACCCGCAGCGGACCGAGGGTGAGCCGCTGAACTTCGTCGAGGCCGAAGACGACGCCTACTGGGAGTGCGGCCCGTGGGGGATCGACCACCCAGCATGTCGCTGCATCCACCGCTCGACCGACAACGGGCTCGAGTTCCACGTCGACAGCCCGGTCGGGCCTCCGGCCGGATGCGCCGCCCGGCGGCGGCGACACCGACATCACCGTGGACGACCAGGGCAATCACTATTTCGTCGACCTCGAGAGCCTCGATCAACCTCGGCACCTCGGTCTCGAACGACAACGGCAACACCTGGCGCAAGAACCCGCTCGCGGTGCAGAACTCCGTCCGTCGACCGGCAGTGGTACGCCGTGGACAACGGGCCGACCTCGAGCCGCCGCCGACAACACGTCTTCCTCGCCTTCCACGAGACCGCCGTCGGCACGTACATCTACTCCAGCCCGGGCTCGACCGGCCCGACCGACCCGGTCGGCGGCCTGGTCTGGCAGAACGCGTCCGCCAGATTCCCCGAGTCGCTCTGGCGGCCGACACCACGTGCGGGCAGATCCGCTTCGACAAGGTGAAGCGCTACCTCTACTACGCCGTGCAACGAAGGCGACCACGTGCGCATGACCATCGGCCACGTCGCGCCCGGGCAGCGAACGGGGATCCAGTTCCACAACGTTGACCGCTCCCGGCCTCGCCCGGGCGGCGGCGGCCCGGGGCACCTCTTCCCGGCGCTCGCCACCGACTCGGCCGGAACCGTCTACGCCGCCTGGATCGACACCGCCGACAACAACGTCTACTACTCGTCTCGACCGATCAGGGCACCTCCTGGACGACTCCGGCGAAGGTCAACAGCCGCGCCATCGAACACGGCCGAGTTCCTCTGGGCGCAGGCCGGGTCGCCCGGGCACGCTTGCGCTCGGCTGGTACGCGACCGACACGCCCGGCCAGCCCGACTCGTTCCCGAGCTGGGCCAACGACCCGCAGGGCGCAACCGCGGTCAAGTGGTGGGGCTACGCGGGCCTGATCACGAACGCCGCCTCGCTCTCCCCGACGTCGCCCAGCAGCGCTTCACCGAGAAGCCGATGCACTACGGCCAGATCTGCAACCAGGGCATCGGCTGCACGGTCTCCGGCGGCGACCGCACGATGGCCGACTACTTCGCGGTCAACTTCGACACCAGCGGAGCGCTCGGTTCGTCTACAACGACACGACGAGCCAGCACCACGGCGCACATCTGTACGAGGTGCGCCAGCTTCAAGGGCAAGACCCTCAACGGCAACTCGCTCAAGGAGCCCGTGCCGGCGAGCCCGATGAAGGACGTCTCCGGCGACGCGCAATGGCCGCACTACTCGCCCGCGGGAGCCGGCCCGAACCAGCCGCAGCTCGACCTGACGAACCTGGCGCTGAGCCAGCCGAGCTCGAGCACGCTGCGGGTGAAGATGACCGTCGCCAATCTCGCGTGCGCTGCAGCCGCCGCCCGGCAAGACGAGCGCGGTCTGGCTGACGCGGTTCCAGGCCCTCTCCGTCGGCAACTTCGGCGAGGAGGCCTACCGCATCTTCTACGTGGGCGCGGAGTCCACTGCCGGGCTGGCGCCGCAGTACTTCGCCGGCTCGACGACGTGCACCGAGACGACGCCGCAGAACTGCAAGATCACCCAGTACCCGCGCACGATGGCGCGCAGGGCCGGGTCTGCGGGAACACGATCTCGGTGGACGTGCCGGTCAACGGCGGCTTCGGGATCGGGCTGCCGGTCGGCAAGACGCTCTACAACGTCACCGCCTTCAGCTTCGGGCGGAACAACGACAACACCGACATCTACGCGGACGTCGACGCCACGCACGCGTTCGACTTCGCCCTTGGCGGCCCGGCGGGGGGCGGCGCCGCCTGCTAGAGGGCGTTGAAGGAGCGCTACGGGCCCGGTGCATAGCCGGGCTCGTAGCTGCACCTTCGTCTCGCGCTTGAGCCGCGCCACGAACGTCGGCCATTGCCTGGTTGCGCCGTGCGCTGAGCTCGGCCTGGCTCGGCGCCCTCACGTCTCGCGTGACCTTGACGAAGATCCGCTCGGTGAGGATCTGGGCGACCACCGAGTCGCGCGGGAACGTGTCGCCGCCGCTGCCCCTTCCTGCTCGCCGCCGGCGGGCGTGGCGAGCCGCTTCGAGATCTCGCTCTCGGCTACCTTCAACCCGAGCCGGTCGGCGGCCTGGCGCAGCTCGGTGCGGTAGACGAGCAGGCCGAGCAGGCGGTTGCGCAGCGGCCTGAAGCCTGCGCTCATCTCGTCGGGGAAGCTCTTCCCCTCGCGCTGGGCCTCGGAGCGGAAGTGCGCGACGACCGCGTCGAGCTGCTTCTGCGTGATCGACTCCCCGCCGACCGTCGCGACCGTCGGGTTCCCGTTCCCGCCGCAGCCGGCCACCACCGCGGCCGTCAGCGCGGCGAGAGCTATCCCTGCGAGCCGTGGCATGCTCGCGGCAGCTTATGGAAGTCGTTTTGATCGTGAACCCGTTTGCAAGCGCGGTCTCCGAGGACCGCGTGCGGGCCGTGGAGCGGGAACTCGGCGGGGTCGCCAAGGTGCGGACGCTCTTCACCGAGCGGCCTGGCCACGGCAGGGAGCTGGCGGCCGAGGTGACCGGCGTGGACTCGCTGGTGGTCTTCTCGGGCGACGGAGGCTTCAACGAGGTTCTGAACGGCGTGTCGGAAGGGATCCCGCTCGGCTTCCTTCCGGGTGGCGGGACGAGCGTGCTGCCGAGGGCGCTCGGGCTGGAGCGCGACCCGGTTGCCGCGGCTCGCCGCGTGGCGGAGGCAATCGAGCAAGGGCGGCGGCGGCGCATCTCGCTCGGCCGGGTGAACGGGCGCCGCTTCGGCTTCTCCTCGGGAATCGGCCTCGACGCAGAGCTCGTGCGCCGCGTGGACGCGCTCGGGCGTCGCGACGACGGCAAGCGTCCCGGCGACACGGCCTATCTGCGCGCCGCCACGCGGCTCGTCGGGAGCCGGCGCGGTCGCTTCGAGCCTGCCCTCGAGGTGCGGGGGCTCGGGCGCGCGGCTTTCGCGCTCGTGGCCAACGCCGATCCCTACACGTACGCGGGGCGGCTGGCGGTGCACGTCGCGCCCGAAGCGCGGTTCGAGCTCGGGCTGGACCTGGTTGCGCCGAGGCGGGTCGGGCCGCTGGCTTTGCCGCGGCTCCTGCGCTACGTGCTCACCGGCCGTGGCCAGACCGAGGCCGCGGGATGTCCTCTACGGTCACGACCTCGACCGGATCGAGGTCGTGTGCGACCGGCCGCTCCCGCTCCAGGCCGACGGCGAGGATCTGGGCGACGTGCGGGAGGCGGTCTTCGAGGCCGAGCGGGACGCGATTGCCGTGCTCATCTAGGGTTTCGTCGTGAGCGGGGCTCGAAAGCTCCTGCTGAGCGGCGCCGCGTTGACCGCGCTGCTCGCGTTCGTCGCGATTGCGAGCCGCGCCCACCGGCCCGGCGGCGGCACCGGCGGCGGGGACGCTCACGCGCCCACGCTGATCGGCGACTACCTCGCGACGATCGCGCTGATCATCATGCCCATCGGGGCGGTGATCGTCGTGTGGGGCCTCGCGAACCGCCGCCGCCAGCAGCGGCTCTCCGGGAAGACGGACTGGCGCAGGACGCTCATCGCGGTCGCATTCATCTCCGCGCTGCTCTCGGTCGCCGTCTTCACCGCAGAGAAGCGCCAGGAGCGCCGGCAGGAGCGGGGCAACGCGGGTGCTATCGCGATCGCCGGCCCGCTCGGTCCCACGGGGCTGAGGCAGCGGCTGAAACCGCGGGCCGAGACGCCTCCGCACCGGGCCCAGTGGAGCTGGCTGCCGGTGCTCGTGCTCGGTTCGCTCCTGCTCGGGATCGTGGTCACCACCGGCATCGCGGTCGCCCACGGCCGCCGCAATCGTGAGGCGCTGGACGAGGAGGCGCAGCTCGCCCGGGCGCTCGACGACGTGCTCTCGGACTCGCTGGACGATCTTCGCGCCGAGCGCGATCCGCGCAAGGCGGTGATCCGTGCCTACGCGCGCATGGAGGAGACGTTCGGCGCCTACGGGGTGCCGCGCGAGAGGCACGAAACGCCGCTCGAGTACGTCGCCCGCGTGCTCGACAGCCTCCGGGTCAGCTCCTTCGCCGTGCGCCGGCTGGTGCAGCTCTTCGAGCGCGCGAAGTTCAGCCCCCACACGATCGAGGCCTCGATGAAGGACGACGCGATCGAGGCGCTGGCGGGCCTGCGCGCGGAGCTCGAGTACGACCGCACGGAGGCGGCATGAAGCGCATGATCCAGACCTGGGTGTTCCTGACGGCCCTCGCCACGATTGGGCTCTTGGTGGCTCGATTCGCCCAGCCGGGCCGCTTTGAGCTCGAATTGGACGTCTACATTCTCGTGGTCGGTGGATTGGGGCTTTTCCAGGTGGTGATGGCGACCCGTGAGGCATACCCCCATGCGGTGCGCTCGGCGTTGGCCGAGGCGCTCGACCGGGAGCCCCCGGGGCCGTTGCGCCCGCCTGAGCTGGAGCGGCTGGAGCGCGAGCTGACGCTTGGCGCGTCCACCGCCTTCGACCTGCACTACCGCCTGCGCCCCACGCTGCGCGAGATCGCAGGCGAGCGCCTGGCAAACCAGGGCCTGCGGCTCGACGGCGGGGGTGCCGCGGTCGAGGGGGCGCTCGGCGAGGAGCTCTGGGAGCTCGTTCGCCCCGATCGCGAGCCCCCGCTCCGGCGCTTCGCCCCTGGCATTTCGCCCGACGGCGCCCGCCGAGCGATCGAGCGGCTGGAGGCGCTCTAGTCATGACCATCGACGAGCTCGCGCGCCAGGCGGAGCAGATCCTCGACGAGGTCGAGCGGGCCGTCGTGGGCAAGCGCGACGCGCTCGAGCTCGTCCTGCTGGGCATCCTCGCCGACGGGCACGTGCTGATCGAGGACTTCCCGGGTCTCGCCAAGACGCTGACCGCGCGCGCCTTCGCGCAGGTGACGAGCATCGGCTTCACGCGCGTGCAGTTCACGCCCGACCTGATGCCCTCCGACGTGACCGGCTCGTCGATCTACAACCAGCGCGAGGGCGACTTCGAGTTCCGCCCCGGCCCGATCTTCACCAACCTTCTCCTCGCCGACGAGATCAACCGCGCCCCTCCGAAGACGCAGGCCGCGCTGCTCGAGGCGATGCAGGAGCGGCAGGTCACGATCGAGGGGACGACGCACCTGCTGGCGCCGCCGTTCCTCGTGCTCGCGACCCAGAACCCGATCGAGTACGAGGGCACCTACCCGCTGCCCGAGGCGCAGCTCGACCGCTTCATGCTGCGGATCGGCGTCGGCTACCCCGAGCGCGAGGACGAGTGGGAGGTGCTCGAGCGCCGCCTCGAACGTGGCGCGGACGAGGTCGAGCTCGAGCCGGTCGTCGGTCGCGACGAGTTGCTCGAGATGCAGCGTGCGATCGAGCAGGTACACGTGGATCGCAGCGTCGGCCTCTACATGGTCGATCTCGTCGCCGCCACGCGTGACGCGCCTGGAGTCCAGGTCGGCGCGAGCCCACGCGGCTCGCTTGCGCTGCTGAAGCTCTCGCGCTGCCGCGCTGCCCTCGCAGGCCGTGACTTCGTGATCCCGGAAGACGTCAAGGCAGTCGCGGTCCCGGCGCTGGCCCACCGGCTCTCGCTGCGGCCGGAGCTCTGGGTGCAGCGGCTGCGGCCGGAAGACCTCGTGCTCGAGCTGCTCGATCGCGTGCCGACCCCGAAGGCGGAGGCCGAGCCCGAGCCGGCGGCGGAGTGACCCGGGCGGCGACGCCGAAGCTCGGCGCCTATGCCGCGCTCGCCGGCGCCGGGTTGCTCGCGGCACTCATCCTGGGGCGCCCGGAACTGGCCGCGCTGGCGGCGCCGTTCGCCACGCTTCTCGTCGTCGGCCTCTCGCTCGCGGAGACGCCTCGCCTGTCAGGGGTGCTCGAGCTCGAGACCGACCGGCAGGTTCAAGGGGAGCCGGTTGAGCTCGAGCTCGAGCTGCGCTCCGAGACGCCGGTCGCCCGGCTCGAGCTCCTGCTCGACCTGCCTGAAGGGCTCGTCGCCGAGACGCCCAACCCGCAGTTGCTGCGGCTACACGCGGGGGAGCGGCGCGAGCTTCAGCACGTCATACGCTGCGAGCGCTGGGGTGCCCACCTGGTCGGCGAGCTCGTCCTGCGCGCCCACGACCCGTTCGGCCTGCTCGTCTTCGAGCAGACGCTCGACCGACGGCGGCCCCTGAAGGTGTACCCCCGCGGGGAGACGCTGCAGAAGCTGCTGCGCCCGCTCGAGACGCAGGCGTTCGCCGGGAACCAGCTGCCGCGCACGCATGGCGAAGGGATCGAGTTCGCCGACCTGCGCCCGTTCGTCCCGGGCGACCGGGTGCGGCGCGTGAACTGGCGCGCGACTGCGAGGCGCGGCGAGCCCTGGGTGAACGAGACGCACCCGGAGCGCAACGCCGACGTCGTCATCTTCCTGGACACCTTCGCGGAGGCGCGCGGTCGCGGTGAGAGCACGCTCGACCACGCGGTGCACGCTGCCGCCACGCTCGCCGTCCACTACATGCGTGAGAAGGACCGCGTCGGGCTCGTCGCGTTCGGCGGCGTGCTCAACTGGCTCACCGCCTCGAGCGGGATCGGCCAGCTCTACCGCGTGCTCGACTCGCTGCTCGACGCCGAGATCTTCCTCAGCTATGCGTGGAAGGGCGTCGACCTGCTGCCGATGCGCACGCTGCCGCCGCAGTCGCTCGTGCTCGCGCTGACGCCGTTGCTGGACGAGCGCTCCGTGCGGGCGCTGCTCGACCTGCGGGCCCGCGGCTTCGACCTTGCGGTCATCGAGATCTCGCCGGTGCCGTTCGCTCCGCCCGGCGACCAGGAGCTCGACGACCTCGCCCACCGGCTCTGGCTGCTGCGCCGGGACGCGCTGCGCTCGCGCTACCTGCGGCTCGGCGTGCCCGTGGTCGAGTGGCGCGAGGGCGAGCCGCTGCAGGCCGCGCTCGAGGAGGTGAGGACATTCAGGCGCCACGCCCGGGTCACGCGCGCCTAGCCCTGGCGGCCGGTGCGGTCCTGGTGGCCGCGGGAATCGCCGTTTCGCCGCTCGTGCGGCACTCGGACGACCACGCCCTGCTGCTCCTGCTCGGCGGCGGCGGCGTCCTTGCGCTCTGTGTTGGGCTTGCGACCCGTTGGGGCGCCGCGCTCGCGTTCGGCGTGGGCCTGCTCGGCGCCGAGCAGGCCGTCTGGCTTGCGAGGGGGCCTGACGCCCTCGACGCGTGGACGCCGCTCTACGCCGGGGCCTTCCTGCTCGTGGCAGAGCTGGCCTGGTGGTCGCTGGAGCAGCGCGTGCCCGCCTGGGCGGAGCCGGGAATGGCGCTCAGGCGACTCGTCACGGTGCTGTTCGCCTGCGCCGGAGGGTCGGTCATGGCGGCGCTCGTGGTGATCGCCGCGGGCCTGCCGATCCACGGCGGCTTCGGGCTCGAGCTCGCGGGAGTGCTGGCGGCCACCGCCGCTCTGGCCGTCGTGGCGGCCGTGGCGCGCACTCACGTCCGGTAGATTCGCGGCGTCATGGCCCTGGTGCTTCCGGCCGAGCGCGACCTCCGGCGCGTGATCGGCGACGGCGAAGGCATTCCGGACGGCGAGGTCGAGGGGCTCTCGGAGGAGGACCTGCTCGAGCTTCACCGCTGGCTCGTCCTGCTGCGGACCTACGACGAGCGCTCGGTCGTCTACCACAGTCAGGGCCGGATCGGCACCTACGCGATCTTCTGGAACCACGAGGCGATGCAGGCGGGGTCGGCCTACGCGCTCGAGCGCGAGGACTGGATCTTCCCCAGCTACCGCGAGTCGGCGATCGGGCTCCTGCGCGGGATGCCTGCCTCGACGATCCTCTCGTGGTGGCGCGGCCACCCCGCCGGCTGGTGGAACCCGCTCGACTGGAACGTCGCCTCGATCTGCGTCCCGATCGCCACGCACGTGCCGCATGCGGCCGGCCTCGCCTGGGGCAAGAAGCTGCGCGGCGAGCGCGCCTGCGCGATCGCCTACTTCGGCGACGGTGCGACCTCGGAGGGCGCCTTCCACGAGGGCGCGAACTTCGCCGGGGTGATGCGCGCGCCGCTCGTCCTCTTCTGCAACAACAACCAGTGGGCGATCTCGACGCCGATCGAGGCGCAGACCGCGGCCGAGACGCTGGCGGACAAGGCAATCGGCTACGGGATCCCCGGGGTGCGCGTGGACGGTGGTGACGTGCTCGCGGTCTACGAGGCGACCCGGGAAGCGGTCGCGCGGGCGCGGGCGGGCGAGGGGCCGACGATGATCGAGGCGGTCACGTATCGGGCCGCGCCGCACGCGACCGCCGACGACCCGCGCGCCTACATCGATCTCGAGCGGGTCGAGGAGGAGAAGCAGCGCGAGTGCCTCGGCCGCTACGAGGCGTACCTGCGGCGGCAGGGGCTGCTCTCGGACGAGGCAGCGGAGGCCGTACGGTCGGAGGCGGCAGACCTGATGCGCGCCGGGATCGCAGAGGCCGAGGCCGAGCCGCCGCCGGATCCGGGCCTCGTGTTCGAGCACGCGTATGTCGACCCCCCGCCTTCGCTCGACGCAGACCTGGCCGAGCTGCGGAGGATCCTCGATGCCTGAGCTCACTCTCGTCGAAGCGATCAACGATGCCTTCCACGTCGAGCTCGGTCGCGACCCGAACGTGATGGTGCTCGGCGAGGACGTGGGGCGCGCAGGCGGCGTCTTCCGGGCAACCGCCGGGCTGCGCGACCGCTTCGGCGCCGACCGCTGCGTGGACACTCCGCTCGCGGAGGCGGGGATTCTCGGCAGCGCGGTCGGCCTCTGCATGGCCGGGTGGCGACCGGTCTGCGAGATGCAGTACGACGCCTTCTCGTACCCCTGCCTGGATCAGCTGATCACCCACGTGGGGCGCTACCACTGGCGCACCGGGGGCGCGATGGAGTTCCCGCTCGTCGTGCGCATGCCCTACGGCGGCGGCGTGCGTGCACCGGAGCTGCACGACGACTCGCCCGAGGCCTACTACGTGCACACACCGGGGGTGAAGGTCGCGATCCCGTCGACGCCAAGCGACGCAAAAGGCCTGCTCGCGGCCGCAATTCGCGATCCTGATCCGGTTGTGATCTTCGAGCCCAAGCTCCACTACCGCACGATGCGCGGCGAGGTCCCGGAGGGCGAGCACGTCGTCCCGCTCGGGCAGGCGCGGCTCGCGCGAGAAGGCACCGACGTGACGCTCGTCGCCTACGGTGCGATGGTCCCGCTCTCGGAGCAGGCGGCGGACGCGCTCGAGGGCGAGGCGAGCGTGGAGGTGCTCGACATCCGAACGCTGAAGCCGCTCGACGAGGACGCGCTCCTCGCCTCGGCGGCGAAGACGGGTCGCGTGGTGATCGTCCAGGAGGCGCCGCGAACGGCAGGCTACGGCGCCGAGCTGGCGGCGATCCTCGCGGAGAAGGCGATGCTCGACCTCCAGGGGCCCGTCCTGCGCGTGACCGGCTACGACGTCCCGTACCCGTACTGGCAGATCGAGGACGCCTACATGCCTTCGGTCGAGCGGGTCGTGGACGCGGTCCGCAAGCTGCTCGAGTTCTAGTGGCCGGCGAGCGGCTTCGGCTGCTGCTCGAACGCGCCCAGTCGGGTTACCGCCTCCGGGATGCGGCCAGCGGCGAGCCCGTCCGCTGGGAGGACCCGCGCATCCGCGTCGTGCCGGTTGCGGGCGTCTCCTATCGGGCCGAGGCGTTGCCCGACCCGTCGTTCGACCCCGGCCGCCGGCTCGCCCTCGTCCCCGAGCCCGGCAACGAGCACGACCCCAACGCGGTCGGGATCTGGAACGAGGAGCGGACGCTGCAGCTCGGCTATGTGCCGCGCGAGACCGCTGCGGAGCTCGGCGGCGACGAGCAGGCCGTCTCGCTCTGGCGAGTCGAGGCCGGTTTGCGCGTGCTGATCGTCCCGCGCGACGCCTGGGTGGGCCGGCCCCGATAGATTCCGCCGCCGTGGCCTACGAGTTCAAGCTTCCGGACCTCGGGGAGGGATTGACCGAGGGAGAGATCGCACGCTGGCTCGTCCAGGAAGGCCAGGAGATCGCCGAGGACGACCCGCTGGTCGAGATCCAGACGGACAAGACGACCGTCGAGATCCCTTCGCCGGCGGCGGGCAAGGTCGCACGCATCCTCGTCGCAGAGGGCGACGTCGTGCCCGTCGGCACCGTGCTCGTCGTGATCGGCGAGGACGGAGCCGACTCGTCCGCTTCGGACCCGACCCGGGGTCAGACCCCGGGACCGGTCCCGCCGGGACGTGTCCGGGCGACGCCGCTCGTCAGAAAGGTTGCACAGGAGCTCGGCGTCGACCTCTCTGGGCTCGAAGGAACCGGCCCGCAAGGACGGGTGACGGAAGAGGACGTGCGTGCAGCGGCCACGGCAGGGGGTCAGACCCCGGGACCGGTCCCTGAGGGACGGCGGGAGCCGCTGCGCGGCGTGCGCCGCCTCGTCGCCGAGCACATGACGCGCGCCCACCGCGAGGTGCCGCCGGTGACCTGGGTCGAGGAGTGCGACTTCGGCTCGGTCGACCTGAGGAAGCTCGTGCCGGCGGTACTGAAGGCGGTCGCCGAGACGCTGCAGGAGTACCCGGAGCTGAACGCGCGCCTCGAGGGCGACCAGATCGTCTACCTGGATCGCTACGACCTCGGCGTCGCCGTCCAGACCGAGCAGGGCCTCGTGGTCCCGGTCGTCCGCGGCTGCGACCGGGCTTCGCTCGACGAGCTCCAGGCTGAGGTTGAGCGCCTCGCGGAGGCTGCCCGCTCCGGCTCGCTCGAGCCGGAGGAGCTACGCGGCTCGACCTTCACCGTGACGAGCGCCGGCAAGCTCGGCGGGCTCCTGACCACCCCGATCGTCAATCATCCCGAGGTCGCGATCCTCAGTCTCGGGCGCGTGGCGGAGCGACCGGTCGTCCGTGACGGCGAGATCGTGGCACGGCCGATCGGCTACGTCTCGGTCACCTTCGACCACCGGGTCGTAGACGGCGCCCGCGCGGCCGAGTTCGGGCTTGCCGTGATCCGGCGCCTCGAGCAGAGCTAGAGGGCGGGCGCCCGGCGGCGAGGGTCCGCCGGGCCCCGTCTCCGGGAGGACCCAGGTCCCCCGAGTCAGCTGCCCGCGCATTGCGCCGGCCGGATGCTTCGCGTTGTGCACGTTCACGTAGTAGGCACCGGGGCTCTTGATGATCGCCCTGATCAGCGCCTTCGACGCGGTGGTGCAGCCCTGGCGCTTGTAACCCGCACCGAGCGGCACGACGACGTTGCCGGAGACACCACGGCGCCCCTTGTGGATGTGGGACGCGTTGGGCTTGCCGTCGATCTTCGCGATCCTGGTCTCCCAGCAGACCCTGCCCGTCGAGGGCGTCAGCCGAATCTCCGTCTTGCCGCGGTTCGACGCCGGCGCCCCGTCGTTGGCGCCGCGGAGGTTGGCCTCCAGCTTGGTTGTCGCGTTGGTCGCGGCGCCGGCGGCGATCGCGACGGCGAGCGATGCTGCTGCAACCCCTGCGGCGGTGAGTGCTCTGCGCATGCTTCTCCTCTCGGACGGTCTCGACCGAGTAGTACGCCGGAGGCTGCGCGGCGGTTTTAGGCGGCGTCGAGGTGCGGCTCGAGCATGCGCTCGATCCGCGGCGCGCTGACCCGGCCTTCGAGCCGGTCGACCACGCGCTTCTCCTTGACGAGCGCGAGCGTCGGCACGGTGTCGACCCGGAAGCGCTCTGCGAGCTCGGGCTGCTCGTTCACGTCCACTTGCGTCACGCGCAGACGGGCGCGCTCCTTGCGCGCGAGGTGCGCGACGAGGCTTTCCATGCGGCGGGCCGGCCCGGAGTGGGAGGCGCCGAAGAAGACGAGCAGCGGGCGCGGATCGGGTTTCATCGTGACCGATCTTTCCCCTGCAAACGAGACTCTAAACCGCGTGCCGGGAGGCGGGGTCTACACTCTCCGCGAGATGTGGGAGTGGTACCGAATCGGCCTCTCGCTCGGCCTCGGAATCGGCCTCGGCGGGCTACTCTCCGCGCTGGCCGCGCCCCGCCGCGGGCTCGTGCTCGTGGTCGCGGCAGTCGCGGCTGCGGGTGGCGCCGGCGTCGGCTACGCGATCGGCGGCTGGCACGAGGCGGTGGCCGGCGGATTGGGAGGCGCGCTCGGCGCAGTCGTCGTCTCGGCCTTCGTGGCCGGGGCGCTGCGGCGAGGCGGGACGAGAGGCGGGACCGCCGTCCTCGTCGCCCTCGCCGCTCTGGTGCTCGCCGCGCTCGCGCTCGTTCCCGCGGTCGGGTACCTCGAGGCGGTCCTGCTGCCTGCACTGGCCGCTCGCGCCCGGCGGCACGGCGGCGAGCGCTACGCGGGCCTGCGCAGCCTGGCGCGCGATTAGGGCGTTGGCCGAGCGCAGGAAGCTGATCCTGATCGTGATCGACGGGCTCACCCCCGCGGTCTTCGAGGACGCGGTCGAGACCGGCAGTGCGCCGGCGCTCTCGTTCCTCGCCGCGAACGGCAGCTACCGCCGCGGCGTCTCGACCTTTCCGTCGCTCACGCCGGTGTGCCTCACCTCGATCGCAACCGGCGCACACCCCGACGTGCACCACATCCCGCACCTCGTCTGGTACCACCGCGGCGAGCGGCGGCTTGTCGAGTACGGCTCCTCGTTCGCGGCGATCCGGGCCGCGGGCGCGCGCCGCTCGATCCTCGACGCGATCTTCAACATGAACGAGCAGCACCTCGGCCCAGACGCCGTCACCGTCTACGAAGCGCTCGAGGACGCGGGGCTGACCGCGGGGGCGGTCAATATCACCTGCTACCGCGGCAGGAACCGGCACGTGGCGCTCATCCCGGGGCTCGTCCGCCCGGCGTACGGCCCGAAGCGGTTTTTCTTCTACAACCTCTTCGAGTCCGACGTGACGGGTGCGCCCGTATCGGTCTTCGGCCGCTCAATGGGTTCGATCGACGCCTACGCCGGGTTCGTCGGGCGCTGGCTCGTCACCCGCGACGGCTTCGACTTCCTCGTCTACTACCTGCCGGACTACGACTTCGCCTCGCACGCGCTTGGCCCCCAGGAGACGCAGGAGGCGCTTGCTCGCAGCGACGCGGCGATCGGCGCCCTGATCGAGGCAGCGGGTGGGCCGGATGAGTTCCTCGAGCGTTACGCGGTCGTGGTCTGCTCCGACCACGGCCAGACCCGCGTCGACCGGGCGGTCTCGCTGCAGGCGCCCTTCGCCGGCGTGGACGGGGTGCTCGTGACCGCCTCGAACCGGGCCGGCATGGTCTACCGGCTCCCGGAGTGCCGCGAGGGTGCGGCCGAGCTCGCCCGTCGGCTGGACGGGCAGGCGGCTGCAGAGGTCGTGCTCTACCGCGAGGGCGCCGAGGCCGTGGCCAGGCGGGACGGTGAGGAGCTTCGCTTCGCTCCTGCCGATCGGGCCTGGCGCACGACCGGCGACCTCGGCCTGCTCGACCAGCCGGACGCGCTCGAGCGCTCGTGGGCGGCGCTTGCCAACCCGAACGCGGGCGAGCTGCTCGTCTCGCCGGCGGCGGGAGTCGAGCTGGCCGACCTGGCCGGCCGCAGCCACCTCGGCGGTGGCAGCCACGGATCGCTTGACGCCGGCGACTCCGAGGTGCCGATCCTCACCGTTGGGATCGAGGGCGAGCCCCGCCGGATCGTCGACCTCGCACCGCTTGCGCTCGCCCACTTCGGGGTCGAGCCGCCGGCCTACGCGCGCCGGCTCCCTGATGCAGCCTGAGCCGGCCGCCGAGGCGAGGCGCCGCATGGTGGAGACCCAGCTGCGCGATCGCGACATCGTGGACGAAGCAGTGCTTGCCGCGATGGAGCGCGTGCCGCGCGAGTTGTTCGTGCCCGAGCCCGAGCGCCGTCGCGCGTACGACGACGCGGCGCTGCCGCTGGCCCACGGCCAGACCATCTCCCAGCCGTACATGGTCGGGCGAATCGCGGAGGCTCTCGCGACCCGGCCCGGCGAGCTGGTGCTCGACGTCGGCACCGGCTCCGGCTACCAGGCCGCCGTGCTCGCGGAGCTCGGCGCGGACGTAGTCACGATCGAGCGGATCCCCGAGCTCGCCGAGCGCGCCCGCGAGAGCCTTGGCGCAGCCGGCTACGACCGCGTCGAGGTGGTGGTCGGCGACGGCACCCTCGGGGTCCCGGAGCGCGCGCCGTTCGACGCGATCGCCGTGGCCGCGGCTGCGCCCGGCCTTCCGGAGACGCTCTACGAGCAGCTCCGCCCTCGAGGGAGGCTCGTCGTGCCGGTGGGCGGGCAGCGGGCGCAGCGGCTGGAGGTGATCGTGCGAAGCCCCGAGGGCCCGGCGGTCGTCCACTCGGTGCCCTGCCGCTTCGTCCCGCTGGTCGGGGAAGAGGGCTTCCGCGCTTGACGCGGGTGCGCGTGCGCATCCGGGGCCGCGTCCAGGGCGTGTTCTTCCGGGCGGAGGCGCGGGCGCGCGCCGAGTCGCTCGGCGTGGCCGGCTGGATCAGGAACGCAGACGACGGGAGCGTCGAGGCCGTCTTCGAGGGCGACGACGAGCAGGTCGAATCGATGGTGGAGTGGTGTCGGCGCGGCCCGGCGGGTGCGCGCGTGGAGGAGGTCGAAGTCGGACGGGAGGAGCCTGCCGGCGAGATCGGTTTTCAGTTTCGGTAGGGCCGGTTGGTACGCTCGCCCGCCGATGGCCTTCTCCCCCGCAGCAAGCTTCGCGCGCACGCGAGCCGGCCAGGCCCTGCGGAAGTCGCACAACTGGGTGCAGCTCGCCAAATTCGGCGCAGTCGGGGCGAGCGGCTATGTGATCAACCTCGCCGTCTACACGGCCCTACTGCGTGGGGCCGGCTTCCACTACGCGGCCGCGGCGACGTGCTCGTTCCTGGTCGCCGTCACCAACAACTACACCTGGAACCGGCTCTGGACCTTCCATGCGCAGCGTGGGCACGTCGGCTGGCAGGGGCTGCGCTTCCTGGTCGTGGCCCTGGTCGCCTACGCGGCGAACCTGGCGCTGCTGGCCGGCTTCATCGCGCTGGGCATGGACAAGGTGCTGGCTCAGGCGATCGCGGTCGTCCTCGTCACCCCCCTCAATTTCATCGGCAACAAACTGTGGTCTTTTCGTTCACGGCCTAGCTAGGCTGAGCGCGATGGGCCGCGCTCTCGTCCCGGCCGTCGTTGCCGCGCTCGCCCTCGCGGGGTCGGCATTCGCCGGCACGACCACGGGAACCGTTCCCGGAGCGTTGAAGGGTCCGCTCGCCCCGCCGGCGAAACGCCTGACCGAGGCGCAGGTGACGCGGATCTTCCTCGCGGACGACAAGGTGGCCGACTGGCTCGGTCACTATCCGCGGAGCATCCTCGAGACGACAGCGACCTACGAGAGGCACAGCTGGACGGTCAGGGTCGACGACACCAAGCGCGGCGCCGGCGAAGTCGCCACCGGCAAGGTCGACGACACGAGCGGCGCGGTCACGGAAGCCTGGACCGGGCCGCAGGTCGCGTGGAAGATGGCGCGCGGCTACGACGGCGCCTTCGGCGGCAAGGAGATCAACAGCGCCGCCGTCTGGCTCGGTTTCTGCCTGCTGTTCCTGGTGGGCCTCGCCGACCTGCGGCGGCCCCTGAGCATGCGCAACCTCGACCTGCTCGCGCTGCTCTCCTTCTCGGTCTCGCTCTGGTTCTTCAACCGCGGCGACATCTTCACCAGCGTCCCGCTCGTCTACCCGCCGCTGCTCTACCTGCTCGGGCGGATGGCCTGGAGCGGGTGGCGCGGCCGGCTGGGCACGGGCTCGGTCCCGGTCTGGCCGATCTGGCTGCTGGCCGCCGCGACGGTCTTCACGGCCGGTTTCCGCGTCGGCCTGAACGTGCGCGCCTCGAACGTGATCGACGTCGGCTACTCGGGTGTGATCGGCGCGAACCGGATCGCGAACGGGCAGTCGCCCTACAACCACTTCCCGGTCGAGGACACGCTGAAGGCGTGCGGGAAGGCCGACTCCGAGGGCGAGATCCGCGAGCGCATCCAGACGAACGGCCGCTGCGAGTCGGCCAACCCACAGGGCGACACCTACGGCCCCGTCGCATACGAGGCCTACCTACCCGGCTACCTGATCCTCGGCTGGACGGGAAAGTGGGACGATCTTCCGGCGGCGCACCTGAGCTCGATCCTCTTCGACCTGCTCTGCCTGCTGGGCCTGGCGCTCGTCGGCCTGCGCTTCGGCGGGACCCGGCTGGCCGTGACGCTCGCCTTCGCCTGGGTCGCCTACCCGTTCACGCAGTACGTCTCGAGCTCGAACACGAATGACGCGCTGCCGCCGCTGTTCCTGATCTGGGGCTTCTGGCTGGTGACCTCCCCGCTTGCACGTGGCGTTGCGGTCGCGCTCGCCGGCTGGACGAAATTCGCGCCGCTCCTGATCGCGCCGCTGTGGGCGTCCTACCCCGAGCGGCGTGCACGCTCGAGCGGCCTGTTCCTCGCCGGCTTCCTCGCCGCGACGGCTGTCGCCTTCTCGATCCTGCTGCTCGAGCCGAGCCCGGTTCAGGCGGCCAAGGACTTCTGGGACCGCACCCTCGGTTGGCAGATCGGCCGCCAGTCGCCCTTCTCGATCTGGGACTGGGGGCAGTATCACGCGGGCCTGCCCGACCTCCACGTCCTCCAGCGAGTACTCGAAGGCCTGCTGGTAGCGGCCGCGCTCGCCCTGTACTTCGTGCCGCGCCGGAAATCGCCGCTACAGCTCGCGGCGCTGACGGCCGCGCTTCTGCTCGGGTTCGAGCTCGTCCTCACCCACTGGTTCTACCTCTACCTGCCGTGGTTCTTCCCGTTCGCCGCCTTCGCCGTCCTGGCGCCGGCCGCGAAGCCGGTGAGGGTCCCCGTGCGACAACCCCTTGAGCGTCCTCGCCAAGAGCTGGTCGGCGCCGAGTGACGCGCGGCGGCTCACGTACGCCGCCGCGGCCGTCTTCCTCGCCTCTCTGACCGTCCTCCACTGGGGCTTCTACCAGCACAACCTGATCCTCGACACGGTCGAGTACCACCGCTACGGCAACGCGATGCTGGACGGCCAGGTGCCCTACCGGGACTTCGGCGTCGAGTACCCGCCCGGGGCACTGCCGGTCTTCGCCGCGCCCGCGATCGGGCACGACGGCTTCAGCCTCTACAACCGCGAGTTCCAGATCCTGATGGCGCTTTGCGGGATCGGCGTCCTGTTCGCGATGACGGTGGCGCTGCGCTCGCTCGCCGCCTCGGTGGAGCGGATGGCCGCCGCCCTCGCCTTCGCGGCGCTCGCTCCGCTCGTGCTCGGCTCCGTGATCCTCTACCGCTACGACCTCTGGCCCGCGGCGCTTGCGGTCGGCGGGCTCGCGGCAGTGCTGGCCGGGCGGGAGCGGCTCGGCTTCGCTTCGCTCGGGCTCGGGATCGCCGCCAAGGTCTTCCCGGCGGTGCTCATCCCGCCGGCCTTCGCCTACGTCTGGCGGACGCGCGGCAGGCGTGAGGCGCTGCTCTGCCTCGCTGCGGCCGCCGCGGTCGTGGCGGTCGTGATCCTGCCGTTCCTCGCGCTTGCGCCACACGGCGTGTGGGAAAGCGTCGTGCGCCAGGCGACCCGGCCGCTCCAGATCGAGAGCCTCGCCTCGGCGGTGCTGCTCGCGGCGCACCAGGTGGGCGGGCTGGCGATCACGATGGAGTCGAGCCGGGGCTCGCAGAACCTCTCGGGGTCGCTCCCCGACGCACTCGGCACGGCCTCGAGCGCGCTCCTCGTGGTTGCGCTGCTCGGCATCTGGGCGGCAGCCGTCCGGGGGCCGGCCACGCCGGAGCGGCTGGTGCGCTTCTCCGCGGCCTCCGTGGTCGCATTCGTGTCGCTCGGGAAGGTGCTCTCGCCGCAATTCCTGATCTGGCTGATCCCGCTCGTGCCGCTCGTCCGGGGCCGCCGCGGCCTTGCCGCCTCGGGGCTGCTCGGCCTCGCGCTGCTGCTGACCCAGCTCTGGTTCCCGATTCGCTACTGGGACCTCGTGGCTTTCGAGGCCCTGCCGTCCTGGCTCGTGGTCGCGCGGGATCTGACCCTGCTCGTGCTCCTGGCGGTACTCGTCTTTCCTACGGGACGGGAACCCGCACCGGCTCGCAGCTGAGGGCTCGGCCCTCGGCGTCGCACTCCACGAGCGCACCCTCGATCCGCACGCCGCCGCTGGCGGGCTCGAAGCGAACGCCCATGCCCGTCTGCATCCGCCGGATCGCGAGCTCCGCCTTCACGCCGATGACCGAGTCGTGCGGCCCCGTCATGCCCGCGTCGGTGATCGCCGCGGTCCCGCCCGGCTGTACGCGCGCGTCGCTCGTCTGCACATGCGTGTGCGTTCCGAAGACGGCGGTCACGCGGCCGTCGACCAGGCGTGACAGCGCGACCTTCTCGCTCGTCGCCTCCGCGTGGAAGTCGAGCAGGACGATCCGGGCCTGCGCACGAGCCTCCTCGACGAGTGCGTCGAGCACCTCGAACGGGCTGATCGGCGTGCTCATGAAGAGGAGCCCCTGCAGGTTGAGCACGGCGACCGGCGTTCCGTCGGCGGCCGGCACCACCGCCAGCCCGCGGCCCGGGGAGCTCGAGGCGAGGTTCGCCGGCCGCACCACCCGGTCGGAGCTGTCGAGGTAAGGCCCGATCTCCTTGCGGCGCCAGACATGGTTGCCCAGCGTGAGCGCGTCGGCGCCGGCGGCGAGCAGCCGGTCGGCGAGCCGCGGCGTCAGGCCCGCGCCGTCGGCCGTGTTCTCCGCGTTGACGACGCAGAAGCCGGCTCCGAGCTCTTCCTTCAGCGCGGGAAGCCGCTCCTCGACCGCGGCACGGCCCGGCGTGCCGAAGACGTCGGCGACGAAGAGGATCTTCAGGGAATCGAAAGGGTGGCGGCCGGGTGCACTTCGATCGCCACGTGGTTGCCCGCGTCCTGTGTCACACGCGCGAGCGCCTGGCGCTCGACCTCGGCGAAGTCGAGGATCGTGCCGAGCTTCGAGGTGGTGGCGGCAACGGTGGAGCCGACCGTCAGGCTCGGGTCGGGGTGCAGGTGCGTCAACGAGACGACGATCGAGGGGTTGCCGCTCGGCTGGACGTCGATGCGCGCCCCGTAGTGCTTGCCGTCGAGGACGTACGGGGTGATCCCGACGATCGTCCCGTCCACCGGCGAGTAGACGTCCGTCCCCGGTGCGGCGCCCACGTCCAGGGAGCCGGTCGCCGGGCCACCCTCGCCGCCGAGCACGTAGTAGCGCAGGCCGGTCGTGCTTCCGCCGAAGAGGCTTCGCGCGACCCGGGTGACGAGCCCCTGGTTCGCCTGGCGCCCGACCGGATCGAGCGTGAGCGCGCCGTTGCCGGAGGCGTGGTACCCGATCTCCGTCACGCGCCCCTGCGCGACCGGCAGCTGCAGCCGCAGCGTGCCCTGGAGTGCGACCACCTGCGGAGCCGGCGGCCCCGCGGGCAAGAGCCGCGCGGCCGGGGCGGGAGCGGCCGTTCGGACCACGCCGGAGCGGCCCGACCCGAAAGCGGTCAGGAGCAACGTGACGAGAGCGACCGACGCGAGCAGGACAAGCCCCGCCAATCGCCTCTTCCGGCGAGCAGCGGCTACTTCCGCCCGCCGCCGCATCACAAGCGCGTGCCCGGAGGCGCGTGGCATCCCGGGCACCGTAACCGAGGCTGCCTCCTCTTGCAGAGGAAGCCGCCGGGGCTGGACCGCGAGCGAGCCCTCGACGCCGAAGTCCCAGTCCCACGGAGGCGGTCGAAGCGGTACGACTCGGGAGGTACGATGCCCCTCATGGCCGGGCCTTCCGCCGGGGCCGCGAAGATTCAGATCCCGCGCTGGATTCAGCTCGTCGGCCTCCCCATGCTGCTCCTGCTGCTGTGGGTGATTGCGGGTGCGGCGCGTCACGTCGTCTTCCTCTTCCTCGTGGCGTCACTGATCGCGTTCCTGCTCAACCCGATCGTCGGCGCCTTGACCCGCGTCTGGATCCCTCGCGGGTTCGGCGTCGCGCTGGTGTACCTGACCTTCGCCGCCATGATCCTCGCCGCCGTGGTCGCGCTCGGCTCGGTGGTCGTCGACCAGACGAAATCAAGCGCAACCAAGGTCAACGACTACTTTACGGTCGAGCACGGACAGCCGTCGCGAACGCGCGCCGACAACGACGTCGACCGCTTCCAGCACTGGCTCGACACCCACCGGCTCGGCGGGATCGACATCCAGAAGCAGGGGCACGACCTCGTCTCGCAGATCCGCAAGAAGGACGTCACGAAGTACACGGGGGACGTGATCAACTTCGTCGAGGGCGCCGCGATCGGCACTCTCAAGTTCCTCTTCAGCTTCGTGCTGGTGATAGTGGTCTCGATCTACATGCTGCTCGACATGCCGCGGTTGCGGCGTGCCGTGGACCGGCGGTTCCCGCCGCATGAAGGGTCGTCCTCGCTGCTGACGCGGATCGAGCGCTCGCTCGCGAGCTACGTGCGCGGGCAGGTGCTGCTCTCGCTGATCATCGGCACGAGCGCCGGGGTCGGGTTATGGCTGCTCGGCACCTTGGGCCTGGCTCCGGGAGCGGACAAGTACGCCGTCCTCTTCGGCGCGTGGGTTGCCGTTACGGAGCTGATCCCGTACCTCGGCCCCTGGCTCGGAGCGCTGCCGCCGCTCATCTATGAGCTCGTCGTGCACCCGGTCTCGGCGATCTGGGTTGCGCTGCTCTTCCTGGGGATCCACCAGATCGAGGGGCACGTCGTGGTGCCGAACGTGATGGGCAACGCTCTGCGGCTGCACCCGCTGCTGGTGATCTTCGGGCTGCTCGCGGGCGGGGAGATCTACGGATTGCCCGGGGCGCTCGTCGCGCTCCCGCTGCTGGCCGCCGGTCGCGCGATCTGGGAGTTTTTCTCGGAGCGGGTAGCGCTCGAGCCGTGGCAGGAAGGTGGAGCGATTCCGGTCGAGGTCGAGATCGAGGAGACGCGCTCGATGGCGCCGGTTCCTCCTTCCGACCCGCCCGCAGCAGCCAGCCGGTGACCTCGCGCTCACCGCTCCTCGCCGCCCGCGGCACCAGCCGGAGGTTCGGCAAGACGCCCGCGCTCGACGCGGTCGAGCTCGAGATCTGGGAGGGGGATGCGCTCGCCCTCGTAGGCCCCAACGGCGCGGGCAAATCCACGCTCCTCTCGATTCTGGCCGGCGCGCTCGAGCCGAGCGGCGGCGACGTCGAGCGCCGCAACGGCCTGCGCGTCGGGTGGGCGCCGCAGCGCCCGGCGCAGTACGGGCGCCTCTCGGCCCGCGAGAACCTCGAGCTCTTCGCACGGCTCGAGGGCGAGCCCGACCCGAAGGCGGCGGCGGGTCGGCTGCTGGACGAGTTCGACCTCCCTGGCGAACCCGCGCCGAGCTCGAACCTCTCCGTCGGGAACCGCCAGCGCCTGAATCTCGCGATCGCGCTCCTCGGCGACCCGGAGGTGCTGCTCCTCGACGAGCCGACCGCCGCGCTCGACCCCGAGCAGCGCCGGCGCCTCTGGGAGCGCGCGGCCGCGCTGCGCGAGGCGGGCGGGGCCCTCGTCTTCGCCACGCAGAACCTCGACGAGGTGGAGCGTGTGGCCGATCGCGTGGCGGCCCTGCGTGACGGACGCCTGGTGTTCGCCGGCCCCTCCGGCGACTACGACCGCTCGCAGACTGAGAGTCTCTTCGCGTGAACGGGATCGCCCTGCTGCTGCGGAAGGACGTGCTCGTCCTCCGGCGCTCGCCGCTGCTGCTCGGGATCCTGCTCGCCTACCCGCTCGCGATTGCCGTGCTCGTCGGGCTCGTCGCGAGTTACGCGAGCTCGAAGCCACGAGTGGCGTTCGTGGACGAGGACAACCTGCCTCCGACGGTGATCGTGGGCGGCAAGCGCTTCCACGTCGATCGCACGATCCGTCAGGTGAGCCAGAACGTGAAGCTGGTGCGGCTCTCGCCGGAGGCGGCCGCGCGGCAGCTGAGCACGGGGGGCGTGGTCGCGGTCGTGACCGTGCCGCCGGGCTTCATCGCCTCGCTCAAGGGCATGGTCAAGAGCCCGCAGCTCGAGCTCCAGCTCTCGAAGGGCACGCTCTCCTCGCGGGTCGAGCAGCAGGTGCAGGCCCTCGTCTACTCGCTCAACCGGCAGCTTCAGCGCGCGTACATCGAGAACAACCTCCGCTACGTCACGCTGATCCTGCACGGGGGCGACGGGAGCTTCCTGGGCCAGCCGATCGACGTGCTCGGGATCGAGAAGGCCGAGAAGGTGCTGGCCGGGATGCCGCAGACGCCGAAGGTCGAGCGCCTCCGGGGCTTTCTGCACGACGCCCGACTCGCGCTGGCCAACACCGGCGACGCGCTCCGGTCGACCGCGCATCCCATCGAGCTCGTGCGCGCTCCGACGCGGGGCCGCACCTGGGTGCTCTCGGCCGAGGTTCAGGCCTATGCGCTCGGCCTGACGGTCACGTTCCTCGCCCTGGTGCTGGCGGCCGGCTCGCTCGCCGCCGAGCGCGACGAGAATGTGATCGGCCGGCTGGCCCGTGGGCTCATCGGCCTCGGCCACCTGATCTGGGCGAAGGTCGCGCTCGCCGCCGGGGTGGCGCTGGTGCTCGGCCTGGCGATCTCGGTGGCGTTCGGGGCGATCATCGAGATCGGCGGCGTCACCGGGGGCGAGCCCTGGCGTCGCCTGCCGCTGCTCGTGGTCGGGCTCGTGCTCGCCGGCGGCGCTCTCGGCGCACTCGGCGCGCTGCTCGGCGCGCTTGCGCGCGAGGCCCGCACCGCCTCGCTCGTCGCCCTGCTCGTCGTGATGCCGATTGTCTTCCTCGGCCTGATCCCGGCCGAGGTCGTTCCGCCGGCCGCCTGGGCCAGTGACGCGCTCCCGTTCGCCCACTCCGTCCGCTTCTTCAGCGCCGCGCTCTACGACCTGAGCCCCTGGGGAAGCGTCCTGCGCGAAGGGCTCTGGCTGGTCGCGCTCGGCGCGGTCTTCGGCGGGCTCGCGCGGGTTGGAGCGCGTAGATTGTTGGTGTGAGCTCGTTCCCTGTCACCCGTCTGCGCCGGCTGCGCCGCAGCGACCGGCTGCGCTCGCTCGTGCGCGAGACGCGCCTCGATCTCGACGACTTCGTCTTCCCGCTCTTCGTCGGCCCCGCGACCGAGCCGAACCCCGACCTGCCCGCGCTGGGCCGGCACTCGGTCGAGGACCTCGTCGCCGAGGCCGACGAGGCGGCCCAACTTGGCGTTCGCGCCCTTCTGCTGTTCGGGATCCCGGAGGAGAAGGACGAGGATGGCTCCGGCGCCTGGGACGAGGATGGGATCGTCCAGCGCGCGCTGCGGGCCCTGCGCGAGTCGAACCCCGGGCTCGTGCTCCTGACCGACGTGTGCCTCTGCGAGTACACCTCGCACGGCCACTGCGGCGTGCTCGACGGCGAAGACGTGGACAACGACGCGACGCTCGAGCTGCTCTCCCGCACCGCGGTCAGCCACGCCGCCGCCGGGGCCGACGCCGTCTGCCCGAGCGACATGATGGACGGGCGGGTCGCGGCGATCAGGAGCGCCCTCGACGAGCACGGCTTTCCCGAGACCCCGATCGTGTCCTACGCGGCCAAGTACGCCTCCGCCTTCTACGGGCCGTTTCGCGAGGCGGCCGACTCGACGCCTGCCTTTGGCGACCGCCGCGGCTACCAGCTCGATCCCGCCAACGTGCGGGAGGCGCTGCGCGAGTGCGAGCTCGATGTCGCCGAGGGGGCCGACGTTCTCCTGGTCAAGCCCGCGCTGCCGAACCTCGACGTCCTGCGCGCGGTGCGCGAGCGCTTCGACCTACCGGTCGGCGCCTACAACGTCTCGGGCGAGTACGCGATGCTCAAGGCAGCCGCTGCGCGCGGCTGGCTGGACGAGCGGCAGGCCGCGCTCGAATCGCTCACCGCGATCGTTCGTGCCGGCGCCGACATCGTCGTCTCCTACTGGACGAAAGAGCTGGCCCGCTGGCTGTAGCGACGGGCCTCTGGGAGACCATCGCCCTCGAGGCCGCGCAGGAGAGCCGGCTCTGGGAGGCGGCGCTGCGGCCCGGCGAGGAACGTGAGCTCGAGGCGGTCTTCTCGCCACTCGGCGAGGAGCGCTACGCGCTCGGCCTGGAGACGATCTACGAGGGCTATCTCCTCCACTACGGACGGCCGAGGCTGTTCGCCCCCGCCGACGCAGACACCGCGCTCCTGCTCGGTGATTACCTCTACGCACACGGGCTCGTGCGCGTGGCCGAGGCGGGGACGGTCGAGGCCGTCGCCGACCTGGCCGCCCTGATCTCGCTCTGCGCCCGGCTGCGAGCCGACGGCCTGCCCGGCGACGGCGAGGCGTGGGCGGCCACCGCGGCGACCATGGGCGGGGGCGAGGCCGCGCGCCTGGGCTGGGATGGTCTAGCCGAACGAGCCGGTCGAGCGAGCGCTCGAGAATCACCGGGCGCGGGTCGGGTAAAGTCGCGCCGATGGCTCCGCTCGGATCGCTCCTGCCGCTCGCCGCGAAGACCGCGGCCGAGGAGGGAAAGTCCGTGATCACGGCGATGCTCGTCGTCGGGCTGATCTTCCTGGGCGTGATCATCCTCGGCGAGCTCAGCAGGTACCTCCGCCACCGGCGCCACTAGCGGTCATGGCGCCTCCAGGCGACCTGCGCGAGTGGATCGGGCTCCTCGAGCGTGAGGGCGAGCTGGTTCGCGTCTCGGCCGAGGTCGACCCGCACCTCGAGGTGACCGAGATCGTCGACCGCGTCGTGAAGGCGGGCGGGCCGGCGCTCCTGTTCGAGAACCCGAAGGGCTCCTCGCACCCGCTGCTCGTCAACCAGTTCGGCACCGAGCGGCGGATGTGCCTCGCCTTCGACGCCGACTCGCTCGACGAGGTGGGCCGGCGGCTCGGCGACGTGCTCGAGATGCAGCCGCCGCAGGGGCTCGTCGACAAGGTCAAAGGCCTGAAAAAGCTGAAGTCGATCGCGGACTCGCAGCCGAAGACCGTACGCGGCGGCCCCTCGCAGGAGGTGGTGCTGACCGGCGACGACGTCGATCTCTCCGCGCTGCCGGTGCAGACCTGCTGGCCCGGAGACGCGGCGCCCTTCATCACGCTGCCGGCCGTGATCACGAAGGACCCGCGCACGGGCGGGCGCAACGTGGGCATGTATCGGATGCAGGTGCTCGACCGGCGCTCCACCGCGATGCACTGGCAGATCCACAAGGACGGCCGCGCCGACTACCTGCTCGCCGACGGGAAGCTCGAGGTGGCGGTCGCGCTCGGGCTCGACCCGGTCACCGCCTACGCGGCCAGCGCGCCGCTGCCCAAGCACGTGGACGAGTTCATGCTCGCGGGCTTCCTGCGGGGCGAGCCGGTCGAGCTCGTGCCCGGTAAGACCGTCGACCTCGAGGTCCCGGCGAATGCGGAGATCGTGCTCGAGGGCTACATCGCCAAGGACGACCTCACCACGGAGGGGCCCTTCGGTGACCACACCGGCTACTACTCGCCGGCCGAGCCGTTCCCGGTCTTCCACGTCACCGCGATCACGACACGGCGCGACGCGATCTACCCCTCCATCGTCGTGGGCAAGCCGCCTGCCGAGGACGCCTGGCTCGGGAAGGCGACCGAGCGGATCTTCCTGCCGGCGATCCGGATGAGCGTGCCCGAGATCGTGGACTACGACCTTCCGGTCGCAGGGGCGTTCCACAACTGCTGCATCGTCTCGATCCGCAAGAGCTACCCCGGGCACGCGCAGAAGGTGATGCACGCGATCTGGGGCCTTGGCCTCCTCAGCCTCACCAAGTCCGTGGTCGTCGTCGACGAGTGGGTGGACGTGCACGACTACAACGAGGTCTTCTTCCGGGTCGGCGCGAACGTCGACCCGAAGCGGGACGTGCTCCTCTCCGAAGGGCCCCTCGATCATCTCGACCACGCGCCGACGCTCCAGTTCTACGGCGGCAAGATCGGCATCGACGCCACGCACAAAGGCCCCGAGGAGGGCGCGCGGCCGTGGCCCGAGGAGATCGTGATGAGCGACGAGGTGCGCCGTCTCGTCGACGAGCGCTGGGGCGAGTACGGCATCGGAAGCGAGGCTGTTGCGGCCGACGGGCGCGACAAGGGTGCGTTGCGCCAACTGTTACGTCGTTGACGCGGCCAACCTGCAACGATTGAATCCAGCGGCCTGAGCCTGAGCTAAGGGAGAGACTGCTTGGAAGAGCGCCCGGGGGACGATCAGCCACAGCTTCCGTCGCCGAGCCTGTGGCCGGTGGGATTCGCTGTTGGCATCGTGTGCCTGCTGGTCGGCCTGGTGGTCAGCTGGCCTGTGGCCGCGGTCGGCGCCGCGCTGGCGCTCATCTTCGGCTTCCTCTGGGCCCGCGACGTCGCCACCGGCGGCCATGCGGTTCCCGGCCCGCCGCCTGACGAGCCCGCGCCCGACGCAGGCGAGGCGGCGATGCCGGAGCCCGCGCCCGGCGAGCGCTTCCCACGTAACAAGTTCCTCGAGGGCGCGACCCTCGGCCTCGGAGCCGTGATCGGCGGGATCGTCACGCTCCCCGCAGTCGGGTTCGCGCTGCTGCCGGGGTTCCTCAAGCAGAAGGCCCACAAGGTCGACCTCGGCCCGCTCACCGACTTCGAGGAGAACAAGTGGAAGATCGTCACCTTCATCCGCGATCCCGCGCAGGGTGAGATCTCTCGCCGGACGGCCTTCGTGCGCAACAACGGCCTGCTCGACGGCGACCCGAGCTTCACGATCATCTCGAACCGCTGCGCGCACGTCGGCTGCCCGGTGCAGCCGGGCGGCCCGGTCTTCCAGGAGCAGGAGAAGACGATCAAGACCCACAACGGCGACGTGCTCATCACCCCCGTCCTGCCCGCGGCCGGCTTCATCTGCCCGTGCCACGGCGGCTCGTACGACCAGGAGGGCAACCGCATCGCGGGCCCGCCGGTGCGCGGGCTCGACCGCTACGAGTTCGCCATCGAGAACGGCCGCCTCGTGCTCGGCGACCTCTACAGCGTCGCCCACGTCGACGGCTCAGGTAAGACCGCCAGGATCCAGAAGTACGAGCTCAGCGGCCCGGGACAGCACGTCGACGGCCCGGAGGCCTGGCTCTACCCATTGCAGCCGCCGCACTGATGGCGACGACGCAGCCAAAGCAGAGCAAGGGCCGGCAGGCGGTCATGTATCCAGTCGACTGGCTCGAGGAGCGCTCCGGGCTGATCGGGGGGCTCAAGTACTTCCTGTTCCGCAAGGTCCCGGGCGACACGAGCTGGTGGCACACGCTCGGCTCGGCCACGCTGACCGCCTTCCTCGTCCAGCTCGTGACGGGCGTGATCCTGGCGATGTACTACAAGCCGTCCCCGGCCGAGGCGCACTCCTCCGTCGAGCACATCACGCACGACCTCTGGGGCGGCTGGCTCGTGCGCGGGATGCATCGCTGGGGCGCGAGCGTGTTCATCATCCTGATGTTCATGCACATGGGGCGCGTGTTCCTGTTCGGCGCCTACAAGTACCCGCGCGAGCTCAACTGGATCGTCGGCGTCCTTATCCTGGCGACCGGCCTGTTCGAAGGCCTCACCGGCTACCTGCTGCCCTTCGACCAGACCGCGTACTGGGCGACGGTGGTGGCGGTCAACATCAACGGCACCGCGCCGTTCGTCGGGCCGTACCTGGCGTCGGTGTTACGCGGCGGCGCCGAGATCGGGCCCGACACGCTGGCCCGGTTCTACTCGATCCACATGCTGCTCGTCCCCGGCGCGCTGCTGGGGCTGATCGGCCTGCACCTCTACCTCGTCGTCCGCCTCGGCGTCACCTCGCCGCCGTGGTCGAAAGATGCCGCCGACCGCGAGCCCGACCCGGAGCCCCCGCCGTCGCGCTCCGGCCTCACCCAGCCAGGCCCGCGAGCGGTGGGCGTCCGCAGGAGGCCCTCCGAATGAGCTCGATCGACGAGCGCCGCGCCGTCTTCCAGCGCTACAAGGCGAACGTCAAGAAGACGGGCAAGCCCTTCTACCCGTTCGCGATGTTCCACGACACGGTCATGAGCCTCGTGGTCGTGTCCGTGATCACCGGGCTCGCGATCGTCTGGCGCTACACCGACATCCTCGGGCCGCTGATCGGGCCGAAGGCCGACCCCGGGACGACCTCGTTCGTGCCGCGGCCGGACTGGTACTTCTACTTCCTCTTCTACCTGCTCAGGATCTTCAAGTGGCCGAGCACCGTGATCCTCGCGACGGTCGGGATCCCGACGATCCTGCTGGTGATCCTGCTGGTGCTCCCGTTCCTCGACACGCGCCTGGAGCGCCGGCTCTCGCGCCGGCCGGTCGCGGTGGTGGCGGCTGCGCTGACGGTGCTCTCGATGGGCGTGCTCACGTACAAGGGCGCGACCGCACAGGAGGCGATCGCGAGCGAGGTCAAGGCGGCGATTCCGAGCTGGGAGAAGAAGCAGGGCTTCGCCGGGAACAAGGAAGCAGTCGCCGGGGCGAACCTGTTCGCCGAGTCGGGCTGCACGAACTGCCACACCTACCTCGGCACCGGGAGCACGAACCTGGGCGCGCCCGACCTGAGCGCCGAGGGGGCGAAAGGCAAGGGCATCCAGTTCCAGATCGACCACCTCAAGTGCCCGAGCTGCGTGAACCCCGGCTCGCCGATGCCGCCCTTCCCGTCGCTGGGTGAAGACAACCTCCACAAGCTCGCGACCTTCCTCGAGGCTTCGAAGGGCCCGCAGTAGCGGTGGCTGCCATGCGCGTCTTCCTGGGCATCACTGGAGCCTCGGGAGCGCCGTATGCGGCCCGGTTGCTCGAGGCGCTCGCCGGCGCCGGCTGCGAGGTCGGGCTCTGCGCCTCGCGTGCCGGGATCGAGGTGCTGGCGACCGAGCTGTACGGCGATGCGCGGCTCTCGCCGGACGAGACGCTGGCTCGCCTGACCGAGCCGGTGCGCGACGCCGTCACGCTCTACGACGAGCGCGACTGGCACGCGCCCTACGCGAGCGGCTCGGCCAAGGTCGACGCCTACGTGATCTGCCCCTGCTCGATGGGCACGCTCGGCACGATCGCCTCCGGCGCGATGTCGAACCTGATCCAGCGTGCGGCGAGCGTGGCGCTCAAGGAGGGCCGCAAGCTCGTGCTCTGCCCGCGCGAGACGCCGCTCTCGACTGATCCACCTCGAGAACATGCTGCGCGTGCGGCAGGCGGGCGCGGTCGTCCTCTTCCTCGCGCCGGGCTTCTACCACGGCGCGAGCTCCGTGGACGATCTCGTGAACTTCGTCGTCGGACGCTGCCTCGACCAGCTTGGTCTCGACCACGAGCTCGTGAGCCGCTGGGGGCAAGACTGAGTTGAGTGTCGAGACCGGCAGGCTGGCGCCCGACGCGGTGCGGACGATGTTCGACCGCATCTCTCCGGTCTACGACGCGATGAACCGGACGATGACGCTCGGTCTCGACCAGCGCTGGCGCCGCGCGACGGCCGAGGCGGCGGTGCGGCCCGGCGACCGCGTGCTGGACGCCTGCTGCGGCACGGGAGACCTCGCGGTCGCCGCGAAGGCGGCCGGCGGCAGGGTCACCGGCCTCGACTTCTCCGGCCGGATGCTCGAGCGCGCGCGAAGAAAGTCGAGCGAGATCGAGTGGGTGCAGGGCGACGCGCTTGAGCTTCCGTTCGGCGACGCATCCTTCGACGCGGCGACGGTCGGCTTCGGCGCGCGCAACCTCGACGACCTCGAGCGGGGCCTCGCAGAGCTGCGGCGCGTCCTTCGTCCCGGCGGGCGGCTGGCGATCCTCGAGATCACGCGGCCGCGCGGCCTGCTCGCGCCCTTCTACCGGCTCTGGTTCGACCGGCTCGTGCCGCTGCTCGGGCGCGTCCTCCCGGGCGGCTCGGCCTACACCTATCTGCCCGCGAGCGTGCGCCGGTTCCCGGGCCCGGAGGAGCTGGCGGAGCTGCTCCGCTCGGCCGGGTTCGAGAACGTGCGCTGGCGGCTTTTCGCCGGCGGGATCGTCGCCCTGCACACGGGGGAAGCCGCATGAGCCTCGCCACGATTCGCGAGAGCCCCGGGCTCGACGCCTATCTGGAGGATCTCGAGGAGCGGCTGACCGCTGCGGTGCAGGCGCAGCCCGGCCTCGTGGCCGCGGTCGGCGGCGAGGCGCTGGTCGCGGGTGGCAAGCGGCTGCGGCCGCTGCTCGTCTTCCTCGCGGCGCCGTCGGGCGAGCCGCCTCTCGCGGCCGGGGCCGCGGTCGAGCTCGTGCACATGGCGACGCTCGTCCACGACGACCTGATCGACCAGGCGCGCTACCGGCGCGGCCGCACCGCCGCCTGGGCGAGCCACGGGCCCGAGGCCGCCCGGGCGGCCGGCGACTACCTCTTCGCGCGCGCCTTCGCGGAGCTCGCGGCAACCGGCGACGACGCGGCCGTTCGCTGCCTCGCCGGCGCCACGCTCGCCCTGGCTCGCGGCGAGGCGCTCCAGCGGGCGCAGACGAACGACCCCGAGACGAGCGTCGAGAGCTACCTCGAGCGCTGCGCCCTCAAGACGGGAAAGCTCTTCGAGGCGGCCTGCCTGCTCGGCAGCGGCGGCGACGAGGGCCTCGGCGAGTTCGGGCTCGCGCTCGGGATCGCCTTCCAGATCGCGGACGACATCCTCGATTGCTCGGGCGAGACGATCGAGACCGGCAAGATCGCAGGCACCGATCTCCGCGAGGGCACGCCGACGCTGCCGCTGATCCTCGCCGCCCGCGAGGACGCAGGCGTGCGGCGCGCGCTGGCCGGCGGCCCGCTCGACGGTGCGCTGATCAGGGTCGCCGAGACCGGCGCGCTCGAGGTCTCACGGGAGCTCGCGCTCGAGTACGCGAGCCGTGCGCGCGCCTGCCTCGATGGGCACGCGCGCCGCGCGGAGCTCGAGGCGCTCACCGACGCCGTCGTGGACCGGGAGTCGTGACCGCGTGATCAGGCTCGGTCGAATCTCGTACGTGAACATGGCGCCGGTCTTCTACCGGCTCGAGGCCGAGGTCGACGAGATTCAGGGCGTTCCGACCGACCTCAACCGCCGGTTGTTGGACGGCGAGCTCGACCTCGCTCCGATTTCCTCGATCGAGTACGCGCGCAACGCCGGCCGGCTGCGCCTGCTGCCGCGCCTCTGCGTCTCCTCCGAGGGCGCCGTCGACTCGATCCAGCTCGTCGCGCGCAAGCCGCTGGAGCAGGTGCGCTCGGTCGCGGTCACCCCCGAGAGCGCGACCTCGGTCGTGCTGACGAAGGTGCTGCTGCCCGAGGCGGAGCACGTCCCGCTCGGCGAGGAGGCGGACGCGAAGCTGCTGATCGGCGACGCAGCGCTCAAGAGCGCGTTCGAGGACCCGACGCCGCACCACGACCTCGGCCGCCTCTGGCTCGAGCGCACCGGGCTGCCGATGGTCTTCGCGGTCTGGGCCTGCCCGGATCCGAGCCCGGAAGGCCTGCCCGAGCTCGAGCAGGCGCTCGTCGACTCCGTGCTGACCGCTCGCGCCGAGCCCGAGAAGCTCGCCTACGAGGCAAGTGAGCGCTACGGCTATCCAGCCGGCTTCCTGGCGCGCTACTTCGAGAAGCTGCGCTACCGCTTCGGCCCGCGCGAGCGAGCCGGGCTGCTCACGTTCCTCGAGCTGGCCCGCGACGTCGGCGAGCTCGACGAGGTCCCGGAGCTCCGCTTCGTGGCACGGGCCGAAGCCCCCGTGTGATCGCTGCAGCAGGCGAGAGGACGCTGGCCCAGGCGACTGCCGGGCACCTTCACGCCCGAAAGGTGCTGCGGCATCGGCCATGGACGCCGCAGCACCAGGGCAACGTTCCTAGGAGCGCCGCATGACAATCTGCCCGCTGCGCAGGGTCTCGACGCAGAAGGTGAAGCCACCAATGGACAGGGTCCAGTGGCCTACCCCTGCTCCTCCGAAGTGCTGAATCGTCACGCTGAACGACACGTCCGAAGGATGGCCACGTGGAATGCCGACGAACTTACCGACGACGTTCAGGGTAATGCTGCCGTCGAGGCTCCCTTCCCAGCTCGTAACTTCCCCGAAGATGTTCCCCGGAAAGGTGCTGCCGACCTGGTCAAGACAATCGACGTGCCCCCGGGCCGTGCCGTCCGCATAGAGCGTGGCGTGAATTTCGAACGCGGTGGTCCCCTGCGCGAACGAGGAGGGGTCCATGATGGCCGTGCCCCCCCCATTGATGGTCGCCACCACTGACGCGGCATTGGCAGTCGCGGGATAAGCAAAGAGCACGGCTGCCAGAACCGCTGCGACAAACAAACCAAAGGACGCTGGCCTCGCCGCCCGAGCAACTTTCATGTCTGCCTCCCTGTTCCCCTGCCTGAACCCGGCGCTCTGCGCAGAGAACACGCCGGGAAGGATCGTGACGATTGTCGCGTATCTGGCGCGTGAGTGCAATAGGGCCGGATACGCGATCCTTTGACAGAACGCGCGTGGACTACGCGGTCAACAGCAGTCACATCCCTCGCCGCGCCAGCTCTCGTGGCCTTCCTTCACTGCGACACACGGGATCACGAGTGCCGCTAGCGGGGTCTGCCCACCAGAGCCCACGACCGCATTGAGCAAAAGGCCCGCGAGCAGCGCGAGCGACAGATAGGCGCACAGTGTGGTCTGCGATGCCTCCTTGACCGTCGCGGATCGAGCCGAGCTGGTGTCCGACCTGGCGCTTCCACGGGCGAAGAGCGGCATGGTCACCGCCGTGAACGCGGCCAGGCCGATGCCGACCCAGCTTGTCTCGGGATGGTGGCCGCCGGCGAGGGTGCGTACCGATTCGATCGCGACGTAGGCGGCGAGGACGAAGAAGCTGGCGGCGATCAGCTGCTGGGCGCGCCGTTCGGCAGTGGCCGACCGCCCCGCGCGCCGGTGAAGAGCCAGAGCACGACGAAGCCGGCGAAGGCTTCGATCAGCGAGTCGGCGCCAAAGCCGATCAGCGCGATCGAGCCGGCGGCGAGACCGGCGCCAAGCGCGATCGCGAACTCAAGGAAGTGGTAAGCGATACCGCCGACCGCAAGCAGCCGGGCGCGACGTTCGAGCCGCTGGCGCTCGGTCGGATGCGGCCCGGCAAGCGGAAGTGCCGCGATCTCAAACCTAGGTTCGGCCACAGGGCAAGTGTAGGTCTCTGCAGCTGCACACCGCGAGCTACCGAGGGGTCGTGCCGGCCGTGTTCGGGTGACATTCCCGCACACTGGCCCAGGCGAGTTATTCACGTTCGGCGAGCTTGGCGTACGCTGACGCGACGTGGAGCCGTATCCGCCCGTGGAGCCGTTCGCGCACGGACTCCTCGAGGTGAGTGATGACAATCTCATCTATTGGGAGGCCAGCGGCAACCGGCACGGCAAAGCCGCATTGGTAGTCCACGGTGGCCCGGCTCCGGCTGCCGCTCCGGCAGTCGGCGCTACTTCGACCCCGAGCGCTACCTCGTCGTGCAGTTCGACCAGCGCGGCTGCGGGCGCAGCAGTCCACATGCAAGCGATCCATCGACCGACATGAGCGTCAACACGACGCAGCACTTGGTCAGCGACATGGAGTTGTTGCGCGAACATCTCGAAATCGAGCGGTGGCTCCTGTACGGCGGGTCGTGGGGGTCAACGCTGATCCTGGCCTACGCTGAACGGCATCCGCAGCGCGTTGCTGCGATCGTGCTCCTTGGCGCGACGATGACCCGCCGGTCGGAGATCGCCTGGCTCTATCGAGGCGTCGCGCGGTTCTTTCCGCGGAAGTGGGCCCGGTTCGTGCCGTGTCGACGATGACGACGTGGTCGCGGGATACGCGCGCCTGATGGCGTCGAGCGACCGCGGGTGCGCGAGTGCGCCGCGCGAGCTTGGCTCGCGTGGGAAGCGCGGTGATCTCGCTCGAGCCCAGCGGCACCCCCAACGCCTACAGCGACAGGCCGCCTGAGGCCCAACTCGCCCTCGTTCGGATCTGCACCCACTACTTTTTGCACGGGGCGTGGCTCGAAGAAGGGCAGCTTCTCCGAGACGCGGATCGGCTGGCTGGACATCCCGCGTCGTAATCCACGGCCGGCTCGATCTCGGCTCTCCGCTTGCAACCGCGTGGGAACTAACGCACGCGTGGCCACGGGCTGACCTCGTGGTCGTCGCTGACTCCGGCCACACCGGCAGCGACGCAATGCGAGAGGCAGCGCTCGCCGCGACAGAGCGATTCAAGGATCTCCCCGCGTAGCGCCCCGCGTGTGTCAGGGGACATTCACGAACACTGGCCCAGGCGAGGATCGCCTATGGAGCCCTTACGCGGAAGAACCCGCCTGCCCCGGCGGTCGTGCCGGGCGCGGAGATCCCCTCTCTATACAGTAAGAACACTGCCTTGCTTGACGCCGTGGGGGCGGTGCCAGGTGAAGCTCACCGAGCCAGGCGAGCCGATGTGGTTCCTCCTCAGTCCGCGGCGAGCCCAGATGATTTGGCCGTGGCGGAGAAGACTGAGCTTGAACCTCACCGCGCGCATGTTCCCTCTTCCAGCGAAGCTCGAGATACGGAGCCAGTGGTGCGACAGGGATCGGTGGACGGGCAAGCTCGTCGAGCTCGAACGAGAGCTCGATGGTGAAATCACTCGGGGCGCTGTAGCGGAGCTCGGAGGTGTTGCGGTCGCGCGAGGAGACGAGCCACCAGTAGTGGCCGGCATACAGCGGTGCGATCGGTGACCAGGTCGTCTCGTCGTTGGTGAAGGAGTGCGCACGAACGACGTTCCCCTGGACGAATATCCCTGCCGCAGTCGTGGCCCCCCTGTCGGCGATGTACAGCGCGGCCGATTCCTCGTTGGCAGGCAGCGTCCAGCTGAATACCGGGGCTCCCCAGTTTTTGCACCAAGTCGCGCGGCTATCGCGCCACGCCCCTCGGAGGCGCACCGGCGCTGGCTTCACAGGTGTCTGCGAGGTTCACGACATCAACGTCGCATTGATGGTTCGTCGTGGCCGTGGGTACGTGTTCGTACTGGGTTCGCCCCGTGCGTTTTCCGCGGCCGCCGAGGGCCGCGTCTTCGAGTCAGCACGTCGATCGTTCCGCTCCTTCGGTAACCGAAGCGGGGGCGAGAACCTAGGGCTGAGCCAGTGTTCAGGAAATGACCCCCGAAGCATTCCGGACTAGACGATGGGGTATGCCTCCAGACGACCGTCGTCCGCCTCGAATCTGCGGGCGTGACGGTTTCTGTCGGTATGGC
>CAVXZG010000005.1:0-61506 GCA_963766375.1 uncultured Actinomycetes bacterium | reverse complement strand
ACTGTGGCGTAATGAACAAGGCCGCCGACGGGCAGACTACGGGAGGAGGCCCGGCGTGAGCCGCTCCGGCCGGAGGAAAGAGGCGGCGCGAACTGGCGGAGGATTCTCGCCCTGACGCTCTCTCGCGGGGTTGATGCTCGCGGCCCTTGCGTTAGCGAATAGCGGGCGGGCGGCGATCGAGACACCGCCGCCGCCTTCGGTGTGGTCCGACAAGGCCGACTACGCCCCGGGCGAGCAGGTCGCTCTTTCGGGCGCTAACTGGGCGCCGGGCGAGTCCGTCCACATTCGCGTGAATGACGACGCGGGCGAGACATGGGCGTCGAGACGTCGACGTCACCGCCGATGGCGAGCAGGCGCTGTGCCGCCGGGACATCCAGCCGCAGGTCGGGATCGTCCCGCTCACTGACTACTTGCCGTTCCTGGCTGCTGAGTAGCCTCCGGGGCGGCGGTGAGACCGGGCTTGCCGGCCTCGACGACCTGGCCCTTGCCGAGCTCCTTGGCGCGGTAGAGCGCCTCGTCGGCCCGCTCGAAGAACGCTCGTCGGGTCGTCGTCGGGCCGCAGCTCGGCGATTCCGGCCGAGATGACGAGCCGGCCGGCCTGACCGACCGGCCGCGAGGAGACCGCGCCGCGCAGGCGGTGGTAGAGCTGATCGGCGTCGTCGCGTCGACGACTCCGGCAGGACGACGGCGAACTCGTCGCCGCCGACTCGGCACGCGATGTCGGCCGACCGCACCACGTCGCGCACGCGCTCGGCGGTCTCCGCGAGCACCGCGTCGCCGGAGAGGTGGCCGATCCGGTCGTTGATCGCCTTGAAGTCGTCGAGGTCGAAGACGATCAGCGCCAGCTGCCGGCCGTAGCGATGCGCGCGGGCGACCTCGCGCGCGAGCGTCTCGTGGAAGTAGCGGCGGTTGTGCAGCCCGGTCAGCGCGTCGAGGTCGGCCAGCTGGCGAGCCTCCTGGAAGCGCCGCGCGTTCTCGATCGCCGGCCCGGCGCGCTTGGCGAGCTCCTCCAGCTCGCGGATCATCTCCTCCTCGAAGCGGTGCGACGGCGAGCGGCTGTAGATCGCGATGAAGCCGATCGACCCGGCCTCGCCGGGAACGGGCACCGCCAGGCCGGAGTGGACGAGATCGCCGGCCTCGAGCGCCGGCGGGTACTGGTAGACGAGCGAGATCGCGCGCGCCTCGTGGCCGTTCGGCGGGCCCGAGATCACCTGGCGCTGCGCCTCTTCGGCCGAGAGCCCGATCGTCGCGACGATCGGCTTCTCGCCGGCGCTCTCGATCGAGACGAGCGCAGCGTCCACGCCCGGGATCGCGCCGCCGGCCTCGAGCGTGCGCGAGAGCACCTCGTCGAGGTCGATCGAGCCGCCGAGCTCGCCGAGGAAGCGGTTGCGCCGGCCCTCCTCCTGCGCGCGCTCGAGCGCCTCCGAGAGCTCGCGCACCATCGCCTCCATGCGCGTGTTCATCTCGGAGACGAGCGTCGAGCACCTGCTGCTGCCCGCCTTTGCCGCGCCGGCGGGAGCGCACGAGCGCCACGACGGAGCACGAGCGCAAGCGTCGCCACCGCCGCGGCAGCCGCGACGATAACGGTGGTAGCCGTCACCACGTCCGCAATCATCTCCCTCGTCCAGTCCTCCGCCCTGCCCGGCAACAGCCATAGAACCGCCGAGCGCTCTCACTGTAATCGGGTTCTGGGCCGCAAGCTATGGTTCGCAAACGGTAAAAGCCCTCGATCGGATTCGCACGAACATACCGTCGATCCCGCGGAGTCCATGCAATGCGTTTTCTCGTTTGACGCTGGGGGGTCAGCTTCGCTACCATCGTCCTCCGGTTGGCAGGGGCCTACCCCTCGCCAGCCTTTGTTGTGTCCGCACCTATAGCAAGGAAGTAGCATGCCGACCGTAAATCAGCTGGTCCGCAAGGGCAGGGTCTCGCCGCAGGCGAAGATGAAGACCCCTGCGCTTCGCGGTGCGCCGCAGAAGCGGGGAGTCTGCACGCGCGTGTACACGACCACCCCGAAGAAGCCGAACTCGGCTCTCCGGAAGGTCGCGCGTGTCCGCCTGACGAACGGCATGGAAGTCGGCGCGTACATCCCCGGCGAGGGGCACAACCTCCAGGAGCACTCGGTCGTGCTCGTCCGCGGCGGCCGCGTCAAGGACCTGCCGGGCTTCCGCTACAAGGTCATCCGCGGCGGCCTCGACGCCTCCGGCGTCGGCGAGCGGCGCCAGGGACGCTCGAAGTACGGCGCCAAGAAGGGCTCGTAATGCCGCGTCGCGCCACGATTCAGCCCCGGCCGCTCGAGCCGGATCCCGTCCACAGCTCTCGCCTCGTCGCGCAGGTGATCAACAAGGTGATGACGGACGGCAAGAAGTCGACCGCCGAGTCGATCGTCTATCGCGCGCTGGACCGGGTCGGCGAGCAAACCGGCAAGCCGCCGGTCGAGGTGCTCGAGCAGGCGATCAAGACGGTCACGCCCGTGCTCGAGGTTCGCTCGCGCCGCGTCGGCGGGGCGAACTACCAGGTGCCTGTCGAGGTGCCGCAGCGGCGCGCCCGGACGCTCGCCGTGCGCTGGCTCGTCCAGTTCGCGCGCGACCGGCGCGAGAAGCAGATGCACGACAAGCTCGCCGCCGAGATCCTCGACGCGCTGAACCAGCAGGGCGGCGCCTTCAAGCGCAAGGACGACCTCTACCGGATGGCGCAGGCCAACAAGGCCTTCGCGCACTACAGGTGGTAACGGCCGATGGCTGCTACGAAGACACAGGTCGCCCTCGAGAACGTCCGGAACATCGGGATCATGGCCCACATCGACGCGGGCAAGACGACGACGACCGAGCGGATCCTCTACTACACCGGCCGCACCCACAAGATGGGCGAGGTCCACGAGGGCGCCGCGGTCATGGACTGGATGGAGCAGGAGCAGGAGCGCGGCATCACGATCACCTCCGCTGCGACGACGGCGTCGTGGCGCGATTTTCGTATCAACATTCTTCGATACGCCCGGGCACGTGGACTTTACGATCGAGGTGGAGCGCAGCCTGCGCGTGCTCGACGGCGCGATCGCCGTCTTCGACTCCGTAGCGGGCGTCGAGCCGCAGTCCGAGACGGTCTGGCGGCAGGCCGACCGCTACAAGGTGCCGCGCATCGCCTTCATCAACAAGATGGACCGCACCGGCGCGGACTACTTCGCAGCCGTGCAGTCGATGGTCGACCGCCTCGGCGCCCACCCGGTGCCGATCCAGCTCCCGCTCGGCCAGGAGGAGCACTTCCGCGGCGTGATCGACCTCGTCGAGATGCGCGCGATCAGCTGGCCCGACGACCTCGGCATCAAGATGGACGTCGGCGAGATCCCGGCCGAGCTCCTCGAGCAGGCGCAAGGAGTACCACCATCAGCTGATCGACGCGGTCGCCGACCACGACGACGAGCTGATGGAGACCTACCTCACCGACGAGGAGGCCGTCACGCCCGAGATGCTGAAGCGCGCCCTGCGCGCGGCGTCGCTGGACGCCACGGTCACCCCGGTGCTCGCCGGCTCCGCGTTCAAGAACAAGGGCATCCAGCCGCTGCTCGACGCGGTCGTCGACTATCTGCCGAGCCCGCTCGACGTGCCGCCCGTGCACGGGATCGACCCGCGCACCGAGCACGAGCTCTCGCGCCGCGCCGCGCTCGACGAGCCCTTCTCGGCCCTCGTCTTCAAGGTCATGTCCGACCCGTACGTCGGCAAGCTGACCTACTTCCGCGTCTACTCCGGCCAGATCAAGGCCGGCGACCGCGTGCTCAACACGACCACCGGCAAGACCGAGCGGATCGGCCGCATCCTGCAGATGCACGCGAACCACCGCGAGGAGCGCGAGGACATCGGCGCGGGCGAGATCGCCGCCGGTGTCGGCATCAAGAACTCGACCACCGGCGACACCCTCTCGATCGACACGGCGCCGATCACGCTCGAGTCGATTGACTTCCCGGACCCGGTCATCTCGGTCGCGATCGAGCCGAAGACGAAGGCCGACCAGGACAAGCTCGGGGCGGGTCTACAGCGCCTCTCCGAGGAGGATCCGAGCTTCCGCGTCCGCACCGACGACGAGACCGGCCAGACCCTGATCTCCGGCATGGGCGAGCTCCACCTCGAGATCATCGTCGACCGTCTCCTGCGTGAGTTCTCGGTCGACGCGAACGTCGGCCGCCCGCAGGTCGCCTATCGCGAGACCTTCGGCCGGCCGGTCGAGAAGATCGAGGGCAAGTTCGTCCGCCAGACCGGCGGCCGTGGCCAGTACGGCCACGCGGTGATCAACGCCGAGCCGACCGAGCCCGGCGAGGGCTACGAGTTCCTCGACAAGATCGTCGGCGGCAAGATCCCGCGCGAGTACATCCCGGCCGTCGACCTCGGGATCCAGGAGGCGATGGACTCGGGCATCCTCGCGGGCTACCCGGTCGTCGACGTCAGGATCGAGCTCGTCGAAGGCTCGTACCACGACGTGGACTCCAGCGAGATGGCCTTCAAGATCGCCGGCTCGATGGCCTTCAAGGAGGCCATGAAGCGCTCGAAGCCGAAGCTGCTCGAGCCGGTCATGGCCGTGGAGGTCGTGACCCCGGAGGAGTACCTCGGCGACGTGATGGGCGACCTCAACTCGCGCCGCGGGCGCGTCGAGGGCCTCGAGCCGCGCGGCAACGCGCAGGCGATCAAGGCTCACGTCCCGCTCGCCACCATGTTTGGCTACGCCACCGACCTGCGCTCGACGACGCAGGGGCGGGCCACGTTCACCATGCAATTCGATCGGTACGAGGAAGTCCCTCAGTCGATCGCGGGCGAGCTCGTCGACGCCCAGACTTAAGCAACCCGGAGGAGAGAATGGCAAAGCAGAAGTTCGAGCGCACCAAGCCCCATCTGAACGTCGGGACGATCGGTCACATCGACCACGGCAAGACGACGCTCACGGCCGCGATCACGAAGGTGCTCGCCGACAAGGGCGGCAACACCACGATCAAGTCGTTCGAGGAGATCGACAACGCGCCGGAGGAGAAGCAGCGCGGCATCACCATCAACACGTCGCACGTCGAGTACGAGACGGAGAACCGTCACTACGCGCACGTCGACTGCCCCGGTCACGCCGACTACATCAAGAACATGATCACCGGCGCCGCCCAGATGGACGGCGCGATCCTGGTGGTCTCGGCGGCCGACGGCCCGATGCCGCAGACGCGTGAGCACATCCTGCTCGCGCGCCAGGTCGAGGTGCCGTACATCGTCGTCTTCCTGAACAAGGCGGACATGGTGGACGACCCGGAGCTGCTCGAGCTCGTCGAGATGGAGGTACGTGAGCTGCTCTCCAAGTACGAGTTCCCGGGCGACGACATCCCGATCGTCACCGGCTCGGCGCTGAAGGCGCTCGAGGGCGACGAGGAGGCTGCGAGCAAGATCCTCGAGCTGATGCAGGCCGTGGACGACTACATCCCCGAGCCGACGCGCGACACGGACAAGCCGTTCCTGATGCCGATCGAGGACGTCTTCACGATCACCGGTCGCGGCACCGTCGTCACGGGCCGGATCGAGCAGGGCAAGATCGAGTCGGGCAACGAGGTCGAGATCGTCGGGATCCATCCCGAGGTCGCGAAGACCGTCGTGACCGGGCTCGAGATGTTCCAGAAGACGCTCGACTACGCCCAGGCCGGCGACAACGCGGGAGCCCTTCTGCGTGGAACCAAGCGCGAGGAGGTGGAGCGCGGGCAGGTGCTGGCGAAGCCGGGCTCGATCACCCCGCACACGCAGTTCAAGGCCGAGGTCTACGTGCTCTCGAAGGACGAGGGCGGGCGGCACACGCCGTTCTTCAACAACTACCGCCCGCAGTTCTACTTCCGCACGACGGACGTGACGGGCGCGATCAAGCTGCCGGAGGGCCAGGAGATGGTCATGCCGGGCGACAACACCAACATGGAGATCGAGCTGATTCAGCCGATCGCCATGGATCAGGGGTTGCGCTTCGCAATCCGCGAGGGTGGCCGCACCGTCGGCGCCGGCGTCGTCACAGCGATCGACAAGTAAACGCTACGCGTCCTGAAATGACGACGAGAAGCCAAGAAAGCGAAAGGTAGGTCGTGCCGCAGAACAAGATCCGCATCCGCCTCAAGGGCTACGACCACCAGCAGCTGGACAAGTCCGCGAGCCAGATCGTGGAGACCGCTCAGCGCACCGGCGCGACCATCACCGGTCCCGTGCCCCTGCCAACCGAGAAGAACGTCTACTGCGTGATCCGAAGTCCCTTCAAGGACAAGGACTCGCGGGAGCACTTCGAGGTGCGCACGCACAAGCGGCTGATCGACATCCACTCGCCCACGCCGAAGACGGTCGACTCGCTGATGCGGCTCGACCTCCCGGCCGGAGTCGACATCGAGATCAAGCTGTGAAAGGCATCATCGGCAAGAAGCTCGGCATGACCCAGCTCTTCGACCCTGAGACGGGTCAGGTGACGCCCGTGACGGTGATCGAAGCGGGCCCGTGCCCGATCGTCAAGGTGAAGACGGTCGACTCGGATGGCTACGAGGCCGTGCAGCTCGCGTTCGACCGGGTCGCGGAGCGGAAGATCTCCAAGGCAGAGCGCGGCCACCTCGGCGAGCTCGATCCGCACCGGCGCCTCGTCGAGTTCCGCGGCACGACCGAGCTGACCGAGGGCGAGAACGTGACCGTCGAGGCCTTCGAGCCCGGCGACAGCGTCAAGGTCTCCGGGATCGGGATCGGCAAGGGCTTTGCCGGCACGATCAAACGCCACAACTTCAGCCGCGGCCCCGTCTCGCACGGCTCGCACAACGTGCGCAAGCCGGGCTCGATCGGCGCGTCGGCCACGCCCTCGCGCGTCTTCAAGGGCCAGAAGATGGCCGGCCGCATGGGCGGCAAGCGCGTCACCCAGGTCGGGCTGACGGTGCACGAGATCGACCCGGAGCGGAATCTGCTCCTGGTCAAGGGCGCCGTGCCCGGCCCGAAGAACGGCTTCGTCGAGGTCAGGGAGGACAAGAACCGTGGCAGCGCCTAAGGCACCGATCCTCGACAAGGCGGGCAAGTCGGCCAAGAGCCTCACGCTCGAGGAGACCGTCTTCGGCATCGAGCCGAAGGCGCACCTCGTGCACGAGACGGTGCGCGCCGAGCTGAACGCGGCCCGCGCAGGCACGCGCGGCGCGAAGAGCCGCGGCCTCGTCGCCGGCGGCCGCTCCAAGCCGTGGCGTCAGAAGGGCACCGGCCGGGCGCGAGCGGGCTCGACCCGCGCGCCGCACTGGACCGGCGGCGGTCTCGCGTTCCCGCCGCTGATGCGCAGCTTCGAGTCGAAGGTGAACCGCAAGGCCCGCCGCGCCGCGATGCGCAGCGCCCTCTCGGCACACGCCCTTCGCGGCTCGCTCGGCGTGCTCGATCCCGGCGGCTTCGACGCGCCGTCCACCAAGGACGCCGCCGAGCTGGTCGGTGCGTGGGGCAAGGAAGCGCCGCTGCTCCTCGTCGCCCAGCCGGACGAGGAGGCGCTGATCAAGTCCTTCCGGAACCTCGCGCGGGTGGAGATCACCGTCCCGAGCGAGCTCGAGGTGAACCAGCTCATCCGCGCGCAATCGCTGCTGATCACCGAGCCTGCGCTCGAGCAGGTCCAGGGGAAGGCCTCATGAGCCTGCATCCGAATGAAGTCCTCCTCGCGCCCGTGGTCTCCGAGAAGAGCTACGCCATGATCGAGGACCGCAAGTACTCGTTCCGCGTCCACCCGGACGCGCACAAGACCCAGATCCGCCAGGCCGTGGAGGAGCTCTTCCACGTGCACGTGATCGGGGTCAACGTGTCGAAGGTGCAGTCGAAGCCGAAGCGTCGCGGCCTCGTCCGTGGCCGCAAGCCCGGCTGGAAGAAGGCGATCGTGCAGCTCCGTCAGGGCGAGTCGATCGAGATCTTCGAAGGAGCACAGGTCTGATGCCAGTCCGCAAGTACAAGCCAACGTCGCCCGGCCGGCGCTTCATGTCGGTCTCGTCCTTCGACGAGATCACGAAGACCGAGCCCGAGAAGAACCTGACCGAACCGCTGAAGAAGAGCGGAGGGCGCAACGCGTACGGCCGCATCACGCGGCGCCACCAGGGCGGCGGGCACAAGCGCCAGTACCGGATCATCGACTTCAAGCGCCTCAAGGACGGCGTGCCGGCGAAGGTCGCTGCGATCGAGTACGACCCGAACCGTTCCGCCCGGATCGCGCTACTGCACTACGCCGACGGAGCGAAGGCGTACATTCTCGCGCCCGCTCGGCTGCAGGTCGGCGCCACGGTCGAGTCGGGCCCGGGCGCGGACATCAAGCCCGGAAACGCCCTGCCGCTGCAGAACATCCCGACCGGCACGCTCGTCCACAACGTCGAGCTCAAGCCCGGCCGGGGCGGGCAGCTCGCGCGGAGCGCCGGCTCGGGCGTCCAGCTCGTGGCGAAGGACGAGGGCCAAGGCGTCCTTCGGCTACCATCGGGCGAGCTGCGCCGGGTCGCGCTCACGTGCCGGGCGACGATCGGTCAGGTCGGCAACGTCGACCACGAGAACATCACCGGCGGCAAGGCGGGGCGCAGCCGCTGGCGGGGCAAGCGCCCCACGGTGCGCGGCTCTGCGATGAACCCGGTCGACCACCCGCACGGCGGCGGCGAGGGCAAGTCGAAGGGCGGCCGCCACCCGGTCACACCCTGGGGCGTGCCGACGCTCGGCAAGCGCACGCGCCGCAAGCACAAGGAATCCGACAAGTTGATCGTCCGCGGCAGGCGCCGTGGGAAGGAGAAGCGCTAGGTGTCCAGGTCAAGCAAGAAAGGGCCTTTCGTGGAGGAGCGGCTGCTCGGCCGCATCAACAAGATGAACGAGTCCGGCTCGAAGCAGATGATCCGGACCTGGTCGCGCTCCTCGACGGTCTTCCCCGACATGGTCGGGCACACGATCGCGGTCCACGACGGGCGCAAGCACGTGCCGGTGTTCATCACGGAGCAGATGGTCGGGCACAAGCTCGGCGAGTTCGCTCCCACGCGCACGTTCCGCGGCCACTCCGGCGACCGCAAGACCGAGGTGAAGCGCTAGCATGGCTGCCGCCGAGCGACAGGAAGTCAAGGCCGTGGCGAAGTGGGTTCACGCCTCGCCCCGGAAGGCACGGCTCGTGGTCGAGCACATCCGCGGCCGGTCGGTCCCGGAGGCGCGGACCGTGCTTGCGTTCACCCAGCGCGCGGCCGCCCGCGACGTAGCCAAGGTCCTGAGCTCGGCAGTCGCGAACGCGGAGGCCAACCACAACCTCGTCGGCGACGATCTGATCGTCGCGGCCGCCTACGTAGACGAGGGCCCGGTGCTGAAGCGCTGGCGCGCCCGCGCGCGCGGGCGCGCAGCCCGGATCCAGAAGCCGACCTGCCACATCACGATCAAGCTCGTCGAGCCCGAGCGCGCCCCTGAGCCGGCGCCGCCTCGTGAAGACAGGGCGGATGCCGATGCGAAGGCGGAGACGCCGAAGAAGAAGGCCGCGCCGAAGCGCAAGACGCCCGCGAAGAAGAAGGAGGCGACCACCTAGTGGGTCAGAAAATCCATCCCGGCGGGCTGCGCGTCGGCGTCATCCACGACTGGAAGTCGAACTGGTACACGGGCACGAAGGAGTTCCCGGCGTACCTGCTCGAGGACATCAAGATCCGTGAGCACATCTACGGCAAGCTCGCGCACGCGGGCCTGTCCGACATCCTGATCCGCAAGGACGCCCAGCGGATCACGATCGACATCTACACCGCGCGCCCGGGGATCGTGATCGGCAAGTCCGGCGTCGAGGTGGACGCGCTCCGCAAGGACATCCACGGCATGACGAACAAGGCCGTGCACATCAACATCAACGAGATCAAGCGCCCCGAGCTGGACGCGAAGCTGGTGGCGCAGTCGATCGCCGAGCAGCTCGCCAACCGCGTCAGCTTCCGGCGCGCGATGAAGCGCTCGCTCGCCTCCGCGATGCGCTCCGGCGCCATGGGCGTGAAGGTCCAGTGCGGCGGCCGGCTCGGCGGCGGCGAGATGAGCCGCTCGGAGAGCTACTCCGAGGGTCGCGTTCCGCTACACACGATCCGCGCCGACATCGACTACGGCTTCGTCGAGGCGAAGACGACCTTCGGCCGCATCGGCGTGAAGGTCTGGATCAACAAGGGCGAGATCATGCCCGAGGGCTACGAGGGCATGGCTCAGAAGGACGCGCGGCTGGGCGACCAGGACCAGGCCCGCCGTCGCGGCGGCACTGCCGAGGGGCTCGGCGCCTCCCGCGAGGGCGGGCGCGGACGCGGTCCCGACCGCGAAGGCCTCGGCCCGGTGCGCCAGCGCAAGAAGGGCTCGGGCGGCCCGCGCCGGCCCGGCGGCCGCGGCCGCGCGCGCGCCCAGGAGAGCACCGAGCGCACGCCGCCCGAGGGGCAGGCGGCACCTGCCGAGGAGCCCACGCAGCAGCCGCCGGCCGAGCCGGAGGCAGCAACGGCCGCGCCGGAGGCCGAGGCTCCCGCCGAAGCGCCGAAGTCCGAGGAGACAGCCGAGAAGGGCGACAGCTAGATGCTGCTTCCGAAGAAGACGAAGTACCGCAAGTACCAGCGCGGCCGCAGGAGAGGCATCTCCAAGGGCCAGACGACGGTGCAGGCCGGCGACTACGGGCTGAAGGCGCTCGAGGCGGGCTGGATCACCAGCCGGCAGATCGAGGCCGCCCGAATCGCGATGACCCGCAAGATCCGCCGTGGCGGGAAGGTCTGGATCAACGTCTTCCCGGACAAGCCGGTGACGCAGAAGCCGGCCGAGACGCGGATGGGATCCGGGAAGGGCGCCCCGGAGCACTGGGTCGCGGTCGTGAAGCCCGGGCGCGTGATGTTCGAGCTCGCGGGCGTCGACGACACCCTCGCGAAGGAGGCCCTGCGCCTGGCCGCCCGCAAGCTGCCGATCAAGACGAAGGTCGTCACGAGGGAGGCGGATCTGTTTGCGAGCTAGAGAGCTACGTGACCTGACCGACGAGGAGCTGGAGATGCGGCTCGCCGACACGCGGCAGGAGCTGTTCAACCTGCGCTTCCAGTCCGCGACCGGCGCGCTCGAGCAGCCCGCGCGCCTGAAGCATGCGAAGCGCGAGATCGCCCGCATCCTGACCGTCCGCAACGAGCGAGAAGGAAGCCCAAGCCTGACGAGAGAGACCAATGCCTGACGAGAAGAAGAAGACAACGAGAAAGAAGAAGGCCGAGGAGACTCCCGAGGCCGTCTCTGAGGAGACGGTGGAGGAGACTCCCGCGGCAGAGGACGCCCCGGCCGAAGAGCCTGCGGCGGAGGAGCCTGCGGCCGAAGAACCCGTCGCTGAGGAAGAGCCTGCAGCTGAAGAGCCTGCGCCGAAGAGCCCAGCGCCGAGGAAGAGCCTGCGGCTGAGGAGCCTCGCGGCCGAGGAGGAGCCTGCGGCCGAAGAGCCGCGCGAGCCGAAGAGCCTGCAGCCGAAGAGCCTGCGGCCGAAGAGCCTGCAGCCGAAGAGCCTGCAGCCGAAGAGCCTGCAGCCCCTGCGGAGGAAGTCCCACCCGCACCCCAGTCTGGGCCCAAGCCGAAGCCGAAGCGCCTGCCGCGTTCCCAGCGGCACAAGCACTCCAAGCCCAAGCGCGAGCGTCCCGCCGAGCGCCGCCCGATCGTCCGGCTGCCCAAGCCCGAGCACGCGCGCGGGCGCAGCCAGGAGCGCCGCGGCGTCGTCGTCTCGAACGCGATGGACAAGACGATCGTGGTCAAGGTGGACACGATCAAGGCGCACCCGCGCTACAAGAAGGTCGTCCGGCGCTCCTCCAAGTTCCACGCGCACGACGAGCAGAACACCGCCAATGTCGGCGACCTCGTCCGCATCGTCGAGACGCGCCCGCTCTCGAAGACGAAGAACTGGCGCCTTGCGGAAGTGCTCGAGGAGGCCAAGTGATCCAGCAGGAATCCCGCCTGCGCGTCGCCGACAACACGGGCGCCCGTGAGATCCTGTGCATCCGGGTCAAGGGCGGCTCCAAGCGCCGCTACGCGCGCGTCGGCGACGTGATCACCGCCACCGTCAAGAGCGCGAGCCCGCAGGGTGCGGTCAAGAAGGGCGAGGTCGTCGAGGCCGTGGTCGTCCGCACCCGGAAGCCCTTCGGCCGCGACGACGGCACCTCGATCGCCTTCGACGAGAACGCCGCCGTGCTGATCGACACCGCCCGCAACCCGCGTGGCACCCGCATCTTCGGGCCGGTCGCGCGCGAGCTGCGCGAGAAGAACTTCATGAAGATCGTCTCGCTCGCACCCGAGGTTCTCTGATGAGCCACAAGATGAAAGTCAAGAAAGGCGATCTCGTGCACATGCTCTCGGGCAAGGACCGTGGCAAGGAAGGCCGCGTGCTCGAAGCGCGCCCGCGTGAGCGTCGCGTCGTGGTCGAGAACCTCAACATCCAGAAGCGGCACACACGGCCGCGGCCGATCAAGGACTCGAGCCGGATGGGGGGCACGCAGATGACACCCGGGGGCGTGATCTCGAAGCCGGCGCCCGTGCCGGTCGCCAACGTGATGCTCGTCTGCCCGACCTGCAACCGGCCGACGCGGATCGGGATGACGACGAAGGAAGTCAAGGGACGCGAGGTGCACGTGCGCGTCTGCAAGCGCGCCGACTGCGGCCAGGAGATCGATAAATGAGTCCCAAAGCCCGCAAGGCAGACACGAACGGCTATGCGCCCAGGTTGAAGACGGCCTACGAGCAGGACATTCGCCCGCGCCTGAAGGACGAGCTCGAGCTGAGCTCGATCATGCAGGTCCCGCGCGTCCAGAAGATCACGCTGAACATGGGCGTGGGCGAGGCGAAGACCGAGGCCAAGGTGCTCGACGGCGCGATCGAGGAGCTGACGACGATCGCCGGCCAGCGCGCACAGGTGCGCAAGGCGCGCAAGTCGATCGCGAGCTTCAAGCTGCGCGAAGGCATGCCGGTCGGCGCGCGCGTGACGCTGCGCGGCGCCCGCATGTGGGAGTTCCTCGACCGGCTCGTCTCGATCGCGCTCCCGCGCATCCGCGACTTCCGCGGCCTGGACCCGGGCTCGTTCGACGGGCGCGGCAACTTCTCGCTGGGGATCCGCGAGCAGATCATCTTTCCCGAGATCGACTACGACTCGATCGCCGCCGTTCGCGGCCTCGACGTCGCGATCACCACCACGGCGCCCGACGACGAGCAGGGGCTGGCGCTCCTGCGCGCGCTCGGGATGCCGTTTGCACAGACGAGCAGCGAAGGAGAGTCCGAGTAGTGGCCAAGAAAGCCCTGATCGAGAAATCGCGCAAGCCGCAGCGCTTCAAGGTGCGGGCCTACACGCGCTGCAACCGCTGTGGGCGGCCGCGGGCCGTGTACAAGAAGTTCGGGCTGTGCCGAATCTGCCTGCGCGAGCTCGCCCACGAGGGCGTCATCCCGGGCATGACGAAGTCGAGCTGGTAGAGCGCATGCAGACTGACCCGATCGCAGACATGCTCACCCGGATCCGTAACGCGAACCGCGCGCTCCACGAGCGTGCCGAGATGCCGAGCTCGCGCGCCAAGACGCGAGATCGCACGCCTCCTCAAGGAGGAGGGCTACATCCGCGACTACGAGGTCAAGCGCGAGGAGGACACGCCCTACGACACGCTCGTGATCGAGCTCAAGTTCGGGCGTAACCGCGAGCGCGTGATCACCGACCTCAAGCGCGTCTCCAAGCCCGGCCGCCGCGTCTACGCGCGCAAGGACCGCTTGCCGCGCGTCCTCGGCGGGATGGGCATCTCGATCCTGTCCACCTCCAACGGCCTGATCACGAGCCGAACCGCGGCCGAGCAGGGGGTCGGCGGAGAAGTCGTCTGCTTCGTCTGGTGAGCCAATGAGTCGAATCGGCAAACAGCCCATCGAGCTTCCGGCCGGCGTGTCGGTCTCGCTCTCGCCCGGCCGCGTGATGGTGAACGGGCCGCTGGGCGAGCTGACCCAGCAGGTGCCCGCGCGCATGCAGGTCGAGCAGGAGGACAGCACCATCGTCGTCAAGCGCCCGACCGAGCGCGGGGACGACCGCGCGCTGCACGGCCTCACGAGGAGCCTGATCGCGAACATGGTCGAGGGCGTCACGAGCGGCTTCCAGAAGCGCCTCGAGATTCAGGGCGTCGGCTACCGCGCCGCCGTGCGCGGCACCGACCTGGAGCTGAACGTCGGCTACTCGCATTCCGTCGTGCTGAAGGCGCCGCAGGGGATCACGTTCGAGGTGCCGACGCCGACCGAGGTGATCGTCAAGGGCATCGACAAGCAGCAGGTCGGCCAGACCGCGGCCGAGGTGCGCAAGGTGCGCCCGCCCGAGCCCTACAAGGGCAAGGGCATCCGCTACGAGGGCGAGTACGTGCGCCGGAAGGTCGGGAAGCGGGCATGAGCGCGCTCTCCGTTCGGGACGCACGTGCCCGCAGGCACCGGCGTGTCCGCAGCAAGGTTGTCGGCACCGCGGAGCGGCCACGCCTGGTCGTGTTCCGCTCCAACCGCGGCATCGAGGCGCAGCTGGTCGACGACCTCGAGGGCAAGACCCTCGCGGCCGCGAGCTGGCTGCAGCTGAAGGCGGGCAAGGGCTCGAAGACCGGCCAGGCGGCCGAGGTCGGCAAGCTACTGGCCCAGAAGGCGAAGCAAGCCGGAGTCGAGGCGGTTGTATTCGACCGCGGCGGTTACCTCTACCACGGCCGCGTCAAGGCGCTGGCCGATGCGGCACGCGAAGGAGGCCTCAAGTTCTAAGTGGCTACTGACGTTCGAGAGCGAGATACGAGGGAGCTCAAGGAGCGCGTCGTCGAGATCAACCGCGTCGCCAAGGTGGTCAAGGGCGGCCGGCGGTTCTCGTTCACCGCGCTCGTGGTGATCGGCGACGAGGTCGACCGGGTCGGGCTCGGCTACGGGAAGGCGCGCGAGGTTCCGCTCGCGATCTCGAAGGCCGTGGACGACGCGAAGAAGAACCTCTTCCAGGTGCCCAGGCACGGGACGACGATCACGCACGAGATCCTCGGCGAGTTCGGCGCCGCCCGTGTGCTTCTGCGCCCGGCCAGCGAGGGAACCGGTGTGATCGCCGGCGGCGGTGTCCGCGCCGTGCTCGAGCTCGCCGGGATCCGCGACATCCTCGCGAAGAGCCTGGGCACGACGAACCCGATCAACATGCTGAAGGCGACCGTCCAGGGCCTCCAGAGCCTCCGCCGCCCGGCCGACGTTGCCGAGATGCGCGGCCTCACGATCGCGCAGGTGCTGCCCGTCAGCGCCCGCGAGCCCGAGGAAGAGGAGCCTCAGCCGACCGCCCCGGAGCCGGCGGCAGCGGTGACAGAGGGGAGCGATGGCGAAGCTGAAGATCACCCAGACACGTAGCTCGATCGGCCAGAGCCAGCGGCACCGCGGCACCTTGCGGGCGCTTGGCCTGGGCAAGATCGGCCGCAGCGTCGAGAAGGACGAGAGCCCGCAGCTCGCCGGTATGCTCAGGAAGGTCCGTCACCTCGTCAGGGTGGACACCGACTGATGGCCGAGGAGCTCAACCTTTCGAATCTCAAGCCGGCGCAGGCGCGCAAGAATCGCAAGCGCGTCGGCCGCGGCCTGGGCTCGGGCAAAGGCCGCTACTCGGGCCGCGGGATCAAGGGCCAGAAGTCGCGCTCGGGCTCGAACAAGATGCGCCCGGGCTTCGAGGGCGGCCAGAACCCGATCTACATGCGCCTGGCCAAGCAGCGCGGCGGCTCGAAGGACGCGATGCCCGTCGGCCCGCACCGCACCTCGACGGTGCCGCTCAACGTCGCCGCGCTCGAGGAGCGCTTCGACGCCGGCGCCGAGGTTACGCTCGAGGCGCTCGTCGAGAAGGGACTGATCCGCAACACGCGCACCGACGTGAAGCTGCTCGGTCAGGGCGACCTGAGCAAGAAGCTGAGCATCACCGTGCACGCGGCTTCCGCGACCGCGCGCGAGAAGGTCGAGGCGGCAGGGGGGTCGCTGACCCTGCTGCGCGAGCCCAAGGTACGCAGGCCGAAGCGACGCCCGGAGAGCTCGAGGACCGCGCCGGCCGAAGAGGAGCCGGAGGCAGAGGAGCCTCAGAGCGACGAGCCGCAGGCCGAAGCCGAGCCGGAGGCGGAGGCCGAGGAGCCGACGGAAGGCGAGGAAGGCTAGGTGTTCTCCTGGCTGGCCAACGCCTGGCGCGTGCCAGAGCTGCGGAAACGCGTCCTGTTCACCGCGGGCGTCCTGGCGCTCTACCGCCTCGGCTCGTGGATCCCCGCGCCGGGTGTCAACTCCGACCAGATCAAGCAGTACTTCAGCGGCCAGGGCGGCACCATCCTGGGCCTGCTGAACGTGTTCTCGGGCGGCGCGCTCTCCCAGTTCTCGGTCTTCGCGCTCGGAATCATGCCCTACATCACGGCCTCGATCATCCTGCAGCTGATGACGGTCGTGGTGCCCAAGCTGGAACAGCTCCAGAAGGAGGGTGAGTCCGGCTACGCCAAGATCAACCAGTACACGCGCTACCTGACCGTCTGCCTCGCGGCGGCGCAGGCGACTGGTTACGCGTACCTTTTCCAGAGGCAGGGCGCGCTCACCGCGAACGCGGGGCGCATCGTGCTGATCGTGATCACGCTCACCGCCGGCACGACGCTGTTGATGTGGATGGGCGAGATGATCACCAAGCGCGGGATCGGCAACGGCATCTCGCTGCTGATCTTCGCGTCGATCCTCGCGTCCGCTCCGCAGGGCGTGACCGCCTGGTACAACGGCGGCCCGATGGAGAAGCTGTTCTTCCCGCTGATCGCGATCTCGATCGTGGTGGCGGTCGTCTTCATCCAGGAGGGGCAGCGGCGGATCCCGATCCAGTACGCCAAGCGCATGGTCGGCCGGCGGATGACCACCGGCGACTCGACCTACATGCCGCTGCGCGTGAACATGGCCGGGGTCATCCCGATCATCTTCGCGGCCGCGATCATGGCCTTCCCGCCGACGATCGGCCAGTACTTCCCGCAGACGCAGGGCTTCGTCAACCGGCACTTCCAGCCGACGAGCCTGGCGTACCTCGGCCTCGAGGCGTTACTGATCATCGTCTTCACCTACTTCTACACGGCGGTCCAGTTCAACCCCGTCGACCAGGCCGACAACCTACGCAAGCACGGCGGCTACATCCCCGGCATTCGCCCGGGCCCGCCGACCGCGCAGTACCTCGACCGGGTGCTGACGAGACTGACCTTGCCCGGATCGATCTACCTGGCGGCCGTCGCAGTGCTGCCGAGCCTCTTCATCCGCTACGGCGGCTTCTCGCAGGCGACCTCGCGCGCCCTCGGCGGCACCTCGGTGCTGATCGTCGTCGGCGTCGCGCTGGACACGATGCGTCAGATGGAGTCGCAGATGATGATGCGCTCCTACGAAGGCTTCCTGAAGTAGCGATGCCTTTCGACATCCTCCTGCTCGGCCCCCAGGGCGCGGGCAAGGGAACCCAGGGGAAGTTGATCTCGCGGGAGTACGGCATCCCTCACATCGCGACGGGCGACATCCTGCGTGCGGCGATTGCCGCGGGAACCGAGCTCGGCCTGAAGGCGGAGCCGATCCTCACCTCGGGACAGCTCGTGCCAGACGGCCTCATGATCGGGCTGATCCGCGACCGGCTCGCGCGGGAGGACACGGAGCGAGGCTTCGTGCTCGACGGCTTCCCGCGCACCGCGGTGCAGGCCGAGGCGCTCGACGAGATGCTCGGCGAGATCGACCGCCCGCTGAGCGTGGTCTTCGAGTTCCAGCTTCCCGAGGAGATGGCGGTCGAGCGCCTGCACCGCCGGGCGCAGGAGGAGGGCAGGGCAGACGACACTCCGGAGGCGATCCGTACGCGGCTGAGCCTCTACCACGAGCAGACCGCGCCGCTCGTCGAGTACTACCGGGCTCGCGGGATCCTCGTCCCCGTCCATGCCGACCGGTCCGTCGAAGAGGTCTTCGAGGAGATCCAGCAGGCGCTCGAGCAGGTGGCGGTCAGGTGATCATTCGCAAGGCACCTGCAGAAATCGACCGCATGGCCCGGGCCGGCGAGGTCGTTGCCGAGACGCTCGCGCTGATCGGCGAGCGGGCGAAGCCGGGCGTCAGCACGCAAGAGCTCGACGAGCTCGCGAACGAGTACATCCGCTCGCGCGGAGGCGTCCCGACCTTCATGGGCTACCGCGGCTACCCCGCCTCGATCTGCACCTCGCCGAACGACATGGTCGTCCACGGCATCCCAGGCCTCTACACACTTCGCGAGGGAGACGTGCTTTCGGTAGACGTCGGCGTGACGCTGGACGGCTTCGTCGCCGACTCGGCCTACACGTTCCCGATCGGCGAGATCTCGCCCGAGGCGGAGCGGCTGCTCGAGGGCTGCCAGGCGGCCCTCGCTGCAGGGATCGAGCAGTGCCGCGTCGGGAACCACCTCTCCGACATCTCGCACGCCATCCAGCGCGTGACCGAGGAGCAGGGGTTCTCGGTCGTCCGCAGCCTGGTCGGCCACGGGGTTGGTCGCTCGATGCACGAGGAGCCGCAGATCCCGAACTTCGGCGAGCCGGGACGTGGCCCGCTGCTCTCGGAGGGCATGACCTTTGCGATCGAGCCGATGATCAACGCCGGGGCTCCCGACGTCGTCCTGCACGACGACGAGTGGTCGATCTCGACCGCCGACAGCTCGCTGTCGGCCCATTTCGAGCACACCGTCGCGATCACCGAAGAGGGCCCGCGGATCCTGACCGCGGCGAAGACGGCGGTCAGCACCTGACGGGCGACCCGCGCATCGAGGCCTACGCGACGCTTCTGGTGGAGACGTGCGTCGACGTCCAGCCGGGCTGGCAGGTGCTGGTGACGGGCGGGCACCTTGCGCGCCCGCTCCTCGAGGAGGTCAATCGCCTCGTAGGCAGACGTGGGGCGTATGCCCTTCAAAGGGTGAGCCTGAACGGCTATGGAACGAATATCCCGTGGGCGCAGGAAGCGCCCGAGGAGCTGCTCGGAACACCTGCGCCGATCGAGGCCTACGCGTTCGACAACGCGGACGGATGGATCTCGATCGAGGCGCCGGAGAACACGCGCGAGCTGACGGGCCTGCCGGCCGAGCGGCTGGCGCGCCTTCAGTCGGGGCTGCGCCCGCATCTCGAGAGGATGTTCACGCACGAGCTGAAGTGGGTCGGCTGCCAGTACCCGACGCCCGTCTCTTGCGCAGGAGGCCGGCCTTTCGCTCCAGGAGTTCGAGGACTTCCTCTACGGCGCCTGCCTGCTCGACTGGGACGCCGAGCGTGAGCGCATGAGCCGGTACGCGCAGCACTTCGACGAAGCCGAGGAGGTCAGGCTCGTCGGGGACGGGACCGACATCCGCATTGGCGTCGCCGGTAGGCCCGCTTTGGTCGACGCCGGGGGCGCCAACATGCCGGGCGGCGAGTTCTTCCTCTCGCCGGTCGAGGACTCGGCCGAAGGCGAGATCGTCTTCGGCGAGTTCCCGGCTGTCTACAACGGGCGCGAGGTCGCCGGAATCGCACTTCGCTTCGAAGCCGGGCGCGTCGTCGAAGCGTCCGCAACGGCCAACGAGGAGTTCCTGCTGGAGATGCTCGACCTCGACGACGGCGCCCGCCGGCTCGGCGAGCTCGGGATCGGCTGCAACCCCGGCATCACGCGCTACATGAAGAACACGCTCTTCGACGAGAAGATGGACGGGACGGCGCATCTGGCGCTCGGGAACGGCCTACCGGAGGTCGGCGGCACCAACGTCAGCCAGCTGCACTGGGATATCGTCAAGGATCTCCGGCAAGGCGGCAGGATCGAGCTCGACGGTCAAGTCGTCCAGGAGGACGGCCGCTGGCTGGTGTAAACGGTTTGCTACCATGGTCACCCGCGGCGGAAGCCGTGTTTTTTCGTGTCTACGAGCGCCAGAACGAGGTACAGGAGCAGATGAAGGTCAGAGCATCGGTAAAGCCCATGTGTGAGCGCTGCCGCGTGATCAAGCGGCACGGCAGGACGATGGTCATTTGCACGAACCCGCGCCACAAGCAGAGGCAGGGCTAATGGCGCGAATTGCAGGGGTAAATCTCCCGAATCAGAAGCGGCTCGAGATCGGGCTGACCTACATCTACGGCATCGGCCAGTCCACGGCGAAGAAGATCTGCGCCGAGACGGGCCTCTCCTCCGACGAGAAGATCAAGGACCTGACGGACGAGGAGATCACCAAGCTCCGCGAGTACATCGACTCGAAGCTCCAGGTCGAGGGTGACCTCCGCCGCGAGCGCACGCAGGCGATCAAGCGCCTCGGCGAGATCGGCGCCTACCGGGGCATCCGCCACCGGCGCGGGCTGCCCGTCAACGGCCAGCGCACGAAGACCAACGCGCGCACGCGCAAGGGCCCGAAGAAGACCGTGGGCCGCGGCAAGAAGGCGCCGACCAAGACCTGATGGCACCCCCTCGTAGACAAGCGACCCGCGGTCGCACGCGCCGCCGCGTGAAGAAGAACATCGCGATCGGGCAGGCGCACATCAAGACGTCGTTCAACAACACGATCGTCTCCCTCACCGACAACGACGGGAACGTGATCGCGTGGGAGTCCGCCGGTTCGGCCGGCTTCAAGGGCTCGCGCAAGTCGACCCCGTTCGCGGCGCAGGTGACGGCCGACGCATGCGCCCGCAAGGGCATGGAGCACGGGCTGCAGAAGGTCGAGGTCTTCGTGAAGGGCCCCGGCTCGGGCCGCGAGACCGCGATCCGCTCGCTCCAGGCCGCAGGCCTCGAGATCCTCGGCGTCAAGGATGTCACCCCGCAGGCCCACAACGGCGTGCGGCCGAAGAAGCGGAGGCGCGTCTAGTGGCCCGCGACCGTTCCCCGAAGTGCAGGCAGTGCCGGCGGGAGGGCATGAAGCTCTTCCTCAAGGGCGAGCGCTGCCTGACCGAGAAGTGCGCGATCGAGCGCCGCAGCTACCCGCCGGGCGAGCACGGCCGCGGCCGCATCAAGCAGTCCGAGTACCTGCTCCAGCTGCGCGAGAAGCAGAAGGCGCGCCGGTACTACGGCCTGCTCGAGAAGCAGTTCCGCACCTACTACTCGAAGGCCGCCAAGGGCTCCGGCATCACCGGTGAGAACCTGCTGCGGATGCTGGAAACGCGCCTCGACAACGTCATCTACCGGCTCGGCTTCGCCGCCTCGCGCTCGCAGGCGCGCCAGCTCGTGCGGCACGGCCACTTCCACGTCAACGGCCGCCGCGTGAACATCCCGAGCTACCAGGTGAAGCCCGATGACATCGTGATGCTCCGCCCGGGCAGCTCGGCCGAGCAGGTCGTGCGTGACGCAACCGACCTCACCGCCTCCGTCACGCCGTGGCTCCAGGCCGACCACGACGGCCTCACCGGCAAGGTGCTCAAGTGGCCGACGCGCGAAGAGATCGACACCCCCGTCCAGGAATCGCTGATCGTCGAGCTCTACTCCAAGTAGGGCTGTGAAAGGAACACGCTACGCGTCCTTGGATCCACAACCGCTAGGAAGGAAAGGTTTATGGCAGTTCGGACCAGTTTGATGGAGTTCCAGATCCCGCGGATCGTCCACGAGGAAGTCGAGGACGCCCGCGGTGTGTTCGTGATCGAGCCGCTCGACCGCGGCTTCGGTTACACCTTCGGAAACTCGCTGCGCCGCGTGCTGCTCTCGTCGCTCGAGGGCGCCGCCGTCACCTCGGTGAAGATCGAGGGCGTCGCGCACGAGTTCACGACCCTGCCGGGCGTCCGTGAGGACGTGACCGACATCCTGCTCAACTTCAAGAGCCTCATCTGCCGGCTCCACGGCGAGTCGCCCGAGATCGAGGTGCGCCTGAACAAGAAGGGCGCCGGAGCCGTCAAGGCCTCCGACATCGAGGCACCGGCCGAGCTCGAGATCCTCAACCCGGATCTGGAGATCGCCAACCTCTCGGACAAGGGCAAGCTCGAGGTGACGCTCACCATCGGTCGTGGCCGCGGTTACGTCCCGGCCGAGCTGAACCGCGGGCCTGAGCACACCATCGGCGTGATCCCGATCGACTCGATCTTCTCGCCGGTGCGGCGCGTCTCGTACGACGTCGAGGCCGCCCGCGTCGGGCAGCGCACCGACTACGACAAGCTCCGCATCGACGTCACCACCGACGGCTCGATCGACCCGCGCGAGTCGATCGGCCAGGCCGCGGAGATCCTGATCCGGCAGCTCGCGATCTTCACCGACATCGATCGCATGGAGGGCTTCGGCGAGCAGGCTGCTGCCGAGACCCAGGCCGAGCCCGCGCTCGCGCACGGGATGGAGAACTTCCCGATCGAGGAGCTCGAGCTCGGAGTGCGCTCGTACAACTGCCTCAAGCGTGTCGGGATCGAGACGATCGGCGACCTCGTGACGAAGTCCGAGAACGAGCTGGCCGCGATCCCGAACTTCGGCAAGAAGTCGATCGAAGAGGTCAAGGAGACGCTCGCGACCCACGGTCTGAACCTGCGCGGCGAAGAAGGCGCCTCGGCGTGAGGCACCGGCGGTCTGGCAGGAAGCTCGGCCGCGATGCCTCGCACCGCAAGGCGCTCTACTCCAACCTCGCCGGCGCCCTGTTCGAGCACGGGCGGATCAAGACGACCGCCGCCAAGGCGAAAGAGGTCAAGCCGATCGCCGAGCAGATGATCACGCTCGCACGGCGCGGCGGCGTCCACGCCCGGCGTCAGGCGCTCGCGTACCTGCGCTCGCAGGACGTCGTGCACAAGCTCTTCAGCGACGTCGGCCCGCGCTTCGCCGACCGTCCTGGCGGTTACTGCCGGATCGTCAGGATCGGCCCGCGGCAGGGCGATGCGGCCGAGATGGTCTACCTCGAGCTCGTCGACTTCGTTCCCGAGGCGACGTTCGCTTTGCCGGCCCGCGCCGAGCGCGAGGCCGAGCCCGTCGAAGAAACCGCCTAGGTCGAAGGGCAAGCCCTCCTAGGCGCTTCCGAGCGCGGCGCTGACGGCGGCAATGATCACGCCGCCGATCGTGACCGAGGCGAACGAGCGGGCGAAGCTCGTATCGAAGAACCGCCAGCGCAGCCAGGCCAGGATCACCAGCTCCAAGGCCACGACCGCGATCGCAAGAATGATCGCCACGTTGTAGGTCGGGATCAGGAACGGCAAGGTGTGCAGGATGCCGCCGACGAATGTGCCGACTCCGGTGATCGAGCCGCGCACCATGGGATTCCCGCGCCCGGTCAGCTCGCCGGTGTCGGACAACCCTTCGGAGAAGGCCATGCTGATCCCGGCGCCGATCGCGGTCGCGACGCCGGCGATGAAGGCGTCGAACGGCTTGTGCGTGTGGATCGCGATCGCGAAGATCGGCGCCAGGGTCGACAGGGATCCGTCGATCAGGCCGGTCATGGCCGGCTGCACGCGCTGGAGGAGGAAGGCCTGCTTGTCGGTCATGAGTAGAGTATACCGATCAAACCGCAAGCAACCAGAGCATAAGGCACACCTTACAAACATGGTCAGGGGCTCCTGACGTGCGCCTGAGGCTAACCCTCGAGTACGACGGCACCGGCTTCCGCGGCTGGGCGGCGCAGCCCGGGCTCCGGACGGTGGAGGGGACGCTGCAGGACGCTCTGAAGCGCGTCTATCCCGGCTGGTCGTCGTTGGCCGTCGCAGGCCGTACCGACACCGGAGTGCACGCGCTCGGCCAGGTCGCCTCCGTGGAAGTCGAAGGCGGGGCGCCGGCTGAACGCGCCGCTGCGGCCCTGAACACCGAGCTTCCCGAAGACGTCGCCGTGATCGCCGCGGATGAGGCCCCTCCGGAGTTCCACGCCCGCCACTCGGCGCTGGCGCGCAGCTACCGGTACCGGGTCTACCGCCGCGGCGAGCGGTCTCCGTTCGAGGCCAACCGCTCGTGGTGGTATCCGCACCCGATCGACGAGGAGAAGCTGGCCGAGTCGGCCGACCTGCTGCTCGGTGAGCACGACTTCCGTGCATTCACACGCACCGAAACGCATCACAAGGTCTTCACGCGCACGGTCGAGTCCGCGGTCTGGCATCGCCGCGGTGAGGCGCTCGAGCTCGAGGTCACCGCCAACTCGTTCCTGCGCCACATGGTGCGAACCCTGGTCGGAACGATGCTCGAGCGCTCACCCGAGGAGCTGGCGGCCCTGCTCGAAGGCCGCCCCCGCGACGAGGCGGGGGCGACAGCGCCGTCGGCGGGCCTCTACCTCGTCTCGGTCCGCTACTAGAACCGAGCGAGTGGGATAGCAGGCCCTCGGTACGATCAACTTCGATGGCGACGCGCACGCAAAGGAACGTCCAGAAGCGGCTCGACGAGCTGCGGGAGACGGTCAACCACCACCTCTACCGCTATCACGTGCTCGACGAGCCGGAGATCTCGGATGCCGAGTTCGACCGGCTCTTCGACGAGCTGCAGGCGCTCGAGGAGGAGCATCCGGAGCTCGTCACGCCCGACTCGCCGACCCAGCGCGTGGGCGCCCCGCTCTCGGAGCGCTTCCAGAAGGTGCAGCACCTCACGCCGATGGGCTCGCTCGAGAAGGTGACCGACGGCGAAGGCCTGCTCAAGTGGGCGGAGGACGTGCGCAAGCGGCTCGACTCCGACGAGCCCGTCGCGTACGTGATCGAGCCAAAGATCGACGGCCTCGCGGTGAACCTCACCTATGAAGACGGCCGGCTCGTCCGCGGCGCAACGCGGGGCGACGGAGTGCAGGGGGAGGACGTGACCGTCAACCTGCGCACGATCCCCTCGGTGCCGCTGAAGATGCTGGGCGACGGCGTTCCGGGGCTGGTCGAGGTGCGTGGCGAGGTCTACATGCCGCTGTCAGGCTTCCGCGAGCTGAACGCCCGTGTTGCCGAGCTCGGCCAGAAGCTCGCCCCGAACCCGCGCAACGCTGCGGCGGGCTCGCTCCGGCAGAAGGACTCGTCGATCACCGCCTCGCGCCCGCTCGCGGTCTGGGTCTACGGCCTCGGCGCCGCGGACGGCCTCCAGCCGAGCTCGCACTGGGAGACGCTGCAGCTGCTGCGGGAGCACGGCTTCCGGACGAACCCGTTCGCCGAGCGGCTGGAGTCGATCGAAGAGGTCGAGCGCGCCTGCCGCGACTGGGAGACGCGCCGGACCGAGCTTGACTACGAGATCGACGGGATCGTGATCAAGGTGGACTCGCTCGAGCAGCAGGCGATCCTGGGCGCGCTGCACCAGCGGCCGCGCTGGTCGCGCGCGTTCAAGTGGGCGCCGATGACCGCGCAGACGAGGCTGAACAAGATCGCGATCCGGGTGGGCCGCACCGGAGCGCTCAACCCGTGGGCGATGCTCGAGCCGGTCGAGGTGGGGGGCGTCACCGTCTCGCGCGCGACGCTGCACAACGAGGAGGACATCAACCGCAAGGACATCCGCGAGGGCGACGACGTGATCATCCAGCGGGCGGGTGACGTGATCCCGCAGATCGTCGGTCCCGCCGGTCCCCACGTGAAGGGCACGAAGCCGTTCAAGATGCCGAAGAAGTGCCCGCTTTGCGGGGCAAACGTGGTCAAGCCGGAGGGTCAGGCCATGCACCGCTGCCCCAACCGCGCCTGTCCTTCGCGGGGCCTCGAGACGCTCAACAACTGGGTCATGGCCGCGGCCGACATCGAGGGCGTGGGGGAGCAGTTCGTGCGCCGGCTCTGGGAGCTCGGGCTCGTCCGGTCGCTTCCCGGCCTCTACCGCCTGACGAAGGACCAGCTCCTCGAGCTCGACGGCTTCCAGGAGAAGAGCGCCTCCAACGTGATCGCTGCGATCGAGGCCTCCAAGGCCGTGCCGTTCAGCCGTGTCCTGTTCGGGCTCAACATTCCCGACGTGGGCTGGGTCACCGCCCAGAGCCTGGCGCGCCATTTCGGCAGCGTCGGGAAGCTCTCGGGGGCGACCCAGGAAGAGGTCGAGGAGGTCGACGGCATCGGGCCGGAGCGCGCCGAGGCGATCGTCGAGTGGTTCGCAGACGCCGACAACCGGGCGCTCGTCGAGGAGCTCCAGCAGCTCGGGCTGCGATTCGAGGCCGGGCCGGAGGAGCGTCCGGTCGAGGGGCCGCTGACCGGCAGCACCTACGTCGTCACCGGCACGCTCGAGGGCTTCACTCGCGAGGAGGCGCGCAAGGCGCTCGAGGAGAAGGGCGCCAAGGTCGCAGACTCGGTCTCGAAGAAGACCACCGGTGTCATCGCAGGGGAGAACCCGGGCTCGAAGCTGGCGAAAGCCGAGCAGCTCGGCGTGCCCGTGCTCGACGAAGCCGCCCTGAAAAAGCTACTGCGCGGCTAGCGCGGTCGCGAACCGGTCCTGGGCACGCCGGGCCCAGAACGACGAGACCGGGTTTCCGTTCTGGAGCACGGAGAACACATAGCGGCGTTTGACGTAGCCCGAGAGGGCGGACGCCTGGAAGGTGGTTCCCGTCTTCGCGAGCACGTTTCCCCGAGCCGGTGGGCCGCGCATGCGGTCGGCGAGCGTGCCGCTGATCCCGGCCACGGGCAGTGCCGCCATGAACGCCGGGCGCACCTCGAGGTCGGCCCAGGCCGCGCGCAGGATCGACGCGAGCGCGCGAACAGTGAGGCGGTCGAGCAGCGAGAGCCCGGAGCCGTCGGCGAGCCGCACGCCCGCGAGCGGTACTCCAGCCTCGGCGAGCAGGCGCCGGGCATAGGCGGCTCCCGCGGCGCTGGTGCCGACCTCGTTCTCGATCGCCCCCAGCTGCTTGAGCACGAGCTCGGCCGTGAAGTTGTCGCTGTGGCGGTCCATGTACCGCACGATCACCGAGAGCGGGGGCGAGTCCACAGCTGCGAGCGGCACCTCGTCGCCGTGGGCTTCGCCGAGCCCGGCCCCTCCGACTGCGACACCGGCCCGCCGCAGAGCGTCGCGGAAGAGCAGCGCCGCTGCCAGTGCCGGGTTTCGCGAGATCCGGCCGCGGTAGCCGGCGCGGTCCACGGTCAGCGCCGAGAGCGGCGCCGACTCGTTCACGTAGTACCAAGACTTCCAGCCCGGGGCCGTTCGACGTGTGTCGAAGAACGTCTCGTCGCCGAAAACCCCACCGGTCACGCGCGTGATCCCGGCGGCGCGCACCTGCGCCGCGAGCTCGGCGAGGTCGGCGCTCGAGAGGGTTGGGTCGCCGTGGCCGACCAGGAGCAGGTTCCCATGCCAGACGGTGGCGTTCTGCTGCCCTCGGCCGAGGACGTCGGTCTCGATCTTGTAGCCGGTGCCGAGGCCTGCGAGGGCGGCGTAGGTGACGACCAGCTTCTCATTCGAGGCGGGCGCCAGCGAGAGCGCCCCGTGGTCGGCGAACAGCGTCTGTCCAGTCTCCAGGTCGAAGGCGATCGCGGCCGTCCTGGCTTGGGAGACGTGCGGGACCGCGAGGGCCTTCGCGAGTCGCTTCGCCAGCGGCGAGCCTCCCGCGCCCGCCGGGCCGGCCAGGAGCAGCGCGAGGATGATGACGACCGGCAGGCGACGGCGGGTCATCTGGCGATTGTTCGTGGCATGAACACAGTCGTCAAGCGTAGGCCGCACCCGCGTTGGAGATAGGTCGAGCGGCCCTTGTTCGCCGCCGAGTCGCCCGCCGATAATCGTTGAGAGGCGCACTGTGGCACCCGACGCTATCCCCACACTTCTCGAGCAGATCGACGAGCTGCTCGCCGAGCCCCATTCCGAGGGCGAGCCCGCGACGCTCGCCCACCTCGAGCGCACGCTGACCGACGGCTACGCCTACGCCCTGGCGCTCGAGTCGGAGCGCTGGCGGCTCGAGCAGCGCCTGTCGGAGCTCGCAGGAGAGCTGCACGAGGGCGACCAGGACGAGAAGTCCCAGGAGCTCGCGCAGATCTCGCGTCGCCTCTCGTCGAACGGGACCGCCTTGGAGAGCCTGCGGTCGACGCTGACGCGGCTGCGGAACCACGCCACAGCAGTGCGCGGCGCAGCAGTCGGCTAGACGATCCCGCTGCGCACCGCGTAGACCGCGGCCTGGATGCGGTTCTCGATCTGAAGCTTCATCAGGATGTTCGAGATGTGGTTCTTGACGGTTTTCGGGCTGATGTGGAGCTGGGCCGCGATCATCGCGTTGTCGTTGCCCGCGGCGATCAGCTTGAGCACGTCGAGCTCTCGGTCGGAGAGCTCGGCGCGGATCGAGTCGGCCGCCTCCGGCGAGATCGCCGTGGCGCGCACCTGTTGCAGCACCTTGCCCGCGATCGCCGGTGAGACGAGCGACTCGCCGACGGCCGCCGCGCCGATGCCGCGGATCAGCTCGTCGACGGACGCGTCCTTGAGCAAGTAGCCGCAGGCCCCGGCGAGAATCGCGTCGAGGACGTCGTCGTCCTGGTCGGAGATCGTCAGCACGAGGATGCGGGTGAGCGGCGCGAAGCCGATGATCTGCCGGATCGCATCGATCCCCGTCATGCCGGGCATGTGCAGATCCATCACGACCACCTCGGGCGTGAGCTCCCGCACCAGCCGGACCGCGTCCGCTCCCGCCCCGGCCTCGCCGGCGACCTGCACGCCGCGCTCCTCGAGCAGGTTCCGCAGCCCGGTGCGGAACAGGTCGTGGTCGTCTACCAGCAGGACGCGGACGTTGGCGGCAACTTCCTCGCCTTGGATCTCGACGGAGTCGCTCAGTGCGCCCCCCTTTCGCGGCGGAGCCGAAAAGTCTAGTCAGTGAAGCGTGATCGTGACCGTGCGGCGGCCCCAAGCACGAGCCTGGGCGAGCGACGGGAACCAGAGGTCGATCGTCGCGCCGCGCACCGCGGCGCCCGTGTCGGCGGCAACGCCGGAGCCGTAGCCGGGAATCGTCATCCGCGTTCCGAGGGGAATCACGCTCGGGTCGACGGCCACGATCCCCCAGCCCGTCGGCGCGCCGGTGGCGGTGCGCCCTTTGATCGCATAGCCGGTCGCCGTCACCGTGAGCGTGCGGCCTCCGAGACCGGGCTCGATCGTCGGCGCGGGCCGCCCGGAGGCGACCGCCGTGAGCTGGCGGGACCTCGTCTCGACGGCGAGAGCCTGCTGCTGGAGTGAAGAGATCGCAGCGGCGTTCAGCCGACGCTGGCTTGCCAGGCTCGCAAGGTAGGACGACCGCTCGGCGCGCGCTTGTTCCAGCTGGAGCGTCGACTGCGCCGCCTGGTCGGCCAGCCCCTGCAGTTCGAGCTGGCGCTTGGCGAGCGCGCGCGTGATGCGCGTGAGCTGCTGCTTGGCCTTGCGCGTCTGCTCGATCACGAGGCGGTCCTGGTCGGCGAGCCGGTCGAGTGAGTCGAGGCTGCTGAGCGCCTCGTCGACCGAGGAAGCTCCGAGGACGACTGCGAGCGGGTCGGAGTCGCCCTGCTCGTAGAGAAGCTGGAGGCGACGAGCCAGCGCGTCCTGCGAAACTCTCAGCGAGTGGCGGGCGACGCTGAGGCGCTGCTGGGCGGCGGCGCGCTCCGCGTGGATCTCGGCCGTCCGGATCCGAAGGGCGACCAGCCGCGCCTGTTCGCGGGCGAGCTTCGAGTCGAGCGCATACAAATCGAGCAGCGCGCCGCGTGACCTCCCCGCCAGGTCGGCGTTCTGCTGTGACAGCTGCGATGCCCGCTCTTTGATGCTGGAGGCGGAATCCGCGGCGACCGTGCCTGGAACGAGACTACTGAGCGCCAACAGCGTTCCGAGGACGATCGGCCAGGCTCGCAGCTTGCGCGTCTCCCCCGGCACGACGCGGCACCGTACCACACAGCTTGTGCGGTCCGGGTCTGGGAGACCGTTCTAGCCCGTTTGTGTCAATGACGCCGTTTGCGGTCGTCCGACACCCTTGTTAGGGTGCCGTGCTTGTGACGTACCGGCCCCTCGCAGGAGGGCGCCTGTCGAGCATCCAGCCCCCCTCCCGCTCGACGAGACGAATGGCGCCGGCAACGGTCATCGCATTGGTTGCGGCTTTTGCGCTGGCTGCTGTACCCGCATTTGCGGATCCCACAGTCGCGTCCAAACGCGCTGAGGCGCAGAGCGTCCTCGGCCAGATCCAGCAACTCGACTCGAGCCTGGAGCGGGCGATCGAGGCCTACGACCTCGCCAACGTCCAGCTGACACGAATCAAGCACGATCTTTCCTCCAACACGGACGCCCTCGTCGTCGCCAAGAAGAGCCTGAAGCGGGCGCAGAGGCAGCTCTCGTCGCGGCTGGTCGACCTCTACACCTCCGAAGGCCAGGATTCCGGCCTCGCGGTGCTGCTCGGCTCCTCGAGCCTCGACGACATGCTCAGCCGCATGGACGCCGTCGACCGCGTCGGGCAGCAGGACTCGCTCGTCCTGCGCCAGGTCGCACACTTCCGCCGGGAGGTGCAACAGCGGCAACGGCGCCTCCAGCACGCGCGCAGCGAGCAGGTGCAGCTCGTCTCCGAACGGGATGCCGCCCGCTCCTCGATCCAGAGCCAGCTCGGGCAGCGCCAGGCGTTGCTCGGCTCGATCAAGGGCGAGATCGAGCATCTCCAGGCGCAGGAGCAGCAGCGGCAGGCCGAGCTCCAGCGCCAGCTACAGCAGCAGCTCTCGGCGCAGCAGGCTGCTGCGGGCCAGTCGGCGCTGTCGCAGACGGTGACTGCCACGCCTTCGCCCACGATCGCTCCCCCGCCGGCCCGTTATGGCGGCGTCGTCGGGATCGCGATGCGCTACCTCGGCACGCCGTATGTGTGGGGCGGAGCCTCGCCCGGCGGCTTCGATTGCTCCGGTCTCGTGATGTACGTCTTCAGCCAGATCGGCGTGAGCCTGCCGCACAATGCGGCGGCGCAGTACGGCTACGGCAGCCCGGTCTCGCAAGGCTCGCTCCAGCCCGGCGACCTCGTCTTCTTCGACGGGCTCGGCCACGTCGGCATCTACGTCGGGGGCGGCAGCTTCATCCACGCTCCGCACACCGGCGACGTGGTCAAGATCTCGAGCATGACCGGCTGGTACGCGTCGTCGTACGTCGGCGCGCGCAGGCTCTAGGCCGAGTACAGCTCTTCGATCTCGGTCGGCGAAATGCTCCGCGACGATGCGCCGCTTCAGCTTCAGGGTCGGCGTGACCTCGTCCTCGTCCGCGCTGAAGTCGCGTGGGAGGATCGTGAAGCGCTTGATCTGCTCGAAGCGCGACAGGTCGGCGTTCACCTCGTCCACGATCGCCTGGATGCGCTCGGCCTGCTCCTCGGGCCCCAGGTCCTGCGATTGCTCGGGATCGACCGTGATCAGCGCCGCGACGTAGGGCCGCCGGTCGCCGACGACGAGGGCCTGCGAGACGAGCGGCGCCGTCTTGAGCGCGTTCTCGAGGTTCTGCGGGGCGACGTTCTTGCCGCCCGCGGTGACGAGGATGTCCTTCTTGCGGTCGGTGATGTGGATGAAGCCGTCCTCGTCGATCGAGCCCACGTCGCCGGAGCGCAGCCAGCCGTCGTCGTCGAGCACCTCCCGGGTGGCCTCCTCGTCCTTGTAGTAGCCGGCGAAGACGGTCTCGCTGCGGATCAGGAGCTCACCGTCCTCCGCGGCGCGCACCTCGAAGGCGGGTAGTGCCGGCCCGACGCTGCCGAAGCGGAAGCGGTTCGGCCGGTTGACCGATGCCGCGGTGGTGCACTCGGTGAGGCCCCAGCCCTCGATGATCAGGATGTCGAGTGCGTGGAAGAGCTCGCCGATCTCCTTCGCGAGCGGCGCGCCGCCCGAGACGCCGAGGCGCAGCCTTCCGCCCAGCCGGTTCTTCACCTTGCGGTAGACCAGCCGGTCGGCGAGCCGGTGGCGCAGCGCGAGCCCGGGGGGCAACGGGCGGCCCTGCTGGCGGACCTCGCTCGCTTGCCGCCCGGTCCGCAGCGCGAAGTCGAGCAGCCGGCGCTTGACGCCGTGGGTGAGGTCGAACTGCGCCTGGAGCGCCGTGTGCACCTTCTCGTACAGCCGCGGCACGCTGGGCAGGATCGTCGGGCGGACGACCGGGAGGACCTCGGCGATGCGGAGCGGGTCCGGGCAGAACGCGATCGTGTAGCCGACGTGCGCGCCGAGGAGGTGCATCAGCCGGCCGAAGTTGTGGGCCAGCGGCAGGTAGAGCAGCATCGTGTCGTTCGAGAAGGCGAACGAGTCGACGTGGTCGACGCAGCCCGCCATCTCGTAGTAGTTGCGGTGGCGGATCATGCAGGCCTTCGGCGGGCCCGTCGTCCCCGAGGTGTAGATGAACGTGAAGAGGTCTTCCTCGCCGACGGCGGCCTCGGCTTCGGCGAGGGCGTTCGGCTGCTCCGCTGCGAGCTCACGACCGCGTTCGCGCAACCCGGCGAGGTCGGCGAAGGTCAGGACGTGTGGGATCTGCGCGCCGGCGATCTTGGCGCGCTGCTCCTCGTTCTCGACGAGCACGGCCACCGCGTCTGAGTGCTCGAGCACGTAGCGCGCGTCCTTGGGCGAGCTGTTCGCGTAGACCGCCGCGCCGACGGCTCCGATCAGCCCCAGCGCGAAGTCGAAGAGCGCCCACTCGAGGCTGGTCTGGGCGAGGATCCCGACCGCGTCGCCCTTGCGCACGCCCAGCGCGAGCAGCCCGTTCGCGAGCTCGTCGACCGTTCGCGCGGCCTCGTCCCAGGAGATCTCGCTCCAGCCGTCCGGGCCTTCGACCAGATAGGCGGGGTTGGTGCGACCGGCCGCGACCCCGTCGCGCCACAGACGCCCGATTGTCCGCCCTTCGCCGGCCCGTGCGCTGGGCTCCGGCGGCGCCTTTGCCGTCGTCTCGCTCAGGACCTCAGCTTACGCTGACGGAAGGTGGGGAGGGAAGCCTGCGGCCGCGGCGAAACAGCCCGGTCCCACTAGAATTCCGAAGGCGGACTCATGCGAACTACCTGGAACGGATCCCTCAGTTTTGGCCTGGTGACCATCCCGGTCGGGCTCGCGCCTGCGACGGCGCCGAAGGCCCGCGCCTCGGATGTCTCGTTCCGCACGCTGCACCGGGAGTGCAAGACCCCGATCAAGCAGAAGCGGTGGTGCCCGGTGCACGAGCGCGAGGTCACGGCGGACGAGCTCGTCAAGGGCTGGGAGGTCTCGAAGGGCCAGTTCGTGATCGTCGAGGACGCCGACCTCGAGGCGATCGAGCAGCGGGACACCTCGCGCGCGATCGAGATCTCGCGGTTCGTCCCGCTCGAGCAGGTCGACCCGGTCTACTTCGACCGAACCTACTTCCTCGCGCCCTCCACCGCTGAGGCGCAGCGGAGGCCGTACGTGCTGCTCCTCGACGCGATGAAGGAGACGGGGATGGCAGCGATCGGCCGCATGGTGATCCGCGGCAACGAGAACTTCTGCCTGATTCGCCCCAAGGGCGACGCGCTCGTGCTCGAGACGCTCTTCCTCGCCGAGGACGTCAAGTCCCAGGCGGAGATCGAGGAGGCGGTCGAGGAGATCAAGGTCAAGGAGCCGGAGCTACAGCTCGCGCGCCAGCTGATCGACGGGCTAGTCGGCGAGTTCGACCCGAACGAGTTCAAGAGCGAGTACCGGCAGAACCTGCGGAAGCTGCTGGAGGCCAAGCTGGCCGGCGAGGAGATCGCGATGCCGGAGCCGGTGGCCGACGCGCCGGTGATCGACCTGATGGAAGCGCTGAAGCAGAGCGTGGCCGCGACGAAGGGCGGCCGCACCGCCAACGGCGAGAAGCCGGCCGCGCGCAAGAAGTCAGCGCCGAAGAAGCGCGCCGCAGCGAAGTAGTTTTTAGTGCGGTTGGGGGGTGGCGCCGACCGCTTCGAGCTGCGCCTGGAAGAGCGTCTTGTCGATCTTGCCCTGGTAGATCGGGACCCCCTCCTCGAGACAGAGGCGGATCACTTCCAGCCGCTCGATCCCGAGCTCCTTGGACAGCTCTTCCGGCGTCAGGTGGTTTGGCATCTCGCTGTTTGCTCCTTTCCTTGAGACGGCATGAAAAAGCCCGCCTGCGCTACTGCGCTTGCGGGCTAGCCGAGTGCTCCTCGTAGGTGTCGCGCAGGAATCAGGGGTCCTGCCTCCCCAAACTGTTCATCGCTCGAAGAATAATCGGCCTTGGTGACGGACGCAAAGAAAACGCACGCGTCGGCGAAGCCGCCGCGTGCTCTCATGGTCGGCATTGCAAGCAACGCCTCAGTCGAGCTGCCCGGATTCGAGGAACGCTTCGCCGAGGTGCGCGGCTCGAGGCTTCGCTACCTGGTCTGCGGGGAGGGCGAGCCGCTCGTGCTCGTGCACGGGCTCGGCGGGGCCGCCGTCGAACTGGCTGGCCCTGGCGCCGTTGCTGTTGCCGTGGGCGGCGCCTGCTCGTTCCCGAGTTGCCCGGGCACGGTGGCTCCGAGGCGCTGCCGGCAGCGCCGAACCTGAACGCGTACGCCGACTCGCTCGCAGAAGTCGCCGAGCGCGAGGGCCTTTTCCCCGCTGCGGTCGTCGGGCACTCGCTCGGCGGCGCGATCGCGCTGCGGCTGGCGATCCGCCGGCCGGACGGCGTCAGCCGCCTCGTCCTCGCCGCCGCGGCCGGGATCTCGTCCGGGACCCGCAGCGCGCGCTACGCGCTCACGATCACCGGGATCCTGAAGCCCGGCCGGCGGATCGCGCCGCATCGGCGGTTGGTCGCCCGTTCGCCGGTACTCAAGAGCCTCGTCTTCGGGCGCTGGGGCGCGGCCGACCCGCAGGCGCTTCCGGCCGACGTGGTCGAGGCCTTCCTCTCCGGGCCGGCACGCCACACCGACACGTTCAGCGCGGCCAAGGCGCTGATGCGGGACGATCCGCGGCCCGACCTCGACCGCGTGCGCTGCCCGTCCCTCGTGCTCTGGGGCGCTCGCGACAACCAGTTGCCGATCGGCGATGCGTTCGACTACGCGCGCAGGTTGCGCGGGCGGCTACGGGTGATCGCGGATTGCGGCCACCTGCTGATCGGCGAGCGGCCTGACGCCTGCGCCGATGCGATCGATGAGTTTCTCGCGGGGGAACCAGCGGTTCCCCCGCGACCTCATCGGGGTGCCCAGATTTGAACTGGGGACCTCTCCGACCCGAACGGAGCGCGCTACCAGGCTGCGCCACACCCCGAGCGGAGACAGGTTAGCGTCTGAAGAGCTTGCGTAGGCGTTCGCGAAGAGGAGGCTGCCTACGCCTTTTCATGGCCGCTTCCCGCTTTTCTTCCTGCTTCACCCAGGCTCGGTGGCGCGAGCTTCTCGTTCCGTACTTCGGCTTCCAGTAGACCGGGCTCACGAGTTCATCTTCACATTCCCTCGTCCGGAGGTCCCAGGCGACGGCTCCTGAAACCAGTGCTCCCCAGTGCTCCACTAGTCGATCTCCCGGATCTGGCGCGACAGCAGCCCGGCGCCGACGAGGCACATCGAGATCACGGCCCCACCGGCGATGATCGCCCCGGCCGAGAAGTAGTGGGAAACCGCGCCCGCGGCGAGCAGGCCGAACGGTGTCAACCCGAAGGCTCCGAACCAGTCGAGGCTGACCACGCGCGAGAGCATGTGCTGGGGCACGAGCTCCATCAGCATCGTCTCCCAGACCGCGACTCCGTAGCCGATGCAGATGCCGCGGAAGAAGGACGCGACAAGAGCGAGCCAGTACCAGGGCGAGAGCGCGAAGACGACGACGAGGAGGCTGTTCACCATCCAGATCAGGTACGAGATCAGTCCGCGCCGGCGCCTCGGGTTCGTCTGGGCGAAGGTGATCGCACCGACGATCATTCCCGCGCCGAGCATCGAGAAGATCACGCCGTAGGCGCCCACTCCGAGGAGGAAGTGGTCGCGGACGAGCTTCGGTGTCAGCACCTGGATCGGCGCCCACTGGAACATGAGCACGAAAGCGAAGAGCGTGATCGTCACCCAGAGCCACGGGATCCCTCCGACGTAGCGGATCCCGGTCCAGATCTCGCGCAGCGTGCCCACGGATTCGGCTCGTTCGGCGACACGCGGCCTCGTCGCGAACACGAATGCGAACGAGATCAGGTACGAGCAGGCGTTGAAGCCGAAGACGACGGTCGAGCCCGCGAGGCCGTACATCAGCGCGGCGAACGTCGGCCCGATCAGGAGGCTCGCCTGCCGCGCCATCCCGATCAGCGCGTTCGCCGAGCCCAGTCCGGGCCGGTCGACGATGAGCGGCACGAGGCCGCCGAGCGCGGGCGTGAAGAACCCGGTCGCCAGGCCTTCCGCGAACGCCAGCCCGGCGAGAAGGCCGATGCTGAGGTGCCCTGTCGCGTCGACGACTGCGAGCGCGCCGATCACCCCGAACCGTGCAACGTCGGAGACGAGCATCAGCGTGCGTCGGTCGTATCGGTCCGCGAGCGCGCCGCCGAGGAGCACCGTCGAGAGCAGGCCGATGCCCTGGAGGGTGAGCACGATTCCCAGCGAGCGAGCCGAGCCGGTGAGCGTGAATGTGCGCCAGCCGAGGGCGACCACAAACGCCGTGTCGCCGAGCAGCGACACCGCCTGCCCGCTCCAGAGCAGCCGGAAGTCACGGCTCTGGAACGCCTGCAGGAAGCGGGCGCGGGAAGACGCGGCGGTGATCGCCTCCATGGGTCGAAAGCTATCCTGCTCGCGTGTCCGACCTGCTTCGCGTCGCCTGCGTCCAGCTCACTAGCGGGCCGGACAAGGCGGCGAATCTCGAGAAGGCCGAGCGGCTGGTCGCGCGGGCCGCGGCCACCGGCGCCGACGTGGTCGCGCTGCCCGAGAAGTGGAACGCGATCGGGAGCCCGGAAGTGCTGCACGCCGCAGCCGAGCCGCTCGAGGGCGGCGAGTCGGTCGCGGCGATGGCCGAGTGGGCGAAGCGGCACGGGATCACGCTCGTGGGCGGATCGATCTCCGAGAAGCGCGAGGGTCGCGAGAAGCTCTCGAACACGAGCCTCGCCTTCGGCCCCGACGGGGAGCTGCTCGGCCTCTATCGCAAGATCCACCTCTTCGACGTCGAAGTCGGCGGCCACGTCTACCGCGAGTCCGAGGCGGAGGAGCCGGGCGAGGAACCGGTCGTCGTGCGGGGCGAAGGCTGGCCGATCGGGCTGACGGTCTGTTATGACGTCCGCTTCCCGGAGCTCTACCGAATCCTCGCGCTGGAGGGCGCGGAGCTCGTGACTGTTCCCGCGCACTTCACGACGCCGACCGGGAAGGACCACTGGCACGTCCTCCTGCGCGCGCGTGCGATCGAGAACCAGTACTACGTGGCCGCCCCGGCGCAGGTCGGCGAGACGCTGCCGGGCAAGCCGGCGTACGGGCGGTCGCTGATCGTCGACCCGTGGGGGATCGTGCTGGCGCAGGCGCCGGATGAGGAGACGGTGATCTCCGCCGAGCTCGACCGGGCCCGGCTGCGCTCGGTGCGCGACACGCTGCCTTCGCTCAAGAACCGGCAGGCGGACGCCTACCGCTGGCCCGCGCCCGCGTGACGCTCCGCGCGGTTCTCTTCGACGTCGACTTCACGATCGCCCGCCCCGGGCCGGAGCTTGGCCCGGAGGGCTACCAACGGCTCGGCGCGCGTTTCGGCCTCGAGCTCGACCCGTCTAGCTACCCGCAGGCACGCGAGCAGGCGGTCGAGGGGATCAAGCGCCATCCGGAGCTCGAGCACGACGAGGAGATCTGGGTCGCCTTCACCGAGCGGATCATCCGCGGCATGGGCGGCGACGCCGACTCGGCGTACGACTGCGCAGTCGAGATGACGCGCGCCTGGGAGCATGCCGAGCACTTCGAGCTCTTCGAGGACGCGCTGCCGGTGCTGGCCGAGCTGCGTGCTCAGGGCCTGAAGCTCGGTCTCGTCTCGAACACCGGACGGAACCTCGAGAAGTTCATCGCGCACCACAAGCTCGACGTCGACGCCGCGCTCGGCTCGGGCGCCTTCGGGCGCACGAAGCCTCATCCGACGATTTTCCGGGCGGTCTTGGAGCGGCTGGAGGTGGAACCGGAGGACGCCGCGATGGTGGGCGATTCGCTCGAGGACGACATCGAGGGTGCCCGCGCCGCGGGGATCCAGAGGGCCTTCCTGCTCGATCGGGAAGACCGCCACCCCGAGGTCGAGAACCGCCTGCCGGATCTCTTCGCGCTCCCGGCGGCGCTCGGGATTCGGCTCAGCTAAGCGGTTCCACTAGACTCCGCCGGGTTGCCTGACCGGTCGAACGCGCAGGGAGAGAAGCGCCGACTGCTCCTCGATGCAGCGGTGAGGGTCTTCGCGCGCAAGGGCTACCACTCCAGCCGGGTCGGCGACATCGCCGAGGAAGCAGGCGTCGCCTACGGGCTGCTCTACCACTACTTCGAGTCGAAGGAGGACGTTCTTCGCAGCGTCTTCCGCGAGACCTGGCGCGCGCTGATCGAGACGATCAAGAGCGTCGAGCAGGCGGGCGACCCGCCGAGGGAGCAGCTGCGGAAGGTGGCCGAGATCTTGCTGCGCTCCTGGCGACGCGACCCGGACCTCGTGCGCGTGCTCGTGCTCGAGGTGACCCGGAGCCAGTACCTGCCCGGCGAGATGGACGAGATCGCGGCGTCGTTCGCGGCGATCCAGGAGATCGTGGAGCGGGGCCAGGCGGACGGCACGATCCGCAGCGATCTCGACGCGCGGCTGGCGAGCTACATCTTCTACGGCGCCGTCGAGGAGCTGCTGACCGGCTGGGTGCTCGGGCGGCTGCCGGACTCGGAGGAGGACGTCGCCCGCGCAGAGCACACGCTGGTCGAGATCGTCAGCGGCGGGCTCGCCCCCGACCTCGCGACGACTCGAGCCTAGGTGGAGACGACACCCGCGTCGCAGGCCCTGGCCACCGTGCCCCCGGTCCAGCGGCGGCTGCTCTGGAAGCTCGGGCTCGGCGCGTTCGGGCTCGCATTCTCGATCACCACCACCGCGGCCTACCTGCCGCCGCTGCTGCACCGGTTCACGGACTCCGGCGGCCTGATCGGGGTGATCCTGGGCGCCGAGGGCATCTTCGCGCTCACGATCTCTCCCATCATCGGTCCCTGGAGCGACTCGTTCCACACCCCGCTCGGTCGAAGGCGCCCCTTCATGCTCGTCGCGCTCTTCCCGATGGGGTTCTGCCTGCTGCTGATGCCGTTCATGCCGAACCTCTGGACGACGGTCGTGATCGTGATGTCGTTCTTCTTCGCGTACTACCTCTACGAGACGCCGTACCGTGGCCTCTACCCGGACGTGCTCCCGCCGGAGGTGTTCGGCCGCTCGCAAGGAATCCAGCACATCCTTCGAGGGATCGCGCTCGGGACCGCGCTCGTCGGCGGCGGCCTCTTGTTCAAGCTCTGGCGGCCCTCGCCGTTCATCCTCGCCTCGATCCTGACGACGGCCGCCTGCGGGCTGGCGATCCTGTTGGTGCGGGAGGACGGCGGCCACGGGCGCGTCTTCCAGGGCTTCTGGGCGTACATCCAGCGGAGCTGGCACATCTTCTGGGAGGACGGCGACGTGCGGCGCTTCCTGCTCGCGAACTCGGCCTGGGAGGGGGCGTTCGCGGCCGCGAGGACGTTCGTGGTGCTCTACGTGATCGACGGGCTGCACCAGTCGAAGGTGCTGTCCTCGGCGGTTCTCGGGTCGGTTGCGGTCGGCTACGTGATCGCCGCGATCTTCGCCGGGCGCCTTGGCGACCGCTTCGGGCTGGCGCGCGTGATCTTCTTCGCGTCGTTCATCTACGGCGGCGGCTGTGTGGCCGCCGGATTCGCGGAGCAGTGGCACGACTGGTACTTCGGGCTGATCGTCGGCGTCTCGATCGCCGGCGGCACCGTGATGACGCTCGCCTGGGGGCTGCTCTACAAGATCGTGCCGGTCGAGCACCGCGGCGCGGCCTCAGGGCTGGCCACCACAACGAAGGGGATCGGGCTGCTCGTCGGCGCGCCGGTCGCGGGGCTGGCGATCGACCTTGCGGGGCCGTACTTTCCGGCGACGGACGGGTACCAGGTGCTCTGGCCGATCTGCGGTCTGGCGATCCTCGGCGCGATCCCGCTGCTCGTGCGGCTGATGGAGATCGAGCCGAAGACGAACGTGGACGTGGAGGTGCCGGTGGTGTGAAGCGCTTCAACCTGTACGGGGACGAGTGGGAGCGCGAGCAGGAGCGGGAGGGATATCGCTGGCGAGCACAGATGATCGGGCCGGTGTTGGGGGCGACGATGCTCGGTGCAACGGTCTACGAGCTGCCGCCGGGCCAGAAGAGCTTTCCGTACCACTACGAGTACGGGACCGAGGAGTGGCTGCTCGTGGTCGCCGGGCGTCCGACGCTGCGGACGCCCGAGGGCGAGCAGGAGCTCGAGGCGGGCGACGTGGTCTGTTTCCCCGAGGGGCCGGACGGCGCTCACCAGGTGCGGAACGGGACAGCGGAGCCGGTGCGGATCGTCTTCTTCTCGACGAAGCAATCGCCGGCCGTGGCGGTGTATCCCGACAGCGACAAGCTCGGCATCTGGATCGCCGGGAGCGACGACTCGCTGATCGTGCGGCGAGAGTCCGCAGTCGACTACTGGGACGGCGAGTAGCGACCGGTGACAGTCACAGTGACAGTCACAGGGACTGTCACTGGGAGTGCGCTGAACCGCGAGCGAATGGCGTCCGGTTTCAGCTGTGCGGTGGCGGTGCGCGGCTACGGTCGAGCGGATGCCGACGGCTTCCACGTACCAGCTCGACGACGGATTCTTCCATGCGACTGCTCGCGCGAACTTCGGCGGCGTCGATCTCTTCGTCGACGACCTCGACCGCCTCGACTTCCTTCAGCTCCTGCGCTCGACCGTCGCACTCTTCGACTGGCGCTGCCACGCGCACTGCCTGATGGGCACGCACTACCACCTCGTCCTCGAGGCCTCACAGGACGCAGCTCTCAGACGGCATGAGGCGCCTTAACGGGGATCTACGCCCGCCGCTTCAACTACCGCCACGGCCGGCGAGGCCACCTCTTCGAGGAGCGGTTCTCGTCATTCGTGCTCCGCGACGAGCGGCATCTCGAGGCCGCAGTCGCGTACGTCCTCGACAACCCGGTGCGGGCAGGGCTCTGCGCGAGCCAAGCGCGGGACTGGCAGTGGTCCGCGGCGGCAGCGTTCGGCTAGCGCGCCTGCGCGAGCGCGGGGGCCCACGCGGCGATCGGCGAGGCCTCGCCGTCGCGGCCGTTCAGGCGGCGGTAGCCGAGCGCGTGCTCGGCCTGCATCAGCTTGTGGATCTGCGTCGTGCCTTCGTAGATGATCGGCGCTCGCGCGTTGCGGAAGTAGCGCTCGATCCCGTACTCGGCGGAGTAGCCATAAGCGCCGTGCACCTGGATCGCAAGGTGCGCCGCCCGGAAAGCCGACTCGGTCGCATGCCACTTCGCCAGTGAGGTCTCGCGCGTGTTCCGGCGGCCCTCGTTCTTCAGCCACGCCGCCTGCATCACGAGCAGCTTCGACGTCTCGTAGCCGAGCACCATCTCGGCGATCATGTCCTGGACGAACTGGTACTTGCCGATCGGCTGGCCGAAGGTCTCCCGCTCCCGCGCGTACTCGACCGAGCGCGACAGGCACGCGCTGATCACGCCGCACGCACCGGCCGCCACAGTGAAACGGCCCTGGTCGAGCCCGTACATTGCGATCTCGAAGCCCTGGCCCTCCTCGCCGACGAGGTTCTCGGCCGGCACCTCGACGTTCTCGAAGAAGAGCTCGCCCGTGGAACCGGCCCAGATGCCCAGCTTGTGCTCGGTCTCGCGGGTCGAGACCCCTGGCCACTCGCGCTCGACGATGAACGCCGAGATCCCCTTGTGCTTCGCCGCCGGGTCGGTCTTCGCGAAGACGAGCTGGTGGTCTGCGACCGTGGCGTACGAGATCCAGTTCTTCTGGCCGTTCAGGACGTAGGTATCGCCCTCCCGGCGCGCGGTCGAGCGCATCGCCGCGACGTCCGAGCCCGCACCCGGCTCCGTCAGCCCGAAGCAGGCGAGCTTGTCGCCCTTCGCCTGCGGCACGAGGTAACGCTGCTTCTGCTCCTCGCTCGCGTACCGAAGCAGCGAGAGCGAGTTCAGGCCCACGTGCACCGAGATCAGCGTCCTGAAGGCTGCCTCGCCGCGCTCGATTTCCTCGCAGGCGAGCGCCTCCGCGACGAAGTCGAGACCGGCGCCGCCATACTCCTCGGGGACGACGATCCCGAGCAGCCCGAGCTCGGCCATGCCCTCGATCACGCCCAGGTCGAGGTGATGGTTGATGTCGTTCTCGATCGCGTTCGGCAGGACGCGCTCGTCCACGAAGGAGCGCACCGTCTCCTGAATCAGGCGCTGCTCGTCTGTAAGGTCGAATTCCATGGCTGAGAGTCTATGGAAGCGCTTCGCCCAGCTTCCCCTGGAGGTCGAGTCGTACGAGCTCGAGCGACTCGAGCAGCCCGTCACGCGCGGGTTCAGCCGCGTCACGAGCGTGGTGAGGCTGCACGGAGGCGAGGAGGGCGTGGGGGAGGACGTGACCTGGTACGCGGAGGCGCACGACCGCGAGCAGGCCGCGGGGCCGGTGCTGCCGCTCGCCGGCTCGTGGACGCTCGAGAGCTTCTCGGCCGCGCTCGAGATCTCCGAGCCGTGGCGGCGCTGGGCCTACGAGAGCGCCGCTCTCGACCTTGCCTTGCGTCAGGCCGGCAAGAGCTTCGCCGAGGCCGTCGGCCGAGAGCCGCGGCCCGTAGCGTTCGTCGTCTCGCCCGGGCTCGGCGATCCGCCCTCGAGCCGGGTCATCCGCCGCTGGCTCGAGCTCGACCCGACCCTGCGCTTCAAGCTCGACCCCGCGAGCGACTGGAGTGACGAGCTGATCCACGAGCTGGCCGAGACAGGCGCCGCCGTCACCGCCGACCTGAAGGCGTACTACCGCACCGACGAGGACCCGCCGCCCGACGCGGATCTCTATCGCCGCGTTGCCGAGGGCTTCCCGGAGGCCTACATCGAGGACCCGGCGCTCACGGACGAGACCGATCCCGTGCTCAGGCCTTACCGCGATCGCATCACCTGGGATGCCCCCATCCACTCCGTCGCCGACGTCGAGGCCCTGCCGTTCCCGCCGCGCACGCTCAACTCGAAGCCTTCCCGGTTCGGCTACCTCCGAGGACTGCTCGACTTCTACGACTACTGCGCCGACCACGAGATCGGCCTCTACGGCGGCGGCATGTTCGAGCTCGGCCCCGGCAGGGGGCAGATTCAGTATCTCGCGTCGCTATTCCACCCGGACTCGCCGAACGACGTGGCGCCCCGCGCGTACAACGAGCCCGAGCCCAGGGAAGGCCTTCCGCCCAGCCCGCTCGAGCCTGCTCCCTCGCCCACGGGGTTTCGCTGGGCCGAGGGTGCCGCTACTCTTTGACTGATCAGTCAATCAAGAGGGCGGAATGGCTACGGCAGAGGCAATCGGCACCGGTATCTCCTTTGCGCTGACTGAAGAGCAGCGGGCTCTGCGCGAGCTCGCGCACGACTTCGCTGCCCGCGAGATCCGGCCGAAGGCCGCCGAGTACGACGAGCACCAGACCCATCCGGCAGAGGTCGTGGCGAAGGCCCACGAGGTCGGGCTGATGAACCCACACATCCCCGAGGAGCTCGGCGGCGCGGGCCTCGGCGGGATGGAGGGCGCGCTGATCGGCGAGGAGCTCTGCTGGGGCTGCTCCGGGATCGGAACGTCGATCGTGGCCAACATCCTGGGCGCGCTCCCGGTTCTGCTTGCCGGCACCGAGGAGCAGAAGCGCGAGTGGCTGGCCCCGCTCCTCGAGGAGCCGATCCTCTGTTCGTTCGCGCTGACCGAGCCCGGTGCCGGCTCCGACGTCTCCGGGATCCAGACGACCGCCGTGCGGCACGGCGACGACTACGTCCTCAACGGCTCGAAGATGTTCATCACCAACGCGGGGCAAGCGGACTGGTTCACCGTCTTCGCCTCGACGGACAAGGCTGCCGGTCACCGCGGGCTGACCGCCTTCGTCGTCCCGAGAAACGCGGACGGCGTGACGATCGAGAAGCACCTCGACAAGATGGGCCAGCGCGCGACCGACACCTCCGCGCTCGCCTTCCAGGACGTGCAGGTGCCGGCGGGGAACCGGCTCGGCGAGGAGGGCGAGGGTTTCAAGATCGCGATGCAGACGCTCGACAACACGCGCCCGGGGACAGCAGCCGGCGCCGTCGGGGTCGCCCGCGCCGCCTTCGAGCACGCCGTGGCGTATTCGAAGGAACGCGTGCAGTTCGGCCAGCCGATCGCCATGAACCAGGGGGTCAACTTCCTCGTCGCCGACATGGCCACCGAGATCGAGGCGGCGCGGCTGCTCGTCTGGCAGGCGGCGTGGCTCCTCGATCAGGGCAAGCGGGCGACGCTGGAATCGTCGTACGCAAAGCGGTTCGCGGCGGACACGGCGATGAAGGTGACCACCGATGCAGTGCAGATCTTCGGCGGCTACGGCTACATGAAGGAATACCCCGTCGAGAAGCTGATGCGCGACGCGAAGTTGTTCCAGATCTACGAGGGCACCTCGCAGATCCAGCGGCTTGTCATCGCGAGAGAAATCTTCTTGCCTCGCGACTCCTGAGACGGCCTGAGGCGCCGCTACACTTCTCGTCTTGCGCGTGGAGGCAGGGACTAGTGGGGTGAGGGTCCGCAGCCGCCGGCGCGGTCGTTCGCGGACGCTTCTCTTGCAGCGCATCGCGGCGCTCGCGATCGTCGGGATGGTCGGCGGCGCGCTGCTCGGATTCTTGTTCGCCGGCTCACCCGCACGAATCGCCGCGGGCGTTCGCGTTGCTGGGGTCAATGTCGGCGGCCTGACCGCTTCCGAGGCCACCGCCAAGCTCGAGCGGCGGGCGAGCGCCGTCGCGCAGGTGCCGGTCGCCTTCAAGGCAGCGGGCCACACCTGGTGGCTGCGGCCGGGCAATCTCGGCGTGGAGGCGGACTGGCACGCGGCCGCCAAGCTCGCGCTGCAGCAGGGAGATGGGCTTGGCCCCTTCCGCGGCCTGCGCAGGATCGGCGTTCGCGTCTTCGGCGCGGATGTCTCGCCCCCGACGGGTGCCACCGAGCGTTCGCTCGACTACGAGCTCGGGCGCATGAGCCGGGTAATCAACGCGCCGCACAGTGACGCCGCAATCGTCCTGCGCGGGCTCCAGGCGAAGGTGGTCGCAGGCAGCACCGGCCGCGTGCTCGACCGCGAGGCGGCCGGGAACACGCTCGTCCACGCACTCGCCGGGCTTCACCGCGACGGGCACGTCGACCTTCCCGTGCGCGTCGACACGCCGAGCGTCTCCGCCGCCGACCTTCAGCCTGCGCTACTGCAGGTGCGCACCGCGCTCTCGAGGCGCGTGCGCATGAGCCTGGGCGCGGCTTCGTGGTGGCTGCCCAAGCGCCAGCTCGCGGCGATCCTCGCGCTGCCGCAAGACGGCGCGCGCAAGCTCGACATCGGTGGCCCCGGCGCCAGGCGCTACTTCGCACGGCTCAGCCATGGGATCGGCCGGCCGGCGCAGAACGCGTCGTTCAACGTCCTCGAAAGCGGCCGCGTCGTTGTCGTACCGGCCAAGCTCGGGCGCGTCGTCTCGGTCGGGCCGACGGAACGGAACCTCCTTGCCGCCGCGCTCTCCCCTGGCGTTCGCAACGCTCGGGTCGTCGTGACGGGACACCCGCCCGACCGTACGACCGCGGAGGCGCGCGCGATGGGAATCACCAGCCGCGTGAGCCGCTACGAGACGATCTACGGCGGCGACTCGAACCGGATCCACAACGTCCAGCTCGTCGCTCGCCTCGTCGACCACAAGCTGATCGCGCCAGGCTCCACGTTCTCGTTCAACCGGACCACCGGAGCCCGCACGGCGGACAAGGGCTTCCTCGAGGCGCCCGTGATCATCAACGGCGAGCTGAGCACAGGCCTCGGCGGCGGCGTCTGCCAGGTCTCGACGACCGTTTTCAACGCGGCCTACGAGGCCGGCCTGAAGATCACTTCACGCACGAACCACGCGCTCTACATCAGTCATTACCCGCAGGGCCGCGACGCGACGGTGAACTACCCGGACGTCGACCTGCAGTTCGTCAACGACACCGACCATTGGCTGCTGCTGCGCACGTTCGTCGGCTCGTCCTCGCTCGTGGTCGACCTCTACGGCGCCCCGCTCCACCGGCGGGTCGAGAGCGAGACGCGCCCGCTCGTCACCACGGGGGCGCGCCGGTGAAGCGGATCCCCGACCCGAACCTGTACGTGGGCCTGACCGCGGTCGACGAGAGCGGCTCGCCCTCGAGCTCGACGAGCGTGCGGCGCAAGGTCTACTCGAGCTCCGGCGCGCTCCTGTACGACAACACGTGGTACTCGTCCTATCGCGGCGAGACCCGGGTCGTACGCGTCGGGACGAAGCCACGGCCGAAGAAGAAGATCGGGCCTACGGGGCCGAGCGGGCCGAGCGGGCCGACCGGCGTCGCCGGCGTCACTTCTCAGCGGTAGCGATCTCGTCCGCCAGCCAGGTCGGCACGCGCGTCGGCCGGTACGTGGTCGCGTCCACGCAGGCGTGTCGCGTCCACCCGTCGGCGATCTGTACGCCCTCCCGCTCGATCGAATAGTCGAAACGGAAACGGGCGCCGCGGAGCTCGCCGCAGCGGGCGCGCACGGCCAGGCGGTCGTCGAAGTGGGCCGGCTCGAGGTAGCGCACGTGCGACTCGATCGTGAGCGCCTCGATCCCGTCGGCTCGCAGTCCCGGATAGCCGCCACGGAAGCGCGCGAGGTAGTCGATGCGGGCGACCTCGAACCAGACGAGGTAGACGGAGTTGTGCGCGACGCCCTGGGCATCGGTCTCGGCGAAGCGCACCTTCACGTCGGTGGCGAAGCGGAAGTCCACGGCGCGAACTCTCTACGATCGGAAGCGGTGAGCGCCAACGCACTCGCGGAGCTGATTCGGCGCCGGCAGCCGTGCGTCGTCCTGAGCGGCGCCGGCGTCTCGACTGAGAGCGGGATCCCGGACTTCCGCTCTCCCACTGGCCTCTGGGCGAAGTTCGACCCGCTGGAGTACGGCTCGATCGACGCTTTCCGGCGCGACCCGCGCAAGGTCTGGAGCTTTTACAAGCCTCGCATCGCGATGCTGACCGAGGCGGAGCCGAATCCCGCGCATCTCGCGCTCGCCGAGCTGGAGGGCCTGGGCTTCGTGGACGCCATCGTGACGCAGAACATCGATCGGCTGCACGAGCGGGCGGGCAGCGCCGAGGTGGTCGAGGTGCACGGCTCGATCCGGACCTCCAGCTGTCCTCCTGCGGCGGGCGTTACGGGCTCGAGCGGGTGCTCGGGCTACTGGCCGAAGCGGATGCACCGGCGTGCCCTGCCTGCGGCGAGATCCTCAAGCCCGACGTGGTCTTTTTCGGCGAGCTTCTGCCGCCGGCCGAGATCGAGCGCGCGTTCGAGCTCGCCCGGCGCGCGCGGTTGCTGCTCGTCGTCGGCTCGGCGCTCGAGGTTCACCCCGTCGCGGGGCTGCCCAGGGAGACCCTCGACGCGGGGGGCGAGCTCGCGATCGTCAACCTCGGGCCGACCCCGTTCGACGCGCAGGCGTCGCTTCGCCTCGAGAGCAGCGCAGGCGAGGTGCTGCCGGCGGTCGTCGCGCAGCTACGCGGCCAGCAGGCGCAGCAGGCGCAAGACGCTCGGTGAGCGCAGGACGAGGCCGCGGATCGTCAGCTCGCCGCCGAGCTGGCGCTTCAGCGCGAGCCGTCCGGGGCCCGACCAGACCTCCGGGACGCGGCCGCTGAACGGAAGGCGGGTCAGCGCAAGGATCGAGTCCTCGTCGCCGAGCACGCGGACGCGCGCGCCTTCCTGCTCGCCGTCCCTGATCCGCACCCTGCCCTCGGCGAAGTCCAGCGTCACGGCGCTGTCGCGATCCTCGGCCCGCACGAGCACACGGCCGCTGAGCTTCCCGAGAGCGTCCCGGCCCTCACGGCGCTCGGCGTTGCGCGAGATTGCATCGCGCAGCGTCAGCGCAAGCTCGGACGACGTTCCCTCGTCCAGCTCCACTTCGGAGAGATGCGGCGGCGGCACGGGGACCATCTTCGCCCGTAGCGGCCGTCGGCGCTAGGCTACGGCGCGCTTCAGCTGGCGCTCGTCGAGCACCCGCTGGCATTCTGAGCAGACGGTTCGCTCGACCTCGTACGGGACTCCGAGCCGCTGGAGCAGCATGTACCTGCGCACGCCCGTGTGCCGATGGAGCCGTCTGCGATGCGTGAAGAGTTGACTCATCTTCCTGTCTTTGAGCGTAGCTAGCCTGTCGGAAAGTACGACGCTCAAAAGGGTGACGAAGTTGTAACGATGTGTCGTCGCCTTGCGGCTCCGGCTAAGCTCGAGGGGGTGAGACATCGTGGGCTTCGCCTGCTGCTTTCGCTGCCGCTCGTCGGCCTCCTCGCGGGCTGCGGGGCGACCACGCAGCAGGCGTCTAGTGCCCAGCGGACGTCGAGCGCCGAGAGCGACGACGGTCGTGCGGGCAGGCGGCGTGGACGTGACGCTCTCAGTCAAGGCGAAGCCGGGGGTCCCGCTCGTCGTCGCCCAGCGCGTGCTAGCCCGCTGGACGAAGGCTCCGCGGCCAGAGCACCTGCGCGTTCGCTTCCTCAGCCTGCTGGTCCGCCGCGCGATGGACCCGGGCTGCCCGGGAGGCCGGCCGAGCTGCGGCTCGCTCCAGACCACCCACGGCGAGCAGGTCTCGGCGGGGCCGGGCGAATGGAACGTCTACGTCAACGCGGCGGGTGCCTGGAAGATGTGGGGCAGCGGGCTCCTGCGAGCCCGCGACGGGCAGGTCTTCCGCGGCGGGCCGACCCTCGACGTCCAACTCGCGCGCGGTCGCCCCTGGCGCGTGTTCGTGTTCACCCGCGAGTGCGATTTCGGGTCGCTCGGCAACGCCGACGGTGCTCAGCATGCGATGACGCCGTGTCCGCGCTCGTCGGAGTTCGGCACCTTCGACGGCGACGACGTGCCCGGGTTCGCGGTCGCCAGGTTCCCGTCGCCGGCCGCCGCGCTCGGGCTCCATCGCCTGCGCCCGCAGCGGCTAGGCTCCACCTGCCCGCCCGCGAACAGGCTCGGCTGCTACGAGCTCTCGTACCGGGTCGATCGGGTTCGGGGTTAACTGCCGGCCCGCAGTCGGGTATTACTCCCTGCAAGCGATCGAAAGGCGGATTGAGATGGCGCAGCAGCAGCGCTCACAGGACATCTTCAGCAAGCTCGCCGACCGGGGCGAGGAAGTGATCGGCAAGCTCGGCGACATGCCGGGAGCCCAGCGTCTGCTCGATAGCGCGAACACGCTCAAGGAGCGTGCCGACGAGCTGCAGAAGCGGCTCCGAGGCCTCGACGCGCTCGAACTGCGCGTCGCCGCGCTCGAGCGCAAGGTCGACCAGCTCTCGAAATCCTCCGGCCCGAAGAAGCCGGCACCGAAGCGCGCGACCAAGCCGAAGCCGAAGTCGAGCTAGGCGGGCACGCGCAGGCGCAAGGACTGCGGCACGACCTCGAACCGCGCCGGCGTCGTTCCGGGCTGCTCGCCGTCGAGCTCGACGGGTAACGGCTCCGGGGTCTCGAGCTCGACAACCGCGCCTCGCAGGACCTCGGCCTTGGGGTGCGGTAGGTGCTTCCCGCGATAGGTCTTCGGCAACGTCAGCAGCAGGTCCCGCTTCGTCAGGTCGCCGATCAGGAGGACGTCGAAGAACCCGTCGTCAGGCTCGGCTTCCGGGCAGATCTTCATGCCGCCGCCGAAGTAGCGGCCGTTGGCGACGACCACGTCGTGCATCCGGCCGCGTCGCTCTTCTCCGTCGACCGTCACCCGTACCTCGTCGCTGCGCCAGCGCGAGAAGACCGCGAGCGTGGCCCAGAGGTAGGAGGCCTTGCCACCAAGCGCCTTGGAGCTCTCGTTGGAGCGCTTGGCGATCGCGCCGCTCATGCCGGCGCTCGCGATATTGGCGAAGAGGGACTCGCCGTCGCTCCCGTCCCAGCTGCGGTAGAGGGCGCGGCCGAGATCGATCACGCGCGTCCTACCGCGCAGCGCGACCTCGACGGCATCCTCGAGGCGGCGCGGGATGCCGTAGGTCCGCACGAAGTCCCACCCGGTGCCCCGGGGGATCACTGCCAGCTCGACGTCCTCTCGTCCGGCGATCCCGTTCACGACCTCGTTGACGGTGCCGTCCCCGCCGACGACCACGAGCAGGCTCGCGCCCCCGGCGGCCGCTTCCCGAGCGAGCTCGGCGAGCTGGCCCGGCCGCTCGGAGAGGAGCGCGTCGCCGCGCAGGCCCAGCGACGCGGCTCGGTGCGCGAGCTCGGGCCAGCGCCGGCCGTTGGCGCCGTTCTCCGCCGCGGGGTTGACGAGGAAGACGGTGTCGCTAATGGCTAGGTGCAAAGGTGACCGTCGCCAGGGCGACGCGGGTCATCCGGTCGACCGCGGCGCGCAGGTCGTCATCGGAGATCCGTGTGAACTCTTCGCCGATCGACGATGTCGCTGACGGTGAGCAGGCACCCCGCCTTTACTCCGCGCAGCGAGCCGATCGTGAAGAGGACGGCCGCCTCCATCTCGACGCCGAGCACGCCCCGCGCCGACCAGCGCTTGTGCCGGTCCGGGTCGGGGTCGTAGAAGGTGTCGCTCGAGGCGATCGCGCCGACGCGGACGGGCTGCTCCAGCTGCTTCGCGGCGTGCACCGCCTCGTGCACGAGCTCCCAGTCGGCCGTCGGCGTGTGCGGCTCGCCCCCGACGTAGTGCCTGGCGGTGCCGTCCGCCGGGACGGCCGAGACCGCAACGATCAGGTCGCCGAGCTGGAGGTCCTGCTGGAGCCCGCCGCACGTGCCCACTCGCAAGAAGCGCTTGACCCCGAGCTGGACGAGCTCCTCCATCACGATCGCCGCCGACGGGCAGCCCATGCCCGTCGCCTGCACCGAGACCGGCGCTCCTTCCCACTCGCCGCTGTAGCCGAGCATGCCGCGCTCGCCGTTCCGTTGGACGGGGTTGTCGAAGTAGGTCTCCGCGATGTACTTCGCGCGGAGAGGGTCGCCGGGCAGCAGGCACGCCTCTCCGTACTCCCCCTGCTCGGCACGGATGTGGATCGGCACGGAGGAAAGCCTAGAGTTTCCGGGGCGCATGAAGACGTTGAACGAACCGGCGCTCGACCAGATCCTCGACTTTTGCGCGGAGGACCCGATCGAGCGCGTGTTCCTCGAGGACGTCGCGCGGCGCGGCCTGGGCCGCTTCACCGGCTTGACGGAGGACGCGCGGCTGGTTGCGCTCTGTCACGTCGGGACGAACCTCGTGCCCTCGGGCAGCGGCTGCGGGGCGTTCGCGGAGCTCGAAGGGGCTGGCTCGGGCCCGGCTCGTGATCGGCGAGGAGAACGCGGTCGGCGACTTCTGGGCAGCTGCGCAGCGAACGGCTCGCCGCAGCCGCGGGAGGACCGGCCGGGCCAGCCGGTCTACGTGCTGGAGGACCCGCCAGAGCCCGGCGAGACCGAGCTGCGCCCGGCGATCCAGGACGACTTCGAGCTGCTCGTTCCCGCCTGTGCCGAGGCGCACCGGGAGGAGCTCGGGCTCAACCCGCTCGACCGCGACCCCGAGAGCTTCCGCTGGCGCACGCGGATGCAGATCGAGGACGGCCGCTCGTGGCTCTGGATCGAGGACGGGGTGATCCTGTTCAAGGCGGAAGCCTCGGCCTGGACGCCTTCCGCGGTGCAGCTGCAGCAAGTGTGGGTGGATCCGCGCGTGCGCGATCGCGGCTATGCCCAGCGTGGCATGCGCGACCTCTGCCGGCTGCTGCTCGAGCGCGTGCCAACGGTTTGCCTGTTCGTGCGCGCCGACAACGCGCCTGCGATCCGCGTCTACGAGGCAATCGGGATGCAGCACACGATCTCGTACCGAAGCCTGATCTTTTAGGGAAAACCAACCCGAAAGGGGGAGAGGGTGAAGGCAGCATCTGCCGAGAACCCGGGGGATGCGGCGAATCGGCCTCACTGCGGCTGGCCTGCTCGCCATGGTCACGATCGCGCTTGCGCTCGTCACGAGCGGCCGCGCGCGACCGAACCTGGCGATACACACGTGCTCCGCCACGGACCGGCAGTTCATCGAGACCGCGCGAACGAACATGACCGCACTCGGCCTTTGGAGCGAGCAGTACGAGAGCGGCGACGCGGGCGGTGCCGAGCTCGTGAAGCAGGCCCGCGCGGGGGCGAAGATCGTCCGCGCGACGGGCCCGACCGACTCCTCGCTTCAGCAGACGCGACGGCTCCTGGTGGGCATGCTGACCGAGTACGCGAGGGCGGTTCAACTTCAGGACCGGCACGGCAACGCCGGCCCGCACATGTACCGCGCCTACGGCCTCGCGAACTACGCGCACACGGTTCTGATGCGCGCCGAGCAGCCGCTCTCCAAGCTCGGCTGCGACATCCGGCCTCTGCTCTAAGCCGGCCTTCCCTTAGTACGGTTCGCCCAGCCTCCTCCCCGAGGCGAGCGTAACGAGGAGAAGCGCACGCGGTGTGCCGGTTTCGCGACGGAAGCGTGACGCGCCGCGGACGCCTTGGCGCTGCAAGACTGTCCGGATGAGCACGCGCGTGAGCAGGCCCGAGGCCGAGCCGGCCGAGCTGCGCGCGCGAGTTGAGGAGCAGATCAGGCGGCATGACCTGATCGCGACCTGGCGGCGAGGTGCTCGCGCTCGTCTCCGGCGGCGCCGACTCCACCTGCCTCTGGCATGCCCTGCGCGCCCTCGGGTACAGCGTCTCGGCGCTACACGTGAATCACGGGCTGCGCGGAGCCGAGTCGGACGAGGACGCCCGCTTCTGCCGCGAAGCCCTCGGCGCCGAGGTGGTGGACGCGCCCGTGCCGGCGAACCCGACCGAGGATGCTCTCCGCGAGCTTCGCTACTCGTTCGCGACCGATCGGCTGCGCGCCACCGGCCACACAGCGTCGGATCAGGTCGAGACCGTTATCTACAGACTGGTCTCGAGCGGCACGGCGAAGGCGATCAAGCCGAAGCGGGAGGACGGCGTCGTCCGCCCGCTGCTCACGCTCTGGCGCGACGAGACGGAGGCCTATTGCCGCGCAGTGGGGCTCCGCTATCGCAGTGACAGCTCGAACCCCGGCACGCGCCGCGGGCTGATCCGCGGCGAGATCCTTCCGCTCCTGCGCCGCCTCCACCCGGGCGCCGAGCGCAACCTGCTTCGCCTTGCCGAGCAGCGGCCCACGAAGCTCGAAGAGCTCCTGTCCGCGAGCGCCGGCTCCAAGCGCCTGGATCTCGGGGGAGGCCTCACCGGCGTGCGCGAGTACGACCGCGTCTGGCTGGAGCAGACCCCCGTCGCCCTCGACGGCAGCGTGCGCTGGGGCCCCTGGTCGATCGAATCGGAGCTCGCAGGCCTTAAGGTACGAAGCTGGCGCCCGGGAGACAGGCTCGCGGGCCGGCGGAAGAAGGTGCAGGACGTGTTCGTGGACGCAAAGATCCCGCGGTCGGAGCGCGAGGCGTGGCCCCTCGTCGTGCGCGGGCGAGAAGTCGTCGCTGTGCCAGGGCTCGTCGAGGCGCCGGGAGTGATCGCGGAGAGGGTGGAGTGAGCCAGACCGAGCTCGAGCGCGCGGTCGGCGAGATCCTGATCGACGAGGAGACGCTCGCCGCGCGCGTCGCCGAGCTCGGAGCCGAGGTCTCCGCCGACTACCAGGGCCGAGACCTGCTGCTGATCGGCGTCCTCAAGGGCGCCGTCTTCTTCATGGCCGACCTGATGCGGCACCTGACCGTCCCCTGCGAGGTCGATTTCATGGCCATCTCGAGCTACGGCGACTCGACGGACTCGTCGGGAATCGTTCGCATCCTGAAGGACCTCGACATCAACATCGAGGGCCGGCACGTCCTCGTCGTGGAGGACATCATCGACTCGGGCCTAACTCTCTCGTACCTGATGCGCAATCTCGAATCCCGCGAGCCCGCCACCCTGGAGGTATGCGCCCTCCTGACCAAGCCTGCGCGCCGGGAGATCGACGTTCCGGTTCGCTACGTCGGGTTCGAGATCCCCAACAAGTTCGTGGTCGGCTACGGATTGGACTTCGCCGAGCGCTACCGCAACCTCCCCTACGTGGCTGTCCTCAGCCAGGAACTGATCCCGCAGGGGCTTCAGTAACTCCGAAACGGGTAACGGTGAGGTTCATGCTCGCTGGTACCCTTTGCCGATAGAGGGCCCGTGAATCGATTCTTCCGCTCAGCGCTGTTTCCGCTCTTCGTGATCGTGCTGCTCGTCTACCTGGCGAGCCAGACGCTGATCCCGCATTCGAAGGCTGCGGCCAAGACGACCTACTCGGAGTTCATCACGCTCGCCGGAGAACGGCGAAGGTCGCAAACGTCGTCTTCAACCCCGGCAAGCGCCAGATCACCTTCACGCTCCCGGAGCAGGCAGGACAAGAAGGCCAGCGTCCACTACCCGGCCGACCAGGCGGTGCCGCTGATCCAGGACACCCTTATAAAGGCCCAGGTGCCGTTCGACTCCAAGGGCACGGGGGGCTTCTCCTGGGTCGGCGCGCTCTTCTCGCTGCTCCCGTTCATCGTGCTGATCGCCTTCTGGATCTTCCTGATGAACCAGGTGCAGGGCGGCGGCTCGAAGGTGATGAGCTTCGGCAAGAGCCGCGCCAAGCGCATGGCCCCGGACTCGCCCAAGATCGGCTTCAAGGACGTTGCCGGCGTGGACGAGGCCGTCGAGGAGCTCCAGGAGATCAAGGAGTTTCTCGAGAACCCGAAGAAGTTCCAGGCGCTCGGCGCGCGCATCCCGAAGGGCGTTCTGCTCTACGGGCCTCCCGGCACCGGTAAGACGCTGCTCGCGCGCGCGGTCGCAGGCGAGGCGGGCGTGCCGTTCTTCTCGATCTCCGGCTCCGACTTCGTCGAGATGTTCGTCGGCGTCGGCGCCTCGCGCGTCCGCGACCTCTTCGAGCAGGCCAAGCAGGCCTCGCCGTGCATCGTCTTCATGGACGAGATCGACGCGGTCGGCCGCCATCGCGGCGCCGGCCTCGGCGGCGGCCACGACGAGCGCGAGCAGACGCTCAACCAGCTGCTCGTCGAGATGGACGGCTTCGAGCTGAAGGACAACATCATCCTGATCGCCGCCACGAACCGGCCCGACATCCTCGACCCGGCGCTGCTGCGCCCAGGGCGCTTCGACCGGCAGATCGTCGTCGACCGGCCCGACCGCATCGGCCGCCGCAAGATCCTCGAGGTGCACGCCAAGGGCAAGCCGATCGCGCCGGAGATCGACCTCGACACGCTCGCCGCCGGCACGCCGGGCTTCACGGGCGCCGACCTCGCGAACCTCGTCAACGAGGCCGCGCTGCTCGCTGCGCGCCGCGGCAAGAAGACGATCGAGCAGGAGGAGCTCGAGGAGGGGATCATGCGGGTCATCGCCGGCCCCGAGAAGAAGACGCGACTGCTCTCCGAGGAGGAGCGCAAGATCACCGCCTACCACGAGCTCGGCCACGCCCTGGTTGGGCACTACCTCGAGCACACCGACGACGTCCACAAGATCTCGGTCATCAGCCGCGGCCAGGCGCTCGGCTACACGATCTCGCTGCCGCGCGAGGACCGGTATCTGACCACCAAGACCGCGCTCATGGAGCAGCTCGCGATGACCCTCGGCGGTCGCGCGGCGGAGGAGCTCGTCTTCCAGGAGGTCACGACCGGCGCCGCCAACGACCTCGAGAAGGTCACCTCGATCTCCAAGCAGATGATCATGCGCTTCGGAATGAGCGAGAAGCTCGGCCCGCGGGTGCTCGGCCGTAACCACGACATGCCGTTCCTCGGCCGCGAGATGGGCGCGGAGCCCGACTACTCCGAGGAGATCGCGCGGGAGATCGACGACGAGATCAGGCGCGTGATCGAGGAGGCCCACGAGCTCGCGCTCAAGGTGCTCACCGACCACATGACCGAGCTGCACAAGGTTTCCGGGATCCTGATCGAGCGCGAGACGATCGACAAGGACCAGTTCGAGCGACTGCTCGCCGGCGAGTCCGAGGAGAGCGTGTTCCCCGATGAGACGCCTTCGACCGACGAAACGCCCGCCGACGCCGAAGAACCGAAGCGCCGGCCGCAGCCCAAGCCGATCCCCAGGCCGTTCCCGGGCGCGACGATGCAGCCTCCGCCGCCCGAAGGCGCCAAGGGCTAGCAGCGTTGAAGCGTTAGGCGGTGCCGGCGGCTACGCCGGCTTGCCACGAGGCCCAGAGGCTCGCGTAGCGCTCGCCGTGGGCGACGAGTTCGTCGTGCGAGGCCGTCTCGACGACGCGGCCGCCGTCCATCACGATGACGCGGTCGGCGCGCTCGGCGGTTGAGAGCCGGTGGGCGATGATGATCACGGTCCGGCCCTCGACGACCGCGGCGAGCGCGCGCTCGACGGCAGCCTCTGTCGCGGGATCGAGGCTCGAGGTCGCCTCGTCGAGGACGATCACGGCCGGGTCGGCGAGGGCGACGCGTGCGATCCCGATCAGCTGCCGCTCGCCTGCGGAGAGACGCACGCCGCGGGTCTGCACGTCGGTAAGGACGCCTTCGGGGAGCGATTCGAACCGCTCTCGCGCCCCGATGCGGTCGAGCGCGTGCAGCACGTCCTCGTCAGAAGCGCCAGGATCGGCGAGCCGCACGTTGTCGGCGATCGAGCCGCTGAAGAGGTAGCCCTCTTGCGGCAGCATCACGATCCGGCGGCGGAGCGAGTCGAGCGTTCCGTCCCGCAGATCGACGCCGCCGAGCGCGATCGAGCCCTGCTGCGGGTCGTACTGCCTGGTCAGGAGCTTGGCGAGCGTCGACTTGCCCGCCCCGGTGACCCCGACGAGGGCGACGTGCTCGCCGGCCGCGAGCGTCAACGAGACGTCCTTCAGCACGGGCGCGCCGCCCCCGTAGCCGAAGGTCACGCGGTCGAGCTCGAGCACGCCATCCGGGGGCAGCTCGACGCTGCCCTGCTGCCGCTCCGGGACGGCGCTCTCGGTCTGCAGGACGCCGACGACCTTCCCGAGTGCGGCGAGGCCCTGGCGGAACTCGCCGAGCCACTCGCTGAAGCGTGCGATCGGGTCGAAGAGCTGCATCAGGTAGAGGACGTAGGCGGCGACGGTGCCCGTCGAGATCGAGCCGCTGCGGTACATCGAGGCGGCGACGAGCAGCACGGCGACCAGCGCGACCGTCTGCGCGAGCGGGATCATCGTGAATAGCCGGATGTTCACGAACGAGGCGCTCTTCCACGCGCCGACCTGGGCACGGCTGCGCGGCTGGTAGGCCTCGATCGTCCTGCGCTCGCGACGGAAGGCCTGCACGACCCGCACGCCTGAGAGGCCCTCCTGCAGCACGGTCAGCGTCTCGGCGACCCGGTCCCGGATCGCGTGGTAGACGCGCCCGGCGCTGTGGTGGAAGGCCCAGCTCGACGCGATCAGCACCGGGAGCGCGATCAGCGAGACGAGCGCGAGCCTGGGCGAGAGGATCAGCAGCACGCCGACCGTGAGCAGGATCTGCAGGCCGCTGCCGACGACCTCGATCAGCGCCTCGCGCAGGAACTCGTCGAGCGCCTGCACGTCCGAGGTCAGGCGCGAGACCAGCGTTCCCGTGCGCTCCTGCTCGAAGAAGCCGAGTGGCAGCGCCTGCAGCTTGTCGAACGCCGCTCTCCTCAAAGAGGTGAGAAAGCGCTCGCTGGCGGTCGCGGCCAGCAGCGTCTGCGCCCGGACGACCAGGGGCTTGAGCAGCGCGAGGCCAAGGATCGCGAGGGCGGCGACGTTCAGCGGCCCGTAGTCGCCCTTCTCGATCCCGTGGTCGATCGCATAGCGGACGAGCGCCGGCCCGGCGAGGGTGATGAGCGTAGAGACGATCACTGCCACGGCAGCCCCGACGTAGAGACGCTGCACCGGACGCACGAGGTCGCGCGTCTCGCGCCAGACCTCGCGTGTTCCTGCCCGCTCGATCACGCAGCGGCCTCGCTCTCGAGGGCGAGCAGAGCGCGGTAGCGCTCGGATCGGCGCAGGAGCTCGCCGTGCGTGCCCTCGTCGACGATCCGGCCGCCTTCGAGCACGGCCACGCGGTCGGCGAGCGCGATCGTCGCCGGGCGGTGGGCGATCACCAGCGTGGTGCGGCCGCGCATCACCTCGGCGAGGGCGCCGCGGATCTCGTGCTCCTTGGTCGCGTCCACCGCCGAGGTCGCGTCGTCGAGGACGAGCACGGCCGGGTCGGCCAGGATCGCGCGCGCGATCGCGATCCGCTGGCGCTGGCCGCCCGAGAGGGAGAAGCCGCGCTCGCCGAGGACCGTCTCGTAGCCGTCGGGGAGCTCGCCGATGAATTCGGCCGCGCCGGCCAGCTCGGCTGCGCGGCGGACGTCCTCGTCGTTCGCGTCCGGCCGCCCGACGCGGACGTTCTCGCGGACGCTCTCGCTGAACAGGAACGTCTCCTCGAAGACGAGAGCGACGGCGCCGCGCACGTCGTCGAGCCTCAACTCGCGCAGGTCGTGGCCGTCGAGGAGCACGCGCCCGTCCTCCGGGTCGTAGAGGCGGGCCAGCAGCCCCGCGACGGTGCTCTTCCCCGAGCCGGTGGCGCCGACGAGGGCGAGCGACTCGCCTGGCGCGACATGCAGCTCGAGCCCGTCGAGCACGGCGCGGTCGCCGTCGTGGCCGAAGCGCACCGCGTCGAGCCGCACGTCGCCGCGCAACGGCCGCTCGAGCTCCGCCGGGTGGCGCGGCTCCCGCAGGCGCGGCTCGGCCTCGAGCACCTCGAGGATCCGGCCGCTCGCCGCGAGCGCCTTCTGTACCGTCGTCACGCGCTGGCCCAGCACGCGCAGCGGCCAGACGAGCATCACGACGTAGGCGTTGAACGCGACGAAGGAGCCCACCGAGAGATCGCCGGCGATCACACTGCGGCCCCCGAGCCAGAGCACGGCGGCGATCCCGAGCAGCGGCAGCATCTCGAGCACCGGGATGAAGATCGCGTCGAGCCTGGCGAGATCCATCGCCCGGCGGAAGATCTCGTCGCTGCGGCGGCCGAAGCGCGCCGAGAGCGCGTCGCCGGCGCCGAGCCCCTTCACGACGCGGATGCCGCTGACGGTTTCCTCGACGAGGGTCGAGGCCGCACCCCACGACTCCTGCAGCCGGCGCGTCCCGCGGTCGTACCGGCGCGAGTAGAGCCAGGCCCCGACGCTCACGAACGGCAGCGGGATCAGGATCACCAGCGCGAGCTTCCAGTCGAGCACGAGCATCACAATCGCCACCGCGACCACGGTCAGCACGTAGCCGATCGTGTGGCCGATCGCGTCCATCATCCGCGCGATGTGCTGCGAGTCCGACGAGGCGCGGCTGAGCAGCTCGCCCGGGCCGACGCGGTCGTGGTAGGTGGCATCGAGGCGCAGCGCGTGGGCGAAGAGGGCGTCGCGGACGCGCGCGTCGGACTGGGAGCGGTTGCGAATCGCGTAGATGTGCCGAAGCCCGCCGGCGACGACCTCGAGCAGCCCCACGCCGAGCAGGACGAGCAGCCAGACCGTCAGCGCGTGGTGGTCCTTCGTGACCACGCCGTTGTCGATCGCGTACTTGACGACGAGCGGAGCCGCGACCGCCCCGGCCTGCCAGAACAGGCCGGAGGTGACGGCGCCGGCCACGCCGCCCGACTGCGAGCGGACGACCTCGCGCACAAACCGCCAGGCCGCACCGCGGCGTACCTTCGCTTCCCCCATGGCCCTAACCTACCCATGCATGAGACCTCCGATCGAGCAGCGGTTTCCGCGCCCGTCCGTGATGGGCGTCGTCAACGTCACCCCGGACTCGTTCTCCGACGGCGGGGTTCACTTCGACCCCGCGGAGGCGGCCGCCGCGGCGCGGCGGATGTTCGCGGAGGGCGCTGCGATCGTGGACATCGGCGGCGAGTCGACGCGGCCCGGCGCCGCCGCGGTGCCCGCGGAGGAGGAGCTGCGCCGCGTCGTCCCGGTGCTCGAGGCGCTGCTGGGCGAGGTGCCGGTCTCGACCGACACGTCGAAGGCGGAGGTCGCGCGCCGGGCCATCGAGCTCGGTGCCGAGCTCGTGAACGACGTCACGGCGTTGCGGGGCGATCCCGAGCTGGCCGGCGTGGTTGCCGACTCGCGGCGTGTATCTCTGCCTGATGCACATGCAGGGCGAGCCGCGGACGATGCAGGCCGACCCGCGCTACGAGGACGTCGTGGCCGAGGTGGCCGCGTTCCTCGAGGAGCGTCTGGCCTTCGCGGTGGACGCGGGCGTGCCGGAGGAGCTCGTCTGCCTCGATCCCGGGATCGGCTTCGGCAAGACCGTCGAGCACAACTTCGAGCTGCTCCGGCGGTTGGACGAGCTGACGGCGCTGGGCCGTCCGATTCTGATCGGCTTCTCCCGTAAGAGCTCGCTTGGCAAGCTCCTCGGCGATCCGGACGCGACCACCGGCTCGGTCGCCGCGAGCGTCGGCGCCGCCGTTGCGGCCTACGAGCGGGGGGCGACGATCCTGCGGGCCCATGATGTCCGCGAGCATGTCGAGGCGCTCGCAGCGGCGCGGGCCGCGCACGCGTGACCGTGCTGGTGGAGCTCGCCGGGCTCGAGATCCGCGGGCAGCACGGGGTAGAGGACTCGGAGCGGGAGCAGGAGCAACCCTTCGTCTACGACCTCGAGCTCGAGCTCGAGGAGCCTGCGAACGACCGGATCGAGGACACCGTGGACTACCGCGAAGTCGTCGAGCTCGTGCGGGCGGTCTCGGAAAGCAGGCAGTTCCAGCTGCTCGAGTCGATCGCGGCTGCTGTCGCCGAGGCGTTGCTCGAGCGGTTCCCGCTCGAGCGGGCGCGGGTCCGGGTGCGCAAGCCGCAGGTGCAGCTCGGCGTGCCCGTCGAGCACACGGCCGCTAGCGTCGAACGGTCTCGAGTGTGAGCGTGTAGGAGCCCGAGGGCAGCTCCTTGTCAGTCAGGTAGATCGAGAGGTAGACGTACCGCCCGGGGACTCGGCCGCGCAGGCTCAGGCCCTCCTTGCTCCCGGCGAGCACTGTGGTCGTCTTGAGCAGGTGCCGGCGTCGCGCCTTGCCGCTGGTGAAGACCGTTCCCGTTTCCGGCCCCCACGCGTCGACGGTCACGTCGTCGGTCGCTTTGACGCCGGCCACCAGCCGTCCCCGCTCGGGGAGCCAGACGCGGTACACGTCCACCGGGTCCTCGGTCGCGTCGAGCCGGGCGCTGACGCTGGCTTGACGCCGGGCCGGCCAGGTCAACGGGGCGTGACCGTTGCGGGAGATGCCGTTGGGCTTGACGAGGTAGATGTCCTCGTTCGGCTCCTGCGGGTCGATCGGCCGGGCGGGGCGACGCAGCGCCGCGGGGATGTTGAGAACCCCGAAACCGGTGTCGGGATCCCGTCCCGGATCGCCGACGTCGCGGGCGCTCAGCCGCATCACGTCGAAGAGCTGCGTCTTCTCGAGCGTCGGCCGGCGAGTCCACACGGCGGCAGCGGCTCCGGCCACGAGCGGGGTCGAGAAGCTCGTTCCGCTCAGGGTGAGGTAGCCCGCCGGCACCAGCGAGAGCGGCGCAGCGACGGGGATCTCCAGCCCCGGCGCGGCCAGGTCGAGCTTCGGCGTCGCGCTCGAGAAGACGGTCACCTCGTCGTTCTGGTCGGTCGCGCCGACCGTGAGCACGTGCGAGAAGTTGGCCGGGTACTCGAGCGGGCTCAGGATCTCGCGGTAGTTGCCCGACGCCGCGACGATCAGCGACCCGCCGGCGAAGGCCGTCAGGATCGCGTGCTGCTCCGAGGCGAAGTACGTCGCCCCGCCGAAGCTGATGTTCACGACGCCGCGGCCACGTGCGGTGACCGCCGCCAGCGCCGCGAGCTC
>CAVXZG010000004.1:0-233904 GCA_963766375.1 uncultured Actinomycetes bacterium | reverse complement strand
ATCTCGCCGAAACGGCGAACGGCCTGCTGATTTCACCGCGCCCGCCGGAGCGGTTCGCGTTCCTCGTCGCCTACGGTCTGCTCGCGACATATCTCCACGACATCGGCATGGTCGACCTCACCACGGCCGGGCGGCGGCTCCACCCGATCTACGCCGCGCATGTGGTGTTCGCACCCGAGTTTGAGGACCTGATCGACCCCCTCCTCGGCTTCGACTGGACCGCTCGCGCAGCGGCTGCAGGCGGTCCAGGAAGCGGCGCCGCTTCGCGTCCCGTCCCAAGTCGTCCTCCGCGAGCTGCTCAGCCTCACTCTCGTTCACAGCAAGTCGCTCGTCCCCGCGTCGCTGCTCGACGACAGGGATGCGTTGCGGAATCTGATCCAGCGCGCCGGTGCTGACCGACCTCGAGACCGACCGGGTCGCGGACGAGGCGCTCTCCGCTCGTGTGGCGGACTCGTTCGTCGCCTCGGCGAACGCAGATTGGTACGAGAACCCGCTCGAGGACTCCTTCGCATGGCTCACCTCGCAGGACGTCGCGCACCGCAGCCTGGCCGATGACGTGCTCGACGCACTCCGATTGCTTCGGGTTGCGGACGCGCTGCGGCAGCGAGGGACCTCACTGCGGACGACCGGTGGGTACGAGATCCTGATCGACGCGGCCACGGGAGAAGTCGTTTTCCCGCCCGCGGACCGCGGACGATGCCAAGCTGTACCTGCTTCGCGGCCACAACGCGAGAAGCGCCGGCGAGGCAAACCTGCGGGCGGTGACGGTGATGGCAGAAGGCCAGGTGCGGATCGCCTTCCACCGCGGCGCCTACCTCGAGCCCGAAGCAGCGATCGCGGCCGTGCCGGGAGCGCTTCGCTGGTAATTGGCCAGTCCCTCTCGCGGACGTCCTGCCAATGCTCGACGGCCGGGGACTCCAGCGCTCGACCTTCCTGCCCCCTGTGATTACCGACGAACCCCATGTTCAAGTGGAGCGTCCGCGAGACAACCCAGACTTCGCGAACCTTGTCGCGCGGCTCGTCGCGGCGGGCATCCCCAGTTGGCCGGCCGCATCAGCGCCGTCGAGTCCGAGCTTGCAAGCCCCGAGGGCGCCACCCAGCAGGAGTGGCGGCGCTTCCACGGCGGCGCCGCCGTCGATCCACGTTCAAAGGAGGCTCGCCACTGCCTCAAGCAGCTCGCGCAGAGCGGGGCGAAGGTCGGCGGGCTCGAGCTTGACGAAGCCTTCGCCGATCTCAGACGCGTACGTGTGGCGGCGGGCGAGATCGTCATGACGGCCGGCTCTCCCTCAGGCTTCGTCTACATTCCGACCGCACCCGGGCTGCGCGTGCAGCCGACCGGCGGGTATCCGGCGGTCGCGTTGAGTCCATGGGTGCCGGTCGGCACGACGGGAGTGATCCGGCGGGCGGAGCGAAACGGCGATGTGACGGCCGAGCTGGAGCTCGAGCTCCTGGTGATCCCTGGCGACCGTTACGTGCGGACCTGGTTCCGGCCGTACGCTGCCGCCGAGCTCGTCTCGATGCTCGAGCGTCTGCATCGGCCATGATGCTGGTCGAGCGCGTGGCGGCCCTTCACGAGGTCGATCTGTTCTCCGCGGTGCCGGGGCGATGCTCGCCTCGGTCGCCGCGACCGCGGAGGAGGTGACGGTCGAGCCGGGCTCGACGTTCATCGAGCGCGGCGCGGTCGAGGATTGCCTTTACGTCGTCGTCAGCGGCCGCGTCCGTGTGCATCATGGCGGTCAGGTTTTCGCTGAGCTCGGCGCTGGCTCGTCAGTTGGAGAGCTCGCGGTGCTCGTGCCCGGCCCGCGGTCGGCGTCGGTCACGGCAGTCGACTCGACGCTGCTCCTGAAGTTGCGCAAGGCCGTCCTGGACGAATTGCTTGCCGACCGGCCCGAGCTCGCCACCGAGGTAATCAAGGCGCTCGTCCTGCGCCTGCGCGAGCGTGCCGATGCCGGCGCCGACGACTCCGCCGTGCTCGAGTGAACCACGCGGGTCGTGTGGTCAGGCTGCTGGCGGCACAGGCGTTTGTGTTCGGTCTGAGCGGGTCGCTCCTCGTGATCGCGTCGAGTGCGATCTTCCTCGCCGCCTACGGGTCGAAATGGCTTCCGATCACTTTCGTCGCGATCGCGCTCTTCGGAACGCTCATCGCCGCATGGATTGCGCGGGTTGTCCGGCACCGGCCGCTCCCATACGTTGCCATTCTCGTCCAGTCCATCGTTGGGGTTTTCTTCTTCGGGGCGTGGGCGGTGCTCACGCTGTGGTCCGGCCTTTGGGTCTCCGCGCCGCTGCTCGTGCTCTTCCCGATCCTGCTTCAGATCGGCTTCGTTTTCATCGGTGGGCAGGCCGGACGGCTGCTCGACGTTCAGCAGATCCGGATTCACTTCCCACGCATCGTCTCCGGCTTCGCGGTCGGCTTCATTGCCGGCGGCCTCGTGGCCATGCCTCTGCTGCGCCTTCCCGGCGGGACGAACGGCCTGTTTCTCATCGCCGCGATCGCCCAGGTTGCGTTCGTCATGCTGCTCACAGTGACGGCCGGCCGGTTCGCCGAACGGCTGGGCCACGTGGAGCGCGCACCGCATGGGTTACCGCGACCACCACTGCACCGGCTTCTCTCCAGCCGCTTCGTGCTGCTCCTGCTGGCCTACCAGGTCCTGTCCGCCGCGGGCACGTACATGACCGAGTACATCCTGTTCGACCGCGCCGCGACCCGATTCGCCAGCGCTGATAGCCTCGCGCAGTTCCTGTCGAGGTTCACGATCGCTCTCAACGCCGTGAGCCTTGCGTTTCTCGCGCTCCTCGCCGCGCTGCTACTACGACGTTTCGGGCTCCGGCTCGGGATCGTCGCGAATCCAGCGATGGTGCTGGTGTTCGCGGTGGCGATGCTCGTCTCGGCGACAAGCGCGGGCCCCGAGTCGCTCGCCCTGTTCGCGCTCGTGGCCTCCGCCCGGATCGCCGACGTCGCGTTGACCGACGGCGTCACCAGGGCGTCGCTCAACACGTCCTTCCAGGTGCTCCCGCTCGAGGACAGGCTTGCCGTGCAATCGGTGGTCGAGGGCGCAGGCCTGCCGATGGCAATCGGCGTGACGGGCGTCGTGCTCTTCGCGTTGCGCACAGCCGGAGCCTCGGTCGCCGTGATCATCGCGGTGACCGTCATCGTCTGCGTCGCGTGGACTGCCGCTGCGGTCCTGCTTTATCGCGACTACGCGCGCGCGCTCGTCGTTGCGCTGAAGCACCGGCTGCTGCGTGACGCTCCTGTGGATGTTGAGCACGCCGAGACTGCCGCGTTCCTGCACGAGATGCTCGGAAGCGACGACGGGCGAGCTGTGAGGCTGGCGCTCGACCTCCTTCCGAGCGCCTCCGAGGCCTCAGGGGAGCACGGCGAGCTGGCTCTGCTCGCGGATGACCCTCGACCCAACGTGTACCTGCCGGCTCTCGTGCGGCTCGCGGAGACGGGTGACGGTGAGGCCCAAGCCCGCCTTCGCAAGACGGTGCGAACGCTGCTTCGCGACCCCGACTCGAGCATGCGGGCCGAGGCGCTGGCGGCGATTGGGCCTGCCGACGTCGACCTCGTCGACGAGGTGGTGACGGCGCTAGAGGTCCCGGCCACGATGAGCGCGGCGGCCGCGGCTCTCGGACGCCTCGGCGACGCGGCGCTGCCCCGGATCGCGGCCGTGCTCGCGGAGACGTCGGAGCAGCCCACGCCCGCGACCGTGCGCCTGGTGCGGGCAACAAGGGCTGCGTCGCCCGACCAGGCGGCGATGTGTCTCTTCCCGTACATCGAGCATCGCGACCGGGAGCTCGGGCTCGCGGTGCTCACGGCGCTCGCTGCGGCGGGCGCCGACCCCGCGCCGATCGCCGCGGCGCTTGATCGGACGCTTCGGGCCGACGCCGAGCATTTCGCCCGCTGCGCGGCGGTCAGGCAGGTGGTGGGTGCCGGCTCGGAGCTCGCGCACGCGCTCGGCGACGAGCTCGAGCTCCTGCGCCGGCGCGTCCTCGCACTCCTCGCGGTGCGGTACGGGGCGGAGGAGATCGGCGCGGTCGCCAACAGGCTCGATTGCGACACGGACGACCGCCGCAGCCTGGCGGCAGAGACGCTCGACGTGACGCTTAGGCCGGCGGATGCCGTCCTCGCGCTGCCGCTCGTTCGGACGGACCTTCCGCTTCCTTTTCGGCTCCAGCAGCTCGCGGCTGTCGCGCCCGTCACTCCGACGGATCGGGCAGCCGTCCTCGAAGACATCCTGTCGGACGGACAGGGCCACTGGAGGTCAGACTGGCTCCGGGCGTGCGCTGCCTACGAGTCCGGCCTCGTCGTGCGCGCGTGAGAAGGCGGGTCGGAAGGGCCGCCGCGGCGGATTCATTCCGCCCGGCCCCGCAGTGCCCGCAGGGCGGCGAGCGAGCGGCGAAGCCGCGAGCACCCAGCCGGGCGAGGTGGAGGCGGCGGGAATCGAACCCGCGCAAGATTTCAATCGACCGCCGTGAAGCACACTCGCCTGCGCGAGCGTTCGGGAATGTCCCCTGACTTCTCGCTACCGCTTATGCCTCAATCCAGCAGCGTGCAGGCTGCCGCGGTCGTCACGACCTCCGCGAACTCGTCCTGGAGGTTGATGCCGGTCATGCGCGCGATCTCGGCAGCCGGCACCACCTCGCCATCCGGCGCGGCGATGTCGAACGTGTGGGTCGCGTCGAGGACGAACCACACGTCGTACCCAAGGTCGGAGCCGATGCGAGCGGTCGTCTCACAGCAAAAGTTCGTCTGAATCCCGCACACCGCGATCGCGCCGATCTCGCGCTCGCGCAGCCATGCGTCGAGATCGACATCTCCGTGAAACGACGAGTGCACTGTCTTGACAATGCGCAGATCGGGCTCGCCGGCGACGGCCTCTTTCAGCTCGAACCCGGGCGTGCCGCGCTCGAGCGGTCCACCCTGCCAATCGTGCTGAACGACCACGATCGGGTCGCCGCGCCGGCGCCACGCGGCAATCAGCTTGGCGACGTTCTCCTCGGCATGGGGATTGTCGCGGGGTCCGAGCGCTGGATCCTCGAAGCCGCGCTGAACGTCGACCACCAGCAGCGCACGCTGCCCGATCATGCGTCTGCACCGATGCGGATCAGCTTCTTGTTGACGAACTCGTCGGCGCCGTAGCGGCCGAGCTCGCGTCCGAAGCCGGAGCGTTTCGTGCCGCCGAACGGCAGCTCGGCACCGTCCGCGCCGACGATGTTCACGTAGACCATGCCGGCGTCGATCCGGTCCGCGACGCGCTCGGCCTGCTCCAGGTCGTTCGTCATCACGTACGAGCCGAGTCCGAACGGCGTGTCGTTTGCGAGCGCGACCGCCTCCTCCTCCGACCGCACGCGATAGACCTGTGCGACGGGGCCGAACAGCTCCTCACGGTAGATGTCGTTCTCCGGCATGACGTCCGTCAGCACCGTCGGCTCGAAGTAGTTGCCGTTGCGCTTGCCGCCGGCGACGACCGTCGCGCCCTGCTCGACCGCGCGCCGGACCTGATCCTCGAGGCGGTCGGCCGCGACCTGAGAGGACAGCGGCCCGCACTCCGTCTCGCGCTCGCGCGGATCGCCCTGCTTCACGGCGGTGAGCGCGGCCGTGAACTTCTCGAGGAACGGCTCGTAGAGCTCGTCGATCACGATGAACCGTTTCGCGGCGTTGCACGACTGGCCGGCGTTGTCGATCCGCGCGGCGACGGCGTCCTCGACCGTCTTGTCGAGGTCGTCGGTGCCGAGGACGATGAACGGGTCGGAGCCGCCGAGCTCGAGCACGACCTTCTTCAGATGCCGGCCGGCGATCTCCGCGACGGCGGCGCCGGCGCGCTCGGAGCCGGTGACCGAGACGCCGCGGACGCGCGGATCGGCGATCACCCACTCGATCTGCTCGTTCGTGGCGTAGATGTTCACGTAGGCGCCGTCGGGGAAGCCGGCGTCGACGAACATCTGCGCCATCGCCTCGGCCGACTGCGGGCACTGGGGCGCGTGCTTCAACAGGACCGTATTGCCGATGATCAGGTTCGGCGCCGCGAAGCGTGCGACCTGGTAGTAGGGGAAGTTCCACGGCATGATCCCCAGCAGCACGCCGAGCGAGCTGCGGCGGACGACGGCCGACCCCTGACCCGTGAGGAGCTCGATCGGCTCGTCCGCCATCAGGGCTTCCGCATTGTCGGCGTAGAACTCGTAGATCGACGCGCAGAAGTCGACCTCGCCCCGCGCCTGACCGACCGGCTTGCCCATCTCGGCGACGATGATCTCCGCGAGCTCCTTTCGCCGTTCCGAGTACAGCTCGCCGACGCGCCGCACAAGCGAGGCGCGATCGGCGACAGTCGCAGCTTTCGACCATTCCCGGTGCGCCCGGTCGGCGCGGGCGATCGCGTCCCGCAGCTCGTCGTCGGTGATCGTCGGGTACTCCTTGACCGTTTCGCCGGTCGCGGGGTCGACAACTGCGTACATGCCCGTCACTTCGCTCCTCCGTCGGTCGGACTGAGGCGACTCTAACGCGTTCGAGTCGGCACGATGATGTCGGGAGCAACGGTGTCAGACACCGTTTGGTGTCAAGCCGAGAGCATGTCGACTCTGTGAAATCTGTCTCCACCGCCGCCGATGCCGGCTTTGCCGGCGTCGGCTCACGCTCGCTGATCGCCAGGAGGCGACCCGATCGAAGTCGTCATGGCTCCGCGCAAGCGGAGCCGGACTTCGATCGGTGAGTGGAGGCGGCGGGAATCGAACCCGCGTCCGCAATCGCACCGGTCAGAGCCTCTACAAGCTTAGGCTGCCGTTTGGTTTCGCCCGCCGGCCGGTTGGCAACCGACCTACCGGCGGACTAGCCCTCCTTTGATGTCGCGCCTCGGGCGAGTGGCTCTCCCTTGGCGCCGAGCCCGTTTTCTGACGCCGCTACCCGAACCACGGGCCGAGTTCGGAGCGACGCGCTCAGCTACTGATTAAGCAGCGAGAGCGAGTGCGGGTGTGTTCTTCGCACTTGCGTTGTGTCCCGGTTGTTTTAGGAGGCCGACCGGGGACCTCCGCTTGCAGCTCTGCCGGAGAACCGACCACGTCGAAGCCAGGTCGCCCCCGTATGTTCAGTTCTTGAAGTGTAGCCGCCCGGCGCCGGCACCCCCGTGCGCGACCACATCGGCCGTCGGCAGCTCGAACACGAAGACCGAGCCCTTCTCCTCGTTCGACTCGACCCAGATGCTGCCGCCCATGCGGCCGACGAGCTCCTTGCAGATGTAGAGCCCCAGCCCCGTGCCTCCGACGCCCCGCAGCATCTGGGGATCGGCGCGATAGAACTTCTCGAACACCCGCTCCTGCTCCTCGGGGTCGATGCCGAGGCCCTCGTCTCGCACGTGGAAGCGAATCGCCTGGTCGTGGGTTTCGGCTCCGACCTCGACGCGCCCACCATCCGGCGAGTACTTGATCGCGTTCTCGACGAGGTTGACGAGCACCTGCCTCACCTTGTCCAGATCCGCGGCGACGCGCGGCAGGTCGCCGTCGGCGTTCACCTCGATCGAGACCGCCGGCGGCGCGTAGGCCCGAGTGGACTCCACCACGCGCTCGATCACGTCGCTTGCGTCGAAGGGGTCGTACTGGATGTCGAGGCGGCCGGCGTCGAGCTGATTCGCGAGCAGGATCTCGTTCACGATCCTGCCGAGACGCTCCGACTCGTCGGCGATCAGCGAGACGAACCGGTCGCGCCCGGTCTCGTCCAGGGCGAAGTCGTGACGGAGCAGGGTCTGCGCGGCTCCGTAGACGGCGGCAAGCGGCGTGCGGAGCTCGTGCGACGCGGTCGCGATGAAGTCGGCCTTGATCTCCTCGAGCTGGCGAACGTCGGTCAGGTCGCGAAACGCATAGACCGTTCCTCCGAAGAACTGGACGCCGGAGATCGAGATCCAGCGCTCGCCCCGCTCGGTCTCGATCGGGATCACGACCTCGTCGTGACCTGGATCCGGAGTGGTCGAGACGGGCACGGACTCCGCCGCGTCCTGCCAGCCGGGAATCGCCTCGGCCGCCGCTCGTCCGACCACTTGCTCGGCGTCGATCGAGGTGATCGCCTCTGCGGCGGGATTCCAGAGGCGGACGACGCCGCTTCGATCCAGCAGCAGGATCCCGTCGGCGACGTGGTCGAGCACGCGTGCGGCGTCGGCTCGTTCCTCGACCTCGCGGTAGAGGCGCCCGCGATCGGCCGCGATGGTGATGCGCGAGGCGAGATCCTCGACCACGGACAGGTCGTCGGCGCCGTAGACGGCGCCCGGCTCCGTGCGCGCGACCGTCAGCGCGCCGAGCGCCTGCGTCCGCGCTCGCAAGGGGACGCAGATCACCGAGGACGCTTCGATTCCGCCGAGGAAGCGAGCGGGTTCCGCGCTGCTCGACCTCTCCCGGAGTGCGGGAACGACCTCGGAGTGACCGCTCTCGACGACTGCCCGGACGCCGCTCTCGGGATGGTTGTCGGGCCCAGGACCGCCGCCGGTCCGCGGCTCGGCCCGTGCGACCGCGAGCCGCCTGAGCTCGTTCCCCTCATCGACCACGTCCACGATGCACCAGTCGGCGAAGTCCCTCACGACCAGCTCGGCGACTCTTTGCACGGCGGCTTGATGGTCGAGCGTCGAGGCGAGCTCGTCGCCGGCACGGCGAAGGAGATCGAGCCGCGACTGCCGCTCGGCGGTGCCGGATGCAGCGGCCCGCTCCGCGACGAGAAGGCTCTCGCGCTCGTCTTCTGAGCGCTTTCGCTCGCCGATGTTGCGAAGGAAAGTCTGCGTGTAGAGCGGCTCGCCCGCCCGGATCACGGGCGGTCGTCGTCTCCTCGCGCACCCAGACGACGCGGCCGTCTCGCGCGATCAGGCGGTACTCCAGTCGCACGGGCGTTCCGTTCTTCACCTGCTTCAGCTCGTCCAGGGCCGCTGCTCGGTCCTCGGGATGCAGCAGCTTCGAGAAGAGGTCGGGCTCCTCGGTCCACTCTGCCGGGGAGTAGCCGGTCAGCTCGTCGATCAACGGGCTGACGTAGATCGTCGAGTTGCGATCGCCGGGCTCGGTGAGCCAGGTCACCAGGGGTAAGCCGTCGATGAGCGCCCGGAAGCGCGCCTCGGCTCGGTCCAGCTCGGCCTGCCGCGCGCGCTCACGCTCTCGGGCGCGCATCGGCAGGAGTGCGAGGATGATCGCGGCCCCCACCCAGATCGCCACCGCGGCCACGATCCTCGCCGTTCGGTCCGTGAGTAGGACCAGCAGAACGACGCCTGCGGCCACGAGAACGAGACTGGCGGCGGCGGCAAGCCCTGCTCGGGAACGGAACCTTTTCATCTGCAACACGGGGGCGGCTCACTCAGAGGGTAGCTCCGCCCCGCGCGGCTCACAACCCCTTCGTTCGGCGGGGTACGCTCGGCTCGTGGAAACGCGCCCTATTCAGGACGAAAGCGACCTCGACAGCGTCGTCGGTATCCTGCAACGCCGTCTATCCCGACGACCCGATCACTGCTCACGAATTCGTCTCGTGGGGCGAGCAGGCGCGTGAGCGATGCGACCTCGTGGCAGACGACGACGGCACCATCGTCGGGGCCGCACGCACCTTCTTCGAGACGCGCCGGCCGAATCCATGGGTGCACATCTGGGTTCCAGCCGCCGAGCGGCGGCGCGGCATCGGCTCGGCGCTGTTCAAGGAGGCGTCAGCGTGGGCGCGGTCGAAGGGCTACGCCGGGTTCGAGGCGTGGATTCGCGAAGACGCGGATGAGAGCAGCGCCTTCGCTAGCAGGCTCGATTTCGAGGAGACCGGGCGCGAGCGCGGGCTCTCGCTCGACCTGACCGCGGTCGAGGCGCCGGTCGTGCAGGCGCCGGCCGGGATCGAGCTCACGACCTGGGCCGAGCGGCCCGAGGTGGCGCCCGGCCTGCACGAGGTCTACGCCGAGGCGGCCCTCGATATCCCGGGCGAAGAGGACGAGGAGGTCGATCCCTTCGAGGATTGGCTCCGGAACGAGATGCAGTCGGCAGGCGACCGGGCAGACGGAACCTTCGTCGCGCTCGCCGGCGACGAGGTCGTCGGCTACGCCAAGCTCCACTTCAGCGCGGCGCAGCCGACGACGGTGTACCACGACATGACCGGCGTGAAGCGCGCCTGGCGCGGCCGTGGCATCGCGAGCGCGCTGAAGGCGACGCAGATCTGTTGGGCGAAGGAGAACGGCTACGAGGAGCTGAGGACGTCGAACGAGGAGCGCAACGCGCCGATCCGCAAGCTCAACAAGCGCTTCGGCTACCAGCCTGCTGTCGGCCGGATCTACCTGCGAGGCCCGCTCGGAGCAACGTGAGCCCTGAGGTCATCCAGTCCGACCGGCTCGACCTCGTCTGGCTCTCGCCCGAGTTCATCGAGGCGCTGCTGGCCGGCGGGTCCGCTGTAGCGGAGCAGATCGGCGGCTTCGCTCTTCCCGCCGACTGGCCAAACGACCACGACGCGCGCTTCCTCGCCTTCCGGCTGAAGCAGGCGCGCGAGGATCCGACCCAGTCGCCGTGGCTCGTCCGGGCGATCGTGCTGCGTGGGCCGGAGCGGTCCATGATCGGACACATCGGCTTTCACGGCGGCCCCGGCCGCAACGCGCGCAAGGAACCGGACGCCGTGGAGATCGGCTACAGCGTCTTCCCCGAGCACCGGCGCCGTGGCTACGCGACGGAGGCCGTGCGGGCGCTGCTCGACTGGGCGCGGGCGCAGGGCATCGACCGCTTCGTCGCGTCCGTCGGCCCGGAGAACGAGCCGTCGCTGACGATCGTGCGGCAACTCGGCTTCCGCGAGGTCGGCCGCCACTGGGACGACGAGGACGGCGAGGAGCTCGAGTTCGAGCTCTCGGCCGAGCGAGGCCCGCTCGCGTGAGCTCGCCGCCGATCCAGTACGCCTCCGGCGACGTCGAGATCGCCTACCAGGTGCTCGGCGACGGCCCGATCGACATCGTCTGGGTCGCGGGAGCGATCACCCACCTCGATGTGATGTGGGAGCACGCGGGCTACCGGCGCTTCTGCGAGCAGCTCGCGTCGTTCTCGCGGCTGATCCTCTTCGACAAGCGTGGCATGGGGCTCTCGGAGCGCACGCGCGTCGGCACGCTGGAAGAGCGGATGGACGACGTGCGGGCGGTGCTCGACGCGGTCGGCTCCGAGCAGGCGGCGCTGATCGGAGTCTCCGAAGGAGGCCCGATGTCGATCCTCTTCGCGGCGACCTACCCGGAGCGGACGAAGGCGCTCCTGCTCGTCGGCGCCGAGGTCAAGGAAGAGGTGACCGAGGACTGGCCCTGGGGTGAGGCGACCAGCGCCGAGCACGCAGCGGCGATGGAGACGCTGCCCGGGCGCTGGGGCAAAGGGTTGGCAGCGAGCGTGCTCTTGCCGAATGAGCCGGACGAGGAGGCGGCGAAGGCGTGGCTCGGCCGGCTCCAGACCGCTTCGATGACACCGCGGGACGCGATCGCCTTCATGCAGATGGGCCTCGAGATCGACGTGCGCGATGTCGTTCCCTCGGTGCGGGTCCCGACGCTGATCGTCCACCGGGTGGACGACCCGATCTGCCACGTCGAGAATGCGCGGTATCTCGCACAGCACATCCCGGGCGCACGGTACGTGGAGCTGCCGGGCTACACGCACGTGCCCTGGGCAGACAGCGGGAGCGAGATCCTCGACGAGATTCGCGAGTTCCTGACCGGCGTTCGTGAGGCGCCCGAGCCCGACCGCGTGCTCGCGACGGTGCTCTTCACCGACATCGTGGGCTCAACGGAGCGGGCGACCGAGCTCGGCGACCGGCGCTGGCGGGAGCTGCTGGAGGCTCACCACTCCGCGGTTCGACGCGAGCTCGAGCGCTTCCGCGGGCGCGAGGTCGACACCGCGGGCGACGGGTTCCTCGCGAGCTTCGACGGGCCTGCGCGTGCGATCCGCTGCGCCAACGCCTCGATCGACGCCGTGCGCGGGCTGGGCCTGGAGATCCGCGCCGGGGTGCACACCGGAGAGTGTGAGATCGTCGATGAGAAGCTCGCGGGCGTAGCGGTTCACATCGGCGCGCGGGTGGCCGGCCGCGCCGGGGCCGGCGAGATCCTCGTCTCCGGCACCGTGCACGACCTCGTCGCCGGCTCGGGCCTCGAGTTCGAAGACCGCGGCCCAGCCGAGCTGAAGGGCGTGCCGGGAGAATGGCGGCTCTTCGCCGTGGTGGCGGCGTGATCGAGGTTTCGCCCATCGCGGACGAAGCCGAAGAACAGCTTTCGCTCGACCTCTACAACGCCGTCTGGCCCCACGACGAGTACACGCTGGCCGAAGTACACTCGTTCAAGGCGGGCCTGGTCGATCACATCGACCTGCTCGCCCGTGTGGACGGCGAGGCGGCCGGCTCGGGGCTCGCGCTGATCGGGCCCAACCGGCCGGAGCTCGTTTTCGCCGTCGTGACGGTGCTGCCCGGACACCGACGCCGGGGGGCCGGCACCGCGCTCTACGAGGCGATCTCCGACTGGACGCGTGAGCGCGGTTTCGACGAGATCGAGGTGCCGGTCCTCGACGACGACCCCGAGAGCCTCGCCTTCGCCGAGCGGCGCGGCTTTGTGGAGGACCGGCGCGAAAGGGGCGTCGTTCTCCACCTCGCCGAGATCGAGCCGCCGCCGGTCGACCCGCCCGAGAGCGTCGAGATCGTCACCTGGGCCGAGCGGCCCGAGCTCGCGCGCGGGATCTACGAGGTAGCGCTCGAGGCGTCGCCGGACGTCCCCGGCTACGAGGACGAGCAGGCTGAGCCCTTCGAGGACTGGCTCGCCCACGACATGCAAGGCCCGGGCAACGAGCCGGAGGCGATCTTTGTCGCGGTCGCCGGCGACGAGGTGGTCGGCTACGCGCAGCTCGCGCTCAAGGCGGCGCAGCCGACGAGAGCTCACCACCACATGACCGGGGTAAAGCGCGCCTGGCGCGGGCGCGGGGTCGCGCGGGCGCTGAAGGCGGCGCAGATCGGCTGGGCCAAGGCGAACGGCTACGAGGAGCTGCACACGCGCAACGACGAGCGGAACGCGCCGATCCGGCACCTGAACAAGGAGTTCGGCTACCGGCCCGCGGTCGGGCGGATCTACCTGAAGGGCCCACCGCTCAGCGGTCGCGCTCGGGAGTGAACCTCGAACGGCTGATCTCTGCCGCGGGGTACGACGCGGCAACACCGGTTGCGGTCGGCGTTGGCTCGGCTTCGGCGACCGTCCTCGCTTCTCACGGAGACTGCGACTCGGTCGGGTATGCGGGTTCGCTGGCCAAGCAGGTCACCGGCGCCTGCGCGGCCTTGCTCGCGCGTGACGGTGCGCTCGATCTCGAGGCGCCCGTCGCCGGCTGGCTGCCCGAGCTTCCCGCGTGGTCACGGACAGTGCGCGTGCGACACCTGATTCACCACACCGCCGGTCTGCCCTCCACCGAGGACGTGTGGGAGCGGGCGGAGCGCGCCGGGGAGAAGGACTGGACCTCCGACGGCGTGATCTCGGCGCTCGCAGGGATGCACGAGCTCGAGCATCCGCCGGGCGAGGTCTATGCCTACTCGAACGTCGGCTACATCTGCCTGGCCCGCGTCCTCGAGCGGCTGTCCGGCGAGGCTCTCGGCTCGTTCGCGGAGACTCGGCTGTTCGAGCCCCTGCAGATGCGGGCGACCGCGCTGTCGGCCTCCCCGCCGCAGCCCCTCCCCTCTCCCGCGCCGCTCTCGGTCGGCGACGGCGGCCTCTGGACGTCGGTCCGGGACCTCCTGCGCTGGAACGAGGCGATGCTGCGGGATACGCTCGGCGTGGCCGACACGATCCACACGGCCGGAAGGCTCGACGACGGGACGCCGCTCGACTACGCCTGGGGCGTCCGCGTCTTTCGTATCGGCGACCAGCGCGTCCAGAGCCACGGCGGAAGCTGGGACGACTGCACTGCGAAGCTCGTTCGGCTGCCTGATCTGGGCGAGAGCTTCGCGGCCCTCGCCGCTGACGGGAGCGTCGAGCGGATGACGGCGCTGTCGTCGCTGCTCCAGGACGAGCTGCTCAGCGACCCCGGCTCTTGAGCTCGCGCTCGATGCGGCGCTTCGTCTCGCGCTCGGCGATGTCTCGGCGCTTGTCTCGCCCTTCCTTGCCGCGCGCGAGGGCGAGCTCGACCTTGGCGCGCCCGTCCTTGAAGTAGAGCCGGGTCGGCACGAGGGTCAGGCCCTTCTCGGCGGTCTGCGAGGCCAGCTTGTCGATCTGGCGTCGGTGCAGCAGGAGCTTGCGGTCGCGGTCGGGCTCGTGCGGCTCGACCGAGGCCTGCTCGTAGGGCGGGATGTGCAGCCCGACGAGCCAGAGCTCGCCGTCACGCGTGTCCGCGTAGGCGCGCTGCAGGATCGCGTGCCCCTGGCGGAGCGACTTGACCTCGCTGCCGGTGAGCACGATCCCCGCCTCGACGCGCTCGAGCAGGTTGTAGTCGTGGCGCGCGCGGCGGTTGTCCGCGATCAGCTTCTCGGCCATGGGCCAAGGCTAACGGCGAGCGCGGCGGCGGCGGTTCTGGCGCTGGGGAGCCCCACGCGTCTCGCGGGCCTCTGCGGGCGCCAGCTCGACCTTGCCTTCGGCGCGGCGGATGTCCTGGACGCGGACGTCGATCGGATCGCCCAGGCGGTACGTGCGCCCTCCTCGCCGACCGACGAGCGCCGTCGCGAGCTCGTTCAGCTCGAAGTAGTCGCCCGGAAGGCGGCGCGCGGGCACGTAGCCCTCGAAGACCTCGCCGAAGCGGACGAAGAGGCCGGACACGATCACGCCGGTGATCTCGCCGTCGAAGGTCGCTCCCCAGCCGAGCTCGAACAGGCGCCGCTCGAGCAACCAGGCGAGGCAGATCTCGTCGGCCTGGTACTCGAGCTGCGAGGCGTGGCGCTCGCGGACCGACGCGTTCTCGGCGACCTCGGGGAGATCTTCGGGCAGCGGCTCGTCCGAGACGCCGAGCTCGCGCAGGAGCGCCCGGTGCACGACCAGGTCGGGGTAGCGGCGGATCGGCGAGGTGAAGTGGCAGTACGCGGTGCTGGCCAGGCCCATGTGGCCCAGGTTCTGCGGGTCGTAGCGCGCCTGCTTCAGCGCCTGGAGCACGAGCGGCGGGAACGCGTCGCGGCCGCGGCCACTGCTCTTGATGTACCCGGTGACCGCCTCGCTGGCCGCTCCGGCGATCGCGGCTGCGTCCGTCGGAGCTCAGCTGCTTGGGCGCCGGCGGCGTCGGCACGCCGAGGTCGGCCAGGCGCGCCAGCATCAGCTGCACCGACTGCGGATCCGGCGGCTCGTGCACGCGGTAGAGCGCGTCGCGCCGGCGGCCGGCCAGCAGGCCCGCGACGAGCTCGTTCGCCAGGATCATCAGCTCCTCGACGAGCATGTGCGCGTGCGGCTCGGTCTCGCGCCAGGCGCGCTCCACCCCGCCCTCGCCGTCGAAGGCGAAGACCACCTCCCCGCTCTCGATCCGCAACGCGCCGCGGGCGAAGCGGCGGTCACGCAGCGCGGTGGCGAGCCGCTCGGCCCTGTTGCAGCGCCTCGGTCAGCTCGGCGTCGGCCCGCTCGCGGCCGCGCAGGATCGCCTGGGCGCGCGAGTAGGTCAGCCGCTCGCGGCTGCGGATCACCGAGCGGTAGAACTTCGGCTCCCCGGCCGGCAGCCCGCTCTTCAGCGGCACCTCGACGGTGAGGCAGAGGCGGTCGGTGTGCGGCCGCAGCGAGCAGAGCTCCTCCGAGAGCTCCGGCGGCAGCATCGGCGAGACGAGACCGGGCACGTAGACGGAGAACGCCCGCTCTTGCGCACCGCGGTCGAGCGGCGAGCCGGCCGGCACGAAGTACGAGACGTCGGCGATGTGCACGTAGGCGCGGTCCTCGGTGACCGTGAGCGCGTCGTCGAAGTCCTTGGCGGTCTCCGGGTCGATCGTGAACGCGAGCTGATCGCGCAGGTCGACGCGGCCTTCGGTGCTGATCGCCGGCGGATCGTAGGGCTCGAAGCCGCGGAGCTCGCCCTCCTGCACCAGCAGGCCCTCGAGGACGACTTCGATCCGGTCGGCAGGCCCGAGCACGCGCTCGACCCGCGCCCGACCGCGGCCTTTGCTGCACCACGGCGAGGTCGCCTGGCTTCAGCTCCCCCGCTCCTTTGCGATCGAGCACGATCGGCGTCCCGGGACGAAGTACGGCTCGCCGACGAGGATCTTGCCCCGTTGGCGACCTCTACGACGACTAAGGCGTCGCTTGCGATGCCGCCCTCAGGACGTTCGGGCTCCGCCCGGACGTCCGTCTGAACTGACCGGTCGTGCCGCTCGAGCTCAGTCTGAAACCGCCGTTAGGTCAGACCTGGAGGAAACGGCGAATCGTCAGGCCGGAGCCGGCAGCGCCGAGAGCGAGGCCCGCGCCGAGCACGACCAGGACGTGCAGGCCGAAGGGCCAGGCGTGGACGTCCGAGGCGCTGGTCAGGTGGATCAACGGCATGAACAGGGTCCGGCCGAGTAAGAGCAGGATGATCGCCCCGACCGCGCCGGCAAGGCCGCAGAGCAGGCCCTCGATCATGAACGGCCCCCGGACGAACCAGTTGGTCGCGCCGACCAGCTTCATCACCTCGATCTCGCGCCGCCGCGAGAAGATCGAGAGCCGGATCGTGTTGGCCACGAGCAGCGTCGAGGAGACCATCAGCACGATGAACGCGATCAGCACGATCACCCACAGGTAGTTCGCGACCGAGAGGACGCGGTGGGTGATCTGGTTGCACTGCTCCCCGAGGGCCGTGTTCGAGGATTTCGAGCCGGGCGGCGGCGGGCAGATCTTCTCCACTCCCGCGAGCGGCGGGGTGTTCGCGAGCGCGGCGAGCTTGTCGACGTCTTCGCCGCGCTTGGGGATCACCTCGAACTCGGCCGGGAAGGGGTTCGACGTGAGGCCCTGCGTCATCTCCGGGTTCTTCTTGCGCATGATCTGGAGCGCGTCCTCCTTCGAGATGAAGCGGACGGTCTTGACCCCCGGTAGCGAGGCCAGGCGGGTTCGCGCGTCGTTGATCTGCGTCGTCGTGGCCTCCTGGTCGCACCTCAGCGGGGCGCAGAGGAAGACCTTGACCAGCAACTGCCCCTTGTAGTGGTTGCCGAGCGAGAGGGCCCAGCTGCCGAGGCCGACGACCAGGCCGAGCATGAACATCCCGATCAGCACGGTCGTCGTCGCGGCGAAGGTCGTGGAGATGTTCGCGCCGAGCGAGCGCACCGCCTCGGCGACGATCAGGCGGAAGCGGCTCATTCGGAGGTGTATCCCCCGCGCCGCTCGTCGCGCAGGAGCTTGCCCTCCTCGAGCGCGATCACGCGCTTGCGCATCTTGTCGACCATCTCGCGGTCGTGGGTGGCCATCAGGATCGTCGTGCCCGAGCGATTGATCCGGTAGAGCAGCTGCATGATCCCGACGCTCGTGTCGGGGTCGAGGTTCCCCGTCGGCTCGTCGCAGATCAGGAGCGGCGGGTGGTTCACGAACGCGCGCGCGATCGAGACGCGCTGCTGCTCGCCGCCGGAGAGCTCGTCGGGAAGCGACGACATCTTGTGCGAGAGCCCGACCAGGTTCAGCACCTCGGGCACCTTGCGGCGGATCGAGTTCGCGTTCTCGCCCTGCACCTTGAGCGCGTAGGCGACGTTCTCGGCCGCACTCCGGTTCGGGAGGAGCTTGAAGTCCTGGAAGACGCAGCCGACGTTGCGGCGCAGCAGCGGCACCTTCTTGCGCTTGAGGCGCGTCAGGTCGCGGCCGCCGACGAAGATCTTGCCCGCCGTCGGCTCGAGCTCCTTCAGCACGAGGCGGATCACGGTGGACTTGCCCGAGCCCGAGGCGCCGACGATGAAGACGAACTCGCCCTTGTCGATCACGAAGGAGACATCACGCAGGGCGGCGACGTCGGGCTCGTAGATCTTCGTCACGTTCTCGAACACGACCATCGCCGAGCTCGAGGGAGCAGGCGGCGGCAGCTACGGGCTCGTGGTCGAGTACCGCTGTACCGGTGTCTATGTGCTGGAGGTCCGTTTCCTGCACTGGAAAAAGGCGGCGCGGCGTACGCTCGCGCCGGTCGGGCTGGGGGTCGGAACTCTAGCTAAACCTACGGCTAGAACACCTTTCCTGCGGCCCTGGCGAGCAGGTATTCGCGCACGAACTCGTCGAGGTCGCCGTCGAGCACGGCCTGCGTGTTGCCGGTCTCGTAGTCGGTGCGGTGATCCTTGACGAGCTGGTACGGATGGAGCACGTAGCTGCGAATCTGGCTCCCGAAGCCGATGTCCTGGGCCGCGCCGCGCTCCTTTGCGAGCTCCTCCTCTCGCCGCTCCTGTTCCTGCTCCAACAGCCTCGACTTGAGGATGCGCAGTGCCGTTTGCTTGTTCGAGCTCTGGGAGCGCTCGTTCTGGCACTGGACGACGATCCCGGTGGGGATGTGGGTGATGCGGACCGCGGAGTCGGTCTTGTTCACGTGCTGGCCGCCCGCGCCGCTCGCGCGGTAGGTGTCGATGCGGAGGTCGCTCTCGTCGATCTCGACGTCGGCTTCCTCGGGCAGGAGCGGGCTGACGATCACCTGGGCGAAGCTCGTGTGGCGGCGGTGCGCCTGGTCGAACGGGCTCTGGCGGACGAGACGGTGGACGCCGCGCTCGGCCTTGAGGATCCCGTAGGCGTTCTCGCCTCTGACCGAGAATGTCGCCGACTTGAGGCCCGCCTCCTCGCCGGCGCTCGCCTCGAGCAGGTCGGTCTGGAAGCCGCGGCGCTCGGCCCAGCGCAGGTACATGCGGAGGAGGATCTCGGCCCAGTCCTGAGCGTCGGTGCCGCCCGTGCCGGCGTGGATCGTGACGAGCGCGTCGCCTGCGTCGTACTCGCCTGAGAAGAGCGCGTCCTCCTGGAGGCGGTCGAGCTCCATGCGCAGCGGGGCGATCGAGGCCTCGATGTCGGCGGCCATGTCGCCGTCCATCGCCAGGAGCTCCTGGGCGTCCTGGTACTCCTGCGTGAGCCGGCGGTAGCGCTCTAGGCGCTTCGTCAGGCGGGCGTGCTCGGACGAGACCTGGGCCGCGTGCTGCGGGTCGTCCCAGAAGCCCGGGGCGCCGAGCTCCTGCTCCAGCTCGGCGATGCGCTGCTCCAGTTGATCCGGGTCAAAGGTAATCACGGACCCAGGCGAGCTGGGCCCCGATCTCCTGGAGCTGCTGGTCGAGCGGGACGGAGGCGGTCTGGTCGGCCATCGCTGGTCGATGGTAGCGAGCGCAGGGGTTTTCCCCACAAGGACGTGTCCTTGACCCCTGCACGAAAGCCGGACCGACCATCCACAAGCGGCAAAAAACCGCGTTGCGTGCAGCGAGTTCCAGCGGTCGTGGCCACTTCGGACCGGACCCGGGGTCTGACCCCGATTTGGACAAATGGGGCGTCGGAGCCGGACGGGTCTGGGCGGGACGGCTTCGGTCAGGCGCCGTGGCAGCGCTTGAACTTCTTGCCGCTGCCGCACCAGCACGGGTCGTTGCGGCCGACGTTCTTCTCGCGATCGCTCGTGACGCGCTGCTGCGTTGCGACCGAGCCGCCGCCGGAGCCGATCCCGCCCGCGGTCACCGACGCTCCCTCGCCGAGCAGCGCCCCTGCCCCCGCTCCCGCGGCCGCGATCGCCTGGGCGCCCGCGAGCGAGTCGTGCTCGTACGCGTAGCCGCCGTCGAGCGCCTGCGCCGCCTGAGCCTCCTGAAGCTGGCCTGCCTCTTCCATCTCGATCTCGGCGTGGAAGAGCGTCATCACGACCTCCTCGCGGATCGCGGCGTTCAGCTCCTCGAACATCACGTGCCCCTCGGAGGTGTACTCGACGAGCGGGTCCTTCTGGGCCATGGCGCGCAGGTGCACGCCCTCGCGCAGGTAGTCCATGTTCTCGAGGTGCTCGCGCCAGCGGACGTCGACGACCTGCAGGATCACGAAGCGCTCGACGTCCCGCATCAGCGGCTGCTCTGATTCGGGGTTGAGCCCGAGCGCCTTCTGCTTCTCCTCGTAGGTGTCGCGCGCGTCCTCCTGGAACTCCTCGACGAGCGCGGCGCGGTCGAGCCCGACCTCCTCGCTCAGCTCCTCCGGCGTGATCGGGTCGCTCGTCGCGTAGAGGTCCTGCATCGCCTTGCAGAGCGCCTCGAGGTCCCACTCCTCCGAGAACTCACCGGTGGTGTACGCGGCGACGGTGCGCTCGAGCACGTCGTCGATCCAGAGCGCGACCTCGCCGGAGAGGTCCTCGCCCTCGAGCACGCGCCGGCGCTGCTCGTAGATCACGGTGCGCTGCTTGTTGAGCACGTCGTCGTACTTGAGGACGTTCTTGCGGGCGACGAAGTTCTGCTCCTCGACCTTCTTCTGCGCGTTCTCGATCTGGTTCGAGAGGATCTTCGCCTCCATGGGCTGGTCGTCCGGCACCTTGAAGCGCTCCATGATGTTGTAGATCCGGTCGCCCGCGAAGAGGCGGACGAGCTCGTCCTTGCCGGAGAGGTAGAAGCGCGACTCGCCGGGGTCGCCCTGGCGGCCGGAGCGGCCGCGGAGCTGGTTGTCGATGCGGCGAGCCTCGTGGCGCTCGGTGCCGAGAACGTAGAGGCCGCCGAGGTCGGTGACGCCTTCGGCGAGCTTGATGTCGACGCCGCGGCCGGCCATGTTCGTCGCGATCGTGACCGCGCCTTTCTGGCCTGCGTCCGCGATGATCGCGGCCTCCTGCTCGTGCAGCTTGGCGTTCAGGACGCTGTGCGCGATCCCCTGGCGATCGAGCAGCTGCGAGAGGTGCTCCGAGACCTCGACGGAGATCGAGCCCACGAGGACCGGCTGGCCCTTCTCGTGCCGCTCCCTGATGTCCTCGATGACCGCGTTGTACTTCGCCTCGGTGGTCTTGAAGATCAGGTCGTTCTTGTCGTCGCGGGCGACATCGACGTTGGTGGGGATCTCGACGACGTGGAGGTCGTAGATCTCGACGAACTCCTTCTCCTCGGTCTTCGCGGTGCCGGTCATCCCGGCGAGCGTGTCGTAGAGGCGGAAGTAGTTCTGCAGCGTGATCGTCGCGAGCGTGACGTGCTCCTCCTGGATGCTCACGCCCTCCTTCGCCTCGACGGCCTGGTGCAAGCCCTCCGACCAGCGCCGGCCTTCCATGATCCGCCCGGTGAACTCGTCCACGATCTTGACCTCGCCGTCCTGGACGACGTAGTCGACGTCACGCTGGAAGAGCGACTGCGCCTTCAGCGCCTGGTTGAGGTGGTTGACGAGCTGGCCGTTGCGCGGGTCGTACAGGTTGTCGATCTTGAGCGCGCGCTCGACCTGCTCGATCGCGCCGTCCATCGGTGAGACGGTCTTGTGCTTCTCGTCGTACTCGTAGTCGGCGCCCGCATCTTCGGCGGCGTGCTTGTTCGGGTCGCCGGGCTTGGCCTGGTGGCCAACAAGCCCGCGCGCGATGCGGGCGAAGTCGTAGTAGACCTGCGCAGCGACCTCGGGCTCGCCGGAGATGATCAGCGGCGTCCTCGCCTCGTCGATCAGGATCGAGTCGACCTCGTCCACGATCGCGTAGTCGTGCCCGCGCTGGACGAGGCCTTCGAGCGACACGGCCATGTTGTCGCGCAGGTAGTCGAAGCCGAACTCGGAGTTGGTGCCGTAGACCACGTCGGCCGCGTAGGCCTCGCGGCGCTCGTCGAACGGCATCATGTTCTGGATGTAGGAGGCGCGCATGCCGAGCGCTTCCCACACCGGCTTCGTCCACTCGGGGTCGCGCTTGGCGAGGTAGTCGTTGACCGTGACCAGGTGCGCGCTCTTGCCGGTGAGGGCGTTCAGGTAGAGCGGCTGCACCGCGACGAAGGTCTTTCCTTCACCCGTCTTCATCTCGGCGATGTCGCCCTCGTGCAGGACGATGCCGCCCATCTGCTGCACGTCGAAGAGGCGGATGTCCATGGTGCGCTTGAACGCCTCGCGGACGGCCGCGAAGGCCTCGAAGACGAGCTCGCTCACCGGCTCGCCGTTCTCGATCCGCTGCCGGAACTCGACCGTCTTGCCCGCGAGCTCGGCATCGGAGAGCTGCTCGAACTCGGGCTCGAGCGTGCCGATGTAGGCCGCCTGCTCGGCGAGCCGCTTCAGGCGCCGTCCCTCGCCGAAGCGAAGGACCTTTTCCAGCGATCCGAGTTGCTGAGCCATTCGCTTTAGGGTAGCGGCTCCGGGATGATCCGCCCCGGCCGGGCTAAAGGGCCGAGGCGGTCACTTCCCAGACGTTTCCGTCCAGGCGCGTGGCGCGAACGACGTGGGAATCGCTCTGGCTCGCTCCCAGGCGCTCCAGCTCCGGGATCGTGCCGAAGGCCCTCGCGCCGTCCACCGTGAACGTGCGTGTACCGTCGTTCACGACGAGCTCGAGCTCATCGCCCTCGGCCTCGAACTCGGCCACTTCGACGCGGCGGGCGGCGACCGCCCAGACGTCCTCGCCCTGGCGGACGGCCTCGGCCCGGTACGGGGGCTCGACCGTCTGCTCGATTGCGTCGGCCAGCGGCCCGAGGGTGTCGGCAGGCTCGTCCTCGTCGACCACGAGGTCGCCGTTGGGCAGCGCGACGAAGTGCACCTCGTCGCCGGAAAGGCCGGGCGCCTCGGCCGAGGCGACGGCGTCCCAGCGCCGGGGCCGCGGCACCCCGTGGATGCCGGCGTTGCCCCAGTGCGGCCCCGGATCGACGATCGGCGCCGCCTCGGATTGCTCCAGCTGGGCCTCCCGCGCGAGCTTCTTGTGCAGCGGCTCGCGCCGGAAGATCATTGAGGCTCGATCAGGCCGTAGTTCGCGTCACGGCGCCGGTAGACGACGTTGAGCTCGTTCGTCTCGTCGTTGCGGAAGACGAAGAAGTCGTGACCGATCAGCTCGAGCTGAAGCACCGCGTCCCCCGGGCTCATCGGGCCGACGGCGAACTGCTTCGTTTTGACGATCAGGGGCTCTTCCTCGTCCGCGACGATCGGGATCGTCTCCGGCGCTGGGCCGTTTGCGCGGGCGGCACGCCGCCTGCGGGAGCGTCCCTGCGTCTTGTAGCGCTTGACCTGACGTTCGAGCTTCTCCACGAGCTGGTCGATCGACGCCCGCATGTCGGAGGTGGCCTCGCGCGCCCGCAGCACGGGGCCGTTCGTCCAGATGGTCGCCTCCGCAACGTGGTTTTCGGCGATGGAGGGGTTCTTCTCCAACGCCAGCTCGAGCTCGATCCGCGGATCCGTCAGCTGTCGCTCGAGCTTGCCGAGCTTCTCCTCGGCGTAGCTGCGAATCGCGTCGCTGACCTCGAGGTTCCTGCCCTTCACCTGGAACTGCATGGGCTCTCCTTCGACGCGGGTCCTCGCGAAGAATCTAGCGGACGACCCGTGCGAACGTCACTACCTCGACCCGGCGGGCACCGCCTTTGCGAAGCGCGGAGGCGGCCGCTGCGGCCGTCGCGCCGCTCGTGTAGACGTCGTCGACGAGCGTGACGGCCCGCGGAGCCGCAGACGCAGGGGCGAATGCGCCGGCGACGTTGCGCCGGCGGTCGGCGAGTGCCAGCCCGCGCTGGCGCGAAGCAGGGCGTGTGCGGGCCACCAGAGGCAGCACCGGCAGCGACCAGCGCTCACCGAGCTCCCGCGCGAGCCGCTCGGCCGGGTGATGGCCGCGCTGAAGGCTCCGGGCTCGGTCCGGCGGGACGAACGTGAGCACGCTCGAGCTCGGCGGCGGCAGCACGCCGACCAGGACTTCCGCGGCCTCGACGGCCAGGCGGCGGAGCCCACGCTCCTTCCAGGCGCGCACGAGCCGGCGGACGTCGTCGTCGTAGGCCACCGCGGCGCGGGCGGACGCGAACGCGAGACGGCGGCCCGAGCACTCGCGGCACCGCGCGACAGGCCAGGCGGTCGGAGCGCCACAGCGGTCGCAGAACGGCGGTTCGAGTCGCGGCAGCCTCTCGCGGCAGGCCGCGCACAACTGGTCGCCGCCCACGCCACAGACGGCGCAGCGCATCGGCAGTAAGAGATCCAGGAGCCTCACGTCACACCACACTCACCTCCTCCGGCGAAGGTACGGAAGAAAGCGTCACGCGTGGGTGACCTCTCTGTGACGAATCTGTGTCAGTCAGTCCCGCGGCGGCGCGAACGCGCGGTCGGCCTCTGCGAGCGTTTCCTTCGAGCCCACGTCGTACCAACGGCCCGGCACACGCCACGCGTATACATCCGTCCGGGGATAGAGCCACTCGACCAAGCGCCCCGGCTGATCGGGGTTGTTGCCCTCGGCCAGGTACTCGCCGACGAGCCCGAGCGCCGAGCGCGGATAGAAGTAGAGCGCGATCCCCGTCAGGGTGCTGGTCGGCTGCTCCGGCTTCTCCTCGAAGAACGTGACGCGGTCGTCATCGTCGAGCTCGATCGCGTTGTAGCGACGAATCGCCTCGAGGTCGCCGACGTCGTAGACGCCGAGGGCGGGCGCGCCCTTCGCCCGACCGAACTCCACGAACGGCGCGAGGCTCTCGCTGAAGAGGTTGTCGCCTGCGAGCACGAGCAGGTCGTCGTCGATCTCGGCGGTGCGGATCGTCAGGTCGAGGTCGCCGATCGCGCCCAGCTTCGTCTCCTCGTCGCTCGTCCCGTCATCGAGGATTCGCACCGCGCCTGCGCCGTAGGCCCCCGCCCACTCCGTGAAGGCAGCCGCGAACTTCGAGTTCGTCACCACGTGGATCTCGTCGAGCCCGGGCACGTCGCCCAGCCGTTCCAGCAGATGCTCGAGCATCGGCTTGCCGCCCACGGACAGCAACGCCTTCGGCCGGTCCCGCGTCAGCGGATAGAGCCGCGTCGCGTAGCCCGCGGCCAGGACGACCGCCTTCACGCCAGGAGCTACGTGCCTTCGTCCCAAGAAGCGAGGTATTTGGCCTGCTCCTCGGAGAGCTCGTCGATGGCGACGCCCATCGTGTCGAGCTTGAGCCGTGCGATCTCGGTGTCGATCTCCTCCGGCACCGGATAGACCTTCCGCTCGAGGCTGGCGGCGTTCTGGACGACGTACTCCGCCGAGAGCGCCTGGTTCGCGAACGACATGTCCATCACCTGGGCGGGATGGCCTTCCGCGGCTGAGAGGTTCACGAGCCGGCCGTCTGCGATCAGGTAGATCCGCCGTCCGTCCTCCAGCTTGAACTCGTCCACGAACTGCCGCAGGGTCTGCGTCTCCACGGCGAGCGACCGCAGCGCTGGGATCTCGATCTCGACGTTGAAATGCCCCGTGTTGGCGAGGATCGCGCCGTCCTTCATCTGGAGCATGTGCTCCTGCGTGATCACCGACTTGTCGCCCGTCGCGGTGACGAAGATGTCCCCGACCTGCGCCGCCTTCTCCATCGGCAAGACCTGGAAGCCGTCCATCGCGGCCTCGAGCGCGCGCAGCGGGTCGACCTCGGTGACGACGACGTGGGACCCCATGCCCTTCGCGCGCATCGCGACTCCGCGTCCGCACCAGCCGTAGCCGGCCACCACGAACGTGCGGCCGGCGAGCAGGATGTTGGTCGCGCGAACGATGCCGTCGATCGTCGACTGCCCCGTGCCGTAGCGGTTGTCGAACATGTGCTTCGTGAGCGCGTCGTTGACCGCGATCACCGGAAAGCCGAGCGCGCCGTCGCGCTCCAGGGCCTTCAGGCGGATCACGCCGGTGGTCGTTTCCTCGGTCGCGCCGATGATGTCGCCGAGCTGCTCGCGCCGGTGCGAATGGAGGACGCCGATCACGTCTGCGCCGTCGTCCATCGTCAGTTGCGGCTTGTGATCCACCGCGGCTTCGATGTGCTGGTAGTAGGTGTCGTTGTCCTCGCCCTTGATCGCGAAGACGGAGATGTCGAACTCCTCGACGAGCGCAGCGGCCACGTCGTCCTGGGTCGAGAGCGGGTTCGAGGCGCAGAGCACGACGTCTGCGCCCCCCTCCTTGAGTGTCCGCATCAGGTTCGCAGTCTCGCTCGTCACATGCAGGCAGGCGGAGATCCGGTAGCCCGCGAGAGGCTGCTCGCTCGCGAAGCGGTCGCGGATCGCCGAGAGAACCGGCATCTGCCGGTCGGCCCATTCGATCCGGCTTGCGCCCTCGGTCGCGAGCCCTAGGTCCTTGACGTCGAAACGCTTCGTGGTCGCCACGCGCGGCAGTCTAATCAGAGAAGCCGCGTCCTCGGGGCGGACTACTCGCCGGTGCGTCCGTAGCGGTCCTCGAGCCGGACGACGTCGTCGAGCTGTGGCGTCGACGCCTCCAGGATCGTGGTGTCCTCGACGGCGGTCAGGCGGTGCACCGTTCCCGGCGGGAAGTGGAAGGCGGCGCCCGGCCCGATCACCTCGTTGTTCAGCATCCGCTCCCCGGGCGCGCTCAGCTCCAGCTTCGCGCGGCCCTCGAGGACGTACCAGGCCTCGTCCTTGAGGTTGTGGAACTGGAGGCTGAGGGACTCGCCCGCCTTGACGAAGAGGATCTTGCCCGCGTAGCTGTCGGTGACCGCCCAGATCAGCTCATGGCCCCACGGCTTGTCCACCTTCCGGGGCTCGGATGCAAATTTGTCCAGCCCGCCGAGGTTCGGAGAGGTCAAATGATCGTGCCCCGCCACGAGCCGCGCGAACCTACCACCCTCGGGCTACGCATGCGAGCCTGCCGGCCACGCCGGGTTCTCCGCGAGGAAGTCGTTCGCGACCCGCAGATCCTTCGGCGTGTTCACCGTGAGCCAGATCCCCTCGTGGCGCAGCGCTCGCAGCCGGCCCTCCGCCGCGAGCTCGGGGAAGGTCGTGGTCTCTTGGTCGCCGCGCTCGGGGAGCCGCTCGATCGCCTCCTCGCCCAGGACGTAGACGCCGCAGCTGACCCAGTGCTCGAGGCGCGGTGCCTCGCGGAAGCCGGTCACGAGATCGTCTTCGAGCTCGACGATCCCGAACGGCGAGCGCAGGGGCACGACGGTGATCGTCGCTGCTCCGCCGCGGCTCCGGTGTAGCGCCAGCAGCTCGCGCAAGTCGACGTCCACCAGCTCGTCGCCGTTCAGCGCGAAGAGGTCACCCTGCTCCTGACGCCTGTTCGCGGCGAACCGAATGCCCCCGCCGCGGCCGAGGGGCTCGGGCTCTGGGACGGTGACGATCTCCGGGCCGAGACCGTCGAGGGCGGCGGCAAACAGCTCCTCCTGCCCGGCCGCACAACTGACGAGCACGCGCTCGACGCCGGCCGCGGCGAGCTGCTCGACCTGGTACGCGGCAAGTGGCCGCCCGCCGACCTCCACGAGCGCCTTCGGCCGCCCGGCCGCGGCGTCGCCGAGACGCTCTGCCTTGCCCCCCGCCAGAACGATTGCTTCCACCTAAGGCGCCGCCGCCACTAAGCCTCGAGCTGGTGCTCGCGCTCCTCGGTCTCAGGAAGAGAGGCGAGCGGCGACGAGGCGCGACCGATGCCTTCGTAGTCGAAGCCCGCAGCGCGCGCCTGCTCCGGGTCGAGGAGGTTGCGGCCGTCCAGGATCAGGGGCCGGCGCATCGCGATTCGCACCTCCTCCGAGGCAAGCGTCTTCAGCTCGTCCCACTCGGTCACGATCACCGCCGCATCGGCGCCGTTCACCGCGTCGAGCACGCTGTCGCAGAAGGTGACGCCCTGGAGCAAGCGGCTCGCGTCGGCAACAGGGTCCCAGGTGCGCACCTCGGCGCCTTCCGCGAGCAGCCGTGAGGCGAGCACGAGCGACGGCGCCTCGCGCAGGTCGTCGGTGTTCGGCTTGAAGGCCAGCCCGAGCAACGCGATCGTCTTGCCGCGCAGCTTGCCCAGGTGCTTCTCGAGCTTGCCGATGACGCGCCGCTTCTGGAACTCGTTCACCTCGATCACGGCGTTCAGAAGCTGAAAGTGGTAGCCGGAGTTCGACGCGAGCTGTTTCAGGGCGACGCCGTCCTTGGGGAAGCAGCTTCCGCCCCAGCCGATCCCGGCGCGCAGGAAGTGCGGTCCCAGCCGATGGTCGAGACCGATGCCCTTGGCCACCTGCTCGACGTCCGCCCCGGTCGCCTCGCAGACGTTGGCGATCTCGTTGATGAAGCTGATCCGCGTCATCAGGAACGCGTTGGCGGCGAGCTTGATCATCTCGGCGGAGGCGACGTCGGCCTGCACGATCGGAGCTTCCAGCGGCTCGTAGAGCGCGGCCACGGTGCCCGCGTCGGCCTCTGTGAAGGCGCCGACGACGAGGCGGTCCGGGCTCATGAAGTCCTTGACGGCGCTGCCTTCGGAGAGGAACTCCGGGTTGGAGACGTAGCCCACGTGCGCGAGGCCCCGCGCGTCGAGAGCCGCCCGCACCTTCTCGCCGGTCCCGACAGGCACCGTGCTCTTCATCACGAGGATCGCCCGCTCCTCGAGCGCGGGGAGATGGTCGACCACCGTCCACACGGCGGAGAGGTCGGCGTCGCCCGAGTAGGTCGGCGGCGTGCCGACGCAGACGAACATGATCGGCGCCGAGACGACCTCGTCGAGCTCGGTGGTGAACGTCAGCCGCTCGCGGTTGCGCTCGAGCAGCTCCGCCAGGCCCGGCTCGTGCAGCGGCAGGCGCCCGGCCTGCAGCGCCTCGATGCGCTCGGGGAGCACGTCTCGCACGACGACGTCATGCCCGAGCTCGGCGAAGCAGGCGCCGGTGACGAGACCGACCCAGCCGGCCCCGAACACCCCGATTGCAGGCTTTTCTCCGCTCTTCACGCGGAGCAGACTACCGGGCCATCGGGCGCAGGCCCCGGGCGATCGCGAGCATCGTCTCGTTCGAGAGCGAATCGAGCAGGGTGTTCACGACCCAGTACGTGGCGCCGTTGTCGCGCAGGACGACCATGTGCAGGTGCGAGCCCGTGTAGTAGAGATCGAACGAGCGGCCGCCGATCCGCTGGTTCAGGCTCTTGTCCGCGAGCGCAGGCGCGTCGGCCCAGCGCGTCATCTGGATGCCCCAGTACTCGTTCGAGCCGGTGCGGTACGTGAGACGCAGCGTTGGCTGGCCGCCGAGCACGTACACGCGCGACGGCGTCTCGCCCGAGGCGGAGTCGAGGTAGGAGCTGCGCTCGAGCAGCGTCGGCACCTCGAGCCGGAACGGGAGGCGCTTCCGAAGCGAGAAGAGGGTCGAGCGGGTCTCGGCCGGGTCGCGGCGCGTGTTCGGCGGCTGCCGGGTCGGGGTCTGCGGGACCACGAGCGGCACGAGCTGGTCGTGGAAGGTCGAGCCCACCACGCCCACGAGCAGCGCCCCGTTCGCGAGCGGGGCGATGTTGGCCGGCATCGGCTCGACGTCCGCGCTTCCGATCAGGCGCGACACCTGCTGCGCGGCGATCTTGCCGTCGCCGGGACGCGCCGGGTCGTAGTAGATCTTGGAGTGGAAGTAGTTCCAGTTCGGCGCGTTGGCCGGCTGGTTGCTCGGAGGGAGCACGATGCTGTAGCCCTTGCGGCCGAGCAGGTAGCTCGCGTTCGAGGCCGACCCGGCCCGGCCGTTGCCGTTGAGCACCGTCAGGGTCACCTTCGCCGGCGCGATCGTCCGGTTCCGGCTGCGGATCTTCTTGCCGAGCGCGACCGAGGTCGCGGTGGCCGAGGCCTCGACGTCCGGGTTGAGGAAATTCTGGACCGCGTCCTGGATGTTGGTCGGGTCGGTCGTCAGCTCCGAGTAGCCGGAGACCCCGCTGATCTTCACCTGGAAAACATGGCCCGGCGGAAGGCCGTAGGCGAACTTGGCGTAGCTGTAGACGGTGCTGAGCGCGAACTGCCCTCCCCCGCCCACGCCGATCTCCAGGAACTTGTGGTGCGAGATCGTGTTCACGATTCGCACGAGACTGGCGGGGCCGATCGACTTCGCGATCTGCTGGCGGGCGGCCGAGACGAACTGCTGCTGCCGCGCGAGCCGGAACAGGTCGGAGTCCGTATGCCGGAAGCGGACGAAATCGAGGGCCTGCTTGCCGGTCATGCGCTGGTAGCCAGGCTGAAGATCGATGTTCGCGAAGTTGGTCGATCCTGTGCCGACGTTCTTGTTGTAGTAGCGGCGGTCGATGTCCATCCAGACCCCGCCGAGCTTGTTCACGACGGCGATGAAGCCGAGGAAGTTGACGCTGACGAGGTAGTTGATCGGCACGTTGGTCAGGTGGCGCACCGTCTCCAGCGCTCCCGTCGAGCCGCAGTAGGCGTAGGCGCTGTTGATGCGCCCGTGGTCGGTGACCACCGCCGGGCCGTTGTGCGCTCCCGAGGCCGTCGCCCCAGGGCAGTAGAGCGGCACGGTGAGGTCACGCGGAAACGAGAGCAGCGAGATCGTCTTCGTGACCGGGTCCGCGCGGATCAACATCATCGTGTCCGAGCGTGAGGGTAGGCCGTGCTCGCCCGCCCGGTGGTCGTAGCCGATCACCAGCGCGACTGCCGCGTGCTTCGCGTCGGGAACCTCGTCGAGCCGCGCCTGCGCGCGCTTCGCGTCCACCGAGTGCGCCTGGAGGGCCGCCGCGCTCTCGTGCGCCCAGAGGTAGAAGCCGCCGACGAGCCCCACGGCCAGCATCAGCACGGTCAGAAGCAGCCAGGCGAAGAAGCGGCCGATCTGCACCGCGAGCCCGCGCTGCCGAGGCGGCGGCTGGCGGTAGAGCGTCACCGGCGTCAGCGAGCCGGGCGGGAGGATCGCGCGGCCGTTGCCGTTGACCTCGGCGCCGCGGCCGATTCCTCTTTTTAGCGTCGTCCGCATCAGGAAAAAACGAGAACGCCCGGGGAGGCGTTCGCCAGAGGCAGGATAGCCGACGCTCCGGCGGGGCTACGCGCTACGCCGACGCGTGGGCGCGGTTGAGCGCTTCCTCGGCGAGCCGGGTGCCCTCGACCATCGCCTGCAGCTTCTCGTAGGCGACGTCCCAGCTGCGCGTCCGCAGGCCGCAGTCCGGGCAGACGTGGATCCGCGCAGGGTCGCCGAAGACCTCGACCGCATAGAGGATCCGGTCGCGCACCAGCTCGGGGGGCTCGATGAAGTCGGTGTGGATGTCGAGCACGCCGAGGCCGAGGATCGGGTCGTACGGCAGGTCGCGGAACTTCGAGATCACCTCGTACCCGGGCCGGTCATCCCCGGAGGTGCCGAGCTCGGTGCGGTCGTAGTTGGCGAAGCCGACGCAGTACTGGCGGCAGCCGCCCATGCCCTCGATCGCCGGGAAGAAGAGGTCGTAGTCGGAGAAGCAGAGGTGCGTCGAGAACATGCAGTCGAGCCCCTCGACGCTGACGTTGAAGCTCTCGACGAAGAGGTCGAGCTCGTCCTCCTCGGTGGAAGCGCCGGGCTCGTCGATCTGGATCCAGGTCGCGCCGAGGCCGATCAGCGCCTCGAGGTTCGGGCGGATCAGGTTGCGCGCGATGTCGAGCGTCAGCTCCCGGCGCGCCTCGATCTCCTTCGAGCGGCCGTAGCCGGCGCCGAGGCGGCCCTCCTTCGGCGTGTGGTGCTCGTCGTAGGACCAGACCGCCAGCGTGTACGCGCCGGTGACCGGGATCTTCAGCTGATGCTTCGCGACAGACTGCAGGAACGAAAACTCGTCGTTGTGGTACGGCGTGGCCAGCCCGACCGGGCCGACCGCTGCGGACTTCGAGTAGTACTTGTTGTCGAAGCTGCGGACGGTGCCGCGCGGCTCGAAGCCCTTCGCGTGCTCGATCGCCCAGGCGTACATCTCGCTGCGCAGCTGCTCGCCGTCCCAGATCACCTCGACGCCGGCCGACTCCTGCAGGCGCACGCAGTAACGGCTCGACCAGCGCGCGATCTCGTCGAGCTCCGCGCCGCCGCGTTGCAGCAACTCGACCAGCTCCTCGTGCCCCTCGACGCCGACCTTCTCGCCCCAGGTGCGCGCGTGCTCGATGTCGCTCTCGTCGAGCTCGCGCCCCAGCGCGCTCTTCGTCAGCCAGGGCGGCTTGGCCAGCGAGCCGATCTCGTGGGTGAGGAACTTGACGTCGGCTCATGCTGCGGCTTCCGTTGTAGCGGTCCGGGCCTTGCCGAGGCGCGCGAGCTTCTCGCGCGCGAACTTCTCGGAGACGTACTGCAGGTCGCCGTTCGGCACGAGCGCGATTCTCTCCACGCGCTCGCCGAGGCGCTGCGCGAAGGCCGCGAGCTCGCGCGGCTCCTCGAGCAAGGAGTTGCGCGCGTCCACGACGCCGGCGAGCAGCAGCTTCGGGAAATCCTCCGGCACGTCGGTCAGGTGCGTCCCGTAGAAGTCGACGCCGATCCCTTCGACAGGAAGATCGGCCGCGCCCTGCTCGAGCAGCCGGCGGGCGTCGCCGAAGGTGAACCAGATCGCGAGCTTGGGCCCGCCCGCGAGGCTCTCGAGCGCCTCGGCGAGACTGTCGAGGCCGGCTCCCTCTTCGCGTGCGAGGAACGGCTCTGCCAGCACGACGAGCTCGGCGTCCAGTGCGTCGATCGCGGGCTTGAGCACGCCCTCGGCCATCGTCTTCGGGGTGATCCCGGTGCCGTGGGAGAGCGCGAACGGCGAGGGCAGCGTGACGAGCCTCGGGCCGGGAAGCGGGGCGACGTAGCGCTCGCCGAGCGGCGCCTCGAGCTTCGGCGTCGCGGTCGTGGCCTTGGGGGCGCGGTAGAAGGTGTTCGTATCGAGGAAGCGCGTGAGCGCGCCGGTCTCGAGCCCGTCGGCGGAGTCGAGCAGAGGCCGGAAGTGGTCCTGCCAGGTCAGCATCCCGTCGGCGAGCAGATCGAGCCCGGCGTCCTGCTGGCCGGAGACGAAGGCGGCGCGGTCGCGCTCGACCTGCGAGTCCACCGCCTCCTGCGTCGTGCGGCCGCGGTCGAGGTCGCGCGTCGCCTGGACGAGCTCCTCCGAGCGTGGGTAGAGCCCGGGGATGAACGCCTGCAGCTCAGCCACGACCCGACACCGCCAGCTGGTTCTCCGCGTGCCGGACGCGCTGCTCGAGCTGCCAGCGGTCGGCGTCGGACTCCCCGCGATCGAGCCGCTCGAGCTCGGCGCGGGCCTGCTCCAGCTGCTCCGTCGCGCGGGCGTCGTCGATCTCACGGGCCTCGACGGCGTCGTCGACCAGCGCGAGCGCGCGGTCCTGCTCGACCTTGAAGAAGCCGGGCCCGGTCGCGAACTCGAGCGTGTCCCCGCTGGCCCGGTCGCGGTAGATCCGCGTCGAGCCGGCCTTCAGCATCGCCACCAGGGGCGCATGCCGGGCGAGCACGCCGATCTCGCCCGCGTCGCCGGGCACGATCAGCATCTCGACCTCACCCTCGAATGCCGCCCCGTCGGGCGTCACGAGGGAGAGCGCAAACGTCCTCCCCTCGGCCACTAGGCGGGAACGGCCTCCGCCTCGGCGTCCGCTGTCTTCAGGGGCCTCCTCGGCTTCGGGCTCGGCCTCGCCCTCGTCGCCCTTGCCCTTCGCCACGGCCTCCTCGATCGTGCCGACCATGTAGAAGGCCTGCTCGGACAGCTCGTCGTGCTTGCCGTCGAGGATCTCGGTGAAGCCGTTGATCGTCTCCTCGAGCCGCACGAACTTGCCGGGCTGGCCGGTGAACGCCTCTGCGACGAACATCGGCTGCGAGAGGAAGCGCTCGATCTTGCGCGCCCGCTGCACGATCAGCCGGTCCTCGTCGGACAGCTCGTCCATCCCGAGGATCGCGATGATGTCCTGGAGGTCCTTGTAGCGCTGGAGGACCTCCTGCACGCGTGTCGCGGTCTCGTAGTGCTCCGGCGAGACGATGTCCGGCTGAAGCGCGCGCGAGGTGGAGTCGAGCGGATCGATCGCGGGGTAGATCCCCTTCTCGGAGATCGGCCGCGAGAGCGTGATGAACGCGTCGAGGTGGGCGAACGTGTTCGCCGGCGCCGGGTCGGTGAGGTCGTCGGCCGGCACGTAGATCGCCTGCACCGAGGTGACCGAGCCCTGGCGAGTCGAGGTGATCCGCTCCTGGAGCTGGCCCATCTCGGTGGCGAGAGTCGGCTGGTAGCCGACGGCGCTCGGCATGCGCCCGAGCAGCGCCGAGACCTCGGATCCTGCCTGGACGAAGCGGAAGATGTTGTCGATGAAGAGCAGGACGTCGCGGCCTCCGCCCTCGTCGCGGAAGTACTCGGCCATCGTCAGCCCGGAGAGGCCGACGCGCAGTCGGGCGCCCGGGGGCTCGTTCATCTGGCCGAAGACGAGCGCGGTCGAGCTGATCACGCCCGACTCGGTCATCTCGAGCCAGAGGTCGTTGCCCTCGCGCGTGCGCTCGCCCACGCCGGCGAACACGGAGTAGCCCTCGTGCTCCTGTGCGACGTTGCGGATCAGCTCCTGGATCAGGACGGTCTTGCCGAGCCCGGCGCCGCCGAAGAGGCCGACCTTGCCGCCGCGCACGAACGGCGCGACCAGGTCGATCACCTTGATGCCGGTCTCGAAGATCTCCATCGTCGGCTGGAGCGACTCGAAGCTCGGCGGGTCGCGGTGAATCGGCCAGCGCTCCGTGTCGGCCGAGATCGCCTCGCCCTCGTCGATCGTCTCGCCGAGCACGTTGAAAAGCCGTCCGAGGGTCTGCTCGCCGACCGGGACGCTGATCGGGCCGCCCGTGTCGATCACGTCGACGCCGCGCGGGATCCCGTCCGTCGCGTCCATCGCGACCGCGCGCACCCGGTCGTCGCCCAGGTGCTGCTGCACCTCCGCGATCAGGTCGACCGCCGGCCCCTCGGGGCGCTCGGGGAGCTGGATCCGCAGCGCCGAGTAGATCTGCGGCAGCTGCTCGGTGAAGAGGGCGTCGATCACGACCCCCTTGATCTCGATGATCTTGCCGACGTTCTGGCCGTTCTTTTGGTCAGGCATGCGTCTCCTGGAGAGGTGGTTCGGGTTTGTTTCGGAGGCGGCGCCGGAGCCGCCCGCCCAGGGCGGTGAGTTTACCGAAGCGCGTGCTCTCTCGATCCCCGACCGGCAGTGGGCGACTGTCCTGCATCAGCGCCGCCACCCGGGCGGCGTGATCGAGGCTTCAGACGTACGAGCTGACGAGTGACGGAATCATCGAGCTACTACGGTAGTCGCTCGAGAGGGGCCGGTGTTACGCCGGCTTCTGGCCGTTGCGGGCCAGGACGATGCTCTTCTTCGGCATGTTCGCCGCGGCGTTGATCTGGTGCAGGAGCTGGATGTCCTGCGAGTGGAAGTCGTCGGCCCGGATCAGCGCCTCGAGGGTCGGGTTCGGGCGGGCCTCGTTCGGGTGCGACTGCAGCGAGCCGACGAGTCCGGCGGTCGCGGCGACCGCGGCGGCGGCGACGGCGGCTGCGCCCTGGAGAGCTCGCGCACGGACCCTGCGCCTCGACGGAAGCGAGACCGGATGCGGCAGCGCCTCGAGCGGCTCCAGCCGCAAGCGCGTGACGATTTCGGCCAGCTCCACCGCGTACGCACGGCAGGCGTCACAGCGCTCGAGATGGGTCTCGAGGAGCGCGCGCTCGAAATCGGACAGCTCGCCGTCCAGCGAGCGCGACGAATACTCGCGCGCGCGATCGCAAACCCGGTTCTGTGCCCTCAGTTCTCGCATATCCGTTCTGACGCCTATCCCTGCTCGAAGTTAGGGAACCCTGCTGCAGACTAGAACAAGCTATAGCGAGTGTCGGCTGCAAAGCCAAAAAGGATGAGAACGAATCCGAGCACGACGTAGACGGCCGACATGTTGATCGTCTCGTCGCGCTCTTCCGGAGTCGCCCAGCGCACGAAGCGCGAGCCGAAGAGCGGTGCGCCCAGATCGCTCTTCAGCCGCACGGGGCCGCGGTTTCCGACGAAGAAGCCGCACACGAGCCAGAACGAGCCGACCAGGTAAAAACCGATCGCCAGCGACCGGGTCAGCGACGCTCCCATCAGCAGGCCGATCACCAGCGACGAGATCGCCGTCAATGCGGCCGCGAGCACGATCAGGACGAGCAGGCGCCGGAGCGCCGCGAGGAGGTAGGGCCTCAGCCCGCCGCCGGCGTCGGGGTCGTCGTCGACGACGTTCCGCGCCTCATTTCCTCGTCCGTCATCGGCCATTTCTCGAGAGGGTAGTGGCACGCGGCGAGATGGCCGCTGCCGAAGTCCTTCAAGGGCGGAGTCTCCACGTCGCAGTGCCCTTCGTGGAAGCGCGGACAACGCGGGTGGAACCAGCACGCGGCAGGCGGGTTGATCGGGTTGGGCACGTCGCCCTCGAGCACGATCCGCTTGCGCTTGCGCCCGAGCTCGGGGTCGGGGATCGGCACGGCGGACATCAGCGCGCCCGTGTACGGGTGCTTGGGCGCGCTGTAGAGCTGCTCCCGCGAGGCGAGCTCCACGGTGTGGCCCAGGTACATGACGAGCACCCGGTCCGAGATGTGGCGAACGACGTTCAGGTCGTGCGCGATGAAGACGTAGGTGAGCCCGAAGTCGCGCTGGAGATCCTTCAGCAGGTTCAGGATCTGCGCCTGCACGGAGACGTCGAGCGCCGAGACCGGCTCGTCGCAGACGATTAGCTTCGGATTGACCGCGAGCGCGCGCGCGACGCCGATGCGCTGGCGCTGCCCGCCCGAGAACTCGTGCGGAAAGCGGTTGTAGTGCTCGGGGTTGAGCCCGACCACCTCGAGCAGCTCCTGGACGCGGCGCTTGATCTCGGCCGCAGTGCCGAGCTTGTGCACCTCGAGAGCCTCGGCGACGATGAAGCCAACCCGCTTGCGCGCGTTCAGCGACGCGTACGGGTCCTGGAAGATCATCATCATCTCGCGCCGGATCGGTCGGAGCTGCGCGCGCGAGAGCGTCGTGATGTCCCGACCGTCGAAGACGACTCGTCCCCCGGTCGGGTCGAGCAGGCGCATGATGCAGCGGGCCATCGTCGACTTGCCGCAGCCGGACTCGCCGACCACGCCGAGGGTCTCTCCCTCGTTCACGGTGAAGGAAACGCCGTCCACGGCCCTGACCGCGCCGACCTGCTTCTGGAAGACGATCCCGCGCGTGACCGGGAAGTGCTTCTTCAGATCCTCGACGACAAGGAGCTCGGCGCCGGAGCCGGTCGAGTTCGTCGACATCTCAGCCGGCCTCCGCCATCATCCCGGCAAGCAGCTTCTGGGCCTCCCGATCCTTGGTCTCGTCGTCGAGGTGACAGGCCTGGAGATGGTCGCCGTGGCCCGAGACCGGCAGCAGCTCGGGCTCCTGCTCCTTGCAGACGTTCATCACGTAGGGGCAGCGCGGATGGAAGCGGCAGCCTCGCGGCGGGTTGAGCAGCGACGGCGGCTGACCCTTGATCTGCACCAGGCGCTCCACGTCGGCGTTGAGGCGCGGGAGCGAGCCCAGCAGGCCCCACGTGTACGGGTGCTGCGGGTGCTTGAAGATCGTTTGCGCCGACCCCTGCTCGACGACCTTGGCGGCGTACATCACGATCACCTCGTCCGCGACCTCGGCGACGACGCCCAGGTCGTGGGTGATCATCATGATCGCGCTGCCGAAGTCCTGCTGTAGCCGCACCATCAGGTCGAGGATCTGCGCCTGCGTCGTCACGTCGAGCGCGGTGGTGGGCTCGTCGGCGATCAGCAGGTCGGGGTCGTTCACGAGCGCCATCGCGATCATCACGCGCTGGCGCATTCCGCCGGAGAACTGGTGCGGGTAGTCGTCGATGCGGCGCTCCGGCCGCGGCGATCCCGACGGCCTTGAGCAGCTCGAGCCCGCGAGCGCGCGCCTGCTTCTTCGTCACGTCGCGGTGCAGCAGGACGGCCTCCTGGAGCTGTGCCCCGATCGTGTAGACCGGGTTCAGCGACGTCATCGGATCCTGGAAGATCATCGCGATCTTGTCGCCCCGCAGCTCTCGGAGCTTGCCCGCGGAGGTGTGGAGGATGTCGTCGCCGTTGAAGAGCACCTCGCCGCTCGAGATCGTGTTGATCTTCGGGTTCAGGCCCATGATCGTCAGGCAGGTGACGCTCTTGCCGCAGCCGGACTCGCCGACGATGCCGAGGGTCTGTCCCTTCTCGACGGAGAAGTTGACGCCGTCGACGGCCTTGACGATGCCGTCGTCGGTGCGGAAGTGCGTCTTTAGGTCGCGAACCTCGAGCAGGGACATATGTCTGAGCCTCAGGCCAGCCTGATTCGGGGATCGATCCAGGCGTAAAGGAGATCGACGACGAGGTTGAAGATGATGATCGCTAAGGTCGAGAAGACCACGATTCCCTCCACGGTCGGGAGATCGAGCGCGTTCAGCGCCGTGATCGCCGTTCGGCCCAGACCCGGGAGGTTGTAGATCGTCTCGGTGAAGACGGCGCCGCCGAGGGCGAGACCGATGTCCATGCCGAGCATCGTCACCACAGGCAAGAGCGCGTTGCGCAGCACGTGCACGCGCACGACGCGGCCTTCGGGAGCGCCCTTCGCACGCGCTGTGCGTACGTAGTCCTCGTTCAGCGCCTCGATCACGTTCGCGCGGATCATCCGCACGTAGAGCGCGGCGAAGAGGATGGCGAACGTCATCCAGGGCAGGATCATGTGATAGGCCCATTGCACGGGCCCGCCGCACTCGGCGCCGATCGACGGGTTGATCGCGTCGCAGTAGCCCGAGATCGGCGTGATGTGCCACTTGTAGCCGAAGAAGTAGCTGAAGATCAGCCCGATCCAGATCGGGTGCGCGGAGACACCGATCAGGACGAAGGTCATCGAGGCGCGATCTAACAGCGATCGCGGGCGTAACGCGGACAGGATTCCGATCGGGAGAGCAATGAGCATCCACGCGATCGCTCCGCCGAAGACGAGCGACGCGGTCACCGGAGCCGCCTTCGCGACCTCCGAGTTGACCGACTCCCGGTTCGCGAACGAGCGGCCGAGGTCCTGGTCGACCACGAGCCGCTTGAGGAACCGCAGGTACTGGATGTAGACGGGCTGGTCGATCCCGAGGTAGTGCCGGGCGCGCAGGATCATCTCGGGCGTCGGGTTCTTGCCGGCTACTGCACGCGCCGGGTCCGCCGGGATGATGAAGAAGATGATGTAGGTGACGATGGTGACGGCAATGAACAGCACCACCGCCCAGAGCAACCGTCGGATGATGTAGTTAATCACCGGGTCTTAGGCCTCTCTCCACCGTCACGTGGGGCGAAACTCTACCGCAGCTTTGCTTTACAAAAGGAGAAGAGGCGCCGACCGACGGCCGGCGCCTCTGTCTCATGGTCGATCGGTGTTAGCCGATGCAGACCGCGTTCAGGTTCATCGAACCGTAGATCGGCTGGTATGACCAGCAGCCGACGCGCTTCGAGGTGAACTCACGGACCGTGCGGAAGAAGAGAGGCGCAATCGGTGCCTGCTGCTTCATCACGTCGCGGTCGATCGCAGCCCACGCGGCGTAGCGCTTGGAGAGGTTCGAGATACGACCGGCGTCACGCATCCTGTTGTTGAACCCTACGTGGTTGAAGTAGGAGTTGTTGTTGTTGTTCTCGGCCTGGATGTTGCGGCCGTCGAGCAGGATGTCGATGAAGTCGACCGGATCGGGGTAGTCCGCACCCCAGGCCTGGAGATCGAGATCGAAGGGCTCACCGCGGTGGCCCTCCTTCGCGATCCGGACGGCGAAGGGGAACGTCTTGAGCGTCGTGTTGATGCCGATCTTCGACAGGTCGTTCTTGACCAGCTGCATGATCGCAATCGAGACCGGGCTGGTGCTCCCGTAGAAGACGGTGCTCGGGCACTTCTTCGGGTTGAGCGACTTGGCCTTGGCCAGGTTCGGCTTGCCCGTCGGGTAGAGCTTCCAGTTCTTGAAGCCCGGCATCGTGGGCGGAAGAACCTGGTCGGTCGGAGTCCCTGCGAACGCGCCACGCTGAGCGAGCGCTGCAGGCCTGTTGACGAGGTAGTTGACCGCCTGACGCGTGCGGACGCCGATACCCGAGTTGCCGTTGAAGCAGGAGTGATTCTTGATTCCCTCACCCTTCGACCCGTAGGTCGTGTTCATGGTGACGTAATCGGTGACCACACCCGGGCTGACGTGGTACTGCTTCGGGTACTTGTTGTGCAGCTCGACGTGAGCGGTCGGCGGGACTCCGAACATGTCGTAGTCGCGCTGGTTGCTCCGAACCTGAAGCAGGCTCGTGTCGAGGTTCGTGTTGACGCTGATCGTGATCGTGTTCGGATTGTGCGGCCGCTTGCCCTTGTAGTACTTGTTGCGGCTGAGCACCAGGCTGCGTCCGACGTCACGCGAGGAGATGTAGTACGGACCGCCGGAGGCGGGCGTCTTCACCCCGTTCGGGTCGATCGGCGTCTTCTTGGAGATCGCCATGAAGAACGGCATCGAGACGATCGAGGCAAAGTCGGGCCTCGGCGCCTTGAGGTTGATGATGAGGGTGTACTTGCCCCTCGCAACCACCGAACCGAGGTCGCTGAGGAACGCGGCCGCCGGTGAGTTCATCTTGGCGCTGGTGGCGCGCGCGAAGGCGAGCTTGAAGTTCGCCGCAGTGATGGCCTCGCCGTTGCTCAGGCGAAGTCCCTTGCGGATCGTGAAGGTGTACTTTCTGGCCACCTCCCGCAACCCGCGGGAACGCCGCAGCTGCCTCTGGGAACAGCGTCGCCTTCTTCTCCTGCCAGTTGAGGAGCTTGAGGCCGGTGGCGTACTCGACCTGCCACCCGGTGGACTCGTAGTCGAGCGCCGGATCCGTGAACTCCAGGTCCGTCGTCGAGAGGTTCACTCGAAGCGTGCCTCCCACTTTCGAAGCCGAGCCCTTGCTCTGCGACGCACTGCTTGCCGTACCGGCAAACGACGCAGCAACAAGAAGCCCGACCCCGATCATGGCAGTCACGATCGAGATCCACAGTTTCTTGTGCATGTGACTCCTTTCCTACTTCCTACGCCAGCGCGGAGTCGCTGGCTTGGACGCTTTACGCCTCAGCCCGTGAGACGCCGTGCCTGGGTAATAGTTAGAAAAGCGTGTACTAGTGGGATGAACGCGGGTCGAAGGCGTCCCGCAGGCCGTCGCCGAGCAGGTTGAACGAAAGCGTCGTCACGAGCAGTGCCACGCCTGGCCAGATCATCAACCATGGCTGAGCCAGGTAGTACTCCGGCGCCGTCGAGAGCAGGTTCCCCCAGCTCGGCACCTCGAGCGGGATCCCGATGCCGAGGAACGACAGCCCGGCCTCCAGCAGGACGTTCTGGGCCACGATCAGGGTCGAGTAGACGATGATCGGCGCGACCAGGTGCGGCAGCAGGTGCGAGCGGATGATGCGTGCGTCGCTCGCGCCGAGCATGCGCGCAGCCTCCACGAACTCCTTCTCCCGGAGGGACAGCACCACCGCCCGGATGATCCTCGCCGGGTAGTACCAGCCGAAGACGCCGATCACAATGGTCAGGGTGAACACCCCGGGCTGGAGGAAGCCGAAGGTGACGTGGTTGAGCCGGTCGCCGACGGTGCTCGCCAGCGCGATGATGAAGAGCAGCACCGGGAACGCCATGACGACCTCGGTGATACGCGAGACGATCGTGTCGATCCAGCCGCCGAAATAGCCGGCGACCGAGCCCATCAGAACGCCGATGATCATGCCGAAGATCGTCGCCAAGATCGCGACCTCCAGCGAAACCCGGGCTCCGTAGAGCAGGCGCAGGAACTCGTCCCGGCCGAGCTGGCTGTCCGAGCCCAGGACGAACAGGGTGGTTCCGCTCCCGTCCAGGTTGGCCACGTGCGAGAGCGGCCCCACCGGCAGCAGCGTGTTCGGGTCGAGGCCGTTCGTGCCGATAGATGTCCCCCGGCCCGTGACCGAGCAGCGCTGTCGCGATCGCCGCCCCGGGGTATGCGGCCAGCAGCAGGAAGATGATGAACAACCCGCTGACGATGGCCGCCTTGTCGTGCCGGAACCTGCGCCAGACCTGCTCCCAGTACCCGCGGGCTGCGACCGCCTCGACCCCCTCGCCGAGCCCTGCACCGGTCTCGACGGCAACGGCTGCGCCTAGTCCGGCGCCGGAGGAAAGGAGTTCGGGTTTGTCGGCCACGAGTGGGGGCGAAGCATAACGGGGTCGTTCGCCGTCTGCGTCAGCGGCTTAGACGCCGTAGTCGGGTATTCGGTTAGCAGCTTTTCGTCAGTAGCATCATTCTAAACACTCCTGACGCAAAAGTGCACTGGGTAATCGTCCCTACTGCGTCAAGGCATCCGCGCCGGCAACCACTTCCAGGATCTCCTGCGTGATCTCCGACTGGCGGGCCCGGTTCATGTCCAGCGTGAGGCTCTCGATCAGGTCGCCGGCGTTGCTGGAGGCGTTACGCATGGCGGTCATGCGCGCGCCCTGCTCCGAGGCGGCGGACTCGAGCAGCGCGCGGTAGAGCTCGGTCTCGACGTAGACCGGCAGCAGACGCGCGAGGATCTCCTCGGGCTCGGGCTCGTAGATGAAGTCGCCGAGCAGCGCGGACTCGTGCGTTTCCTCCTCGTCACGTTCGAGCAGCTGCTCGGGGATCGGGAGCACGTCCTGCTCGACCACCTTCTGCGTGAGGGCCGAGACGAAGCGGTTGTAGACGAGCACGACGCGGTCGACCTCGCCGGACTCGTACAGCTCGGTGATCCGGTGCGCGATCATCTGCGCGTCGTGGTACGAGGGTCGGTCGCTGAACCCGATCCACGCCTGGTCGACCTCGTAGCGGCGGAAGGTCAGAGTCGAGCGCCCCTTCCTGCCCGACACGAGCCAGCGGACGTCGACCCCGTCCGAGCGAAGCTGCCGGTCGAGCGCGAAGGCGTGCCGTAGGACCTGCGCGTTGAAGGCTCCTGCCAGGCCACGGTCGCCGGTGATCGCCACGATCGCCGCTCGCTCGACTTCGCGGCGCTGCAGCAGCGTCAGCCCGCGCAGCGACGTGCTCGCCCGTGCGGTCCCGACCATCAGCTCCATCATCCGGTCGGCGTAGGGCCGCATTGCCTCGATCCGCGCCTGGGCCCGCCGGAGCCGGGCGGAGGCCACGAGCTCGAACGCCTTCGTGATCTTCTGCGTGTTGCGGATCGAGCGGATCCGCCGCTTGAGGTCTTGAACGGTTGCCATGCTAGGCGGCGGCCGGCTCGTCCTCGGAGGTCTTGAAGCCCTTGACGAACTTCTCGAGCTCCTTGTCCAGGCGCTCGCGCAGCTCGTCGGGCAGATCGCCCTTGTCGCGGATCTCCTTCAGGATCGTCTCATCGGCCTTCATGTGGTCGCGCAGCTCCTGGAGGAAGCGAGGAACGTCGACCACGGGAATCGAATCCAGGTAGCCGTTCACTCCGGCGTAGATGCCCACGACCTGCTCGTCGACGGGCCACGGGTCGTACTGGCGCTGGTTCAGCACCGCCACCAGCCGCTCGCCCTTGGCGAGGATCTTCTGCGTCGCCGGGTCGAGCTCGGAGCCGAACTGGGCGAAAGCCTCGAGCTCGCGGTACTGCGAGAGGTCGAGCTTGAGGCTGCCGGCGACCTTGTTCATCGCCTTCGTGCGCGCCGAGCCGCCCACGCGGGAGACCGAGATGCCGACGTTGATCGCCGGCCGGACGCCCGAGTGGAAGAGCTCGGCCTCGAGGAAGATCTGGCCGTCGGTGATCGAGATCACGTTCGTCGGGATGTACGCGGAGACGTCGCCGGCCTGCGTCTCGACGACCGGCAGCGCGGTCTGCGAGCCGCCGCCGAGCTCGTCCGAGAGCTTGCACGCGCGCTCGAGCAGGCGCGAGTGGAGGTAGAAGACGTCGCCCGGGTAGGCCTCGCGGCCCGGCGGGCGGCGCAGCAGCAGCGACATCTGCCGGTACGCGTCGGCGTGCTTGGAGAGGTCGTCGTACATGACGAGCGAGTGCTGGCCGTTGAACATGAAGTGCTCGCCCATCGCGCAGCCCGCGTACGGCGCCATCCACTTGATCGGCGCGGCCTCGGAGGCCGGAGCGGTGACGATCACGGTGTAGTCCATCGCGCCCGCATCCTTGAGCCGCTCGTAGACCTGCGCGACCGTCGAGGACTTCTGCCCGATCGCCACGTAGATGCAGAAGATGTCCTGATCGTGCTGGTTGAGGATCGTGTCCACGAGGATCGCGGTCTTGCCGGTGGTGCGGTCGCCGATGATCAGCTCGCGCTGGCCGCGGCCGATCGGGATCATCGAGTCGATCGCCTTGATCCCGGTCTGCACCGGCTCCTTCACCGGCTGGCGCTGGATCACGCCCGGCGCCTTGAACTCGAGCGGCCGCCGCTCCTTCGCGTTCAGCGGGCCCCTGCCCGTCCACCGGGTTGCCGAGCGGGTCGACGATCCGGCCGATCAGCTCCGGCCCGACCGGGACGCTCGCGACCGCGCCGGTGCGCTTGACGGGCTGGCCCTCCTTGATCTGGTCCCACTCGCCGAAGAGCGCCGCGCCGACGTTGTCCTCTTCGAGGTTGAGCGCGAGGCCGGTGACGCCGTGGTCGAGCTCGAGCAGCTCCAGCGAGACGCAGTTCTCGAGGCCGTAGATGCGGGCGATCCCGTCACCCACCTGGAGGACGGTGCCGACCTCGGCCAGGTCGGTCTCGACGTCGTACTGCTCGATCCGCTGTTTGAGGATCGAGGTGATCTCTTCGGGACGAAGCTTCACGGCGACTCCTTGAGTTGGAAAGGGGCTACTTCAGGCGCAGCGTGGAGCAGCTGCGGGCGCTGGCGTTGCCGTACCGGTCCCACGCGCGCGCGCACAAGGCGAAGGTGCCGCTCAGGCGCTTGCGCGGCCGCCAGAGCAGCGAGCTCGGCCGGCCGTCCACGCGGCGCAGGGCCGAGGTGACGGAGCCGAAGATCTTGCCGGCGCGCCTGATCGTCAGCTGCACGCGCACCACGATTGCGGTCGTCCGAGGCCGAGAAGCGCAGCTGGACCGGCTTGCCCACGCGGCCGAAGCTCGGCAGCACCGAGACGTGCGGCGAGAGGACGTCCGGCCGCGTCGAGTTGATCAGCTCGCCGCACCAGTCCGTCGTGATCCCGCCGTCCTCGACGTAGACCCCCTCGAACTCCTGCTCGTCGTCGGCCGGAGCCGTGATGATCGAGACGTCGAAGCTGCCCGGGCGAAACTCCCCGCCCAGACCGTCGTAGCGGCCGTGCAGCCGCTTCCCGTCCGAGCCCACCGTGCAGGCGATCAGCTTCCCGCCCGTCCCGTAGCGGCCCAGGTAGAAGCGCGTCTGGCCCTTCGGCGGGCAGTTGGTGAACGGCGCGCCGCCCCACGGCTGGTCCAGGACGCCTCGCCCCCACTCCTCGCTCACCGGAACCCAGGTGATCGTTCCGAGAGCCTCGTTGCTGGGCATAAGCTTCGCCGGCCAGCTGCCGCTGTAGAGATCCGGGATCCCGGCCTGCGCGGGAGCTGCAGCCAGCAGTCCCAGCGAGACGATGAACGCGATTATGAGCTTTCGCATCGGAATTCCAGGCTATCTCAAGGCCGTCGCAGTTCTGGCCGCGCTTCTGGTGCTGGCCGGCTGCGGCGGCGGTTCGTCCTGCTCCCAAGACTTCGGACGTCGAAAAGGCGATCCTGGTTAGAAGCCCCGACTCGAGCCAGGTGACGTGCATGCGGCACGGGAGCTACCAGGGCAAGACGCTCTTCCGCTGCCAGAGCGACGTCGCCACGAGCGTGCGCGAGATGCGCCCGGAATCGAGCTGCTACACGTTCGAGCACGGCAAGCTGGACAACGTCACGCGCCACGTCAGCTGCTAGCCCCCACCAGCGCCCTGCGCAGCCGGTCTAGCCGGCCGCGCACGCTCGCGTCGAGCCGGTGCGAGCCGACCTGGAGGACGATCCCGCCGATCAGGCCCGGGTCGACGTGCCGCGTCGCCTCGACCTTGCGGCCCGAGGCCGTCTCGATCTGCTGCAGCAGCCGGCGCTCGTCGTCGTCCGAGAGCTCGACCGCGGTGGTCAGCTCCGCGCTCAGCACGCCCTCCTGCTCGGCGACCAGGCGCTCGAACTCCTCCGCGATCACCTCGAGCTCGCCGATGCGGCCCTTGTCCACGAGCACGAGCAGGAAGTTGCGCAGCAGCTCGTCTCCACCGGCGAGCACGTCCTCGAGGGCGGCGGCGCGGGCTCGAGGGTCGAGCTGGGGGTTGCGCAGGAGCTCCCGCAGCTCCGGAACCTCGGCAGCGGCCGTCACGACCTGCTCGAGCCGCTCGCGCACAGGCTCGAGCCTGCCCTGCTCGTGGGCGGCCTCGAAGAGCGCGCGAGCGTAGACCCTGTCGACGACGCTCAGTCGTTCTTCTCCAACACCGAGAAGTCGAGCTCGGCGATCGCCTCGTCGATCAGGCGCCGGTGGTCGGAGTCGTCGAGCGCCTTGCCTGTCACCTTCGTCGCGGCGAGCAGGCTCAGCTCGACGACCTCGAGCCGGATCTGCTCCAGCGCGCGCCTGGTCTCGGCCTCGATCTGCTTGCGCGTCTCCTCGAGCCGCGCTGGCGGTCGGTCTCCAGCTCCTCGCGCATGCGCCGCTCGTTCGCCTCGGCGATCCGCCGCGCCTCGGCCAGGATCTCCTCGGCGTCGGTCTTGGCGCGGCCGATCAGCTTCTGGTGCTCGACGAGGAGCTGGCGCGCTTCCTCGCGGGCGTGCTCGGCCTCCTCGATCGACTGCCTGATCCGCTCGCGCCGCTCGTCGATCGCCTTCTGGATCGGTCCGAACGCGAACCGCTTGAGCACGAAGAGCGTGATCAGGAAGCAGACGATCGTCCAGATCATCAGCCCCGGCGTGACCTGGATCAGTGGGTTCGCGGCGAGCGGCATCTTAGACCAGGACGTACGCGAGGATCGAGCCGAGCAGGCCGTAGAAGACGACCGCCTCGGTGAGGGCGAAGCCGAGCCACTGGATGCCCTGGAGCTCACCGCGGAGCTCGGGCTGCCGGGCAACCGACTGGATCATGGACGCGAAGATGTTGCCGATCCCGATTCCGGCGCCGAGGGCGCCGAGGCCGACGCCAAGCGCCAGGCCGATCGCCTTGCCGGCCTTGGTCACGTCGCCCGTGGTTGCGGCGAGGACTGTTGCAATCACGATGCCTCCTTTTTAGCCGGCTGTACCGGCAAAGCCGGCACAGCCTTTTCTGGTCGGCATCGCAAGCGACGCCTTAGTGCTCCGGCTCGATCGCCGAGCCGATGTAGATGGCGGACAGGGCGGCGAAGATGAACGCCTGGATCGAGACCACAATCACGACCTCGAAGATGTAGAAGACCGAGCCGACGATGATCACGAACGGGGCCAGAACGATGCTCTCGAGGATGAAAATCAGGCCGATGAAGGTCAGGATCAGGATGTGGCCCGCGAGCATGTTGGCGAAAAGACGGACGCTGAGCGAGATCAGGCGCATGAACTGGCCGAGGATCTCGAGTGGAACGATCAACGCGAGTAGCGCCTTGGGCGCCTCCGGAATCCAGCTCTTGAAGTAGCGGACCGGCCCGTTCCAGCGGATGCCCTCGACATGCGTGAACACGAAGGTCAGCAGAGCAAGGGCAAGGGTCACCGATAGCGATGAGGTCGCGGCGTAGATTCCCCACGACCGGGACGCCGTGCCACGTCTCTCCGGTCAGTGGCAGCGGGATGAAGCCGATCAGATTGATTACCCAGATGAACAGCATCAGCGAGGCGACGTACGGGAACCAGCGCCCGATCGCCTTTCCCGGTAGGCCCTGCTCGGCGACCTGCACTTGGGCGATCTCGTAGATCGCCTCGCCGACCGTCTGGCGGCGGTTGAGCGTCTTCCCGCGCATCAGCACGAGGCCGAGCAGGATCGTCAGCGCCGTCCCGATCAACAGGTAGGCGACCGCCTTCGTGATCGACATGTTCAGCGGGCCGAGGTGGATCGAGACCCACTCGTGCTGCTCGAACTCGGTGGTCGGGTCGAACTCGCCGCGGGCGAACGCCGGCGCGGGCAGCGCCAAAGCCAGCAGCGTCAGAGCTGACGAAAGAGACGTTTCACGCGGTCGGCTCCTGGCTGTAGTAGCCGGCGAGCGACAGGCCCAGCTCGGCGGTGTAGGCGAGGCCGTAGGTGAGCGCAGCCGCGAGACCGACGTCGCCGTCGCTCGAGGCGACCACGAGCAGGACGACCAGCACCGCCAGCATGCGAATCATCATCCCGAACGCCAGTACCCCGGAGCCGGCGAGGTTATCCGGCGAGGGCCGGAACCTCGCGAGCAGCAGGCCGAAGCATTGACCGCCGGCCCAGAGAACCGCCGCGATCGCCCAGCCCGAGAGCGGCCAGCCGGCGACGAGGAACACGGGGAGCGCGAGCACGATCATCAGGCCGCCCCCGAGCGCGGGAACCCAGCCGCGCGGCATCGGCCGCGGCGCTCCGAGGATTCCGACGCGGGTCAAAAGGCGTTCCGGTAGCGCTTGTAGACGGTGAACACGCCTGCGGGGATGCCGACGAAGGCCCCGCCGAGGATCCCGAGGCCGACCGAACCGGCGGCCCAGCCGACGAGAGCGCCGATGCCCACGCTTGCGGCGGTCACGCCCCCGAGCAACGCACCGGCCCCTGCCGGCTCGAACGAGGAACGAGGGCTGGGCTCCATGCGCGGCCGAGCATACCAAACCTTGTGACAGCGAAAACCGGCTCAAGCGCCGCGTTTTTCGGGCACTTTGTTCACGTAAGATCGCTCCGGTGCGCGTCGTGCTCGTCCACGGGAGCGTCGGCAACGGCCCCATCGCGTGGGCGCCGGTACAACCGCTGGTTGAGCACTTCGAGCTCGTCGTCCCAAACCGCGGCGGGTATCCACCGGGGCCGCTGCTCGATCGGATCGATTTCGCGAAGCAGGCTGCCGAGCTCGCTCCGTTGCTCGCAGACGGCGCCCATCTGGTGGGCCACTCGTACGGCGGCGTGATCGCGCTACTGATGGCGGCTCGGCGGCCTGAGGCGATCTACTCGCTGACCGTGAGCGAGCCGCCCGCGTTCGCGCTCGCTCGGGGGAACCCCGAGGTCGCGAGGCTCGTGCGCCGCCTCGCGGAGCTCTTCGAGAGCGGCGCGCCCGACCCCGCAGAGTTCTTACGCCGATTCGGCGAGATCGTCGGGAGCGCGCCTGCGGTTATCGATCCGCTTCCGGCGGACCTCGAGCAAGGCATCCGCGCCCTGATGGTCGAGCGACCGCCGTGGGAGGCGGAGATCCCGGTGGACGCAATCGCGGGAGCGCCGTTCCGGAAACTCGTGATCTCTGGCGGGCACAGCCCCGCCTTCGACGCGGTCTGCGACGTGCTCGCGGAGCGCATCGGTGCGGAGCGGGCCGTGCTGCCGGGCGCAGGCCACGGGGTCCCACGCGCGCCGGGATACGTCGAGTTGCTCGAGGGCTTCCTCTCGCGCTAGGCGGTGCGGCGCGCGGCGGCCTCGCGCGCTTCCTGCTCGCGCCGGCGGATGCGCGGGTTCGCGAGCTTCACGATCTCGAGCAGGTAGACCATGTAGATCGAGGCTCCGAGGGCGATCGCGCCGATCGAGGCGACCGCGACGGTCGGCCACAGGTTCCAGACGCCGTGGGCGTGCGGGTGGATGAAGCGGGTGGCGAGCGCGGCCCCCGCGAGCACCGCGCACCAGGCCCACATCGTGAGCGCGGCACGCTTCTGCGAGTAGCCGATGTTCAGGAACCGGTGGTGCAGGTGCGTGCGGTCGGCGCCGTAGATCGGCTCGCCGTGCTTGATCCGCTTGGCGACCACGAACGAGGTGTCGAGGATCGGGATCGCCAGGATGAGCAACGGGAAGAGCAGGGTCGCGATCGCGGCGGTCTTCAAGAGGCCCTGAACCGCGAGTGCCCCGAGCGTGAAGCCGAGCAGCAGGGCCCCCGAGTCGCCCATGAAGATCCGTGCCGGATAGAAGTTGTGACGAAGGAAGCCGAGACACGCGCCGAAGACGATCGCCGCCAGGATCGCGGGCTCGGGCCGGCCGAGCGAGAGCGCGATCAGGCAGAAGGTGAAGCCGGAGATGCCGCAGACGCCCGCGGCGAGGCCGTCCAGCCCGTCGAGGAAGTTGACCATGTTCATGATCGCCACGATCCAGAGGATCGTCAGCGGCACGCCGACCCAGCCAGGTAGCTCGTGCACGCCGACGAGCGGGAAGGTGAAGTTCTGCACCCAGATCCCGAAGCCGGTCGGGATCGCGGCCGCGGCGATCTGGCCGCCGAGCTTCTCCCACCAGACGAGCCCGCGAAAGTCGTCGATCGCGCCGACGAGCGTGGCCACCGCGGCACCGAGCAGGAGGCCCTTCGTCTCCCGGCCGAGCGGCAGGAACGCGAGCGCCGGAACGAAGATCCCGAAGAAGAGCGCGAGCCCGCCCAGACGCGGCACCGGGCTGCGGTTGAGGCGGCGCATGCCGGGCCGGTCGACCACGCCGAGCATCCGCGCCATCCCACCCACGGCCGGGGTCAGGAGCACGACGATGACCAGGGCAAGCGCCGCGCCGTAGACGACCTCCAGGTGATCGGTGAGTGTGTTCCACATGGCTGCTTGCTACTTGGTTCCGTAGAGCCGGTCGCCGGCGTCACCGAGACCGGGAACGATGTAGCCGCGCTCGTCGAGGCCGCGGTCGATGGCGGCGGTGACGACCTTCACGTCGGGATGTTCGCTCTGGAAGTGGGCGATCCCTTCGGGCGCGGCCACGAGACAGACGAGCGAGACCGACCTCGCGCCCGCCTTCTTCACGGCGTCGACCGCCGCCGCGCTCGAGCGCCCGGTCGCGAGCATCGGGTCGAGCACGATCGCGTCGCGCTCGCCGTCCCCGAGCTCCGGCAGCTTGATGTAGTACTCGACCGGCTGCAGCGTCTCCTCGTCGCGGTAGAGGCCGATGAACCCAACCCGCGCGCTGGAGACGAGCGAGAGCACCCCGTCGAGCATGCCCAGGCCGGCGCGCAGCACCGGGCAGACGGCCACCTTCTTGCCGGCGATCCGCTGCACCGTCGTCCGCTCGAGCGGCGTCTCGACCTCGTCGGGCTCGGTCGGGAAGTCCTTCGTCGCCTCGTAGGTGAGAAGGAGCGTCAGCTCGTTCGCGAGCTTGCGGAAGTGCACCGTCGGCGTGTTCTTGTCGCGCAGGTACGAGAGCTTGTGCTGGACGAGCGGGTGGGTGACGACGGTGACGCCGTTGACGGTCTCCGTCACGCGACGTACGTGGTGTAGCCGCGGAAGCCCGGGTACAGCGGCCGCCGCTCGCAGAGCGACTCGATGCGGGCCGTCAGCGCGGGGACGTCCGCCCCGTCGTCGAGGGCGCCGGCGATCACCTGGCCGACCTCGCGGAAGTCCTCCTCGTCGAACCCGCGCATCGTCGCCGCAGGCGTGCCGATTCGGATCCCCGACGCGACCGTGGGCGGCCGCTCGTCGAAAGGCACCGTGTTGCGGTTCACCGTCAGCTTGACCTCGGCGAGCCGCTCTTCGGCGTCCTTACCCGACCATTCGGTCGAGCGGAGATCGACCTGAAGCAGGTGCGTGTCGGTGCCGCCGGTGAGGACGTCGAGCCCGCCCTCCTGCAGCGTGGCTGCCAGCGTGTCCGCGTTCGCGCGCACGAGCGACTGGTAGTCGCGGAAGGCCTCGGTCGCAGCGATCCGGAAGCACGTCGCCTTGGCCGCGATCGTGTGCTCCAGCGGCCCGCCCTGCATCCCCGGGAAGACCGCGCGGTCGATCGCCTGCGCGTGCTCTTCCTTGCAGAGCACGAACCCGGCGCGCGGCCCCGCGAGCGTCTTGTGGGTGGTCGAGGTGACGAAGTCGCAGTGCGGCACCGGGCTCGGGTGCAGCCCGGCCGCGACGAGCCCGGCGAAGTGCGCCATGTCGCAGAGGAGGAGCGCGCCAACCTCGTCGGCGATCTCCCGAAACCGGTCGGCCTCGACCGTGCGCGGGTAGGCCGAGCCGCCGCAGATGATCAGCTTCGGCTTGTGCTGCTTGGCCAGCGCCAGCACCTCGTCGTAGTCCACGAGGTTCGTCTCGCGACTGACTCCGTAGTGGACGATCGTGTAGAGCCGGCCCGAGAAGTTGACCTTGAGGCCGTGGGTCAGGTGCCCGCCGTGCGAGAGCTCGAGCGAGAGGATCGTGTCGCCCGGGTCGAGCGCCGCAAGGTAGACCGCCATGTTCGTCTGCGCCCCCGCGTGGGGCTGCACGTTCGCGTGCTCGGCGCCGAAGAGCTCCTTCGCGCGGTCGATCGCCGTCTGCTCGATCTCGTCCACGACCTCGCAACCGCCGTAGTAGCGCCGCCCCGGGTAGCCCTCGGCGTACTTGTTTGTCGGCACCGAGCCGACCGCCTCGAGCACGGAGGGCCAGGTGAAGTTCTCGGAGGCGATCAGCTCGACCTGGCCGCGCTGGCGCTCGAGCTCCCGGCCGAGCAACTCGGCGATCGACGGGTCGACCTCGGCCAGCCCCGCGGTGCGAAGATGCTGCACGGTTTCCTGCGCTACGGCCATGGCTTCTCCTCGGTCGGATCCGGGAGTGATGGTACTTGCGCTACCTGCCGACGGTTGCAGCGAGCGCCCGTTCCAGGGCCTCTTCAGCGGGAACCGCGCCCTCGCGCAGAACCTGTGGCTCCTCGCCTGTGAGGTCGAGCACGGTCGAGGGTTTGCCGGGAAGCTCGCCCCCGTCCACGACCGCCGCCGCTCCTGCGCGGATCTCGACGGGGACGTCCTCGAGCCTGCGCGGGTCGGGGCCGCCGTGAACGTTCGCGCTCGTCGCCACGACCGCGCCGACGCGCGCCAGCACCTCGGCGCCGGGACCGGCGAGCTCTGGCACCCGGACGCCGATCCGGCCGGGCGCCGCGCCCGTGATCCAGCGGAAGCGCTGCCCCGGGTTCGGCAGGATCAGCGTGAAGGGCCCCGGCAGGAGCGCGCGCACCATCGTTCCCGAACGGCCGCGGAGCTCCGGCACGCATTCGAGGAGCAGGTCGATCTCGCCGGCCACCAGCGCCATCGGCTGGTCCAGGCGGCGTGCCCTTCATCCGATAGAGCTCACGCGACGGGCCCTCGCTGTGGGGATCGGCGCAAAGCCCGTAGACGGTGTCGGTCGGCAGCACGACCGGCCGGCCCTCCTTCAGCTCTGCGACGGCCTCGTCGATCACGCGCGCGCACCTGCGCCGAGGAAGGCGAGCACTGACTCGCGGAAAGCCTCGGGAGCCTCGACGAAGATGAAGTGCCCGCAACCCGGGATCAGGACGGTCTCGGCGCCGGCGATCCCTTCCGAGAGCTCGGCGGCGGAGAGCGGCCCGGTGATGAAGTCCTCTTCGCCGGTGATCACGAGCGTGGGTGCGGCGATCTGCGGAAGCTCCGGCCGCAGGTCGAACGTGGGCACCTGCTCCTGATTGAAGAGGCGCAACGCGTCCGCGTTCGGCTTGTCGCCGCCGCAGCGTCGCCACGTACGCTCGCTCAACGTCGCCGTACCGGGCGAAGTAGAAAGGGAACTCCCGCAGCGTAAGCTCGGCCAGCTCCTCGTCGGTCTCGAACTCGCCGGCCTCTTCGGCTTCGAGCGCCGCGCGCGCGTCCCCGTACCACGGCTCGCCCGCGTGCGCCTCGACGGCCGCCGCCATCGCCGCCTCCTGCTCGGGCGAGAAGCGCGCCAGGGTGCTCGCCAGAATCAGGCGCTCGACCCGCTCCGGATGGCGCGCGGCGTAGGCGATCGCGACGACGCCGCCGTGCGAGTGGCCGAAGAGCTGCATGCGCGCGAGCCCCAGGTGTTCGCGGAGCTCCTCGAGGTCGGAGACGTAGTCCTCGATCGCGTAGGCGCGCGGATCGGAAGGCTTGGCAGAGCCGCCCGTCCCGCGCGGGTCGAGCAAGACGAGCTCGAGCTCGTCGCCCAGACCGGCCAGGTCGCCGAGGTACAGCGACGAGAAGCCGGGGCCTCCACCGTGGCAAACCAGGACGGGCCCCTCGCCCGTGCGCCGGTAGGCCAGACGCCGCCCGTCGCGTGTCTCTAGCCCCTCCATCGCCCCTCGACCACCCGGTCCCTCCCTGCCAGGTCGGGCGTGATCGTAACCTGCTCGTAGCCGAGCTCGGCAAGCAGCCGCTCCACGCGCTCCCCCCTGGTCGCAGAGGTCTCGAGCACGAGCCAGCCGCCCGGCCGCAGCGCCTCGGTCGCGGCGCGCGCCACAGCCTCGGTCGCACCTTTGGCGACGAGTGCGACGTGCGGCTCCCAGTCGCGCACCTCGGGCTGGAGCGTCTCCAACTCCTCGGGCTCGACGTACGGCGGGTTCGAGACGACGAGGTCGAACTGCCCTTCGCCGAGCCCGCTCGTCAGGTCCTGCTCGACGAGCCGGACGCGGCCGTTGATACCCGTGAGGTCGAGGTTCTCGCGGGCGAGGGCCAGCGCGCCTGGCGAGGAGTCGATCGCCGTGACCCGCGCGTCCGGGACCTCGTCAGCGATCGCGAGGGCAATTGCCCCCGTCCCGGTGCCGACGTCGAGCACCTCCGGCGCATCCAGACCGTGGATGTGAGTGAGAGCGCGTTCGACCACGACTTCCGTCTCGGGCCGCGGGATCAGCGCCCGCCGGTCGGTCTTGAGCGTGAGACGGCGGAAGCCCCACTCACCGAGAACGTAGGCCAGCGGCTCGCGCTTCTCCCGGCGGGCGACCTGCCGCTCGAAGGCGGTCTCCTGCTCCTCGCTCAGCTCCCGGTCGAGCTCGGCGTAAAGCAGCGCGCGGGCGCAGTCGTCACACGCCTTCGAGAGCAGCAACTCCGACTCGAGGCGGGCCGACTCGATGCCCGCCTCCGCGAGCCTGGACGTCGCGCGCGCGAGGGCATCTCCTAGCGTCACGCCGCTGAGGCGCCGCTTGTCGGCGCCGCCCTCAGGACGTGCGGCTTCGCCGCGCGTCCGTCTGAACTGACCGGTCGACACGCGTAGGTCGCGGTCACGCCGTCGCTGTCTCGAGCGCGCGCTGCCGCTCGTCGGCCGCGAGGGCCTCCGTGAACTCCTCCAACTCTCCTTCGAGGATCTTGTCGAGCCGGTGCACGGTGAGGTGTACGCGATGGTCGGTCAGCCGGTTCTCCGGGAAGTTGTAGGTGCGGATCTTCTCGGCGCGCCGGCCCCCGCCGATCTGCGAGCGCCTGGCCTCGGACTGCTCGGCCTGCTGCCGCTCGCGCTCCAGCTCGAAGAGGCGCGCGCGCAGGACGCGCAGCGCCTTCGTCTTGTTCTGGAGCTGCGACTTCTCGTCCTGCATCGCGACGACGGTCCCGGTCGGGAGGTGCGTGATCCGGACGGCAGAGTCGGTCGTGTTCACGCTCTGGCCGCCGGGGCCTGTCGAGCGGTAGACGTCGATCTTGAGGTCGTTCGGGTCGATCTCGACCTCGACCTCCTCCGCCTCTGGCATCACCGCCACCGTCGCCGTCGAGGTGTGGATCCGCCCCTGCGACTCGGTGTCGGGAACTCGCTGGACGCGGTGCGTGCCCGCCTCCCACTTGAAGACGGAGTAGGCGCCGTCGCCCTTGACCGCGAAGACGACCTCCTTGAAGCCGCCGGACTCGTTGCCGCTGGTCTCGAGCTGCTCGATCGCGAAGCCACGCCGCTCGGCGTAGCGGGTCAGCATCCGGAAGAGGTCGGCCGCCCAGAGCGCCGCCTCGTCGCCGCCGACGCCCTGACGGACCTCGACGATCACGTCCTTGCGGTCGGCCGGGTCGGTCTCGACGAGCGCGAGCTTGAGCTCCTCTTCGAGCGCGGCCGCCCGCTGCTCCAGGTCGGGCACGAGCTCCTTCAGGTCGGAGTCGGCGCGGGCCGCGTCGAGGTCTGCGGTGACGAGACGCCATTCCTGCGCCAGCTTGTAGGGGCCCTCGAGCTCCTTCAGGCGCCGCCCCACGTCGGCGGCCTCGCGGTGATCGTTGTAGACGGCCGGATCGCTGAGCCGCTCCTGCGTCTCGCGGTACGAGCGCTCGATCTCGTCGACGAGCTCGTCCATTAGGCCATCACCTCGACCTTGGGCGCATCACCCGCCGTATCTCGCTTTTCGAGCGCGAGCACATCACGCAGGGCGCGAATCGAGACCTCGAGCTGGTCGAGCGTCGGCTCGCGGGTCGTGAGGCGCTGCAGCCAGAGCCCGGGCGCGAGCAGGGCCATCAGAAAACGGTTGTCGGTGTGCTTGCCGGCAAAGCGGATCAGCTCGTATGCGATCCCCGCGATCACCGGCAGGAGCAGGATCCTCGTGGCGATCAGCCAGTACCAGTCGGGCCGCCCGAAGAACGCGAACACGAAGATCGCGATCACCATCACCCAGAGCAGAAAGGCTGTGCCGCAGCGCGGGTGGATGAGGCTGTAGCGCTGGACGATCGCCGGCTCGAGCTCTTCGCCGGCCTCGTAGGCGTTGATCGCCTTGTGCTCGGCCGCGTGGTACTGGAAAACGCGCCGCAGGTCGGGCAGGAGCGAGATCACGCCCAGGTACGCGATGAAGAGCGTGACGCGGATCAAGCCCTCGACGATCACGAACCAGCCCGTGGTTTCGATCGGGAGCCAGTTCACGATCAGCGCCGGCGTGACCTTGAAGAGCAGCACCGCAAAGGCGATCGCGACCGCGAAGGCGAAGAAGAGCGCGCCGCGCGAGAGCTCGGTCTGAATCTCTTCGGCGTCCGCCCCGTCTTCCTGCGCTGCGTACTGCGCCGAGATCGAGAGCGCGCGGAAGCCGATCGCGAGCGACTCGCCGAGCGCGATCACGCCGCGGATCACCGGCAGCCGGAAGAACCAGTGCCGCTTCATGACGGACTCGATCGGGCGGCAGACCTCTGCGATCTGGCCGTCCGGCTTGCGTACGGCGACCGCCCAGTTCGAGGGGCCGCGCATCATCACGCCCTCGAGGACGGCTTGCCCACCGATGGGCTGCGACATGGCTAGCTAGGCCTTGCGGCCGGCCTTCTCGAGGCGGCGCTGGAAGCGCTCTACCCGGCCGCCGGAGTCCATCAGCTTCTGCTTGCCCGTGTAGAACGGGTGACAGTTCGAGCAGACCTCGACGTGCAGCTCGGGCTTCGTCGAGCGCGTCTGGAACTCATTGCCGCAGGCGCAGCGAACGGTTGCCAGGACGTACTCGGGATGAATGTCGGCCTTCATTGTCCACCCAGGATAGCAGCGGCGGTTTGGGTGGCCACGTTGCCGCCCGAGACGACCGCGACCACCGTTTCGCCCGCCTGGAGCGGGATCTTCCCGGCGAGGAGCGCGCCGGTCGTGGCCGCTCCGGCCGGCTCGCAGGCCAGCTTCGCGCGCGCGTAGAGGAACCGCGTTCCCTCCTCGATCTCCTCCTCGGTGAGCAGCACGACGCTCTCGACCAGTTCGCGCGAGATCTCGAAACCGTGGTCGCCGGCAAAGGGCGCGCCGAGTCCGTCCGCGATCGAGCGCGGGTTGACCGGGACGGGCTTCCCCGCCGCCAGCGCATCGTGCAACGCCGGCGAGAGCTCCGGCTCGACGCCGATCACCCGGGCGCCGGGCCGGAGACCTTTCACCGCCGTGGCGACCCCGGCAATGAGGCCGCCACCGCCGACCGGAACGAGCACCACGTCCGCGTCGGGAACGTCCTCGAGCAACTCGAGGCCGACCGTTCCCTGGCCCGCGATCGTCAGCGGGTGGTCGAACGGATGCACGGGCGTTCGGCCGGTTTGGTCGACCATCTCCGCGAGCCGGTCGAAGGCCTCGGCCGGGCCGGCCGATTCGAGGTCGACCTCGGCGCCGTAGCCGCGCGTGGCCTCGATCTTCGCCTCGCTCGCGCCCTGCCACATGATCACGAGCGCGTCGAGCCCCTCCGCGGCCGCACCCCAGGCGAGCGCCTGCGCGTGGTTGCCGGCCGAGATGCCGATCACGCCGCGCGCGCGCTGCTCCTCGCCAAGGGCGGCGAGGTTGGTGAGCACCCCGCGCGGCTTGAAGGAGCCGGTCTTCTGGAAGAGCTCCGCCTTGAGGAAGACGCGCGCGCCCGCGAGCTCGCCCAGCGTCGCCGAGCTGAAGACAGGCGTCCGATGAAGCCGCCCGCCGATCGCCTCCCGCGCAGCCTCAACGTCAGCGAGCTCAACCACGCCGCGAGCCTATCTCCTTAGTAACAGTCTGTTACTAGCGCCGCCTGAGCCGAGCGGCCGCCGAGGGATCAACGGTTTCGTTCCAAGTAACAGTCTGTTACTTGGAGGTGGGAGCGCGGGCTCGCTAGGTCAGCTTGTACTCGGGGCCCGAGCCGCCCTCGGGCGGGGTCAGGCGGCCGCCCTTGGCGGTGATCGCGCCGCACTGGACGCAGTTCGAGGGGGTCACCTCGACCTGGACGTCGCCGTCGCCGGCGTCGTCGCCGACCTCGTAGACCTGCGCCGGGCACATTCGCGTCCAGAGCTCGGCGATCTCCGGCGGCACGCGGTCGCGCACGCGCAGGTGGTTGGGCGCGTCGTCACGGGTCTGGTTGCCGCTGAGGAAGACCGACGAGAGCTTGTCGAAGGTGAGCTTGCCGTCGGGAACCGGGTAGCTCTTCGCGCGGTCGGTTCGGATCAGCTCCTGCTCGGCGTCGTGTTCGAGGCTCGCGTCGCCGGGTGGGAACTTGCCGCGGCTCGCGGTCATCGCGCCGGCCATCGCGCCCCCCAGCCAGAAGCCTCGGCCGAAGGCCGGCCGCATGTTGCGCACCTGCTTCAGGTCGCTCCAGACGAAGCTTTGCTCGAGTGCCTCGTCGTAGCCCGCGAGCGCGCCCCGCCGGCCCGGAGCCTCGCCCCGCTGCAGGCCGAGAAGGCCGCCTCGGCCGCGAGCCTGCCGGACTCGACCGCGTAGTGGATCCCCTTCAGCGCCGGCACGTTCACGAGCCCCGCGCCGTCGCCGGCGATCAGGAGGCCGGGCGCGTGCAACCGCTTCGGGAGAGCCAGGAACCCGCCCTCCGGAATCGTCTTCGCACCCCAGGCGACCCGCTCGCCGCCTGCGAGGAGCTTGCGGACGAGCGGGTGGGTCTTCAGCTCCTGGAGAACGTCGTGCACCGAGAGCTCGACGTCGCGGTAGTCGAGCCCGACCACCATCCCGATCGTGACCATGTCATCGCCCATCGGGTAGATGAAGGAGCCGCCGAACTCGCGGTACTTCGCCCCCGGGCGCAAAGGCCAGCCCATCGTGTGGATCACGCGGCCGAGCGGCTTCGCGACCTTCCAGACCTCCTTCACGCCGAGCGCCCAGACCTGCGGGTTGTCGCCCTGGAGCGCGAACCGGTCGAGCGCGATTCCGGTCAGGTGGCCCTGCGTGCCCTCGGCCAGCACGGTCACCTTCGCCTGCACCTCGTCGCCGGGGACGAAGTTCGGGAGCTCCTCCCCGTTGCGCCCGCGGCCCTTGTCTCCCGTCTGGACGCCCCGCACGCGGCCGTCGCCGACGAGCAGCTTGTGGCCGCTCGTCTCCGGCAGGATCACCGCGCCGGCTTCCTCGGCCTGGCCGGCGAGCCAGCGCCCGAGCTGCGAGAGCGAGGCGACGTAGTTGCCGTTGTTGCGCATCGTCGGGGGCGCCGGGATGCGCAGCGCCCGCTTCGCGGTGAGGAAGTAGACGGACTCGTGCGCGACCCGCCCGAAGAAGGGCATCTGGTCGGTGCGCACGCGGTCCCTGAAGAGGCGGCGCAGCGAGCGCGGGTTCACCACCGCGCCCGAGAGCAGGTGCGAGCCCGGCTGCTTGCCCTTCTCCAGCACCGCGACCGGCACCTCGCCCAGGCGCTCCGCCAGCTCGGGAGCCTCCTCGAGCAGTTGGCCCAGCCGGATCGCGCACGCGAGCCCCGCCGGGCCTGCGCCGACGATCAGCACGCCGACCTCGATCTCCGGCTCGCCGGGGGGCGCGATGAACTCGCTCGGTCGAAAGGAGGGGGGGAATCCGAGGGGCGCAGCGAGGTCATTCGCCCACCGCCATGAGCGGATTGCGTGATCCGAGGACGCGTAGCGTTCTCAAGCGGCCTTGCGTGCCCGGACGAGCTCGGTCAGCTTCGGGACGATCTCGTGCAGGTCGCCGACGACCCCGAGATCGGCGTACTCGAAGATCGGCGCGTTCGGGTCCTTGTTGATCGCGACGATCAGGCCCGAGCTCTGCATCCCGACCTTGTGCTGGATCGCGCCGGAGATGCCGACCGCGACGTAGAGCTTCGGCGAGACGGTCTTGCCCGTCTGGCCGACCTGGGCCGCGTAGGGGTACCAACCCGCGTCGACCACCGCGCGCGTTGCGGCCACGGCGCCGCCCAGGGCCTTGGCGAGCTCCTCGACGAGCGCGAAGTTCTCGGGGCCGCCCAGCCCCCGGCCGCCCGCGACGATCACATCGGCATCCTCGATCGATGGCCCCTCGCTCTCCTCGTGCGCCTGCTCGACCATGCGCGCGGCGAGCGAGAAGTCCTGGAGCCGCGGCTCGATCTTCGCCACCTCCGCGCTGCCGCCGGTCTCGGCCGGCTCGAAGGTGCCGGAGCGAATCAGCGCCAGGCGAGGCTCGGAGGTCCAGCCCACGTCGACGTAGACCGAGTCGCCGAGCGCGGGGCGCTTCCCCACGAGCCGCCCGTCCTCCTCGACGAGGTCGGTGAGATCCCAGTTCAGCCCCGCGCCCAGGCGCGCGGCGAGACCGGCTGCGACGTCGGCCGAGAGCACGCTGGCCGCGAAGAGAACGGTGTCGTGGCCGCCGTCGTTGACGAGGCTCTCGAGCGCGTCCACCCGCGGCTGCGGCAACGGCGCGGCCAGCAGGACGTCGTCGGCCACGTACACGCGCGAGGCCCCGTACTTGCCGGCCTCGGCCGCGAGCCCCTCGACTCCCTCCCCGAGCAGCACCGCCTCGACCTCCCCGCCGAGCGAGGCCGCCTTGCCGAGCACGCCGAGCGAGTCCTTCTGCAGCTTGCCCTCGTGGTGCTCGAGGAAAACCAAGGTCTTCATAGCGCCTTCTTCTCCTGCAGGAACTGGAGGATCTTGTCCGCCGCCGAGCCGTCGTCCTCGATCTTCACCGTGTCGCCCCGAGCCGGTGGGTCGCTCAGCGCGTAGACCTCCGTCCGCGAGCCCGCCTCGCCGGCCTCGTCCGCGCCGACGCCGAGGTCGCCGAGCGAGACGGTTTCCTGCGGCTTCTTCTTCGCGCCCATGATCCCCTTGAGCGAGGGATAGCGCGGCTCGTTGATCGCGTCGGAGACGGCGATCACCGCGGGCAGGGGCGCCTCGATCACGTCGTAGCCGAACTCGGTCTGCCGCTTGCCGCGCACCTTCCCGTCCTCGTGCGTGAGCTCGGCGACCTGCGAGATCAGCGGCCGCTGCAGCCGGTCGGCGACCGCGGCCCAGAGCACGGCGCCATCCGAGTCGTTTGCCTGCTGGCCGAAGAGCACGAGGTCGGCGCCCTCGCGCTCGAGCGCGGCCGCGAGCACGCGGCTGGTGGCGACGAGGTCCGAGCCTGCGGCGCCCTCGTCGCTGACGAGCAGCGACCCGGTCGGCGCCCATTGCGAGGGCCTTGCGCATCGCCTCGAGCGCGCGCTCCGGCCCAAGGGAAACGATCACGACCTCACCGTCGCCGGAGGCATCTCTCAATTTCAGCGCCTCCTCGACCGCATGGACGTCGAACTGGTTCAGCGTCCCCTCGCCGGAGCGGTCGAGCCGCTTCGTCTGCGGATCGAGCCGCCGCTGGGCGGTCGCTTCGGGCACGTGCTTGGCGCAAACGGCGATCTTCATGCCGCGCGGACTTTACCGAGGGCGTAACGAGGCCCTGCTAGGGTCTGGCGCTTCGGAGCGCACCGGAACGTGACCAGTCACCGGACCACAGCCCGAGGAACCCTTCTTCTCGTCCTCACCCTCCTGACCCTCGCTGCCGGCGCGGCTGCAGCGCCCCCGGCCAAGATCATCTTCCCGGTGCTCGGGCAGGCGACCTACACCGACGACTTCGGCGAGGCGCGCGCGGGCGGCGCCCACAAGGGGATCGACATCATGGCGCCGAAGCGAAACCTCGCTCTCGCCGCCGAGGCCGGCAAGGTGGAGTTCTGGACGACCAGCGCCAGCGCCGGCTGCATGCTCTACCTGCACGGCGCGAGCGGCACGACCTACTACTACATCCACCTCAACAACGACCTCACGCCCAAGAACGACAACCGCGGCAAGTGCGTCGCGGGCACCTCGTACGCCAAGGGCCTGAAGAACGGCGCCAAGGTCGTCGCGGGCCAGCCGATCGGCTACGTGGGCGACTCCGGCGACGCGGACGGGATCCACGCACATCTGCACTTCGAGCTGCACCCGTCCGGCAAGGGCGCGGTCGATCCGTATGCCTGGCTCCAGCGTGGCCAGCACCTGCTCTTCGCGGCGCCGCGGGGGATGCCGTTCACGCTCGAGCTGCGCGGGACGGTCGCCGCCGTCACCGGCGACGCGATTCAGATCCGCTGCTCGAGCGTCGGCGCCTGGCCGATGCGGCAGCGCCAGTCGAACATCCGCCGGCGTCTGCTCGTCCTCGTCCCGGAGACGGCGACCGTCCAGCGAGTCGCCAAGCCCGGCGGCCCCGGCACTCCGACGACCCTGGCGAACGCGAAGGTCGGCCAGCAGGTCGTGCTCTGGACCTCGCCCGCGCCGACGACACTGAAGGCTCAGCGCGGCGACGACCTCTCGCTCAGCGCGGCGCTGGTCTCGCTCGTCGCGAGCTAACGGCCTTTGAAGACAGGGTCGCGCTTCTCTGCGAAGGCCGTGAGGCCCTCCTTCGCGTCCTCGCTGGCGAAGAGCTCGCCGAAGTCCGCGCTCTCCTGCTCCAGGTTCTGCTCGTGCTCGCCCTGGAGCGCGCGATTCGTTGCCGCCTTGGCCGCGGCCAGCGCGACCGGGCTCTTCGAGGCGAGCAGGGCCGCGACCTCGCGCGCCTTCTCGAGCACCGGGTCGTGCACACCGTTGACGAGACCGATTCGGTGTGCCTCTTCGGCAGCAACGAGCCGGCCGGTGAAGATCAGCTCCTTGGCGATCCCCAGAGTGGTCGCGCGCGCGAGGCGTTGCGTCCCACCCCAGCCGGGGATGATCCCGAGGTTGATCTCGGGCTGGCCGAGCTTGGCGGTCGACGCCGCGTAGCGGAGGTCGCAGGCGAGCGCGAGCTCGCAGCCGCCCCCGAGGGCGAAGCCGTTGATCGCCGCGATGGTGGGCTTCGGCATCGTCTCGAGCAGCCGGCCGCTCTCGTGGCCCAGCGCCCCCCAGTCCTTGGCCTCCTCGACCTCGAGGCCGCTCATGTATTTGATGTCGGCACCGGCGATGAATGCCTTCTCGCCGGAACCGGTCAGCACGACGACGCGCACCTCGGTGTCCGCGCCGGCCTCACGCAACCGATCGCGCAGCTCCTCCAGAGTCGGCCGGTCGAGGGCGTTCATCGCCTCCGGCCGGTCGATCGTCAGGGTGGCGATCCCACCCTCCTGCTCGACCAGAACGGTCAGACGAGAACCTTGCCGCGCAAGAAGTCCACGATCTCCGCGGTCGGCGCGCCCGGGGTGAAGACCGCCGCGACGCCCTGACTCTTCAGCTCGTCCGCGTCCTCGCTCGGGATCGTCCCCCCGAGCACGACGAGCACGTCCTCCGCCCCGTTCTCCTTCAGCCCGTCGAGGATCCGAGGCACGAGGGTCATGTGCGCGCCGGAGAGAATCGAGATGCCGACGGCGTCCGCATCTTCCTGGATCGCGGTCTCGACAATCTGCTCCGGGGTCTGGTGAAGTCCGGTGTAGATGACTTCCATCCCCGCGTCACGCAGAGCGCGTGCGATGATCTTCGCCCCCCGGTCGTGGCCGTCGAGTCCGGGCTTCGCGATGACCACACGAATTTTCTGCGCCATAAAGATGAGTATATGAGCGTCAAACTGACCGTCGTCGGGTGCTCTCCAGCGTGGCCGAACCCGGGCGGCGCCCAGTCCGGCTACCTGCTCGAAGGCCCAGGGCGCCTCCTTCTGGACTGCGGTCCGGGCGTGCTCGCGAACCTCCGCGAGCGCGAAACCTGGCCCAGCGTGGACGCGATCGCGATCACCCACTGGCACCTCGACCACTGGGGCGACCTCGTGCCCTGGGTCTGGGGCTCGACTCTCGGGCCCGGGGAGGGAACGACGCCTCCGCAGGTCTGGGTGCCGCCGGAAGGGCGCGAGTTGCTGAGCACGATCGGCGAGCGCCTCGGGCGGCCGGAGATGTTCGAGAACGCCTTCGAGCTGCGCGAGTACTCCGAGGGCGAGACCTTCGAGGCGGCAGGCTTCGAAGTGACACCGCACCGGGTCCTGCACTACGACCTGCTGGCCTTCGGCTTCCGTGCCTCGGCGAACGGCACCGTCGTCGGCTATTCGGGCGATTCAGGCCCGAGCGAGAGCCTGAAGGACATCGCCCGCGACGCCGACCTGTTTGTCTGCGAGGCGACCCTGCTCCAGCCGAACCCCGAGGGCGGCACGCGTGGCCACCTCAGCGCGATCGAGGCGCTGGAGGCCTTCGAGGCGGCCGGGGCAAAGCGGCTGCTGCTCACGCACCGCCCGGCCGAGCGCCCGCTCGAGAACGGCTTCGAGCTCGCCAGCGACGGGCTCGAGATCGAAGTCAGCTAGGAGGGCGGAGGCAGCGGCGGGAGCGTCTTCGCCGCGTACTCGCGGTCGGCGCGCCGGTTTCGCAACCAGCCGCGGATCGCGAGACCGCCGGGGACGAGCACGATCAGGCTGAAGATGCTGAGCGGGACGAACACCCACGCGACGCCGAGCGGCGCGTCGGTAGCGCTCGGCTGCGGGGTGCGAAGGCTGAGCGGATTCCGTGGCGGCCTTGCCGGCATCGAGATCCCGCCGCCCACCGGCTCGAAGTAGTCCACGAGCCAGTGCCGGCTCTTGCCGGTGCCGGCTGTCCGCATTTCGAGCGAGAACGTCGTCGAGCTGGTGGTCGCATTGGGCTTCGCCCAGATGAGCACGTCGTAGCGCGCGAAGTTGGGATACGAGTACTTCAGCTTCGACTTGGCGAAGGCAAAGTCACGAGCGGGGAATGGGATCACCGGGATATCGCCAGAGCGCCACTCGGCCCGCGTCATGCCGCCGTGCAGCTGGTCGGTGACGAGGTCGTACGACTCGTCGAGGTGGCGCCGCAGGACGGCGGTCGTGACGAAGTGGTCGAGCGTAGCCTCCGCTGCGGCGAGGTCGCTCTTCGAGAGCGGGGACGCGGGCGGCTCGTCGTGCGTGACCTGCGGCTTGCCCGGACTGAAGCCCGCTTCCTTGCGGCCGGTGTTCGGATAGAGGAAGCCGATTGCGATCGCGCATCCCGCGGCAACGATCACCCCGGAGGCTCGGAAGAACCGGCGCCTCCGTCGCGGCGAGGAGAGCAGTCGCCTCACCCGCACCAGCATAGAGCCGGGGTGCGGCCGGCGCTAGCTGTGGTAGGGAACGCCCGCTGAGGCATGTGGTTGGCAGTAGTCGACGAGCCAGCGGGCGTTGTCGCCCACGCCGACCTTCTTCAGGTCCATGACGTAGAGCTGATCCTTCACTCTGAGCGTGTTCGCCTTCGGGGCGATGACGATGTTGATCTCGGCTTCCTTGGCGTGCGAATAGAGGATCTTCGTGATCACGGCCTTGTCGATCGGCACGCCCATCGGGACGATCGGGATCGCGCCCGTCATCCACTCCTTGTGTGTAAGACCGCCTCTGGCGTTCGGCGTGGCGAGATTCCACGCCTGGTCGAGATTCCTGCGGGCGACCGCGGTCAGGATGAACCTGCCGGCCGTGACGCGTGCAGCCTGCGGGAGCGGAACCTGCTTCACCACCTGCGGAGTCTGCGCCGGCCCGCCGAACGTCTCCTTGGCCGGGTTGGCCGTATTGCCGAAGTAGGCGACCAGAAACGCGATCAGGCCCGCGGCGAGCAGTGCTGCCGCAAGCCACGGCAGCCACTTGTTGAAGCGCGGCGACGACAGGGCTGACTGGACGACGTTCACGGCCATCCGAAGGGTAGACGACGAAACCCGCGCCGGGTTAGCGCGGAAAGCTAGAAAACGGGAGTCTCGCGCCAGACGCCCCAGACCTCGCGCAGGGCGTCGCACATCTCGCCGAGAGTGACGTAGTCGCGTGCCGCGTCCACGAGCGCCGGCATCAAGTTGACGTCCTCGCGGGCGGCACCTTCCTTCAGTCGGGCCAGGCCGGCCTCGACCTTCGCGCTGTCGCGGCGGGCCCGCAGCGCCTGGACGCGCTCGATCTGCTGGCCCTCGAGTGCGGGATCGATCTTCAGGATCTCGATCGGCTCGTCCTCGAGCTCGTAGCGGTTGACGCCGACGATGATCCGCTGCTTCGCCTCGACCTCGGCCTGGTAGCGGAACGACGCCTCCGCGATCTCGCGCTGGAAGAAGTTCTCCTTGATCGCCGGCACGACACCCCCGAGCTTCTCGATCCGGTCGAAATAGTCGTAGGCCTCGGCCTCGAGGCGGTTGGTCAGGTCTTCGACGTAGTAGGAGCCGCCGAGCGGGTCGATCGTGTTCACGACGCCGGTCTCGTGCGCGATCACCTGCTGCGTACGAAGGGCCAGTCGAACCGCGTTCTCGGTCGGCAGCGCCAGCGCCTCGTCGAAGGAGTTCGTGTGCAGCGACTGGGTGCCACCGAGGACCGCGGCCAGGGCCTCGAGGGCGGTGCGGACGATGTTCACCTCGGGCTGCTGGGCGGTCAGCGAGACCCCTGCGGTCTGGGTGTGGAAGCGCATCAGCCAGGAGCGCGGGTTCTTGGCGCCGTAGCGGTCGCGCAGCTCGCGCGCCCAGATCCGGCGGGCCGCGCGGTACTTGGCGATCTCCTCGAAGAAGTCGAGATGGGCGTTGAAGAAGAACGAGAGCCGCGGCGCGAAGTCGTCGACGCCCAGCCCCCGCTCGATCGCCGCGTCGACGTAGGCAAATCCGTTCGCGAGGGTGAAGGCAAGCTCCTGGACCGCGTTCGAGCCGGCCTCGCGGATGTGGTAGCCGGAGATCGAGATCGGGTGCCAGCGGGGCAGCTCCTCGGAGCAGAACTGAACCATGTCCGTGACGAGCCGCATCGAGGGCTCCGGCGGAAAGATCCACTCCTTCTGAGCGATGTACTCCTTGAGGATGTCCGTCTGGATCGTCCCGCGCAGCTCGGCCCGCGGGACCCCCTGCTGCTCGGCGACGCAGATGTAAAACGCGAGCATCATCGCGGCGGGACTGTTGATCGTCATCGAGGTCGAGACGTCGCCAAGCGGGATGCCCTGGAAGAGCGTCTCCGTGTCGTCGAGCGAGTCGATCGCGACGCCCTCGCGCCCGACCTCCCCGAGCGAGCGGGAATGGTCGGAGTCGTAGCCCATCAGCGTCGGCATGTCGAAGGCCGTCGAGAGACCGGTCTGCCCGTGCTCGAGCAGGTAGCGGAAGCGCTCGTTCGTCTCCTCGGCCGTGCCGAACCCGGCGAACTGCCGCATCGTCCAGAGCTTGCCGCGGTACATCGACGGATAGACGCCGCGGGTAAACGGGAAGACGCCGGGGTACCCCAGGTCGCGGTCGTGGTCGACCTCGACGTCCTCGGCCGTGTAGAGAGGCTCGTTCTCTAGCCCGGAGATCGTGCTGAAGAGCTCCCCTTGGCGTTCCGGCGAGGCCTCGTAGAGCTCGCGCCGCCACTCGCCGTTTCCCGTGAGATCGCGCCGGTCCTCCGTCTTCGCCATGAGCTGATTGTGCCCGTTCATCCCCGCTCGGGGCGACCGCGACCCCCAATCCAGGCGAACTTCGTACCCCGAACGGGGGATTTGCTGGCCGGCAGCCCCACTTGAAACGGGTAAAAGCGTAAGGCCCGGAGGCCGTTCGTGCCGATTCGATTCGAGGCGAGCAGACATGGTGGATATCCCCAATCAGGCGCGGGTCTCCGCGCCGCCTGCGCACGATGAGGGCCAGCCCCGGCTGGTGCTTCGCTTCGCGATCTATGCGGGTGTCGTCCTGCTCGCGGCAGGACTCGCGATCGCGTGGTTCGTGAACCACGAAGTCGCGGGCCGCGCCGAGCTAACCGTCGAGAATCAGGCGCGCGCCGTGACGGAGGCAAACCTGCGCAGCAACCTGCGCCCATCGGATTTCACGGCGCCCGTCGCGCCGGCGAGGCGTCGAGCCCTCGACGACGTCTTCCGCAAGAGCATCCTGATCCCCGGGGTCGTGGGCGGTCGACTCATCGGCCGTGACGGGACGATTACCTACGCGGCGCGTCACGAACTGATCGGCACCAAGATCGGCCGCCGGGAGGAGCTTTCCCAGGTGCTCGACGGCGCGGTCAGGCGCCGCGTGACCCACTCCACGACCTCGCAAGGCCAGCAGGACCTGAAGGTGCTCCGTGTGTTGGTGCCCGTCCGACTGACACGTTCAGCGCTGCCAATCGGAGCAGTCATGCTCGACCAGGACTACCGCGTCGTGGCTGTGAGCGTCGGCGACGCACGAGGCCCCCTCGCGGCAATCCTGGTCGTTGCCCTGCTCCTGCTCTACATCTCGTTGTTCCCGATCCTGCATCGGGTGACGCGGCAGCTCGAGGCCCGGAACCGCCGGCTGCGGGAGCACGCGGCGGAGCGCGACCGACTGCTCGAGGGCGAACGCGCGGCCCGCGCCGAGGCCGAGACGGTGCAGCGGTTGCTGGCCCGGCAGAACGAGCGCCTCCTGGAGCTCGACGAGCTCAAGGACGATTTCATCTCACTCGTCTCGCACGAGCTCCGCACACCGCTGACCTCGATCCGAGGCTATCTCGAGCTCCTGCTCGACGACGACCTGAACGCCGAGCAGCAGAGCTACCTCGGGATCATCGACCGCAACTCAAATCGCTTGCTCGGCCTGGTCAGCGACCTGCTTCTCCTCACCCAGATCGAGGCCGGCGAGCTCGCTTTCGAATTCGGCCCGGTCGACCTCGAGGAGGTCGTGCGTGAGTGCATCGAGAGCTCCGCGCCGGCCGCGGAGGCCAGCGACATTCAGCTCGCCACGAGCACCGAGCGGGTTCCGGTGGTTCGTGGTCACCGCGTCCGCCTGGTGCAGGTGGTCGACAACCTCATCTCGAACGCCCTCAAGTTCACGCCGAGCGGCGGCCGTGTCGACGTGCGGCTGACCGCTGTGGACGGCGCCGCCGTGATCGAGGTACAGGACACGGGGCTTGGAATCTCCGACGACGAGCAGCAGCAGCTCTTCGAGCGCTTCTTCCGAAGCTCTCAGGCGACGAAGAACCAGATTCCGGGCAGCGGCCTCGGCCTGACGATCACGAAGGCGATCGTCGAGCGTCACGGCGGCCAGATCGAGCTCGAAAGCAGCGAGGGCGTCGGCACGACCGTGCGCGTCCGGCTACCGCTCTCGAGCGAAAAGCTCGTCCTCGCGGCGCGGGAACTGGCCGCCTAAACCCGGCTACCTGAACGTTCGGGAGCCTCGACCGTCCCCCCGACGGGGGATCTGGGAGCCTGTCATACGACTTTCATACGACATCCCACTCGGATACCCGCGCGTGAAACCGATCCTTCGTTCATGGCGAGCATGCAGGGATTTCTAGAAAGACTTCGAGTGCCGGGAAGGGCGGCGTTGCCGCTCCGCCGGGCTTGGCTCATCGTTCCGCTCACGGCCGCCGTGGCCGTCGGAGCGGTCGCCTTGCGCGAGAGCGTGGCCACGTCTGCGTCTTCAGCTCGTAGCGGCAAGACCCCCCTCTCCTCCATCGTCCTGAGCGGCCCCGTTCGCGCCCAGAGGGGGCATGCCTCCGCCGGCCCGCGCGACGCTGGCGGGCCCGGGACTTCGGCCGTCCCCTTCCACGTTGCCTTCGGACCGGACGTCTCGATTTCAAGCGGAGCGAAAGACTCGAGCTCGAGCTCCAACGGGAACAGCTCGTCCCACGGGGGACAGGTGGGCGCGACCGGCGCCAAAGGCTCGCCGGGAACTGATGGCCCCGCAGGTCCCGCAGGTCCGATCGGCGCGACCGGGCCGAGCGGACCGACCGGACGCACCGGCGCGACTGGACCGCAGGGCTTGCCCGGCACGGCCGCATTTCGCGGGGCCACCGGCGCCACTGGCGCCACGGGGCTCGCCGGCCTTCAGGGCGCAAAGGGCGCGACGGGCAGTCAGGGCCCGAGCGGCTCGCGGGGACCCACGGGCGACTCGCGGTGCGACGGGCGCAGACGGAGCAACCGGCGCGAAGGGAGCGACGGGCACCAAGGGCGCGACCGGACCAAGGGCGCGACCGGCGCAAAGGGATCTACAGGCACCAAGGGAGCAACCGGAGCCAAGGGCGCGACCGGGACTAAGGGTACGGCGACCGGAGCGAACGGTGCTACCGGCGCCAAGGGATCGACGGGCGTCAAGGGTGCGACCGGTACCAAGGGTGCCACCGGAGCGAAGGGCACGACGGGCGTCAAGGGCGCGACCGGAACACAGGGTTCGGCAGGAACGAACGGCGCTACCGGCGCAAAGGGATCTACAGGCGCGAAGGGTGCAACCGGGACCAAGGGCGCGACGGGCAGCCAGGGCCCGAGCGGCGCGCGCGGCCCCACGGGAGCGCGCGGCGCGACAGGCGCAGCTGGAGCAACCGGCTCCAAGGGCGCGACCGGCGCCAAGGGCGTCCACCGGCGCGAAGGGCGCGACCGGGGCCAAGGGTGCCACCGGCGCCAAGGGCGCGACCGGCGCCAAGGGCACGACGGGATTCAAGGGCGCAACGGGCGCCAAGGGCGCGACCGGCTCGAAGGGTGCCACCGGCGCCAAGGGTGCCACCGGCTCGAAGGGTGCAACTGGCTCCACGGGCGCGACCGGAGCTCAGGGCCCGACAGGCGCTCAAGGGACCGACGGGCGCGAAGGGCGCGACCGGCGCCAAGGGTGTCACCGGCTCGAAGGGCGCTACTGGCGCGAAGGGCGCCACCGGGGCCAAGGGCGCGACCGGGGCCAAGGGCGTGACCGGCTCGAAGGGCGCGACCGGCGCCAAGGGCGCGACGGGCGCGAAGGGCGCGACCGGCGCTAAGGGCGCGACCGGCGCGAAGGGCGCGACCGGCGCGAAGGGTGCCACCGGCGCGAAGGGCGCGACCGGGGCCAAGGGCTCGACCGGCGCCAAGGGTGCGACCGGTGCGAAGGGCGCGACCGGAGCTCAGGGGCCAGCGGGCGCAGGGACCGACGGGCGCGAAGGGCGCGACCGGGGCCAAGGGTGTGACCGGCTCGAAGGGCGCTACCGGAGCCAAGGGCGCCACCGGCGCCAAGGGTGTCACGGGCGCGAAGGGTGCTACCGGAGCCAAGGGCGCGACCGGCGCCAAGGGCACGACGGGATTCAAGGGCGCAACGGGCGCCAAGGGCGCGACCGGCTCGAAGGGTGCTACGGGCTCGAAGGGTGCTACCGGCGCGAAGGGTGCGACCGGCGCCAAGGGCGCGACCGGGGCCAAGGGTGTCACCGGCGCCAAGGGCGTCGACTGGCTCCACGGGCGCGACCGGAGCTCAGGGGCCCGCGGGGCCAGGGGCGCGACGGGCGCGAAGGGCGCGACCGGCGCCAAGGGTGTCACCGGCTCGAAGGGCGCTACCGGAGCCAAGGGCGCCACCGGCGCAAGGGCGTCACCGGGGCCAAGGGTGTTACGGGCCGAAAGGCGTGACCGGCGCCAAGGGCGCCACCGGCGCCAAGGGCACGACGGGATTCACGGGTGCAACGGGCGCCAAGGGCGCGACCGGCTCGAAGGGTGCGACGGGAGCGAAGGGCGCCACCGGAGCGAAGGGCACGACGGGGGCCAAGGGTGTCGACCGGCGTCGAAGGGCGTCACCGGCTCGAAGGGTGTCACCGGCTCGAAGGGCGTCACCGGGGCCAAGGGTGTCACCGGGGCCGAAGGGCGTGACCGGCGCCAAGGGTGTCACCGGCGCCAGGGCGTCGCAGGCCCGGCGGGCGCGCAGGGACCGACGGGGGCCAAGGGCGCAACTGGCGCGAAGGGCGTCACCGGCTCCCAGGGCACCGCCGGCACGCAGGGCCCGGCGGGCGCGAAGGGCGTCGACCGGGCCAAGGGCGTTACCGGCGCCAAGGGCGTCACCGGCGCCAAAGGCGTCACAGGCTCCAAGGGAGCCACAGGCGCCAAGGGTCCCGACAGGCGCGAAGGGTGCGACCGGCGCCAAGGGCGCGACGGGCGCGAAGGGCGCAACCGGCTCGAGCGGATACCTCCGGCACCGACGGCTCGACAGTCGCGACCTCACAAACGACGGCCAGCACCAGACGTGAACAGCACGACAGCGGGCCCGACAGCGCACTGAGATCCCGGCGTCGGGCGAAGGTGTGGTACCGTCCAGCTCGCTGCCGCATACAGCGGCAACGGCGACTACAAGTGCGACTTCAGCTTCCCCTCGAGCTCCGGCTGGGTCAGTTACGTCAGCGACAACACCGCGGCCGACGCGATCAACATCTCCACGGGGATCCGCCTCGCCGCGGCCACCAACCTGACGTCGATCGTGCTCGGCACCGACGCGGCGGACACGCCGCGCATGATGTCGCTCGAGATGATGCTCAGGCCGACAGCCAACGGAACCGTCCAGTTCCGCTTCGCCAACAGCGTTGCGGCGGCCGGCCGCACCTCGACAACACGCGCCGGCTCGATTCTCCACGCGACGAAGCTCGGCTACGAGGCAGTACCGCCCGTGCGGCTCGTGATGAGTGACCGCGATCGCGCCCATTCGTAGCCTCAAGAAGCGCTACTGAGGGCCTGGCGGCCCGAGCCGCCCGGTTGCCAGAGCGGCTCCTCGCCGCCCGCGTTCGCGGTGCGGGCGAGGATGAAGAGCAGGTCCGAAAGCCGGTTCAGATAGACCGGCACGAGCGGATCGATCTCGATCTCGGCAGCCGTTGCGAGGGCGAGCAGCTCGGCGCGCCGGCAAACCGTCCGGGCGACGTGGAGCCGCGCCGCGGCCTCGCTGCCTCCCGGGAGCACGAAGCTCTTCAGCTCCGGGAGTGCCTCGTTGAAGTGGTCGCAAAGACGCTCGAGCCCGTCGATCTGCTCCTGCGAGACGCGGAGCCGTTCGTCGTCTCCGCCGAACGGCACCGAGAGATCGGCGCCCACGTCGAAGAGGTCGTTCTGGATGCGCTCGAGCGGTTCACGCAGGTCAACCGGGAGCTCGGCCAGCGCGAGCACGACGCCGAGTTGCGCGTTGAGCTCGTCGACGACCCCGTAGGCGGCAACACGCGGGTCGAGCTTCGAGACCCGGGAGCCGTCGCCGAGGCTCGTCTCACCGCGGTCACCGCCGCGCGTGTAGATCTTCGTCAGACGCACGGGCTCGTCGCGTTTGCGGGTCATCCGGTCGGCTCCCGATCGTCGCTCGCCGGGAATGTCACGGTTCCGGCGCACTTGCGACGCAGACACGTCACACCTGCCGAAATAGGCTGTTGGTGGGCGGGGGCGGTGGGAACCCGGGTGACGGGCGTGAACATCTAAGCGGGCTCACGTTCGCGCAGGCCGAGGATCGAGCGGGCGATCACGAGCCGCTGGATCTCGCTCGTGCCCTCGTAGATCTCGGTGATCTTCGCGTCGCGGTAATAGCGCTCGACCGGGAACTCCTTCGTGTAGCCGTAGCCGCCGAGCACCTGGATCGCCTCGGCCGTCTGCCGGCGCGCCATCTCGGAGGCGAACAGCTTCGCCTTCGCGCCCTCCTCGGCGTGCGGCTGCCCCTCCTGCTTGAGCCACGCCGCGCGGTAGACCAGGAGCCGGGCAGCGTCGATCTCGGTCGCCATGTCCGCCAGCTTCCACTGGATCGCCTGGAAGTCGGCGATCCGCTTGCCGAACTGGCGGCGCTCGAGCGCGTACGCGCGCGCCACGTCGTAGGCGGCCTGGGCGATGCCGAGCGCCTGAGCCGCGATGCCGATGCGCCCCCCGTCCAGCGTCGCCATCGCCACCGCGAACCCCTTGCCCTCCTCGTGGAGCAGCCGGTCGGCCCCGACCTGCGCGTCCTCGATCGCGAGGTCAGACGTCGAGGACGAGTTGAGGCCGAGCTTTTCCTCCTCGCGCGTCACTCGCACCTGGTCGCCGTCGAGGATGAAGGCGGAGACGCCCTTCGGCCCGGGGGTCGCCGGGTCGGTCCGCGCGAAGAGCAGCACCGTGCCCGCGAAGCTGCCGTTGGTGATCCACTGTTTGGTGCCGGAGATCGACCAGCCTTCCCCCGTTGCGACGGCGGCCGTGCGAAGCGCGCCGGCATCCGAGCCGGCCTCGGGCTCGGTCAGCGCGAAGGCGCCCACGCTTTCCCCCCGCGCGAGCGGCGGAACGAACCGGCTGCGCTGCTCGTCGGTGCCGAAGGTGAGGATCGGCAAGGTGACGGCGCTCGTGTGCACAGCCACCGTCACCCCCACCCCCGCGTCCGCCGCGCGAGAGCTCCTCGAGCACGAGGATGTACGAGAGAAAGTCCGCGCCCGCGCCGCCGTACTCCTCCGGGATGCAGACCCCGAGCAGCCCGAGCCCCGCCAGCTTGCCGATCAGCTCCGGCGGGAAACCGTGCTCGCGATCCCACGTGGCAGCGTTCGGCTCGATCTCCGCTTGCGCGAACTCGCGCGCCAGCGACTGGATCTCCCGCTGGTCGTCGCTGAGCGAGAACTCCATCGGGCGGCGAGTATACGGCCCGGTTCGAGGAGCAGACTCGAACTTATAGACATCGTCGGCACGGTTGTCGAGTCCCAGCAGCGAGGGTCGATCCGGCCGGCACCTCGGCGAGGAGTACCCGTCGGTCGATATTCAGCGGCGGTACGGCCGAACCTGACCGTTTCACACTGAATCGAGCCTGTATCGTCGTGGCCGGTTTGGCCTCCGGAACCGAGCACGCGACATTGCCGTGGAGCTGGTACTCCGAGCCCGAGCTGCTGCGCCGGGAACAGGAGCGGATCTTTCGGCGCGCCTGGCAGTACGCAGGGCCGGCCGAGCACGCGGCCTCCCCCGGCGATTACTTCACGTGCCGGGTCGGCGACGTGCCCGTGATCGTCGTTCGGGACCGCGAGGGCGAGCTCCACGCCTTCCTCAACGTCTGCCGCCACCGCGGCTCGCTCCTCGTCGAGGGAAGCGGGAACCGTGAGACCCTCCAGTGCCGCTACCACGCCTGGACGTACGGGCTGGACGGCCGGCTGCGAGCCGCTCCGCGCGCGAAGCAGGAGCCGGGCTTCGAGCTCGACGACATCTGCCTGCACGAGCTCGCGATCGAGGCCTGGGGGCCGCTCCTCTTCGTCAGCACCGACCCCGACGCGCCACCGCTGGCCGAGACGCTCGGGCGCCTGCCTGAGCTCGTGGCCGACGGCGGCATCGAGATCGAGCGGCTGCGCTTCCGCCACCGCAGCGAGTCCGAGCTCGCGTGCAACTGGAAGATCGCGATCGAGAACTACCTCGAGTGCTACCACTGCCCCGTCGCACACCCCGGCTTCAGCGCAGTCGTCGACGTCTCGCCGGACGCCTACCGGCTCGAGACGCACGAGCGCAGCTCGAGCCAGTTCGGCCCGCTGAGGCCCGGGCGCGAGGGCGGCGAGGTCACCGAGGGACAGTTCCACTGGATCTGGCCGGTCACGAAGCTCTACGCGATGCCGGGCCCGCAGAACCTTGCCGTCGGGCCCGTCGCACCCCTTGGACCGGAGCGAACGAGCGCCTTCCTCGACTACTACTTCGCTGAAGACGGAGCGGACGCGAAGGAGATCGAGGAGCTGATCGCCTTCGACGATCAGGTCGGCCTCGAGGATCGAGCCCTCGTCGAGTCGGTCCAGGCCGGCGTCCGCTCGGGCCTGCTCGAGGAAGGGCGCCTGATGCCGGAGAGCGAGCGCCTGCTCGCGCACTTCCAGGGACTCGTGCGGGAGGCGCTTGCGTGACCGTCCGGCTGGCGCTGCTGGCGGCAGCGGCGCTCCTGCTCCCCGGCTGCGGGTCGAGCAACCCCTCTCCTGAAAGCGTCGTCCGCGCGTGGAGCCAGGCGCTCAACACCGACGACAACGAGCGCGCCGCCGACCTCTTCGCGCCAAACGCAGAGGTCGTTCAGCCCGGGCAGGTGCTGAGGCTGCGGACCCACGCGGAGGCCGTCGCCTGGAACTCCTCGCTCCCCTGCGCGGGCCGGATCGTCTCGATCAAGACCGCCGGCCGCACCGCGACCGCGACCTTCGAGCTCGGCGATCGGCGCAACAGCCGCTGCGACGGGCCGGGACAGCACGCCACGGCGATCTTCCGCGTCGTGAAGGGCAAGATCGTGCTCTGGCACCAGACGGCGACGCCCGACTCCCCGCCGCCGCCCGAGATCTAACGCTCCTGCTAAGAAGCCTTCGCGGCCGCTCGTAGCGGCGGCACCGCGGTGAGCTGGCGCCGGATCCGGCGCAGCGTCCGCTCGCGGGCCTGGAAGGCTTCCACGACAGCCGGGTCGAACTGGGCGCCGGACTGGGCCACGAGCTCCCGTCCCGCTGCGGCCCACGTCATCGCCGGCCGGTACGGGCGGTCGCTCGTCATCGCATCGAGCGCATCTGCGACCGCGAACACGCGCGCCGCGACCGGGATCTCCTCGCCGCCGCGCCGGTCCGGGTAGCCCTTGCCGTCCCAGCGCTCGTGATGCGAGCGGACCACCTCGAGGCCCTTCCCACGCAGGAAGGTCACGCCTCGCAGAAGCTGCTCTCCGACGACGGTGTGCGTCTGCATCAGGCGCCACTCGGCGGCGGTGAGGGCTCCCGGCTTCTGGAGGATCTCGTCGGGGATCGCGATCTTGCCGAGGTCGTGGAGCATGAACCCGTACTCGACACTCTCGTCGTCGGCGATCTCGGGGGCGACCTGGCGCGCGAGCTCGACCGCGTAGTGGTGAACCCGCTGAGAATGCTCGCCGGTGCCGGAATCCTTCGACTCCAGCGCGCTCGCGAGCGCCATCACCGTCTCGTGGTAGGCGTCCTGGAGCAGCCGCCGCTGACCGCGCTCGAGCTCGAGCAGGTGGCGCAGGTCGCGGGCATAGAGCAGCAACTGCTCGTCGGGCTCGCGCTTGCGGCTGGCACGGAACGGGGTCGCGTACAGCCCGCCGGCCAGCCGCTCGACGACCGCCAGCAGCTCGAGCGGGCTGAACGGCTTGAGCATGAACGCGTCCGCCCCGACCTCGAGCGCCGTCGTCTCGGTGGCCATGTCCGAGCCGGTCAAGAGCACGACCGGGATGTCACGGGTGGCGCGGGAGCCTTTCAGCTGCGCGCAGAAGGCCGCGCCGTCCATGCCGGGCATGCTGACGTCGAGCACGATGCCGTCCGGCCGGGCGGCGGCGATCCGCTCCCGGGCTGCGGCCGCGTTGGCGGCCTCGTCGACCTCGACGTCCACGGCCTCGAAGGTCGTGCGCAGCAAGGCACGAAGTCCTTCGTCGTCATCCACGAGCAAGAGGCGCAAGGCATCCTCCTTCTGGGGCGGCTTGAGAGGATTGGTGCTTGTGGGCTAATAGATGAAGAAACCCTCACCAGACTTGCGGCCCACCTTGCCTGCGGCCGCAAGATCCCTCAAAAGGGGGCAGGGCTCGTAGCGCTGATCCCCGAGCCCATCGCGCAGGACCTCCATGATAGCAACACATGTATCAAGCCCGATCAAATCGGCCAAAGCAAGCGGCCCCATCGGGTGGTTGAAGCCGAGCTTCGCGATCGTGTCGATTGCCTCAGCCTCGGCCACACCGTCGTGTAGCGCCCAGACCGCCTCGTTGATGTAGGGCATCAGGATCCGGTTCGAGACGAACCCCGGGAAGTCGTTTGCGACGGCCGGCGTCTTGCCGAGCTCCCGCGCCAGCTCCGTCACCGCCTCGGCCGTTTCGTCCGACGTCTCGCGCCCGCGGACGACCTCGACGAGCTTGAGCACCGGCACCGGGTTGAAGAAGTGCATTCCGATCACTCGGTCGGGCCGGGAGGTCGCAGCAGCCAGCGAGCTGATCGGGATCGAGGAGGTGTTCGAGGCAAGTACCGCTTCGGGCGGCAGCGCCTGGTCGGCCCGGCGGAACACGTCCTCCTTGACGGACGCGTCCTCGACGACCGCCTCGACCATCAGGTCGGCGGAAACGAGCTCCTCGACCGGCTCGACCCGCGCCAGCACCTCGTTCGGGTCCGGGCCGCCCTTCTCCGCGAGCTTCGCCAGGCTCTTGCGCATCGTCTCGAGCCCGCGCTCGACGGCTCCGGGCGCGGCGTCGTACAGCGAGACCCGGCGGCCGGAAGCGGCCATGACCTGCGCGATCCCGCCGCCCATCTGGCCGGCGCCGACTACGAGCACGTGTTCGAACCTCATCCGCCGTCCTCTCCGGGGTCCCACTTCGTGATCGCATACATGACGTAGTCGTCGCGACCCCGCTCGGAGGGCATGTACGAGCGCAGGGTTCCTTCCTCGGTGAAGCCGAGCTTCTCGAAGACCCGCCGCATCGCGCGATTCTCCACCCACGTCGAGGCCTGAACGCGGTCGGCGTCTTCGTTCTCGAACAGGTGGCGCGTCAGTAGCCGGACCGCGTCGGTTCCGAGGCCCCGGCCGCGGTCACCCGTGTCGAAGAGCGAGATACCCAGCTCGTAGACGCCCTGCGGCATCGAGCGCGGCGGTTGCCTCGCGTCGATCTCGCCCACCAGCCGCCCGTCGGCCTCGATTCCGAGGTCGAGCCAGCCGTCTACGAAGCGTCCGGAGTTCGCCACCCGCTGCTTGAGCCGTTCGTAGGCCTGCGGAGTCGACATCCAGGGAGCCGTGTCGTCGTTGACCCGCGCCTCCCAGACCAGGTCCAGCTCCTCCGGCCGGAGCGGGCGCAGCGAGACCCGGTCACCCTCGAGCGCGATCACACCTCGACTAAGGCGTCGCTCGCGACGCCGACACAGAGGACGGTCGGGCTCGGCCCGGGCGTCCGTCCGACTCCGCTGTGCATGTCGCTGCGACGCCGAACCATCGCTCAGACCTCTATGAGAAGCGCATCGCCCTGGCCGCCGCCCGAGCAGATCGCCGCCAGGCCGAGGCCGCCGCCGTTGCGCCTCAGCTCGTGGATCATGGTCGCGAGGATGCGCGCGCCCGACGCGCCGATCGGATGCCCGAGCGCGACCGCGCCGCCGTTCACGTTCACGCGCTCAGGATCTGCCCCCAGCAGCTTGGTCGAGTTCAGCACCACCGACGAGAACGCCTCGTTCAGCTCGACTCGCTCGACATCGTCAATCGACTTACCTGCCTTTTCCAGCGCGATCGCGCTCGCCTTCGCCGGTGTGCGGGCGAGGTAGGCGAAGTCGTCAGCCACGTATCCCTGCGAGACGATCGTCGCCAGCACGTCGAGTCCCCGCCTGCGCGCGAACTCCTCGCTCGTCACCACGAGGGCGCCGGCGCCGTCGTTCACGCCGGGTGCATTGCCGGCCGTGGTGGTGCCCTCGGGATCGAAGACGGGCCTCAGGCGGGCGAGCTTCTCGATCGAGGTGTCGCGTCGCGGCCCCTCGTCCACCGCGACATCGCCGACAGGCACGAGCTCCGGATCGAAGAGCCCGCCGTCGATCGCCTTGACCGCGCGTTCGTGCGACCGCAGCGCCCAGGCGTCCTGATCCTCGCGGGAGATGCCGAGCTCGCGGGAGACAAAGGATGCCTGCTCGACCATGTGCTTCCCGTCGAAGGTCGAGGTGAGGCCGTCATGGATCATCAGGTCGATCAGCGTTCCGTCGCCGAGCTTGTACCCGAAGCGGGCGCGCTTGAGCGCGTACGGGGCGTTGGACATCGACTCCATCCCGCCGGCGACGACGACCTGTACGTCGCCTGCGCGGATCATCTGGTCGGCGATCTCGACCGCGCGGATCGACGAGGCGCAAACCTTGTTGATCGTGTCGGAAGGCACCTCGACCGGCAGTCCCGCGCCGACCGTGGCCTGTCGCGCGGGTGCCTGGCCCGCGCCGCCCTGCAGCACCTGACCCATGATCGCGTACTCGACCTCGTCGTTCTCGACACCGGCCCGGTCGAGAGCCGCTCGGATCGCAATCGCGCCGAGCTCGGTTGCCTCGCGTTTCGCGAGTGCGCCGCCGAGCCGCCCGAAAGGCGTGCGCACGGCAGAGACGATCACGGAACGCGACATCGCTGCCAGCGTAACTTCGCGACTAGCCGCGGCGCGTTGGCAGCGGCGGCAGCGTCTTGGGCAGCGTCGCCTCGTGCGCACGGGCGACGCGGCGATCGCGCAGCCGCGACGAGAGCACGAACCCGAGCGGAACGAGCAGCACGAGCGCCAGCAGGCCCACGGGCACGACGATCCAGAGGGGGCTGAGCGCCGCCTCTTGCGAGTAGACCTCCGCCCGCGACCCGCCGGCGTAGTCGGCAGGCCCGGTCTCGTGCTGGCGGCCGACGCCGATCGGCGAGAACGTCGCCACGGGCGCGAAGGAATCGACAAGCCAGCTGCCGCGACGCTTGCGCAGCTCGCCGTGGAAGATGATCTGGCCGACCTTGCGCGGGCGCGTGGACGAGAGCATCATCGCGACCCCGACCTGGCCGCGGTAGGCGTAGTCGACGCGCCAGTTCCCGGCGATGCGCCGGGTGACGGCGGGGTAGACGTAGACCGGCGAGGCTCCCTTCCGCCATTGCGCCCGCGTGGAGCCGCCGCGGAAGGCCGGAGTGACGAGGTCGTAGGCGGCGGTGAGATCCTGCTGTGCTACCCCGTTGCGCACGAACGCCACGAGCGTTCTGCCGATCGCGCGCCGGTCGGCCTTACCGAGGCGAACGGGCTTCTGGTTGTCCGTCACCACGGGCTTGCCCGGCTCGAAGACCTCCTTGGTCTGCGGGCTCTCGTTCAGCGTCAGGAGCGTCACTCCGAACGCGACGGCGCCCGCCACGACGAGAGCGACGGCGATGCGCGTGAGCCTGCGGCGTCGGCGCGGCGAGCCAAGCAGCTGCAGCAGTGACCCCTTCACGGCCCTCAGTGTGCCTGGCGTGTCAACCCTCGTGAATCACTTGACTAGCCACCCGGGCGGCACCTACGCTGTGGGCGATGACTTCCGTCTCTCGCAGCTGGGGCTGGGCATGGCGCCACGAGCGGGGCGGGAGCGTCGGCTGACCTGATCTAGACGCAACTCGTTCCGCTCTTTCGACCTTCCAGCTGGAGGGTCTTTTTGTTTGCCATGAATGCATTGACCGTCGTCTCAACCGACCTGCTGACCCCCCTCGGGGCGTACCTCCGCCTACGCGAAGAGGGGCGCGCGAGCTTCCTCCTCGAGTCGGTCGAGAAGGGGCGGCTGGGCCGCCACTCGTTCGTCGGCGCGGGCTCGCGGGTCGTGAACTTCGCGGAGGCCGAGGCATGCGGGCGGCCGGTTGTCGGCTACCTCGGGTACGACCACGCGGCCCGGCTCGAGCCGACGGTCCCGCTGCCCGAGGACGGGCGCGGGCTGCCAGAGAGCCGGTTCGTGATCGCGGACACCCTCATCCGCTTCGACCACGGCCTGGGGATGGCCGAGGTGCTCTGCGGCAAGCCGAGCGCGGTTTCCGGTCTGCTCGCGGGCCCGCAGCCCTCCCCCGCAGCGGCCGAGCCGCGTGCCAAGGGCGGCGCTACGCGTCGCCTGCCTTCGCGGCACGAGTACGAACGGGCGGTCGTCCGTGCGAAGGAGCACATCCGGAACGGCGACGCCTTCCAGATCGTGCTCTCCCAGCGGGCCGAGCGGCCGACCTCGGCTTCCGCGCTCGAGCTCTACCGCTCCCTGCGCCGCGTCAACCCCTCGCCGTACCTGTTCCTGCTCGAGCTCGACGGGCTGGCCCTGGTCGGCTCTTCGCCGGAGACGCTCGTCAAGGCCGACGGGCGACAGGCCTCGCTGAACCCGATCGCCGGGACGACCCACCCCGGCGAGGGCGACGCGGAGCGGCTGCTTGGTTCGGAGAAGGACCGGGCGGAGCATGTGATGCTGGTCGACCTGGGCCGCAACGATCTCTCGCGAGTCTGCCGGCCCGGCACGGTGAGGCTCGCGCGCCACCTCGAGCCGGAGCGCTTCTCGCACGTCACGCACCTGGTCTCCGAAGTCGTCGGCGAGCTCGAGGCCGATGTCTCGCACTTCGACCTCCTGCGCGCCTGCTTCCCGGCCGGGACCGTGTCGGGCGCGCCGAAGGTGCGGGCGATGCAGCTGATCTCCGAGCTGGAGCGCTACCGTCGCGGCCCCTACGGAGGCGCCGTGCTCTATGCGCTGCCCGGGGAGGCGCTCGACGCCTGTATCGCGATCCGGACGATCGTGCTGGACGACGGCGTTGCGCTCCTTCAGGCCGGCGCGGGCATCGTGGCCGACTCGGACCCGGCGGCCGAGCACGATGAGTGCCTGCGGAAGCTCGCGGCCCTCGAAACGGCGATCGAGCTCGCGGAGGCGCGTGCGTGATCCTGCTGATCGACAACTACGACTCGTTCACCTACAACCTCGCGCACCTCTTCCGCGAGCTCGGTGCCGAGGTAGTCGTACAGCGCAACGACGCGATCGACGCCGATCAGGCGGAGAGACTCGGGGCCTCGCACCTCGTCATCTCCCCCGGCCCGGGCCGCCCGGCCGCCGCGGGCGCCTGCCTCGAGATCGTCCGACGGCTGGCGCCGGGAGTGCCGACGCTCGGCGTCTGCCTTGGCCACCAGGCGATCGTCGAGGCCTTCGGCGGTGAGATCGGGCAGGCGCGGCGACTCGTGCACGGCAAGGCGAGCTCGATCGACCACGACGGCCGCGGCCTCTTCAACGGCCTCCCCGAGTCGTTCGAGGCCGGCCGTTACCATTCGCTCGCGGCAACCGCGATCCCCGATTGCCTGGAAATCTCGGCCACGTGCTCCGAAGGAGAGGTGATGGCCGTACGCCATCGCGAGCTGCCGGTGGACGGAGTCCAGTTCCACCCCGAATCGGTGTTGACGCCGGCCGGGCCTGAGCTCGCGAAGAACTTTCTGGAGAGCTCGCGGTGACGGTGCAGCAGGCTCTGGCCCGGCTACTCGACGGCCACGATCTCTCGCGGGCAGAGGCGCGCGAGGTCATGAACGAGGTGATGGAAGGCGACGCGACCTCCGCGCAGATCGGTGGCCTGCTCGTCGCGCTGCGCCTGAAGGGCGAGACCGCCGACGAGATCGCGGGCTGCGCCGAGGCGATGCGCGCGCACGTGCTCGCGGTTCGGCCCAAGCGGGAGGACCTGGTGGACACCGCCGGCACGGGCGGGGACGGCATGGGCACGATCAACATCTCGACGGCCGCGGCCCTCGTCGCGGCGGCGGCCGGCGCCGGAGTCGCCAAGCACGGCAACCGCGCGGTCTCCTCGGCCTCAGGTTCCGCAGACGTGCTCGAGGCGCTGGGCTTCAGGCTCGAGCTGCCGCCGGCCCGGATCGAGCGCTCGATCGACGAGCTCGGCTTCGGCTTCCTGTTCGCGCCGACTCACCACCCCGCGATGCGCCACGCGGCGCCGGTGCGGCGGGAGCTCGCGGTGAGAACGGTCTTCAACCTGCTCGGACCGCTGACGAACCCCGCAGGAGCGCGGGCGCAGGTGGTCGGCGTCTACGCGCCTTCGCTCGTGCGCACGATCGCGGAGGTGCTCGCGCAGCTCGGAGCGCGCCGCGCGTTCGTCGTCCACGGGGCCGGTGGGATCGACGAGCTGTCTCCGGCGGGCCCGAACCTCGTCTGCGAGGTCGCCGACGGACACGTGCGGGAGCGCGAGATCGACCCGCTCGAGCTCGGCGTGCCGCGTTGTGACCCGGCCGACCTGCGGGGCGGCACTCCGGCCGAGAACGCCGCCAGCGGTGAGAGCCGTCTTCCGCGGTGAACGCGGAGGCCCCCGTTCGGCGATCCTGCTCAACGCAGCGGGTGCGCTTGCCGCGGCCGGCCATGGGGACGACCTCGCGGAGGGCCTCGAGCTCGCGCGCGAGGCGATCGACTCGGGCGCGGCTGCGGCCCGGCTGGACGAGCTTGTCGTCTTCTCGCAAGCGACGGAAGTGCCCGCCTGATGGGGCGCTTCCGCGTCGCACTCGCGGAGCCGGGCCTCGCAGCGATCGCCGAGGTCAAGCGCCGCTCGCCCTCGGCCGGAGATCTCCGGCCCGACGCGGATCCGGCCGCCCTGGCGGTCTCGTTCGAGCGCGCGGGCGCCGCAGCGGTCTCGATCCTCGTAGACGAGCGCTTCGGCGGCTCGCTCGACGATCTGCGGGCGGCGCGCGAGGCGGCGGCGCTGCCGCTGCTCGCGAAAGGCTTCTTCCGAGAGGCAACGCAGCTCGCGGGGCTGCGCGAGGCCGGCGCCGACGCCGTGCTGTTGCTCCTGCGAGACCTGGACGATGGTCAGGCGAGCCGCCTGATGCACGCCGCCGCGGAGCTCGGGCTCGACACCCTCGTCGAGGCGCACGACGCGGATGAGCTCCGGCGCGCCGTCGAGCTCGGCGCCGACCCGATCGGGATCAACGCACGCGACCTCGACACCTTCGCGATCGACCGGCGTGCCCAGCTCGAGCTCGTCGAGTCCGCGCCGGGCGATCGGGTGGTGGTCGCCGAGAGCGGCATTTCAGCGCGCGCCCACGGCGCCGAGGCCGAGCTCGCGGGCGCCGGGGCGGTGCTCGTCGGCTCCGCGCTGATGCGGGCCGGCGACCCGGCGGCGAAGCTGGCCCAGTTGATCTCACGCCCACTGGTGAAGGTCTGCGGCCTGACGCGGGAGGAGGACGTCGCGGCCGCCGCCGAAGCCGGGGCCGATCTCGCCGGCTTCGTGCTGGCCGAGGAGACGCCGCGGCGTGCTCCACGGGTGCTGCCCGTGCCCGAGACGATGCTTTCGGTCGCCGTGCATGTCGGCGAGGTCACCGACGACGGCGCCGATCTCGTCCAGCTCTACGGACGAGAGAACGGCCATCGCTCCCGGGACGGGGTGCTGTTGCGGAACGGCCGTGAGGTCGCGAGCGTCCTCGATCTTCCTTGGCTCGAAGAGGACCCCGATCACCTCGAGCGCGCGCGGTCGGCGCAGGGCCGCGTTGTGCTCGCCGGCGGGCTCTCGCCGGCGAACGTTGGCGCGGCGATCGAGCGTGTTCGTCCCTGGGCGGTGGACGCGAGCTCGAGCCTGGAGACGACTCCCGGAATCAAGGATCACGCGCGAGTGCGCGCCTACGTGGAGGCCGCTCGATGCAGCTGACCTACGGCGAGTACGGTGGCCGGTTCGTCCCGGAGACGCTGATCCCGGCGCTGGACGAGCTCGATGCCGGCTGGCATGCGGCTCAGGCCGATCCCTCGTACCAGGCAGAGCTGGACGAGCTCGGCCGCAGCTACGCCGGCCGGCCGACGCCGCTCACGCCGGCCGAGCGCTTCGCTCCCGGGAAGCGCCTCTACCTCAAGCGCGAAGACCTCCTGCACACCGGCGCGCACAAGCTCAACAACGCGCTTGGTCAGGCCCTGCTCGCGCTCCGGCTGGGCAAGCGCCGGATCGTTGCCGAGACCGGCGCCGGCCAGCACGGGGTTGCGACCGCGACGGTGTGCGCCCGCTTCGGACTGGAGTGCGTCGTCTACATGGGCTCGGAGGACATGCGCCGCCAGCGGCCGAACCTCGAGCGAATGGGCCTGCTCGGCGCCGAGGTGCGGGCGGTCGAGTTCGGCACACGCACGCTGAAGGAGGCGACGAGCGAGGCGATCCGCGACTGGATCACGAACGTGGCGGACACGCACTACCTGATCGGCTCCTGCGTCGGGCCGGCGCCGTACCCCGAGATCGTGCGCGAGCTTCAGTCGGTGATCGGCCGCGAAGCGCGCGAGCAGGTGCTCGCCGCGGAGGGACGCTTGCCCGAGGTGGCCGTCGCGTGCGTCGGGGGCGGGTCGAACGCAATCGGGCTCTTCGCCGGCTTCCTGGACGACCCCGAGGTACGACTCGTCGGCGTCGAGGCGGGCGGCGCGGCCAGCCTCGGGTCAGGCCGCCCGGCGGTGCTGCACGGCTCGCGCTCGTCGGTACTCGCCGACGAGGACGGACAGGTGCTCGACGCCGACTCGATCTCCGCCGGGCTCGACTACCCGGGCGTAGGCCCGGAGCACGCGTTCCTGCGCGACAGCGGGCGGGCCGAGTACGTCGGCGCCTCGGACGACGAGGCGCTCGAAGCGTTTCGCCGGCTCGCCCGAACCGAGGGAATCCTGCCCGCGCTCGAGCCGGCGCACGCCCTCGCGCGGGTCGCCGAGCTCGAGGAGGAGCTGGTGCTGGTCTGTCTTTCGGGCCGCGGAGACAAGGATCTGGCGGAGGTCGCTGAGCGGTGAACCGCAGCATTAGGCCGCGGGTCCCATCCCTAACCCCCACCCACCCGGGGAAAAAACGGTAGCGCTGGCCGGCGCACGTGGGTGTTACTGATGCGTGACGAAGCTGTGCCTGATCGTCCCAAGGCGCTCGTCATCTACCTCATGTGCGGTGCCGAGACTCCCGCGCTGGCCGAGGCGGCCGTCGCGGCCGGCGCCGACCTCGTCGAGCTCGGGTTTCCTTTCTCCGACCCGCTCGCCGATGGGCCGGTCATCCGCCGCGCCGCCGAACGGGCGCTTGCTCAGGGAATGCGCACCGGCGCCTGCCTCGAGTGCCTCGCCGCCACGCGCGAGCGCGTCGATTGCCCGCTCGTCCCGATGACGTACTCGTCGCTGCTCGAGGCGTATGGCTGGGAGCGCTTCGCCGCCGACGCGGAGGCAGCGGGCGCGACGAGCCTGATCGTGGCCGACCTCCCCGCCGGCGAGCGGCCCGGGCTCCGGCGGGTGCAGCTCGTGGCTCCCAGCTCCACCGAAGAGCGGCTCCGCCTCGCGGCCGGGCAGACCGACGGCTGGCTCTACCTCGTGACCGTGACCGGCACCACCGGCGCCCGTAGCGAGCTCTCCCCCGCGCTCACAGGTCTCGTCGAGCGCGCCCGTGCGGCGACCGACCTTCCGCTCTACGCCGGCTTCGGCATCTCCACCCCGGAGCATGCGCGAGCGGCCGCCGAGCTCGTGGACGGAATCGTGATCGGGTCGAGAGCGGTCGAGGTCGCCGAGGAAGGCCCAGACGCGCTCGGCCGGTACGTGGCGACGGTGCGCGGGGCGCTGGATGCAGCGTAGGTTGCAGTCTGGCTCAGCCGGGAACAACGGGCTTGTGAGCGACACCGTTCTGATCGACGCCCGCAACGTGCAGCGCTCGCGGTGGCCCAACCTGTCGGACGAGGAGCTGGTCGAGCGCGCACGCTCCTGGGCCGAGCGCAACGGCAAGCAGATCGTGCTCGTCTTCGACGGCAAAGCGCCGGGCGGAGTCGTGGGGGCCACCGAGCTGGACGAGCGCACGACGCTCGTCGGCTCCAGCGGCGAGAGCGCCGACGACTGGCTGATCAGAGAGGCGCCCCACTACCCGGGGGCGTGGCTCGTCACCTCGGACCGCGCGCTGCGAGCAGCGGCCGGAGGCAAGGCCGAGCGCGTGATCGGCGGCGGCGGCTTCCTGCGCGAGCTCGAAGGTGAGTAGCCGACTGCAAGCAGCCGGCGCCGGCGCGGCGGCCGCAACCGTCTGGGGCCTCCTCGAACAGGTCGACCAGCGGCTCCTCCGCTGCGACTACTCCGACATCGCCGTGCTCGGCAAGGCCGTCACGCGCGGGCCGCACTGGCGGCTCAGCCGGCTTCGCTCTGCACGCGGCCAACGGCGCCGTCTTCGGCCTCGGCTTCGACGAGCTTCGCCGCCGGGTGCGGGCGAACCCGCGCCGGCTCGCGCGTGGGCCTGGCGCTCGCCGAGCACCTCACGCTCTACCCGCTCTGCTACTTCGTCGACCGGTACCACCCGGCGCGCGGAGAGCCGGGGGTTCCGCCGCTGCTCCAGAATCCCCGCGCCTTCGCCCAGGCGACGTGGCGCCACGCGGTCTTCGGCACGGTTCTCGGCAGGCTCGCCGGCTAACCGCCGGTCGCCGAGAAGTGCTGGTAGTCCGGCGATCCGGTCCAGCGCCCGCCCCACGACCAGCCGACGGCTTCGAACGCACGCACGAGCAGCCCGCCGGGCACCGCCATCCCGGGTCGCACCCGGGCGCGGTTCAAGTAGGCGCGCCCGCTGCGCGGGTGCACCCGCCCGCCCTCGAGGTAGGGGTTCTCGACCGGGTTGAGGTCGATCGCGCGGCCGTAGGCGTGGACCGACCAGCGCCTCGGCCCGGACGCGACCGCATAGCGGCAGTTGAACGCGGAGGTGTTGTCCGCCTCGAGCGACGGCTCGTCGCGTCCACGGTAGGCGTCGATCGTACGCATCCTCCGGATCGGGAAGCGCGCCGCGTACAGCCGTGAGAAGACGTGGACGAGGTCGCCGACGGCGTCGGCGTTCACCACCAGCGCGCCGGCGTGGGCGCGGCCGTCGAAACCCCAATAGCTGACGCGCAGGCGCCGGAGGTGCGACGGCGCGACCGGACAACCAGCCCGCCACGAGTACGGCAGCTGGGCAGGCGTCACACGCGAGACGCTATGCGTGAAGGGCGGCGCCTGAAGAGCGAGGGCGGCAAGAAGCAGGAGCATCGCCACGTAGTCTGCAGCCCGATGAGGTGGGTCGCGTTACCGGCGCTCGTCGCGTTCTGCCTGGCGGCCTCGGCCCCGGACGGCTCCACCCGTTCGGCTGCCTGCCCGCCGAACCTGGCCGGCCGGCTCTCGACGGGCTCGGCAGCCCAGCTCGTCACGGTCGTCGCGCCACGACGCACCTCGACGCAGGGGACGTTGCGGCTCTGGCAGAAGACCGGCCGCTGCTGGCGCACCCTCGCCGGCCCCTGGACGGCCTGGCTCGGCCAGCGCGGCGTCTCGCGCGAACAAGCACGAGGGCGACCGCACGACCCCGGCCGGCACCTTCGGCTTCGGCCGAGTCATGTACGGGATCGCCGCCAGCCCGGGCGTCCGGTATCCCTACCACCGGATCGCCTGCGGCGACTGGTGGGTCGAGGATCCGAGCTCGCCCTACTACAACCGCTTCCGGCACGTCCCGTGCGGTTCCAAGCCGCCGTTCCGCGTCACGAGCGAGGATCTCTCACGCTCCCCGACGGCCTACCGGCACTTTGCGTTCATCCGCTACAACGCCGACCCGGTCGTGCCCGGGCGGGGGTCGGGGATCTTCCTGCACGCCAGTACGGGCAGGCCGACGCTCGGGTGCGTGAGCCTGCCTCTCCCCCACCTGGTCGCGCTGCTGCGCTGGCTGCGACCCGCGAGCAAGCCGCTGATCGTGATCGGCGCAGCCGCCGAGATCAGCCGCTATTAGTAACCGCTGAAGCGACTGGGCAGCACCTGCTCCTCGGGCACGCCCGCCTCGCTCAGCTGCCCGCGACCCCTTCCACCATCGCCGGCGGCCCGGCCACCAGATACGTGAACGACTCGAGCTCGCCCAGGTGGTCGCGCAGCATCTCGGCGTCGATCCTCCTCGTCTCGCCCTCCCACTCCGGATCGTCCGTCATCGTCACGACGAGCCGGAAGTCCGGCACCGCCTGCTCGAGCTCGTGCAGCTCGTCGAGGAAGGCGGTCGACTCGCGATCGCGGTTCGAGTAGACGAGCGTCACCTTGTAGGGCTTGCCGGTGTCGGCGATGTACCTGAGCATGCAGCGGAAGACGGTGATCCCGATCCCGCCCGCGACGAACACGTACTGCTGCTCCGTGTCCTCGGGAAGGCGGTAGTCGCCCTTCGGTTGCTCGACCTCGACCTCGGCACCGACCTCGAGCTCGGCGAGCGAGCGCTTGAAGGCGCTGTCCCGGAGGCGCGTGCAGAGCCCGAGCACTCCACGCTCGGTCGGCGAGGTGACGACGCTGATGTGGCGGCGCGGCCCCTTGTCGTCGTCGTAGGGCGGATCGAGCAGCTCGACCCAGAAGTACTGGCCAGGCGTGAAGTCGACCTCCTCGCCCTGAAGGTCGAAAACGACCAGCAGCGTTCCCTTCGCGACTTGCCGCTTCTCTTTGATTCGCGCTCGCACCGGGTGGAAGTAATACCTATGTGCGCACGCTCGCCACGATCGGTGTCTACGGCTGGACGCTCGAGGCGTTCCTCGACGCCTTGCGCGAGGCCGGCGTCGCGCTCGTGCTCGACGTCCGTCAGCGCCGCGGCGTGCGGGGGCCCGAGTACGCGTGGGCGAACTCGCAACGGCTGCAGGCGGCCCTCGCCGAAGCGGGGATCGGCTACCGGCACCACCCCGAGCTCGCACCGACGACGGAGCTCCGGCAGCTCCAGTACCGCGAGGACGACCGCCTCGGCGTAGGCAAGCGCTCGCGATCTGAGTTGGCGCCCGAGTACCGCGCGCGCTTCCTCCGGGAGATCCTGGGCCAGGTCGACCTCGACCCGATCGTCGAGGAACTGCCGCCCGATGCGGCCTCGGCGTTGCTTTGCGTCGAGCGCGATCCCGAGGCCTGCCACCGCTCGCTGATCGCCGAGCGCCTGGCCGGCGAGTTCGGCCTGCCGGTGCTCCACCTGCGTCCGTGAACGACGAAGGGCGGCCGTTTGGCCGCCCTTCGCGTCGAGCGATTTGCGTCGTGGATCAGCCGCCCGGCTGTGTCACGTTGTTGACCTTCAACGTGTAGCGGGCGTACTGGCCGATCGACTCGGTCGGCTCGTCGTACATGACGAGCGCCGCGACGACATTGGCCTTCTCACCGATCAGCCTCTCGAGCTTGCCGCCCTTGAGCGACGCCGCGAAGCTGGAGGTCAGCGGGACCGAAGCCACGAATGCATGCGGCTTCTTGCCCGAAGTCTCGTAGCCCACGAGCTGGACGGTGTAGCCGTTCACCGAGATCGGCTTGATCTGTGTGAACGTCTGCCACCCTGCCAACGACGAGCCGTCGGAAACCACGTTGCCACCGACGCTGACGTTGTCGACCCACACGCCGGTGCCGCGCGTGTTGGTATCGGTCACGTAGCGGAGGGCGAGCAGAATGGTCTGGCCCGCGTACGGGGTCAGATCGAACGTCTCGGTCACCCAGCCGCCGCTGTCGCCGTTCAGGCCCGGGCAGTTGCCGATGAGGGTCGCGCTGGCCCCCGGGTCGAGGTCGCAGGTCGTGTCGGCGTTGGCGAGGCTGTGGTACGTCGCCCCACCGTCGGTCGACACCTGCACGAAGAACGAGTCGAAGCCAGGCTCCGTGTCGTACTTCGTGTCGAACACGAGCGACGGCGTTCCTGCAGGCACCGCGACGGACTTGACGATCGCGGCATCCCTGTTGTCTGCGTCGGGGGCCGCGAGCGCGGCATCCGCGCCGTGGTCCGGCGCAGCTCGTGGTCACGGTCCACTCGACGGGAACCGGCTCGAGCTGAGCCGCACCCTGGAAGGAGATCGAGTTGATGTCCTTCGCCCTGAGGTAGTGGCCCGCACCGTCGCGGAGCCGGATGTAGTCCGACCCGTTCGGAGGCGCCCCAGGCGTCGAGTAGGCGTCCGGGTTGTCCCAGTTGACACCCGCGTTGAGAGCAGCGATCTGGTACCGCGACTCCGGCACGCCGTGCTGGAGCTTGCCGCCCCGATCGAGCACGGCGTCGAGCGCCATCGCGGCCGCCCACCGGTGGACGACCTGCTGGGCGGTTGCCCGTGGCCCGAGCACGTTCTGGAGCCCCGCGAACCCTTCGTCCGGGTTGCGGTGCAACGCCGTCATGAAGGCCGAGCCGTACTGGCTCTTGAGGTACTCCATCATCGAGAACGCGGCTCCGTAGTCACAGAGGATCTCACCGTCGCCCTGGTCTCCCCAGAGCGTCAGCGAGTTCTCCGGCCCGCCTCCTCGGGGATTCGGGTTCGCGTCCGTCTGCGTGACCAGGTTGCCCATGAAGCACTGCAGATGGCTGTCGAAGCCGATCTGCGAGACGGGCCGCATGGCGAAGTCGTAGCCGGTCACGTCGATCGCGTAGTCCGAGAGGCCCTCGTTGACCCAGCTGACCTCTTCCGGATCCTGGTAGTACTGGAGCAGGTGCTGGTACTCGTGGGCGAAGACGCCCTCGTAGAGGAACGGCCGCGCCGGAGCGCTGGTGCAGTTGTTCCCCGGCACCGGCTCGTGCGCCGGGTCTGCGCCCGTCCGGTGGAGCCAGTCGAACGCGTCGATCGTCATCACGTTCCGGTCGAAGATCTCGTTCAGGCCGGACGAGAAGAAGCCGGCGATGTACGAGTTCCCCTGGGTGTTGTTGAGGTCGCGGAAGTTGTCGTCGCGGACGTTGTCCACGAGCACGACCGTCTTCTCGCCTGCACCCGATGAGTCGGAGGGAACGCCGTTCAGCGGGGTGAGAGGCGTTTGATGCGTCCCATCCCGATCGGGCGCGACACTGAACTCAACCGACTCCTTCGGAAGCATGTTCGTGTCGAACTGATTCGCCAGGTAGTTGACCTGGGCGTCGGTGATCACCGTGCGCGCGCCGTTGCGGCAGTCACCCGGCTGGAAGTCGGTCCCCGTCGCCGTGTAGGCCCCGAGCGGACGGGGCACCGGCGTCGCAACCCAGACCTCGGTGTGAGCACTAACTCCCCGCAACGTGTAGTTCTTACGGTAGAAGCCGAGGCTGTCGTCGAGCGCGAGCCAGGTCCGCGTGATGCCGGGCGCAGGCGAGACGCCCATGAACGAGCGGCGTTGGCTCTTCTGGAGCCGAGCCTGCTTCGCCCTCAACTGCTTCGCCTGACGGACGGCCTGCTTCATCGGCACGACCTTGTGCGGAGCAACCTGCACCGGGACGCGCGAGTTGCGGCCCAGATACCGGCTGACGTCGACGATTCCGTCGTGCCCCTTCAGCGCCGAGACCCTTGGCGGGTCGGAACGACTGTTGCGCGGCTCCCGCGCCGCCGACGGCAAAGCCGACCGCGGCGACCAGCGCGAGCGCAGTCGCAACGATGAGCGTGCGCGCCGTAAAGCCGCGTGCGCCGCCCCTTCGTCTTGAGCTCATGAGTGGTTCTCCCCTTTGGCGTGCATTGGTGTGACAGCGACGGTGTCACCCGTTCCAGCCACACAGGTTTGCGCCCGACCCCCATCTCGGACGCGCAGATGATCCGCGATATCCCTTTAGACTGTCAACCAATGCAGCGATCTGCAGCGTTAGGCAGGCTCGAGCTCGGGCTCGGACTTCGCGTCTGCGCAGCCGCCGGGTTCGTCCGGAGGAACGTGGCGCCGATCGCCGCGGCGACGAGCGCAAAGGCCGCGCCCACCAGGAAGGCGAGGTGGTAGCCGCCGTTGAGCGCGGCGAGCGCGCTCGTCGCCCGGAGGCGAGCAGGCTGTCCGTTCGCGAGGCCGCGAGGCTGGCAAGGATCGCCAGGCCGAGCGCGCCGCCCATCATGAACGAGGTGTTGACGACTCCGGAGGCCAGGCCGGACTCGCTCGGCTCGACGTCGCTCATCGCGGCGAGCAGCACGGGATTGAACGCGAGGCCCGCGCCGATGGCGAGCAGGATCATGGCCGGGAGGACATCGATCACAAAGCTCCCGTCCACCGGGGCACGAGCGAAGAGCACGAGCCCGGCCGCGGCGAACAGGAGTCCGGTCGCCAACGGCGCTCTGAAGCCGAAGCGCATCACGAGCTTCGCCGAGAGGCCGAGCGAGAATGCGCCCATGATCAGGTTGGCCGGCAGGAAGGCGAGCCCCACTTCCAGCGGGCTGTAGCCGAGCACCTTCTGGAGGTACAGGGCGGACATGAAGAACCAGGAGAACATGGCCGCGGCCCAGAGCACGCCGACGACGTTTGCGGTGGCGACGTTGCGCAACCGGAAGATCCCCAGCGGCACGAGCGGGGCTCGGACCCGGGACTCGATCACGAGGAAGAGCGCCATCAGCACCGCCGCGGCGGCGAGCAGGCCGAGCGTCTGGGCCGAAGTCCACCCCTTGTCGTTGCCGTTCACGATCGCGTAGACCGCCAGCATCAGCGAGACCGTGACGGTGACCGCGCCCGCAACGTCGAGGCGCCCGCCCGCGGCCGCGCCACGGTCGGACGGCAGCAGCTTCAGGCAGAGGGCGTAGACGACGGCCCCGATCGGGACGTTGACGAGAAAGATCCAGTGCCAGCTCAACAGGTCCGTCAGGACGCCGCCGAGCAGCACGCCGATGCTGCCGCCGCCGGCCAAAACGAAGCCGAAGACGCCCATCGCCTTCGCACGATCCGCCGGCTCCGTGAACAGGTTCATGATCAGCGAGAGTGCGACCGCCGACACGACCGCGCCGCCGAGCCCCTGGACCGCCCGCGCCGCGACCAGGACACCCTGCGTCGTGGACAGGCCGCAGGCGATCGAGGCCGCGGTGAAGAACGCGATGCCGATCAGGAACAGCCGCCGGTGGCCGAAGAGGTCGCCGAGCCGGCCGCCGAGCAGGAGGAAGCCGCCGAAGGTCAGCAGATAGGCGTTCACAACCCAGGCGAGCGACGTGCCCGAGAACCCGAGATCCGCCTGGATCGACGGCAGTGCGACGTTCACGATCGTCGAGTCGAGCACGATCATCAGGTCGCCCGCGCAGAGGACGAGCAGTGCGAACCAGCGGGTACGGCGGTCAAGGGTCATGGGTCAGCTCTCCGGTCGAGTCGGTCAGGTTAATCGTTTGACCGGCCTCCCTCGCGGAACTCATCGGTCGCCGCCCGATGAGTTTCGCGGCGCCGAGCCGTCTGTTCTCGTACATGGCCGCGCCTCGCCCGAGCACGCTCGTCTGCGACGTTGGTGCTCTCGCTCCCGACGCGGCCGCCGTCGAAGCGCTCGCGCGACTTCAGCTCGCCGCGCGCCGAGTCGGCCTGGAGATCCGGTTGTGCCGCGCCTCGAGCGAGCTGCGTGACCTGCTCGTCTTCTGCGGGCTCGACGACGTGCTACGAGTCGAGGCGGGCGGGCAGGCCGAAGAGCGGGAAGATCGTCTCGGTGCCGAGGAAGAACGTGAGCTCGACGATCCGGCCGTCTGAGATCTCGAGCACCTGCAGCGCCCAGGGCTCGTAGCCCTCGCCGGTCTCGCTCGGCTTGTACTGGCCGAACGCGGGCGAGCCGTTCGCCGCCACCGTCGGGATCACGCGAGAGCCGCGACAGCCGGCGCCCGGGCCGACCCACCAGGCGAAGATGTCGTCGCGGCCGCTCAGCCAAAGGTCGAACGGTGGCATCGACTGGGTCGCGTCCTCGTGGATGAGCGAGGTGAGCGCCTCCATGTCGTAGCGCTCGAATGCCTCGACGTAGCGGGCGAGGAGCTCGCGGTCCGGCTCGTCGAGCGCCGGCTCGGAAGGGTCGATCTCGCTCGCCTCGAGGGTGGCCCGGGCGCGCTGGAGCGCGCTGTTCACCGAGGCGACGCTCGTCTCGAGCAGCTCCGCGACCTCGGCGGCCTTCCAGCGGAGCACCTCGCACAGGATCAGAACCGCGCGCTGGCGGGGCGGAAGATGCTGCAGCGCGGCCACGAACGCGAGCCGGATCGTCTCGCGCGACTCGGCCACGTCCGCCGGGTCGTCCGGCAGCGGCTCGATCCACGTGACCTCGGGCAGCGTGTTCAGGTTGGCCGCGACAGGCTCCTGTGCGGGACCGAGATCCATCGGTCGAGCCCGGCGCTCCCGCCCGTTCAGCAGGTCGAGGCAGACGTTGGTCGCGATGCGGTAGAGCCAGGAGCGCAGCTCGGAGCGGCCTTCGAAGCGATCGATGCTCTTCCACGCGCGCAGGAGCGTTTCCTGGACGGCATCCTCGGCCTCGAAGGGCGAGCCGAGCATTCGGTAGCAGTACGCGGTCAGCTCGCGGCGATGCTGCTCGAGCTCGCCGAACGCCGGCGCGACGGTGAGCGGTGATCCTTCCACGACGGCCATCCTAGTGACAGCTACGACGGCGCCCGCGGGGGAAACTCATCGCCAAACAGGAGAGGGCCCGCCGATGCGGGCCCTCTCGTCAAGCAAGCGCGTGGAGCTGCTTACGCGCTGAAGCCGTTGCTCGTCTTGTGCGCGATGACCTCGCCGTCGGTGACCTTCGGTGCGTTCGGAAGGATGCTCTCGAGGTTCTCGTCACGGACCCACTCGGACAGGATGCGCGTCGAGTCGACACCCTGGCTCGAGTTGTCGAAGAGGCCGATCGACGTCATGACGCCGTTCTCGGGCTTGATGAGGTAGTAGCCGCTGAAACCGGGCAGCTTGCTGAGGCTCGGAAGCAGGGTCTCGCCGACCTTCTTCGTGATCTCGTCGGTGCGATTCATGTCGACACCTTCGTAACGGCGGACAATGGCATGCATGTGATGCTCCTTCGTTTGGGAGTGCTAGGGCGCGAACGGCCTCGAAGAGGCTGGTCGCAACAAGGAAAGAAAGGGGCGCGGCACTTCAGATGAGGCTGCGCACATGGAAAACCGTTTTCGCTGCTGAGACCAACGTACACGCGATCGGTCGCCAGTGCGGGATTCTCGCGATAACGGCGCGGATTTCCCGCTCCGAGCGGGGATTACCGCGCTGCAAGCGCGTGAACGGCGTCCTCGAGTTGATCGCAGACGGCATCCGCCACGTAGACGGTCCAGGGATGCGGCGGCGTTCCAGCGGTGTAGGCGATGACCGGTTTCCCGATGGTGTGCGCATACCAGGCCTCCATCGCCGTCCCCTCGTCCGGCGACGTGAACGCGGCGAGCACGGCGTCGCAGGATTCGATCTCCGCCAAGTCGCCTTCTACGATCTCGGCCTCGTTGCCCTCGGTGCGACCCCTGTAGTCGCGCCGCATCGGATCGACCGCTTCCCATCCGATCTGGTCGACCAGAGCACCTGCACGCCGGCGGTATTCCTCGGCATAGGGCGGGCCGGCGAGGTAGACCTTCATGCGCCTAGAGTACGACCCGTGAGCGATGCTTCCACGTCCAACGAGTTCGTCGCGCTCGGCCATGCGGGCTCGGATCATTACGCGGGGCTCGAGACATTCCCCAATCCGGGTGTCTCACAAGTCGAGCTGACGAGCGACGAGCTCGTGGCCGTCTGTCCGATCACCGGCCAGCCCGACCTCTACGTCGCCGTCATCGAGTACTCCCCCGACGCGCTCTGCCTGGAGTCGAAGTCCCTGAAGCTGTACCTGAATGGCTACCGAGACGAGGGCCACTTTTGCGAGGCGCTTGCGGTCAAGATCCGGGATGACGTTGCTCACGTTCTCGAGCTCTCAGGAGACAGGGTGCGGGTGAGCCTCGAGCAAAAGGCGCGCGGCGGGATCACCATCACAGCCATGACGTAGCAGCCTCGGCAGGATTTGAACCTGCCGCCTCCTGGTTATAAGGGCACCTGGCCAGCAATCCGGGAGGCAGCTAGCTATGAGCACGACCGTAATCATCCTGATCGTCATCGCGGTGATCGTCGTCCTGGCGATTGCGGCGTTCGCCGTGTCGCGCCAGCGTGCCCGGCAGCTCGACGAGAAGCGAGTCGAGGCCCGCGAGCACCGTGAGGAGGCGGACACGAGAACCCGGAAGGCGGAGCAGGCGCGGCTTGCAGCCGAGGAGCAGGCGGAACGCGCACGGAAGGAACAGGCCGCCGCCGAGGAGCACCGCCAGCAGGCACAGGAGATCGACCCGGACGTGGAGGAGCGATCGGCCGAGTGACCGCCGCGACGGAAATCGCCCAGGCGCGCGACCAGGTCGAGAACGCCGCCTGGCTGAACGCGCTCGCGCGGGTCGGCCTGGTCGCGAAAGGCGTCTCGTACGCCCTGGTTGGAGTCCTCGCGATCAAGCTCGCCGCAGACAGCGGCGGTAAGGCGACGAGCCGCCAGGGCGCCCTGCACACGCTCGCGCAGCATTCTTTCGGGAAGTTCGTGCTCGTCGTGCTGGCGTTCGGCTTCGCGGCCTATGCCGTCTGGCGCTTCGCCCAGGCCTTCTTCGACAAGAACAACGACGGCGACGGGGCGAAGGGCCTGGCCAAGCGCGCGGGCTACTTCGGCCGTGGGGCAATCTACGCAGGCCTCACCTACTCGACGATCAAGATCCTCTCCGGTTCGGCGGAACAGTCACAGAATCAAAAGGCGCACAAGACGGCGGCGACCGTTCTCTCCTGGCCGGCCGGCAAGTGGATCGTCGGCGCCGCCGGGCTCGTGCTGATCGGCGTCGGCCTCTGGAACGGTTACCGCGCGCTCGAGAAGAAGTTCCTGAAGAACTGGAAGACCGAAAAGATGGGCCCCACGGCGCAACGCTGGGGGACGCGCTCGGGGATGGTCGGGCTCTCCGCGCGGATGGTGGTGTTCGCCCTGATCGGGATGCTTCGTCGTCAAGGCCGCCTACGACTACAACCCACGGGAGGCGATCGGTCTCGACGGCGCGCTGCAGAAGCTCGCGAGCCAGAGCTACGGCTCGTGGCTGCTCGGAATCGTCGCGGCGGGGCTGCTCGCCTACGCCGTCTTCTGCTTCTTCGAGGCGCGCTACCGAGAGGTCTGAGTCAGCGGTCGCGGTGATCGGCGGCCACGAGCCGCGCGTAGCCGGGGTTTTCCTCGATGTAGTGCGCGATGAACGGGCAGAGCGGAACGACCTCGAGGCCTTCCTCCTCCGCCATGTTCAACGCAGCCTCGGCAAGGAGGCCGCCGAAGCCGCGGCCTTCGTAGGGCTCGTCCACTTCCGTATGCGTGAAAGCGATTCGGTTGTTCCGGCGGTGGTAGTCGGCGTGGCCGATCAACCGCTCCCCGAGCCGGAGCTCGAAGCGGCTCGCTTCCGGCACGTGAACGACCTCTGCCCCGGCCAACTACTCGCTTATGAAGGAACCCACGCGCGCGAGTGAGTAGAAGACCAGGTAGCTCGCCAACAGAAACGACGTGAACAGGATCGTGATCGCCACAGGCTGCGGATGGCTGAGCGGATGGAGAGCGCCATTCGACATAGCGCCCAGGAGGGATCCCGGCCGGACGAAGACGTCCCACGAGTTCCAGCGAAGGACGCGGCCGAGATAGACCCCGAAAGAGCTCAACGCGAGTGCCGCAACCACGAGCGCCCACGCGTTCACGGCGCCGACCACCCGCCTCGCGACGGCGTGCATCAGGAACAGCGAAGTCAGCCCCAGCAGGAGTCCTGCCCACGCGGCGGCGGTAAAGAGCACGAGGTCGTAGAGAACCGGGAGCCCGTCGCCGTGTCCGACGTACTTGAGCAGAACGGTGACCAGGATCAGCGATTCGAGCTACACAGCAGCGAACAGTGCCATTGCTCCGAACGCCGGGGTGAGGGGGCTGCATCGTACCGTCGTAGACGGCAGGCGCCGAGCGACGGCGCTCCGAGGCGAGAACGATACTCAGGCCGATCCACTGGCGCTCCAGCTCAACCGCGTACGAAGATCGCCCCAGTCCATCAGCATCGCGACGACTGAACGGCTAGCTAAGTTCGCCAGCCGAGGCGATCATGCGCAGTCGGCGAGTCGCTCGAACGAGCTGTGGAACATCGGGCAACGTGCTACCGAGCTCAGCCTCGGCGGTCCGAGAAGCACCTGCACTTCGAAGCACTGGCGGATTCTTCGTTCGGCGAGCGAAGCGTCGAGAACTCTCGGCCGAGACGGTCCACTCGACGATACATCGGAAGGTGACTAACGCGTCGAGGCACGGCCGTAGCTTCGCGTTCTTGGGCTCGTAGCCCTGCCTTCCCTCACGAACGAGCCCATACGCGCCAGCGAGTAGAAGACCAGGTAACTGACCAGCAGGAACGACGTGAACAGGATGGTCAGCGCCACGGGCCGCGGATGGCTGAGCGGATCAAGCGCGCCATTGGCGATCCTGCTCAAGAGGGGCCCCGGCCGCACGAAGACGTCCCACGAGTTCCAGCGGAGGACGCGGCCGAGATAGATGCCGAACGAGCTCAACGCGAGTGCCCCGACCACGAGGGCCCATGCGTTCACGGCTCCGACCACCCGCCGCGCCACGGCATGCATCAGGAACAGCGAAGTGAGGCCCAACAGGAGTCCTGCCCACGCGGCGGCGGTCAGGAGCACGAGGTCGTAGAAAACCGGGAGGCCGTCGCCGTGGCCGACGTACTTCAGGTCGGTGACGAGGTACGGAGCGTTCGGAAGGAACAACAGCCAGAGCAGTCCCGACGCCGCCCCACGCCGGGGTGAAGGGGCCGGACCTCGTCCGCTCGTAGACGATGAGCGCTAGCGCGAACGGGATCCAGGCGAGAACCAGGTTCCACGCGATCCCGCTGTGCTCCGTGGAACCGGTGTACGGGATCCGAAACGCGATCATCGCGACGGCGAACAGCGAGAGAACTGCCAGCGAGGCGATCACGGCCAGCCGGCGGTCGCTCAACGAGCGGCGAAGATGAGCAAACACGCTCTGAGCTTAGCCTCACGCGAGCGCGTGAGACACTCCCGGTTGATGCGCACGCGACGAGCACGGCGCAGGCACAGCGTGGTGCCATTCGCGGTGAGCGCGTTCGCCATGCTCGTCGTCCTGGCATACCGGCGGGTGTTCTCGGTCACAAAGCGGCCGAGCTGGCCGCCACCCTTCGACGCGGTCACGTCGGCGGATGCTCAGGCTGCGACGGAGATGTTCGTGGCACGAGGCGCGGCGCGCCCGCACGATGCAGCGCTTCCGTTCGCCTGGTCTACCGCGGCGACGATCGAGCCGTGGGCGGAGGGCGTGAACTTCTTCCCGAAGATCTTCGCCGATGTCGAGGCCGCGCGGTCGACGGTGCACATCCTGATGTTCGGTTGGCGCGAAGGCGAGATCGGGATGAGGATGGCAGCACTCCTGAAGCGGAAGCTGGCGGAGGGCGTTGAGGTCAGGGTGATCGTGGACGGGTTTGGCTCCAGGCCGTATACGCAGGCGCGGGAGATGTTCACGAGTCTCGCTGCCGCAGGAGCGCAAATCGTTGTCAACGACGTCTTCCCGCTCGACCGCGACGGCCTCTACCCCGACAGACAGCGGGTCGATTGGCGGCAGGACGAGATCGGCCGGGCAGATCACCGGAAGCTCTATGTGATCGACGGCACGGTCGCGTGGACGGGTGGCGCGGGTATCGAGGACCATTTCGAGAACGGCGGCTTCCATGACGTGATGGTCAGAGTTACCGGCGATGTCGTCCGGCAGGCGCAGGCGGCGTTCCTGACGAGCTTCTACGGGCACGGCGCACCGCTTCCGTCCCAATTATCGTCGTTCTTCCCGGAGCCGGCCGACCCCGGCTCGACGCCCATCGCGCTCGCGCAGGTGATCCCCGGCGGGCACGTGGCCGCCTCGCAGGCGATCCGGGAACAGATCGACGCCGCTCGGGAGCGCCTCGACGTGATGAACCCCTATCTCACCGACCGGGGCATGATCGACCGGATCATTGCCGCCGCGCGGCGTGGCGTACAGGTGAGGGTTGTCGTCTCGAAGACATCCAACAACGCGCAGGCGACGGCCGCGCTGAAGCACCGCTACGCGGACCTGCTCGACGCGGGCGTCGAGGTGTGGGAGCTCCCGGACACGGTCGTGCACGCGAAGGTCATCGTCGCCGACGACGTCGTCAGTTTCGGCACTGTGAACCTCGACGCCTGGGCGCTCTACCGCAACTCGGAGATCATGATGATCGCGCGGAGCGCAGAGGCTGCCGCGCTCATCGAGGAGAGGCTCTTCGAGCCGGACATCGCTCGTTCCAATGCCGGCGAGCCGCCCTTGGGCTTGCACGAGCGCTTCGAGGGCTGGTTCTGGAACAAGCTCGAAACCCTCCTCTGAGGCCGGCCGGCTTAGCTCGGCTTGGCCGGGACGAACCGCTTGACGAAGTCGAGCGCGGTCTGGGCGACCTCCTGCCAGCCGTGGTCGATGGTCAGCGAGTGGCCACGGTTGGGCATCTTCTTGATCTCGGTGATGCTCGGGTTGCGCTTCTGCCGTTTGTAGGAGGCGTTGGCGATCGCCCAGGGAACCGTGTGGTCCTTCTCCCCGTCGAGGATCAGCAGCGGGCCCCGATCGGGGTTCTTCGTGTCGACCTTGGACTCGGTCCGGGGATTGAGGTTGGCGTTGGCCATCTGGGCCAGGGCGATCCCCGGCCCGGCCACGTGGTAAGTGTCGTAGAGGCGCTTCGACTCGTCCTCGTCGAGGGCGTTCGCCCAGCCGTACTTGAACTGGTCGAAGGTGAGCGTGATGGCGCGGCCCCGGTTCCGGGGGTTCACCAGGAGAGGGCCCAACCACCTTGAGCACGGAGAGGGGCAGCGGCAGGACGCCGCGAAACACGCCCGGGTCGATGGCGACCGTGGCTGCCGAGAGCCCACGGCCGGCGAGCATCTGGGCGACCAGTCCCCCGGTCGAGTGCCCCATCACGGCGGGCTTCTTCTCGAGCTGGCCGATCACGTCGGCCGTGTGGTCGGCAACCTGCTTCAGCGTCTTCTTGGCGAGGACATCCGGATTCGCCCGCGCCTCTTCGACCGTTTCCGGATCGTCCGGCCAGTCCGGCGTCAGCGGCGCGTAACCGGCCTGCTTGAAGAAGTCCGCCCAGTTGGCCCAGCTGCTCGGCAGCAGCCAGAGCCCGTGGATGAAGACGACCGGAGTGGTGCCGGAGGCGTTTGCCGCCTCGATCTCCCTGCTCTCCCGCTCCGAAATAGATGCCATGCCGAATCTCCTCTCGGTCGCAGTAGAGGGCTAAGATCGCACATGACGACGAGAGGAGGCACGATGGCGAACAGCGTTCGCGACGCGATGACCGAGGATCCCCGCTCGATCGGCAAGTCGGTGTCGGTGGTCGAGGCCGCTCGACTGATGCGAGAACAGGACATCGGCTCGCTCCCGATAACCGATGACGAGAAGCTCGTCGGGATGATTACCGACCGAGACATCACGATGAGAGTGGTTGCCGAGGCCGCAGACCCGAAGGTGACGGCGGTCGAGGATGTCTTCTCTCGGGACCTCATCAGCGTTGAGCCCGACAAAGACCTCGAAGAGGCGCTCCGACTGATGGCCCGCCACCAAGTTCGGCGGCTGCCCGTCGTCGAGAACGGCAGGCTCGTCGGCATCGTCGCCCAGGCCGACATCGCCCTCAGGGAGAACGAGACGAAGACCGGTGAGCTGGTCGAGGCGATCTCTGCGCCCTCGGAGGGAGAGCGCAGCTAGCTCGATCGGTGCTCAGAAGGCGTTCGCGGCCGACCTCCACTCCCGGAGGCGCTGCGCGATGAGCTCGGCCCGCTCCTCTTCGGTGCCGCCGTCCAGCACCTGGAGGTCTGAGGCCTCCGCTCGAAGGTAAACGCCTGCGGTACGGGCATTCAGCTCGGGGTCGCGATCCGATCGTGTCGTCCAGTACCCGGTGGCGCGGTCGGTGGTCTCCACCTTGATCTCGCCGGTCCCTTCGAGCTGTGGGGCATTGGGGTCCCGGGGCCGCTCGCCCTTCCAGAAGTAGAAGATGCCGGCCGGGTCCCTGCGCTCCTTCGCAGCCTCGCTCCAGTAGCGGGCCGACAGGGTGCCGTCCTCCTGCCAGGAGCGGCCGTTGACGTTCAGGCCACCGTCGCGCTCCCGGGAGATGCGCAGCAGACTCACCGCCGACGGTTCTTTCTCGCTCCGCGCGGTGAGCGAGAGCTGCCACCACAGCCCCTCGACGGGGCCGCGGCGTCCCTCGGTCTCGATCGCCTTGCGGAGCTTCTCGTTGATCGAGCGAACCTCCGCCGGGCTCGTGGCCGGGTCGTAGCGGACGGAGGTCAGTCCGAGCAGGTCGGTCGGCAGCTTCGAACCCTGGGCGTGGAGGATGAACGTGCGCCGGATGCCGAGCGCACCGCCGAACAGCCCGGCCTCGAACACGACGTTGTCGCGCGGCGACGCCTCGCCGGACTCGGACGGATCCGTCGTGGTCCAGTCGTCCTGGGCGAACACGAAGGCGGCGAAATCGACCTCCTGGGAGAGCTCGACGAGCCGGTCGAGGGTTGACCGCCCCGGGTTGAACGTGGTCGTCCAGGGCTCGACGTCGGCGACGTCCTCGAGCCCGCGCGTGATTGCCTGGAGCAGCTTGGCCTGCTTGCCCGACGACCCGAGGAAGATGCGCGGCTTGTTCATGCGCGATTCATGATGACGGACATGGCGCACAGCCACGCCTGGCAGGATCTGCGTCCAATGGCGCAGAACCCAACGCGTTACGACGCCATCTTGGTCGGTGCCGGGCACAACGGGCTCGTGACTGCCTGCTACCTCGCCCGGGCCGGTTTGCGCGTGCTGGTGCTCGAGCGGCGCCACATCGTCGGCGGCGCCTGCGTCACCGAGGAGACCTTCCCCGGCTTCAAGGTCTCGACGGCGTCTTACGTCAACAGCCTTTTCCACACGGCGATCGTCCGCGACCTGAACCTCACGTCACACGGCTACGAAGTGCTCCCGCGCAACCCGTCGTCGTTCACACCGTTCCCGGACGGGCGCTCGCTGATCATGGGCCCGGATGCCGAGTTGACGCGCAAAGAGATCGCGAAGTTCAGCAAGCGCGATGCCGAGCGGTACCCGCAATACGAGGCGATGCTCGAGCGAGTGGCGGCCGTGGTCGAGCCCACGCTCACCATGGCTCCGCCCGATCTGCAGAGGCCCCGGCTCAGCGATCTCCGGACGCTGCTCACGCTGGGGCGATCCTTCCGCCAGCTCGGTGACGCAACCGGAGAGGCGGTGGAGATCCTCACCGGAGCGGCGCGCCCGATCCTTGATCGCTGGTTCGAGTCCGAGGAGCTGAAGGGAACGCTGGCAACCGACGCGATCATCGGAGCGATGGCGAGCCCGTCGATGCCGGGGACCGCCTACGTGCTCTTCCACCATGTCATGGGCGAAGCCGGGGGGACCCGGGGCGTATGGGCATATATGCGCGGAGGGATGGGTGGGATCACGCAGGCGCTGGCCTCTGCCGCGCGGGATCTCGGCGCCGACATCCGCTGCGAGGCCGAGGTGGCCCGCATTCTCGTGCGCGACGGCCGGGCCGCTGGCGTCGCGCTCGTCTCAGGCGACGAGTTCCACGCCCCGATCGTGGCCAGCAACGCCGACGCGAATGTGACGTTTCTGCAACTGCTCGACCGGAGCGTGCTACCGGAGGCCTTCGTGGCCGACGTCGAGCGGATCAGCTACGCGAGCGCCTCGTTGAAGATCAACGTGGCGCTGGACGAGCTGCCGAACTTCAGCGCACTGCCCGGGACGGAGCCTGGGCCTCAGCATCGGGGAACCATCCACCTCTGTCCCGACCAGGACTACATCGAGCGCGCGTTCGACGATGCCAAGTACGGGCGGCCTTCCGCGGACCCGGTGATCGAGTGCCAGCTTCCCTCGGTGGTGGATCCGACGGTGGCGCCCGCCGGGAAGCACCTGATGTCGATGTTCATCCAGTACGCGCCCTACGAGCTTCGCGAAAGCTCCTGGGATGACCAGCGCGACGCGTTCGCCGATCGCTGCTTCGACGTGCTGAACGAGTACGCGCCGAACTTCAAGAGCGCGGTCATCGACCGCCAGGTGCTGGCGCCGCCCGATCTCGAGCGCGTCTTCAACCTCACCGGCGGAAACATCTTCCAGGGCGCCATGACCCCGGGCCAGCTCTTCGCGTTCCGTCCGGTGCCCGGCTACGCGCGCTACCGGACGCCGCTCCGCGGCCTCTACCTGTGTGGCTCGGCCGCCCACCCCGGCGGAGGCGTCATGGGCACACCCGGCCTCAACGCCGCACGGGAGATTCTGGGCTGGCGAAAGCGGCGCCGAGCCGTCTAGCACGAGAGGCGCTCGATCACCCTGAGATCAGCTCAGATCGGCTCAGACGGGCAAAGTTGTGGCAAAAGTTCTCGCCCGCAGAGAGAACGCGGTCATGCCCGTTTTCGATCGACCTGTTGACCTCGCCCCCCAACGACGAGAGGATCGCCCGAAGATCTCTGCGACGTAGGAGGAATCGATGGCCTGGCACCTCGAAGGAACGTATTTCGAAAACTGCAGCTGCGACGTCCTGTGTCCGTGCGCAGCAACCAGCCTCGTGCTGCCGGCCGATAAGGAACGATGCCAGATCGTGCTTGCCTACCACGTCGAGCGCGGCGAGATCGACGGCCTCGACGTCGCCGATCGGACGGTCGTGCTCGTTGCCGATACACCAGCGCAGATGACTGACGGCAACTGGCGCCTCGGCGTGATCATGGACGATGGAACTTCGGAGGAGCAGACTCAGGCGCTCGGCTCGGTCTTCGGTGGAGAGAAGGGTGGACCGCCGGAGACGCTGGCGCCGCTGATCGGCGAGATGCTCGGCATCGAGCACATGCCGGTCGAGTATGTGGACGAGGGCTTCCGCCACCGGCTGAAGGCCGGCGACGGAATCGAGATCGAGGTCGAAGACTTCGTTCCCGAGGGCGAGTCCGAGCCCTCCCGTCTGACCGGCATCCACCATGTCTCGAACTCGACCTTGACCGTCGCCCGCGCGACCCGCTCGCGTATCCAGGCCTTCGGGATGGAGTTCGACAACGAAGGCAAGAACGGTAACTCGGCGCCGTTCTCCTGGGCTGCGTAAACCCGCGCAGCGAAAGCTCCCTGAGCCCTGATCCTCAATCGCCGCGCGAAGCGCGTCTGCGTTTCGCGTTGTGCCTCAAGGCTTCACCCCATCGGCGGTCTCCAGGCCGGAAATCCCCCATCGAGCCCGGGAAGGATCCGGGTTCGACCGCTTCCATCCGGTCGGATCGCGCACATCCGCCCCACCTCCGGGGTGCCACAGTCGAAAGCGATCCAGAGCCCGTCGGGTGACCAGCTCGGCTCTCCGCCCTTGGTCAGAGCTCTGGAATCGGACCCGTCAGCGTCCATTACGCGCAAGCCGTCCCGCAAGCTGTAGACGATTTCCTTCCCGTCCGGCGACCAGTTCGGCCAATTCTCCTCAGCCGGCGTCCGGGTCAGCTGCCTCAGGCCCGAGCCGTTCGCGTTCATGACGTAGAGGTCGAAGACGGAGTTTCTGACGCCGGCGAAGACGATCTTACGGCCGTCAGGAGACCAGTCTGGGTACTGCGACTCCCAACCGGCGGGTGCGAGCCGCTTCGGGTTAGACCCGTCGCCCTTCATCACATAGATGCCGAAGTGGGCATCGCCGTTCCTCCTCCCCACGAAAGCGATTTCTGTGCCGTCGGGCGACCAGTCGGGGTCGCCTCCGAGCACTCCGGAGATCTCGCTCAAGTTGACGGCCCGCTGGCGCCCGACGGTCGCGACGTAAACACCGCCACCCGGCTTTCCTTCGGCCACATCAACCCGAAGGAGCAGTTTCCGCCCGTCGGGCGACCAGTCCGGCTGGTACTCGAACCCGCGGATCTCCGTCAGGCGTTTCACGCCCGAGCCGTCGGCGGTGGCCAGGTAGATGCCGTCCGGCAGCGCGAAAGCCAGCCAGCGCTTCTCGAGTGGCACACCCTTCTCGCCTCGGACATCGCATCCGGGCAGTACCAGCACGGCCAAGATCGCGAGCGCCGAGAGCATGGAAATACCGCAACTACGAACCACCGCCTCTCCTACACCACAGCCACACGGACAGTTCCAGCTGGGGTCAGTACGTCGCGACGTCTACACAGCGTCTACGCAGAGAGACCAAAGTTCGGGCAAAAGTCTGAGGCGCGAGAACATCCAAAAACGCGAAAGGCACCGTTTCCGGCGCCTTTCGCAGTAGCGGGGGCAGGATTTGAACCTGCGACCTCCGGGTTATGAGCCCGGCGAGCTACCTGACTGCTCCACCCCGCGACGCTAGAGGCAGTTTACCAACCCGTTTGCGCTGCTGTCAGTCGGAAAGCTTGAGCAGTTCCATGCAGCCTTCGAACACGCCGCTCGTGTCCGCGACCTGCGCGAGCAGGCCGTGAAGCTGCTTCTGTTGCTCGGCGTCGAGACCCACGAAGAGCCGCTCTTCGACCGCGCTCTTGGCCCGCCTGGCGGCCCCCAGCCGGGACCGGCCCTCCTTCGAGAGCTCGACGATGTGCCGTCGCCGGTCGTCGGGATCGCGGCGGCGGACGATCAGGCCGTCTTCCTCGAGGTCGTTGAGAATGCCGACCAGCTTGCTCGGGTCGACCCCGATCGAGTCGATCAGAGCCTGCTGGCTCGTCGGGCGCGCATCTACCTCGAACAACACGCCCACGTGCTTCGGCGTCAGCCCCGTCGGCTTGAGCTCCTCGGTGAACCAGCGCTCGGTGGCGCGCCCGACCTTCACCAGCAGCATCGCTGCCGTGGGCGGATAAGCCGAGTGCGTGCTTGGCGGTTGTCTCGGTGAGCTCACTCGTTGCCATGGCGAAACCCTAGCAAATTTTAAATATTTGACAAGTAGAGATCATATGCGCTAGAAAACGAATTGCACACAGCAAGCCTTTCCGAAGGAGAGTGATTTCCATGCCGCTACGAAGTCAAACCGGAACCGACCGGCGCTGGATCGCTCTCGCCGTCCTCGTCGCCGCGCAGTTCATGGTCGTCCTGGACGTGGCGATCGTGAACGTCGCGCTGCCGTCGATCAAGACCGACCTGCACTTCACCCAGTCGAGCCTCCAGTGGGTGATCACCGCCTACGCGCTCATGTTCGGCGGCTTCCTGCTGCTGGGCGGCCGGATGGCCGACCTGCTCGGCCGTCGCTCGCTGTTCATCGCCGGCGTCACGCTCTTCACCGTCAGCTCCCTGCTCGCCGGCTTCGCCTGGTCCGAAAGCTCGCTGATCGCCTTCCGGGCGACCCAGGGGTTGGGCGGCGCGCTGCTCGCTCCCGCGGCCTTGTCGATCCTGACCACGATGTTCGCCGAAGGGCGTGAGCGCAACATCGCGCTCGGCGTCTGGGGTGCGGTCTCGGGCAGCGGAGCCGCTGCCGGCGTGCTCCTCGGCGGCCTTCTCACCAGCTGGCTCGCCTGGTCCTGGATCTTCTTCATCAACGTCCCGGTCGGTATTGCCGTCGTCGCGCTCAGCCCAATCCTCCTGCGTGAGAGCCGGGCCGACCTCGACCACCGCCACTTCGACGTAGCCGGCGCCACGTCCGTAACGGGCGGGCTGATGCTGCTCGTCTACGCGATGACGCGGGCGACCCAGATCGGCTGGGGCACGGCCGAGACGATCGGGCTCCTGGCGGCGTCCGCGGCCTTGATCGTCGCCTTCGTCGTGATCGAGCTGCGCTCGAAGGCGCCGCTGCTGCCGATGCGCATCTTCCGCCTCCGCACGCTGACCGGGGCGAATGTGACCGCATTCCTGCTCGGAACCTCCGTCTTCTCGCAGTTCTTCCTCGGCACGCTCTACATGCAGCAGGTCCTGCACTTCTCGGCGATCGAGACGGGCGTCGCCTACCTGCCCTCTGACGCTGACGATCATCGCCGCTCGCGAACGTCTCGCAGAGCGTCGTGACGCGCGTCGGCGTCCGGCGCGTCCTGCCGGTCGGGCTCGCCTTCGCGACCGTCGGGCTCCTCCTGCTCACGCAGCTCCCGGCTGACGGCCACTACTTCTTCGACCTCTTCCCCGCCTTCCTGGTGAGCGCGGTCGGTCTCGCCTTCGCGTTCATCCCGATGACCATCGCGGCGCTGATGGGCGTCGAGCACGCCGACGCGGGCGTCGCCTCGGGCCTGCTCAACACGACCCAGCAGATCGGCGGCGCGATTGGCCTCGCAGCGGTGTCGACGATCGCCACCACCTTCACCACGCGCTACGTGGACGCCCACCCGGGATCGTCTCCCCTGGGCGCCGCCGCCCTGACCCACGGTTTCAACATCGCCTTTTACGTCCTCACCGGCGTGGCCGCGCTCGCCGCCGTGCTCAGCGCGGTGCTGATCGAGTCCCAACCCGCCGCTCCGGTGGTGGAAACCGAATTCGAAGCAGTTCCGATCGAGGAGGCCGCCTGATGGCATTGCACGACATCGACCCGTTGTTGGAGCGAATCCGCACGCTCGTCGTCGAGACCCAGCAGCTCGAGGGCGACGGCGCCGACGAGGGCGAGCTGGGGGTCCGGCGACACGAGCTCGCCCAGCTGAAGTCCCTGCTCGCCAACGTCGTCAGCCACGACCCGACGCACGACTACAGCGCTGCCGCCTGACGCGATCGTTCCTCCGCCATCATAGTCTCGCCGAGACTATGATGGCGGCATGCGGCGCCTCGCATTCGGTTGGCTCATCCTGACGGCGGCGGTCGTCGCCTTCGCGTCCGGCTCCGTCACCGCCGGCAAGACATGGGACGGATGCACCGCGCGTTCCGGTGACATTCGGTTTCGCGCCGCCGACGGCACGCGGCTCGTGGGGCACCGCTTCGGCCGAGGGCGAACGGCAATCGTCCTCGCTCACCAGACGGACGGGAGTCTCTGCCAATGGCGGAGCTACAGCAAACGGCTCGCCAAGCTCGGCTACCTCGCCTTCCCCTTCGACCTCCGCAACTACGGCCAGTCACAGACGCGCCGCTACCGGTCCGGAGAGGGCCCCGGGGCCGATGTCGCCGCGGCGGTCAAGCTCGTCCGTCGGCTCGGAGCGAAGAGGGTCTTTCTCGTCGGCGCGTCCCTGGGTGGATCCGCCGTGCTCGCTGCGGGGGCGAACGTGCACCCTGAGGTCGACGGCGTGGTCAGCGTCTCAGGTGCCGCCGACCTGTCGCACGCCATCGAGTCCGTGTCACGGCTCCACGCGCCCGTGTTGTTCCTGGTGGGAAAGTACGACGTCGATTTCGCACAGGATGCGCAGCGGCTCTACGACGCGACGGCCTCGGACGACAAGACCCTCAAGATCCTCCTCCGCGGGGAGCACGGTACGCAACTCGTCGGCGCGAGCCTCTCGGCCCGGCGGCTCATCGAGGGCTTCGTCGCGAGTCACTGAGACGCGGGTTGCTCCGCCGCTCGGTCCCGCTCTCCAGCAGCGACGCGGCTTCCTTCGCCCATTCGACCGTGGCCCGGGCACGCAGGATCCCGTGACGCAACGCAACGCGTGAGTGCACCGGTTCGTCACGGCTCGAAAGCGTCTGTTCCATCTTCTCGAACTCGGCGAGATGCCGTTCGGCCTGGCTTCGGTAGAGCGCAAGCTGCTCCTGAGCAGCTTCAGGTGACGCTGTCCACGCGAAGAAGAGTTTCATCACGAAGACGCCGGGCGACGCCTCCTCGACTGTCTCGACCCAGAGGCGTAGCGCCGCCAGCCCGGCCGGCGTGATCCGGTAGATCGCCTTGTCGGGGCGCCCGCGCTGTTCGACCTCGCGACTGCTTGCGCAGCCGACCGCCACCAGCCTCGGCAGCACCTTGTAGATCTGGCTCCGCGAAGGCGCCCACATGTACCCGATGCTGCGCGCCGCAGCGCGAGAGAGGTCGTAGCCCGAGCTCTCGCCGAAGGCGAGCAGGCCGAGCACGCCGTACTCGGTGGTGGTCAGTCGGTCGCGGCTAGTCTCCATGAGAATATGCGCCCGCGAGCTTACCTTCGGCCCACGATCTAGCGGACCATTCAGCGCGGCTAGCATCGGACCGGAGATGCGCGTCGCCGTAGTCGATCTCGGCACCAACTCGACCCGCTTGCTGGTGGCGGACGTCGACGACGGACGCGCCCAGGAGGTTGCCCGCCGGACAGCGATCACGCAGGCTCGGCGAAGGCGTGGACGAGCGTCGCAAGCTCCTGCCGCTTCCGATCGCTCGGGTGCGCAACGTCCTGGCCGACTACCGCCGCGAGCTCGAGCAACTAGGCGCCGAGCGGACGCTCGCAATCGGCACCAGCGCGATCCGCGACGCCGAGAACGGCGAGGCATTCCTCGGCGAGATCGAGTGGAGCTACGGCTTCACGACCCGCCTGCTCTCCGGTGAGGAGGAGGGCGAGCTCACGCGCCGCGGCGTCGCCGGCGGGCGCGAGCTCGAGCCGGGCACGCTCGTCCTCGACGTCGGCGGCGGCTCGACCGAGCTGATCGCCGACGGCTTCCGCACGAGTCTCGATCTCGGCTGTGTTCGTCTGACCGAACGTTTCCTCCACTCCGATCCGCCCACGCGCGAGGAGCTCGAGGCCGCCGCCCGCGCCGTCCGCGAGGCGCTCCCCGACCTCCAGCCGAAGCAGGCGATCGGCGTCGCGGGCACCGTCACGACCCTCGCCGCACTCGAGCTCGGCGAGTACGACCCAGACCGAATCCACGGCCACCGCATCTCGCGCGAGGCGGTCGAGGCCCAGCTCCAGCGCCTCGCCTCCCTCCCACTCGCGCAGCGTCGCGAGCTGCCGGGCCTCGAGCCCGAGCGCGCGCCCGTGATCGTCGCCGGCGCGGTCATCGTCCGCGAGGTGCTCGAGCGCTACGGGCTCGATGGACTCGAAGCCAGCGAGCGTGACATCCTCCACGGCGCAGCGCTCGAGGCCGCCGCGCTGCCGCCGGCCGAAGAGGGAGACGCCCCGCCCGGCGCCTACACCTGCTGCTGAAGGGAGCGAGAGATGGCCGCCACCAAGGAGGACGCGCAGCTCGTCGTGCAGCTTGCACAGCTCGGAGGTCAGATGTCCCACCCGAAAGCGCGTGGGTTCATCTGGGGCGACAGCTTCGTCCCCGACGCGAAGGGATTCTTCGAGAAGTACCCGCCCGGGACCGACGAGTGGGACTACGTGGGCGGAGTCGCCGCGTGGTACGAGACGATCGGGACGCTCTGGAAGCACGGCCTGCTCGACGAGGAACTGCTGTTCGACTGGCTCTGGGTCGCAGGCATGTGGGGACGCCTGAGCCCGATCCTCGTAGCCATGCGCGAGTCGACGCCGGCGCTCTGGACGAACTTCGAGGCGATGGCGAAAGCGCAGGCGGCGCGAGCCTAGAGCTCGAGCGCGTCGAGCTCGTGCGGTGGCTCGTCCTCGGCGAGGCGCCGCTGCAGGACGCTGCGTGAGAGGACGCCGACCAGTCGTCCGTCCTCGAGCACCGGAACGCGCTCGGCGTCGTGCTCCTCGATTAAGCGGAAGGCCTCGTCGAGCGGCACCTCCGGATCGATCGTCCAGTGCGCCGGCTCGGCGATCTGCCCGATCGCCGTCTCGCCGGGGTTCCGCCCGGCCGCGACAACCTCTCGCACCAGCGTCTTGCGCGTGACGACGCCGACGAAGCTCCCGTCCTCGCAGACGTAGACCGCGCGCACGTCGGGCGAGACGAGGTGCTGCCCCGCCTCCTGCGCCGAGGCACTCGCCTCGAGCGTCTGCGGGTCGGGAATCATCGCGTCGCGCACCTTCTCGGTCACGGGTAGATGCCCCGCGCCGTGAGTGCGCCGGCGACCTCGCGGATTCCGGCGACGAGTGCCGCGCTGCGCAGGGAGAGCCCGCGCTCCTCGGCGAGCGCCCAGACGCGCTCGAAAGCGTCGCCGAGCTGCTCGGCCAGCTTCGCCCGGATCTCTCTGCGATCCCAGAAGAGCCGGCCGAGGTCCTGCACCCACTCGAAGTAGGAGACGGTGACGCCGCCTGCGTTGGTGAGCACGTCCGGCAGGATCGGGATGCCGCGCTCGGCGAGGATCGCGTCCGCCTCGAGCGAGGTAGGCCCGTTCGCGCCCTCGGCGATCATCCGCGCCTGGATCCGGTGGGCGTTCTCGCCGGTGACCTGATCCTCGCGCGCGGCCAGGACGAGGATGTCGCAGGGAAGCTCGAGCAGCTCCTCGTTCGTGATCCGGTCACTCTCGGTCCAGTCCGTAAGCGAGCCGTGCTCCTCGGCGAAGCGCCGCAACGCCTCGACGTCGAGCCCGCCTGCGTCGTAGACACCGCCCGAGAGATCGGAGACGGCGAGCACGGACGCGCCCTTGGCGTCGAGCTCGGCCGCAGCGATCCCGCCCACGTTGCCGAAGCCCTGGACGACGCAGCGCTGTTCGGCCAGGTCCCAGCCAAGCTTTGCGCACGCGCGCTCGATCACCATCACCACACCGGCTCCCGTCGCCTCATGGCGGAAAAGGGAGCCGCCGAGCGAGATCGGCTTGCCCGTGACGACCTCCGGCACGGCGTACCCGATCTCCATCGAGTAGGTGTCCATCATCCAGGCCATCGTCTGCTCGTTCGTGGCCATATCCGGAGCGGGGATGTCCTTCTGCGGGCCGATGATCGGCAGCAGCTCGGAGGTGAAACGGCGCGTGATCTTCTGGAGCTCGTTCTGGGAGAGCTCACGCGGGCTGCAGCGGACGCCACCCTTCGCGCCGCCGTACGGGAGCCGCAGAAGCGCGCACTTCCAGGTCATCCACATCGCGAGCGCGGCGCACTCGCCGAGCGAGACCTCCGAGTCGTAGCGGATGCCGCCCTTCGTCGGGCCCAGCACCGTCGAGTGCTGCACGCGATAGCCGGGGAAAACCGTCCAGCGGCCGGAGTCGAGCTTCACCGGGACGCTGACGACAAGCGAGCGCTCCGGGTAGCGAAGCCGCTCGGCCACGAACTCCTGGACGTCGGCGTACGGGAGGGCCTGCTCGTACTGCGCGAGCGCCGTTCGATAGAGCGCGGTCTCCCATTCGAGCTGCCCGTGCTCGGGCGAAACCTCCTGCACCTCGGCCACGATCGGAGTGTAGGTGTTGGATCGACTGGCCTTGAAGCTCCTCCGCAAGTGGAGTAGCCTCGTTCGAAGAGCAAAGCAGCCCGCCTGCGGCCGGGGCTCGAGAGTGAGGTCGCGATGGCGACGAGTGCACATACGCCGCAGGCATCGACTGACCACGTAGGGAACGGCGACGCGCAGGGCGAGGAGTGGACTACAGGTCAGGCGGGCTCGTTCCCTGATCTCGTCCGCGCACATTTCAAGTGGGAGCGGGCTGACGACAGTGATCCCGAGACCGCGCGGCGATACCACGGCTGCCTGGATAATTTCGAGGCGCGTGAAGGTCCGATCATGCACGCCTACTGGTCGACCAAGAGGCCGTCTGCCGTCGCCCTCACGGTAAAGCCGAGACATGGGCTCGCCGCATTCCTGAGCGACCATGATGCGGAGATACGGCTGCACCGCGTCACTGACTGGGTCGTTCGCGAACGCCTGATCACGGATCTCTTGCACCAATGCGACACGCTTGCGATCAAGGTGTCCGAAGTGCTGCGCGGGACGAGCGAGCGGATCGCGATGCAGTGGATCTACTCGGTCGAGAGCGATCTGCTCGGCTTCATCGAGCGGACTCGCAGTTCCTCGATCTCGAAGGACGAGATCAAGACCGTCGCCAAGTCGCAGTCGAGTGAGATCATCGAGATCGAGAAGTACTACTCCCGCGCCGGTGAGAAGGCGGCCAGGATCGTCTACTTCTGGGGGATGATGGTCGGCGCCCTCGTTGCGGCACTGCTAATGCTCGCCATCGCCTTCCCGCTGTGGCGAACTGGCTGGTTCGACCAGCCGCACACCCGTGAGGCGGAGACGTTCTTCGTCTGCTACATGGCCGGCGGCGTGGGCGCGATCGTCAGCGTGCTCATGCGCATGAGCTCGAACAAGTTTCGTGTCGACTTCGAGATCGGGAGAATGACCGTTCGCCGGCTCGGTAGCTTCCGCCCCTTCATCGGTTGCGTCTTCGGGATCGCTCTCTACTTCCTGATCAAGAGTGGGATTCCGAACGTGACATTGCCGGCCGACAAGACCACGGCGTTCTTCTTCCTCGGCACTGTCGCCTTCCTCGCCGGCTTCAACGAGCGCTGGACCAACGTGATGTTCGGCAAGGCCGAACGAACCGTTGCTGCAAGCCTCGGCAATTCGACTGCCCCGGTGACCCCGGACGAGAACGACGAGAACAACCAGCAGTGAGCTAACGAGATCGGAGGAGGTAGCAGACCGCGACCAGTTAAGAATCGCCAAGCAGGACATGAGGAGGATGGTTGTGTCATGAAGAGAACGCTCGCGCTCACGACGCCACACATGACCGGGGACGACGTCAAGTACGCGCAGAACCTGCTTAAGAGTGCGGGGTACTACAAGGGAGAGAGCGGCGGTGAGTTTGGGCCGCTGACCGCACAGGCCTGCTTTCGCGCCAAGTACTGGCTCGGCTATGCGACACCCGACCAGACCTTCGGTTCGGCCCTCGAAAAGCATCTTCTGAGGAAGGCCCAGCCCGCCCCTGCTGCGAAGAAGAGAATTGCCCTGCGGAAGAAGCAGGCGCAGGCGACGCCCCTGCGCGAGAAGGCGCTAGCGCAGATGGAGAAATTCGTCGGCCTCGTCGAGGTGCCTCTCGGGTCTAACCACGTGCCGGAGATCAACGGCTGGTGGGGCCACGGCGACGCTGCCTGGTGCGCGCGCACCGTCTCGAAGGCGTACATCGTTGCCGGCTCGAAGGCGTTTAGCCGTGGTCACAACTACGAGTACGTTCCGACCCTGGTCGCGAACGCGCGCGCGGGTCGCAACGGCCTCACGGTGACGCCCGATCCGCAGCCCGGCGATCTCGTCTGTTACGACTGGGATGGATCCAACTTCGCGACCGACAAGAACCACGTCGGCATGTTCAAGTCGGGGACGAAGTCGAGTTTCAAAACGATCGAAGGGAACATCGACTCGCGCTGTAACTACCAGAACCGCGCGTCAAGTTCCGCGCCCCACGTTGTCTTCGTTCATGTAGGCAAATAGCTTGGAGCACCCGGGGGTCAGCTGATAACGGTGGCTCTATGCCGGGGGAGGGAGTCGAACCCTCACGCCCCCGTGAGGGGACACCTGATTTTAAGTCAGGCGCGTATGACCAGTTTCGCCACCCCGGCGCGGCGAAGAATAGCCGGACGGCTTCCTAGACCCCGGGGGCGAACTTGTAGCTCGAGGGGATCTTCGCCGGCGGCGTGCCGATCACGAACGCGATCTCCTGGTGCGCCTTGAGCCTGAGCGTGCGCGGGTCTCCCTGGTACGGGACTCCGTTGACGTAGAGGCGCCAGGGCGTGAGCTCCTTGCAGTAGCCACCGACGCAGCTGGGAGTGAGGCGCACGCCCCAGACGCCGAAGAACTGGGCGAGATCGAAGGTGCGCTTGGTCGGCGACTCGACGTGCATGATCCCGCTCGAGTCGTGCGTGTGCAGCTCGGTCAGGAACTGGCCGTCGTAGATGCCGATGCCGGCCGGTACCGGCTCCTTCTTGCCGTTCACGAAGATGTCGAGGTGCTGGTGGATGTGGGTGACCTGACCCTCGGTCGTGAGGTCGTTCAGGCCTAGTGGCGCAAGCCGGTCCGGCAGCGTGTCGAGCCCCGGGTTCCACGGCGCGGGACCGGTCTGCAGGCCGATCAGGTTGCTGTCGTCCGGGATCTTCCCGGCGGCCTTGTCGTTCCCGCTGAAGACGAAGAAGAAGAGCGCCGCAATCGCGACGGCGACCAGGCCCGAGGCTGCGAACGCCATCGAAAGGATCAGGAAGCGGCGATCCTCCGGCGAGCGGGGGCGCTTCGGGTCCGAGCGCCGCTGGGGCGCCTGGACCTTGCGCGGAGGCGTGGGGGTGCGACCCTTCTTGGCCATCGGGCGGCGATGCTAGCAAGGCCCTTGACGACCGCCGTGTGGCGGGTTAGTGTCCTCGCGTCAGATCCGGAAAGCCGAAAGGTTCTCCGGATCTGGCGTTTTTTTGTGGCCGTTGCGCGATACTCGGTGACTACACCACGCAAGGGAGGCTGCAATGAGCTGGTTGGACAAGCTGATGGGCCGCGGGAAGCAGGCGGCCGGCGATGTCACGGGCGACAGCTCGATGAAGAACGAGGGCATGCACCAGGAACAGGAGGGCATGGCTTCGGATCGCGCAGAGAGCGCCGAGGACGTGGCTCAGAAGGAGCGCGAGCGCGCCGCTGAGCACCACGCGGAGCGCACGGACACGCCCTAAAGCGCAGTCACACGGGGTTTGACGAGGGCGGCGAGAGCCGCCCTCGTTCGTGTTTGGGCGGCGCCGTCCGACAGGGTCTCTAGGGTTCGTCGGCTCGTGACTCTTGTCCTGACACTCCTGTTCGTGCTCGCCGCCGGCGGCGGGCTCGCCCTCTGGCTGAATCGGCGGCTGGGCGACCACGGCGGCGTCACCTCGCGCGCGCTCGGCGGGGTCGCCGAGACGATCGACCGGCGCTTCGCCGAGCTCGAGACGAAGGTCGACCGGCGGCTCGAGGGGCTCGACGGCCGGCTGCTCTCGACCCAGCAGAGCGCTGGGAAGGCCGCGACCGACCTCGTCGAGCGGCTCGGCAAGCTCGACGGCGCCGCCGCTCAGATGCTCTCGCGCGCGAACGACCTTGCTCGACTCGAGCAGGCGCTACGCCCGCCGAAGGCTCGCGGTGGGGTCGGCGAGATCTTGCTCGGCAACCTCCTGCGCGACTCGCTCCCTCCGGACGCCTACCACCTTCAGCACACCTTCCGGACGGGCGAGCGGGTCGACGCAGTGATCAGGGTGGACAAGCTCGTCCCGGTGGACGCGAAGTTCCCGCTCGACAACTTCGAGCGGCTCGTCACCGCCGGCGACGACGGGGAGAAGGCGCTCCACCAGAAGGCCTTCGACCGGGACGTGAAACAGCACGTGGACGCGATCGCCTCGAAGTACATCCTCCCGGCGGAGAACACGTACGACTTCGCACTGATGTACCTGCCCGCGGAGTCGGTCTACTACGAGCTCGTCTGCGGGACGGGGAACGTCTACGGCTACGCGCTGGGCAAGCGCGTCTTCCCCGTCTCGCCGACGACTCTGCATGCCTACCTACTGGTGATCACGCTCGGGCTGAAGGGCATGCAGATCGAGCAGCACGCGCAAGAGGTGATGGCCTACTGCGGCCAGCTCGGGCAAGACTTCGAGCGGTTCCGCACCGATTTCGAGGTCGTCGGCAAGCACCTCCAGAACGCGCAGTCGAAGTACAGCGAGGCCGACCGGCGGCTCGAGCGCTTCGGCGGCCGGCTCGAGCGGGCGGCGGACTGGCAGGAAGCGGTCGAGTCGCCGGCCGAGGCACGCGAGCTCCCGCGCGCCGTCGACGCGGCCTAGGCGTGGCTCAGGCTGTAGCTGGCTGCTGCTCGCGCAAGTAGCGGATCAGCCCGCCGGCGACGACGATCTCGCGCTCGCGCGGTAGGAGGTCGTGCGTGAGGGTGATCGTGTCGGCGCCCTCGATCTCGGTCTCGAGCTCGTCCTCGCCCTCCGCGATCGCCCGCAGGCCGGTGATCCGCCAGGTCTGGCCCAGGCCGGCCTTGTCGTAGTCGTTCTCGTCCTTGAAGAGCAGCGGCACGATCCCCTGGGCGATCAGGTTGCGCCGGTGGATGCGCGCGAAGCTCTTGGCGATCACGGCACGGACGCCCAGCTGCAGAGGGGCGAGCGCCGCATGCTCCCGGCTCGAGCCCTGGCCGTAGTTGTGGCCGGCGACGATGAAGCCTCCGCCCCACTCGTGCGCGCGGCGCGGGAACTCCGGATCACGGAGCTGGAAGGTGAACTCGGCGATCGCGGGCACATTCGAGCGGTAGGCCATCACGGTCGCGCCGTCAGGCGAGAGGTCGCCGGTCGAGATGTCGTCCGGGGCCTTGATCAGGACGCGCATCTTCAGCTCCTCCGGCAGCGGCTGCGCCTCGGGCGGCGGCTTGATGTTGGGCCCGCGCGGGATCTCGATCGAGCTCGCCTCGTCGGCAGGCACCGGCTCGAGGATGTGGGCCTGCACGACTTCGGGCCGCGCGGCCGGGCGCTCGGGAACGTCGACCGCCGGCAGCTCCCGTGGATCGGAGATCACGCCGCTGAGCATCGAGGCCGCCGCGACCGCGGGTGAGCAGAGGAAGACCTGGTCGTCGGCGGTGCCGCTGCGGCCGGGGAAGTTGCGGTTGAAAGTGCGTAGTGAGTTCGAGCCCGAGGGAGGCGCCTGGCCCATGCCCACGCAGGGGCCGCAGGCCGGCTCGAGCATGCGCAGGCCCGCCATGAGCAGGTCGACGTAGGTGCCTGAGCGCGTGATCTGGTCGAGGATCTGCCGCGAGCCGGGGGTCGCCGTTGCGGAGACGAGCTTCTCCGAGATCTGGGCCCCCCGCATCACCGCGCCGCAGAGGGCGAGGTCGGCGTACGAGGAGTTGACCGACGAGCCGATGCAGACCTGGCTCAGCTCGGTGCCGGCGACTTCCTCGACCGGCACGACGTTGCCGGGCGACGACGGCTTTGCCACGAGCGGGACGAGCTCGGCGAGGTCGATGTGCTCCTCCTCGTCGAAGTCGCCGGTGTCGCCGGTCGCGAGCTCCACGAACTCGTCCGCGCGCTGCTGCTCGGTCATCCACCCGCGCGTCTCGTCGTCGGCTGGGAACACCGCGCCGGTCGCTCCGAGCTCGGCGATCATGTTCGCGATCGTCCCGCGCTCGGTGTAGCTGAGGCTCGCGACGCCCGGGCCGGTGAACTCGAAGATCGCGCCGCGGCCGCCGCGCACGCCGCGCCGGCGCAGGAGCTCGAGAATCACGTCCTTCGCCTGGATCCAGGGCCGCTGAAGCTCGTTCTCGAGGAAGACGCCGACGATCTTCGGGCACGGCAGCTCGAAGGCGTGGCCGGCCATGCAGACGGCCACGTCGAGCCCGCCGGCGCCGATTGCGATCATCGCGCACGAGCCCGATTGCGTCGTGTGGCTGTCAGCCCCGACGAGGGTCTTGCCCGGCGCGGCGAAGCGCTCGCAGTGGACGTAGTGGCAGATCCCGTTGCCGGGCCGTGAGAACCAGGCGCCGTACCGAGCCGACATCGCCTGCAGGAAGCGGTGGTCGTCGGGATTCTTGAAGTCGATCTGGAGGATGTTGTGGTCGACGTAGACCACGGCCGTCTCGATCTGCACGCGATCGACGCCGAAGGACTCGAGCTGCATCATCGCCATCGTCCCCGTCGCGTCCTGGGCGAGCGTCTGATCGACCCGCAATGCGATCTCCTGCCCGGGGACGAGCTCGCCGCGCTCGAGGTGGTCTTCGAGGATCGTGCGCGCGAGAGAGGCCATTAGAAGCAGTATTCCTGAAGCGGGCTGACCCGGCGCGGTTCCCGTGAATCAGAAGCGCAGGAGCGCGCCGATGCCCTCGACGGGCTCGAGATCCTGGCGCTGGCGCAACGCCAGGACGGTGCCTCCGTGGGCGAGCGTCTGGTGCACGGCGAGGTCCAGGCCGTCTTTCCGCTCCTCCATCTGGGTGCCGTCGAGCGGACAGGCCCCTCCCTCGCTCGCAACCCGGCCGCAGGCGGGGCACTCCCACGCCGGCCGGTCGGTTCCATTCTGGAACAAGAGCAGCTCGACGCGCCCATCGGAGGCCGCCTCCAGCGTCGGGCCCCAACCGGCGGCGGCGCGGGCGTTGCGACCCGCCTCCTCCTTCCAGCGCTCGACAGCCCCGGTTTCCTGCTCGCCGTGCTGGGACTCGAGCAGCGGCTGGACGTCCTCGAGCAGCTCGGCCGGCCCCGCGTGGGCGTCGGCGCTCGTCCACCCCACGATCGCCTTCTTGACCTCGTGCGAGAGCGTTTCCTCGAGCTCCGCGCGAGTCTCCTCCGAGGCGACGACCACCAGCGGCGGCCCGCCCTGCTCGCGAACCTGGCGGTCGAGCGTCTCCGCGACCTCTTTCAGGTGGTCGTGCACGAGCTTCTCGATGTGGCGCTGATAGCGCGCCTGCGACCAGCCGCCCTGGTCGTGACGTCCCGGCTGGTCTTGGAAATGCTCCGCGACCTCTTCCAGGCGGCTGGCGCGAAGGCGATAGACATCACCGCGCTCGCGGCTGACGACGGCGACGAGGGCACCCTCGCCCCGGCCGACCAGCGGAACGAGCGGCGCCAGGTAGAGGCTCCGGCCGACCTTGACCACGTCTGGCACGCGCTCGCTCAGTGCCAGCGGCCGCCAGAGATTGTCGAGATTCGCGGAGAAGACCGCGAAGCCGTGGGAGCCCTCCCGGTCGAACTCGTTCTCGAAGAACGTGCGGAGACGCTCGACGTCTTTTCGCACACCCTGCTTCTGCTCATGCGTGAGGTCAGGACGCCGGGCCGCCTCGGAGCGCTCGACCTCGTCGATCAGCGCGTTCACGCGGGTCGCGGCGTCGCCCGGCGTCGGGGTCACGCTCGGATCGAGGTCGAGATACAGGCTGATCGCACACCCGTTCTGCGCCCGGAACCGCGCGAGCTCGCGGAGGCGGTCCCACGTGACTGTCGACGTCATGCCAAGGTCCCTTCGCCGGAAGGCGGCGATTCTACGCATGCGTTCCGACCCCTGTGCAAGCATCGAGCTCGTGCGGAAGGGACAACCTCAGTCGACCCACGGCGCTCGCCTTTCGCTAGAAAGATGAGGAAGTTTCGACCGACCCAAAGCGTTTAATACTGCAGTGAAAGAAATGACTGACGAGACCAGAGAACTGATCATCATCGGCGGCGGCCCCGCCGGCTACACCGCGGCGCTGTACGCGGCGCGCGCCAACCTGGAGCCTCTCGTGATCGAGGGCTTCGCCTGGGGCGGCCAACTGATGATCACAAGCGATGTCGAGAACTACCCGGGCTATGCCGACGGGATCATGGGCCCGGAGATGATGCAGGACTTCCGCCGCCAGGCGGAGCGCTTTGGCGCGCGGTTCGTGACCGACGACGTCACGAAGGTGGACTTCACCGAGCACCCGTTCCGCGTCTGGGTCGGCGACAAGGAGCACACGGCCGAGAGCGTGATCGTCGCGACCGGCGCCACCGCGCGGCAGCTCGGGCTCGAGTCCGAGCGCACGCTGCAGGGCCGCGGCGTCTCCTACTGCGCGGTCTGCGACGCGGCCTTCTTCCGCGAGAAGGAGGTCGTGGTCGTGGGCGGCGGCGACTCGGCGATGGAGGAGGCGATCTTCCTGACGAAGTTCGCGACCAAGGTCAGCCTTGTGCACCGGCGCACAGATTTCCGCGCCTCCCAGATCATGATCGACCGCGCTCGCGCCAACGACAAGATCGAGTTCGTAACGCCGACGGTGGTCGAAGAGGTGCTCAGCGAGAACGGGCAGACGAGCGCAGTCCGCCTCCGCGACCTGGAGACGGGCGAGTCGCGCGACGTGCCGGCGCAGGGTCTCTTCGTGGCTGTGGGGCACGACCCGAACACGAAGCTGTTCCTCGACCAGCTCGACCACGACGAGGCCGGGTACCTGGTGACCAAGCCGGGCTCGACGGCCACCAACATCGAAGGCGTCTTCGCCGCCGGCGACGTCGTCGACCACACGTACCGCCAGGCCGTCACCGCGGCGGGCACCGGTGCCATGGCTGCGCTCGACTCGGAGCGCTGGCTCGCCGCACGGGAAGGGCATCCGGGAACGGCCCTGACCGCGCCTCGGCCCGAAGCGGCCGAGGTCTAGGAGAGCCGAATGTCCAAGTGGATCGACCTCGTCGATCCCGACGAGGCGGAGCTGCGCAAGCAGACGCCGAAACGGCTCCACGCGCGCGCCCTCGATCGGCTGCTCGCACCGGCCCAACACGAGGACGAGCCTCGGCCGACCCTCGAGGGCCACGGCGACTACGTCTTCGGCGTCTTCCTCGTTCCGGTCGCCGTGCCTGAAGAGGCCCGCGTCTACTACCAGGAGATCGACCTGGTGCTGACACGCGAGCTCGTGCTGACCGCGCGCAAGACACCATCCGGGGGCGAGGAGCCGTTCGACACGGCGGGCGTCCACGAGACCTGCACGCGTGGTGGCGTCGACGAACCGGGCATGGTCGCGTACCACCTCGTGGACGAGGTCGCCGAGCATTACCTCGATTTGATCGACGCACTCAACGACAAGATCGACGAGCTCGACGACCACGTCGAGGACTGGCCGGCCGAGCAGGTCCGCGGGCGGATCTCGCAGTTGAGGCACGCCCTCCTGCACATCCGCCGCACGCTTGCGCCCACGCGCGACGCGATTCGCGGGGTCGTCGACGGCCGGATCGAGCTCGACGGGAAGGAGCTCTTCCCACACGAGGTCGAGCTCCACTTCGCCGACGCCTACGACAAGCTCCTGCGCGCCAGCGAAGGCCTCGACTTCTCACGCGACCTTCTCGCCGGTGTGCGCGACTACAGCCAGGCCAAGATCGCCAACGACCAGAACGAGGTGGTGAAGCGACTGACCGCAATCGCCTCGATCCTGCTCGTGCCGACCTTCATCGTCGGGTTGTACGGCCAGAACTTCATCCGCAGCATGCCCGAGCTGCGCTGGCGCTTCGGCTACGAGTGGTCGTGGGGCTTGATCATCGTGACGACGATCGCCCAGATCGTCTACTTCCGCAAGAAACGCTGGCTGTAGGGGCCCGGTCCCTACCATGGCTTAGTGCCGTATTTCATCTGCCCCAACTGCAAGCAGCGCTCGGTCGACCACGACCGGCGCGAAGGCCTGAGCCAGCAGGCGGTCTCGTGCCAGCGCTGCGGGTTCGGCTTCCTGTTCGAACTGCTCGAGGACTACTACCCGGCGCCTGGCACGGGTTTCGTCGTCTGTGACCGGAACGCGCGCATCATCGCGTGCGGGCGGGACGTGTTCGAGCTCTCCGGCTTCAGCGAGCAGGAGCTGATGGGGCGCGATGTGGTGAAGCGTTCGGGCTGTCCGGGTTCGAGGGCGAGAGCCCCGCGCAGGTCGCTCTGGAATGGGGCGTCCGGCGGCTCGGGGAGCAGCTCGTGCTGCGCTCGCGGATCGGTCACGTGAAGCCGGTCACCGCCGACTTCTTCCCCGCCTACGACGACGACGGCGGTCTCCTGGTCGGGCTCACGCCGCGGTAGCGGCCTCCAGCTCGCCCTCGACCCAGGACTGAAGCTCCTCGAGCGCGTCGAGCGCGGCTTCGAGCTCTCGCAGCTCGGCACGGGCGGCGGGCTCGTCGATCGCTCCGAGCAGGCCGAGGGCCTCGAGCCGCTCGACCGCGATCGGCGGTCAGCTCGTTGCGCGCGCCCTTCTCGATCGCCGCCTGCCGGATGCGCGAGCGGGCGCGTTCCGCCCGCGCCGAGAGGCTCGCCGCCTCGCCGGCGAGCGCGTCGGCATAGACCGCGAGCTCGACGGCGCGCATGGGCTCAGCCTAGGCGCCGAGCTGTGACGCGACCGTGTCGACTTCGACCCGACTTGCAGGACAGAGGTCGTTCAAGACGCAGAGCTCGCAGCGCGGCGAGCGCGCGAGACAGACCCGGCGCCCGTGCTGGATCATCAGGTGCGGGAAGACGTTCCAGTACCGGCGCGGCACCAGCCGCATCAGGTCGCGCTCGATCTTGACCGGGTCGTCGTGCCTGGTCAGGCCGAGCCGCTGGGAAAGCCGGCGCACGTGCGTGTCGACGACGATTCCTTCCGCCTCGCCGCGCTCGGCGACGACGACGTTGGCCGTCTTGCGGGCGACTCCCGGGAGTTCGAGCAGCTCGTCCATACGCGCGGGCACCTGTCCGTCATGCCGCTCGAGCAGGAGCTTCATCGTGCCGCGGATCGCCTTGGCCTTCTGGCGGAAGAACCCCGTCGAGCGGATGTCGTCCTCGAGCTCCTCGGCCGGCACGGCCAGGTAGTCCTCTGGCCGGCGGTACTTGCGGAAGAGCCGCTCCGTGACGCGATTCACGTTCACGTCGGTGGTCTGCGCGGAGAGCATCACCGAGACGAGCAGCTCGAGGTCGTTGCGGAAGCGCAGCGCGATCGTCGCCTCGGGGTACTCGGCGAGCAGGCGCTCGATGATGCGGGCGATCCGCTCGCGCTTCGGGCCGACGCGCCGCCGCGCCTCGGCGACGTAGCTGCGGGCCATCAGGCGATGTGACGCAGCCGCGGGCCGGCGCAGACGAGGTTCAGCGCGGGACAGTCGGCGCAGACGAACTCGTCGGGGGTCGGTCGGAAGTCATTCGCCTGGATCTGGGCGATCGCTGCAGAGAGCTCGGCCTCCAGCGCGGGGATGTCCTCGCGCGTGAAGCTCGTCGCCACGACCGCATCCGGCCGTTCGAGGAAGTGGTAGACGACCTCGACCTGCTCGGCGCCGGCCCGGAAGCAGGCGAGCGCGTAGACCAGCCGCTGGAGGTTGTAGTCGTGCTCGACGATCTCTTCCGGCGTTCCCTCGGCTAGTGAGTTGGTCTTGTAGTCGAGCACCAGCGCGCTCGTGCCGTCGCGGTGGAGGACGTCGATGCGCCCGTGCAGCAGGACGCCGTCGTGCTCGAAGGCGAACGGAAGCTCCGCGCGCCGCCCCTTCGAGCGCGGCGATTCGCGCGCCGAGCTCCGAGCCGCAGTAGGAGGCGACGAAGGCGCGGATCCGCTCCAGCTCCTCATCGGTCGCTGCCGGATAGCGGGCGCGGACGAGCTCCGATGAGATCCCCGGGCACGGACGGCGCGGTCAGGTCGATGCGCTCGAGCAGCGCATGGACCGCGTCGCCGATCTCGGTCGCTGCGAGCCCCGTCTGCCCGGGCACGGAGCCTGACGCGTCGGCGGGCCGCAGTCCGACGACGCGTTCGGCGAAGTACCGGTACGAGCAGCGCTCGAAGAGCGAGAGCGCGCTGTAGGAGAGTCGACGGACCCGGTGGAGCGGCGGAGCGGGAACCTCGGCCAGCGGCGCGAGCGCGACGGCCGGCTCGGCCGGGGCGTCACCATTCTCGGTCACCTCGAAGAGCTCGAGCTGCTCGACCACCGCGGGCGGCGGCTCGACCGCAGCCTCCGGCGAGTGCCGGTCGAGGCGGATCAGCAGCCGCGCTCCCCCGCGCTCGATCTCCACGGGCGAGTCTCCCGCCTCGTCGAGCTCGTTCGCGTCCAGCCGGTCGAGCACCCAGCCGATCGGCGTGTTCGCGTCGGCCTTCCGGTCCTGGTCGATCGCTCCCGAGACGATCAGCCGGTCGATCGCGCGGGTCATGGCCACGTAGTAGAGGCGCAGCCGCTCGGCGCCCTCGGCGTCCTGCTCGGCGGTCTTCACGGACTCGTATTCCGAGGTCGAGAGGCGCTTGCCCGTTGAAGGCTCGGCCACGCGAAAACCGAGCCGTCCATCCGGCAGGCACAGGATCTCGTCCGCGTCGTGGCGCCCGCGGTCTCGGCCGGCATCGGCGACCACGACGACCTTGAACTCGAGGCCCTTGGCCGAATGGATCGTGAGGAGACGGATCACGTCGGTGCCCTCCTCCTCGGCGACCGCCTCGAGCTCGGAGGCGCCGACGGCGTCCTGCTCGGCGACGAAGCGGACGAAGCCCTGGACGTCGGGGCCGCGCAGCTCCTCGTACGAGCGCGCGAGCCGCGCAAGCTTGCGCAGGTTCGCGTAGCGGCGACGTCCGTCCCACTGGGCGAGCACGGCGAGGTCGTAGTCGTGCGCGCAGACGATCTGCTCGCAGAGCCGTTCGAGGCTCAGCGCGGGCGCCTGGGCGGCGAGGCGGTCGAAGCGCTGCTTGAACGCCTCGAAGAGCCTGAGATCGGTAGCGGAGAGGCCCTCGGGCATGCCCTTTTCGAGCCCCGCGAACAGCGGCCGCTTCGGCGCGGCGCGGCGGAGCAGGACCAGCGCGTCGTTCGAGGCGCCGACGAACGGCGAGGCCAGCACCGTCACGAGCGCCTCGTCGTCGTAGCGGTTGTGCAGCAACCGCAGGTACGCGAGCAGGTCGACCACTTGCTGCTGGTGGTAGTAGTCGCGGCCGGTCGCGCGGAAGGTCGGCAGCCCGAGCGCCCGCAGTTCCTCTTCGTAGAGCCGCGCGTCGGTGCCCGCGGCGAACAGGAGCACGATCTCACCGGGGGCCGCCTCGCCCGTGTCCACCAGGTCGCGGACGCGGGCGGCGATGTGCCGAGCCTCGGCCTGGCGCCAGTGCGTGCCCGTCTCGGCGTAGCTCGCCTTATCGGTGACGAGCAGCTCCACGGCGGCCCCGAAGGCGGGGTCGGAGAACCGTCCCGCCGCGTCGAGCGGCTGGAACGTCTCGCCGAAGTCCGCTGCGAAGAGGTGGTTGATCACGTCGAGCACCTCGGGCCGCGAGCGGTAGTTCTGGGTCAGGGCGAGGACGCCGCCGACCTGCTCGCGCCGCTCGCGGAAGACCTCGACGTCCGCGTGCCGGAAGCGGTAGATCGACTGGAACTCGTCGCCGACGAAGAAGAGCTCCGCGTCCTCGCGCGCGAGCAAGATCCACGAGCTCGCACTGCAGGCGGTTGGTGTCCTGGAACTCGTCGACCATGATCGACTTGAAGCGCCAGCTCTCGCGCTCGCGGATCTCCTCGTTGTCGCGCAGCAGTTCGCGTGCAAGCAGCTGGAGGTCCTCGAAGTCGAGCGCCGACTCGCGGTCCTTCGCGGCCAGGTAGGCGCGGTCGTAGGCGAGCAGGAGCTCCTGCAGCTGCTCGCGGTCGCGGGCGGCGAGCGCCTCGAGCGCCGCCTGCTCGACCGCGAGCCTCGCCTCCTCGTAGGCCTCCGCGGCCTCGCTGCGGTCGCTCAGCTCGGCCAGGTCGAGCAGCGTTTCCGGGCTCGGCGAGGGCTCGAGCAGCCGGAGAGCCTGCGCCGCTTGTTCGCTCTGGAGCGCACGGGCGGCGATGCGCAGCTCCTCGATCCGCGCCTCGAGCTGCGGGTCGCCCGGCGCCTCGAGCTGCAGGTCGAGCCCCGAGGAGCGCAGCGTCTCGTGGACGCCCGTGAGCATGCGGCGCAGCCGCTTGGCGCCGTAGGAGGCGAGCAGCCGCAGCCGCTCCTCGTCGCCCCCCTTACAGAACTCCTCCAGGGCCTCGCGGAAGGCCTCGCCCCGCAGGACCCGCCCCTGGCTGTCGTCCAGCACGCGGAAGCGCGGGTCGATCCCGGCTGCGAACGGGTGGGCCTTCAGGAGCCGGTGGCAGAAGCCGTGGATCGTCGAGATCCAGGCCGCGTCGAGGTCGCGCGCCAGGTCGTGGCGCTCGAGCTCGTGCAGGCGGCGTCGGATGCGCCCACGCAGCTCGCCGGCGGCCCGCTCCGTGTACGTGATCACGAGGATCGAGTCGACGTCGAGGCCGCGCTCGCAGACCGCGCGGCAGAACCGCTCGACGATGACCGTCGTCTTGCCGGTGCCCGCGCCGGCCGAGACGAAGACGACACCCGGGCTCCTCGATCGCCCGGAGCTGCTCGCGGTTGCGGTGCCTCGCACCGCGTTCAAGAGCGCTTCACCCGGCACATCGTCCAGAGGCTGCACCACGTCGGGCACGGGAACCCGCCCTTCGGGTCGTGCTTGACGTCGCCCTCGCGGATCCTCGCGACGGCGGTACGCGCCCGCTCCTGCGCCCCCTCGACCTGGCCCCAGAACGCGTCCTCGTCGAGATAGTCGTTCTTCTGGAAGCCGGGCACGCCGTCCTCGCGCAGCTCGGCGCGTAGGAGCCCGCGCGCCTTGCCGTCGCCGGCGAGAGCCCGGTAGACGCCGCCAAGCGGCTCGATCCCGACGAGGTCGCGCAGGACGAGCATGTAGAGCGGGATCTGCAGCAGGTGGGCGCGCTCGATCTCCGCAGCCGAGTGCGCGGTGCGGCCCGACTTGTAGTCGACGACGATCCCGCGCGCGCCGAACGGATCGCGGTCGATCCGGTCGATCTTGCCCGAGACGGTGAAGCCGCCCAGGTCGAGCCCGCGCTGGAGCTCCGGAGCCGATCGCTCCGAGCCGAACGAGACTTCGAACCGATCCGGAACGAGCGGCGACTCGGACTCGGCCTCGCGGCGGACGAGCTCATCGAGGTCGCGCATGAGACTCTGCTCCAGCTCGCGGCGCTCCAGCTCCGGGACGTCCACGCGCACGTGCGCCTTCATCGCGTCGGCGAGGCACTCGCGCAGGAAGACCAGAGCGTCATCGAGGTTCTCGGGCTGCACCCGCTCCGCGCCCGTGCGCTTGGGCAGGCCCTTGAAGAACGAGAACAGCGCCTGGTGCGCGACGGTGCCACGGAGGCGTGCGTCCACCTCGGCGTCGATGCTGCGCGGCGAGACGACCCGCTCGAAGAGCCACATCGACGAGCAGTCCGCGAAGCGCTCGAGGTCGGTGACCGAGAAGCTCGCCTTCTGGCGCAGCTCCTCGAGCACTGCCGGATGCGTCAGGCGAGTCGGGCGGTCGAAGGCGCCGAGCGCCCGCTCCAGCCGCCGCTCCCAGCCGTTCGCGCGCGCGAGTGCAGATGCGGGCAGGCGATCCGAGGAGGCGAGCGAGGCCAGCGCGCGCAGGCGCTCCCGCTCGCTCGGCGCCGCCTCGAGCTGCCAGGTCAGCGCTGCGAGCGGGCGTCGCTTCGTCCAGCGCTCGATCTCGTCGGCGGCGAAGAGGTCGTGCACCTCGTCCCAGAACGGGCTCGACTCGCGCGGGGAGCCCTCGTCGCTGGCGGCCTCGCGAACGAGGTAGAGCCGCCGCGTCGGGCGCGTGCAGGCCGTGTAGAAGAGGTAGCGGTCGCGCGAGACCGGGTCGGTGCGCAGGAGCCGGCCCGAGCGGGACGAGCGTTCGAGCTCGGCCTTCTGTTCCTCGTCGAGGAACGGCGAGCCCTGCGCACGACGCGGCAGGTGCCCCTCTTCGAGGCCGAGGATGAAGACGACCTCGAACCGGCGGGTGCGAGCGCGCAGCAGGTCGAGCACGGCCACGCGCCCGGCCTCGCCCGCGCTCGCGAGTCGCACGGGAGCGTTGTCGAGCAGCGCGAACGCCTCCTCGCGAGTCACCTCGCCGCCGAGGTCTCGCCAGCCCTCGAGCTCGGCAACGAGCCTCGCCACCTTCTCGTGAGCTCGCAGGTCGAGCCGAGCCGGCCCGCCGGTCGGAGGCGACTCGAGCCCGTAGGCAGCCCGCGCCATCGCGCGCGCGAGCTCCTTGACCGCAGCGAGTGGATCGGCCGCGCTGCGCACCGCCTCGAGGTGCGGCAGCGGCTGGCCTCGGAGCTTGGCGACCTCCTCCTCCACGCGCGCGGCGACGGTGACACCGCGGCCGCGCAGCCGGCCCTCGAGAAAGTCCACGTGATGACGCGCAAGCCCCGAGTACGGGGAGCGCAGGAAGGCGAACAGGTCGCGCCGCTCGCCGTCCAGCCACGCGTACCGCAGCAGCGCTAGCAGCGCTTGCCCGAACGGCGTCTGGCCGAGACGCAGGCGGCCCTCGAGCGCGTAGGGGACGCCAAGGGTCGTGAACGCCGTGTCGAGCGGCGCGCGCCAGCGTTCGAGCGAGGGGCAGACGATTGCGATCTCGCCGGCCTCCGTGCCGGAGCGCAGGAGCGCGAGCACCTCCTCCGCGACGAGCTCCAGGGTTCCGCGCAGGCCCGCGCCCTCGAGGAAGCGGATCGACCCGTCGAGCTCCGGTGGGTCCGCCTGCTCGCCGAAGAGCGCGCGCTCGACGTGCGCAAGCGCCGCCGAGCGCGCGCCGGGGTTCGCCGGCAGCTCCTCGCGGTTCGCCGCGAGCGCGTTCAGGTCGTCGGAAGTTCGCGAGAGCGAGGCGAAGGCGTCGCGCCCGGGCTCGTAGGGCAGCGACACGGTCACGTCCGCCCGGGCGGCCAGCGCCTCCAGCAGCGCCCACTCCGCCCCGGTCAGATCCTCGAAGCCGTACGCGAAGACGGGTCGGGGGCTCCATGCGTCGAGATCGCCGCCCACGCGCTCGGCCGCGTGGCGTCGTTCGAGCTCGCGGTCCCAGAGGCCGAGTCGGTCGAGCTCCTCGCGATAGGCGCCGTAGAGCTGGGCGAGCTCGCCGTCGAGCTCACCCGGCTCGAGCAGCGCGGACTCGAGCTCGGCCACGGTCGCCCCGAGAGCGTCCGCGAAACCGCCGAAGCGGGCAGAGCGTCCCAAGCCGCCGGCCGCGCGCGCGACCACCCGGCGCAGCAGGAGGGAGCGCTGAGCCTCGCTCACCACGGGGCGGTGAGCGCCGTTCCCCCTGGCGATCCGCTCGAAGAGGTCGTCGAAAGTGCCGATCGAGCCGCCGACCAGCGCCCCCGTCCGGGTCAGCAGCTCGCGCTCGGCCCGGTCGACGTCCGGCCGGTTCGGCACGATCAGGATCGGGTCGGACTCGAGCGAGCCGAGATAGCGGTCGAGCAGAAGCGCGACCTTCCCCGCGTTCGCAGGCCCTGCGAGCAGGCTGAGAGGCACTGGCCCATCCTAGCCCTGGGGCACGACGGTTCCCGCGCCGCGAAAAGAACGGGGCGGGTTGCCCCGCCCCTCCCTCCTACTAGGCCATCGCCGACTTGGGTCGCCGGCCTCGACGGGCGACCGCGTTCCCGGGCATTTCTGCGGCGCAGTTGTCGCAGAGATCCGCCTGTTTGGAGCCGCGGCGGGCGTCGGAGAAGTTCAGGCGCATCGTCGCGCCCTTTCCCTCGCCGACTTCCCTGTTGCAGTTGTCGCAGACGAGCACAGTCTTACGCGCCAAGTCTTTCCTCCTCTTTTTCGAACGGATTGCGTCCAGCGTAACCGAAAGAGCGCGCAATCCTACGCGGCTTGTCGCGCGCGACGAATCCTCCAGGAACGCAACAAGCTGAGCAGTGCTTGCTCCTCCAGGTCGAGGCCCATATCCCGAGCGCCAACGATGCGTAAATGCCGCGGGCGAAAATCATCCACCGTTCGGCCGTCGAGATACTGCTCGACAACCGCCGGACTGACGTATGAGGCGCGCGCAACTGCAGGCGTGTTTCCGAGCTGTTCGCCGACTGTGCGCATGACCGCGGCCACGGCGCGCTTTTGCTCGGTCTGCGTCTCGGCCGGCCCGCGCTCGGCAAGTGCGACCGCGCCGAGCAGCGTGCCGCCCCAGGTGCGGAAGTCCTTGGCGGTGAAGTCCTCGCCCATGTGCTCGCGGATGTAGTCGTTCAGCCGGCGCGCGCTCAGGCCGACGAGCTCGTCGTTGTGGCGGTACCGGAAGAGCGTGCGCCCGCCGGGCGCCGCCAGCAGCTCCTTCATCGCGGCAGCGAGCTCAGAGTCGACCAGCGCCGTGTGCACGAGGATCCGATGCTTGGCGCGGAAGCGAAAGGCGATCCGGCTGCCGCGAACGCGCACGTGGCTCTTGCGCAAGGTCGTGATCCCGAAGGTGCGGAACTTCCTCGCGTACCGCTCGTCGCCTACCCGGAACCAGCCGAGGTTGATCAGCCGCACGGCCACGGCCGCTGTCCACTCGAAGCTGAGCGGCTCCTGCTCGATGTGCTCGGCCATCGCCGCACGCAGGTCGGGGAGCTTCTCGGCGAAGCTGACGAGCTTGTCGAACTTGGCCTGCTCCTGGCGCGCGCGGAAGTCCGGGTGGTAGAGGTACTGCCGTCGGCCGGCCTTGTCGATGCCGGTCGCCTGGAGCTTCGCGCCGGCGCGCGGCGAGATCCACACCTCGCGCCAGGCCGGGGGAATCGCCAGCGAGTCGATCCGGGCGAGGGCGTCCTCGTCCGTGATCCGGCGCCCGCGCGAGTCCTCGTAGCGGAACCGTCCGCGCGAGCCGAGCCGCTTCCATCCTCCTCTCCGGGCCATAGAGTTTCCGGTGTAGCCGCGGGCGCGCGGTCCTAATCCACGGAGGAGGCAGATGGCAGGGAAGACGATCGTGGTCCTCGAGGGCGACGAGACCGGGCAGGAGCTGCTCGACGAGGCGCTGCGGGTGCTCGCGCCAGAGGTGACCGGGCTCGAGCTGAGCTTCCCGCGTTACGACCTGTCGCTCGAGTCGCGCCGCGCGACGAAGAACGCAATCGTGCACGAGGCCGCGGCCGCGGTCCGCGAGGCGGGTCTCGGCCTGAAGGCGGCGACGGTCACGCCCGAGGGTGCCGACGACGTGGGCTCGCCGAATCGAATCTTGCGAGAAGAAATCGGGGGACGCGTGATCGTGCGCACCGGCCGGCGCATCCCGGGGATCGCCCCGTTTGGCGGTGTGCACGCGCCGATCTCGGTCGTGCGCATGGCGGTCGGCGACGCCTACGGCGCCAAGGAATGGCGCGAGGGCGAAGGCGAGGACGAGGCCGCGTTCCGGACCGAGCGGATCGAGCGGCGCATCTGCCGCTCCGTCGCGGAGTTCGCGTTCCGCCTCGCGGAGGACACCGACGCGAAGGTCTTCGGCGGCCCCAAGTACACGGTCAGCCCCGTCTACGAGGGGATGCTCAAGGAGGAGATGGACGCCGCCGCGGGTCGGCACCCCGACGTGCCGTACGAGCCGCAACTGATCGATGCCACCTTTGCGCTGCTCATCGCCTCGAGCGGCGACCCGCTCGTGATCCCCGCGCTGAACCGCGACGGCGACATCCTCTCCGACCTCGTCCTGCCGCTGTTCGGCTCGATCGCGGGCTCCGAGTCTCTGGTCGTCGGCTTCGGCGACGATTACGTGCCGACCGTGGTGCTGGCCGAGGCGGCGCACGGCACCGCGCCCTCGCTGGCGGGGAAGAACGTGGCGAACCCGATGGCGATGATCCTTGCCGGGGCGGCGGTGCTGGCCTACGCGGGTGAAGAGGCTCAACAGGTCGCGCGGGCGATCCGGGAGGCGTGCCTCGAGGCCGTCGCCGACGGCGTGCGCACCGCCGACCTGGGCGGCGACGCCGGCTCGAGCGAGTTCACCGACGAGGTGATCCGCAGGACCCGCTCGAAGCTCGAGGTCTGGGAGAGCTCTCTAGGAGAGCAGCGGCGGCCGGAAGCTCGGCTTCGCGGAAGACTTCGAGGAATACCCGCGCGATCTTCGGGTCGAACTGCGTCCCGGCGCAACGCTCGACCTCGGCGAGCGCCTCCTCGTGCGTGAGCGCGCTCCGGTAGGGCCGGTCGCTCGTCATCGCGTCGAATGCGTCCGCGATCGCCAGCACGCGCGCCTCGACCGGGATCTCCTCGCCTGCCTTGCCGGAGGGGTAACCGGTGCCGTCCCAGCGCTCGTGGTGGTAGAGCACGTACGGGATCGCCTCGCGCAGCGTGGTGATCCGCAACAGGATCTTCGCCCCGATCTTCGGGTGCTCCCGGATCTGCGCCAGCTCGTCATCGTCGAGGCGGCCTTCCTTGCAGAGCACCTCGTCGGAGACCGCGAGCTTGCCGATGTCGTGCAACGGCCCACCCACCCGCAGCGACGCGATCTGCTCCTCGCTCCAGCCGAGCCGGCGCGCGACGGCCTCGGCGAGCACGGTCACGCGGGTCGAGTGGCCCCGTGTGTACGGGTCACGGGCCTCGATCGCCCGGCTGAGTATCGACAGCATCGCCACGAAAGCGAAATTTCAAGCTCGAGGCTCGGATCCCTCTTTCGGGTGAGAGGAGATTTCAGCGCCAGATACCGGTGGCCGGGGCGACGCGCGCCGAGCGGCCAAGGCGCGGCAGCCCCCAAGCGTCCTCGATCGTCCGCAGGAGCCCGTAGTGCGACATCGCCGGTGCGAACCTCGAGCCCGGCCGGACGACTGGCCCGAGCGCCAGCGCCGGCACCCTCGCGATCGGTCGAATCGGACTCGTCGAAGATGACGAAGACCGCGCTGTTGGCGAGCTGGCGGCTCCGCAAGAGCGGCGGCAGGAACCGCGCGAGCCAGGCGTCCCCGGTCGAGACGGGGCAGTCGTGCATGTTGTGGCACATGTCCGGCACGACGAGCGCGAAGTCGGGCAGGCGCTTGGCTGCCAGGTCGCGCGAGAGCGCCGCCAGCGGCACGACGTTCCGCACCCGCGCGGGCCGGGACAGGACGCGGCGGAAGTAGAGGAACGGAACGTGACGCTTGACGTAGCGCCCCGAGGCCGCGCCCGTCCAGCCTGCTCGCGGCAGGCCCTCCGCGTACGCCTTCCAGGTACGGCCCTTTGCCTCGAGCGTGTCGGCCAGACTGCGTACCACCGGTCGTGCAGCTCGTGCAGTCGTCGGTGATCCCCTGGGTCGAGCCGGAGACCAGCGCGAGGTAGTTCGGCAGGCTCGGATGCGTCACGCCGCGGTATCCGGCCAGCACCGCGTAGCGCCTGGCGAGCGAGTTGAAGGTCGGCGCGGCCGGGCTGCCGAGGACCGAGCCGCGCGCCTTGTTCTCGAACACGATCACGACCACGTGGTCGAAGGAGGGAACGGGTCGCGGCGCCGCCTGCGCCCCCGGGAGTGCCGCAGCCGCGAGAGCGGCGGACAGCACGAGCACCGTGCGGCTCACGACGACTGGCTCTCCGCGCGCAGCAGCCGCTTCTTCCAGAAGTGGAAGCCGACGAGAGCCAGCGCGGCGAGCACGACCAGCGCTACGCCGCCGATCAGGCCGTAGCGGCTGATCGCGTCCGCTGCCGCGTGCCCCAGGTAGTAGGCGACGAGGCCGACGAGCACCGCCCAGCAAATGCCGCCGGCCGCATTCCAGGCGAGGAACTTCAACCACGGCATGCGTGAGACCCCCGCCATCCAGGCCGCGGTCACGCGCAGGACCGAGAAGAAGCGCCCGATGAAGATCGTCTTGGCCCCGTGCCGGTGGAAGAAGCCTTCCGACCACGGCAGAACGCGATCCATCCAACGGCTGAGGAACTTGGAGCGCTCGAGTAGCGTTGCGCCCGCCTGTGCGGCCGGCCCAGTAGCCGAGGTTGTCGCCGATGATCGCGGCGGCCGCGGCCACGGCGATCACCTCGACGATGTTCAGCTCTCCCTGCGAGGCGAACACGCCGGCCGCGACGAGGGCGGTCTCGCCGGGGAGCGGCACTCCGCCGGACTCGAGCATCACGATCAGGAAGAGCGCGATCAGCCCGTAGTCGTGGACGAGGCTGGTCATCGCTCCAGTGTAGGTCTGACCTCGTAGGCCATCAGGACGGCGTCCACGAGCTCTCCGCCGCGGCGATAGTGCCCCCGCCGGTAGCCCTCCTTGACGAAGCCGAAGCTCTCGTACAGCGCGATCGCGGGCTCGTTGTAGGGGAAGACGTGCAGCTCCAGCTTGGTCACCCCCACCTCGCGTGCCCAGTCCGCGGCCGCCTCGAGCAGCGCGCGGCCGATCCCGTGGCGGCGGTGGCTAGCCGCCACCATCAGACCGAGGTCGGCGACGTGGAAGCTCGCCGGGTGCGGGTCGCGCGCGATCGAGAGCCTGCCCACGAGCCCTTCCGGCGCCTCCGCCACGAAGACGGCGGCGTGCGGAGTGCGGCGGGTAGCGCGCAGGTAGCGTCGCTCGTCGGCTGCGCTGCGCCACTCGTCCATGGTGATCAGCCAGCCCTCCGGCTCGGTGCCGACCTCCCGCGCGAGCGCCACCAGCCCCGCCGCGTCTGCGGCGACGGCCCGCCGGATCTCCACCCCGCTCACTCGATCACGACGCCGTGGCCGCCGCGGCGGGGATCTCCAGCGGCGGCGAGCGTGCCGTCTTCGCGGAACTCGACACCGGAGACGCCGCCGAAGAACAGGTTGCGCCGGCGCCAGCGGGCGAGCTCGTAGCCCCAGGACTCGAGCCGGTCCAGCTCCGCGGGGTCGTGCCCACCCTCGCAGTGGACGTGACTCTCTTCGAGGTGGACCCGAGGCAGGTCGATCGCTTCTTCGACGCCGAGGCCGTGGCCGACCACATTGACGATGACCTGGAAGATCGCGCCACGCAGCCGCAGCGAGCCCGCGCTGCCGACCACGAGGCGCGGCCGCCGGTCGCGCAGCACGATCGTCGGCGCCATCCCGCTCGTGAAGCGGATCCCCGGCCGCGGGATCCCGCCCGTGGCGGCCAGGTCGAACTCGCCGAGCATGTTGTTCAGCTGGATCCCGGTGCCCGGCACGATCACCCCTGAGCCCGAGCCGGTCGAGGCGGTGAGCGAGGCCGCGTTCCCCTGCCCGTCCACGACCGAGATATGCGTTGTCCCCCGCTGCACCTCCGGCAGGCGCCGGCGTAGCCGCCGCGCCGTCGCCTGCAAGCCGCGGTCGTCGAAGAGCCGGCGGGCGAGGCCGCCCCGATAGAGCTCGCGCGCGAAGGGCCCGCCACGGGCCGCTTCCTGCTCGCGCATGATCTCGACGACCTGCGCCATCGCCTCGGCGCTCCCGGCAGGGCCCGCGGGGCCGCCGAGCCGGTCGAGCAGCCTGGCGCCGAGACCGATCAGAACGCCCCCGGTCGAGGGCGGCGGATTGGACTCGAAGTCGTGGCCCAGGAAGCTCGTGCGAATCGGCCTGCGCCTGATCACGCGATAGTCGGTGAAGTCACGGCGGGTGAAATCCCCGCCATGCTCGCGCACGTGCTGCACGACAGCTCGCGCGAGCTCGCCCCGATAGAAGTCGTCGGCGCCCTTCTCGGCCAGCCGCTCGAGCGTCTCGGCCAGGTCGGCCATCACGAGGCGATCCCCGGCGACGAGCCGGTTGCCGTCGTGGCCGTAGATCGCCCGCCCCTCGTCCGTGTGCCGGAGGATCGGGTCGAGAATCGCGTGCAGGTAGGCCTGCGGCTTGGTCATTTCCACGCCGTCCCGTGCGAGCGCGATCGCCGGCTCGAGCAGGTCGCGCCAGGGCAGGGACGCAAACTGCCTGTGCGCCTCGCCGAGCCCGGCCACAGCCCCGGGCACCGCGCAGGAGGCCGCGCCGATGCGGAAGGCCTGCGACGACTCGGGCGTGAAGTCCACGGCCACGGAGTCCATCTCCGTCTGTCCTCGCCGCCGCAGCCCGAGGCCCGGAACGGCGACGAAGTGATCGAGCACGCGGGTCGAGTCGTCGGCAGCGTGGTGGATGAGCATGAACCCGCCCGCCCCGGGCCCGGTCAGTGGGCTCTCCGTGACCCAGGAGACGAACGCGGCCGCGATGCAGGCGTCGACGGCGTTCCCGCCGTCCGCGAGCACCTGGGCCCCCGCCTCGGCGGTGAGCGCATGACCTGCTGCAACCGCGCCTCGCATGGGCGAAGGCTACTCGGCCCCGCCGGGGTAGTCTCCTTAGCCGCCATGACCAAGACCAGCCCGCTCGTCCGCGAGGCCGCCCTCTCCGCCGGAGGGGCAGGCGCGCTTGCGGCCCTGCTCATCTGGCTCGGCCCGCCCGGATCAGACCTGGCGGCGCATGCATACCAGCGCACGCTGTTCCTCGATCACGGCTTCGCGCTCTGGAACAACTTCTGGTACGCGGGCCACTACAGCTTCGTCACCTACAGCCTCCTCTACTACCCGCTCGCCGCGCTGCTCGGGATCCGGTTGCTCGCGGTCGCCACGGTCTCGACCGCCGCGCTGGCGTTCGCCGTCCTGCTCTGGCGCGAGTGGGGCCCGTCCACGCGCTGGTCGAGCCGCACCTTCGCGGTCGTGTGGGCCGGAATCGTCTTCTCGGCGGCGTTCCCGTTCGCGCTCGGAGCCGCCCTGGCCCTGCTTGCGCTGTGGTCGCTCCAGGCGCGGAGGCACGGCCGCTTCGCCGTACTGGCGGCCCTCACGCTTGCCGCAAGCCCGCTGGCGTTCCTGCTACTGACGCTGTTGCTTGCCGGCTTCGGCATCTCACGCTGGAACGACCGCCGCGCACTGCTCGCCCCCGCGCTGACGATCGTCGGCTTCGGCGCGGTCCAGGTGCTGCTCTCGCGGGCTTTCCCCGACCCGGGGCGCTTCCCGTTCTCGTGGCAGGAACTGACGACCGTGCTGACCTTCTGCGTCCTCGGGGCCGCGCTCACGTGGCGCGTGGAGCGGGCGCAGTCGCTGCGCTGGATCTTCGTCGTCTACTTCGTTGCGTGCCTGGCCTGTTACTTCATCCCGTCGGCGATCGGAGAGAACGTCGCCCGCCTCCGCTACGCGGCGCTGCCGCTCGCCGTGCTGATGCTCTCGCTGCGCCGCTGGAAACCGCTGCCGGTGTGCCTTGGCCGCGCTCTGCCTCGCCGTCTCCTGGAACCTGACGCCGATCGCGGGCAGCATCATCAAGGGGCACGGCGATCCGGCTTCGAGCCCGTCGTACTGGGCGCCGGCGGTTGCGTACCTGCACGCGCACCTGGAGCCGTCGTACCGCGTCGAGGCGGTGGACACGACCGGCCACTGGGCGGCCGTGTACCTCGCGGAGGCCGAGATCCCGCTGGCGCGAGGTGACTTCCGCCAGAGCGACTTCCCGCAGAACGCGCTCCTCTACGACGAGCTCGTTCCGGCGGGCTACCTCGCGTGGCTCCGCGGCCTCGGCGTCCGTTACGTCGTGCTCACGAAGGCGCCGTCCGACTACAGCGCCCGCGACGAGGCGGCGCTCCTGCGGAGTGGCCACTCCGGGCTGCGACCGGTGCTCCGAACGAGGAACCTGACGGTGCTCGAGGTTCCGAATCCCCGGCCGATCATCACCGGGCCCGCGCCCGCTCGCGTGCTGCGGCTCACCGGGACCCGGATCGTCGTCGACCTGCCTCGCGCGGGCGACTATCGCCTCGCGGTTCGCTACTCGCCCTACTGGGAAGCCAGCGGCGCCTGCCTGATCCGGCGCGACGACGGCATGACGACGATCGCGGCGCGGACGCCGGGACGGCTCGAGCTCGCGTTCAAGGTGCACCCGGCGAGCGCCCTCGCGGCCGCCGTGGTCGGCGAGCGCTCCCGGGTGTGTGACTAACCCCTAGCTCTGCAGGAAGCTCGGCGGCTCGAGCGAGCCTTCGTCGTTGTCCGCTTCCGCGCGCATGGTGATCCGGCGCTGGGCGCCGCGCGAGCCGAAGCCGGTCGCGACCACCGTCACCCAGACCTGACCCGTGAGGCGGTCGTCGATCGTGGCGCCGAAGATGATGTTCGTGTCGTCTGTCGCCGCACCGCGGACCACCTCCGCGGCCTCGTTGACCTCGTAGAGCGAGAGGTCGTCGCCTCCGGCGATCGAGAGCAGGATGCCCTTGGCGCCGCCGACGTCGGTCTCGATCAGCGGCGAGCGCAGCGCGCGCTCCGCCGCGTCGCGGGCGCGGTTCTCGCCGCTCGCGGAGAAGCCGATGCCCATCAGCGCGGTTCCGGCGTCCTTCATGATCGTGCGCACGTCGGCGAAGTCGAGGTTGATCAAGCCGGGCAGGGTGATCAGGTCGCAGATCCCCTGGACGCCCTGGCGCAGCACGTCGTCGGCGATGCGGAACGCGTCGAGCATCGAGGTCTCCCGGTCGAGCACCTCGAGGAGCTTCTCGTTCGGGACGACGATCACCGTGTCGCAGCTGCTTCGGAGCATGTCGACGCCGTCGGTCGCCTGGTGGAGCCGACGGGTGCCCTCGAACTTGAACGGGGTCGTAACGATCCCGACGGTCAGGGCGCCGAGCTCCTTCGCGATTCGCGCCACGACGGGTGCCGCACCTGAGCCGGTGCCGCCGCCTTCGCCTGCGGTGACGAACACCATGTCCGAGCCGCGTAGCGCGCGCTTGATCTGGTCGTAGGACTCCTCGGCGGCGCGGCGGCCGAGGTCGGGATCGGCGCCTGAGCCGAGGCCCTCGGTCAGCTCGCGGCCGATATGGATCTTGACCGGCGCGTCGCTCGTCTGGAGCTGCTGGATGTCGGTGTTGACAGCGACGAACTCGACCTGCGAGATGTCGGCGTCGATCATGCGGTTGACCGCGTTCAGACCGGCCCCTCCGACCCCGACGACGCGGATGACGGCGATGTAGGCACCCGGCTCGGGCACGCGGTGCAGCCGCGGCGGCGGCTCGGGAAGCGGCTCGAGCTTCGGCCGCGAGCGCTCGCGCTCGGGCTCCGGCGCGCGCTCCGGCAGGCGGACGGGCTCGGACGGCGGCGGAGGCGGAGTCGGTGCCGCCTCTTCCTCCCAGTCGGGGACGTGCTCGACGGTCTTCTCGGGCGGCTCGACCGGCGACGGCGCGGCCTTGGCCTCTTCGACCGGAGCCGCCGGCTCCTCGGGCTTGCCTTCCTTCTCGGCCTGTCGCTGTGCCGCCTCGGTCGCCCGGAACAGCTCTGCGAGCGGGCCCTCACGCATGCTCGCGCGCCTTCGCGGCATCGAGCACCTCCTTTGCAAGGTCTCGGTAGGCCTCCGCGGCGGCGCCGCTGGGGTCGTACTTGAGAACGGAATTGCCCTTCACCGGGGCCTCCGCGTAGCGCACGGTCTTGCGGATCTTCGTGTTGAAGACGAGGTCGCCGAAATTCTCCTGGAGGATCTCCACCGCCTCGCGCGCGTGCAGCGTGCGGCTGTCGTACATCGTCGGGAGGATCCCCTCGATCCCGACCTCGGGATTCAGGTTCTCGCGGATCATCGAGAGCGTGTTCTCGAGCTGGACGAGCCCGCGAAGCGAGAGGTATTCACACTGCACGGGGACGATCACGCCGTTGGAGGCGACCAGCGCATTGATGGTGAGCAGTCCCAGCGAGGGCGGCGTGTCGATCAGGATGTAGTCGTAGGTGTCCTTGACCGGCGCGATCGCCTTTTCCAGCGCGCGCTCGCGTCCGATCATGCTCGAGAGCGCGAGCTCGGCGCCGGCCAGATCGATCGACGAAACCGCCAGGTCGACCTCCTGATGATGGATCACCTCGTTGATGGGAAGGCGATGCACGAGCACGTCGAACATCGAGCGCTCGATCGTGTCCGGATTCAGCCCCTGGCTCATGGTCAGGTTGCCCTGCGGATCCAGGTCGACGAGCAGCACCTTGAAGCCCTTCTCCGAGAGCGCCACGCCGAGGTTGAGCGTTGTGGTCGTCTTGGCCACGCCGCCCTTCTGGTTGGCAAACGAGATCACGCGGCCCATCGGCGCCCCTTTGGCCGTTTCAGTCCGGATTCCCGGTCGCGGAAGCAGGCGTGCAAGCCCCATCGAGCCCCTTTCTTCGCTCTCATGCTAGCTATACCTCCGCGGAAATCCGTTCGATTTTCCGCGCTCTCGCTTTGGGCCTCGCTTCGCTTAGGGAATTTACGAGCGCCGTAGGACGGCCCGCTAGGTAAGGAGGCGCACCAGCGCGGTGGCGGCGGCTGCGACCAGCACGACGGCTGGCAGGGGCGCTCGCGCCGCGATCGCGACGGCACCGGCGCCGACTCCTGCGAGCCTCGCATCGAAGACGAGCTCGCCGTCACCTCCAACGGTCTGCGTCACGACGAGCGCGGCCAACAGGACCGGCGCGAGCAGCGCAACCACGTCCGCGATCGCCGGCGGCAAGGTGCGGCTTCCAAGGAGCACCGGGCCTGTCGCCTTCAACGCGACCGTCGCTGCGCCCACCACGAGCACGACGAGCCAGACCGTGCTCACGACCGCCTCCGCAGTCCGAGCAGGCAGGCCGCGCTCGCGGCGATGATCGGCGTTCCCGCCGGCGTCACCGGGATCAGCACGAGCGCGATAACCGCCCCAACGGCTGCCGCCAGCGCGGCGCGAGGCGCCCGCAGCTGGGGTGCGAGCAGCGCCAGGAACAGCGCGGGGAACGCGCCGTCGAGGCCGAGGTCCTTGGGGTCGCCGAGCGCGTCGCCGGCCAGCACCCCCACCGCCGTCCCGCTGATCCACGAGACGTAGAGGAGGAGCCCGGCCCCGAGCAGGATGCGCCTGTCGAAGCGCCCGCCTCCGCGGCTTGCCAGCGCCCAGGACTCGTCCACGATCAGTTGTGACTCGAGCAGGCGGCGCAGGGGGCGCCCGTGGAAGAGCGGCGCGACCGAGATCGAGATCGGCGCGTAGCGAGCGTTGAGCAGCACCGCGGCCGCGATCGCCGCTGCCGCGCCGCCTCCCGCACCAAGAATCGAGGTGACCGCGAACTGCGCGGAGCCGGCGAACGTGGTGGCCGACATGACGAGCGGCGCGACTACGCCCATTCCCGCCGCACGCGCGACCAGCCCGAACGAGGCGCCGAAAAACCAGACCGTCGCCGCAACCGCCAATGCTGCGCGAGCGCCGTCCCGGTAACGCGAGACGAACGAGGACACGCTTCATCATGCCCACCGACGGCGTCTTCACAGCGCCCCGGCAGGGGCGGCAAGGGCGTCACGGCACCTCTCCAGGGCCGCTTCCGCGTCGTCGGCCCCGCCCCGCTCCGAGGCCACCCACGCTTCCGCTTCCCCGAGCAGCGCGTGCACCTCCGCGAGCAGGGAACGCGGAGGAGCGCCCTCGCGCTCGAGCGCCTCGATCCGGCCCAATCGCCGCAAGACGGCGCGCGCTTCGTCCATGCCTCGACGCTAGCCATGACTTGCGCGCGCGTGTGTGTCCGGATCGTGTCGAAAGCGATACGGTTCGTCCCCGCCGTGGCCCCGAATCCCGACCGCGAGCTCGGCGAAGCCCGGGCCGCCATCGACCGCGGCGACTCACTCGCCGCCCTCAAGCGCCTCGACCATGCCCGCCGTGGGTACCTCAAGCAGCGCGACTCCGATGGCCTCGACCACGTGCTCCAGATGGCCCGGCTCGTCGACACCGCCGACGACCGCGCGCGCGTCGGACGCGAAAACCTCGCCTACGCGGTGAAGCAGAACCTCCGTCAGGAGAGCAGGCGCCAGGCGCAGGAACGCAAAGAGACCTGGGCCGACCCGTACCCCGATCTCCAGGCCCCGACGGAGCACACGGGCCTCGTCCTGACCCGCGGGGTCAAGGTCGCCGTCGGCATCGGCGTCCTGCTCGGCACCGCGCTTCTACTCGCAGTGTTCATCGTGCCGTGGTTCTTCGAATCCGACACCAAGACGGTGAGTCTTCGGCTCCTGAACGACACGCCGCAGGCCGTCACCGTTCGTGGCTGCTTCGGTCGCGCGTGCGACGAGACCTGGCTCGACCGTGACCTCGAGCCCGGACAGGAGACGGAGACAGACGTCGCCCCCGAGGATTTCGTCGACCTGTTCCACGTCTCGAGTGCCGGCCGCGACGACGTGTGCCTACCCGTGCGCGTCCACGACGGCTATGAGCAGCTGGATGGCGGCGGCACCCTCGCCGTGCGAATCTCGAAGGCAACGCCGTGTCCCGGGACGACCGTGCTGCCCGAGCCCGCCGTGGAAACGGGGATCTAAGCTCCGAACTAGGAAGCCAGGGCGGCGAAGTAGCCCGCCGGCCGTGGGCGCACCCCGATCAACGCGTCGTCGAGCGAGTCCACGAGAGCAGCTCGGTCGCCGTGGGCCAACGCCTCGACCAGCGCCTTGCGAATCGCTTCCTCCGCCCCGCGTCCCGCCGGCTCTCCGCGCGCCAGGGCTCGTAACCGCTCGAGCTGCTCTGCCCGATCCGGTCCGGTCTCGCCGAGCAGCACCGCCGCCCGCACCGCCGCGGCCCAGAGCCCGTCCGCACCGCCCAGCAGCGCCGCGAGCGCCTCGCGCAGCTGCTCCGAGCGGAAGGGCTCGTCCGCGAAGAGCGAAAGCTCCCAGCGGTCGAGCGCCTCGGCGAGCTCCGGATCCTCCTCGGCGCGGCCGAGGCTGACGAGCAGGTCGGAAGCGAGCCGTGCCCGGAAGGCGTCGAGCCGTGTCGGCTCCCCACGAGGCTCCGCGGCCGCGATCGGCAGCACCGGCCTCACCGCGAACGGACGCCAGTCCAGCCGCTCGAAGAGCACCGGGCCCGCGGCGATCGGCCCTGCAGTCGCAAGACGAAGCGCGCTGACCGCATCTGCCAGCTCACCGGGAGAATCGGGCGGCTCTGGCACGTTGGGCGCGAGCGTCCGCTCCAGCTCGAGCACGCAGAGCCGGTCGGGCGCGCGGCCGAACTCGGCCGGCAAGAGACCCGATGCTTCAGGCCAGTGCGCCGCGAGCTCGCCCGTCGCGGCGAGCCGCACCCGCAGGCCTTCGGCCAGCTCGACCTGCGTCCCGACCGAGACCCCGACGAGCGGCGCCACGGCCGCGTAGGTGCGACGCTCGCCCAGAAGCGTGCGCTCGAGCTCGGCGTAGGCCCGATCGAAGGCCTCGTCGCTCCAGTCGAGGCCGCCGCAGGCCTCGGCGACATCGGCCAGGAGCGGGAGCGCGATCGTTCGCAGGAGGGAGCTCTCGCCCTTGCCCGAGTGGGCGGCGGCATAGATCGCAGCCGCGGGCTCGCGGCGCAGCTCCTCGAGCACGATGTTCGCGTCGGCCAGCGCGCCGAGCCGCTCGCCCCGCGCGTCCACGTAGGAGCGGACGAGCGGGCGGTACTCGTACAGCGAGGCGTTCCCGCGCGCCGCGTGCTCCTCGAAGGAGAAGGGAATCTCGGCTCCGCCCTCGACGTCCGCCGCCAGCAGCGAGAAGCCGGCCAGGCAGAAGCAGCGAAGCGAGCGGTACAGGTGCGGAGCGCGCACGGCCACGGCTCCTTCCTACGCTCCGGGCCGCTCCTCTCCTCTTTGGCAGCCGGGGCACCAGTAGGCCGTGCGGTTGTCGTCGCCCTGGCCGCGGGAGCGGATCGGCGTGGCGCAGCGTGGGCAGGGCCGGCCGGCCCGGCGATACACCGCACGGCTGTCGCGCGATTGCTCCAGGGACGCCCGCATCAGCCTCGTCGCCTGGCCGAGGACGTTCTCCAGCTCGTCGTCGGTCACGTCGCCGAGTCGCCGCCACGGCGAGACCTGGGCGTGCCAGAGCGACTCCGCCTTCCAGATGTTCCCGATCCCGGCGACCAACTGCTGGTCGAGCAGCGCGTCGCCGAGCTCACGCGCCTGGTGCTCACGCCGCAAGTTGGCGACCATCCGGTCGAAGTCGGGCGGTTCGGCCAAGATGTCCGGGCCGAGCCGCAGCGCGCCGCGCGCCGAGAGCTCGAGCACAGGCCCGTTCCAGAGCACTGCCTCATGACCGCCGCCGCGCAGCACGAGCCAGGGGTTGCCGACGCGCCGCGCTCCCTCCTTCACGAGCTGCCAGCGGCCGGTCATCCGCAGATGGCTGCGCAGCACGAGCCCGCCCTCGAAGCTCAGGAGCAGGTTCTTGCCCGCCGCCTCGACGCCGAGGAGCTTGCGACCGTCCAGCCGCTCCGCGACCCGGCTCACCGCGGCGCGCGGGTGCGGGGTCTCGACTCCGACCCTCTCGCCCACGAGCACCTGAAGCTTGCGCGCCGCACGGTGCAGCGAATCGCCCTCAGGCATCTATGGCCGGAGGACGGCCCGCCTGGGGCCGGCGACGAACCCGGCCTCGAGCAGCAGCGGCATGATCTCCGTGTCGCCGACGGGCTTGCTGTCGAAGCGCTCGACCGCGAGCCGCTTCCTTCCGCCGCCCTTGACGTGGGCGACGAGCGCGGTCAGAGCCTCCCGCAGCCACTCCTCCTCGGGCTCGCGCAGCGGAACGAGCGAACGGCCGCCGCGCTCGACGTAGAGCGCCGGCTCGCCGCCGAGCAGGACGACGTGCGCGCCCGCGACTCGCGCGGCCCGCGCGCCGGCCCGCTTCGGCCACGGCAGGGCCGCCCCGTAGGGCTGCGCCGGGTCGGCCGCCGCGAGCACGAGCGGCTCCTTGGTCTCGCCGTCCTTCGGCTTCAGCTCCCGCAGCCGCTCGACCGCACCGCCGAGGGCGAACTGCGCGCCGCCGAGCCCCTCGACGAAGTAGCCGCGGCGGCAGAGGCCGAGTGTCTCGAGCGCCTTCAGCTCGCCGTAGACCGCGCCGTAGCCGCCCGGGACACCCTCGGCGCGGACTCCGTCGCGGACGACGATGCCCTGGCGTTCGAGCATCAGCTCCGCAAGCGCGCGCCGGTCGGGGCGGCCGGCGAAGAGACGGCCTGTGAGCGACCAGCGGCCCTGGGTCGCGGTGATCTCGCCGGCGCGGCGGCGCGAGAAGCGTCGCGGCGGGCGCTGCCGCTGTCCCTGCGCCTGGTAGCGGCGTCCGGCACGGAGCGGCGTCCACGCGTCGTTGGTGACCTCGCCGGCCCAGACGAGATCCCAGAGCGCCGGCAGCGCCTCCTCCGCTTCCAGCCCGGTGTCGGCGAGCAGGTCGTACCAGAAGAGCGCGCTCCGGCCGAGTGCCGCGCGCAGGCGCTCGTGCACCTCGCGCTCCGGCCGGTCGGCGGCGGGCGGCGGGCCGAGCACCGGCGCGTCGCCGCGGAAATAGACGGCGACGCGGTCGAGCCCGGCGCCGACCCAGACGACCTCGCCCGACGCACAGAGCGCGTCGAGCTGCTCGGGCCGGTAGCCGGGCACGCGGCGCGGCAGCACCTCGGACTCCCAGAGCGCGACCGGAAGCGCGAGCCCCTGCAGCGGCACCAACGCCTCGCGCAGCGTCGCGCGCCGGTCGATCCCCTGCCAGCTCGGCAGGAAGCGGCCGAAGGCCGCCTGCTCGGCCGGCTCGACCTCACGCCGCAGCGCGGCCAGCGATGCGCGGCGCAGCCGCCGCAGAACCTCCGGGTCGCACCACTCGCGCTCGCTCCCGCCCGGGCGCAGCTCGCCGCGGACGAGCTGGTCGGCCCGCTCGAGCTCCCGCAGGACCGGCTCGACGTCGCGGCCGAAGCGCTCGTTCGCCTCGCCGGTGGTGAACGGGCCTCGCGAGCGCGCAAAGCGGCGCAGCAGCGAGTGCAGCGGCTCGTCGTCGGCCTCGAGGAAGGCCTCGGGCAGCCCGCCCGGCGGCATCGCCCCGAGCGCGTCCCGGTAGCGGCCCGCGTCCTCGGCGGCGATCAGCCGCTGCTCACCCGCGACGCGCACGTGCACCGCGCGCCGCTCGGTCAGCAGCGGCTCGGCCAGCTCCGCGTCGTACTCGTCGTCGCGCAGGTCGCCGCGCCGTCGCAGCAGGTCGTGCAGCTCGTCCGGACTGCGCGGGTCGCCGCGCAGCTGGCCCTCGACCTCGGCGAGCGCGCCCGGGTCGATCAGGTCGCGCAGCTCCTCCTGGCCGAGCAGCTCGCGCAGCAGGTCGCGGTCGAGCGAGAGCGCCTGCGCCCGCCGCTCGGCGGCCGGCGTGTCGTCCTCGTACATGTAGTTCGCGACGTAGTCGAAGAGCAGCGAGGCCGCGTAGGGCGAGGCCGACGCCGTCTCGACGTCCACGAGGTCGATCTGCCGCGTGCGCAGGCCCTGCAGGAGCTTCTTCAGCGAGGGCAGGTCGAAGACGTCCTGGAGGCATTCGCGGTAGGTCTCGAGCACGACCGGGAAGGCCGGGTAGCGGCGGGCCACCTGGAGCAGCGACTGCGCCTTCAGGCGCTGCTGCCACAGCGGCGTGCGCTCGCCGGGCCGGCGCCGCGGGATCAGCAGCGACCGCCCCGCGTTCTCCCGGAAGCGCGCGCCGAAGAGCGCCGTGTCGCCGAGCTCCTGCGTCGACCAGCTCCTCGACCTGCTCGGGATCGAGCAGCACGTCGTCGATCGGCGGCGGCCGCGTCGGAGTCGGGCAGGTGAATCGCGATCCCGTCGTCCGACCAGATCGCCTGCGCCTCGAGCCCGAGCGACTCGCGCAGCCGGGCGCCCAGCGCGAGCGCCCACGGCGCGTGCACCCGGCCGCCGAACGGGGTCAGGATGCAGAGCCGCCAGTCGCCGATCTCGTCGCGGAAGCGCTCGACCACGATCGTCCGGTCCGAAGGCACGGCGCCCGTCGCGGCCTGCTGCTCGGCGAGGAACGCGATCAGGTTCCGAGCGGCGCGGTCGTCGAGCGAGTGCTCGTCCTTGAGCTTCGCCAGTGCCTTTTCGTCCGAGAGCGCCACCAGCTCGCGCGAGGTGGCGCCGATCGCCTCGCCCAGCTCGTAGGGGCGGCCGACGCCCTCGCCCTTCCAGAACGGCACGGCGCCCGGCACCCCCGGCGCGGGCGAGACCAGCACGCGGTCGCGCGTGATCTCCTCGATCCGCCAGGTCGAGGCGCCGAGCAGGAACGTCTGCCCCGCACGAGCCTCGTAGACCATCTCCTCGTCGAGCTCGCCGACCCGGCCCCCGCCTTCGACCAGGTACACGCCGAACAGGCCGCGGTCGGGAATCGTGCCCGCGTTGGTGACCGCGAGCCGCCGGGCACCCTGGCGCCCCCGGACGACGCCGCCGGTGCGATCCCAGACCACACGCGCCCGCAGCTCGGCGAATTCGTCGGATGGGTAGCGCCCGTCGAGCATGTCGAGCACGTTCTCGAGCTGGACGCGTGAGAGGTCGGCGAACGGATAGGCGCCGCGCACCAGCGAGTGCAGCTCGTCCACCGCGATCTCCTCGTCGGCGCAGATCGCCACGATCTGCTGCGCCAGCACGTCGAGCGGGTTGCGCGGGATCTTCGTCTCCTCGATCGCGCCGTCGCGCATGCGGCGCGCGACCACCGCCGACTCGAGCAGGTCGGCGCGGAACTTCGGGAAGATCCGCCCCTTCGAGACGGCGCCGAGCTCGTGCCCGGCGCGGCCGATCCGCTGCAGCCCGCGCGCGACCGACTTGGGCGACTCGACCTGGATCACGAGATCCACCGCGCCCATGTCGATCCCGAGCTCGAGCGACGAGGTGGCGACCAGGCACGGAATCTTCCCGAGCTTGAGCAGCTCTTCGACCTCGACGCGCTGCTCGCGGGCCAGCGAGCCGTGGTGCGCTCGCGCGATCTCTTCCTCAGCGAGCTCGTTGAGGCGCAGGGCCAGCCGCTCCGCGAGGCGGCGGTTGTTCACGAAGACGATCGTCGAGCGGTGCGCGCGGACGAGCTCGAGGATCTCCGGGTAGATCGACGGCCAGATCGACTGCTGCTCCTCGGGCTCGCGCATGTCGTCGAGCGGGACGACCACCTCGAGGTCGAGCTCCTTGGCGCGGCCGGCGTCCACGAGCTCGATCTCGCGGCCGCCCGAGACGAACCGGCCGATCTCCTCGAGCGGACGCTGCGTGGCCGAGAGGCCGATCCGCTGCACGGGCTTGCCGACCAGCCGGTCGAGCCGCTCCAGCGAGAGCGCCAGGTGCGCGCCGCGCTTCGTGCCCGCGACCGCGTGCACCTCGTCCACGATCACCGTCTCGACCGACCGAAGCGTCTCGCGCGCCTGTGAGGTGAGCAGCAGGAAGAGCGACTCCGGCGTGGTGATCAGGATGTCGGGCGGCTTGCGCACCATCGCGGCACGCTCCTTCTGCGGCGTGTCGCCGGTGCGGACGCCCACGCGCAGCTCGGACCGAAGGCCGGCGAGCGGCCCGCGCAGGTTGCGCTCGATGTCGTAGTTCAAGGCCTTGAGCGGCGAGACGTAGAGCAGGCGCAGCCCTTCGCCCGGCTCCGCGTTGAGCCGGTCGATCCCGTAGAGGAAGGCCGCCAGCGTCTTGCCCGATCCGGTCGGCGCCTGGATCAGCGTGTTCCCGCCGCGGGCGATCGCAGGCCAGCCGCGCTCCTGCGCAGGGGTCGCCCCGGCGAAGGCCTGCTCGAACCAGGCGCGCGTCTCCGGGCTGAAGACGGAGAGCGAATCCACAGGGCCAGAGTACCCTGCTCAGATGGCCCGACGGATCAACGTCAAGGGCACTTCCGGCTCGGGAAAGACGACCTTCGCGAGGGAGCTGGCGGGCCGGCTAGAGCTGCCCTACGTCGAGCTCGACGCGCTCCACCACGGGCCGAACTGGAGCGAGCCAACCGACGAGGAGTTTCGCGCGCGCGTGCGCGAGACGATGACGCCGGCCGGGTGGGTGATCGACGGCAACTACGAGGCGAAGCTCGGCGAGACCGTGCTCGCGCGAGGCCGACACGATCGTCTGGCTCGACCTGCCTCTGTGGCTGAAGCTCCGACGGATCTGGAAGCGGACGAGGCACCGAATCCGCAACGACGTCGAGCTCTGGAACGGCAACCGCGAGACGCTGGCGCAACGCACTCTGGGGCTGGGACTCGCTCTTCTGGTGGATGGTGCGCGGGCACTTCCGCCACAAGCGTGAGTGGCCGAGGCGCTACGGCGGCGACCCGCGCTTCGTGCGGCTCCGCTCCGTCGAGGAGGCGAAGCGCTGGCTCGAGCACTCTTGAACTGGCCCCGGCGAGCGCGATACTGGAGCCATGGCCGAACCTCCCAGCGGCACGGTCACGCTGCTTTTCAGCGACATCGAGGGCTCGACTCGGCTGCTGCAGCGAACCGGAGACGCCTACGCCGACCTGCTCGCTGAGCACCACCGTCTGCTCCGGGAGGCATGCGAACAGCACCACGGCTTCGTAGTCGACGGCGAGGGTGACGCGCTCTTCGTCGCGTTCGCCTCCGCCGCCGAAGCGGCGCTCGCCGCCGCCGAGGCCCAGCAGGCGCTTGCGCAGCACCCCTGGCCCGACGAGAACGAAATTCTGGTGCGGATCGGCCTGCACACGGGCGAGCCGCGATCGATCGACGGCAAGTACATCGGCCTCGACGTGCATCAAGCGGCGCGCGTGATGGCCGCCGGCCACGGCGGACAGGTGCTCCTCTCGGAGTCCACGCGGACGCTGCTCGACGAGCGCTTCGCGGTGCGCGACCTCGGCGAGCACCGGCTCAAGGACCTTTCCGGCTCACAACACCTCTATCAACTGCACGTCGAGGGGCTGCCGGCCGAGTTCCCGCCGCTGAAGACGCTCGACAACCGGCCGACGAACCTGCCCGTCCAGCCAAACGCCTTCATCGGGCGCGTCGACGACCTCGAGGAGCTGCAGGCGCTCCTGTCGCGCGACGACGTCCGCCTCGTGACGCTCACGGGCACCGGAGGGGCCGGCAAGACTCGCCTCGCGCTCCAGGTGGCCGCGTTGGTGGTCGAGCAGTTCGCCAACGGCGTCTTCTTCGTCTCCCTGGCGTCGATCCGCGACTGGGAGCTGGTCGTTCCGACGATGGCGCAGACGCTCGGGCTGCGCGAGCAGTCCGGCGAGTCCGTGGTGGAGACGCTGACCGAGTACGTCCGCGACAAGCAGATGCTCCTGGTGCTCGACAATTTCGAGCAGGTCGTCGCGGCGGCGCCGGTGCTCGCAGGGCTGCTCGGATCGGCCCCGGGCCTGAACGTGCTCGCGACGAGCAGGACGCCGCTCCACCTCTCCGGCGAGCGCACGCTACGCCGTCCGGCCGCTGGCGCTGGGCGAGTCGGTGCGGCTCTTCGGTGAGCGCGCGCATGCCGCGGTTGCCGAGTTTGCCGTGACCGACGAAAACCAGGAGGCCGTCGCCGAGATCTGCATGCGTCTCGAGGGCCTGCCGCTCGCGATCGAGCTCGCCGCACCCCGCGTGCGCGCGCTCCCCCCGCCCGCGCTCCGGCGCCGCCTCGACGAGCGCCTCAAGCTGCTCACCGGCGGCGCGCAGGACCTGGACGAGCGCCAGCGCACGCTGCGCGGCACGATCGAGTGGAGCTACGACCTGCTGCTGAGCGAGGAGAAGACGCTGTTCCAGCGTCTCGGCGTGCTCGTCGGCGGATGCCGCCCCGAAGCCGCGGAAGCGCTCTGCGACCCGGACGGCGAGCTCGGGATCGACGTTCTCGACGGGCTCGAGTCGCTGGTCGAGAAGAGCCTGCTGCGCCAGAAGGCCGACTCCGACGGGGAGCCGCGCTTCTGGATGCTCGAGACGATCCGCGAGTACGCGTGTGAGCTACTGGACACGGCGGGCGAGCTCGAGGAGGCGCGCCGGGCCCATGCGGAGTACTTCGCCGGGGTCGCGGAGCGGCTCGACGTCGAGTCCCGGACGGGAGATCACTCGAGCTTGCTCGCCCGCCTCGACGACGAGAACGCAAACTTGCGCGCGGCGATCGACCAGGCCCGGGAGACGCGTGACGGCGAGCTGCTGTTGCGCCTCGCCACCGCGCTGTGGGGCTTCTGGGCCACGCGCGGCTTCGTCGGGGAGGGACGCAAGGCGCTCGAGGACGCGCTCGAGCTCGGCGGGCGACGAACGGCGCGCGCCCTGCTCGGCCTCTGCACGCTCCGCAGCCTGAGCGGAAGCAGCCACGATCTCTCGGCGGACGCGCAAGACGCGCTGAGCGCCTGCGAGGAGCTCGGCGACGACTTCAGCCTGGCCCAGGCGTGGAACCTGCTCGGCCGCGTTCAAGGAGGGGTGCTCGGCGCGATGGCGGAGGCCGAGCGCGCCTGGAGACAGGCGCTTTCCTACGCCGAGCGCGGCGGCTATGCGGCGGAGAAGGCCGAGAGCATCGGCTGGCTGTTGCTCAGCACGATCTTCGGCCCGCTTCCCGCGGTCGAGGGCATCGCCCGCTCGAAGGAGTTTCAGGAGCTCTCCGGCGACGATCCGACGATCGAAGCGTGGTGCTGCGTCGAGCGTTCGGTGCTCGAGGCGATGAGAGGCGAATTCGATCTCGCGCGGCAACTGCTCGCGGACGGCACCCGCTCCCTCGGCGACCTCGGCCTCAACGTCTGGGCTGCGAACGCAGCGCAGGAGGCGTTCCTGATCGAGAGTCTCGCCGGAACGCCTGAGGCCGCGGTGACGGTGCTTCGCAGCAGTTACGCAACCCTGGACCGAATGGGCGAGCATGCCTTCAGCTCCACGATCGCCGGCTTCCTCGCGCAGGCCCTCTGCGCGGAGGGCCGGTACGAGGAGGCGGCCCGATTCAGCCGTGCCAGCGAGGAGGCGGCCGCCCCGGACGACGTCTTCTCCCAGATGCTCTGGCGAACCTCCCGCGCGAGGATCCGGGCGCAGCAGGGAGACCTCGATCGAGCCGAGGCGCTGGCGCGGGAAGCGGTGCAGCTGGGCGAACGGACAGATCTCCTGAACACGCAGGCGGATGCGCTCTTCGACCTCGCAGAGGTTCTCGCCCTCGCGGGCCGGCGAGAGGAGGCGCTGGTCGCGCTCGAGGAGGCTGCCCGGCTGTACGAGCGGAAGGGAAACCTTCCGGCACTCGAACGGGCCCGATCGGTCGCGGAGGAGCTCGCCGTTGCGTCGTCCTCGTCTTGACATGCGGCGACCGAGCCTGGATATTCGGCTGCGTCCATTTCGGACGCATCGACAGGAGGGATGAGCGATGCCCGACCACCCCCAGGGCGGAGACAAGCCCCAGCCCAACGAGCACGTTGCGAAGCACCTAAAGAAGAGAGAAGTGAGCCCCGATCAGCTTCCTGGCAGCGTCATCACGGCGCTCAACAAATGCTCGGAAGCCGAGCTGAACGCGATGGACAGTGTCATGACGAGCATGGAGGACGCGAAAGTCGAGCCAAATCTGCGGATCTCCGCGGTTCACTGAGAGCAGCCGACGCGCGACCTGAGACGGCGAGTGTCCGTCTCAGGCAGAAAATCGAGCTCGTCATCCGCCCGATGGCAACGGCGTACGAGGCGCTCGTCGTCCATCCTCGCCTTCCCGAGTTGTGGCCCGAGTACCTGGTCATGCAGCACGCGATCATCCGCGCGACCGTGCCGCTCACGGAGGCAGCGCTGACGCGTTCGCGCGAGCTGGCGGACACCGACCCGCTTGGCGGCGCCACTCTCGAGCTACCTCGCTGAGCACGTCGACGAGGAGCTGCACCACGACGAGACGCTGCTCGACGACCTCGAGGTCCTCGGGGTCGATCGTGCGACCGTCGCCGAGCGCATGCCCACGCCTGCTGTCGCGGCACTGGTGGGGAGCCAGTACTACTGGATCCTCCACTATCACCCCGTCTCCTTTCTCGGCTACGTCGCGGTGATGGAGGGGTACCCGCCGACGCCCGAGCTGATCGAGACGCTGATCGAAAAGACCGGCTATCCGCGGGAGGCCTTTCGCACCTATATCGAGCATGGCGAGCTCGACCCTGGGCACCGTGACCATCTCGACCGCACGGTCGATTCCCTCCCCCTTGCCGCGTGGCACGAATCGGCGCTCGGCGTTTCCGCGATCTCGACCGCCGGTCTCGCGGCGCGCGGGCTCGAGGAGCTCGTCGAGGGGTAGGATCGCGGCGTGGCAGCGACCCGTCCCGACCGGCTCCACTTCACCGGCAACGACGAAGCCGACGAGCTGCTGGCCCGCGAGCCGTTCGCGCTGCTCGTCGGGTTCGCCCTCGACCAGCAGGTTCCGGTGCAGACGGCGTTCGCCGGCCCGCTCAAGCTGAAGCAGAGGCTGGGAACGCTCGAGCCCGCGGAGATCGCGGTCGCCGACCCGGCGCGGCTCGACGAGGTGTTTCGCGAGAAGCCGGCGATTCACCGCTTCCCGGGGAACATGGCGCGGCGCGTGCAGGACCTGGCCGCCGTGGTCGCAGAGGACTACGACGGCGACGCCGAGCGCGTCTGGAGCGAGGCAGCCGACGGCGCCGATCTGCGCAAGCGGATCTCAGCCCTACCCGGCTTCGGCGAGATGAAGGTGAAGGCGCTGGGCGCGGTGCTGGCGAAGCGCTTCGGCGTCGAGGCCGCGCAGGAGCTCGCGCCGAGCCACCCCACCCTCGGCGACGTGGACTCGATCGAGGCGCTCGAGGACTACCAGGCGAAGAAGCGGGCCCACAAGGCCTCGATGCGCGCCGCGAAGACCTCCTAGCCCGAAGTCGGGATCCAGGCCGCCCGCCGGAGGGCCGATACTGGGCGCGTGAACCGCAGCGCCGCCGTCCTCGTCGTGATCGGCCTCGCCTGCCTCGGCGGTGCAGCCCAGGCGCTGCGCGTGCCGAGCGCCCCGCGCTGTCCCGTCTTCCCGGCCTCCAACCCGTGGAACAAGCGCGTCGACCGGCTCCCGGTGGCGCAGAACTCGGCCGCGATCATCGGCTCGATCGGCGCCGGCACCGGCCTTCATGCCGATTTCGGCTCCGGGCTCTGGGAGGGCTCGCCGATCGGGATCCCGTTCGACGTGGTGTCGCGCTCGACGCCGCGCGCGCGCGTCACCTTCGAGTACGACGACGAGAGCGACCACGTCGGCTACCCGATCCCGAAGGGCGTGCACGTCGAAGGCGGCAGCGACCACCACGCGCTGCTGCTCGACAAGAGCGCGTGCCGCCTCTACGAGCTCGGCGGGCTCGAGCGCCGTCAGGGTCGCTGGCACGCCTGGGCCGGGGCCACCTGGAGCCTGCGCTCCAACCGGGTCCGCCCCGCGGGCTGGACGTCGGCCGATGCCGCCGGCCTGCCGATCTTCCCCGGTCTCGCCCGCTACGACGAGGTTCGCCGCGGCGTGATCGACCACGCCCTGCGCTTCACCGTGCAGCGCACCCGGCGCGCGTACGTCTACCCGGCGCGGCACTACGCGAGCGACCTCACCTCGCCGAACCTGCCGCCGATGGGCCTGCGCGTGCGCCTGAAGGCGAGCTTCGACGTGCGCTCCTTTCCGCGGCAGGCGCGAATCGTCCTGGCCGCGCTCAAGCGCTACGGGATGATCGTCGCCGACAACGGTTCGGACTGGTACATCACGGGCGCGCCGAATCGGGGTTGGTCGAACGACCAGCTGCACACGCTCGCTCGGGTCAAGGGCTCGGACTTCGAGGTCGTCGAGACACGCTCGCTGCACCCCTGAGGGCAGCCTGCGCCGCCCAGTAGCCACACATCCCGTGGACGCCGCCTCCCGGCGGGGTCGACGAGGAGCAGAGGTAGACGCCTTCGAGCGGCGTCCGGTAGGGGGCGAGCCGACCCGCTGGCCGGAACACCAGCTGGCCCAGGTCCATCGCCCCGCCGTTGAGGTCTCCGCCGACGAGGTTGCGGTTGCGGGCCTCGAACTCGGCCGGCGCGATCGTGTGTCGCGCGAGCACGAGGTCACGGAAACCGGGTGCGAAGCGCTCGACCTGGGCCTCGATCCGCTCGGTCATGTCGAACGTCGAGCCGTTCGGGACGTGGCAGTACGCCCAGGCGCTGTGCTTGCCGGCGGGCGCGCGGGTGTCGTCGAACACGGTCTGCTGGACGAGCAGCACGAACGGACGCTCGGCTGGACGTCCGCTCCACGCCGCCCACTCCGATTGCGCGATCTCGTCGAGCGTGCCGCCGAGGTGCACCGTGCCCGCACGGCCACACTCCGGAGCGCTCCACGGAATCGGCCCGTCGAGCGCCCAGTCCACCTTGAACGCCCCGGGCCCGTGCCGGAAGCTCCGCAACCGCCGTTCGTAGCGCTCGGGTAAGCGGCCGCGTGCGAGCCTGACGAGCTCGCGCGGGACGACGTCTGCGAGCACGAGCCTGTCCTGCGGGAGCTCGTCCACGAGCGAGTCGGTGGCCAGCGTGCCGCCGAGCTCGCGGACGCGTGCCGAAAGCGCGTCCGCGAGCCGCGAGGAGCCGCCGCGAGCGAACGGCCAGCCGACCGCATGCCCCAGCACGGCCAACGCGAGGCCAAAGCCCGCGCTCGGGCGGCGCTCGAGCGGAAGCATCGAGTGCGCGCAATGGCCAGCGAACCAGGCCCGCGCCCGCTCGGTCTGGAACAGCGACTCCGCCACCGAGCGCGCGTCGCCGAGCGCGGCACGCGCACCTGCGGCCAGCGGCCCGAGACCGGCCGCTCGTGCGGCTCGCAATGTTCGCCGCGGCGGTGGGGGCAGAGGCCCGAGCAGAACCGGCGCCAGCTCGTCCCACGCCTCGACGAGCGGCTCCACGAGCCGCCGGTAGGCGGCGCCGTCGCGGCCGAGACCGTCGGCGGTCTCGGCGAGCCCACGCTCGAGCATGACCGCCGTCCCGTCGTCGAGCGGGTGCGCCGCAGGCGCGCCCGGGTGGACCCATTCGACGCCGAGGTCGAGGCTCCGGAAGAACGGCGACCCCACCGCGAGCGGCTGCACCGTGGCGCAGACGTCGTGCAGGAACCCGGGCAGCGTCAACTCCTCGGTGTGCAGCCCACCGCCGAGGTGACCGGCGGCCTCCCGCACCTCGACCTCGACCCCGTCCTGCAGGAGCGCGATCGCCGCCGAGAGCCCGTTCGGCCCCGACCCGATCACCAGGGCGCGTGTCACGTACGCAGCTGACGTAGCGCCGGCCCGAGAGCCTGGCCGCCCTGCAGGACAGGCTCGAACAGGTCACCGTGCTTCTCGACGCGCGCGAGCGCCTCGCGCATGCCGAAGTCACGCGGGCGCACCTTCTCGCCGAGCTCCTCCCAGCGCAGCGGCGTCGAGACCGGCGCGCCCGCCTTCGGCCGCACGGAGTACGGGGACGCGATCGTCTTGCCGTGCCCGTTCTGGCGGTGGTCGACGAGCACGCCGCGCCGCTTCTTCTTCAGCCATTCCGTGGTCACGAGGCCCGGGTTCTCACCTTCGAGCGCGCGCGACAAGCGCTCGGCGAACTCGTACGTGTCCGCATACGTCGAGCGGCGCGCGATCGGCACGAGCACGTGGATACCGTCCGCTCCGCTCGTCTTCACGTAAGAGTCGAGCTCGAGCCGCTCGAGCGCCTGGCGCACGAGGTGGGCGACCCGGATCGCCTGCGTGAAGCCGTTGCGCGACTCCGGCGGGTCGAGATCGAACACGACATAGTCGGGCCGCTCCGGCTTGTCGACCCGCGAGTACCAGGCGTTCATGTCGATGCAGTGCATCTGCACCATCCAGAGCAGCGTCTCGCGGTCGTTCACGAGCGGGAAGTCGACGAGCCGCGAGCCGCCCTCGCGCGGCCACGTCCGGAACTGCCGCGTCGGGATCCACGAGGGCATGCCCTTCGGGGCCTGCTTCTGGAAGAAGCTGCCGCCTTCGAGCCCCTCGCGCCAGCGCTTCATCGTGAACGGCCGGTTCCGCAGGTGCGGCACGATCGCCGGCGCGATCTCGCCGTAGTACTCGAACAGGTCGCCTTTGGTGATTCCGTCGCCCGGGAAGAGCACCCGGTCGGCGCTCGAGAGCTTGACCTGGCGGCTAGCCAACGCCGGCGAGCAGTGACGTGCGCTGCTCCTTCAGCATCTCGCGGGCGATCACGAGCCGCTGGATCTGGTTCGTGCCCTCGTAGATCTGGGTGATCTTGGCGTCGCGCATCATCCGCTCGACCGGGTACTCCTGGATGTAGCCGTAGCCGCCGAGGATCTGCACGGCGTCGGTCGTGACCTCCATCGCCACGTCGGTGCAGTAGAGCTTCGCCATCGCGGAGATCTTCGTCAGGTCGGCTCCGTCGGCGCCCTCGTCGATCAGCTGCCCGCACTTGTAGAGCAGCCCGCGGGCGGCTTCGCACTTCGTCTCCATGTCGGCCAGCGTCGCGGCGATCAGCTGGTGCTCGGCGATCGGCTTGCCCATCGTCTCGCGCGACTTCGCGTACTCGAGCGCGTAGTCGGTCGCGCCCTGCGCGAGCCCGAGGCCCTGCGCGCCGATCCCCGGACGCGAGCGGTCGAGGATTCGCATCGCGAGGCGGAAGCCTTCGCCCTCCTCGCCGAGCAGGTTGTCGGCCGGGATACGGCAGTCGTTGAAGAAGATCTCGCCGGTGGTCGAGCCCTTGATGCCCATCTTGGGCTCGATCCGGCCGACCTCGAAGCCCGGCGCGCTGGCCTCGACGACGAAAGCCGAGATGCCGGCGTGCCCGGCGGTGGGGTCGGTCTTGGCGAAGACGGTGTAGAGCTCGGCGACGCCCGCGTTCGTGATGAAGCGCTTCGCGCCGTTCAGGACGTACTCGTCACCCTCCCGCTTCGCCTCCGTTCGCATCGCCGCCGAGTCGGAGCCAGAGCCCGCCTCCGTCAGCGCGTAGGCCGCGAGCCATTCGCCGCTCGCAAGCCGCGGCAGCCAGCGCGACTTCTGCTCGTCGGTGCCCACGAGCTTGGGCCCCGAGCGAGCCCAGCTCCTGCACGGCCAGGAGAAGCCCTGTGGTCGCGCAGACCTTCGAGAGCTCCTCGATCGCGACCAGCACCATCAGCGCCCCGGTGCCGGTGCCGCCGTGCACCTCCTCGAACGGGAGCCCGAAGAGGTCGTGCTCGCGGAGCAGCTCGACCATGTCCCAGGGGAACTCGGCGGACTTGTCGATCTCGGCCGCCCGGGGCGCCACCCGCTCGCGCGCCAGGTCGCGTACCAGGGCTCGGATCTCGCGCTGCTCGTCGCTCAGCGGGTCGCTCGGCACGGCCGGAGTCTAGCCCCGGGGTGGAGCGGTCGACTCGCGCACGAGGAGCTCCGTCGGAAGGATCGTCTGCCGATCTCTCCCCCGAGGCCCTTCGCCGCGCTCGATGTCCTCGATGAGCCACTGCGCCGCGAGCCGGCCCTTCTCCTCCTGAGGCTGCGCGACCGTCGTCAGGGGAGGCGTCGTGTGCGCGGCAACGGGGCTGTCGTCGAACCCGACCACGGACAGGTCGGCCGGAACCGAGACGCCGAGCTCGGCCGCTGCCTGCAGGGCGCCCACGGCGAGCGTGTCGGTCATGGCGAGGATCGCCGTCGGCGGCTCCGGTTCCCCGAGCAGCTCCAGCGTTGCCTCGCGGGCCGGCTCTGGAGCATTGGGTCGGCACACGCGGACGAGGCTCGGATCCCAGGCCTCGCCCAGGCCTTCCTGATACCCCCCGAGTCGCTCGACGCTCAGATCGAGCTCGAGCTGGCCCTCCGGGTCGAGTGCGGTGATGAAGCTGAGCACCGCCACGCGCTCGTGCCCGAGCTCGCGCAGGTGCACGGCCGCGCTGCGTGCTCCCGCGCGGTCGTCGATTCCGACAAAGGGCGTCTCCGCGCCGCGCGGCTGGTCCACCGTCACGACGGGGAGCCGCCGGGCGAGCGCGGCTTCCATACGAGGATCGTTCTGCGGCGTCGAGTAGACGATGAAACCGTCGACGGCAGCTTCTCGAACCGTCCGCGCAGCCTCCTGGCGATAGCGCGAGTCGGGGATCAGCAGCAAGCCGTTGGGCGCCTCCTCCATGGCACTGGCGACCCCTTGCAGGAATGGCGCCTGGGCGGGATCGGTGAACGCATAGCCGAGCCTTTCGGCGAAGATCAGGCCGATCGCTCCAGCCCGGCCGAGACGGAGCCGGCGCGCGGCCGGGTCGGGCCCCGGATAACCCAGCGCGTCGGCTGCGTCGAGCACGCGCTTGCGTATCTCCTCGGAGACGAGCTCGGGCCGTCCGAACGCCTGCGAGGCGCTGCCGACCGAGACTCCCGCCCGCTCGGCGACGTCCCGCAGCCGGACCCGCTTCTGCTCGCCGTGCGGCATGGCGGGAATACTACGCCCGAATGAACCGTTTCAGGTAGTGTGACGAATGAATCGGTTCACCGAAAGGAGACGCAATGCTCGATCTGCTCGCAGCAACCGACGAAGTACGCCGGCGCACGAATGAATCCCACGCGCCGAAGGCCGCCCCGGTCAAGACGCGCAAGGCAGTGCGTCCCAGGCGGGCGGTGCTCCGCTCCACCTCGGCGGCGGCACTCCGCGGCCTGGCCGACCGGCTCGAGCCCTCGCCCACCACGTAGCGGCGAGGGCTACGTGCCCTGGTAGTCGAAGTCGCTCTCGTAGGCGCAGTTGCCGCGGAACGAGAAGTCGAGCTCCCCGTCGCTGACTTCGAGGCTCTCGGCGATGAGCTCGCGCCCGCTGCGCTCGTGGCCGGGAATCACGCAGGTGACGATCTCGCCGCTCGGAAACCGGCCTTGCCGCGCGCACCTCGACGAAGCCGCCCGGCCCGGAACCAGCCGCGGCCGGGCGTGTGCTCGATCTCGATCTGCGCCGGCCGGACCGCGATCAGCGTGCTCGCCTTCCAGGCCCACGGAAAATGCTCGACCTGCGTCCCGGGCGCCGCGCCGGTGAAGATCGAGGCGAGCGCCTCACGCTGCTCCTCGTCGCCGCGGTCGTCCACGTAGAGCACGAAGCTCCAGGGCGAGCCTTCCTCGTCGTCGCTGTAGCGAGTCGCGAGAACGACGCCCAGGCCGGCGAGGTCAAGCCCATCCGCGTGCCCCTCTACGACCCGCCATGAGAGCGCACCCAGACAGATGCCGTAGGTCGAGCGCCCGCCCATGGCGCCGTCGATCCGCCGGCACGGACAGATCGCCTCGCAGTTGCACGACTCGAGGTACGAGCCGGCGACGCGCCAGTCAGCCGCCGTGGTGAACCGCCTCGGCGTTGTTGCCGTCCGGGTCGTGCACGAAGGCGGCGTAGTAGTCGGGGTGGTAGATGGTGCGGAGCCCGGGCGGGCCGTTGTCGGTGCCACCGGCCGCCATCGCCGCTGCGTAGAAAGCCTCGACCGCCTCGTGGTCGGCGGCCTCGAAGGCGATGTGAATCGGGCCCGACGGCGCGCCCTCGCGAATCCAGAAGGAGGGCTTGCCGTTACGGCCGAAGCCTCCGACTCTGCCCTCGAATTCCCTCAGCAGCCCGTAGCCGAGGGGCTCGAGCGCGGCGACGTAGAAGTCCTTGCTGCGCGGGTAGTCGCGGACCTGCAAGCTGATGTGATCGATCATTCGGCCTCCTGGCCGTCGTGGAAGACGGCTTTCAGGTGGTCAACGAACGCCTCGCGCGGGCTCACGGGCCCATCTGCATCGACGGCGACCCGGGCGCGTCCGGGTCCGTCAGGCCTGGCACGCTGCCCGGCGCGGCCGCAATCCAGATCCCGAGGGCGATCAGGGCCACGGCGAAGACCCGCGCGAGCCTGAGGCCGTACGGCAACACCTTCTCCGCGAAGATCACAGCCGCGACGACCGCCATCCAGAACAGGCTCATCACCCCAACTGCGAACAGGGCAACCATCAGCCCCCAGCAGCAGCCCACGCAGAAGAGGCCGTGCTCCGCTCCCATGCGGAGGGCGCCGAGCCTCCCGTCCCGCCAGCCGTGCAGGACGTAATGCATCGGCCCCCGGCAGTGCCGCAGGCAGACCTCCTTGAGCGGGGTGAGCTGATAGAGCCCTGCCGCAACGATCGCGCCGCCTGCGACGTAGGGCCCCGCCCGGTCCCAGGCGAGCCACTCGGTCCCGAACGCGGTCACGAGCCGGAACAGTCCGTACGCCGCGAGGCCGTACAGCGTCCAGGCAGCCAGGTATCCGGCGAGGAAGACCCAGGTCGGCACGAACGCCCGGCCCTGGCCCCGACGCTCGCGGGAGACACGGGCGAAGAGCAGCGCCATCGGAGCTACCGACGGGAGCATCATCGCGGCCATCATCGTCACCCAGATGCCGGCGAACCAGGCCAGGCCGCCCAGGTCGGTGCCTGGCCCCGCGTCCATGCCCCACATCCGGTCGATCGTGACGATCCACGCCACGAGCGCCGCCGCGAGGAGCAACGCGGCCGTCCAGACGGGATTGAGCGACCGAAGCGGCGAGGAGCGCTCGACCTGGCCGCGCGGAGGCGCGAGGCTGCTCATCTCGACGTCTCAGCCCGAGACCACGGTGGGGTGAAACTCCGCCGTCTCGACCTTGTTCCCGTAGTGGACATATGCCAGCGACGAGTGCCCGTTCTCGAGATCAAAGGGGATCGCACCGGTCGACTTGATCGTCTTCGCGGACGCGACGTCTGCCTCGCCGGACTCGTTCGTGTACTCCATCCCGCCCGGGATCCTGATCAGGATCCGGTACGGGTCCGGCGGGTCGATCCCACGAAGCGTGTCGGTCTCCGTCTCCAGCACGTCGCCGTAACTCGCCTTCGCGGTGCGCTTCTCGAGATCGACCTCGAACTCGATCGGCAAGTACAGCGGTTCCTTCACGTTCGGCGCGACGAACGCGAGGACCTCGAAGAAGGTGCCGCCGTTCTGGCCGCTGAGGATCTGGAGCAGCGCGTCCCGCTGGCTCTCGTCCGCGCGCTCGTCGATCAGCGGCTGGATGTCGCCGTTCCCCTCGTGCAGCGCCCCGGGCCAGTGGTAGACGGCTCCCCAGGCGAGGCCGTCGAGGTTGACGTCGCCGAAGTTGCCCTTGTCGATACGCATCCCGGCCATGCCCTCACAGTGGCCGTGGGTCGGGTGCTGGTTGAAGTCGCAGGGACAGCCGGGATCGCAGCTGCAGTTCTTGAGGTACGGGCCTTCCATGTACCAGTCGGTCGCCATTGTTTCTCCCTCCTCACGGCGTTTCGCGGGATCATCCTGCGTTCGGCTTGCCGCGGTCAAGCGGCACTAGGCTTCGTCGAGTGATCCTCGAGAACGGCGTCATCCGCACGATGGAGCCCTCGCTGCCGCTGGCGCGAAGCGTCGCGATCGCCGGCGACAAGATCGCCGGCGGTATCGGCACCCACGAGACCGCGCTCCCCGGACCGGAGCGCGTGGATCTCGGCGGCCGCTGCGTGCTCCCCGGTTTCACCGACTCGCACGTGCACTTCCCCACCTGGGCTCTCGCCCAGCACGAGGTGCGGCTCGAGGGCACGACCTCGGTGGACGAGGCCGTCGCGCGCGTGCGCGAGGCACTGGAGCGTTCGCCGACATCCGTCTGGCTGCGCGGCCGCGGTTGGCGCAGCGGCGACTGGACGCCACCGATCGAGCCGACGAAGGAAGCGCTCGACGCGATCGCCCCCAACCGTCCGGTTGCGTTGATGGCGCGCGACTCCCACTCGGTCTGGCTGAACTCCGCCGCCCTGGCCCACGCAAACGGCGACCTGCAAGTCCCGGGCGGCGTGGTCGAGCTCGACGAGCACGGCGAGCCGACCGGCGTCCTGCGCGAGGAATCGTGCTGGCACTTCCGCGACCGCTACATCGAGACGACCGACGACGAGTACGTCGAGGCGATGCGCGCCGGGGTCAAGCTCGCGGCCGCTCGGGGCGTGACCGCGGTGCACGACAAGGACGGCTGGCTCGGCGCCCTGCGCTTCTGGCAGCGCCTCGCCGACGAGGGCGCGCTCAGCCTGCGGGTCTGGCAGTCGCTCCCGGCCGAGAAGGCCGACGAGCTCGCCGAGGTCGACGTGCGCGGCGGCTTCGGCAACCCGTGGGTGAAGGTCGGCTACCTGAAGGCCTTCATGGACGGCACCCTCGGCTCGGAGACGGCGCGCCTGCTCGACGGCTCGGGCGTGCAGATCACGAGCCGCGAGGAGCTCGAGGAGCACATCCGCCGCGCCGCCCTGGCCGGCTTCCCGATCGGCGTCCATGCAATCGGCGACCTCGCCAACCGCGAGGCGCTCGACGCCTTCGAGGCGACGCGGGAGGAGTGGCAACCGCTGGGCCTGCGCCAGCGCATCGAGCACGCCCAGCTGCTCGCGCCCGAGGACGTGCCGCGCTTCGCGCAGCTCGGGATCACGGCGTCGGTGCAGTTCAGCCACGCGCCCTCCGATCGCGAGCTCGCCGACCGCATCTGGAGCGGCACGACGAGCCTCCCCTACGCCTACCGCGCCCTGCTCGACTCCGGCGCGACCCTGGTCAACGGCTCAGACGCGCCGATCGAGGAGCTCGACCCGCTCGAGGGCCTGCGCGCCGGGGTACTGCGAACGCTGGACGAGCGCGAGGCGCCTGGCACCCGGAGCAGGCGGTGACCGTCGAGGAGGCGCTGATCGCGAGCACCGTCGCGCCCGCCTGGCTCGCGCGGGACGAGCGCCGCCGCGGAAAGCTCGTGCCTGGCTACTTCGCCGACCTCGTCGTGCTCGACCGCGACCCGCTCACCTGCGAACCGGACGAGCTCGCCGAGACGCGAGTCGTGGCAACGATGCTCGGCGGCGCGTGGACGCACAATCCGCCACCTTGGTGAACTTTCCGTAAAGAGCGCTAACCGACCGCCCCGGGCGCCGTCCGAGTCGTGACAAGGCGCAAGGTGCGACCGTCACTCTCCCCCCGATCCGGTGCGGTCGCACGTTCAGTCGACGGAGGGCCGGCCCCAGAACCGGCCCTCCACCTCCCCTGTTGAGGACGCGTTACGATCGAGCGTGTGACCGGCAACAACGCCGTATTCGAGATCTCTTTCTACGATTTGCCCGGACGGCGGCTGACACTGGCGGGGGCGACGCTCTCGAGGCGTCTCGACAACGGCCGGGGCATCTGGCGGCTGGAGGCTCCTCGTCCGGACGGTGGCATGCTCGAGCTGGAGCAGCTGGGCGGGCCGGTCGCAATGCCGAAGCAGATCGGAAAGGTGCTGCCGGCGTTTCTGCGGGGAGACAGGCCGGAGCCGTTCCTGCGCCTACGAGTCCACCGCGGAGAGGACCAAGACGACATCGACGTGCTCGAAGGGATGCCTGCGAACGGCTCGCTCACGGTTGCACCCGGCGGCCTTGGCGCGACCGTCCTGAAGCTTCTCGAGGAGAGCGCCGAGGCTACCGATGAGCCGATCGGGCGCCTGCGAAGCGTGCTTGCTCGCCAGTACGCCGAGATCCTGCGACATGATCCAGGCGTTCGGCTCGATCTCGACCCTGAAGATGCGCACCTGATGCGCGTCGCCGTCCGCCGCATCCGGGCCGTCTTGCGTGCAGCCCGGCCGATCCTCGACCCCGACTGGTCGGAACCCCTACGGGAGGAGCTCAAGTGGCTCGGCGGCTCTCTCGGCCCGCGCCGTGATCTCGACGTGCTCGTCGCGCGCATGAGAGACCAGGTGGCGCGACTCGACCAACCCGAACAGGCTTCCGCCGGTGTGCTCGTCGACGCTCTGGAGCGGGAACGCGGGATCGCGCAAGCACTAGCTGTGGAGGCCCTCTCGAGCCAACGCTACTTCTCCCTCCTCGACACGCTCGAGGCCGCTGCGCGCGGCCCGAGGGTTCGCCGCGGCGAGATCTCGTTGTCGACACTTGCCGCCCGCGAGTTTCGCCGCCTGCGCAAGACCGCCGCCAAACTCGGTCCCGGCTCCTCCGACGACGATCTCCACCGGGCTCGAATCCTCGGCAAGCGCGCGCGTTATGCCGCCGAGCTCGCCGAGCCCGAGCTGGGCAAGGCCGGGCGCCGCTTCGTCGCGCGGGCGAAGGCCTTTCAGGACGTGCTCGGTGCCCACCAGGACGCGATCGTGGCCGAAGCCCGGCTGAGGGGTTTGCTCGGAGACACGGCCGGCTCAGGCGCCGCATTCGCAGCCGGACGCCTCGTGGAGAGTGAGCGAGCCCGTCGTCGCGACACGAGGAAGGCGCTACCCCGAGCCTGGCGGAAGCTCGAGCGCTCCGCCCGCACCTGGGCTTGATCGTCTTCCTGCTCCGTCACGCCCGGGCCGGCCATCGAGCCACGTGGGAAGGCGACGACCGTCTGCGACCACTGGACGCTCGTGGTCGGAAGCAGGCGGAGGGGCTGGTCGAGCAACTGGCCGGCCGCTCGTTCGAACGGATCCTGTCCAGCCCGTACGCCCGCTGCGTCCAGACGGTCGAGCCGCTCGCGCGAGAGCGCCACCTCGAGGTCGAGGCCGTCCATGAGCTCTCGGAAGGATCCGACCAGGCAGCGCTGGAGTTGCTGCGGTCGCTTGGCACCGACGTCCTCGCCTGCGTTCACGGCGACCTCGCCGCCGAGCTGCTCGGCGAGAAGGCCCGGAAAGGTTCGACCGCGGTGCTCGAGCTAGGGGATGACTCGGTCGAGGTGCTGGAGCGGCTGGAGCCGCCGGCCTAGCCGTAGGCCGAGGCACTCTCGCGGAAGAGCGCCAGTGCGCAACCCTCGCGCACGCCACCCCTAGCCGGTTCAAGTGCCACGCCGAGGCGCCGCTGGGCCTCGGCAAAGAGGATCGAGCCGGCGAGGAGCGTCTTGGCTCGCTGCGGGCCGACGCCGAACCGCTTTGTCGCCTTCGCGCGCTTCAGCTGCGACAGCTCTTCGATCGCGGACTCGATCGCCTGCGAGTCGAGCACTTCCTCGGTGATTCGACCCAGGGCACGTGCGGTGCCCCCGGTCGCGAGCCCCTTCTTGGCCAGCGGAGGCACCACCGAGGCAAACGCCTCGGCGACCTCCGCCCGCGCCTCCGCCACCGCTACCGGTGACGGCGGATCGGCGGTCAGCAGACGCTGCGTGAGCCGAAGGGAGCCGAGATCGACCGAGCGGATCCAGCCGGGCCCTTCGGTCCGGGTGCCGACTACGAGCTGGGTCGAGCCGCCCCCGACGTCGCAGACGGCGACGCTCTCTGGGACCTCGTCCAGCGCGGCCACAGCCCCTTCCCAGGCGAGCGCCCCTTCCTCCTCGGCCGCCAGGATTCGCGTCGGCACCCCGGCGGCACCCGCCAGCGCGTCCACGAACTCGTCGCCGTTCCCGCTCTGCCGCCCCGGCGAGGTGACGACGATCTGAACCCGCTCGCAGCCGAGCTGCCGGGCCTTGCGGGTCTGCTCCCGCGCCACCTGCACGGCCCGGGCGACCTTCGCCGCGCTCACGTAGCCGTAGCGCTCGACTTCCTCCCCGAGCCCGAGCTGCTCGCGCTCCTCATGAACGGAAACGACATGCCGACCCGAGGGGCCGGCGACCAGGAGGCGAAGGGTGTTCGCTCCGACATCGATGATCGCAACGCGCACGGGATCCATTCTTGCCACCTGCCCGGTCGGACAATCACCGTGACCGTGAAACGGACATGGTTCCCTGACGCGCGCGGGCACGAGCACGGCGCATCAGGGAGCCGTGCAGGCTTTGCCCGCGCTCGCCCTTCTTCATGCGCACACGGCGCCAGGCGCCGTCCGCGCCGAGCACCCAGGACTGCCGACTGTCCTGCATGATCGAGTCGAAGGTTCGCGTGAGCAGCTGCTGGCCGCGGGTGTCCTCGACCGGGACGAGGATCTCGATCCGGTGGTCGAGGTTGCGCGGCATCAGGTCTGCGCTGCCGAGCAGGAATGTGGTCTTACCGCCCGCCTCGAAGATGAAGAACCGGCTGTGCTCGAAGAAGCGCCCGAGGAGCGTGCGCACGCGGATGTCCTCCTTCCCCCCGCGCTTGCGGGGGCGAAGGGCACACGTCGTGCGGGCGAAGATCTCGATCTCGGCGCCTGCGTCGGCGGCCGCGTAGAGCTCGTTCACGATCTCCTCGTCGGCAAGATGGTTGACCTTCAGGCGGATGCGTGCCTTCTTGCCCGCCTCGGCGGCGTCCGCGCACGCTCGGATGTGCGCGACCAGCGACTGACGCATGTTGAACGGTGCGACGAGGATCTTCCGGAAGCGCTGCGGCCGGCTGAACCCCGTCATGTAGTTGAAGAGGTCTGCGAGGTCGGCCGTGGTGTCCTCGTCGGCCGTGAAGAGGCTGAAGTCTTCATAGAGGCGCGCTGTGACCGCGTTGTAGTTGCCGGTCCCGATGTGCGCGTAGCGGCGCAGGCCGTCCTCCTCGCGGCGGACGACGAGCGTGCCCTTGGCGTGGATCTTCAGCGTCGGGAACCCGTAGACGACGTGGACGCCCGCGGACTCGAGGGTTCGCGACCATTCGATGTTGCGTCGCTCGTCGAAGCGCGCCTTCAGCTCGACCAGGCAGACCGTCTGCTTACCTTCCTCGGCCGCCTCGATCAGCGCGGGCACGTGCGGCGAATCTTCGCTCGTGCGGTAGACGCTCGTCTTGACGGCGACCGCCCGGGGGTCGGCCGCCACGGAGCGCATGAACGCCTCGAACGTGCGGGCGAACGAGTCGTAGGGGTGGTGCACGAGCACCGGGCTGCGCCGAATCTCCTCGAACAGCTCGCCGTTCTCGTTCGTGGCGAATCGGGCCGGCACGACCGGGACCCAGGGCTCGTCCTTGAGGTCGGGCCGGTCGAGCTGCGCGAGCTCGCTGAGATCCGCGAGACCGAGCAATCCGGGCACGAGGTAGACCTGATCGTCCTCCACATCCAGGCCCTCCTTCAGCTGGGCCAGCATTCGCGCCGAGCTGGAGCCCGAGATCTCGAGGCGCACCGCCTCGCCGAACCGGCGGCGGCGCAGCTCGAACTCCACCGCCTCGAGCAGGTCGTCCGCCTCGTCGGAAACGGCGAAATCGGCGTCCCGCGTGACGCGGAACGCCGTGCACTCTGCGATCTCCATCGTCGGGAAGAGCCAGGTGAGGAAGTGCCGGATCACGCGTTCGAGCGGCACGTAGAGTCCGCGCGACCCGATCGAGAGGAACCGCGGCAGGAGCTCGGGCACCTTCACCCGCGCGAACCGCTCCTCGCCCGTGTCGCCGTTGCGGACGAAGAGGCCGAGGCTGAGCGAAAGGCCAGAGATGTACGGGAACGGCTGGCGAGGCCCGACCGCGAGCGGCGTGAGCACCGGAAAGATCTCCCGGTCGAAGACCTCCTCGAGCTCGCGGAGCTCTTGCTCCTCGAGATCGTCGATCTCGGCGACGACGATGCCCTGCTTCGCCAGGGCCGGCTTCAGCTGGCGCTTCCAGAGCTTCGCCTGCTCGCCCGAGAGGTCGAGCGTGCGCTCGCGGATCTCGGCCAGGGCTTCCCGAGGCGTGCGCCCGTCGGGCGAGCGCAGCGGCACTCCCGCTGCCGCTTGGTCCATCAGGCCCGCCACGCGCACCATGAAGAACTCGTCGAGGTTGGACGAGAAGATCGAGCAGAAGTTCACTCGCTCGAGCAGTTGCAGGCTTGGATCCGAGGCGACTTCCAGGACGCGCGCGTTGAAATCGAGCCACGAAAGCTCGCGGTTGAGAAACCGCGCGTCGACTTCGGCGCCTTCCGTCCGCATCAGGTGAGGATAGTCCCCGCCGAGAGCTGTTGCGTGGGTTACGAACTGGGGTCGATCTTGTTACGGCGGCCCTCACCAGTCTCACACCAGCCGTTCACCAGACGGATGCCCATCGCAGCGGTGGACGGCCGGACAATGCGGCGAGATGCAGTTTGGGATCGTGACCCACCGCGCGGGTGAGACGAACACGAAGCTCGCGGCCGTGCGCATCGACGGGCTGCAGGTCTGCCTCCTGCCGCCGGCCCAGGCCGTCGCGCTCCTCGGCCCCGGCGACGTCGCGCTGGCGCGGCTGGACGTCCGGGAGACGTTGGACGGGATCGAGGAGGGCCTCCCGGCGCTCTCGACCCTCGAGGAGAACGGGGTCAGGGTTCTCAACCCTCCAGGCGTCCTGCTGTCGACGCACGACAAGCTGCTCACGGCGAGGGCGCTCGAGCGAACCGGTCTGCCGCACCCCGACACGGAACCGATCGGCCCGGACGCGATGCCGACGATTCGCCCACCCCTCGTGCTCAAGCCCCGCTTCGGCAGCTGGGGCCGCGACGTGATGCTTTGCCGCAACCGAACCGAGCTGGACCGCTGCGTGAGAGAGCTCCAGTCGCGCCCCTGGTTCCACACCCACGGCGCGCTGGCGCAGGAGCTGATTCCGCCGCTCGGGCACGACCTCCGCCTGGTCGTGGCGGCCGGCCGCGTCGTCGGGGCGATCAAACGGGTGGCCGCAGCCGGCGAGTGGCGGACGAATCTCGCGCTCGGTGCAAGGCGCGTGCCGGTCACCCCGCCGCCCGCGGCGATCAAGCTGGCGGAGTCCGCGGCGCGCTCGATCGGGGCACACCTGGTCGGAATCGACCTTCTCCCCGTCGGCCCCGGGCGGTTCTGCGTGATCGAGCTGAACGGCGCGGTCGACTTCGGCTCCGAGTATTCGCTCGGACCCGACGTCTTCGCGGCGACGCTCCACACGCTCGCAAGCTTCGTCCGCGGAGAGGCGGACGGGAGATCAGTCGTTCGCGAGCGGCTCGTTTCGCTGGACGAGCACGAAGGGGTTGATCTCGGCAATCGCCGTGCGCAGTAGTTCCTCGCGATAGCGGCCGCCTCCGACATGCACATCGGAGAGCTGGGCGATCAGCACCGGCGCACTAGGCGTTGTTTTCGGGGTGCGAGGCGTCCGTGAACTCGCGGAACTCGGCCGTCAGCAGGTAGGCGACCTGCTCGCCGATGTCCACCGCGTGATCGCCGATCCGCTCGAGCGTCCTCGAGACGAGCACCATCCTGAGCACCCATTCGCGCAGGCCGGGCTCGGCGACGATCTCGACCACGCGCTCGACGAAGCGGCGGTTCGAGCGGTCGATCAGCTCGTCCAGGTCGACGAGCGACTCGGCCGCCTGCAGGTCGCGGTTCGCAAGCGAGTCGAGCGCGACGCGGATCATCTCCTCCGCCCGCTCCCCCATCTCCTGGAGGCTCTGCAGCAGCATCGGGTCCGGCACGACGTCGGCGACGAGCTTCGTCAGCTTCGCGATCGTCACCGAGTAGTCGGCCATCCTCTCGAGGTGCAGGTTCACGTGCAGCAGCGCAAGCACGAGCCGCAGGTCGATCGCGACCGGGGTCTGACGTGCGAGCAGCGACTCGATCTCCTGCTGGATCTGGATGTAGAGACGGTCGACGTCGTCGTCGAACGAGATCACGTCGTCGGCGAGCTCGACGTCGCGCTGGGCGAGCGCGTTCAGCGCACCGCGGAGTACGCGCAGGACAAGCGCGCCCTCTTCCTGGAGGCTCGCCTCCAGTTGGTCGAGCTCCTCCTGGAAGGTGACTCTCACGTTTTCACTCCTAGCCAAAACGACCCGTCACATAGTCCTCGGTGCGCTTGTCGGACGGCGCTGTGAAGATCTTCGTGGTCTCGTCGTACTCGACCAGGACGCCCGCCCGGGCGCCCGACTCGTCCACATCCAGGCTGAAGAAGGCAGTGCGATCGGCGACACGTGCAGCCTGCTGCATGTTGTGCGTGACGATCACGAGCGTGTAGTCCTCCTTGAGGCTGTGCATCAGCTCCTCGATGCTCGCCGTCGCGATCGGGTCCAGCGCCGAGGCCGGCTCGTCGAGCAACAGTACCTCCGGCTCGATCGCTATCGCCCGCGCGATGCAGAGCCGCTGCTGCTGGCCGCCTGAGAGCGAGAGAGCGCTCTTCTTGAGGCGATCCTTGACCTCGTCCCAGAGCGCGGCTCCGCGCAGAGCCTGCTCGACCCGCTCGTCGAGGCCCTGCTTCAGCCCGAGCACTCGAGGCGCCCAGGCGACGTTGTCGTAGATCGTCTTCGGGAACGGGTTCGGCTTCTGGAAGACCATCCCGATCCGGCGGCGCACCTCGACGGGGTCGACGCCGTCGCCGTAGAGGTCGATCCCGTGGTAGAGGATCTGCCCGTCGTGGTCGAAGCTCGGGATCTCGTCGTTCATGCGGTTCAGGCAGCGGATGAACGTGCTCTTGCCGCAGCCTGAGGGCCCGATCACTGCCGTGATCAGGTTGCGGGAGATCTCGAGGTTGACGTCCTTGATCGCGACGTTGGTGCCGTAGCGAGCAGCCAGCGCCTGGATCTCGAAGACCGGCTCACGCGTTTCGGGCGACGCCTCTCGGCGCTCGGCGACGTCGACCGGCCTCATCGGGGGCATCGTAACCTGCGTCACCGGCTGAGCTTCCTGCGGGTGCGGGCCAGCGCCAGGCGTGCCAGCAGGCTCGTCGCGAGGACGAACATGATCAGCACGAACGCCGAGGCCCAGGCGCGCTGGTGATCCTCGGGATCGGGCGACTCCGACCAGATGAAGATCTGGACCGGGATGTTCGGCATCGCGTGCCGCACGTCCAACGTGACCTGGTTGACGAAGATCGAGGCGGTGAAGAGCAGCGGCGCCGTCTCCCCGGCGGCGCGTGAGATCGCGAGCACGGTCCCGGTCAGGATCCCGCCGAGGGTGCTCGGCAGGACGATGCCGACCACGATCCGCCAGCGACTGACACCGAGCGCGAGCGCGGCCTCGCGCTGGCTGCGCGGCACGAGCCGCAGCACCTCCTGGGTCGAGCGCGCGATCAGCGGCAGCATCACGATCGAGAGCGCGAAGCCGCCCGCGTAACCGCTCTGGGTGTGCCCGTACACGAGCAGGCCGAAGACGAAGATCCCGATGATCACCGACGGCAGGCCGTTCATCAGGTCGATCGTCAGCTGGATCGCGGCCGCGAGCCGCCTCGGCGCGAACTCGCTCAGGAAGAGCGCCGTCAGGACGCCGAGCGGGAGCGCGATTGCCGTCGCGATCCCCACGAGGATCGCCGAGCCGACGATCAGCGGCGCGATCCCGCCGCCCGTCTGGCCGAAGGTCGGCAGGTCCTCGGTCAGGAAGCCCCAGCTCAGCTCGCCGCCGCCGCGCTTCGCGACCGAGAAGATGACGATGCCGAGCACCGCCAGCGCAGCGAGCGCCGCGATCGTCGCCGCGAACTCCGCCATCCGGTTGACGATCCGGCGGCGGCGAACGCGCGCGTCGCCTCGCAATGTCAGGGCGGGCTCGACGGCGGCCATCAGTCGGCCCCCACCCGCTGAGACATCGAAGCGCCGCACGATCACCTGCGCGAGCAAGTTCGTCAGGAGCCCGATCACGAGCAGAATCCCGGCCAGATAGAAGAGGGACGCGATCTGCAGCTTCGAGCTGGCGCCGATGAACTCGCCCGCGATCCGACTGGCGAGCGTGTCGCCCGTGGCAAGCAGCGACGCGTGGATGCCGCTGTTCCCCGCGCCGATCACCTGGGTCACGGCGATCGCCTCGCCGATCGCGCGCCCTAGGCCGAGGATGATGGCGGCCGCGATCCCAGGACGCGACGACGACAGCACGACTCCACGCACCATCTCCCAGCGAGTTGCCCCGAGCGCCAGAGCGCCCTCCTCGAGCTCAGTCGGCACGCTCAGGAAGAGCTCGCGGCAGATGCTGGCGACGATCGGGACGACCATGATCGCGAGCACCAGGCCGGCGATGAAGAGCCCGCTCGAGCCGGGCTTGCCGCTGAAGATCGGCAGGAAGCCGAAGGCGCGCTGGAGCGGAGGCTCGATGTGGTCGGCCACGAACGGGCCGAGCACGAGGATCCCCCAGAGGCCAAGGACGACGCTGGGAATGGCCGCGAGCAGCTCCACGAGCGCGCCGATGATCACCCGCGCGCCGCGCGGCGCGAGCTCGCTCAGGAAGAGCGCGATCGCGATCCCGAGTGGCGCAGCGATCAGCAACGCCATCAGCGAGGTGACCGCCGTCCCGAAGAGAAATGGTGCGGCGCCGAACACCGCCTTGTTCACGTCCCAGACGGAACCCGTGACGAACGACAGGCCGAATGCCCGGTACGACAGCTCGGCGCCGCGCACGACCTTGTAAGTGATCAAGACCATGAGCGCCACCGTCGCCAGAGCGGCGACGAGCGTCAGCCCGAACATGATCCGGTCGCCGAGCCAGTCGCGGATCCGTCGGTGGCCGGTGAGCTCCTCCGTGGCGGGAACGACGCTCATGGCGTCGCACGCTAACGCCCTCGTCGGCCTCTCCAGGGGGTCTGTCACCGGACCGTTACCAGACGCACACCGCCTCTCAGCCCACGCGGCCGCCAGCGCGAAGCACCCTTGTAGCGGTGCAGTCCAAGAAGAGGAGAGAGAACACGTGAACACGAAGCGAACTTCTGTGGCAGTCCTCGTCGTGCTCGCGCTCTCGGCGAGCTTCGCGGGGGTCTCGACGGCTCGGCAGAGCGGGTCGATTACCGGCGCGGGAAGCACGTTCGTCGTCCCGCTCGTCTCGCAGTGGACGAGCAACTACCACGCCTCGCAGGTCAACTACAGCGGCATCGGCAGCGGGGGCGGCATTGCCGCGATCACTGGCCGAACGGTCGACTTCGGCGCCAGCGACGCGCCGATGACCCCGGATCAGTTCTCGGCCTGCAAGGGCTGCGTCCAGATCCCCTGGGCCTTCTCGGCCACGTCGATCCCCTACAACGTGAGCGGCGTGAGCTACGGCCTGAAGCTGACCGGGCCGATCCTCGCGAACATCTACCTCGGCAAGATCAAGAAGTGGAACGACAGCCGGATCAAGGCGATCAACCCCGGCGTCAACCTGCCCGGCGAGGACATCACGCCGATCTACCGCAGCGACGGAAGCGGTACGAGCTACAACTTCACCGACTACCTCTCCCACGTCAGCAAGGAGTGGAAGAACAAGATCGGCAAAGGCACGCAGCCGAGCTTCCCGACGGGCGTGGGTGCCCGCGGCAGCTCAGGCGTGGCCGCGAAGCTCAGCAGCACCCCCGGCGGCATCACCTACGTGGACGTCGCCTACTCGCTGAAGAACAAGTTCAAGATCGCGAAGCTCAAGAACCGCGCTGGGAAGTACCAGCTTCCCGGGCTCAGGCAGATCCAGGCGGCGGCGAATTCCATCATCAAGCTCAGGAACAGCCAGAACGCCTTCACGGCTGTCGACCCGAATCCCCGCGCGCCGAAGGCGTACCCGATCTGCACCTTCACCTGGGCGATCGTCCCGCTCAAGACCAGCAAGGCGCCGGAGCTGAAGAGGTTCATCGACTGGGCGCTCACGAAGGGCCAGTCCTTCGGGCCGAAGCTCCTCTTCGTCCCGCTCCCGGATGCGGTCAAGAAGCAGAGCCGCAAGACACTCACGCGGATCCATACCTAAGTCAGCTCGGAAGGCTGCACCGAACGTCGAGCCCGCGGCCCTGACCGCCGCGGGCCTCGACGTTCCCGCCCGCAGCCTCGATCACGTGCTTGACGATCGCCAGCCCGAGCCCGCTGCCGCGCGTGGTGCGGGCCCGGTCGGAGCGGAAGAAGCGCTCGAACAGCCGCTGCACGTCCTCCTCGGGGACCCCGGCGCCGTCGTCGGCGACCTCGAGCACGATCGCGCCGCCGTCACGCCGAAGCGAGACCGTGCAGGTCGCTCCCTCGCCCGCGTACCGGAGCACGTTCTCCAGCAGGTTCTCCGCGATGAGCCGCAGCATGCGCCGTCGCAGCGGCACGTGCAGGCCCTCGTCCTCGATCCGGAGCTCGAGCCCGATGCCGGCCATCTCGGCGCGCTCCGCGAGCTCGGCGACGACCTCTCGCAGGACCGGCGCGGCCTCGGTGTCGCCGAGCGAGACGACCTCGCGCTGCTGCTCGAGCTCGCTCAGGAAGAGGATGTCGTCCACGAGCTCACGCATCTCCGCGACCTCGCCGTGGGCCTGCCGAAGGAGAGCCTGCAGGTCGGCGCCGGGAAGCTCCGCCGACTCCAGCAGCGCCAGCAGCCGCGCGAGCGGCGTGCGCAGCTCGTGCGAGACCGCCGCCGTGAAGCCGGCGCGCAGCTCGTCGTACTCGGAGCGAGGCATAGGCTGAGTATCGCGTGACCAAGGTCTTGATCGTCGAGGACGACGAGCTGATCGCCGAAGGCATGGCGCAGCACCTCGCAGCCGCGGGGCTCGACCCCGTGCGCGTCGGCGCAGGCGAGGTCGGGCTGGCGCGCCTGCGCCACGAGCGGCCGGACGTGCTCGTGCTCGACCTGATGCTGCCGGGGCTCGACGGCTGGAGCCTGATCGAGAAGGCCCGGGCCGAGGGAATCGGCACGCCGATCATCGTCGTCAGCGCCCGCGGCACCGAGCACGACCGCGTGCACGCGCTCCAGATCGGGGCCGATGACTACCTCGTCAAGCCGTTCTCGATGAAGGAGCTGGTCGCGCGCGTGCAGGCATCGGCCCGGAGAGGGGTGCGCGGAGTCCCGGAGGACCGGGGCGAGAAGCTGGTGATCGAAGAGCTCGTGATCGACCCCCGCTCCGTTCAGGCCTTCGTGGACGGAACCAACGCGGGACTGACCCCGACCGAGTTCCGGCTTCTGCACGCGCTCGCCCTGGATCAAGGCCGGGTCGCGAGCCGGGACGAGCTGCTGCAGCGGATCTGGGGCCGCCGCGCCACGCACCGCGATCGCACCGTCGACGTCTGCGTCCGCCGGCTGCGCGAGAAGATCGACAAGCCGGCCTCGAAGCACACGTTCATCCAGACCCGCTACGGCGTCGGCTACAAGCTCGAGCCAGTACCCAAGTAGTCCTACTCGAGGTGATAGAGCGGCACGAGGCTCTTCTCGGCCTCGTTCTCGATCCGCGCCACGACCTCGACGTAGGGCTCCAGCCCCGAGCCGTGCAGCTTCGCCTTCAGCAGCTCGTCCACCTGGTAGAGCCCGGCCGAGTTGTTCATCTTGATCTCGACTCCGACCGCGCGCTCCTTGCCCTCGCTGATGATCACCTCGTCGATCGCCGCCGCCGAGATCGAGTGGATCGAGACGCTGCCGCGCTCGAACGGGATTCGCGAGCGGCCCTCCTCGATGTCGAGCGCGTCCGCCACCCGGACGACCCCGGCCTCGATCGTCAGCGGCCTGCCCGACTCGCGGTGACTCGTGATCGCCTGCAGCACCTCGGAGCAGACGACGGTCAGCTCGGGCTCCTCGTAGATCCCGTCGAGCAGCTCGCGCATCTTCGGCTCGGCGAGGAAAAGGCTCCAGTCCTCGTGGCGGTCGCGGTGCACGGCCATGCCGATGCAGTGCAGGAGCGCGCCGAGCACGACCACGACCTCGGCGTCCTCGCGCTTCATGCCGTAGTCGGAGACCATCGCCGGCTCGACGCCCCGCTTGGTGAGGATCCTGAGCAGCCGCAGGCCGATGTTGGCCACGATCTGGATGTGCACCCACGAGTGGTCGTTGATGCCGAGGCGCTTGATCGCGTTCACATTCGCGACGTGCCACCAGGCCTTCAGGCCGTCATCGACGTTGACGCGCTCCAGCAGCGTGCGCAGCTTCGCGTTCCGCTGCGCCGGCACCTTGATCCGCATCTGCGCCGTGGCCTCGGCGGGAGTGAGGCGCGTCTCACGCTCGGCTTCCTCCGAAACCGGCTCGTCGATGCGCTCTTGGAGCTCGTTGTCCAGCTGCGACACGCGGCCCGAGACTACTCCTTCAGGCCTCACGGCGTTACGATTCGTAGGTAGTGCGCACGATGAAGCCGATCCACGACTCGACCTGCTCGGTCGCAGCCTGCGCCGAGATCCTCGGCGCGAAGTGGACGGCGGTGCTCGTGCACGACCTCTCGGAGGGCGCGCGCCGCTTCACCGAGCTCGAGCACTCGTGCCCGAGGATCAGCCCGCGGACGCTTTCCGAGCGCCTGCGCGCGCTCGAGACCGAGGGCATCCTCGTCCGCCGCAGCTATGCGGAGTCGCCGCCGCGCGTGGAGTACGAGCTGACCGCGAAGGGCGAGGGCCTGCTGCCGATCATCGAGGAGATGCGGCGCTTCGGTCATACGTGGCTCGTCGAGGACGAGCCGGCGACGGTCTAGAGCCGAGCCAGGCCGCGGAAGAGCTCGCGGGAGACCTCGATCCCGAGGGGTAGGTACTCGGCGAGCAGGCGCTCGTTCGGCGAGTGGATGTTGCTCTCCGGCAGCGCGAAGCCGCTGAGGATCGTCGGGATGCCCTTGTCGGCGAGCGCGGGCACGATCGGCAGTGTGCCCCCGGAGCGCACGAGCAGCGGTCGCGCGCCCATCGCCTGCTCGAAGACGTCGAGGCCGATCTGCACCGCCGGCGCGTCGGAGGGCACCAGGCCGGCCGGTGCCGCAGAGAGGCGCGACACCTCGAGCTCCGCGCCGTCGGGCGACGCCTCCCGCAGCAGCCGCTCGACCGCAGCTGCGATCGTCTCGACCTCCTGGCCGGGGGCGAGACGGATCGAGAGGTTGGCCTCCGCGAAGACCGGCAGCACCGTCTTCTGGAGGAGCGGCGAGCCGCCCACGATCCCGTTCACATCGAGCGCCGGCTCGGCGGTCGTGCGCAGGTAGAACTCCTCGGCGGCGCGCGGGTCGACGGGCCGCGCGCCGGCGTTGGCGAGCATCTCCGCGCCCGGAACGAGCTCGGCCCAGGCGCCCACCTCCTCCTCGGTCGGCGGCGCGATTCCCGCGCGTAACGGCTCAGGCAGCCGGCCGTCGCGCGGCTGCACCGCGGCCAGGATCTGCGTCAGCGCATGCATCGCGTTCAGAGCAGCGCCGCCGAAGATCCCGGAGTGCAGGTCGCGCTCTCCGGTGCGGACGGTCACGTGGAAGTAGATGAGCCCGCGCGTCGCGACCGCGAACTCCGGCACGCCGCGCTTGGTCATGCCGGCGTCGAAGATCAGCGCTGCGTCCGCCCCGCGCTCGTCGGCGGCGAGGAAGTCCACGATCTGGTGGCCGCCCGTCTCCTCCTCGCTGTCGCAGGCGAAGCGCACGTTGACCGGCAGCTCGCCGGCCGCCGCGAGCTCGGTGGCTGCCTTGACGAGCATGTAGAGCTGGCCCTTGTCGTCGGCGACGCCGCGGCCGTAGAGCCACTCGCCGCGCTGCTCGAGCGTGAACGGGTCGGTCTCCCAGAGCTCGAGCGGGTCGGGCGGCTGGACGTCCACGTGCCCGTAGACGAGCACCGTCGGCGCCTCGGCCCCGTTCGAAGCGGCGAGCTCGCCGAGGATCAGCGGGTGCGTGTCGGTCTCGACGACCTCGGCCTCGCCCCCGGCCCCGCGCAGGAACGCCGCGAGCCACTCCGCCGCGTCGTGCACGTCCCCGGCGCGCGCCGGGTCGGCGCTGACGCTGGGGATGCGCACCAGCTCGGAGAGCTCGTCGAACCAGACCTCAGCCACGGCGCAGGAGTCTACTGAGCGCTACGCGACGTCGCGCAGTGCGACCGAGTCGGCCAGCGCCCGCAGCTTCTTCAGGCTCTGGTTCTCGATCTGCCGGATCCGCTCGCGCGTCACGTTGAACGTGCGGCCGACCTCGTCCAGCGTCCGCGGGTGCTCGCCGTTGAGCCCGTAGCGCAGCTCGAGGACGCGCCGCTCGCGGGCGCTGAGCGTGCAGAGCACGCGCTGCAGCGTCGCCTTGCGCAGCTCGACCTCGGCCACCTCGTCCGGCAGCGGCTCGGTCTCGTCGGTGAGGAAGTGCCCGAACTCGGACTCCTCGTCGTCGCCGACCGGCTTCTCGAGCGACACCGGCGCCTGCGAGCTCCGGCGGATCTGCTCGACCTCGTCGGGCCCGAGCTCGACGTCGATGCCGATCTCCCACGAGGTCGGCTCGCGCCCGAGCTCGGCGCGCAGCTTGCGCTCCGAGCGGACGATCTTGTTCAGCTTCTCGACGATGTGCACCGGCATGCGGATCGTGCGCGCCTTGTCCGCGAGCGCGCGGGCGACCGCCTGGCGGATCCACCAGGTCGCGTAGGTCGAGAACTTGAACCCCTTGCGGTGGTCGAACTTCTCGGCCGCGCGCACGAGCCCGATCGTGCCCTCCTGGATGAGATCGAGGAAGGGCAGACCCTGGTTGCGGTACTTCTTCGCGATCGAGACGACGAGGCGCAGGTTCGCCTCGACCATCTCCTGCTTCGCCAGGTGCTCGCCGCGCTCGATCCGCTTCGCCAGCTCGACCTCCTGCGCGGCGGTGAGCAGGTCGACCTTCCCGATGTCCTTCAGGAAGAGCTGCAGCGAGTCCGTCGTGACCTCGCGCGGCTGCGGCACGACCTCGCGCTCCTCCTCTTCACGGCTCTCGACGACCTCGATGTGCAACTCCTCGAGCGCGTGGTAGAAGTCGTCCATCTGCGCGGCTTCGAGCTCGAGCTCGCCCATTGCAAGTGCGATCTCCTCGGTGCTCAGCGACCCCACCTCGCGACCCGTCTCCAGCAACCCCTTGGCCTCGTCCGTCTCCAGTACCTCGGCGATGGTGGACGGCCTTACTTTCTCCCCCTGCTGACTCACTGCGGCTCCCCTTCCCCTGGGCTCGTGACATTTCGCACGCGACGTCGCGGATGCGGCACTCTCGCATGGCGACCGGACGGACGCCATAGGCCGAACGGCCCTAATTTCGGTCAGCTGGTCCCAACGCCACGCAGAGCCGCGAGGTACGCCGCGGCCTGGGCGCCCAGGAGCGATTTCGGTGCCTCTGCCTCGGCCAGCCTGAGCTGCTTCCGCGCGGCCTGGACCTGGGCCGACCAGACCAGCATCAGGCCGAGATGGAAGCGGACGGTCTGGGCGTGCGGAAAGACGCGCACGAGCGGGCCGAGGCGGCTGAAGGCGCGCGACGGGTTGTCCTTGTCGAAGAGCCCAACGGCGGCGGCGGCGCGTGCATCCGGATCGTTTGGGGCGAGGCGCGCGGCGGCGGCGAACTGCCGCTCGGCCGAGAGCGGGTGGCCGAGCTGCTGCAGCACGGTGCCGTAGAGGATCTTCGCGTGCGCGTCGCGGCGCTCGGCCGCCCGTCTCAGCGCGGGCAGCTTCCGCGCCGGCGGGAGCACGCGGATCCGCAGCGGCATCGGGAACGACGGCACGAAGCCGGGCAGGCCGGGCGCGTACTGGGGGTGCAGCAAGTCGTTCGCGCGCACCGCGTAGATGGTGTCCGGCTGGAGCCGGCGCGCCGCCCGCCAGGCGGTCACCGCCTGCCCGTCGCGGTGAGTCCAGTAGAGCGCGAGCCCGAGGTGAAGCGCCACCAGCGCGCTACTCGGCTGCTCGGCCGCCAGCGCCCGGAGGGTCTCGATACTGCCGTCGGGCCACGCCGCGAGCGCCGAGCCGACGCGGGCCTCGAGCGAGCGATAGCGGCCGAAGATCTCCCCCGCTCTGGCCGCCTGCTTGTTCCTGTAGAGCTGCTGCGCCTGCCCGAGAGCGCGCGCCTCCGGATCGGTGCGCACGCCGAGGTCGAGGGCGAGCGGCGGGTGGCCCGGCGCGCGGTTTCGCGGCGGCCGCGACGTGGTCTCTGGTCGCAACGACGCCGAGCACGACGACGCCCGAGGCGACGACCGCCGCGAGCGTGACGAAGAAGAAGACTCGGCCCCGCGGGCTCATGCGGCGACGATAGCCGTCGTCCTCGCGGCTACCCCGCGTACCCGCTATACAATTGAAAGCGTGACGAGCTACAGAGAACTTGCTGCGAGCCGCCCGCGAGGCGATCGAAGAGGTAGATGCAAAGAGCGCCCAGGAGCTGCTTGCCGCCGACGATGCGCCCGTGCTCGTGGATGTCCGCGAGCGCGACGAGTGGGAGCAGGGCCGCATCGCCGGCGCGGTGCACGTTCCGCGCGGCCACCTCGAGTCGAAGATCGAAGCGGCGGCGCCGGACCGCTCGCGCCCCGTGCTGCTCTACTGCTCGGCCGGCAACCGCTCCGCCTTCGCCGCCAAGACCCTGGCCGAGCTGGGCTACGAGCGGCCGATCTCGCTCGCCGGCGGCTACACCGACTGGCAGCGCTCCGGCCTGCCGACCGACCTTCCCCGCACGCTCGGCCCGGCCCGCAGCACGCGCTACAGCCGGCACCTGCTGATCCCCGAGGTCGGCGAGGAGGGCCAGTTGCGCCTGCTCGACTCGAGCATCCTGCTCGTCGGCGCGGGCGGGCTCGGCTCCCCCGCCGCGCTCTACCTCGCGGCCGCGGGCGTCGGCCGGATCGGGATCGTCGATGCAGACGTCGTCGACGAGACGAACCTCCAGCGCCAGATCGCGCACTCGACCGACTCGCTCGGCGAGCCGAAGACCGACTCGGCGCGGCGGCGCATCGAGTCGCTCAACCCCGACGTCGAGGTCGTCCCCTTCCGCGAGCGGCTCACCTCGGAGAACATCGAGCGGATCCTCGAGCCCGGCTGGGACGTGATCGTGGACGGCGCCGACAACTTCCCGACCCGCTACCTCGTCAACGACGCCTCGGTCTGGCACGACATCCCGGTCGTGCACGGCTCGATCTTCCGCTTCGAGGGGCAGGTGACCGTCTTCAAGCCGGGCTCAGGGCCGTGCTACCGCTGCCTGTTCCCGCAGCCGCCGCCGCCGGAGCTCGCGCCGAGCTGCGCCGAGGGCGGCGTGCTGGGCGTGCTGCCGGGCGTGATCGGCTCGATCCAGGCAACCGAGGCGCTCAAGCTCACGCTCGGGATCGGCGACCCGCTCGTCGGACGGCTGCTGCTCTACGACGCGCTCTCTGGCGAGTTCGACGAGATGAAGCTGCGGCGCGACCCCGCCTGCCCGGTGTGCGGCGAGAGCCCTTCCATCACCGACTACGTCGACTACGTCGAGTTCTGCTCCGGGGTGGGGCATTGAGCCGCGTGCGGATCCCGCCGACGCTGCGCGGCGAGACGCAGGGCGCCCGCGAGGTCGAGGCGAGCGGCGGCACCGTCCGCGAGCTGCTCGACGACCTGACGGCCCGCTTCCCGGCGCTGCGCGGCCAGCTGATCGAGGACGAGGAGCTGGCGCCGTTCGTCAACGTCTACGTCGAGGGCGAGGACGTGCGCACGAAGAACGGCCTCGAGACCTCCGTCGACGAGAGCTCGACCGTGATCCTCCTGCCGGCCATGGCCGGTGGCTGAGAACCGGGTCGCCCCCTCCCTCCTCGAGCTCGTCGGCAACACCCCGCTCGTCGAGCTGCCGCACCTGAGCCCGAAGCCCGAGGTTCGCCTCTACGCGAAGCTCGAGGGCCAGAACCCGACCGGCTCGATCAAGGACCGTGTCGCCCTCGCGATGGTCGAGGCAGCCAAGCTCGAGCCGGGCCAGGAGCTACTCGAGCCGACGAGCGGTAACACGGGCATCTCGCTCGCGCTCGTAGCGCGCCTCAAGGGGTACCGGCTCACCTGCGTGATGCCCGAGAACGTGACCGAGGAGCGGCGGCGGCTGCTGCGGCTCTACGGGGCGGAGATCGTCGAGTCTCCCGCGGCGGAAGGCTCGAACGGCGCCGTGCGAGTCGCCCTGGAGCTGGCCGAGCGAGAGCCCCGCTTCCACATGCTCTTTCAGTACGCGAACGCCGCCAACCCCGCCGCCCACTACGAGGGCACCGGCGCCGAGATCGCCGAGGCGCTCGACCGGGTCGACGTGCTCGTCGCCGGTCTCGGCACCGGCGGCACGCTGATGGGCGCGGGCCGCCGCCTGCGCGAGTCGTTCCCCGAGGTCGTCGTCGCCGCGGCCGAGCCGCTCCCCGGCGACCCGGTGATGGGCCTGCGCTCGCTGGAGGACGGCTACGTGCCGCCGATCCTCGACGTCTCGCAAGCTCGACCGGAAGGTGCTCGTCTCGAACGCCGAGGCTGTCTCGGGCCTGCGCGCCCTGCTCGACCGCGAGGGCGTCTTCGCAGGAGTCTCCGCCGGCGCGGTCGTTCACGTCGCGCGCAGGCTGGCCGCGGAGCTCGACGAGGGCGTCGTGGTCGCGATCCTCGCCGATGCCGGCTGGAAGTACCTCTCCGCAGACTTTTGGGATGCCGAGGATCCGGCGGCCGAAATGGAGGAGTCGGTCTGGTGGTGATCCCGGCGGCGATCCGCGCAGAGCTCGAGCAGCACGCACGCGCCGAGGAGCCGAACGAGGCCTGCGGGCTCGTCGCCGTGCGCGACGGCGTGGCCGAGCGCTACATCGCCGCCGCCAACGCGGCCGCCAGTCCCTACCGTTTCGAGCTCGAGACCGACCCGGAGAACTGGTTCCTCGAGGACGAGGGCTACGAGCTCGCCGTCTTCCACTCACACATCTCGTCGCCGCCGCGTCCCTCGCGGACGGACGTCGAGAACATCGGCCTCTGGGAGGGCCGGCCCTACCTGATCCTGTCGCTCGCGACGGGCGACCTCGCCGCCTGGCAAATCGCCGGCGGCGAGGTCTCGCCCCTCGAGCTGACGACCTAGGTCGCCTTGAACTTGCCCTTCATGCCCAGCTGGGCATGGCCGGGCACCGTGCAGATGTACGTGTAGGTCTTGCCCTTGGCGAGCGTGACCGTCAGGGACGCGCTCTTGCTCGGCTTCAGCATCACCGTCTTCTTGCCCGCGATCTTGAAGTCGTGCTTGATCTTGCCTTTGTTCGTGACCTTGAAGTGACCTTGCCGTGCGGGCGGTCTTCGTCGAGAGCACGAACTTGAACTCCTTGGCCGTGACCTTCACGGTCGTGGCGGTCGAGCTGCGCGCCGGCGAACGGAACGACGACGAACAGCGTGCGCTGCGGCGACCGCGGCCGCCACCGAGCATGGAAACAGTGCGCTTCATGAATCTCCTCACGGTTGTGGACCCCGTCGCCCACGAGAATACCTAGCTAGGAAGCCTCTTCGAGCCTCCGCTCCCCCGGCTCTTCGGGCAGCAGCTCGACCTCGAGGCGCTCGATCCGCGAGCCCTCGACATCCAGCACCTTGAATTGCACCCCGTCGTATTGGACCTCGTCGCCCGGCTCCGGCGCGCGGCCCAAGAGCCCGAAGACGAAGCCGCCGATCGTGTGGTAGTCCTCGATCGGAAGCGACCGCTTGAACTGCTCGTTGAAGTCGTCGATCGGGAAGGTGCCGTGGATGCGCACGCGGCCGTCGTCGAGCCGCTCGATCGACTCATCCGGAAGATCGAACTCGTCCTCGATCTCCCCGACGATCTCCTCGAGCAGGTCCTCGAGCGTGACGATGCCTTCGAGCTCGCCGTACTCGTCGACCACGATCGCCATGTGCTGGTTCGTGCGCCGGAACTCGGCCAGCAGCGCGGCCAGATCCTTCGTCTCGGGGACGATGTAGGCGGGGCGCAGGAGCTGCTCGACCTGGACGCCGGCTATGCCGCGATCCACGATCGCCGAGAAGAGGTCGCGCACGTGCAGGATCCCGACAACCTCATCCAGCGCGGCGCCCCGGTAGACCGGGTAGCGCGTGTAGGGCGACTCGATCACCGCGGACAACGCCTCCTCGGGCGGTAGGTCGATCGAGAGCGCGACCACCTCGGGCCGCGGCACCATCACGGCCGAGACCTCCTTGTCGGCGAAGTCGAAGACCTTGTAGAGCATCTCCTGCTCCTGCTCCTCGAGCTCGCCCTCCTCGGTCGAGCGGGAGAGCAGCATCTTCAGCTCGGCCTCCGAGTAGACATCGACCTCGCCGTCGGGAGGGCTGAGGCCGAGCAGCCGCAGGATGCCGTCGCTCGAGGTCTGCAGGACCCAGATCACCGGCTTGAAGACGACGATGAAGCCGCGCACCGGCGTCGAGACGGCGAGCGCCACCCGCTCCGAATACTCGAGCGCGACGCCCTTCGGAACTAGCTCGCCGACGACGACGTGGAGGAACGTGATGATCAGGAACGCGAGCGCAAAGGCGATCAGCGACGCGAAGATCGGGTCGAACACCCTGGCCAGCACCTGCTCGCCCAGCGCACCGATTGCCAGGCTCGTCGCCGTCACGCCGAGCTGCATCGCGGCGATGAAGCGCGCGGGGTCGGCCACGATTCGCACCACCGCACGCGCCCGGCGGTCGCCCTTCTGCGCGAGCTCCTGGATCCGCGTCCTGCGCGCCGTGACCAGCCCGTACTCGGCCGCCACGAAATACGCGTTCAGCAAGATCAGCGCTGCGACGCCGAGGAGTTCCAGGAAAAGGGTCACGCCCCGCTCTCCGGGGCGCGGGTACTAGGCGGTTTTTCGTCCAACTGGATCTACGTCGCAGTATAGGAAAAGGCGCTGTCGACACCTCCACGCGCGGCCCGGCCCTCCTCGACAAGCCGTTCCAGGTGCGCGAGCGTCTCGGCGAGGGCGAAGCGGCGGCCGCTCGCGTCGAGGTCGGCGCCGAAGAGGGAAAGCGAGACCTCGTAGGCGCTGCGCGGCTCGGGGGCGAGCGCGGCAACGGTCTCGTCGAGCCTGCGCCGGTGATGCTCCAGGATCTCGCGAGCGCGCCCGGCGGGGTCGGAGACGACGTCGTTGTGACCCGGGAGCGCCAGGCGGGGCGCGAGCTCGACGGTGCGCTCGAGTGAGGCGAGGTAGTCGCCCAGCGGGTCGGGCCGCGAGTCGGGGTAGAGGCCGACCGTCGGCGTGATCTTCTGCAGCAGGTGGTCGCCGGCCACGAGCACGCCGTCGCGCAGGAGGCAGATGTGTCCGTCCGCGTGACCGGGCAGCTCGAGCACCCGCCACCCGTCCACCTCGTCTCCCTCCTGCAGCCGCTCCGGGTCGCGGGCGAAGCGGATGAACGGCGCGAAGACGCTCGCCTCGTGGCGCAGCTCCTCCGCCAGCGGCTCAGGGAGGCCGTGGCCTCGGAGGTAGTCGGCGAGGCGCTCCGACCAGTCCTCGCGGCCCCAGACGCCCTCGCACTGCTCGTAGTCACGGGCGCCCTGGTAGACGCGCGCGCCCGTCAGCGACTGCGCGTCCTCCCCGCCGCCGGCATGGTCGGGGTGGAAGTGCGTGACGACGATGCGGACGACCGGAGCGTCGAGCTCGGCCAGCACCGGCTCCCAGCGCTCCGCGGCATCCGGCAGCCCGAGCCCGGTGTCCACGAGCGTCCAGCCGTCGCTGCCCGGCAGCAGGTAGCAGTGCACGTGGTCGATCCCCAACGGCAACGGGAACGTGAGGCGGCGGATGCCGCCGGGAAGATCCGTCAAGGCGGCAGCTCGCGGTGCTCTCCGCTTTCGAGAGCGCGGATGACCTCCCGGAGCGAGCGTCTCGCCCACGCCACCGGAACCCGCCAGACATCCGCCGTGCCGAAGAGCGAGAACACCTTCACGCGGAGAAGCGGGGTTCCGGGAAGAGGCTGGAGGTCTCTCCCCCATTCGCGACGATGGCCGAGCACCGCAAGGCCACCGAGATCCACTTCGACGCCCTCGGGCACGTAGAGATCGATGTTGCCGAAGAGGACGAACGCCTTCAGGGACGAAACCGGGCCGCCGAGCTCCGCCTGGCGCAGGTCGAGGTCTGCGTCGCCGAGGAACACGAAGGCGAACCCCCGTCTTGGCAGCCGCCAGCGCCCCGTTCGCTCGGTGGCGCCGAGGAAGACCCCCGTGAAGTGTTTCGGCCGCCTGCGCGGACGCTCCTCGCCGGAAGCAGGCGGGAGGTCGCGGTCGATCCCCTCGAGCTCGTCGATCGTCGTCGCCGCGAGCGCTCGCTCTGTGCGCTCGGAGAATTCCTCCAGCGTCAAGCGGCCGGCCGCCACGTGCTCCCGTAGCGCCAGGACCATTGCGTTCCGATCGGCATCGGAGGCTCGGAGCCCGGCCGCGGGAGCCGATAGGTGACCGCTCCGCAGGGCCGGGTGTCCCCCCGAGAGGCCTGGAGCGAGGATCTCGTAGATCCGAACCCCGCGGTCGAAGTCCTTCAGCCGTTGCTCGCCGAGATCGCGGAGCTCGACATCGAGCAGCTCCTCGAGCTCGTCTTCGAGCACGCTCACGGTGGCCTGAGAGAGCAGGATCTGGCCCCCGTGGCCGAGAGAGCAGATCCTGGCCGCGCGGTGAACGGCGAGCCCGACATAGCGTTCGCCGACGACCTCCGCGGGGCCGGTGTGGATCCCGATCCGGACTCGAAGCTCCGCCTGCGCCGGCCACTCGTGCTCGCTGAGCGATCGTTGCGCGCCGAGCGCGGCGAGCACGGCATCTCGGGGACGGGCAAACGCCACGAAGAACGAGTCGCCCTGCGCGTCCACCTCGCGGCCGCCGTGCCCGCTGAACGCCTCGCGCATCAGCCTCTGATGGTCGGCGACCACTGGGGCGTAGCGCTCGCCCAGCTGACGCAGCAAGCGAGTCGAGCCCTCCACGTCGCTGAAGACGAAGGTCAGGGTTCCGGCAGGCAGCTCCGTCACCAAGCCAGTGTCGCAACGTCGAAAGCGAACGTATGTTCTATACTCCCACCGTGCGAGTCGAGTACCGGGAAGAGCCCTGCAAGGTCCGCGCTCAACCGCGTCAAAGGCATGGCGTTCAAGTGGTCGCTGAACCCGTACATGGGCTGCGTCCACCAGTGCACGTTCTGCTACGTGCGCGCCTTCGAACTGCGCGCCGACCGGCCCTACGACGACCGCTACGGGCAGTCGATCCGCGTGAAGACGAACGTCGTCGAGGTCCTGCGCGCCCAGCTCGCGCGGGCCGAGCTGGCAGCAGGAGTCGGTCGCGATGGGAGCGGCCACCGACCCGTACCAGCCCGCTGAGGGGCGCTACCGCCTGACGCGTGGCTGCATCGAAGCGCTCGGCGAGGCGGCAAGCCCGTTCAGCATCATCACGCGGGGCCCGTTGATCGTGCGCGACGCGGATGTGCTCGCCGAGGCGGCCAGGCGCGCGCAGGTCTCCGTCACCTTCTCGGTGCCGACCCTCGACGACGAGGTCTGGCGCAAGACCGAGCCCGGGACGGCGCACCCACGCCAGCGGCTGCGGGCCTTGAAGACGCTCGTCGACGCCGGCGTGCGGGCGAGCGTCGGGATGGCACCGCTCCTGCCCGGGATCTCCGACCGGCCCGAGCTGATGGAGCAGGTGGTGCGCGAGGCGCGCGAGGCCGGCGCCTGCGGGGTCTGGGCGAACCTGCTCTACCTCCGGCCCGGCACCCGCGAGCACTTCCTCACGGCGCTCGCCGAGGACTACCCGGAGCAGCTGCCGGCGTACGAGCGGCTCTACGCCGGCCGGGCCTACCTCCGCTCGGCCGAGACGAAGCCGGTCCGTGCCCAGGTCGCCGAGCTGGCCCGCAAGCACGGGATCCGCGACCGCAGGCGCAGGCGCCTGGCTCCCGCCCCGGAGCCGGAGCAGCTGATCCTGGCCGTCTAGGCTGTCGGCATGCCGTTTCGCACGATCCGGTTCGACGAGCTCGAGTGGATCACGCGGCCCCACGAGCCCGACGAGGCTGCGCGCCACGTCGCCGAGTTGAGCGAGCGCGCAGGCTTCGCCCACACCCGCGCGAACCTCTGGCGCTACGAGCCCGGCGCCAAGGGACGCCGCCACAGGCACCCGCTCCAGGAGGAGACGTTCGTCGTCCTCTCGGGGACGCTGTCCATGTACCTCGGCGAGCCGCCCGAGCGCCAGGACGTGCCCGCCGGCGGGCTCATCCACGTCGAGCCGGGAACCGAGCTGCAGACGGTGAACCACGGCGACGAGGAGCTTCTCGTCTATGCCTACGGCACCCCTCCCGAGAGCGAGCACGCCGAGATCCTCGACTCCGCCATTTAGGCCGTAGCCGACCCGCGACATACAATTCGCATGCCTTGAGCGATCAGCCTGCGCCAGAGCGCACCGAGGGGGAGATCACCTGTCTCATCGTCGACGACCACGAGGTCGTCCGCGAGGGGCTGCGTCTCTCGCTCTCGCGCGCGCCACACATCCGCGTAGTCGGCGAGGCGGCCGACGGTGCGACCGCGGTGGCACTGGCGGAGCGCCGCAAGCCCGACGTGGTGATCATGGACGTGCGCATGCCCGGAATGGACGGGCTCGAGGCGACGAAGATCCTGACGCAGAAGGTGCCCGACACGGCGGTCCTGATCTTCACCGCCTACAGCGAGCGCAGCCTCCTCGGCCGGGGGCTCGAGTCGGGCGCGAAGGGCTACATCCTCAAGGAGGCGCCGCACCAGACCCTGCTCAAGGCGATCGACAAGGTCGTGGCCGGCGAGGGCTTCGTCGACCCGGCGCTGATGCCCGCCTTTCTCTCCGGCGACCGTGAAGGCATGCTCACCGCGCGCGAGCGCGAGATCCTGCAGCTACTCGCCGACGGAATGTCGAACGCGGACGTTGCCGGGCGCCTGTTCATCAGCCAGGAGACCGTGAAGAGCCACGTGCGCCACATCCTCACGAAGCTCGAGGCCGACACGCGCACGCACGCCGTCGCGATTGCCCTTCGTGACGCGGTCATCGACTAAAGCAGCACTGCTCGTCGTTGCGGTCGGGGCGGCGGCCATCGTCTCGGTCGTCGGCCTCGCGCTCGGCTCGGGCTGGCTCGCCTTCGCGGGCCTCGGCGCGGCGATCATCGGCGCGGCCGCGTTCGCGCTGCACCTGATCGTCACCGAGCGCCGGCGGCACGAGGTGGTCGAAGAGGAGCTCACCGACAAGTCGAGCTTCCTCGAGGCCCTGATCGAGTCGATGGGCTCGATCGCGGCGACCCTCACGCCAGAGCAGGTGCTGGAGCAGACTCGCCGAGAGGCGAAGGAGCTCTTCGGCGCGAAGGCTTCGCTGCTCGCTCCGGGAGAGACAGCCCCATCCGAGTCGCCGGAGAACGCGGTCGTGCTCCCGCTGCGAATCCGCGGCGAGGAGATCGGAGCTCTGCGGCTGGTGCGGGCGCAGCCGCTCGACCGTGAAGAGCTCGCTCGGGCAACACTGCTCGCCGACTTCGCGGCGAGGGCAGTCGAGAACGCTCGCCTGCTGGCCGAGGCCCAGGTTCGCGAGGCCGAGCGGGCCCGGCTGACCGACCAGCTGATCACGGCCGAGCAGGAAGAGCGCCGGCGGCTCGCCCTCTTCCTGCACGACGGCCCGGTGCAGTCGCTCGCCGGCATCAGCCTGATGCTGGACGCCGCGATCGCTTCGATCGGCGACAACCGGCTCGACGAGGCAACCCGTGTGACCCAGTCGGCGCTCGACCGCCACCGGGACACGATCCGCTCGCTGCGCGATCTCTCCTTCAACATCGAGCCCGTCGTGCTGCGCGACCAGGGGTTCGCCCCGGCAGTGCAAGCGTTCGCGCAGCAGGTCGGCCTCTCGAACCGGATCCAGGTGGATCTCGACGTGGAAGCCGCCGAGGGTCTCGCCGAGAACGCCCGCGTCGGGCTCTACCAGATCATCCGTGACGCGGTGAACCAGGCGCTCCGGCGCGGGCCTCCGACGCGGATCTCGATCCGGGTCGCCCTGCACGACGACGGAAGCGTCGAAACGGTGATCGCCGACGACGGCGCCGGCGAGCGACGGCGGTCGAGCTACGACGACATCGAGGAGCGGGCGCGGACGCTTAGCGGCCGGCTCGACGTCGAGGCCGGCGACGACGGGGGCACTGCGGTTCGCGTCGTGCTGCCGCCCTACGTCGCGCACCGCTGAGGCGCCGCTTGCGGTGCCGACCTCAGGAGTGCGAGCTTCTCCTCGTCCGTCGGAAATGACCGGTCGAACCAATCGCGTTCATCGCTGAGCGACTAGCATCGAGCGTGGAGAACGGACAGCGGCATGCGACGCACCTGCGCTTCGTCTGGAAGACAACCGGCTACGAGCTGCGCGAACGCGAAGGCGAGGTGCCTGCCGTCGGCGAAGAGGTGGAGGAGGACGACGCGCGGCTCTACGTGACGAAGGTCGCGCCCTCCCCGCTCCCGGGCGACCTGCGCCGCTGCGCCTACCTGCAGCCGGTCAGCTAGCGCTCTCCGCCGCGGCGCGACCGAGTACGAGCGCCGCTGCCAGCCCGCTCGCGTAGCCGCCGGTGGAGACGCCGCCGGCGTCGGCTCCGGCCGCGTAGAGGCCGTCGATCGGCACGCCCTCGTCGTCGAGCACGCGCGCCTGTGCGTCGATGCGGAGCCCCCCGATCGTGTGCGTGATCGCGGCCGCGACGCGCACTGCGACCACCGCCCCCTCCGGCGCCGCGAACGGCAGGTCGGCCGGCTCGGTGCGCGTGGGCGCCTCCGCAACGATCTCCCGGACGGTGCGCTCGCGCACGCGCTCGTCGAGCGCTTCCTCGTCGAGCACGTACCAGGCTCTCGCTCCCGGCTGGCGAGCGGTGGCCTGCACCAGCTCGATCTCCGACCACGAGACCTCGTTGTGGTCGACAAACTCCTCGCCGAGGTCATTGAAGATCCGCGCGAAGCGGCCGTAGACCTGCGCCAGGCGCACAAACTCGGGCTCGCCGAAGTCGAGATCGGCCATGTTCCGCCCGTAGAACTCGTCGAGGCCCTCCGACAGCCCGGCGCCGCGCTCGAGCCCGTGCCGGAGCCCCTCGCCCGCGCTCCAGGGGTTGGCGCGCAACCGCAGCGGCCCCGCCGGCCGCACGAACCGCTCGACGAGCTCGGGGTCACCCTGAAATCCGCCGGTCGCCAGCAGGAGCGGCCCACCAGGGACATTCCCTGGGTGTGTCCCTGTCCCTGGTTGGCCAAAACGGACGTCTCCGGCGGCGCGGGTGAGCGCTTCGGTCAGGCCTTTCGGGTCGAACCGGACACCGGTGGTCAGCGGGTTGCCGGTCTCACGCGTCACGACCGGCGCGCCGATCGCCTCGAGCCACTCGAGACCCTCGTCCAGCCGTCCGTGCACGAGCTCCTGCAGCCGTGGATCGCCCCCGGGGCACTGGGCCCGGAACTCGTCGAACGAGCGGTAGCGCCAGATGACGCCGCTCGACAGGAGCATCGAGCCGCCGGGGCGCGAGCCCTTCTCGAGCACCGACCGGCGAGGTGCCGAGCTCCCGAGCGCGCGCGCGGCCGCGCAGAGGCCGGCCATCCCGGCCCCGGCGATCAGCAACTCAAGTGAGCGAGAACGAGGGCTTGTGCTCGACGTACTCGACCTTGACGCGCTCCGGGCCCCAGACGAAGACCGCGTACGTGTTCGGCGCGTCGACGATGTCGGCGATCTCGAGCCCGAGGTCGCGCGCCTCCGCGATGTGCTCCTCGGCCGACTCCACCTTCACCGCGAGGTGATTCAGCAGCGGCCGCTCCGGATCGCCCGGCTCGCCGGCGTGGAACTCGACGAACGCGCCGCCGGCCTCCACTCGCGGGGCTCCGGACGGTCCGGCCTCCGCAGGCGAGAACCCGAGCCGGTCGTATTCCTGCGCCGTCTCCTGCGGCGAGTGCGACCAGAGCGCCACGTGGTCGAGGTCGTACTCGACCTCGGCCGGCGCCTCGACGAGGCCCAGTCGCAGCCCCTCAGCCACGTCGAAGTACGCCTCGCCCTCCCGCGGCCGCTCGACCTCGGTGCCGTCGAGCTCAGACAGCGCTTCGTCCAGATTCGAGACTCGCAGCGCCACGTGCTTGAGCGCCCCCTGCTCACGCGGACCCTCGGCCGCGAAGAGCGTCAGCTTGCCGCGCCGCGCGTCCGAGCCGACGAGCGTGAACGCATCCGTCCGGTCGACGACGTGCATCCCCACGCGACTCGTGAGGAAGTCGGCGATGGGATCCCGGTCGGCCACCCAGAGGGCGACGTGGTCAAGCGTCTCCGGAGTCACCGCGGGAGAATAGCCAGCCGCTACTTCCTGCGGTCGACCGCGCGCTGAAGCTGTTGCTTCGTCATCTTCGAGCGCCCCTGAATGTTCATCCGCCGAGCCTCGTTGTAGAGCTGCTCCTTGGTGCGCCCGCGCGGGCGGTTCGTGCCCGAGCGCAGCCCGCCTCGGCGGCCCGACGAGATGTCTTGCCGGGACGTCCGAGAGGACTCCTTTGCCTCACCGCTGCGGGCGCGCTCCTTGTTCACGGTCCGCGCCGCGATCTCCTTGGCCTTTTCGGTCGAGGCGCCCTGCTTCTTGACGCTCTCCTTGACGTGCTCGTACTGCCGCTCGCGCTTGTTGCTCCAGGCCTGCTGAGGCATGCGATCCCTCCTCGGTCGTGTGCGACGAGGGTGCCCGCGAGCGCCGTTTTTATGCCTAGGTTTCGAGCGGCGGGTTCTGGACGTTGTGCTCGGTGGCGTACTCGTCCACGAGCTTGTTGATCACGTCCGCGCCCTGGTCGTAGGCGTAGTTGATCTTCACGAACGGCTCCCATTTCTGGGGCAGCGCATCCTCGGGGAAGATCGCCTCGACCGGGCACTCCGGCTCGCAGGCGCCGCAATCGATGCACTCCTCGGGGTCGATGATCAGGATCCGCTCGAACTCGTGGATGCAGTCGACGGGGCAGACATCCACGCAGGAGAGGTCTTTGATGTCGATGCACGGCTCCGCGATGATGTACGTCACGGCGGCCCAGTTTACTGAGAGCGGTTCGTGTGGACGCTGATGGATCGACCGGTCATTTCCGACGGACGCACGGGCTGAGCCCGCGCGTCCTGACGACGGCGCCGCGAGCGGCGCCTCAGGCGGTCAGCTCCTCGACGATCTCCTTGGCACGCTCGTCCAGCGCCGCTTTCACGACCACCTGATCGAAGCCGGCGGTGTGGGCGCGGCGCAGTCCCGCGGTGTCCGTGTGGTTCGCGAAACCGAGTATCGGGATGTCCGGATAGGCGTCGGTGACGTCCTCGGGCTCGATCCGGGCGATGTCGCAGATGACGCAATCCGGAGGCTCGACGCTGTCCACCGTGATCAGATGGTGCCCAGCCAGAAGCCCCTCCAGCTTTCCCCGGAAGAACAGGTCGACCCCTACCAGCAGGATCGTCGCCATTGCGGCAAACGTAGCACCCTTGCGCCTAGTCTCCAACGCCGTGACCAAGCTCGTTACCGGCCTCGACCTGATTCGCCGCGGTGAGTTCTTCGCTGCCCACGAGGAGCTCGAGGACGCGTGGCGCGCAGCCGAGCCTGCGGAGCGTGACTTCTTCCAGGGGCTCGTGCACGTCGCCGTAGCCTGGTATCAGGCCGGCCGCGGCAACCGCGTCGGCTGCGAGCGGCAGCTGGAGAAGGCGGCGCGGCGACTCGGGCCCTACGCTCCGGAGCACCGCGGCGTGGACATCGGCTCGGTGCTGACGCAGGTCGAACGAGGCGGAGAGGCTCGTTGCCGGAGGTTCGCTGGAGCTGCCGCCGCCGAGGCTCTAGAGCTGGCCGCCGAGCCCTAGCGCGTCCAGCGCCCGGCTCATGACCACCCTCAGCCACCAGTCCCGGTTGAAGAAGAGCAGCAGGCCGAGAGCAACGAGCGTCAGGCCGCTCGCGAATCGGATCAAGGCGTAGTGGTCACGCACCCAGCGAAAGGCCGCCATGGCATGGCCGAAAGCGATTCCGATCAGCACAAACGCGACGGTCAAACCCAGCGAGTACGCGGCGAGCAACACGCAGCCGCGCACCACGGTTCGGGAGTCTGCGGCGAGCACGAGGATCGACCCGAGCACGACCCCGACGCACGGCGCGGCGCAGACGGCGAACGCGGCTCCGAGCAGCGCTCGTCGAGCCGCTTGCCCGCGCACGACCGATCGCGCCGGGCGCCAGCATCCGCTCCGGCCACGGCAGCAAGCCCCGCCAGCGCCAGGCCGAGGACGACGAGGACGAACCCTGCGATCTTGACCCTGGTTTCCGGGTCGACCCAGCCGCCGAGAGCCGCGGCTCCGGCGCCGAGCACGACGAACACGACCGTGAACCCGATCGCGAAGGGCACGCTCGCCGACACGATCCGCCTGGCCACCCCCCGCTCCCCGAGCCGCTCGACCTCGACCGAGGAGATCGCCGAGAGGTAGCCCGGCACGAGCGGCAGCACACAAGGGAACGCGATCGAGACCAGCCCCGCGGCAAAAGCCGCCGCGATCCGCTCACCCACAGCCTACGGCTCCCAATTTGACGCCGACCTCACGCTTTCGCGGGTCACGTGGGATCGCCGCGCCCAGGCCAGCGCTAGCCGTCAAACCGTGCAAGCTCCTCGTCGAGCCGGCGTTCCTCCTCCGGCCCGAGCGGGTGCCCGTTCAGCGCCCACTGCTGCGGCTCGGGCTCCGGCTCGCGCACGCGCGTCCAGCGCCAGGCCAGGATGCCGAGGATCCCCGCACCGCCCACCAATCCCACCAGGGGAAGCACCCAGGCAAGCAGGTTGAAGCCGTGCCGGGGCGGCGCAGCGAGGATCCGCTGGCCCCATTGCGTCACGAGCTCGTCCTTGATCTGACTCTTGGTGGCTCCGTCGGCAATCCGCGAAGCGATGTATGCCTTGATTCGTTGTGCCGGTGCCGTGTCCGACTGCGCCAGAGTCTCGCCCGCGCAGATCGGGCACATCAGCTCGCTCTCGAGCTCGCCCTGAGTGGGATGGCTCTCACTCGCCGCGGCAGGTGCCGCCAGGAGTAGAGCCGCGAGCGCGAGCGCGAGCAGCTTCACGCGCGCAGCGCCTCTTCGACGCCACGCTGGAGGTCAGCGGCCTTGATCCCACTGATCACGTGGCTGACGATCCGGCCGCGCCGGTCGAGGAAAAACGTCTCCGGAAGACCGGTGAGCCCGTACTTCGGCGAGGTCACGTTCTTGTTGTCGTGGACGATCGGGTAGGTGATGCCGTACTTGCGCATGAAGCCCCGGGCATCGCCGCTGGGGTCGTTCACGTCCACGCCGAGAACGACGACGCGGCCGCTCCACTTCTTCGCCGAAGCCGCGAGGTCAGGCGCTTCGAGCTTGCACGGCTGACACCACGAGGCCCAGAAGTTGAGCACGACGACCTTGCCGCGCAGCGACGAGAGCTGCAGCGAGCCCGGGCGGTCGAGGCGGCCAAGGGTGAAATCGGGAGCCGGCTTGCCGATCTTCGCCTCGTTCTGCGAGCCCTGCGCGACCTTCCAGATCAGAAGCGCCAGCAGCCCGGCGACCAGCGCGACCGCAAGTGCCTGCGCGCCGAGCTTCAGCCGTGCAGCCACCTCAAGCCGAGACCACGAAGACCGTCGTGCCGATGTTCACGTGGTTGAAGAGCCACTCGGCATCGCTGATGTGCATGCGGATGCAGCCGTGCGAGGCGGAGTACCCGATCGACGCGTCGTCCGGGGTCCCGTGGATGCCGACTCCCGAGGCCGAGAGGCCCATCCAGCGCGTGCCGAGCGGGTTGCCCGGGCCCGGCGGAACCGGTTTCTCGCCCTTGGCCCAGTCCGAGTTGGGCGGGTACCACCAGGGGTTGCGCCACTTGACCACGACCGACCAGCGGCCCAGCGGCGTGGGGTAGATCGACTGCCCGGTGGCCACGCCGAAGACGCGCTGGAAGCGCATGCCCTTGTAGAGGTAGAGCCGGTTCGAGCCGCGGCGGATCACGATCACCGGACCGATCGACGAGCGGGTGATGCGGGGCTTCAACTCGAGGAACTCGAGCCGCAGCGGAAGGCGCTCGTTCGCCGCCAGCGCCGTGAAGATGCTCGCCATCGCTCGCTGGCGGCGCAACACGCGTCCCGTCTGCTGCCTGCTCACCCAGGGGCGCAGGTGGCGCAGGACGAGCTGGGAGTCCACGGGCTTGCGGTCGAACCTGCGCGCGACGACGGCCAGGTAGCTCGAGGTTCGAGCCCGGCTGAGCGAGACCCGCAGCTTGAGCACGGTTCCCGCGGGCGCCGTGAGGGCGCGTGTGACCGCGGCCCGCACCGCCGCGACGGCGCCGAGCCGTTTCGGCGTCACGGCCAAGCGGCTCCGCGGCGCGATCAGCACGAGCGGCTCAGCGAAGGCGCCGTTCACCTCGACGACCGCTTCGTCTGCGGTCAGATCGCCCACGTCGACGCCGCCGATCGACACGCCCGGCGCGATCGTCTGCGGGGCGGTCGTGGTCGTGCCGGTGGTGGTGCCGGACGTCGTCGCAGCGACCACGCCCGCCGACAGCCCGCCGGCAGCGCCGAAACCGAGCACGAAGAGCAATGCGAGACCCACTCGTCTCATCCCGGCGGAAAGTCTAGACGCGGAAGATGTGCGGATTGTTCGTGATCACGCCGTCCACGCCCATCGCCTGGAGCCTGGCCACCCAGGCGTGATCGTCCACGGTCCAGACGAGCACGGGTGCACCGAGCGAGTGGCAGCGCTCGACGGCGGCCTGGCTGACGACCGCGAAGTGCAGCATCGCCGCGCTCGCGCCCGCCCCGGCCAGGAGACGCGAGAGCCGGAAGGGCAGCGCAGCCCGCATTGCCGCCAGTGCCGGGCGGACGAGCGGCGCGACCGCCCGCCGCTGCCCCAGGCCGCGCCGGTCCTCAGGGTAGGTCAGGCCCAGCCGAACACCGGGCTCCGCGGCGGCGAGCGCCCGCAGCGTCTCGGGCCGGAACGAGCTGACGACGGTGCGCTCGACGAGGCCGTGGCGCCGCAGCGCCTCCGCGACCGCCTCCTCAGCTCCCACCGCCTTCAGGTCTAGGTGCGCGCCTGCCTCGGTGGCGGCGAGGAAGGCAAGCGCCTCGTCCAGCGTGGGCAGCCCGGACGCCGGGCCGGCCGGATGGTCGTGAACGAGCACGAGTACTCCCTCCAGGTCGTGCACGTCGAACTCGACGAGATCGCAGCCGAGCTCGAGCGCCAGCCGCAGCGACTCGATCGTATTCTCGGGCGCGAGCGCCGCCGCACCGCGGTGGCCGATTCGCAGCATCCGGCCGTCGCGCCGGTTCAGGTCGATCACTTGCGTTTGATGACCACGATCGCGCAGTCGTCGCCGAGCTCGCCGCCGAACGCCTTGCAGTCGGCCAGCAGCGTGTTCGCGAGCTCCTGGGCGGGGAGGTGCGCGTTGGCCGTCAGGGCCGCGTCGAGCCGCTGCTCGCCGTAGAGCTCGCCGTCGCGCCGCGCCTCGAGCAGGCCGTCGGTGTAGAGCACGATCGCGTCCCCGGGCTCGAGCCGCACATGCGCCTCCTCGTAGCGCTGGCCGCCGTCGATCCCGAGCGCAAGACCCCTGACCGCCAGTGGCTCCGGCTTCCCGCCCGCCCTCAGCAGCCTCGGCGGCGGGTGCCCGGCGCTCGCGCAGGCAAGCTCGCCTGCTCGACCGTCCACGGTCAGGTAGAGCAGCGTGATGAACTTCCCGGCGCCGATCTCCTCGAGCACGATCTCGTTGGCGGCGGAGAGGAAGTCGCCGGGCTCGGGGTGCTCCCGCGCAAGCGAGCGGAAGACGAACTTCGCCATTGCCATGTCGGCCGTCGCATCGATCCCGTGTCCCGTGACGTCCCCGAGGACGACAGCAAGCCGCCCGTCCGCCAGCTCGAGGTAGTCGTAGACGTCTCCGCCGACATCCACGCGCGCCGAAGGGTCGTAGACGTCGCCGATCTCGAGCTCCTCGAGCTGCGGCCGCGTGCGCGGGAGGAGCGAGCGCTGCATCGTGTCCGCAAAGCGCTTCTGCTGCTGGTAGAGCCGCGCGTTGTCGAGCGCCAGCGCCGCCTGCCCTGCGATCGAGATGGCAGCCTCGAGCATGTTCCCGGCGATCGGGTTGTCCGAGTCGAGCGACAGCAGCGTCAGAGTTCCGAGGATCTCAACCTGCGTCGAGAGTGGGATCACGGCGACCGACGAGCCTTTTTCGAGGAAGGGGATCAGCGGCTCGTGCGCCGGGCCGAGCGCCGCGGCGCTCTCCGCGTCGAGCACGAGCGCCTCTCCGCTGCGGAACACGCTCGGCCGAACCGGGGAGAGCGGCTGCGGCAGCGAGAGGATCGTCTCGAGCGGTTCCGTCAGCCGCTCCTCCCGCACGTGAACCGCGACGGGGACGAGCGCGGTGCCGCGCTCGTCGGGCATGCGCAGCGCCGCCGCGTCCACGCCGAGCGACTCGACGATCGTCCGGGTGATCGCCTCCAGCGTCGCGTCGAGGGACAGGCTCTCCGTGAAGGAGCGCGAGATCTCGTACAGCGCGCGCAGCCGCTTGGAGGCGTCGCGCTCGGCCTCGAGTGCCTCCGTGCGCTCGGCACCTAGCCGCTTCGTCTCCTCGTGCAGGCTCGCGTTCTGCACCGCGACCGCGAGCTGGGCGGCGAGCGCACGCAGGAGTGACTCCTCGTTCTCGGTCAGCTCCCAGCCGCGCTCGGGGTAGACGGCGAGCAGGCCGATCAGCTCCTCGCGCACCCGCAGGGGCACCCCTATCGCCGCCTCGAGCCCGACCTCCTGCAGGACATCGTGCACGCCGCGCAGCCGCTCGTCCTCAGCGGTGTCGGGGACGAACACGAGTCCGCGCCCCCTGGCGGGGCCCAGCGCCAGCTCCAGCAGCCGCTCGCCGGCGCGCACGTGCGGGCCGGCTAGACCGCGGGAGGCTGCGGGCTCGAGTCGCCTCTCGTCTGCCCCCTCCACGAGGTAGACGGCCACCCGTTCGGAGCCGAGCAGCTCGCAGACGCGTTCGACGGCGGTCTCGAGCGTGTGCGCCAGCGAGAGTTGAGCGATCGCCTGGCCGATGATGGTCAGCAACGCCCGCGTGCGCTCGAGCTCGACGGCGAGCGTCCGTCTGCGCTCGCTTGCTCGCAGCGCGTGCGCCGCGCGAACGGCGAAGGTTCCGAGCCGCGCGAGCATCGGAACGTCCGGCTCCGTGCCGAACGCGAGCTGGAGTGCACCGAGCGGCGGCTGGCCGAGTTGAAGGGTCGCCAGGGTGCTGCCGTCCGCGGCAGGCTCTTCGAGCGCGATTGGCTCGGCCGAGGCCTGCGCGCGCAGCACGGCCTCGAGCGCAACCGTCGGCGCGGCTGTTCCCGCAGGACCGGCCAGAGCGGCCAGCACCGGCCCGTCCGGCTCGTAGCGCCAGACGAGGCACGCCTTGGCTCCGGTTGCCTCCGCAGCGAGAACCGCCACCTGGTCGGCCGCCCGGGTCTCGTCGGAGCCGGCGGCCAGCGCGTCGCCGGCGAGCTCGAGCAGGTCGGGCGCGACCCGGTTCGTGCCGCCACCATCGCCGTAGGCTCGCCGAGCGAGCGCGACCTGCTCGGCCGCCGTGCGCGCCAGGACGCGTTCACGCTCGTCGAAGGCTCCGCGCCGGCGCATCAGCTCGAGCGAGCCGACGACGACTTGCCCTGCGCGCACGGGTAGCTGGAGCACAGCCATCGCGCCAAGCTGTTCCGCCACGCGCCGCAGCGGCCGTGGAAGCTGAAGAAGCTCGTCGTGCTCCCCGACGGGCACCGAGCCGGCGCTGATCCGAGAGCCCTCGAGCTCCGCCTGCAACGCCGGCGAGGACGCGTGTACAGCGCGTGCAGTCAGCCCGCCCGCGTCGTCGCCGAGCCTGGCCACGACCAAGTCCGCCTCCGTCACCTCGGCGGCCCGTTCCACGATCTCGGCGAGCGCCTGGTCGAGGCCCGGCGGCTCCGCTGGTGTCCCTGACCACGGCCATATTTGCCCCCTTCGGCGCAAGTATGGCGACACCGGGCCCGCCGGGCCACAGGCCCTCTAGACTCCCGGTATGGCCCTGCCGGAGCGGAAGCAGGTCGAGGAGGAGTTGCTCGACCCGATAGCGGTGCAGCGGAACTACCGGCGCCAGCGGGTGAAGCGGCGCGTCCGGGAGGAGCGAGCCTACGAAAGGAACCTCGCGCGGTTGCGCTTCTGGCTCGCGTTGACAGCCGTGATCGCGACCAGCATCGGTCTTGCGCTCGTGATCTGGAACCAGATCCAGCGCCTGTTCGGCCTCTAGCCGCTAGAGGAGCGGGGAGCGAGGCGACGAACCCGGCCGCGTGGCCAAACGCGAACGCAAGAAGCCCCCGCGCTCCCGTTTCGTTCTGCGCTGGCTCGCGGTCGGCGCGATCGTGCTGCTCGGGCTGCTCTACGCGCGCCCGCTGCGGAGCTACCTGAACGCGAAGCACGACCTGGCCCGGCGAGCGACCGAGGTGCAGACGCTCAAGACCCAGCGTCGCGCGCTCCAGCACCGGCTTGCCGAGTCCACGAGCTCGGAGGCCCTGACCCGGCAGGCGCGGCGCCTCGGGCTCGTGCGCCCGGGCGAGCGGCTCTTCATCGTCAAGGGTGTCCCCGCGTGGCTACGGGGCAAGGCTACGATCGACGGCGGTGGACGATGACCGCGCAATCGTCGAGCGTCAGATCGGCCGGCCGCCTCGCGCGTTCCGGCGCGTCGTCGTGCGCTGCCCGTTCGGCCGCCCGGCCGTAACCGAGCAGGCCGCGTTCGACGATTCGGGCGAGCCGTTCCCGACGACCTACTACGTCACCTGCCGCCACCTCGTGGCCGCGATTTCGAGGCTCGAGGCCGCCGGCGGAGTCGAGCGCTGGAGCCGTCTCGCCCGCGGGGACCCGGAGCTGCGGGAAAGCGCCGAGCGCGGGCACGAGGAGCAGCGCCGCCTGCGGCCCGAGCTGCCGAGCGGGATCGGCGGCCAGACGCGCACCGGCGGGCTCAAGTGCCTGCACGCCCACGCAGCCTTTGCCCTTGCGCGTCCGGGCTACGAGCTCGGGGAGCGGATCCTGGCCGAGGTCGAGCCCCTTTGGCCCTCGCGCTGCTGCTACGAGCAGCAGTAGCATCGACCCCGATGCCGACGGTGCTCGAGACCACGCGCCACGAGTGGCAGGAAGGCCACCGCCGGCTGCAGGCCGCGGCGGACGACCGCGCACGCTACGAGCGTCTGCTCGAGGAAGTAGACGTCGTCCTCGAGGAGCTGCGCCGACGAGTAGGCCAGACCTTCACGCTGGACGAGCTGGCGGCCGCCTACGCCGACGCCGACCGCTGGGCGCAGGAGGCCCTCGCAGAGCGCGAGCCCAGTCCCGGCTGGCCGACGCGGCTCACGACGGTGCAGGAGGCCGCCTTTTATCTCTACTCCCGCGGCGCGAACGACTACCGGCCGTGAGCCGTCCGGACCGCCGTCGCAGGCACAGCTCGAGCAGGCGCAGGATTGTCGTCTGGGCCCTCGTCCTCGCGCTCGTCTTCGCGATCGGAGTCGCTCTCGGTGAAGCGCTGAACGACCCCCCGCAGCCCGGCTCGACTACGACCAAGGAGCGAACCATCACCCTTCTCCCGGAGTCCTCCACCGTCACGGTGACCACGCCCTGAACGGGGCGAGGTTAGAAAACAAAAGCTTTGGGTAGGTTCGGCCCGGATGGTGCGTGACGTCTCTTCAACTCGCCTGGCCCCCTCCGGCGAGCCGGACTGGCTCACTCTCGGCCGGGCCGCGAAGTATCTCGGGGTGGCCCAGAGCACGATTCGCAAGTGGTCAGACCAGGGCCGCGTGCCGGCCTTCTACACCCCGGGCGGCCACCGGCGCTACCGGCGCGGCGATCTCGACAACTTCCTCGAGCGTTCCGGGCCAAGCGGCGGCAGCGGGCCGACGATCCTGATCGTGGACGACGACCCGAAGCTCCGCGAATACGTCCGCGTCAATCTCGAGATGGAGGGCTACTCGGTCAAGGAAGCCGGGAGCGCGGACGAGGGGCTCGGCGTACTCGACGAGTCCACTCCCGACCTGGTGCTCCTCGACGTGATGATGCCCGAGGTGGACGGCTGGGAGATGCTGCGCCGGGTTCAGGAGCGGCACGGGGTCGGCGCGATCCCGGTGATCATGTTCAGCGGCAAGGTCGATGAGCAGGCGGCCGAAGAGGCGACCTCGCGCGGCGCCCAGGCCTTCATCGGAAAGCCGTTCAACCCGCAGGAGCTGATCGACCAGACCAAGCAGCTGCTACCGACCTGATCGCGCTCGACCGACACCTGGAGCGCTGGGTCGTCCAGCACCGGGTCGGCTGGCTGAACTGGCTGTTCGTCGACCTCTCGAGGATCGGCACCGAGGGGCTCGTCTTCGTCGTGGTGGGCGCCGTCCTAGCGGTGATCTGGCGCCGGCCCTGGCTCCTCGTCCTAGTACTCGCCTCCGACTTCGTGGCCGATGGCTTGTCCCTCGCGCTGCGGCAGGCGATCGGTCGCGACCGCCCGCCGCTCGTCTACCCGGAGCCGAAGGCGCTTGTGGCCGTCCCGCATACCGGCGCCTTCCCGTCCGGCCACGCATCGAGCGCATTCGCCTGCGCGGCGGTGCTCGCGTGGGCCTCGCCGCGGCTGCGCGTTCCCGCCTTCGTGCTTGCGGCGGCGATCGCCTGGTCGCGCGTCTACGTCGGCGTGCACTGGCCGCTCGACGTACTCGGCGGCGCCGTTCTCGGCGTGCTGGTTTCTATAGTTCTTCTGAAGCTCGCAGCAAGCCCGCCACGATTACGGCGAGAGCCGCAAGCAGGCTGATCCAGATGCCGATCCCGCGGCCGGCGGGCGGCGGAATCGAGTCGGGAATCGAGATCAACCGGATCAGGACGAAGATCGTCGCGAGTGAGCCGAGCGCGATCACGACCAGGCTCTCCGGGATCGTGGGCGGCAGCTCGAAGCCGAGTTCGCCCAGGATCACCAGCGCGAGCAGCGCGAGGCCGATGAAGAACACGAGCTTGCCGAGCACCCCCGTGTGCCACCCGATCACCGCAAGCGTCGGCCCGGTCGTGTCAGGCCCCGCGTACCAGCCCGTGAAGGGCGCGATCGTCAGCACGAGCGCAGAAACCCAGGTCAGCCGGCTACCGAGCGCCCAGAACCCGGTCGCCGGACGAACGAACGCGTCCTCGTCAGGCTCGAAGTAAGGCTCGTCCGCCTCAGGCGGAGGGAAGGGATCCTGCGACTGCACCGCGCGCAGTATGGCCTACCCCCGGCTCTTAGACCACGTCAACCTTGATCAGGTTGGTGGTGCCGGGCTGGTTTACCGCCGTTCCGGCCGTGATCACGACCCGGTCGCCCTCGTCGACGAGCCCGCTATCGCGGGCGGCCTTGAGCGACTGGTCCAGCAGCGCGTCCACGTCGTCGCACTCCGGGATCAGGAACGGCGAGACCCCCCACTCCAGCGCCATCTGCCGCATGGCGGAATCGTGGTGCGTGAGCGCGATGATCGGCCGCCGGGGCCGCAGCCGAGCCACGGCCGACGCCGTCCGGCCCGAGTAGGTCGGCACGAGGATCGCTTTCGCGCCCAACGCCTCGGCGAGGTCGCAGGCTGCGTTGGACATCGCCTGCCCGACGGTCGGCTCCTCGCTCGCCTCCGGGAGCTGGTGGCGGTAGCCGAGGCTGGGCTCGATCGCCTGAGCGATCCGGTCCATGTAGGCGACGGACTCGACGGGATACTCGCCGGCTGCGGTCTCGCCCGAGAGCATCAGCGCGGAGCTACCGTCGAGGATCGCGTTCGCGACGTCGCTCGCCTCGGCTCTCGTCGGCTCGGCCTGGTGAATCATCGACTCGAGCATCTGCGTCGCCGTGATCACCGGCTTCCCGCGCTCCAGGGCCGCGATGATGATCCGCTTCTGCACGAGCGGCACCAGCGCGGGACCGATCTCGACTCCGAGGTCGCCTCGGGCGACCATGACCGCATCGGACTCAGCGAGGATCGACTCGAGCGAGTCCACGGCCTCCGACTTCTCGATCTTCGCGATCACGTGCGCGGGCGAGCCCGCGTGCTCGATCAGCGCGCGGAGGTCCCGCACGTCCGCCGCCGAGCGGACGAACGAGAGCGCGACGAAGTCCACCCCCAGCCCGAGCACGAACTCGAGGTCGTCCAGGTCCTTGCGGGTGAGCGAGGGAATCGGGATCGGCACGCCGGGCAGATTCACTCCCTTGTGCGCCGAGACGACCCCGCCGACGAGCACGGTCGTCTGCGCGCGGCCGTGCTCGACGGCGTCGACGCGGAGACGAACGAGGCCGTCGTCGATCAGCACCTCGTGGCCGGGCTGCAGGACCTCGCTGATCACCGCCGGGCTGACCGGGAGCTCGCCGTTCTTGGACGCCTCGGACGCGGCGACCACGATCTCCTGGTCTTTCACGAGCGTGATCGGCGTGTCGAGGTCGCCGATCCGCAGCTTGGGCCCCTGCAGATCGGCGATCAGGGCGATCGGCCGCCCGAGCTCGGCCTCGGTCGCGCGCACGAGCCGCGCTCGCTCCCGGTGCTCGTCGTGCGTGCCGTGCGAGAGGTTGAGCCGCGCCCCGTTCATGCCCGCGCGCGCGAGCTCGGCCAGGATCGCGGGGTCGGCCGAAGCGGGCCCGATCGTGGCGACGATCTTCGTTCTGCGCGGAACTACGGGCACCCGCTCAATGTAGCTCGCCCACTTACGGAGGAACCCCTGGTTCCCCCGTGAGCCCCCTCCTTGCGGGCGGCAGCGCGGCACGATCGCTTCAGGAGCCGCCGACCGTAATCGACGATCCACCAGTTTCTGGCGCGGTGAGCCTCCCGCCGGGCAAAGCCCGGCTCCGGCGACAAAATGGAAGTAGCCCTAGTAGGAGGACTCAGCGAAATCACTGGCCACACGCTGAGCCGCCAATGAACCGCCGGTGGTCCGGCTATCTAAGGAACCTGGGAAAGGCGTCCCAGCCGGGATAGTGCGCCCGGTCGCCGAGCTCTTCCTCGATGCGGAGGAGCTGGTTGTACTTCGCGGTGCGCTCGCCGCGCGACGGGGCTCCCGTCTTGATCTGGCCGCTGTTGGTCGCGACCGCGAGGTCGGCGATCGTCGCGTCCTCGGTCTCGCCGGAGCGGTGGGAGATCACCGCCGCGTAGCCGTTGGCTCGGGCGAGCTCGATCGCGTCGAGGGTCTCGGTCAGCGTTCCGATCTGGTTCACCTTGAGCAGGATCGCGTTGGCGACTCCTTCGTCGATGCCGCGCTGCAGGCGCTCGACGTTCGTGACGAAGAGGTCGTCGCCGACGAGCTGGAGCCGGTCGCCCAGGCCCTCGGTGAGGGCGCGCCACGTGGCCCAGTCGTCCTCGGCGAGGCCGTCCTCGATCGAGACGATCGGGTGCCGCCCGGCCAGGTCCTCGTAGAAGCGCACCATGCCCTCGCCGTCCTCGTCGCGACCTTCGAAGACGTAGCGCCCGTCGCGGTAGAGCTCCGTCGCCGCGGGATCGAGGGCGATTGCCACGCGTTCTCGATGGCCTGCGCGCTCGGCGGCCTCGAGCACCGCCTCGATCGCCTCCTCGCTCGAGCCGAGGTCGGGCGCGAAGCCGCCTTCGTCGCCGACCGCAGTCGATAGCCCGCGCTCGTGCAGCAGCGCCTTGAGCGAATGGAACACCTCGACGCCGATCCTGAGCCCCTCCGCGAAGCTCTCCGCGCCGGTGGGCACCAGCATGAACTCCTGCAGGTCGATCGAGTTGTCGGCGTGGGCCCCGCCGTTGATCACGTTCAGCATGGGCACCGGCAACGTGCGCGCCGCCTCGCCGCCGAGGTGCCGGAAGAGCGAGACCCCCGCGTCGGCCGCGGCTGCCTTTGCCGCCGCCAGCGAGACGCCGAGGATCGCGTTCGCGCCCAGACGGCCCTTGCTGGGGGTACCGTCAAGCGCGATCAGCCGCTCGTCGAGCCCCCGCTGGTCGTCGGCGTCGAGCCCCTGCACCGCCGCGGCGATCTCGCCACGCACGTTCTCGACCGCCTGCGAGACACCCTTGCCGCCCCAGGCCTCGCCGCCGTCGCGGAGCTCGAGCGCCTCGTGGACGCCGGTCGAGGCCCCCGAAGGGACCCCCGCCCGGCCGACCGCGCCCGACTCGAGCACGACGTCGGCCTCGACGGTCGGGTTGCCGCGCGAGTCGAGGATCTGCCGCGCGCGAACCGCCGAGATCGACGTCACCGCAAGACCTCCTTTGCGCGGTCGTAATAGCGGTCCTGCTCCTCGAGCGGGAGCTCGGCCCAGGCGCTGCCCTCCTCGGCTGCGAGCTGCTCCGCCCGCTCGACGCGGGTCCTGAAGCGGCCGGTCGCGGATCGCAGCGCGAGCTCGGGATCGACGTTCAGCCGCCGGCCCACGTTGACGACCGCGAAGAGGAGGTCGCCGAGCTCCTCGAAGTGGCGCGGGTCGGCCTCGGTCTCCGGCGCCGGCTCGCCCGTCAGCTCGGCCTTCAGCTCGGCGAGCTCCGATTCGAGGTCGGCCAGCGCGCCGGCGAGATCCGGGTACTCGAAACCCACGTCGCGCGCGCGCCGCTGCACCTTGCGGGCCTGAAGCAGCGCCGGGAGCGACTCGGGCACGTCGTGGAAGATGCCCTCCCGCCCCTCCTCGCCTGACTTGATCCGCTCCCAGTTCTCGCGGACGCGACCGGCCGTCGGCGCGTCGGCCTCGCCGAAGACGTGCGGGTGCCGGCGGACGAGCTTCTCGTGCACCTGCCGGGCCACCTGCTCGAGATCGCCCGCACCCTCCTCTTCGAGCAGGAGCGCGAGGAAGTAGACCTGGAAGAGCAGGTCGCCGAGCTCGTCGCTCAGCTTTGCCCGGTCGCCCGAGAGCGCCGCGTCCGCCACCTCGTAGGCCTCCTCGACCGTGTGCGGGACGATCGTCCGCGCCGTCTGTTCCCGGTCCCAGGGACAGTCGCGACGTAGACGCTCGGTCAGCTGCTGAAGCTCCAGCAGCGTCTCGGCGAGGGCCACGGAGCTATCCGGTGGTCGACGTCGCGCCGGTCGTGCTGGTCTTCTGCTTGCAGGGATCCTGGGCCGCGGTCGGCTTGTAGCCGGCTGCGTAGCCGATCCGCTTGCAGTACGTCTTCTTCATGCTCGCGAGCCACTTGTTCATCTCGTCGTTCTTGTCCGTCGAGAGCAGAACCTGCTTGATGTTCTCCTTCACCTGAGCCAGCGGCGTCGGCTTGGCGGGGGTCCCCTTCTTGATCGGGCCGAGGGCCTCGATGATGTGCCAACCGAACTGCGAGTGCACCGGCTTGGAGATCGCGTTCGTCTTGATCGAGAAGGCGACCTTGTCGAACGGCGGCACAGTGCGGCCCTTGATCGCGCCACCGGGAAGTCTGCCGCCGGCGACCTTGGAAGAGGTGTCGGCCGAGTACTTCTTGGCGAGCTGCGCGAACTTGCCGGGGTTCGCCTGCAGCTGCGCGTAGATGCTGTCGGCGAGCGCCTTCTTCTTGACGAGGATGTGGGCCACGTCGCGGCTTTCCGGCTGCGCGGGCGTCTCGTACTGCGACTTGTGCTTGTCGTAGTAAGCCTTGATGTCGTCGTCGGAGACCTTCACGTCCTTGGTCACCTCTTTGAAGACCTTCTCGCGGACGAGCTGGAGCTTGATCCCGGCGCGGACCTCCTCGTCGGTGAAGCCCTGCTGCTTGAGGGCCGCCTGGTAGCGCTTCTCCATCTCCGTGGCGCTCGCCTTGGGCTGCCCGGGCGGATTGCCGTAGTACTGATTCTTGATCTGCGCGAGCCGATCGTCGACGTCCTTTTCGCTGACCTTGGCGCCGAGCTTTTCGGCCTCCTGCTGATACTCGCTGCTCTGGATCAAGAACTGCGTTGCGTTGGTCTTCAGGGTGGCGAGTGCGACGGTGCCCGGCGCAGGGAACTGGCGCTTCGTGGCCTCGAAGTTCCGGCGCGTCTGCGTGAGCAGCGCGTCCCAGTCGGCCTTCGAGATCGACTTGTCGCCGACGACGGCGACCGCGTCGTTCGGAACGTCCTTCGCGCCGCCTCCGCTACCGCAGGCTGCGACCAGCAGAACGAGCGCCGCGAAACAAAGAATCAGAGGGAGTCGTCTCATGGAAAATGCGCCAAGTGCAGCAATTTTCCTCAGGCTGCTTGGCGCGCTTCGAGTATAGCATCGACCAGCCGAGTCGCTGCGGAGAAGTCCTCGCCACGCAGTGAAACCTCCCGGCGGGTGGTCGTGTAGACGGCGGTGTCGACCTCGCTCCGGAGGGCCCGCAGCTCGTCTGAGCCGAGTAGCAGCGGTCCGACGGTCGTCTTGCCGCCGCGAAAGACCAGGTAGTCCGCACCCACCCGCGCCAGTTTGAGCTTCGCCTCCTGGATCGCGAAGAGGTTCTCGACGGGCTGGGGCACAGGGCCGTAACGATCCTCGGTGGCCGCGCGCAGCTCGCGCAGCTCGTCCTCCGACTCGGTCAGCGCCAGGCGCCGGTGGAGGTCGATCTTGAGCGCTTCGGCCTCGATGTAGGTCGCCGGCACGTAGGCGTCGACCGTCGCATCCACGCGCACCGGCCGGGCGACCGCGCGCCGCTCTCCCGACAGCTCCGCGACCGCCTCGCCGAGCAGCTCGACGTAGAGCTCGAAGCCGAGCGCGGCCACGTGACCGGATTGCTCCGCGCCGAGCAGGTCGCCGGCGCCCCGGATCTCGAGATCGCGCATGGCGATTGCGAAGCCCGCTCCCAGCTCGGTGTGGTCGGCGAGCGTCGCCAGTCGCGCCCGCGCCTCCGGCGTCAGCTCGCGTGAGTCCGGGTAGAAGAGGTACGCGTGCGCGAGCACGTCGGAGCGACCCACGCGGCCGCGGATCTGGTAGAGCTGGGCGAGCCCGAGCGCGTCGGCGCGCTCCACGATCAGCGTGTTCGCCTCGGGGATGTCCAGCCCCGACTCGATGATCGTCGTCGAGACGAGCACGTCGGCGTCGCCCCGCAGGAAGGCGTGCATCCGTTCCTCCAGCTCGCGCTCCTTCATCTGCCCGTGGGCGACGAGCACTCGCAGGCCCGGGACGAGCTGCTGGATCTTCGCGGCCGCCTCGTCGATCGACTCGACGCGGTTGTGCAGGAAGAACGACTGGCCTCCGCGCTCCTTCTCGCGCTCCAGCGCGGACTTGACGAGCTCCTCGTCGAACTCGCCCACGTAGGTACGGATCGGGCGGCGGCCCTCCGGCGGGGTCTCGATCACCGAGATGTCGCGCAGGCCGGAGAGCGACATGTGCAGCGTGCGCGGGATCGGTGTCGCGGTCAGCGAGAGCACGTCCACCTCGAGCCGCAGCGCCCGCAGCAGCTCCTTCTGCGCCACGCCGAAGCGCTGCTCCTCGTCGACGACGACGAGACCCAGGTCCTTCGGGATCACGTCTCGGCTGAGGACACGGTGGGTACCGATCAGCACGTCCACCTTGCCCGCCGCGAAATCGGCCAGCACCCGCTTCTGCTCGGCGGGCCGGCGGAAGCGCGAGATCATCTCGACGTTCACCGGGAAGTCGCGGTAGCGCTCGCGGAAGGTGTTCCAGTGCTGCTCGGCCAGCACCGTCGTCGGCACGAGCATCAGCGTCTGCTTGCCGTTGACGGCCGCGGCGAAGGCTGCGCGCACCGCCACCTCGGTCTTGCCGAAGCCGACGTCGCCGCAGACGAGCCGGTCCATGGGTCGCGGCGCCTCGAGGTCTTCCTTGACCGCCTCGATCGCCGTGCGCTGGTCCTCGGTCTCGCGGTACGGGAACTCCGCCTCGAGCCGCTCGAACCAGTCCGACGATAGGTCGTAGGCCATCCCGGGCGCCTGCTGACGGCGCGCGTAGAGGGCGAGCAGGTCTCCGGCGAGCTCGCGCAGAGCGGTGCGGGCGCGGCTCTTGAGGTTCTGCCATGCCTTGCCACCGAGCTTGGAGAGCGCCGGAGCCGTCGCGTCGGCGCCGATGTACTTCGAGACCTTGCCAATCTGCTCGTGCGGGACGTAGAGCCGGTCGTCGCCACGGAAGCCGAGGAAGAGGTAGTCACGCGTCACCTCTGCCACGGTCTTCGTCTCGAAGCCGAGCAGCTTGCCGATCCCGTGGTCCTCGTGAACGACGAAGTCACCCGTGCGCAGGTCGGCGAACGACTGGAGCGCGCGGCCCAGGCGGTGGTCGGTCCGAGGTGGTCGCTTCCGGAAGACCTGCGTGTCCGGGAGCAGGACGAGCCCGAGGTCGCGCCAGACGAAGCCGCGCCGCGCGGGTGAGACGGCGAACAGCAGCTCCGGCTCATCCGGGAGCGGCTCGCCGGGCTCGAGCAGGCGCGGCTCGACGCGGCGGAGCAGGTTGGCCGTGCGCAGCGCCTCCCCCCGGTGCGGGAACGCGACGATGACCCGGTTTCCCGCGTTGATGAACCCGGCCAGCTCGGTCTCCGCCTCCGCGAGACCGCGCGCCGCGATGGCGGGCCGTTGCGCCTCGAAGGCGAACTCCTGCCCGCGCGGGAATGGGTCGAGCTCGGCGGCGCCCTTCAGCGACAGCTTCGTCTGGAACTCCTCGGCCCAGACCTCGCGCACCTGCTCGGGCTCCCAGACGAGGTCGGGTGCGCGGTCGAGCGGCGGGACGAGGTCGCCCGGGATCGCAGTGTCCCCCTCCTCTGTGAGCCGCGGCTCCTGCAGGTCGAGGCGGCGCTCCGCGGCCGGGTAGACGACGGCGCCCTCCACGTCGTGGAGCGCGCGTTGCGTGAACGGCGAGAAGGCGCGGATCGCCTCGATCTCGTCGCCGAAGAACTCGATCCTGATCGGGTCGCGGCCGGTGGTCGGGAAGACGTCGACGAGGCCGCCGCGCACGGCGAAATGGCCGCGCTCCTGAACGCGGTCGACCCGCTCGTAGCCGGCCAGCGCCAGGTGCTCGGCGACCGCGTCGAGCCCGGGAGCGTCGGTGGGCCCGAGCGCGAGCGGCTCGGGGCGGGCCGCGCGCGGCGGCATCGCCTCGGCGACCGCGGCCGCCGAGGCGCAGACGAGCCCGCCCGCGGCGAGCACGTCGAGCGCCCGGGCGCGCTCGCCCACGAGGTGCGGCGGCGGCTCGAGCCCTGAGCCCCAGTGGACGCCTCGGCTCGGCAGCAGCGCGACCCGCTCGTCGCCGAGGAACCAGCGGGCGCCCTCGGCCGCGTCCCGGGCATCGGCGTCCTCCGGAAGCAGGCAGACGAGCGGGCCCTCACGCTGCTCGTAGAGCGCCGCGAGCAGGAGCGGCAACGCGGGCTCGGAGACGCGCGCAGGGGCCGGCAGCGCCTCGACGTAGGCGGCGAGGCGCTCCTCCGCAAGCAACTGCTCGACGAGCGGGTGCAGCACCGGCCTGGTGGTGGTCGTGTGGTCCATGACGAAAGACGGAACCGGCGGGTTCCGCTCCTGCAATGGTAGCTCCGGCTTGGCTAGTTGAAGTGCGCCTGCGCCGGCTCGAGGCCTTCCGCGGCGATCGTCTCGACCGCGTCCGCCGCCTTCGCGATCAGCGACTCCACGTCGTCCTCCGGCGCGAAGCCCGAGAGCACCCAGTCGGAGACCGAGCGCGGGTCGCCGCGACCGGGCCGCCCCACTCCGATCCTCAGCCGCTCGAACTCCTGCGAGCCGAGATGCTGGGCCAGCGAGCGCAGGCCGTTGTGCCCGGCGAGGCCGCCGCCCGCCCGCGCCTGCAGCCGGCCCGGCTCGAGATCGACGTCGTCGTGCACGACGAGCAGCCCTTCCGGCTCGACCTTGTAGAAGCGCGCCGCCTCTCCCACCGCACGCCCCGACTCGTTCATGTACGTCTCCGGCTTCAGCAGCCCGAGCCGCAGGTCACCGAGCCGCACCTCCGCGAACGAGCCCGAGAACTTCGAGCGCCACGACCCGCCGTGCCGCCGCGCGAGCTCGTCGAGCACGAGCCAGCCGAGGTTGTGGCGGGTGCGCTCGTACTCGCGGCCGGGATTGCCGAGCCCCGCGACCAGCAGGTCGAGCGTCGAGGCTCCCTCGCCCCGACGGAAGAAGCGCATGGGATTTAACCCTCGGCGGTTTCTTGCTCGCCGGAGCCGGAGGGCGCTTCGCCCTCGCCCCCGCCTTCGCCCTCGGGACGGGCCTCGCCTTCGGCGCCCTCTTCGCCCTCGGCAAGCTCGCCCTCGGGCAGCTCGCCCTCCTCGAGCTCCTCGCCCTCGACCTCTTCGGGCTCCGGCTCGACGAAGCGCGTCGGCATCGTCACCGTCGCGAGCACCGTTTCCTCCGGGTCGTCCAGGTAGGTGACGCCCTCGGGCGGCGAGTCGAGATCGACGAGGCGCAGCGTGTCGCCGATCGCCATGCCGCTCACATCCAGCTCGAGGTGCTCCGGAATCTCCATCGGCAGGGCCTCCACGGTGATCTCGCGGCTGACCTGAGAGAGCACGCCGCCCTCCGTCACGCCGACGGGCTCACCGACGAGCTCCACTACCACCTGTGCCTGGATCGGCTGGTCGAGCCGCACCTCCTGGAGATCCACGTGGATGATCCCGCCCCGCACGGGGTGCTGCTGGTAGTCCTTGAGAATCGACGGATGCGTGGTCTTCTGGCCTTCCAGGGTCACGTCGAGGATCGCGTGCAGGCCCGCGTCGCCCGTGAGCACGCGCCGCAACTCGCGCTCCGGCACGGAGATCGCGTGCGGCTCCTTGCCGCGCCCGTAGAGGACGCCCGGGATCAGCCCTTGCTTGCGCAGACGGCGCGATTCGGCGGAGCCGCGACTTTCGCGCTCCGACACCTGCAGCTTCACTCGTTCTCCGGCCATTCGGCGGGGAAGTAGCTAGGACCGCTTGATCGCGATCAGATCGAGCAGGAGCAGCGGCCAGAGGAAGATCGCGAGCACAGCCGCGATCACGCCTCGGAAGCCGTGGACGTTCTGGAAGTAGTTGCGCTCGGCGGCGACCGCGACGCCGATGCCGAGATAGACCAGCACGAAGAGGGACGGGAACCTGCGCACGGGCGTCTGCTACCCACGGACGCCGCAACCCACACCCGGTTACGCAAGTTCCGACGTTCGCCGCAGTCTGGCGGCATTCGAGAGCCCTAGACCATCGATCTATGCGACCTAGCCTTCTTCGGGGTGGCGTCCCAGCGCGGTCAGCCTCACGGTGAGGAGTAGCGGTGATGGACCGTCGAGCTGCTTGGGGAAGCGGCGCTTCGGTTCGGTTTGCACCGACTCGATCACAAATGGCGCTAACTCCGAAGGGGGAGGGCATGAAAGTGAAGAGCAAATGGTGGGTGACGCTAGTGGGCCTTCTGGTCCTACTGGCCAGCTCCAGCGCACTCGCGGGTTCGACCGCGGCGAAGCCGCGTTTCCAGAACTCCTACGTGTGCGTGAACCTGCACAACGGACTGATCAAGGTCATCTCGCGTAGACAGCACAACCGCTGCGCGACAGGCTGGAAGCGGTACAAGGTCTCCGACATCTTCGGCAAGGGGATGAGGGGCGCCCAGGGTACTCCGGGACCGCGGGGACCTGCCGGTGCCGCCGGCCCGCAGGGAGCTCCGGGTGCCAACGGCGCTCAGGGTCCGCAGGGCTTCATGGGCCTGCAGGGTCTGATCGGCCCCGCCGGACCGAACGGCACCGACGGACTGAACGGCACCGACGGGCTGAACGGCATCGACGGGCTGAACGGCATCGACGGCACGAACGGCATCGACGGGCTGAACGGCACCGACGGCGCGAACGGCATCAACCGGCACGAACGGCATCGACGGGACTGAACGGCACCAACGGGCAGAACGGCACGGCCGGCGCTGACGGTCAGGATGGCGCTGACGGCGCGAGGGGCGCGACCGGTCGCCGATCGGCCCCGCCGGCCCGAAGGGCGCGACGGGTGCGCAAGGCCCCGCCGGATCCGACGGGCTGAACGGCGGATCGGTGGTCACGGCCACCGACACCTCGACCGTGGTAGACGCCAACGCGGTCGTGACGGCGACGGCGGCCTGCCCCGCCGGCCACATCGCCATCTCGGGCGGCTTCCTCGAGGCCGGCGCGACGTCGCCGAGCGTAGTTGAGAGCCACGCGACGCCGGCCTTCGCTGGCTGGGTGGCGAAGGCGAAGACCCAGGGCAACGCTCAGCAGAGCGTCAGCCTCACGGTCTACGCCTACTGCGTGCTCTCCTCCTAAGCACGCGCCAGGAGGGCCGGCTTCGGCCGGCCCTCCCTCCCGCCGACGTAGGTCCCTTGACCTTTTCACCAGTTTGGATGACCTTACTGGGGGGTGGAACTCCGAGGCGTCAATCCTTCGACTCTTGCCGGGGAGCGTTCTGGGGACGAGGAGGTTCTGAGAACAGCTCATCGGCACAGCGCTCGCTCGAGTGGGACGCTCGTGCGCGTCGAGATCGTGATCGCCCTCGTGTGCTCCGCGGTGACCCTGCTCGGGGTCGTGTACCTCGGTGCACAGTTTTTCAACAGCTCCCCGCCGCCATCCCAGCCGCAGGCGAAGGGAATCGTCTGGGCGGGCCGGACCTTCGTCGATCTGGCCGAATTCAGCCGCTGGCTTCGCTCGCAAGGGGTCGCCTATGAGGTCTGGGCCCTCCGACATCCGACTCGTGCGGGCATCGCGCAGCTCCGGCCGCCTACGAGTCCGCAGGCAGAGCGCGCGCAGCCGAGCGGAGCAGGTCACCGCTCGACCTGGACGACGGTGGCCGGCGTGGCCGTCATTCTCGCTGCTCTCGCCGTTCTCCTGGGGATCCGCCGCCGCAGTTGGCTGCCGCGGATGAGAGGAGAGCTGACCAGTGAACGGCTCGGTGCCGGCGCCCAGAGAGTCGCCGCGGAAGCCCGGACGATACGGCGCCTGGCAGTCGTGAGGGCTCGAAGGTCATCGAGGCTGGGCCCGCCAGTAGCCTTCGCCCTCGTTGCAGCCGCTCGAGCTGTCGCCGCGGCGGCCGCGGCAGGAGCCCGGCTGATCTTGCGCGTGGTATTCACGACGGCTCGAGCGTTGTCGAGCTGGGCCGGATCCCTCACCCACGCCGTCTGGCGCCGACGCGGCGCGCTTGCCTGGTATGTAGCAGGAATGCTCTTCGCCGCCATGAGCGCTCTCGCTCTGACCGCCTGGGCTTGATCGAGTCAGGCAACCCGCGCACCTGACCGTCGTCGTCGGTTACGGACCGACGTGGCCGCGGGGCTGCATCCTCTTGCATGGACTTCCGGGGCGAAGCCGGTAGTCACGCGCCGTTGGAGCGACAAACAGAGGATTCGCGTTGATGTTTCTCCTGGCGCTGTACCCGAGCCGGGACGAGTCGAATGTGCCTCTGGCGTTTTGCCAGAAGCAGTTCCCGTTCGCAATATTCGCCGCTCCGACGGGACCGCCCCACGAGGACGAGACGCCGTAAGCACCGTTTCCACTGAAGATGTTCCATCTGACGAGATTGTTCGAGGAAGCGTACGGCGCTTCCCCGCCGAAGACGAGGCCACTTTCCGTGAAGTTCCCGTCGATCACGTTGTGCTCGACGAGCGTCTCCTGAGCGTCAGGATAGAGCTGGATTCCGAAGCCGGAGTTCGCGTAGATGTAGTTGTCGGTGATCCTCGCATGGCGCGGAGCGGCTGCGTAGATCCCGTGAGTGTGATCGTTCCCGGTGTTACCGCAATCGTGGATCCGATTGTTGCGAATCACCGTCTCCCGGGGCCGACCCCAGCTTTCCCCTCCCAGGTACACGCAACTCTTGGCGATGCGGCGGTTCGTGATGTCATCGTGACTCAGTGTTATGTGATCGCCATAGATCTGGATCGTGTTCTGGCTACTGCATGACCCGTCGAGATTGAGGCGGGTCACCCTCCAGTAATCCGCGCTCGATTTGAGCTCGACGCGGCCGCAGATTGTCGGTTTCGCACCTGGAGCCGCCGTTAGCGTTATCGGTTTGTTCTCGCGCCCACCTCGAAGGATGCGGACCTCCTCTCGGTATCGCCCCGAGAGCAGGCAGCCGGTTTGACCGGCTCGAAGAGTGGCTACCAGCCTCGACACGCTTGCGAACGGCGACCGCCGATCTCCGCGGTTCCGGTCATTGCCGTTTGGGGCTACGAAGCGCTGGCAGAGGGGAGCGTTTGCGCCGGGCCTCATAGCCCCGGCTCGGGGTGCGGGACCGCTCGACGCGAACAGCGTCGTCACAAACGCTAGGACCACGCACCACGCAAGCTTTTGTAACAGAGAAACCATGAGGCGTTGTCGATCGCAGCGGAAGCTTCAGCTTCCGGCGCGTTCAGAACAGGGTTTCGAACGGGGAACGATCACGGTAGCAGTGTCCTCAGACGTTAGGTGCAACAGCAGGCACTCAGCTGTTTCGCCAGGACACTCCTACTGAATCGAGGGCGAGAGCGGCCGCGCGGGGAAGGAGCACCTCGGGGAGAGGGTGGCGGCCGCTCTCGCCCGCAGTGGAACGGGGCCAGTTTGCCGCCTGGCACGCTCGGCACGTCTAGTGGTTGAGCGTTGATTTTGCTCAACGCCTCATCTCAACGCTCCACCCTCGGTTTGTAGGAGATTCCTGTGGTGACAAGACGGAAACCGCCCAGTCAGGCGGTTTCCGTCAGAAGAGCTGGTTCTCGCCCGCGAAGATCGCGGAGACCGAGTCGTCGGCGAAGACGTTGAGGATCGTCTCCGCCAGCAGCTTCGAGACCGAGATCACGTTGATCTTGTCCGGCTGGTTGAGCTTGTCGATCGGCACGGTGTCGGTGACGGTCACCTCGGCGAGCACGCTCTTGGAGATCTTCTCGAAGGCGTTGCCCGGGAAGAGGCCGTGGGTGGCGCAGGCGTAGACCTCGGTCGCGCCGGCCTCCTTGAGCGCCTCCGCGCCGGCGATCAGCGTGCCGCCGGTGACGATGATGTCGTCGCTCATGATCGCGACCTTGCCCTGCACGTCACCGATCACCTCGCTCACCTCGGCCGTGTCGTGCTCGGGGCGCACCTTGTTCATGATCGCCAGGTCGGCCTCGAGCATCTGCCCGAAGCGGCGCGCCATCTTCGCGCGGCCGGGGTCGGGCGAGACCGCGACGACCTTGTCTCCGTAGAGGCCCTTGTCGCGGTAGAAGGTGGCGAAGAGCGGCAGCGCGGTCATGTGGTCGACCGGGACGTTGAAGAAGCCCTGGATCTGGCCCGCGTGCAGGTCCATCGTCAGGACGCGGTCGACGCCCGCGGCTTCCAGGAAGTCGGCGACCAGACGGGCGGTGATCGGCTCGCGCGGGCGCGACTTCTTGTCCTGCCGGGAGTACGGGTACCAGGGAACGACAGCCGTGATCCGCTTCGCCGAGGCGAGCTTCGCCGCCTGGATCATGATCAGCAGCTCGACCAGGTGGTCGTTCACCGGCGGGTTGCCGGACTGGATGATGAAAGCGTCGCTGCCACGGATCGAGTCGTCGTAGCGGACGTAGGTCTCGCCGTTCGCGAAGGTCTTCAGCTCGACCTCGCCGAGGGTGAGGCCGAGCTTGTCGGCGATCCGCTCGGCCAGCTCGGGGTTCGAGCGGCCCGAGAAGAGCATCAGCCGCTTCTGCGGCCCGCGCTCGATCCAGGGCGTGCGGTCGGTCACGGGCAGAACCGGCTCGACTGTCTCGAGCCCTGGGAGTGTGGCCTCACTCATTCCTCCCGCTTTCTCCGGACGTAGCCTTCCTTGGTCTCCTGGCGGGCGCGCGCGATCGCGAGGGACTCCGGAGGGACATCCTCATCGATGACCGATCCGGCCCCGATCCACGCATCGTCGCCGATCTCCACGGGTGCAACGAACGCATTGTGGACGCCGGTCCTGACGTTGCGCCCGATTTTGGTGCGGCCCTTCGGCTTTCCCGGCACATGCGGGAAGTTTGCCGTGATGTTGCCCGCGCCGATGTTCGTGCCCTCGCCGATCTCTGCGTCTCCGATGTAGGACTGGTGTGGCACCTTCGCACGTTCGCCGATGCGCGAGTTCTTGATCTCCACGAATGCGCCCGCCTTCGAGCCGGCCTCCAGCACGGTTCCGGGGCGAAGGTAACAGAAGGGGCCGACCAGCGCGCCAGGGCCGATCTCGGCATCGGCTGCGACCACGTGCGGGCCCACCTCGGCGCCGCGCCCGACCTTTGTCTGCCCCCTCAGCACCGTGAACGGGTGGATCGTCGAGTCCGGCTCGAGCTCGACGCTCGGATCGATCCAGGTGGTGGCTGGGTCGACGATCGTCGCGCCCGCGAGCATGTGCTCGTGGTTGACGCGGTCGCGCAGGACCGCCGCAGCCGTGGCGAGCTCGGCGCGGGTGTTGACGCCCTCGACCTCCGCGGGGTCTTCCGCGGTGTGAACGGCCACGCGCTCACCGGCGGCAGCGAGGTCGCGAACGGTGTCGGTGAGGTAGAGCTCGCCCTGGGCGTTCTCGGGGCGGAGCCGCTCGAGCGCCGGCCAGAGCTTGTCGGAGGCGAAGACGTAGATGGAGGAGTTGACCTCGCGCAGCGCGAGCTCGTCTTCGCTCGCGTCGCCGGCCTCGACGATCGCCTCCAGGTCACCGTCCGCGTTACGGACGATGCGGCCGTAGGCGCCGGGGTCTGCGGGCTCGAACGAAAGAACGGTCGCGCCCGCGCCTTCGCTGCGGTGGGTCTCGAGCAGCCGGCCGAGCAGGTCGCCGGTGATCGCAGCAGCGTCGCCGGTGACCACCAGCACGTCGCCCTCGAAGCCCGCGAGCGCTCCCCGGGCGGCGGCGGCGGCGTCGCCGGTGCCTCGGGGCTCGGCCTGCACCGCGGTCTCCACGCCCTCGAAGGCATCCTCGGAGCCGGGCGAGGTGACGACCACGAGCGGCTCCGGGGCCAGCTCGCGGGCCGCCTCGACCACCCAGTCGACGAGGCGGCGGCCGAGCAGCGGGTGCAGGTGCTTCGGCGTCTCGGAGCGCATGCGCGTGCCAAGCCCGGCGGCCAGGACGACAGCTGCGAGCTTCGGATTGGTCACGTCAGGCGTCGCTTGCGATGCCGTCTAGAGGCCGCAGCGGCTTCGCCGCTGGGGCCGTCTAACCCCGGCTGAGGTTTCCAGGGCTACGAATCACGAATCGAAAAGCCTCGGAGAAGATGGCTGGGGCGCCAGGATTCGAACCTGGGATCGCGGGACCAAAACCCGCTGCCTTACCACTTGGCTACGCCCCACCGAAGATGTCTTGTAGCCCAACGATCGGGCGTAGGACGGCCGAACGGGCGGAGCCCGATCGGCCTCCAGGTCGGCGTCGCAAGCGACGCCTCAGCACTTGGCTAGGACGCGCTGAGACATTTCCGGATGACCCAATGCCGGGCGCTGGACGGGTCGCCTCCTCATGCGGCGCCAGCTTAGCCTCGGTCGCCGAGCAGGAACAGGAGCGCGATCGCCGCGAAGATGCCCGCGAGGATCAGGGCCAGCCAGTTGAGGATGAAGGCCATGATCACCACGACGACCGCCAGCGCCTGCGAGGCGGCGGCAATCCAGGTGATCTGGCGCGCGGTGTCGGATCCCGCGTGCCGCCCCCAGAAGACGTAGAGCGCGAGCACCGGAATCGCGATCCCAATCACCGTCCAGCGCGAGAAATCGTGCGCCAGAGCCACGATGACGCCTTCGATAACGGCGATCCAGAGGGCAAGTCGCACGCGGCGGGCCTTCAGCCAGCGACCGGCGCGGGTGCTGCCGTGCTCGATGACGCTCCGGGACTCCATCGACTCGTCCGAAGCCATGCGTCAACCGTACCAAGCGGGGACGGTGATCCAGGTCCGGCCGTGCGCACGCAGAGCGCGCTCCGCCGCGGCCGCCTGCTCGCGATGGTGGAAGAGCCCGTAGACCGTCGGGCCCGCACCGCTGACGTCGGCGCGAAACGAGCCAAGGGCGAGCAGGTCTTCGGCAAGCGGCGAAGAGGCGAGGTCGTTCGGCGGCAGGGCCGCGAGATCGCGTGGGCGGCGCACCTCCGGCAGGGCCCGGTCGAGCTGCGCTCGGCGCCCCTCGAAGCCCACGCTTCCGTCGCGTCGGTCAAAAGCGTCGTAGACGGCGGCCGTCGAGGGTTTGCTCACGTCGCGGGGCAGGACGAGCACGACCCAGTAGTCCTGGGGTAGCTCGAGGGGCGTCAGGTCGTTGCCGGTGCCCGTGCCGAGCTGCGGGCCCGACGTGAGGAAGAAGGGAGCGTCGGAGCCGAGGCTCGCGGCGAGCTCGGCCAGGGCTGCGGCCGGAAGCGGTTCGGGCAGCGTCTCGTTGGCGAGCCGGAGGGCAGTGGCCGCATCAGAGCTGCCGCCGCCGAGGCCCGCCGCGACCGGGACGTGCTTCCAGATCCTGGCCTCCCAGCGCGCCTCGGTTCCTACCGCGTCGGCGAGGGTCTCGAGCGCGCGCCGCACGAGCGTGTCCTCGGGAAAGCCCTCCACCCGGAGCTGCTGCGCCGGCTCGACGGAGATTCGGTCGGCGAGGTCGAGTCGCTGGAGCACCGTCGCGACCTCGTGGCGGCCGTCGTCCCGCGAGCGGGCCGACGACCAGCGCGAGGTTCAGCTTGGCGGTCGCTGCCGCGCGTCTCATCGGTCGAGCGCTTCGGCGAGCGAGACGAACTCCGGCGGGGCCAGCTCCTCCGCGCGCAGCGCCGGGATCGCGGCCGATCAGCTCGAGAGCGACGGCAGCCTGCTCGCGGCTGGCGACGCCCGCAAGCTCGAGCGAGTTCGAGAGGCGCTTGCGCCTGTGCGCGAAGGCGGCGCCGACGACCTGTTTCACGCGTGGATACGACTCGGGCAGGGATCGCCGGCGAAAGGCAAGGAGCGCGGAGTCGACATTCGGCTGCGGCCGGAAGACCGTGCGCGAGACCGGGTGAAAACCAGTGCGCTCGGCCGCGAGCTGGACGAGCACCGAGACCGCGCCGTAGGCCTTCGTCGAGGGCTGCGCGAAGAAGCGGTCGGCGACCTCGCGCTGCACCATCACCGTCCAGTGCGTGAGGCTCGGCAGGCGGTCGAGGCTCTCGACCACGAGCGGCGTGGCGATGTTGTACGGCAGGTTCGAGACGAGCTTCGTCGGCTTCGGCTCCAGCGCGGCGAGGTCGAGCTGGAGCGCGTCGCCGAAGTGAAGCTCGGCGTTCTCCCGACCGGCCAGGACTTCGCGGAGGCGTGGTTCGAGCGAGCGGTCGAGCTCGACCGCGTGTACGTGGCGGGTGCGGTCGGCGAGGTACCCGGTCAGGACGCCAAGGCCCGGGCCGATCTCGAGCACGACGTCCTCGGGATCGAGCTCGGCGAGCCGCCCGATCACGCCCAGCAGGTTCTCGTCGATCAAAAAGTGCTGGCCGAGCTCCTTCTTCGCTGCAGGCTCCGAGGACCTGCGGAAAGGACGTCGATCGTCTCGACCGGTCATTTCAGACGGATGAGCGGGCAAGCCCGCACATCCTGACACCGGCACCGCAAGCGGTGCCTCACAGCGAGAAGGCAGCGGTGGCATTGGCGTCGAGGCGGGCCGTGAGCTCGTCGGCGTCCTCCCCACGCGTCTCCGCCAGCGCCGCGACCGTGTGGACGACGTTGGCCGGCTCGTTCGGGCGCCCGCGGCGCGGCTGCGGCGAGAGGTAGGGGCTGTCCGTCTCAACGAGCAGGCGGTCGGCCGGGGACCTGGCGCGCCGCTTCGCGCAACTCCTCGGCGCTCGGGTAGGTGACGTTGCCGGCGAATGAGACGTAGTAGCTGCGCTCGAGCGCGACCGGCAGGAGCTCGGGCGCCGAGAAGCAGTGCAGGACGACGGTGCCCTCGAAGCCCTCGAGCGCCTCCGCCGTCTCGTCCGAGGCCGCGCGCGAATGAACGACGACGGCCTTGCCGAGCTCGGCCGCAAGCTCCAACTGGCGCTCGAAGAGCGCGCGCTGACGGTCGTGCGGCGCGTAGTCCCGGTAGAAGTCGAGCCCGGTCTCGCCGACCGCGACGGCGCGCTCGTGGCCGAGCAGCTCGCGGAGCTCGTCGAGACGCCCAGCGTCTTCGTCGGCGGCCTGGTGCGGGTGGATCCCGAGGGCGGCGAAGACCCCCTGCTCCCGCCCGGCGATGGCGAGGGTCTCGCGGCAGGAGGCGAGCCCGGAGCCGACCGAGACGATCCGCTCCACCCCGGCCGTCTGCGCGCGGGCCACGAGGACTTCTGCCGGCTCGGCGCACGCGTCGAGGTGCGCGTGGGTGTCGGTCAAGCCGCTGCGGTCGGCAGGTCGACGCGCGGGAAGAGCGGCGCGGCGGGCTCGATCCCCTCGGTCTGGGGCGTGAGCCCGGCCGCGACCCGTTCGAGCTGGAGCTCGACCGGCTGCCGCAGCGCGCCGAGGATCAGGGGCGTCGTCTCCGGCAGGTAGGGAGCGAGCGCGACCGCCACCGAGCGCACGCCGTCCGCGAGGTCATAGAGCACCCGGTCGAGCTCGGCCGCCCGCGCCTCGTCCTTCGCGAGCTGCCACGGCGCCGTTGCCTCGACGTGGCGGTTCAACCAGCGCACGACTTCCCAGATGTCCTCGAGAGCGCCGGTCAGGTCGTACGCATCGAAGCGCTCGACGAGCTTCGCGCGCAGGGCGTCGAGCAGAGAGGCGAGCTCCTCGTTCGCCTCACCCGGTTCGATCCGTCCCTCGCGGTAGCGGGAGATCATCGCCGTCGTCCGCGAGACCAGATTGCCGAGGTCGTTCGCGAGCTCGCGCTCGTAGCGCTCGTGCAGGCTGTCGAGCGAAGCCGTGCCGTCCTGGCCGAACGAAACCGAGCGAAGCGCCCAGAAGCGCACCGCGTCGGCGCCGTAGACGTCCACGAGGTCGAGCGGGTCGAGCGCGTTACCGAGTGACTTCGAGATCTTGCGATCGTCGAGCAGGAGCCAGCCGTGAACGAACAGCTGCTGCGGGACCTCGTAGCCCGCCGCCAGGAGCAGCGCAGGCCAGTAGACGCAGTGGAAACGAAGGATGTCCTTACCCAGCAGGTGGTGAGCGTGGGGCCAGAACTGCTCCCGCAGGTCCTCACCGTCGCGTGCGTAGGTGAGCGCGCTCAGGTAGTTGATGAGGGCGTCTACCCAGACATAGGTGACCTGCCCTTCGTCCCAGGGAATCGGGATCCCCCACGGTTGCCCTGCGCGGCTGACGCTGAAGTCCTCCAGACCGCCCTCGATGAAGCTGCGGGCCTCGTTGTAGCGGTGGGGCGGCAGCACGAAGTCCGGGCGCGCGTCGTAGAGCTCGAGCAGCTTGTCCTGATAGGCGGAGAGGCGGAAGAAGTAGTTCTTCTCTTCGATCCGCTCGGGTGGGGTGCCGTGCTCGGCGCAGAGCCCGTCGACGAGATCGGCCTCGCTCTTGAACTCCTCGCACCCCACGCAGTACAGCCCCGAGTAGACGTCCTGGTAGATGTCGCCGTTGTCGTAGATCTGCTGCAGGAACTCCTGGACGAACCGCTTGTGACCCTCGTCGGTGGTGCGGATGAAGAAGTCGTAGTCGACATTGACCTTCCTAGGCAGCTCGCGCCAGTGGTCGACGATCTCGTCGACGTACGTCTTCGGGTCGAGGCCCTGCTCTTCGGCCACGCGGTACACCTTGGAGGCGTTCTCGTCCGTGCCGGTGAGGAAGAACGTCTCCTCGCCGCGCTGGCGATGGTGTCGCACGAGCGCATCGGCCGCGATCGTGGTGTACGCGTGGCCGATGTGAGGCGTCGCGTTCACGTAATAGATGGGAGTCGTCAGGTAGTAGGTCATCCGAGTCAATGATACGAACCCGCCTCCGGTTCCCCGCTGCGGCGGTCGCAGCCCGGCGCCGCGCGCGTAAGCGCAGGCAGAGGGCGAGCACGAGCACCGCGGACACGAACGCCGCGGAGGTCGGCCTGACCGGGAAGCCGCGGCTCGTGTCTTCGCTCTGGGCCGCCCCGGCGACGGCGGGTCGCGAGATCAAGCCAGCCCTCGCCGCGCTTGCCGCGAACGGCGCTCGGCTCATGCGCGTGCGCAGAGCGTGCGGTCGCGGTCGAGCCTGTTCGCGTGGCGCCGCCGGCCGGCGCTCACGCGGGCGGACGGGAACCGCTCGCTCGCCTGGAGTGGAGACCGAAGCCGACGCGCGTCCACCGTGCTCTCGACTCTGCTCTGCCTCCACCGGCACGGGCCGCGCAACCGTCGGAGCAGCCGTGGCCCGAGGAGCAGCGAAGGCAGGCGCCAGGCCCGTCTTCACCTCGAGGGGCTCCGCGCCAGGCGCGGGGACAACAGCCGCAGGCCCCGCGGAAACGACTGCGGGCGCCCGCGCAACCACAACGAGATGGCTCGTCACCGGTCGCAGGCGGCCCGACCGGCGGTACCTCAGCGCCAGGCAGCAAGAGCAATGGATCCAGGTACCCATTCGGCTCCGAGGCCCGTCGCACGCCGAGGTAGACGTAGGGCACGGGCAGCTCGACCACCCCGCTCGGGCCGACCGTCCCGACGAGGCCGCCCTCCGCTACAGCCGTCCCACGCCGCACGACGACCGAGCCGAGATGCAGCAGCGTGACCGAGTAACCGTCCTCCGTTTGGAGCGAGACCGTTCGGCCGCCCACCGGGACGGTGCCGGTGAAGGAGACGACCCCGGCCGCAGGGGCGAGCACGGGCGTGCCGGCCGGAGCGCCGATGTCGATGCCGCGGTGCTGGCCCGCCGCATACGGATCGTCGCCGAGCAGGAAGGGCCGCAGAACCGGACCCTGCACCGGCCAGGCCCAACCCAGAGCGGACGCCGGCACGGCGAGCGCAGCCGTGATCGCAGCGCAGACGAGCAGTCGAACCGTCACCGGGCACCTCTTTCCGTTGTCAGAAATGGAAACTACGCCCAAAGGTAGCAGGGCCGAGAGATCGTTGTCAAATCTGATTACAACGAGGTGCGGTAGAGCCGGTTGCGCGCTACTCCGGTGAGCCCGGAGACCACCTCGGCCGCCTGCCGACGGGGCAGTCCCGCCGCCACCAGCTCGGCGACCGCGTCAGTTGCGGCGCCCTCGTCCGCGCCGGCCACGGGCGCCGCGCCCAGCACGAGGGTTACCTCGCCCTTCGGCGCCTCGACGAACCTCGCCGCGAGCTCGGCCACCGTTCCCACCGCGACCTCCTCGAAGCGCTTCGTCAGCTCGCGGCAGACCGCGGCCGGACGCTCGGGGATCACGCGCGCGAGGACTGCCAGAGAACGCGGGAGCCGCTGCGGCGACTCGAACGCGACCACCGCCCAGGGCCACCGCTCCAGCTCCTCGCCGAGCTCCCGCAGCGCGCGCTCGCCGCGGGGCAGGTAGCCGAGGAACGTGTATCGCTCCGACACCAGTCCGCTCGTCACGAGCGCTGTCTCGACCGCGGAGGGCCCGGGCAGCACGGTCACCGGCACGCCCACCTCCCGCGCGGCCGCGATCAGGCGCGCGCCCGGATCGTTGATCCCCGGCAAGCCCGCGTCGCTGACCAGTGCCACGCGCTCCCCGGCCTCGAGCCTCGGCAGCACTTCCGCCGTGCGCTTGGCCTCGTTGTGCTCGTGGTAGGAGAGCAGGCGCGCCTTGATGCCGTGGCGCTCGAGCAGCCCCCGCGTGTGCCTGGTGTCCTCGCAGAGCACGAGATCGGCTTCGGTGAGCTCCTTCAGCACCCGCAACGTCACGTCTTCGAGATTTCCGATCGGCGTCGCGCAGACCGCGAGCGGCACGGCTCAGCTCCCGGAGTCGAGCGCCTCGAAGGCGATCATCCCGGCGCCGATCACGCCGGCGTCGGCGCCGAGCTGCGCCGCCACGATCTTGACCGTCTCGCTCCCGGGCGCGAGCCCGTCGCGAGCCAGCACCTCGCGCGCGGGGCCCAGCAGCAGGTCGCTCTCGCGGCCGAAGCCGCCGCCGATCACGATCAGCTCCGGCTCGAAGATGTTGACGAGGGTCGCGAACCCGGCGCCGAGATAGCCGGCCGATCTGAGCCATCGCCTCGACCGCCTTCTCCTCGCCCGCCTCCGCGCGGCGCGCGAGCTCGTGCGAGTCCGCCTCCGCGCCGTAGAGCTCCTGCGCCACGCGACTTGCCGCCTTCCCCGACGCGACCGCCTCGAGGTGGCCGCGGCCCCCGCAGGCGCAGAGCGGCCCGTCGAACTCCACGACGATGTGCCCGAGCTCGGCTCCGGAGCCGGTCGCGCCACGGTACGGGCGGCCGTCCAGGATCAGGCCGCCGCCGACGCCCGTGCCCAGCGTGAGCATCACGACGTCGGTGGCGCCGCGCGCCGCGCCCGTCTTCCATTCGGCGATTGCCGCGGCGTTGCCGTCGTTGTCGATCGCCACCGGCAGCCCGTGACGCTCCCGCATCCGGTCGCGAAAGGCGACGTCCGCGAGCGGGATGTTGACCGACGCGATCGCCCGCCCGGTGCGCTGGTCGATGCGCGACGGGAGGCCGAAGCCGATCGCCGCCGCGCCCGGGTGCGCCGCCCTGAGCTCATCGATGGCGCTGTCCAGCTCCGCCAGCAAGGCGTCCTGCGACGAGACGATCGTGTCCCGCTCGACCCGCGCCTCGATCTCGCCCTCGCGCGTCAGGACCGCGGAGAGGGTCTTCGTCCCCCCCACGTCCACACCGATGACGCGCAGCCGCTCCAAAGCCCGCGGGTACCATACGCCGCCGGATGGCCTCGCCCGGCGGAGAGAAGCCATATCGCCTCTACCGCGGCGGTCGCGTCAAGGGACGCGTGCCGAGCCCGGGCAGGCCCGAGAAAGCCACCCCGCGCGCGCGCCCCGAGCGTGACGGCAAGAGCCGCTACCGCGGGCCGGGGCCGAAGACGACGGCACGTCGGCCGAGGAAGATCCGCTGGAGCCGCGAGCTCGCGATCGCGCTCGTCCTGATCGTCCTCTTCTTCATCGTCTGGGGCGTGGTCGGCTACCTCACCTTCCGCAGCGGGGTCTCGGCCGCGAACAAGCGGCTGCCGAGGACGGCCAAGTCCGTGCTCGCACCGGATCAGGGCCCACTGCTCTCGAACCCGAGCTCGATCCTGCTGCTCGGCACCGACCACTCGCTCGCCGCGTCGCGAAGCGGCGACCGGCACTCAGACTCGATCACGCTCCTGCGCACCGACCCCGACCACGGGCGGCTCTACTACCTCTCGATCCCGCGCGACCTGCGCGTCGAGATCCCGGGCTACGGGGCGAGCAAGATCAACACCGCGTACCAGGTAGGCGGGCCCCGGCTCGCCGCGCGCACAGTGGCCGCGTACACCGACATCCCGGTCAACCACCTCGTGGTGGTGAACTTCGCCGAGTTCAAGGACCTGATCGACAAGATCGGCGGAATCGACGTCACCGTCAGCGGCCCGATCCTCTCCAAGTTCGATTGCCCCTACGGCAGCGAGGCCCGCTGCGCTCGCTGGCCGGGCTGGCGCTTCGCCAAGGGCAATCAGCACCTGAACGGCCGCCGCGCGCTCATCTACTCGCGCGTGCGCAAGAACCTGCTCAACCCCGCTGAGAGCGACATCACGCGCGGCGAGCGCAACCAGCAGGTGCTCCAGGCGCTGATGAGCAAGCTCGCCAGCTTCAACACCTTCATGCGCATGCCGCTGATCGGCGGCGACCTGCTGAAGCCGCTCGCGACCGACCTCTCGGCGAACCAGTTCCTCTCGCTCGGCTGGGTCAAGTTCCGCGCGGGCCGCACGATTCACTGCCGGCTCGGCGGCACCTCGACCGGCGGTGACATCACGCCGAGCGAGGACAACGCGAAGGTGATCCTGATGGTGCTCGGCCGCTCCGCGGTGCAGCCGCCGGCGCCGAGCGGGGACACCTATCCGCCGGGGTGCCTGCTCGGCAGCTCGGCGCAAGGCGGCTAGGCCTCGGCGGCCTCTTTCTTGTCCTTCTTCTTTTCCTTCTTCTCGCCGCCGTCGCCGTCGGAGCTCGAGCCGTCCTTGGACGGGCTCTCCTTCTTGCGGCCGCCGCGGCCGTAGTCCGTCGAGTAGAAGCCCGAGCCCTTGTAGTGGACGGCCACGGGATAGAGAACGCGCTCGACGGGCCCCTCGCCGCAGATCTCGCACACCTCCGGCTGGGGGTCGTCCATGCGCTGGAAAAGCTCGAACACGTGCCCGTTCGGGCACCGGTACTCGTAGATTCGGCATTGTGTCCGGAAGGATAGCCGGGAGGGTGGGCTAGGAACCCCTCTCGCGCTCTAGGGTTTCGCGGTAACAGGGCGCGTCCTCGAAGGCCGCGAGCCCCGGCGGAGTCTGCCGCTGACGGGGGCGCTTGCGGCGCGCCGCGGCGAGCACCGCCGAGGCGCCGACGAGCCCGCCGATCAGAAACGAGCGCAGCCGCCCCGACTGCGATTCCCTGTCCATGCCACGATTGTAGGTGCCTGTGATCTGCACGCTCGGAGACCTCCTGCTGCTCGACGTGGTCGTCCGGACGGCGCAGCCGCTCGCTCCCGGCGCCGACAGCCCGGTTGAGACGCGGCTCGCCACCGGCGGTCAGGCGGCCAATGTCGCCTCGTGGGCGGCGGAGCTCGGCTCGGAGGCGCGTTGCGTAGCGAAGCAGGCCCGCGACGCGGCCGGAACGCTGGCGCGGTCGCTGCTGGAGAAGCGGGGGGTCGAGCTCGTCGGGCCGGTCGTCGATGGCGCGACGGGCGTCGTCGTCGCGCTCGTGAGCGCCGACGGCGAGCGTTCGATGGCGACCGACCGCGGTGTCTCGCCCGGGCTCGCGCCTGGCGAGCTCGACCCCGCCTGGTTCGACGGCTGCACCTGGCTGCACGTCTCCGGTTACAGCCTGCTCGCGGAGCCGATCGCCGAGGCTGCGCTTGCGGCCGCCCGCCTGGCTCGGGCGCGCGGAGCGTCGATCAGCGTCGATCTCTCGTCGTGGAGCTCGATCCGCGACTACGGGCCAGAGGCGTTTCGCGCGAACCTCGACGCGCTGGCGCCCGACGTGGTCTTCGCGAACGAGCCCGAGTGGGAGATGGTCGGCGGCGCCTACGCGCTGGCAGAGACCGCGATCGTCAAGCGCGGCTCGCGCGGCGTGGAGGTGCGGTCCGCGGCCGGGATCGCCGAGTACGAGCCGCTCGACGCGGAAGTCGTCGACTCGACCGGAGCCGGCGATGCGCTCGCGGCAGGCTTCCTCGTCGGAGGGATCGACCTCGGCCTCGAGGCGGCGGCTCGCTGCGTCGGCCAGCTGGGTGCGGTGCCGTCGTGACCGCGTTGCTCCGAATCGCGCCTGAAGTGGAACAAACCCTGCGCGAGAGCGGCCCGGTCGTCGCGCTCGAGACTACCCTGATCGCCCATGGGTTCCCTCCCGGGGTGGGGGTGGAGGTGGGGCTCGAGGCGGAGGCGCGGGTCCGGTCCGCCGGAGCCGTGCCCGCAACGGTCGGGGTGCTCGACGGCGCGGTCGTCGTCGGCCTGACCACGGAGGAGATCGACCGTTTCGGCGAGGCCGGCCCCGAGGCCCGCAAGACAGGGCCCCGCGACCTCGCCGCCTGCGCCATCCAGGGCGCCGTCGGCGCGACCACGGTTGGAGGAACGCTCGCCGCCTGCCGGCTGGCCGGGATCCGTTTCCTGGGCACAGGCGGGATCGGCGGCGTCCATCGCGGCTTCGCCGAGCGGCCCGACGTCTCTGCCGACCTCGCCGAGCTTGCGCGCACAGCGGCGCTCGTCGTCTCCTCCGGCGATCAAGTCGCTGCTGGACGTGCCCGCCACGGCCGAGCTGCTCGAGACCCTAGGCGTACCGGCGCTCGGCTACCGCACCGGCGAGCTGCCGCTCTTCTACAGCGCCGGTGGCGGGCCGCCCGTCTCGGCGCGGATCGAGTCGGCGGCCGAGGCGGCGCGCATCGCCGCAGCGCACTGGGAGCTCGGCGGCGGCGCGCTCCTGCTCGGCCGTCCTGCCGACGAGAGCGTGCCGAACGCGGAGGAGCTGATCGAGGAGGCGCTCGAGGCCGCACGCGACCAAGGCGTCTCGGGCCAGGACGTGACGCCGTTCGTGCTCTCCTTCCTGCAAGAGCGCAGCGGCGGCCGGGCGCTTGCCGTCAACCGCGACCTGATCCTCGCGAACGCGGCCCTGGCGGCCGAGGTCGCCGTCGCCTTCAGCGCTAGCTGACCGAGCCGAGGAACTCGTCGATCGAGAGCGCGGTCAGGGTCTGGAGCTTCGCGCTCCCGCGGGCGCCGAGAGCCACGGAGACCCGGGCGATCGTCTGAGCGTCGGGGGCCTCGACCACGTTGACGAAGTCGAACGGGCCGAGGGTCGCCCACTGGTGTAGGACCTTCGCGCCGAGCTCCTCGACGTCACGGTTGACCTCCCGTAGCCGGTCGGGGTTCGCCTTCAGCGTCTGCACGCCCTGGGCGGTCAGGCTCGTGAGCATGATGTAGGTCGGCATCGCGGCTCCTCCTGGGTCGGGGGCCCGACTCTAACCGCGCTGCCTGGTCGAAGTAGAGCAGGCTCGCCCCGAGCACGACGGCGGGCCACAGGATCCCCTCGGCAAGCGGCCGCGCGATCTCTGCCGCCTGGCCGCTGCCCGCGTTGATCGCAACCGCCATCACCCGCGTGCTCAGATAGAAGGTGATCCCGAGCGTCGCCATCGAGCCGAGCGAGTGGACGTAGTCGGCCCGCCCCAGCAGGTATCCGCGCCTCAGCGACTCGGCGAAGCCTCGCCCCTCGACGATCGCCGCCGGGACGCAGAGGCCGACGAGCGCGAGCCAGGCGACCGCAGGGAAGATGTACAGCTGGACGAGCGCCGGGAACGGCAGGAAGACGAGCAAGCCGGCGAAGAAGGCGGTTGCGATCCTTCGCCGCGGCACCGGCCGTTCGGCGGCGATCACCGCGGCTGCGACGTAGGTGAGGGTGACGAGCGGCGCGCCGACGGCGAGGCTGACGATCTCCCTGGCCCGGCCGTCCAGCGCCGGCAGCAGCCCGCTGAAGATGCCGATCGGGACGCCGATCGCGAGCGCTGGCCAGAAATGCCTCCGGTAGAGGTGCAGCGCCTCCGCCACGACCTGCCCAACCGTCCGCGTCTCCGGCGGCAGGGGAGGCGGCAGCGCCTCCTTGGGCTTCCTGGCCACGGCGCTAACCGTAGCGCGGCCTAGGCCGCGGCGGGCTGGGCGGCGGCGGCCTTCTCGAAGCTGAGCTCGCCGTCCTTGGCGTCCACGCGGACGACGTCGCCCTCGGCGAACTCGCCCTCGAGCAGGCGCATGGCGAGCGGATTCTCGAGCAGCCGCTGGATCGCGCGCTTCAGCGGCCGGGCGCCGTAGGTCGGGTCCCAGCCGGCCTCGGCGAGGAGATCCTTGGCCGCGTCGGTCAGCTCGAGCCGCAGGCCCCGTTCGGCCAGACGCGCCTCGACCCGCCGCAGCTGGAGCTCGACGATCTCGCCGATCTGCTCCTTGCTCAGCGGATGGAACTCGACGATCTCGTCGATCCGGTTCAGGAACTCGGGGCGGAAGATCTCCGTCATCGCCTCGGCCGAGCGCACGTTCGAGGTCATGATCAGCACGGTGTTGCGGAAGTCCACCGTCCGGCCCTGGCCGTCGGTCAGGCGCCCGTCGTCGAGGATCTGCAGGAGGATGTTGAAGACGTCGGGGTGGGCCTTCTCGATCTCGTCGAGGAGCACCACCGAGTAGGGCCGTCGCCGCACCGCCTCGGTCAGCTGGCCGCCCTCGTCGTAGCCGACGTAGCCGGGCGGCGCGCCGACGAGCCGCGAGACCGAGTGCTTCTCCATGTACTCGGACATGTCGATCCGGAGGATGGCCCGCTCGTCGTCGAACATGAACTCCGCGAGCGCGCGGGCGAGCTCGGTCTTGCCGACCCCGGTCGGGCCGAGGAAGACGAACGAGCCGATCGGGCGGTTCGGGTCCTGCAGGCCCGAGCGCGCGCGACGGAGCGCGTTCGCCACCGCCGCGACGGCCTCGTCCTGGCCGACGACGCGTGCGTGCAGGCGCTCCTCCATGTGGATCAGCTTCTCGGTCTCACCCTCGAGCAGGCGGTCGACCGGAACGCCCGTCCAGCGCGCGACCACCGAGGCGACGTCGTCCTCGTCCACTTCCTCCTTGACCATCGGCTCGAAGTCGGCGCCGCGCTCACGCTCCGCCAGCTCCTGCTCGAGGGCCGGCAGCTCGCCGTAGCGAATCTCGGCGACTCGCTGGAGGTCGCCGTTGCGCTCGGCGCGCTCGGCCTCCTGGCGCAGCTCGTCGATGCGGCGCGTGATCTCCTTGACGCGCTCGAGGATCTCCTTCTCGGTCGACCAGCGGGCCGCGAGCTCGTCACGCCGCTCCTTGGCCTCTGCGAGCTCGCGCTCGAGCGGCTCGCGCACGTCCTTCGACTCCTTCGCCATCGCGGCAAGCTCGATCTCGAGCTGGCGGACGCGGCGCTCGGCCTCGTCGAGCTCGAGCGGCGAGGAGTCGATCTCCATGCGCAGGCGCGAGGCGGCCTCGTCCACGAGGTCGATCGCCTTGTCGGGCAGGAAGCGGTCGGCGATGTAGCGGTCGGAGAGGACCGCGGCCGCGACCAGCGCCGCGTCGCGGATGCGCACGCCGTGGTGAGCCTCGTAGCGCTCCTTCAGGCCGCGCAGGATCGCGATCGTGTCCGAGACGGACGGCTCGCCGACGACGACCGGCTGGAAGCGCCGCTCGAGCGCCGCGTCCTTCTCGATGTGCTTGCGGTACTCGTCCAGCGTGGTCGCGCCGATCGCGCGCAGCTCGCCGCGCGCCAGCATCGGCTTGAGCATGTTCGCCGCGTCGACGGCGCCTTCGGCCGCGCCCGCGCCGACGATCGTGTGCAGCTCGTCGATGAAGAGGATCAGCTCGCCCGCGGCGTTCTGAACTTCCGTGAGGACGGCCTTGAGCCGCTCCTCGAACTCGCCGCGGTACTTCGAGCCGGCGAGCATCGCGCCGATGTCGAGCGCCCAGACGCGCTTGCCCTTCAGGCCCTCGGGCACGTCGCCGGCGACGATTCGCTGCGCAAGCCCCTCGACGATCGCGGTCTTGCCGACGCCGGGGTCGCCGATCAGCACCGGGTTGTTCTTCGTGCGGCGGGAAAGCACCTGGATCACCCGGCGGATCTCCTCGTCGCGGCCGATCACCGGGTCGAGCTTCCCCTGCTCGGCGAGCTCGGTCAGGTCGCGGCCGAACTTCTCCAGTGCCTGGTAGGTGCCCTCGGGATCCTGCGAGGTGACGCGCTGGCCGCCGCGCACCTGTGCGATCTTCTCCAGCAGAGCGTCGCGGGGGACGACGTCGAGCGCGAGCAGCAGGTGCTCGGTCGAGACGTAGTCGTC
>CAVXZG010000003.1:0-34441 GCA_963766375.1 uncultured Actinomycetes bacterium | reverse complement strand
CGGCCGCCCACCCGAGATGCGTCTCGAGGATCTGGCCGATGTTCATCCGGCTCGGCACGCCGAGCGGGTTGAGCACGACGTCCACGGGCCGCCCGTCCTCCAGGAAGGGCATGTCCTCGTCCGGCACGATCTTGGCGATCACGCCCTTGTTGCCGTGGCGGCCGGCGAGCTTGTCGCCCTCGGCGATCTTGCGCTTCTTCGCCACGTACACGCGCACGAGCTCGTTCACGCCCGGCGAGAGGTCGTCGCCCGCCTCGCGCGAGAACGTCTTCACGTCGATCACCTTGCCGCCCTCGCCGTGCGGGACCTTGAGCGAGGTGTCGCGGACCTCGCGCGCCTTCTCCTTGAAGATCGCGCGGATCAGCTTCTCCTCGGCCGTCAGCTCGGTCTCGCCCTTGGGCGTGACCTTGCCGACGAGCAGGTCGCCGGAGCCGACCTCGGCCCCGATGCGCACCACGCCTCTCTCGTCGAGGTCGCTGAGCGACTCCTCCGAGCGGTTCGGGATGTCGCGCGTGATCTCCTCGTCGCCCAGCTTGGTCGAACGGGCGTCGATCTCGTACTCGTGGATGTGAATCGAGGAGAGCACGTCCTCCTTGACGAGCCGCTCCGAGATCACGATTGCGTCCTCGAAGTTGTAGCCCTCCCACGGCATGAAGGCGACGAGCAGGTTCGCGCCGAGCGCGAGCTCGCCCTGGTCGGTGGAGCTGCCGTCCGCCAGCACCTGCTCGGCCCGCACCTTGTCCCCCAGGCCGACGATCGGCTTCTGGTGGATCAGCGTGCCCTGGTTCGAGCGCATGAACTTCGTCAGCGGATAGGAGTCCTTGCCGTTCTTGCCGTCGACCACGATCCGGTCGGCGTCGACGTCCACGACCGTGCCCCCCTCGTCCGCCAGGATCACGTCGCCGGTGTCCACGGCGGCGCGGTACTCGAGGCCGGTGCCGACGAGCGGCGACTGGGTGATCATCAGCGGCACCGCCTGGCGCTGCATGTTCGCGCCCATCAGCGCGCGGTTTGCGTCGTTGTGCTCGAGGAACGGAATCAGCGCGGTCGCGACCGAGACGATCTGCGCCGGCGCGACATCCATGAACTCCACGTCCTTCGGGCGCGCGGTGACCGCCTCGCCCTCGCGGGAGCGGCAGAGCACCATCTCGTCCACGAAGCGCCCGGTCTTCTCGTCGACCACCGCGCTCGCCTGGGCGATCGTGTACTGGGCCTCCTCGGCCGCGTCGAGGTAGACGATGTCGTCCGTCACCTTTCCGCCCGTGACCTTCCGGTACGGCGTCTGGACGAAGCCGAACTCGGAGACGGTCGCGAACGAGGCGAGCGAGCCGATCAGGCCGATGTTGGGGCCCTCAGGCGTCTCGATCGGGCACATGCGCCCGTAGTGGGTCGGATGCACGTCGCGCACCTCGATCGGCGCGCGCTCGCGCGTGAGGCCACCGGCGCCGAGCGCCGAGAGCCGCCGCCGGTGCGTGAGCCCGGCGAGAGAGTTCGTCTGGTCCATGAACTGCGAGAGCTGCGAGGAGCCGAAGAACTCCTTCAGCGCAGCGACCACGGGCCGGATGTTGATGATCGTCTGCGGCGTGATCGTGTCCACGTCCTCCGTGGTCATCCGCTCACGGACGACGCGCTCCATGCGGTAGAGCCCAACCCGGAAGGCCTCCTGGATCAGCTCCCCGACGGTGCGCAGACGCCGGTTGCCGAAGTGCTCGTACTCGTCGAGCTCACCGCGGATCGCATCGCGCGGGAGCACGATCGCGTCGGCGGCGAAGTCCTTCGACTCGGGGTCGACGCCGAGCTTCTCCGGCAGGTCCACGAGCTTCTGGACGAGTGAGAGGATGTCCTGCGTCGTCAGCACGCGCACGTCGTCGGGCACGTCCACGCCGAGGCGCTGGTTCAGCTTGTACCGACCGACCTTGGTCAGGTCGTAGCGCTTCGGGTCGAAGAAGAGCGACTTGAGCAGGTTCCGCGCGTTGTCGAGCGTCGGCGGCTCGCCCGGCCGCTGCTTCTTGAAGACCTCGATCAGCGCCTCGTCCTCGTGCGACGACGGGTCCTTCTCCAGCGTGTTGGCGATGTAGAGCGAGTTGCCGAAGAGCTTCATGATCGCCTCGTTGGAGCCCGTGTCCAGCTTCCAGCCGGTGGTCGGGTCCTCCTCCGGGAGCGCCCGGAGCAGCGTCGTGATCGGCAGCTTCCGCTTGCGGTCGATGCGCGCGTAGACGATGCCCTTCTTGTCGATCTCGAGCTCGAGCCACGAGCCGCGGCTCGGCATCAGGTTGGCCGTGAAGACCTGCTTCGCCGGGTCCTTCGGCTCCATCAGGTAGGCGCCCGGGCTGCGGACGAGCTGCGTCACGATCACGCGCTCGGTGCCGTTGATGATGAACGTACCCCACTCGGTCATCATCGGGAAGTCGCCCATGAAGACGGTCTGCTCGCGAATCTCGCCCGTCTCCTTGTTCACGAAGCGGACGGTCATCGAGAGCGGCGCCTGGAAGGTCAGATCCTTCTCACGGCACTCCTGGATGGTGACGGGGGGCTCACCGAACTTGTACTCGCCGAACTCCACGGCGAGTGTGCCGGTGTAGTCCTCGATCGGAGAGATGTCGTCGATCGTCTCTCGCAGGCCCTCGTTGAGGAACCAGTCGAACGAAGCCTTCTGGATGTCGATCAGGTTCGGAAGATCGAGGACGTGCTTGAGGCGTGAAAACGTTTTGCGCGCGCGAGGCGCAGCGACCCTGGTGGTCAAATGGGGATGCCTCCCTTAAGGGCTTGGAATGTCTTCGAGATGCGGACAGGCGAACGTCGGCGCGGAACCGCCAAGAATAGCGAATGAGTGGGACGCTGCGCAAGGCCGAGCGACGGGTGGCCGCCCGGATGCGTCGAGTCACTATAGAGCTTCGGCTCCAGACGCGCCAGAGGCGCCCTTTCGGACGCCTCTGGATCCGCTTCTAGCCGAGGGCTAGGGGGTAACCGGCGCGGCGGCTTCCGCCGGGTGTGCGCCGATCTTGCGTGCCGTCAGATCCGGCGTGGCGCCGTTCTTGAGGTCGGCCTTGCAGACCTTGGCCGTCACGTGGACGCGGTCGTTCGGCGCCAGCGCGCCGAGGTTGTGCGCGCCCTGCCTTCTGACCTTGGTCTTGGCGTCGACCGCAATCGTCGCGGTGCCGGCCAGCTTGTAGGCGCGGCCGTGCTTGTTCGAGCGCTGCACGGTCAGCGTGAAGGACGTGTCGGCGTCCTGGGGATCGGCGTCAGCTGCCAGCACTCCGGCGAGCATGACCGTCACCGCCGGCTTGCAGCCCGGGCCGGTTTTCGGCTTCGGGCCCTTGCCGGGATGATCGCCGGCAATGGCCGCAGAAACCGCGACCAGCGAGGCGACGAGGGCGAGAACGAGGAACTTGAACCGCATGCTTATGACCTCCGTAGGGGTTAGGGGTACACCCAACTGACGGTGTTGTCGGCCTCGACCTGCGCCCTGCCGGCGCTTTTCCCTCGAACGAGTGAGAAACGCTTACGGAGGGCTTACAAAGGCGGTTCGGACACGCGAGGGGCCGCCCCGGGCGGCCCCTCGGAATCACTGCTGACTACTTGACCTCGACCGTGGCGCCGGCTTCCTCGAGCTGCGCCTTGATCTGGTCGGCCTCGTCCTGAGGCACGCCTTCCTTGACCGGGTTCGGCGCGCCGTCCACGAGGTCCTTGGCCTCCTTGAGGCCCAGGCCGGTAATCGCGCGGACGACCTTGATCGCCTGGATCTTCTTGTCGCCGGCGTTCGTGAGCACGACGTCGAAGGAGCTCTTCTCCTCCACCGCGGCGCCGTCGCCGGCCGGAGCGCCACCCGCAGCCGCCACCGCGACCGGTGCAGCTGCGCTGACGCCCCACTCCTCTTCGAGCTTGCTCTTGAGCTCGACGAGGTCGAGGACGGTCATCGTCCCCAGCTGCTCGACGAGCTTCTCGGTATCGGTCTTAGCCACTCTGCTCCTCCTCTTGCTCGGCCGAATCGGCATCGGCCGACGGCTCTTCTGTCTGATCGTCTGATGCTTCCTCCGCAGCAGGCTCTTCCGCCGCTGCCTCTGCCTCCGGCTCCTCTGGAGCCGCCTCTTCGGGCGCGGCCTCCGCTTCCGGCTCCGGAACCGTTTCGCCCTGCTCCTCGAGCTGGCGGATGCGGGCGTCGATCACGCCGACGAGGTCGCGCAGCGGCGCTGCGAACAGCCCGACCACGGTCGTCAGCGGCGCGGCCACCGCGCCCACGAGCTGGGCCCGGAGCACGTCGGCCGGCGGGAGCGTGGCGAGCCGCTTGATCTCGACATCGCCGACCACGCTGCCCTCGAGCAGGCCTCCGCGGATGACGAGCACGTCGTGCGCCTTGGCCGTGTCGTTCAGCACCTTGGCCACGGCTGCGGGATCACCCTCAGCGTTCAGGAAGGCGATCGCAGTCGGCCCGTCGATCAGCTCGAGTACCTCTGGCTTGCCCGCGGCCTCGGCCGCGAGACGCGTGAGCGTGTTCTTGACCACGGTGAAGCGCGCGCCGGCCTCCAGCAGGCGGGTGCGCAGCTCGTCGATCTCCGGCATCGTCAGGCCGCGGTAATCGGCGACCATCAGGGTCTCCGAGTCGCGCAGGCGCTGGGCCAGCTGCTCGACTACTCGCTCTTTTTGCTCTTTCAGCATCGATTCACCTCTTCACGAAACGAGCCCGCGCTCAGGCGGGCTCGGAGAGGCTTCGAGGCCTTCCCTTTGCTCCGCCTGCGCTGGACTTCCGCCTTGCGGCTGCCAGCGGTCTGGGGCGTGAACTTTCTACGCGGGTACTGCTTCTTCTTCGGGCTGTGCTCCCTCGAGCTCTTCCACGATGCCCTTCGTCCGCGCCGGATCGACGTGGATCCCCGGGCCCATCGTGCTCGTCAGTGTAACGGTCTTGATGTAGCGGCCCTTCGCCGCCGACGGCTTCGCGCGCATGATCTCGTCGATCAGCGCCGCGTAGTTCTCGAGCAGCTGGCGCTCGTCGAAGCTCTTCTTCCCGATCGTGACGTGGACGTTCGCGCCGCGGTCGGTGCGGTACTCGAGCTTGCCGGCCTTCGCGTCGCGGACGGCCTTGCCGAGATCCATCGTGACCGTGCCCGTCTTCGGGTTCGGCATCTTGCCGCGCGGTCCGAGGATCCGGCCGAGCTTGCCGACGACGCCCATCTGGTCGGGAGTGGCGATCGCCACGTCGAAGTCGTCGAAGCCTTCCTCGATCTTGGCGGCGAGGTCGTTCGTGCCGACGACGTCCGCCCCGGCCTCCTGGGCTTCGCGAGCCTTGTCGCCCTCGGCGAAGACGGCGACCTTGGTCTCGCGGCCGGTCCCGTGCGGGAGCATCAGCGTCCCGCGCAGCTGCTGCTCGGCGTGGCGCACGTTGAGGCCGAGGTTGAAGTGCGCCTCGACGCTCTCGTCGAACTTGGCCGTCTCCGCGCCCTTGAGCAGCTTGACCGCCTCGACGGGCGAATAGAGCTGCTCCCGGTCGATCGTCGCGCGGGCGTTGCGGTAGGCCTTGCCGTGCTTCACTTTTCCGTCTCCACGCCCATCGAGCGGGCGGTGCCGGCAACGATGAGCATCGCGTGCTCGACGTCGCGGGCGTTCAGGTCGGGCATCTTCGTCTCGGCGATCGAGCGGAGCTGGTCACGCGTGAGGCGCCCGACCTTCTCGCGGTTGGGCTCGCCTGAGCCTTTCTCGAGCCGCAGCGCCTCCTTGATCAGGACGGCGGCCGGCGGCGTCTTGGTGATGAAGTCGAACGAGCGATCCTCGTAAACCGTGATCTCAACGGGAGTGATGCGGCCGTTCTCCTGCGCCGTCTGCGCATTGAAGGCCTTGCAGAACTCCATGATGTTGACCCCGTGCTGGCCGAGCGCGGGACCGACCGGCGGCGCAGGGTTCGCCTGCCCGCCCGGGATCTGCAGCTTGATGAGGGTGAGGATTTTCTTGGCCATACGTTTCTAGTCGATCTTCTTCACTTGGTCGAAGCCGAGCTCGACGGGGACCTGGCGCTCGAAGATGTCCACGAGCACCTTCAGCTTCTGCTGGTCGGGGTTGACGTCCACGATCTCGCCGTCGAAGTCCGAAAGCGGGCCGGAGGTTACCTTCACCGACTCGCCCAGCGAGAACTCGACCTGGGCGCGCGGTCGCTCGCCAGTCGCCGCGCCGGTGCGGAGGATCCGGTCGACTTCGCCCTGGGAGAGCGGAACAGGCTTGGAGCCGGCCCCGACGAAGCCGGTCACGCCGGGCGTGTTCTTGACCACCGTCCAGGCCTCGTCGTTCAGGTCCATGTTCACGAGCACGTAGCCCGGCAGGATCCGCTTCTCGGTCTGGACCTTCTGGCCGTCCTTGGTCTCGACGACCTGCTCGGTCGGGACGACGACGCGGCGGAAGCGCTGCTGCTGCGCCATCGAGTCGATCCGGTGCTCGAGGTTCGTCTTGACCTTGTTCTCGTGCCCGGAGTAGGTGTTGATCGCGTACCAGCGGAACATGGCTACCTACCCGCCCAGCAACACGTGTTGGACGAAGCGGCGGAAGATCTCGTCTGCCAGCCACAGATAGATGCCCACGATCACGCAGGCGATCAGGACGACTGCGGTCCCCTGGATCAGCTGGGGCTGACCGGGCCAGTCGACCTTCTTCAGCTCACCCCAGGACTCGGCCACGAAGTTGCGGAAGCCGCTGCCGGGCAGGTGGCGGCCGCCGTCGGCCGGCGCGGGCTCGGCGGTCGGGCGCAGCTGCTGCTGGCGCGGCGGGCGCGAGCGCTGCGCGACGGCCTGGCTGTCTTGTTGTGCGGCGCGGCGGGCGCGGCGCTCGGAGCGAGTCTGGCGGGCCACTATCTGGTCTCCCGGTGGGGCGTGTGCCTGCCGCACCAGCGGCAGTACTTCTTGAACTCGACGCGGTCAGGCGTGTTCCGCTTCGATTTCTCGGTCTGGTAGTTGCGCCGCTTGCACTCCGTGCACGCGAGCGTGATTCCAACTCTGACTCCGGTTGCCATTTTCTTCTCTGCGTCTCCGAGTATTCGAGGAGGTAGCGGCGGGAGGACTCGAACCTCCGACACGCGGATTATGATTCCGCTGCTCTAACCAACTGAGCTACGCCGCCGCGCGCGGGTGAGTGTAGCAGTCGTCCTTTCGATTCTTAGGCGGTCGGCGTGCACGTCCACGAGCTCAACTGGATGCAGCTGGAAGAATATCTCGCGCGAGACGATCGGATCGTCCTTCCCCTCGGCTCGACCGAGCAGCACGGTTACCTCTCGCTCGGCACCGACAATATCCTCGCCGAGCGCGTCTCGCTGGAGGCGGCCGAGCCGTTGGGAGTCCCGGTGCTTCCGGTGCTGCCCTACGGGCTGACTCCGGCCTTCGCCGCGTTTCCCGGGAGCCCCTCACTTCGGCTCGAGACGTTCGCGGCGCTGCTACGCGACCTGCTCGACTCGCTCTATGGCCAGGGCTTTCGGCGCTTCCTGCTCGTCAACGGTCACGGCGGGAACACGCCCGGGGGCTCGCTGGCACGCGAGTGGGTGGCGGGGCAACCCGACGCGCAGGTGATCTTCCACAGCTGGTGGTCCAGCGATCGGGTTCTCGCGCGCGCACGCGAGGCCGATCCCGAGCCGAGCCACGCGAACTGGTTCGAGAACTTCCCCTGGACTCGGCTGCCGGACGTCGAGCTGCCACAGGGGCGAAAGCCGCGCCTCGACGAGGCCGCCTACCGCGTGGCCGGGCCCGCGGAGATCAGGGAGCTCCTGGGCGACGGTGTTTTCGAGGGGGCCTACGAGCTTCCCGACGAGCAGACCGAACAGGTCTGGCGCACTGGAGTGGAAGAAGTACGGGAGCTGCTCGAGAGCGGCTGGCGATGACGGCGCCCGACCCGATCGCCGAGTTCAACGCCTGGCTCGAGGAAGCTCGCCGGGCGGGCGTGCCCGTGCCGGAGACGATCACGCTCGCTACGGCGGACGCGACCGGGCGGCCGTCGGCGCGGATGTTGCTGCTGAAGGGCGCAGACGAGCGCGGCTTCACGTTCTTCACCGGCTATGAGAGCCGCAAAGGGCGCGAGCTGGAGGCGAATCCTCATGCGGCCCTGGTCGTCTACTGGCAGCCGCTCGGGCGCCAGGTCCGAGTCGAGGGAACCGTTCGCAAGCTCTCGGCGGAGGAATCGGACGCCTACTTCGCCACCCGCCCACCTCGCAGCCGAGCCGCCGCCGCCGCGTCGCGCCAGAGCGAGGTCATCGAGGGCCGAGAAGCGCTCGAAGCCGAGATCGAGCGCCTGCTCGCCGAGTACGGCGACGAGGTGCCGCGACCCGAGCGCTGGGGCGGTTACGTGCTCGAGCCGGAGGCGATCGAGCTCTGGCAGCACGGCGACGACCGGGTGCACGATCGCTTCAGGTTCACGCGTGAGGGCGCCGGCTGGCGCCGCGAGCGCCTCGCGCCGTACTGCCGCCGTGCCTACTTGACGAGCGAGAGCAGCTTGAACATCGGCAGGTACATGGAGATGATGATCACGCCGACCATCATTCCGACGCCGATCATCATCAGCGGCTCGATGATCGCGGTCAGCGAGGCGATCGCGCTGTCCACCTCGTCCTCGTAGAAGTCGGCGATCTTCCCGAGCATCTTCTCGAGCTCTCCGGTTTCCTCGCCGATCTTCACCATCTGGCTGACCATCGGCGGGAACACGGGGTTCTCGATCAGCGGCTGGGCGATCGGGACACCCTGGTGCACTTTCTGGCGCACGCCCGCGAGTGCCTCTTCGACGACCCAGTTCCCGGCGGTCTGGCCGGTGATCTCGAGCGCCTTGATGATGTCCACGCCCGCCGCGACGAGCGTCGAGAGCGTGCGCGAGAAACGCGCCATCGTGACCTTCAGGACGACGTCGCCGATCTTCATCGGGATCTTCAGCTTCATGCGGTCCCAGAGCTGGCGGCCCGGCTGCGAGCGCTTGAACCGGCGGACGCCCCAGATCAGCCCGAAGAAGCCCGGGAAGATGATGTACCAGTGGAAGCGCAGCTGGTCAGACACCGCCACGACCCATTGCGTCAGCGTCGGCAGGTCGCCGTTCAGCTGCGCGAAGATTTTCACGAAGACCGGCACCAGGAACATCAACAGGCCGATCAGGACGAGGGTGGCGAAGATCAGCACCATCGTCGGGTACATCATCGCGCTCTTGACGCGGCGCTTGATCTGGGTCTCCTTCTCGATCTGCAGCGCAACGCGGTCGAGCACCACGTCGAGGATTCCGGCGGCCTCGCCGGCCTCCACCATCGCGACGTAGAGGCGGTTGAAGATCTTCGGGTGGCGGCCGAGCGCCTGGGAGAGCAGTAGCCCGCCTTCGACGTCGGCGCGGATCTCCTTGATCACGAGCGCGAAGTACGGGTCGTCGGTCTGCTCCTCGAGGATGACGAGCGAGCTGACCACGTTCAGGCCGGCCTCGATCATCGTCGCGAACTGGCGCGAGAAGATCTGGAGCGTCTTCGGCTTGATCTTCTTGAAGACGGTGCGGGCGCCCTCTTCTCCGCTTGCCGGGAGCTCCTGGAGGAACTCGGCCAGCAGCCCGCGGATCCTCAGCTGCTCGCGGGCAGCGTCGAGATCGGGGGCATGGACCTCGCCCGCGAGCTCCATGCCTTCCGCATTGATCGCGCTGTAGGTGTACGCCGCCATACCCGGTTCGTATCGGCAGGGTGAGACGCCCGCTTGAGGGACGCCGACGGCTTGCCGATAGGAACTTCAGTGCGCATGCGGCTCCGCTCACAGGAGGGGTTCGGCTTGATCGAGCTCCTGATGGCGATGGTGATGCTGAATATCGGCATCCTCGCGATCGTTGCCGCGTTCAATAGCGGCGCCGTGACGCTGAATCGGGCCAGCCGCATCTCGACGGCGGCCGCGCTCGCGGATCAGCAGATGGAGCTCTACAGGGCGATTCCCTACGCCTCGATCGCGCTGGATGCCTCGACGATCCCCGCTACGTCTCCCTATACGACGGACTCGGCCTACAGCGCGACGCAGCTCACGACGACCTGCGCGGCGCCGATTGCCAACGAGTGCAATGCCAGCCGCTCGATCGCCGGGACGAACAGCCCCGACCGCAAGCGCTACCGGGTCGACACGTACATCATTCTCTCGACGACCACGACCAGCCCGCCGACGCCGACCAACGGCCGCCCGGTGAAGATCGTGACCGTGGTCGTCCGCGACGGCGGCGCACTCACCGCGCGCCCGCTGGTCCGCATCGCCTCGACGTTCGACCAGTCCACCGGCTAAGAAGCGCAGGGGAACCCCTGGTTCCCCACGAACCCCCTCCTTGCCCGCGGCCGTTTGAGGCCTCCGTTTCAGGAGCCGCCTCTTGGCCCGGCGGGTCGCTACCGAAGCGTCTCTGAGCCTCCCGCCGGGCAAAGCCCGGCTCCGGCGGCTGATGCTGCCGTCCCTTCACAGGACTGTCACGGAACGCGACCGATGAGGCCCCTTGCTAGGCGCGCGGACCGGCCCGAACGAGCGCCGGGCTTGAGCCGCTGCGTGCTAGGAGACTGAGACGAAGCGCAGGACGTAGCGCGTGCCGTCGGCGGTGTTCATCAGCGTCAGCGGCTTGTTCTTCTTCAGCTTGACCGTCTGACTGCCGTTCTCGAACGAGCCGCCCGCGATGCCGACCTTGGCCGTGGCCGCGGTTACCGAGACCAGCGTGAAGGCCGGGTCGGTAGCCGGGAACTGACCGCCCACTTGGACACTCTCGGACTTGCCGTTGACCAGGATGACCGCCGTCGTGAGCACGGCGGCAGTCGGAGGCGCCGTGCCGGTAGGAGGCGCTGTGCCGGTCGACCGTATGCCGGAGGTCGGCGTCTTCGCGGGCGGAGTGCCGGTAGCCGGCGGGGCCTTCGCGCACGCGACACCGCCTTCGGCGCCGGTCGAGCCGCACTGCAGCTTGAGCTGCTGCATAAAGGGGTCCTTGGTGCGAAAGAGGCCGAAAGCAAGCAGCTGCCCGGACTGCGGGACCGGTACCGCGTCGGGGTCGACGAGCCCTCCGGAGCCACCGGAAGCCGACACCGCGGTCGCGTTGCCGCCGCTCAGCGACGGGGCTGCGATCGGGCCGCTCGTCGGGGTAGTCGAAGCGGGAGCAGTCGTGGCGGCGCTGTCGACGTTCGGCGGGTGGAGCATCTTCATCGTCCGCGGCACCTGGAACGCGAGCAGGCCGAGGAGCAACACGCCGCCGACGGCCGCGTAGATCTTTTGCTTCTTGGCCTTGGCCTTGGGGTCGATCTTCTTCGCCATGGTTCTCCTACGTCCCCGCCGAGGTCGCGGTCGCGTCGGTGGAGGCCGGAGTCGTCGTGGTCGGAGCGGTGGTCGTCGGCCCGGTCGGGCCGGTCGCTCCGGTCGCGCCGGTGGTCGGAGCTCCGGTGGGGCCGGGGACCGTCGGCGCGGTGCCGGTGCCGAAGACGAACGCGTCGATCACGAGATGTGCGCGAATCTCCGGGAAGCCGGGCGGCGACGCCTCCGCGAACTCGATCGAGTCGATCGCGAAGAGGCGGCCGGTCGCGTCGAGAGCGCCGCGTCGGACGTCGACGAGGTTCCGGAGGCGGTAGAGAAAGTCGGAGAGGTCGTAGAAGTTCCCCTGGAACTCGACCGTGATGGGGATGGCGAGGTAGCCGGAGACCGGCATCGCGGTCGTCGAGGGCGTGATCTGCTCGAAGCTGATGCCGCTGTCCTCTGCGACCTGGTTGAGCTGAAGCAGGATCCCCGGCATGTCGGTCTGGTCGGGCATCGCCTTCGTCAGCCGGAAGAGGTCGGCAACACGGATCTGGGCACCCTTCTTCGCCTCTAGAGTCAGCGCGCGAGCAGCCGAGATCGCGTTGTTCGTGTCCACGATCTGCGTGTCGAGCTCCGTAGCCTTCGAGCGCTGTGGGCTGATCAGCATGAACCAGCCGCCGAGGCCGGCCACGGCGAAGCCGAGGACGATCAGGCCGATCACAAGCGGCTGCGGGATGCGGCGCTTCACTGCCCGCCTCCCTGCCGCACGTCGGCGGCAATGGTGAAGTGCACGGCCTTCGAGACGCCGACCGTGGTCAGCGTGCTCTGCTGCAGCTGGACGTTGACGAGGTCGGGGATGACGGAAAGCCTGCTCAGCAGTCGCGCGACGGCCGCGTGTGAGTACGTGTAGCCGTCGAGCGTGAACTGCGAGGCCGCGACCGCGGTGCCCGCGGCGGCGGGGGCCGGCGCGACCGGAATGGACGAGGAGACCGGTGCCCGTGCGGAGAGCGTCGTGAGCCACACGTCTTCCGGCAGCACGAGCGAGAGCTCGCGGAAAATTCGATCCCAGGCGACGCGGCGGGTAAGCGCGGCGCTCAGAGCGGTCACGCGAACCTGCTTGTCGGTCGCGAGCGCGTTCTGGCTCTGGATCTTCGAGGCGTCAGGGGTCGGAATCGCGGCCAGCGTGTCGTTCAGCGACTGAAGCTCGGCCTGCTTGTCCTTGACCTTGCCGCTCGCGGAGAGGAACGTCACCGAGAGCAGCGCCGTGAGCAGAACCGCGGCCGCGACCGGGACGAGGACGATCCACTGTGTCTTCTGGTTGCGCCGGCTGTCGTCGCGGGGGAGAAGGTTGATCGCGCGCACGTCAGTCCTCGATCCCGAGGCCGATTGCGACTGCGAGCGAGCCGAGCTGTTCGGTCTCGCGCACCTTGCGGCCGAGCTTCACGCGCGTCAGGGGGTCTCCGACGGCGACGCGCACGCCCATCAGGCGCTGCAGCTCGTCCGCAAGGCCCGGAAGGCCAGCGGTGCCGCCCGTGATCAGGATCTCGCCGATGCCCAGGGAACCGGGCTGGTTCTGGTAGAACTGGAGCGAGGAGACGAGCTCCCGCGCGAAGGTCTGAAGCTGGCGGCGAACAGCCTCGCGCGCGTTGTCAGCTTGTTCCTGCGTCAGGCCTTCGGGGACATTCGGCGCGGCGAGCGAAAGCTCCCGCTTGAAGGGCGACGCCTCGGAAGGCGCGACATTGAGCTCACGCGCGATTGCGACGTCGAGCGTCTGGCCGCCCCAGTCGAGGACACGGGTGAACTCGCAGACGCGGCCGTCGGAGACGGCAAAGGTCGAGCGGTCGTGGCCGATCGAGACCACCACGAGCGCGGCATCGGCCGGGGCTTCGTCTTCTCCCGCAGGAGCATCGCCGAGCGCGCGCAGGAGCGCGAACGCCTCGAGGTCGATTCCGGCCAGGCGGATCCCGGCCTTCTTGCAGGCTGCGACGTAGCGGTCGATCAGTTCTCGGTAAGCAACGACGAGCAAGATTCGGCGGACTTTCTGACCGTCGTCGTCGACGCGCTCACTGAGGACGTGGTAGTCGAGCACCGCCTCCTCGATCGGAATCGGGAGCGCCTCCTGGGCGCGGAAGCGGATCGCGTTCTCGAGCGCCTTCGGGTCGTCGATGCCGGCGATCTCGAAGATGCGGACGCCGATGCGGTTGTTGGCGATACCCAACCGCACGCCCGTGCGCGGAAGCTTGTTCTTGCGGAAGAAGGAGCGCAGCGCGTCGGCCAGGAGGTCGGGCTCGCGCAGCTCGCCGCCCACGATCATGCCTGCCGCGAGGTCCTCACGCGCGACCTGCACGAGCTCGGGATGGCCGTTGTTGACGATGCGCGCGGCCGCGAGCTGTGAGGCGCCGATCTTCAGGCCGACGACCCGCTTGGCTCGCTTCTGCGCCCCGCCCTGGCGGCGCAGGCCGCGCTGGGTGCGGTCGGAGCGCTTCTTGCGCGCCGGCTTCGCGGGCGCCTCGGCCTCTGGCTCGGTGTTCTCCAGCTCGACCTTCGGCAGCTTCGGCTCCTTCGCCTTGCGCCGGAACGAGAGCGAAATCTCTTTCTTCATCAGCGAGCTCTTCTCGGGCTTGTCCTCGGCCACGGGGTCGAGCACGGGCTCCGGCTCGGGCAGGGGCTCGGGCTCGAGTTCGGCAGCGGGCCCGGGCTGGGCTCCGGCGTCAACGAGCGACGGGCTCGGGCTCGGGAAGCTCGACGGGCTCCAGAGACTGCGTCTCCTCGACGGCCTCCGGCTCCTCGGCGGGCTCGTTCTTGCGCCCGAAACTGATCTCCTTGTTCCAGTCGACCATGCTTAGCCCTCAGCCACCCGTAGAGGAGTGGCCTCGGCGGGCGCCTCCACCTGGAAGCCGGCGCGCTCGAGCAGGCTGTAGAGCTGCTCGGGCCGGCTCGAGCGTGAAAGCGCTGTATCGAGGGTGATCACGCCGCGCAGGGTGAGGTCGGCCAGCGACTGCTCCATCGTCTGCATCCCGCGTGCGGTGCCGGTCTGCATCACGGAGTAGACCTGTTCGACCTTCGCCTGCCGGATCAGGTTCCGGACGGCGTCGTCGGGAAAGAGGATCTCGAGCGCGGGCACGCGGCCGGCGCCGTCGGCGGTCGGGAGCAGCGCCTGGGTGACGATGCCTTCGAGCGTCGCGGCGAGCTGGATTCGAACCTGATCCTGCTGCCCCGCCGGGAAGGCGTCGACCACGCGGTCGATCGTGCCCGGAGCGCTCTGGGTGTGGAGAGTGGCGAAGACGAGGTGGCCGGTCTCGGCCGCGGTGAGGGCCGTGGAGATCGTCTCGAGGTCGCGCATCTCGCCGAGGAGGATCACGTCCGGGTCCTGGCGGAGCGCGGCGCGGAGAGCCTCCGCGAAGCTGGTTGCGTCGACGCCGATCTCGCGCTGGTTGACGATGCAGCGCTTGTGGCGGTGCACGAACTCGATCGGGTCCTCGATCGTGAGAATGTGCTCCGCGCGCTTGCGGTTGATCTCGTCGATCAGCGCCGCGAGCGTCGTGGACTTACCGGAGCCGGTCGGGCCGGTCACGAGCACGAGCCCGCGCGGCCGCTCGGTCAGCTCGTGGAGCGCCGTGGGGATGCCCAGCTCCTCGAGCGTCTTGATCTCGGTCGGGATCAGGCGGAAGGCTGCGCCGAGTGACTCGCGCTGCCAGTAGATGTTCACACGGAAGCGCGCGAGGCCCGGAATGGCGTGCGCGAGGTCGATCTGGCGGCTCAGCTCGAGATGCTTCTGCTGCTCGGTCGAGAGGATCCGGTAGAGCAGCTGCTGCGTGACCTCGGGCGTCAGAGGCGCGATTTCCTGGAGCGGCTCCAGCTTGCCGCGCACGCGCACGACCGGGTGCGCGCCCACAGCAATGTGCAGATCGGAGGCGTTTCGCGCCACCATCTGCTCGAGCAGATCGTCAATTGAATAGAGAGTGTCCGCCATGGGCCGCACGCTGGCTATCGGCAGGGCCATTACCTGACTTGAGGGTCTGTCGCAAGCGATCTGCGTGCGGCTCGGTTCACCCAATCGGGGGGTGAGCGGCGAGACGGTCTGCGGCGATACACGGAGCAGCCATCTGCGCACCACGTTCACACCTGCGCATCCCCTCAAGGAGGAGTAAAGAATGCTTGCAAGGCTTTCGCACCGACTCGGCCAGGTGCGGCGTGATGAAGGTTTCACCCTCATCGAGCTCCTGGTCGTCATCATCATCCTCGGGATCCTGCTCGCGATCGCGATCCCCTCGTACCTGAGCTTCCGCACCAGGGCCAACAAGTCCGCTGCGCAGGCCAACGTTCGCGCTGCCGTCCCCGGCATGGAGGCGTTCAACGCCGACCACGCCACCGGCTACACGGGCGTCACGCTGACGAAGCTGCAGGGCTCGTATGACGCCGGGATCAAGAACATCAAGATCTCGGTCGCCAACGGCACTGCCTACTGCATCGTCAACACCGTCCCGGGCACCGTCAAGTACCACAAGTCGGGCCCGTCGGGCGACATCAAGTCGGGCAGCTGCTAAGCACCCGCCTTGCACGACTCGAAAGGGCGCGGGAAACCGCGCCCTTTCTTTTGCCCTAACGGCGATGGCGGTTGAGGCCGATAAGGCCTGCAGCCACCGTTCAGCTAGCCGAAGGAGCACAGACCGATGACCAAGAGATTGCGGCAGCGCGTCGCGCACGGAGACCAGGGCTTCACGCTGATCGAGCTCCTGGTCGTGATCATCATCCTCGGGATCCTGCTCGCGATCGCGATCCCCTCCTACCTCAGCTTTCGCGGCAGGGCGAACAAGTCCGCCGCCCAGGCGAACGTGCGGGCCGCCGTGCCGGGCATGGAGGCCTACAACGCCGACCATGCCACGGGCTACGTGGGCGTCAACCTCGCGAAGCTCCAGGGCAGCTACGACGCCGGCATCAAGAACGTCACGATCCGCGCGGCGACCAATGGCGGCTACTGCATCGAGAACACCACTCCGGGAACCGTGACCTACCACAAGTCAGGCCCCGCCCAGGACATCAAGACGGGCCAGTGCTAGAGCCTCACCCGTTCGGGGGTGTGGCTCGAGGGCCTCTCACGCCGATCCAGTCCGAGCCACCGCACGCACCCCAGCCGAAGGAGCACCACGAATGAATCGTTTGCGGCACCGCCTGACGAGAGACGATCGCGGTTTCACGCTGATCGAGCTCCTCGTCGTCATCATCATCCTCGGGATCCTGCTCGCGATCGCGATCCCCTCGTACCTGAGCTTCCGCACCAGGGCCAACAAGTCCGCTGCGCAGGCCAACGTTCGCGCTGCCGTCCCCGGCATGGAGGCGTTCAACGCCGACCACGCCACCGGCTACACGGGCGTCACGCTGACGAAGCTGCAGGGCTCGTATGACGCCGGGATCAAGAACATCAAGATCTCGGTCGCCAACGCGACGGCCTACTGCATCGTCAACACCGTCCCGGGCACCGTCCAGTACCACAAGTCGGGCCCGTCGGGCGACATCAAGTCGGGTAGCTGCTAAGCACTCTCTCGACTCCTCGGTTTGCGAAGGGCGCGGGGAACCGCGCCCTTCGCGTATTCCGGGTCAAGGGCCGCCGCAGATATGCCGATAGGAAGACCGTGAGCCTGAGTCCCCGCGTCCGGATTCTCGCTGCGGCGCTCGTTCTGGCCGTGGCTGCGCTAGCCGCAGGCTTCATGCTGCTCGGGGGCAGCCCGAGCTCCTCGCAGGCGGCGGTCAAGACGATCAAGCCGCTGCATCCGGTGAACAAGGCGGCCAAGAAGGCTGCCGCGGCCAAGACGAAGAAGGTGCTGGCCAAGGCGTCGGCCAAGAAGGTCGCGCCCAAGCCTGCGAAGAAGACTGCAAAGCCCGCCGGGCCTACGGTGATCAACGGAATGCCGGCCGCGCTTGCGCACGCGCTCGCGTCCCACGCCGTAGTGGTCGTTTCCCTCTACGCGCCCCGCTCGTCCGTGGACGCAATGGCGACCGACGAGGCGAAGCACGGAGCAGCCCTCGCGGGCGCCGGTTTCGTTGCGTTCAGCGTCGCCGACGAGAAGGTCGTCTCCCCCCTTACCTCGCTCCTGACCGGCGCTCAGACAGCAGCCGACCGGGTCCTCGACGGGCCCGCCGTGCTGGTCTTCCAGCGCCCCCGAACGCTCTTCGTCCGCTTCAACGGGTTCGCCGACCGCGACACCGTTGCGCAGGCCGTCGCCAACGCGGCCAGCCTGGCCTCGTGAGCACCGACGTGGACCGCGAGCTCTTCGTCCGGCACGCACGCAAGGACGGGCGCTCGGTCGCGATGATGCGCGCCGTAGACCACGGCGACTCCTGCGTCGTCGAGGCGGAAGTCTTTCCCGCAGGCGTGGCGAGCACCGAGCCCCTGAGGCCCGGCCCCTACACCTTCGCCGACGGCCGCGAGGCCACGGCCTTCGTCACCGAAGCGGTCGAGGCCCTCATGTACCTCGGCTGCGACATTCAAGCGGCGTGAGATCGCAGGGGAACCCTGGTTCCCCGCGAGCCCCCTCCTTGACAGCGGAGGCGTGACTCAGTCGTTTCAGGAGCCGCCGACTTGCCCTCTCGCAACCGGTCTGGGCGAGTGAGGCTCCCGCCGGGCAAGCCCGGCTCCGCCGGCAGATCGCTGGGCTCAAGTGGAGGCGGCTTTCGGCTAGCCCTACGGGAGGGGCAGTTGCCTCGACCGTCGATGCAGTCGGCGAGGTAGAGGGCTGTGCCGAGGTCGCCCGACCAGAGCGTGTAGCGGCCGCGCCCGTACTCAGAGCGGCTCTGCTCCACCTGGCGCGCCGCGTGCATCGCGAACGCGCGCGCCCGCGTGAGCCACAGTTCGTCTCCCGTGCGCTCGAGCAGCGCCAGGAACGCGTAGCCGTTCCCCGCGGTGCCGTGGCAGAGGTTTGCCCCCTTTCGCAACGGCCCGGCACGCCACGTCAACTCGCCGCCGCGCGTAACCCTCCAGCTCCTCGTCGACGCGAGGTGGCCGAGCGTCGCGACGACTCCCGGCGCGCCATGACACCACTGCGTGCGGATCCGACCGTCGCCGGTTTCGCCGAGTCCTTCCCCCGCAAGTCGCCGGCCAGTTGACGAGCCCGTCTTCCTCGATCGGCGAAGCGCCGCAGCGTCTCGCGAGACGTCGGGGACATCGCCGAGCGCGAGCACACATCCAGCGAAGCCGTGCGCCGGGCCGAAAAGCGCCTGGTCAGTCCGTTCAGGTCCTGCGTCCACACGCCGTCCGGGTCCCACGCCTGCCGTGTAGCCACTCGATGCTCGCGCGTCACGTCGAGCCCGGAGCTCCCGGCCCGGCGAGGATCGTGCCGGGACTGCCCCACATCAGCTCGCAACGCTCGTCCTGCGCGTTGGCGGCGATCAGCTCGGACAGCCGCTCGAGGTTCGCCGTGCGAGGGTGCGAGCCGCTGTAGCACGAGCCGGATCCCCAGCTCGCCCATCCAGAGGCTTCGCTCCGAGTCGTAGTCGGGGAAGTCCGGCTGGGCTTCGAGCGAGCGCTCCAGGTACGGGACGTAGTCGCGATGCAGCTCGACGAAGCCGCGCCGCTCGAGGCGGTGGAGCGCATCGACGACCCCGGCGCCTCCGAGATACACCGTCCGGAACCGAGTACGGGCTTCGTTCTCGTCTTCCGCGTCCATCGGATGGGTCGGCCAGCCGTCGTCGAATGCGCTCTCCGCGTCGGCGACGATGGAGGCGATCGCCGCCCGCGACCGCTCGGCGCTCCACGGTTCGTCCACGAGCGCCTCGTGCGCTTCCGGCGTGAACAGCATGGCCCGACTCTAGTGCCGGCGGTGTGCTTTAGGCCGTGGTCACGCGGGCGAGCTCTTCGAGCGACGTGAGGCCGGCGGCGACCTTCGACAGGCCGTCGTCCCACAGGGTTCGCATGCCCTCTTCGATCGCGGCTCGCTCGAGCTCTTCTCGGCTCGCCTTCGCAGCGGCCAGGGCCTCCAGGTTCTCGCTCATCACGAGCAGCTGGTAGACGCCGACCCGGCCCTTGTAGCCGGTCTGGCCGCACCGGGGGCAACCCTTCTTGCGGTAGAAGACCACGCCGTCAGCGGCGGCGGCGACATCCGGCGAGACCCGCGCCTTGATCATCTCGTCCGTCGTCGGCGAATACATCTCGCAGCAGTGCGTGCAGAGCTTGCGGGCGAGCCGCTGGGCGAGCACGGCCGAGACCGCGGAGCCCGTCAGGAACGGCTCGACGCCCATCTCGTTCAGGCGCGTGATCGCACCCGGAGCGTCGTTGGTGTGGAGGGTCGAGAGCACGAGATGGCCCGTCAGGGCGGCCTCGATCGAGATCTTGGCCGTTTCGCCGTCGCGGATCTCGCCGACCATCACCACGTCCGGGTCGGAACGGAGGATCGAGCGCAGCGCGGCCGCGAAGGTGAGCCCGGCGCGCGCGTTGATCTGCACCTGGTTGACGCCGCTGAGGCGGAACTCGACCGGGTCCTCGACGGTGATGATGTTGATCGAGGGGTTGTTGATCTCCGTCATCGCCGCGTAGAGCGTCGTCGACTTACCGGAGCCCGTCGGCCCAGTGGCGAGGATCGCGCCAGTCGGCCGGCGGATGATCTCCTCCATCTTCACGCGCATGTCGTCGGAGAGGCCGAGCTCCGTAAGCGTCGGCGCCTTCTTGGACTTGTCGAGCAGGCGCATCACGACCGCCTCCCCCTCGACGGTCGGCAGGGTCGCGACACGGACGTCGAGCATTCGGCCGGCGGCGGCGGCGTTCAGCGAGATGCGGCCATCCTGCGGCTTACGGCGCTCGGCGATGTCGAGCTTCGCGAGCACCTTCAGCCGCGTGGTGACGCCGGGCATCATGCGCTTGGGGATGCGCTGCACCTCGTGCAGCACGCCGTCGATGCGCAGGCGCACGGCGAGCGCGTCCTCCTGAGGCTCGAAATGGATGTCACTGGCCCCGTCCTCGGCTGCCTGGAAGATGATCGAGTTGACCAGCCGGACGAGCGGGACGTCGGAGATGCCGTCGTCGACCTCGAGGTCGTCGGCCTGCTCCTGGCTCTCGTCGACGACCGCGTCCTCCTCGTCGATCGCGGCGCGTGCACCGAAGGCCTCGGAGGCACGCAGGAGGCGGCGGATCTCGCTCTCGATGTCGTCGCGCGAGGCGACGGCAAGCTCGAGCTGGAAACGCGTCGCCAGCCTCAGCTCGTCGATCGCTTGCACGTTGCCCGGATCCGCGATCGCGATGCGCAGCACGTTGCCCTCGAGCGCGTAGGGAACTGCGATCACGCGCTCCATCACGTGGACCGGCAGCTCCTTGGCCGCCTCGTCGTCCACTCCCTGCACCGGCAGGTCGACGAAAGGCAGGTGGAAGCGGCTCGCGAGCGTGCGGGCGATTCCCTCCGGTGAGGCGACGCCCTCGTCGAGAATGGCCTGGGCGAAGGAGCCGCCCTGCTTGACGCGCCCGCGGACGGCCGCGAGGCGGTCGGCCGAGACGAGCCCGGTGGTCTCGATCAGGTCGGCGACGAGCTCCGCGACCTCGTTGACCGGGAAGGATGCGGGCAGGCCGGAGTCACCGCCTGTCGAGGCGGGTTCGTCCGCTCCGGAGCGTCCGGAGATCCTGAGCTTGTTTGGCCGCTTGAGATCCATTCGATCCCTCGATTGAGGTATCGGCAAAAGTGGCCTGAAAAGTGAGCCTTTAGAAGGTGCTCAGGTAGGTGTCCAGCAGCGCATCGCCCGCAAACAGGGCGATCAGCGCTCCCAGCGCCAAAAACGGCGCGAAGGGGATGCCCATCTTGCGTGCCGCCGAGCCGTGCCTGGCGAGCAGGACGATGCTCGGCAGCAGCGCCGCCAGCATGCCCAGCATCAGGCCGACTCCGACGACGCGGCCCAGCATCGCGCCGAGCAGCAGCGCCAGCTTCACGTCGCCCATGCCCATTCCGGCGGGGTAGGCGAGAGCGGCGAGAAGAAGGAACCCGGAGGCGCCGAGCGCCCCGAGGGCCCACTCGGGGCTCGGCTCGAGCGCCGTCTGCGCGGCGAGCACGATCACCGCCGCGGGCAGGACGATGCGGTTCGGGACAATCCGGTGCGTGATGTCGGTCGCGGTCACGGCGACCAGCACGACGCAGAAGAAGGAGCTGACGAAGGCCTTGCCGCTGAACCCGAAAGCGAGGAAGCAGGCGGCGACGAGAACGGCGGTCGCCAGCTCGACCGCGGGGTAGAGCGGGCTGATCTTCGCCGAGCAGGAGCGGCAGCGGCCGTGAAGCAGCAGCCACGAGAGCACGGGCACGTTGTCGTACCAGGCGAGCTCGGTGCCGCAGCTCATGCAGGCCGAGGCCGGCCGCACGACGGAGCGGCGCAGGGGCATGCGGGCCGCGACGACGTTCACGAAGCTGCCAAGCGCAAGCGCGGGCCAGAAAGCGAGCACACCGAGTGCAACGTCCACGTGCGTCCCTATCGGCGCGCGAGGCGCCCGAACTTAGCCCCGGCTAGTCTAGCCGGTGAAGCCCTGCGGCGGATTCGGCTGGGCGAAGACGTTCTCGTTCGACGGCATCCCCGAAGGAACCTCGTTGATGGTGGGAAACGAGTTGGTCACCAGGTTGTTCGCGAGGATGATCTGGCTACCTACGATCGGCCCGTCGACGCTGGCGTTGTTGCCGAACTCAACGGCGTTCACCCCGTAGAGCCCACCCTGATACGAGTTGTTGTTGTCCATGAAGATGCTGTCGCCGGGGTTGACCTGGCCGCCGTTTCCGTTCGCGACGATCATCAGCATCTCGTTGTCCGGATTCCAGCCTGTGGCGTCGCACGTCGGTGCCGGAACTGGCGACCTTGCCGCACAGCGAGCCGGTCAGCCGCAAGGTGCCGGAGAGATAGAGCGTCCCCAGGCCGTTGTAGCTGTTCATGGCGCTGTTCGAGACCTTGGCGCTGCCGTCGATCATGATCGTCCCGTTGACCGTGAGCGTCTTCGTGGTCGCGTTCCAGGAGAGCTCGCCGCTCGAGGGAGGGTCCCAGTTGACGGTCTGGTCGTTGACCAGGGTGACGGTCTGGCTGTTCACGTGCGCCGTCGCCGTGCTGGCGTGGGCGCCGCGAGTCACCGTCCAGGTCGTCGTGCCGAAGCCGCCCGTGACCGTCATGTACTCGTCGTCGACCCTGACCGAGAACGAGCTGGTCGGGAAGCCGGTGGCAGAGGCGACGGTCAGCGTCGTCTGGGAGGCCGTCATCGCGCCTCCGAGGGTCGTGCTCGCTCCGAGACCGACGCGGCACGTGTACGAGCTCGCCGGGGTCAGGTCGAACACGGTCGAGACGCTGTTGTCCCTGGTCGGGTAGTTGCCGTCGAAGGTGGGGACGCTTCCGCTCGAGGTCGTGCAGTTCTGCGCAGGCCCCGGGATGGCGTTCTCGTACCACTTGGCGAAGTCGGCGGCGGGGGGAGCGATCACGGGCGCAATGTGGTTCACCCCCGTCGTTCCGTCCGTGAGCCTGCTGTAGACGTGGTTCACGTCCTGGTTGCCCGAGCACGGGACCCACGAGCCGACGGAGTAGCGGCAGTTGCCACCCACATAGGTCTCGACTCTCGTGGCCAAGCTGGTGTTGGCGCCAACCGCGGCGTTGTTCGAGACGTCGAGGTTCCCGCCGACGATCACCGTCGACTGCGCAAGCTGGACGTTCGGGCTCAGGCAGAGATTGCCGGCCACGTACATCCGCGAGGAGCCCGAGATGTTGTTGTTGAGAGACTGGTCGCACGTGCTGCCGGTGTGGCCTGCGTAGAGGTAGTTCCAGACCGGGTTGTTGAGCGGCTGCCGCAACTTGGGCACAACGGTGACCGTGGCCTCGAGCGTCCGGCCAACCGAGCCTGCGCTAGGACCGATCGGGTTCTGTTGCGACCCGATCGACGTCACGTACCAGAGTGCGTCCTTCGCGACGTACGTCCCGCACCAGCTGGCCGTCCCGCCGTTGATCGTGGCGCGCGTCCACGTGGAGACCGAGGTGCGCGCTGCGCCGCTGGCCGTGTACTTCATCTCATTGGTCGTGCACTTGGGAAGCGTGTCCTTGTCGAGGGCGTTGTTCGTCGGGAAGTTGAGCACCGCCATCGCGTTGGCCATGCCGGCTTCGGCAAGCGCGAAGCGTGCTCTGCCTCGCGCGGCTCTGAGTCGCCTGGGTCGCGCTCGAAGTCGAGTAGGCGATTGCGGTCGTGCCCGCGATGGCGAGCACGGTCGTGATTCCGATCGCCATCACGAGCGCCATCCCGCGCTCGTCTCGGATAAATCGCATGCCTAGCCAACGCCGCATGTTCAGGGCATCGGCGCGGAACGCCTCCGCCGGTGTCCCCCGACCGAGGGTTCTTAGGCGCGCGCGCTGTTGCGGAGCACGATGTCGTCGACGAGCTCGTACCGCTCGAAGGTCTTCGCCGGCTTGACGTTCACCGGCAGGTCGACATGGAGCTTCGCCAGCGAGCTGGTCGACTGCGCGGTGTAGGTGAAGATGCAGAGTGCCGTCGGGCTGCCGCAGGTCGGCGCCGCGGTGACCGGGACGAGGAAATCTGCCCACTTGACGCCGCCCGTGCAGGTCGAGCCGACCACCCGGTAGAGCGCGTACCGATTCGTCGCCACGCTCCGCGTGCACCAGGTGACCGAGCCGCTGCCGGTCTTGCAGCTGAACGTCGTTCCATCCGACTGTGTCCAGCTCAGGGTGAGCGTGACGGAGGAGGTGGCTGAGCCTGAAGGCGTCGCGACCTTCGCGCAGTGCACCTCGCGACGCATCTTGTCGAGCGCGACCCTGGCGGTGAGCTGCGCCTGGTAGCGGTTGTTCATGTCCGTCTCGGAGTTGGAGGCCGTGACGAAGACGGTGGTCAGGCTGCTCATCACGACGCCCATGATCACCATCACGGTGAGCATTTCGATCAGCGAGTAGCCCCCTTCGCCGCCCAGCCGGCGCAGTACGCGCCGCCAGGTCATTTCGCGTCCCGGCGGACCTTGGCCAGGGTGGCGCGGGCGACTGCCTCGCTCTTGCTGCCGAGTCCCCACTGGCGCTGGACGCGCTCGTCCACGCGGATCAGGATCTCGAGCGCCTGGGCGCCGTGCCACCAGCCGAACTTGGCGCCGGTGACGATCCAGGCGTGCTGGTAGAGCCAATTCTGGACGTTCGCGCTCGTCTTCGGGCGCTGGGCGAGCCACGCCTCGAGGCGAAGGGCGCGCGCCGGAAGCGTGATCTCGTCGAGCGGCTCCTTGGGCGCGCCGGGGACGCTGAAGGCGGGCGGGCGCTTGCTCTGCACTACCGGCTTGGACGCCAGCTTCGGCTTCGGCTTCGCGGCCAGCTTCGGCTTCGCGACCGGCTTGACGACGGGCTTGGCAGCAGGCTTGGCGGCCGGTTTCGTCACGGGAGCCACCGTGACGGTCGCCGCTGCCAGGTTTGCGAGCCTGATCTTGGTGCCGGGATACGAGGAGGTGCCGACTGGCCTGCCCTTTTCGGCGTACGCGCCACGTACGAGGCGCAGCACGATCATCGGCGCGCCGGTGTCCACGACGCGGGTTCCCGCGGCGGGGGTCTGGGCCATGACGCGGTTCGAGGCGTACCCGTACACGGGGCCGGTCAGGTGCCAGGCGAAGCCTGCGTCCTCGAGGATCCCCTTGGCGAAAACGTAGGCCTGTCCGGTGACCGAGGGCACGACGAGCTCAGGCGCCTTCGCAGGCACCGATTTCGACGAAGTGGCGCTCGAGGGCCCGATGATGGTTGTGTCGGCCGCAAAGGTGAAGGCCGCTGTCGCCAGGACCCAAACCAGAGCCACCACAACCGCACGGGGCAAGAGCGCGGCAAGCCGGACCGCCATGCTCATTCCTTCGGCAGGACGGCGCGAGGGCTGTCATCCCCTTAACGGGTGAAGAGGACAACCGAATCCTTTGCTGGAGCGCCGTCCGGTGGTACGACCGTGAATACTCGGCTGCCCGCAGACACGGAGTCCGTCGGGCCGCCGTCCTGCCAGCGGAACGCGGTGCCCGCGAAGTTCTGGAACCACGCCTGCTCCTGCGGGTAGGAGGTGGTCGGGTCGAGCTGCAGGTGCAGGTGCGGGCCGGTGGCGTGGCCCGTCGAGCCGACGAGCCCCAGCTGCGTGCCGCCGGCGAGCTGCACCCCTCGGGTGATGGCCGGGTCGAGGTACGAGAGGTGGCAGTACGTCCAGCTCTGGCCGTCCGCGGTGCGAATCGAGAGGCCGATTCCGCAGTTCCCGTTCGGGTACGTCCAGGCGCGCAGGACGATCGCGTCCTGCAGCGCGTACACGGGCGAGCCCTCCGGAGCGGCGATGTCGGCCGCGGGATAGTCGTGGTGGTAGTGCGAGACCGAGACGAGTGACGGCCCTCCGCCGACCGGGAAGACGTAGCCGGAGTCGAATGACGGTCCGCCGAGCAGCGAGCCGGCGGCGGGCGAGAAGGACGATGCGAGCGACCGATCACGCGCGGACGCGAGGTCCGTCTCTGCCTGCGCGAGCTTCGCGCGGAGGTCGTCCACGCGAGCCTGGGCGGCGGTTCGAACAACGCCGGCCTGAGCCGCGCGGCGATCGAGGGCGAAACGATCGGAGAGCAAGCGCGTGGCGACAGCGCGGCGCTGGAGCGTCCGCTCGTGCCGGGCGAGCGCGCGTACGCTCCGCAGCGCCTTGACGAGCTTGCGATTGGTCTTGACGACCACGGCACGTGCCTTGTCGAGAGAGATCTGGAGCTTGTCGAGGTTGAACGTGACGTCGACGCCGCCGGCGTTGAAGAGCTGCGCCAGTTGCTGCACCTCGTCCACGTACCACTGCGCATGGTTGTACGAGAAGATCGCGCGGGAGATGTCGGCCTGTCCGCCGGAGGCCGCCAGGTAGCGCGCCGCCGCGGGGATCGCGTCTTCCGGGCTCCACGGGTTCGCGATGCCGTCGCCGTCCCCGTCGAGTCCCCACCGCTCCCAGGTCGAGGGCATGAACTGCATCCAGCCGATCGCGCCGGCGGAGCTCGGCCCCATGTTGCGGCCGAAGTTCGACTCGATCTTGTTGATCGCGGCGAGTACCTCCCAGGACACGCCGTAGGCCGCGCCCGACTGCTGCCAGAGGTCGAGCAGCTGCGCGTACGTGCGGGTCTCGGGGACGAGCGGATAGCTTCGAACGGAGTCGGGAAACGCGATCGAGCCGGGCGCATTCGGGCTATCGGCGCTGGGCAGGGGCCCGGACATGCTCGGCGCGGTCCCGGGGAGCACCGTGAAGACGTCGCCGCCCGTCGCAGGGAGCACGCGGAACGTGTCGGCTGCCGCCGAGCCCGCCAGCGCGAGCGCCAGCGCAACCGCCGCAGCTAGGCGTTTCATCCGTCCTGGCCGGCGATGCGCAGCCCGGGCATGGGCTCTTCGCCCGGCTCGACCTGCGGCTCCATCTCGGAAACCGGCCGGTCGGTTTCGACTCCTGCCGCCTGGCGCTTCAGCGCCTGCTCGAGCGCGACGAGGAAGTCGTGTCGGTTCGTCGAGGCGTTGGCCGCGACCTCGCGGTCGACCTCGCCGGCGAGCACGAGCTCGATCAGCGCCTGGCTGAACGTCTGCATGTCGAAGAACTGGCCCTCCGCGATCGCGTCCGTGATCTCCTCCGGCTTCTGATCGCGGATCAGGTCGGAGATGCGCGCGTTGTTGACCATCACCTCGACGGCGGCGACGCGGCCACCGCCTTCCTTGCGAGGCAGCAGCCGCTGGCTGATCACGCCGCGCAACACCCCCGCGAGGATCGAGCGGATCTGGTCCTGCTTGACCGCGGGGAAGAACTCGATCATCCGGCCGATCGTCTCGCCGGCGTCGATCGTGTGCATCGTCGAGAAGACGAGGTGGCCGGATTCGGCGGCCTTCAGCGCGGTCTCGGCGGTCTCGGCGTCACGAAGCTCGCCGATCAGGATCACGTCGGGGTCCTGGCGCAGGACGCGCCGGATCGCTGCGAGGAACGAGTCGGTGTCGAGCCCGACCTCGCGCTGGTTCACGATGCAGCCCTGGTCGTCGTGCAGGATCTCGATCGGGTCCTCGACCGTCACGATGTGCATCCGGCGGGTGCGATTGATGTGGTCGATGACGGTCGCGAGCGTGGTCGTCTTGCCCGAGCCGGTCGCGCCGGTGCAGAGGACGAGCCCGCGGTGCTCCTCGGCGAGGCGGCGAACGCCCTGCGGAAGCCGCAGCTCCTCGAAGCTGGGCACGTGGTTCGGGATCACGCGGAAGGCGAACGAGATCGACCCGCGCTGGCGGAACCCGTTGACGCGAAAGCGTGGCAGGCCCTCCGTCGCGTAGGCGATGTCGAGCTCGCCGGTCTCGTAAAAGACGGAAAGCTTGGCGGGCGAGAGATCCGCGACGAGCGCAAGCGCCGCCTCGAGGTCGCTGTCGTACAGGGGCGCGTGGTCCGGGAGCAGGCCGAGCTCGCCGTCCCGCCGCACCACGGGCGGTTGGCCGACTTTCAGATGGATATCGCTCGCGCCAAGCTCGACGGCGTGCGCCAGTACCGCATTCAGGTCCACGGGGAGGTGATCGGCACGGACGCCGCGCCGCTTGAATCGTCAGAATCGGGAGCAGTGCGTAACCGTCCGGCGCTCTTCACGCTCGGGGTGATCCTCTTCTTCGTCGCGCTCGGCCTGACCGACCGCAGCGTAGGCCTGCACGGGCAGCTCATTCTCGGGGGCGTGACGTGGGCGGTCCTGCTCGCGGCGCTCCGGCCGCTGTCCACCGAACGACGCCTGCAGACGCTGCTCGTCGTGGTCGTCGCTACGGGGATGGAGGTGGTCGGGTCGATCCTCTGGGGCGTCTACACGTACCGGCTGCACAACCTGCCGCTGTTCGTGCCGCCCGGCCACGGGCTCGTCTACCTGGGCGGGATCAGCCTGAGCCAGACGGCGTTCGTCCGTGCCCGGACGCAGCTCTTCGTCGGCGCCGTCGCGTGCTGCGCGGCCGCCTGGGCGATCGCCGGGCTCTTCGTGCTTCCCCGACTCGACGTGGGCGGCGCGATCGGCGTGGCGCTCTTCCTCTTCTTCCTCCTGCGCGGCCGCGCTCCGGCGATCTACGCGGGGGTCTTCGTGGTCGTGCTCTTCCTCGAGATCTGGGGCACGGCTATCGGGCTGTGGCAATGGCACGCCACCGCGCCGGGAACCGGGCTTGCGATGGGCAACCCGCCGAGCGGCGCGATGAGCGGCTACGTCCTCTTCGACGTGGTCGCGTTGGCCGTGACGGCGCGGCTCCTCCGGGGCCGGGGCGTCCCTGTGCCCGCGCCGGCGCCGTCCTAGTCAGTCGCGCCCGCGCGCGCGCGCGCGCGAGGGAGCTACGGCAGGAGCTGGGCCTTTCGGACGCGCTGGAAACCGGCGGCGGCGAGCGCGCCCACGTCGGCGAGCCGGCAGAGCCAGCCGTGCCCGCTGTCCGGGTTGCTCTCGTCCTCGTAGCTCCCGACCGACGCGAAGATGCGACCGTCGCGGAACTCCCACTCCTCGATCTCGTCGTGCTCGCCTTCGACGTCTCCGCGGAAGCGCTCGAGGTCGGTGCGGAGACGCTCCTTCACCTTGTCGAGCCAGCTCTCGCGTGGATCGTTGCTCGGGTCCACCCCGCACTGCTCGAGCAGGTCGTCCTCGATCTCCTCGAGGATCAGCGCGTCGATGTAGGCCTCGGCCTCGGCCCAGTCCGGCGCCTCGCCCGGCTCCAGCGCGACGAGCTCGACTTCCAGGCCTGCGTCCTCGGCGCGGGCGAACGTGGCCTGCGCCGGCTCGGGGAGTTCGTCACGGGCCTCCGCATGCTCGAGCTCGTGGTTCGGCAGGCCCTCGACCTCGCCGAAGTCTCGCTCGGCCACGAGCTGGAGATACGGGCCTTCGCCGTCGCGCTCCAGCCGCTCGTCGACGACCTGCCAGCTCACCTGGCCGGTGGCGAACATGTGGCCGACCCGCGGCGCGTCGGGCCGGTAGCGCCGCATCGCCCCAACCTCCTCGTGCCCGTCCGGGTGCCTGAGCGTGAGCCGGTAGCGCGCCGGCTTGGCGATAACGCGACCGTCCTCGACTGTCTCGACGAGCCAGTCCCGCCCGTCGAGCCGGACCACCGCGCCCGGAGCGAGCTCGCTCTCGGCCGTGTAGGGCCGCTGGTGCTCTCGCCCGGCACGGTTGACCGTGACGACCTCGTACGTGCTGGCCACGGGAGCAGCTTACGTCGTGGATGGGCACCCGGGCGCGGCTACAATGGCCCGTCCCGGGGGTGTGCCCGAGTGGCCAAAGGGAACGGGCTGTAAACCCGTCGGCTCAGCCTACGGAGGTTCGAATCCTCCCGCCCCCACCTGTAACCGGCCATCAGTCTGAGGTGGGACACTTTCAGCGTGGAAGTTCCCGAAATCGAGTACACGCGAAGCGGCGATGTTGCGATCGCCTACCAGACGTTCGGGGACGGGCCGCGCGATCTCGTCCTCGTGCCGATGTTCAGCAATCTCGTCTTCCCGTGGTCCAACTCGGACTGGCGCGGGATGTACAGCCGATTCGCCTCTTTCTCTCGCTTGATCATGTTCGACAAGCGAGGGACGGGTCTCTCGGATCGGCCACGCGATCTCGGGCCGATCGAGACGAGGATGGACGACATTCGCGCAGTCCTCGACGCCGTGGGAGCCGATCGGGCGACGCTCGTCGGGATGGGCGAAGGTGGGCAGACGTGCGCGCTCTTCGCGGCGACGTACCCCGAGCGCACGGAGGCGCTCGTCCTCGTCAACACGCCGGCCCGCGCCGTCAGCGCTGAGGATTACCCGTACGGAATGCACGAGGACGAGTGGCGGGAGCAGTTGCGGGCCATCCGGGAACGGTGGGGGGCGCGGGAGTACTTCGAGGCTCAGGCGCGAGAAATCGATCCCGCCGCAGACGACGAGTTCATCGATTGGTTTGTGACCTGCCAGCGGTTCTGCGCAAGCCCGGGGGCGGCGCTGACGTTCTATCGCGTGTACGGCGAGACTGACCTGCGCGAGATGCTGCCGACGATTCGCGTGCCGACGCTCGTCCTCTACGGCCACCCGCTACGCGACCAAATGCTCGACCTCGCGCGGCGGATCAACGACGCGCGCGCGCTCAAGATCGAGGGCAAGGGCTTCACCGTCTTCGAAGACATGACGCGAGAGGTCGAGGCCTTCGTCTCAGGCATGGGACCTGAGCCGGTGCCCGACACCGTCCTGGCAACGGTCATGTTCACCGACATCGTCGGCTCGACGGAGCGGGCGGCGGCGCTCGGCGACCGAGCGTGGCGCGACCTCTTGCAGGATCACCACATCCTCGTCCGGCGCGAGCTGGCGCGCTTTCGCGGCGAAGAGCTCGACACGGCGGGTGACGGCTTCTTTGCAATCTTCGATGGCCCGGCGCGGGCGATCTCCTGCGCCCGCGCAATCGTCGGCGCGGTCGGCGAGCTCGACCTCACGGTCCGCGCCGGCGTTCACACGGGCGAGTGCGAGCTGCAGGACGGGAAAGTGACGGGGATCGCCGTCAACATCGGAGCTCGCGTAGCCGCTGCCGCCGCCCCCGGCGAGGTTCTCGTGTCTGGAACCGTCAAAGACCTGGTCGCAGGCTCGGGAATCGAGTTCCAGGAACAAGGAGTACACGAGTTGAAGGGCGTACCGGGCGAGTGGAGGCTCTTTACCGTCCCTCCTGCCTGAAAAGTCACGGAGCAGGAGTCTCGCGAGAAACCAGCGCCGCGGACCGCCCCTAGAATGGCCGGAGCGCCCTCTTAGCTCAGTTGGTAGAGCACCTCCATGGTAAGGAGGGGGTCGACGGTTCGAGTCCGTCAGAGGGCTCTGCAAAAGCCCTGCATAGCGAGGTTTTCTCTTTCGGATGCGGTTGCATTACGCTCCAGCGTGCGGTGGGTATGGAGCCGTTTATGGAGCCCTCCGGTCTTCGCTTATGTCGGGGCGAGCGGACGATTGCCTCAGTCCCCGCCTAACACGGCCGCGTCCATCGGCATAAGTGGCTCGTCGAACGTGACGATGTCTCGAGCACCATCGAAAAAGAAGACAACGCGGGTCGGGGAACCACTCCGATTCAAGACCCGGTGCTTGGTTTCGGCGGGGATCTGGATCAGTACGCCCGGCCCGATCGTGTTCGCCCCGTCCTCGAGTTCGTATTCAAGCTCCCCCTCCAGAATGAGGTCGCACTCGTTTGCGCTGTCGAAGTGCCAGGGGATGCCGCCGCCGGGAGCGATCTCGGCGTACGCCACGGACGATGCCGGCGCACCGGTCTCGGCGCTGATCGGGAAGGTGAAGCTAACGCGTTCGCTGTCGTCGGCCTTCGACCAGATCTCGACGAGTTCGAGCGAGCCCAGATCAATCGTGGTCAATGCCACAGTGCCCTCCTGAGTCGAGAAACGACAGTGCGGAGACCCTACGGCATCCCGACGCACGTCTCCCCCTCGCGAGGTCCCTATGCATTGGTGCCTGATTGCCTCGATCGCGACGGGACGTCAGCAGTGTTGCTAGTGGACCAGTCCCCGTATCGGTCCGCCCAGGCGTCGTACCAGCTCGACATGGCAAGATCAATCTACGCGCAAACGAGGCGGCGTTCGGATGCGCGAGTGCGCGGGAATGTCCCTAGAGGTCCGAGATGTCCCGCGCGATACCGCGCGAGGCGCGGGCCGCCGGGCTGCTCGACTCCAAGGACGTCTCGTGATGCTTGGCCGACCCCAGGTCGCAACTTTGGGTGCGTTTGAAGGATCACCTTCGCCGGCACGTGTCAAGGCGTACGCATCAGGCGTTCGCTGCGAGGACAACGCGACATCGCGTGGATATCCCGCCGAAAGGCCCCGGCAGCCTCCGCTTGCCCCCGCAAATACACCGAGAAGCTATCCCGCTGGCGGAATGTTCTGGTTGCGGTGGAGGACGTTGTCCTGGTCGTAGCGCGACTTCAGAGCCTGGAGGCGCGCGAATGAATCACCGCCGAAGGCGGCGCGGACGCGGTCGATAGGTTCGTCCGCCTGCATGTAGTTGGCGTAGCCGCCGCTGACCGACCATGGCTCGATCGCGGCCGCCGTCTCACGCGCCCAGGCGATGCTCTCCTCGTCCTGGCCCGGATCGATCCAGCTTGCCATCGCGCTGACGTTGAAGGCGGCGTCGCGATAGCCGAGGGCGGCGCTTGCCGGGTCGACGTCTTTGGCCCCGCCGTGGAGCGACTCGATCAAGACTCCGCCGGGAGGACGGCTGAGCACGGTGATGCGGTCGAGCAGCGCGTCGATCAGCTCGTCCGGAAGCTCGCCGACGAAGTGACCCTTCCAGTAGTTGCGGTCGACGCCGTAGCCGGGATCGAAGATGCGCTGCTGCTCGAGAAAGCCCTGGCGGCGGACGTTGTCGCTGACGAGACCGGGGACCACGCGGAGCGGGCGGAGGGCATCCGGATCCTCGTCCTCACCGGTGTAGCAAGGAACGATGAGGAGCTTCGGGGCGACCGACCCGTCCGCGGTCAGTTGTGCCTGGATGGTGAGCTCGCGAGGGCCGTCGGTGCTGAGATCGCGAAAGAGACGGAGCGCCTTGGCGACGCCCTCACCCTCGTACTCGAGGCGCCCACCGACAACACGCTCGAGCGGGTGAAGCCGGAAATCGGCGAGCGTGACCACGCCGAAGTTCCCGCCGCCTCCGCGAAGCCCCCAGAGCAGGTCGGGATTCTCGTCCTCGCTCGCGCGAACGATCTCCCCGGACGGGGTGACCAGCTCGGCGGCATACAGGTTGTCGCAGGTGAGCCCGTACTGGGCGGTGAGGTGGCCGATCCCACCTCCGAGGGTGAGACCCATGACGCCGGTTGAGCCGACTACGCCGCCGGGCGTCACCAGGCCGTGGGCCTGAGTCGCGGCGTCGAAGTCCAGCCAGGTGGCGCCGCCCTGGGAGATCGCAACCTGCTTCTCGGGATCGACCCGGACGTCCCGCATGCGCGAGAGGTCGATCACCAAGCCGTCGTCGACCGCACAGTGGCCGGCGGGGTTGTGGCCTCCGCCCCGGACCGCGATCTCGAGACCCCGGGCCTGCCCGAAGGCGAGCGCCGCCGCCACGTCGTTCGCATCGACGCAGCGGGCAATCGCGGCCGGGCGGCGATCGATCAGCAGGTTGAAGCAGAGTCGTGCCCGCTCGTATTCGCGGTCGCCTTCGACCAGCACGTCGCCTGTCAAGGAATCACGGAGCTCGCCTGGAGGGTCAGCCATCGACATTAAAGACTCCATCGCGGAGGAGGAGTAATCGCTCGAGCAAAGCCGACCCTATTTCACGGCAGTCCCGGTAAGCGCGCAGTTCACTCGTCGTACCACAGGCAGGGAGCCCGAGCCAAGTTGAACTCAGCGAACTCGAGAGCCCGGCCAGCACCTCCGGATGGACGGCCGGGCCACCGCTCGTGTTCACGTTCGCTGCGCGGTCGAAGTCGGGCTCTCGGACATCGCCAGTCACGAGAGTCGGCGCGCAACGGGTTCATCAAGAGCCTGGGAGTGAAGCGCACACGAAACGCGGGCGTAAGCTGACCTCTCGGGCGGACAAGCAGTGCAAATCAGCCGTCATTCAGCCAGACCGCAACAAGGTCGCCGTCGTCGAGGCCGAGCTCCGCACGGAGGTGCGCCTCGCAGAACAGCTCGAGCTGGTCGGGCGGATACCCGCGCTTCCCTGGCTCGACGGCCTGAAAGGCGAGCCCGCGGTAGCGCCCCGCAACCGTGACAGGTGCCAGGAAATACCCCGCCTGGCCGGTTCGAGCCTCCCAATCCGGCGAGATCGCCACGGCAGGCATGTAGCGCCAGCTCGGGCCTCGTTCAAGCGGCTCGGGCAGGCGCACGTTGAGGGTGCCGGGCACGACCGGGAAACCGGATAGCTCCTGAAGCTTCTCCATCACCACGCCGTCCACCATCAGACCTGCCCCCAGCCCGCGGCCGGGTTGCACGATGCCGCTCAGATCTCGTTGCTCAGGCATGTGCCTCTCAGCTTGCTACATGCGAATCCATACATGGTCTCGCCCGACCGCGGAAGCTGGTCGAACTCTGCAACCAGCTCCGCCAGACGCCCTCCGCTCGACGCTGACGAGAACATCCGTGTGCGGCCGTAGAAACGCTTGGAGACCGTGTCTTTGCGCGCGTCGAGCAACGACGATGTGGGCTCCTTCTGGCCCACGCAATGCGATGCTCGGCGCTCGCGCTCCACGGCTGGCTCGTCCTCGAGAGCTTGCGACCGGCGATCCAGCGACGCTTCGGAAGGCCCGTAAATGCGTTTCTTGCGTTGAGCCTCTATACCT
>CAVXZG010000002.1:0-101947 GCA_963766375.1 uncultured Actinomycetes bacterium | reverse complement strand
AGGTTCAGCGAGGCGAGGTTGCAGGCGGAGTCGTCGATCGACATGTACTCCGAGCACGGGTTGGACGCGTTGATGCGGCCCGTGTTCGGGAGCGTGTGCCACTTGTTGATCGTGGTGTCGTACTGGACGCCGGGGTCAGCCGACTTCCAGGAGGCCTCGGCGATCTGGCGCAGCAGCTCGCGCGCCTTGACCGTGTCCACGACGGCGCCGTCGGTGCGGGCGGTCAGGTTCCAGTCGGCGTCCTGGTCGGCCGCGTCCATGAAGCCGTCGGTGACGCGGACCGAGTTGTTGGCGTTCTGGTACTGGATCGAGGCCCAGTCGCCCGAGTCGAGCGACATGTCGTAGCCGGCCTGCTCGAGGACGCGCGCCTTCTCCTCCTCCTTGGCCTTGCACCAGATGAACTCCTCGATGTCCGGGTGGTCGACGTCGAGGACGACCATCTTGGCCGCGCGCCGCGTCTTGCCGCCGGACTTGATCGTGCCGGCGCTCGCGTCGGCGCCGCGCATGAAGCTGACCGGGCCGGAGGCGTAGCCGCCCTTGGAGAGCTGCTCCTTGGAGGAGCGCAGTCTGGAGAGGTTGACGCCGGAGCCCGAGCCGCCGCGGAAGATGACGCCCTCGCGGCGGATCCAGTCGAGGATCGAGTCCATCGAGTCCTCGATCGAGAGGATGAAGCAGGCGCAGCACTGCGGCTTCTCCTCGAAGCCGACGTTGAACCAGACCGGCGAGTTGAAGGCGGCGTACTGGTTGACCAGGATCGCCTTCAGCTCGGCCTCGAAGGTCTCGGCCTCTTCCTCGTCGGCGAAGTAGTTGCCCTCGCGGCCCCAGGTGCCGATCGTCGAGACGACGCGGCCGATCATCTGCTTGACGCTCGACTCGCGCTCGGGCGAGGACATGCGGCCGCGGAAGTACTTCTGCGCGACGATGTTGGTGGCGGTCTGGCTCCAGAACTTCGGGAACTCGACGTCCTTCTGCTCGAAGGCGGGGCCGTCCTTGCCGGGGATCAGGGCGTCGCGCGTCTCCCAGTCGATCTCCTCGAAGGGGTCGCGCTCCGGGATGGTGAAGAACCTGCGCACGCCGAGACCGGCGGTGTTGTCGGCGACCACGTTTCCAAGCTGCTCCTCGTTGAGCTCGACGGTCGCGATTTCCTTTGCTGACGCCATTTTCCTACCTCCCGGGACTCCGACTAATGGTAGTTACTTGTGCCCGGGCCAGCGCGCCTGCGCGGGTCGAGCGGACCCGCCAATCTAGAGAGGGGTTCGGACGGAACCAGACGCCGTGGAGGAAGTATCCAGAAGTGTGTGAAAGCATCGCCGCGACGGGGTCGGACAAACCGGAAAGGAGCCCCTCATGATCACGATGGCAGGTCAACGCACGCTCGCGCGAGTGCTGCCGCCCTGGTGGCTGATGCTGATCACCGGCATCGCCTGGATCGTCGTCTCGGTGATCCTGCTCCGCTTCGACTACACCTCGGTCTCGTCGATCTCGATCCTGTTCGGCATCGTCGCGCTCTTTGCGGGCGTGGCCGAGATCGCGGTCCTGTTCATGGCTGCGGGTTGGTGGAAGCTGCTCCACGCCGTGCTGGCGCTCGTCTTCATCGTCACCGGCTTCGTCGCGTTCATCCATCCGGGCGACACGTTCCTCGCGCTGGCAGCGGTCTTCAGCTTCTTCCTGATCTTCGCGGGGACGTTCGACATCGTGATCGCCATCTCCACTCGCCACGAGATCGAGGTCTGGTGGCTCCAGCTGGTCGGCGGGATCGTCGAGCTCGCGCTCGGCTTCTGGGCGGCCGGCTACTACGGGCGCAGCGCGACGCTGCTGGTCGCCTGGGTCGCGGCCTTCGCGATCATCCGCGGGGTGCGCGACCTCGTGCTTGCCTTCCGCGTGCGCGAGATCCAGCACGCGGCGGGCGTCTGAGTCAGGGCGCGGCCGGCTCCTGCGCCGGCTTCTTGCGGCGGCTCTTCAGGAGCAGGTCGCGCACCTGATGCCAGCCGAACGCCCAGAGCATCACCCCGATCCCGAGCACGACGTTCCAGATCGTCAGGATCGAGTCCTGCGTGATCGAGAAGGCCGCGACGCTCTTGGTCGGGGCGTACTTGCTCAGCGTGGCGATGTCGAGCGCCTGCGTCTGCCCGACGCCGCCGGGCGTGATCGCGAAGATCCCCGAGAGCATGTGGGACGAGGCCACCAGGAAGATCGTGAACGCCGTGATCGGCAGGTCGAAGGCGGCCATGAAGACGGTGTTGACGCCGATCCGGCAGACGTAGGAGGCCGCGGACGGCGCAGCAACGTCCTTGGCGTAGCGGCGCCAGTCCTTGAAGATCGCGGCGCCCTGCTTGGCCTTGCGCCACTCCTTGCTCACCCAGGGCTTGATCCTCGGCCAGATGAAGAAGATGGCGGCGAGCACCGCGACCGCGATGAGGGGAATCAGCACGGGGTGCGAGGCGAAGAAGCCGCTCGACTCGTCGGCGGGTGAGCCCTTCGAGACCGTGTGCGGCCGCGAGACCGCCACGCCGATCACCATCAGCGCGCTCAGCACGATGAAGAAGGCCGACTGGACGACTGTGGCCGAGGTCACGCCGGCCACCGAGGCGCCCGGGATGCTCGTCCGGAAGATGCCGATCATCGCGGCGGTCCCGGCCTGGGCAGGCGCGAGCGCGTTGATCGCCGTTCCGCCCTGTGACGCGCCCCAGGCGATCTTGAACGAGAGGTTGCCCTTCGGGTAGGCCGCGCGCAGGATGTTGCGCCAGGTGAGACCGAGCAGCGCCGACTCGCAGGTCTTCAGGCCGAGCGCGACGACGAGCCAGTAGGGCGAGACGTCGCCGATCCGCCTGAAGACATCGGCGACCCAGTTCCAGAGGTCACCGAGAACAGTGGCTAGCACGACGGTGGCGATGGAAGATCCTATGACCGACATCCTCCCGAAAGAAGGTCGAGATGGACACAACCGATCTGCACGAGCGCCTGGCGCGCCTGCCGATCCAGCCGAACCCGGCGGTCGTCGAGCATGCGGAGAAGCGAGCCGAGAGCGTCCAGAACCGCATCGCCGACCGCATCACGGACTTCGCCGGTTCGATGCGGTTTGTCTACCTGCACATCATCTGGTTTGGAAGCTGGATCGCCTTCGGCGTGGAGAGCTACCCGTACGGCCTGCTGACGATGATCGTCTCGCTGGAGGCGATCTTCCTCTCGACGTTCGTGATGATCAGCCAGAACCGGGCCGACGCCAAGCGCCAGGTCGTTGCGAACCTGGAGTGGAAGACGGTGCGCGAGGAGGACAGGCAGAACCGGGAGCTGATCGAGCTCTCGAACCAGATCCTCGAGCTGACCAAGGCGATTCACTCGCAGACGACCAGCCGCTGATGGGCGAGGGGGGCGCGACGCCTTGCATCTGCTTGCAATGAGTGTGACAATTGTCGTGCGCCTAGACCCTCGCGCGGATGTGCGGAGGCGTCTCCCGCTCCACCGTGGATCTTCGTCGCAGCCGCTGCGGCAGCACGGGGAAGGTTTGGGAGGTAGACATCATGAGCGGACGACGTACGGGTTTCCTCGTCGGCTTCTTCGGCGCCCTCGTTCTCGTGGCGACACCCGCCGCCGGTAGCCGGCCGGCCGGCGCTGCGATCCTGGATCCGGTCACGCTCAACCTGTGGCCGTCGGGCCAGGGGAAGATCGAGGCGACGCCCGCCGGCGGAAGCACGACAACGTGCGACTACACGACCATTCTCTCGACCGAGAACCCCTGCCCGGTCACTCTCGAGAGGGGCGCGAGCGTCACGGTCAAGGCCACGGCCGAGCCCGGTTTGACGCCTCCGTCCAGCTTCGTCCACTGGAGCCGGCCGGCGTGTGAGGGAACGGGGCCCTGCACGTTCGTCGTCGACGACGACGGTGAATGGATCACGGCCGTCTTCACGCCGCTGCGGCTGGAGGTCGGCATCGCCGGCGACGGCACGGTCGAGGTCGAGTCGCCGCCTGCGAGCACTCTGGACTGCGGGCAGCCGCCGACCTTCGGCGACAAGACCTGCACGGGATCGTTCGCAGCGGAGCAGCAGGTCGTGCTGGTGGCCAAGCCGACGACGCTCGGCGATCCGATTCACTGGAAGCCCGGGACGAGCTGCGAGCCCGACGGAGGGGACTACTCGAGCGCCAAGTGCACCGTCACGATGACGAACATCCGCACCTTCGCCAGCGTGGCGATCGGCGACCCGGGAATCGTCAGCCCGCCGGACTTCCCCTTCCAGATCACCGTCAAGCTCAGGGTCAAGCGCAGCGGATCCGGAACCGGCAGCGTCAGCGGCAGCGGCAAGGACGTCAACGACAACTCGTGGTCGATCGCCTGCGGCGCGAAGTGCTCCGAGGACCTCGGCTATCAGTCGCGCATGACGCTCAAGGCAGACCCCGCCGCGGGCTCGAAGTTCGTTCGCTGGGTCGGCGTTTGCGGGACCGACGACACGTGCCGCTTTGCCGCCGGCTCGGTGACGACGATCGAGGCCCGCTTCGACGTCACGCCGCCACCACCGCCTCCTCCGCCACCGCCGCCGCCGCCACCGCCACAGCCGGTGTTCACGGCGAAGCTCGTCTCGGTCTCGGTGCGCGGAACCGGCGCTCGCCGAGCGATCGTCTTCGTGCTGCTGGTCGACCGGCCCGCCCGGGTGAACGCTCGCCTGCTCAAGCGCAGCAAGACGAAGATCACACGCAGCTTCGGCCTCGCCAAGGGACGGAACGCGCGCCGTCTGGCGGTGCCGCGGAAGCTGAAGCCCGGCGTGTACCGGCTCTCGCTGAAGGTCGTCGCCGGCGGCGAGACGCGACCGTTCACGAAGCGGATCAGGCTCCGACGGTAGCTCGCGGTTGGCCACGTCCAAACCCACGCCTCGGCGCACCAGGAGAGCGCCCGCCCCCGCGGCGGCCGCGCCCGACAAGCAGTCCGAGGGCCGGACGATGGGGCTCGCCAAGCAGGCGGGAGTCATCGTCGGCCTCGTTTCCACCGTCGTCGGTCTCTTCTTCCTCCTCTTCCCTCAGTTCCGGCCCGAGCGGCACGGCCCGACTCCGGACCAGTCGGCCTCGGTGTCCGGGCGTCGTCGCGAACCCGCGCACGACGAGAGGGCAGTTCCTCGACTACTCCGATCAGCCGAAGCTCGGCCTCACGAACGCGCAACTGCGGGAGGTGGGAGCCTCGGCCTTCGCGCGCGTGCAGATCGTCGGCTACCGGGGCAAGAAGCTGACCTTCGAGCGCCAGTTGGTCAACGCGCAGACGGGGGACGTCGTCGGCCAGGCGCGCGACTTCGCCGTCACTCCCACCGCGGACAAGGTCACGCACCGCTGGTGGGACTGGGTGCCGCTTCGGCCCGGCCGCGGAAGCTACCTGATGGTGATCAAGGTGCTCGACGAGCGCCAGTCGTCGGCGATCGCCTGCGGGCAGAGCCCGTTGTTCGGCGGCCTGGACGGCCTCGTTTCCGCGAAGCCGCCGCAGCTGTGCGAGCAGACCTGATGCCTGGTCTAGGAGAAGGCCGGCCGGTGCTGCGCGATGAGAGCGTGGGAAAGCTCACGCTGGTTGTGCCCGAGCTCGAGGCGGTTCTGCTCGAGCCACGATGGGCCTGCACCGAACGCCCGCAGGTGCTGTCGCTCGGCCACCAGTGCGGTGATCCGATCCTGCAACTCCTCGATTGCAGTCTCTTGCTCGACCGCTGTGGCGGGCACGAACTCGGCGCGGCTCATAGGTACAGAGTCCCTCACCTTGCCTGTAGATCGCATGTGGAAAGAGGCACGAAATTCCCGCAACGTGCGGGCGAACTTTCCACCGAGGCGCTGTGGAGAAGGTCGGCCTGTGGATATGTCTACGAAGCGACCGTGACCGGGTCGCCGCGACGGATCGTGCCGCCGGCGACGACGGCCGCGTAGACGCCCACTTTGGCGTTGTTGTTCTGCGCGGCGGTGCGCAGGATTCCGGGATCCTTCGGCAGGTCGCCCTGGGAGAGGGTCGTCATCACACAGCGGCCGCAGGGGCCGGTGATCTCCAGGCGCACCTCGTCGCCGATCGCCACGGTCTGCCCGATCCAGTCGTTCTCGACAAAGCCCTGCTCGGCCGTCGAGACCACGATGTTCGGCCGGAACCTCCTCGCTTCGAAGCGTCCTTCGGGGTAGAGCTCGCGCAGGCGGTCGATCGTGCCCGTGGTGAGCAGGTGCACCACGGCGAGATCGAAGAACGTGCCCTCCGGCAAGCTCGAAGTCCGTGACCGTGTCGCGGAAGTCGAGGCCGTCCATGTCGGGCCAGTACTCCTCAGCCTTGTCGCCTCGGCTCGGACTGGGCTCGCGCGAAAGCGACCTCGCGGCCCAGCGCGTGCGAGAGCGTCTGCTCGAGGTCGGGCTGCTCGCTGGTCGCGTGCGAGCCGTCCGGGAGCGTCAGGCGGACCTCCGGAAGCTCCGAGCCCGCGCGCGGCGGCTCGGTGTAGGCGGCTCGAAAGTCGAAGAAGTTTCCCCACTTGCGCGGGTTCTTCGCGCCCGCGATCTTGCCGGTCTCCCGGTCGACCACCGCGAACTGCCGGTCGCCGACGAGCCCGCGCTCGGTGACCTCGGCGGAGTTCAGCTCCTCGCCCAGCATCGACTTCACGGGATAGCGCCAGAGACCGACGACGGAGAGGGACGGATCCGATTGCATGGCGGCTCCACCGAGGGTCGCGCCGGGAGACCCCGTGTGTCAAGGGACGGGATAGGGTGTCTCATGGCCGTGGTCGAGAGCGCCCAGCGCAAACGGGCCGCCTCGCTCGAGGAGCTCCGCCAGGCCGAGCGCCTTGTCGTCCACCTCGAGGGTCACACGATCTGCCTGCTCGCTGACGGCGGCGAGGTCTACGCCGTCGACAACCGCTGCCCGCACATGGGCTTTCCCTTGCATCGCGGCTCGGTCAGCGACGGGATCCTCACCTGTCACTGGCACCACGCGCGCTTCGATCTCTGCACGGGCGGCACCTTCGACGAGTGGGCCGACGACCTGCGCCGGTTCCCGGTGGAGGTCGAGGGCGACGACGTCTACGTCGACCTGCGCCTACCGGGCGACCCGGTCGCGCATCAGCGGCAGCGCCTCTACGACGGGCTCAGGCGGAACATCCCGCTCGTCCTCGCGAAAGCTGCGATCGCGGTGGCCGAGGCCGACCCGAGCGGGGCCGACGCCTTTCGCGCCGGGCTCGAGTTCGGCACCCTGCGCCGCGGCGGGGGCTGGTTCCGCGGGCTGACGACGCTGACCTGCCTGATGAACCTCGTGCCGCGGCTCGACCGGGTCGAGCGGGCCGCCGCCCTCTACCACGGTCTGGCGGACGTCGCCTCCGACTCGGCGATGGAGCCGCCGCGCTTTCCGCTCGACCCGCTGCCGGGCGAGGTGGATCCGGAACGGCTGGGCCGCTGGTTCCGCGGCTTCATCGAGGTGCGCGACGCCGACGGCGCGGAGCGGGCGATCGTCTCTGCCGTTCGCTCGGGCGCCTCGCCGCAGGAGCTCGCCGACATGCTCTTCGCCGCCGCCACCGACCACCGCTACCTGGACGGCGGGCACACGCTCGACTTCGTCAACAAGGCCCTGGAGGCGCTCGACACCGCGGGCTGGGAGCGGGCCGAGGCGGTGCTGGCCTCGTTGACGCCGCAGCTCGCGTTCGCCGAGCGGATGGAGGAGGCCAACTCCTGGCGCAACCCGGTCGACCTCGTCGCGCTGCTCGAAGCCGCCTTCGAGGAGCTGCCCGAGGCGATCGCCGGGAGAGGCGCCTGGAGCGATCGCTCGGGCCTCGTCCAGGTCGTCCTCAACGGAGAGCCGCAGGAGATCCTCGACGCGCTGCTGGGGGCGCTGCGGGCCGGTGCGAGCGAGGTCGAGCTCGCCTCGGCGGTCTCGTTCGCCGCCGCGACCCGAATCGCGCGCTTCCCGACGAGCAACGAGTTCGGCGACTGGGACACCGCGCTCCACACGTTCACGTTCGCCAACGCGGTCGAGCAGGGCCTGCGGCGCTCGCCGTCGCCGGAGCTGGTGCGCGGCGTGCTCGACGCTGCGATGAGCGTCCACCTCGACCGCTTCCTGAACGTGCCCGCGGCCCGGCTGCCCGAGCCGAAGGGGATGCGCCGCTCTCGGATCTTCCGGATCTGCTCGACGGCCAGCAGCACGTCGACGAGGCCGGGCAGCTCGTCGCCTCCTACCTCGCTCTAGGGGATCCCGAAGCGCTGATCGCGGCGCTCGGCGCCTGCCTGCTGCGCGAGGACCGCAACTTCCACACGATCCAGTGCGTCGAGGCCGCGGTCCGCCAGCACGAGCTGCTCAGCGACACCGATGAGGCGGGGCTGCCGCTGATCGCCGCCGCCCGCTACCTCGCCGCGCATGCGCCGACGGCGCGGTCGCAACGGCAGACCTACGAGATCGCACGACGACTTCACCGTGGCGAGAAGATCTACGAAGACGAGCAGCCGGCGCCTGTCGCCTGAGCCGCCCGCCCGGGGACGGGCATACTGGCCTCGATGGGGGTGACCGAGCGACTCGCCCGCGCCTCGAGCCGCCATCCGTGGCGCACGGTCGGGGCGTGGCTGGGCGCGATCGTGCTCGCTCTCGTGCTCGCGGCCATGTTCCTGCCCGGGAACCTGACCACCACTGGCCACGTCACCGGCAACCCCGAGTCGAAGCAGGCCGAAGACCTTTTCCAGACGCGTTTCCGGCCCGACCGCAACGCGGTCGACGAGCTGATCGTCGTCCGCTCGCCGTCGCGGACCGTGAACGAGCCCGCCTTCCGGGCGTTCGTGCGGAGGCTGCTCGCCCAGGGCGAGGCGAGAGACGTCGTCTACCGCGCCGCGACCTACTACGACACGCACAACCCGGCGCAGGTCTCCCTCGACCGGCACGCAACCTTGATCGCGATCCTGCGCAAGGCCGACGTTGATCCGTTGCTGACCCTCGTGGAGCGCACGGACGGGCAGGACGGCTTCAGCGTCAAGATGACGGGCGAGGGCACGCTCGACCACGACTTCAACGACCTCTCGCAGCACGACCTCAAGTCGGGCGAGCTCCAAGTGGGACTGCCCGCCGCCTTCGTGATCCTGCTGCTCGTCTTCGGAGCCGTGGTTGCCGGCCTGATCCCGCTCGTGATGGCGATGGTCGCGATCGTCGTCGCGCTCGGCCTCTGCTCGCTCCTGGCCGAGGCGTTCTCGCTCTCGGTCTTCTTCGTGAACATGCTCACGGGCATGGGGCTGGCGCTCGGGATCGACTACTCGCTGTTCATCGTCTCCCGCTACCGGGAGGAGCGCGCCGACGGCCGGGCGGAGCCGGACGCGATCGCCGCTGCGGGCGCGACCGCGAGCCGCGCGGTGCTCTTCAGCGGCTCGGTGTTCGTGATCGCGCTGAGCGGGATGCTGCTGGTGCCCTCGAACGTGATGAAGAGCTTGGCCGTTGCGGCGATTGCGGTCGGCATCGTCTCGGTGATCGCCGCGCTGACGCTCCTGCCGGCGATCCTGGGCCTGCTCGGCGACCGGGTGAACGCGCTCCGTATCCCCTGGATCGGGCGCAACCTCGGCGGCGTGCAAGAGGGGCGCTTCTGGGGGGCAATCGTGCGCTGGGTCATGCGCCGACCGCTGGTCAGCCTGCTCTCGTTCGGCGCGCTCCTGCTCGCAGCGGCCGTGCCGGCGTACGGCCTGAGCCTGGGCGCAAGCGGTGTCAGCACGCTGCCCGACCGGCTCGAGTCCAAGCAGGGCTACGAGGCGCTCGTCCGCAACTTCCCGAAGGTCAGCTCGAGCCCGGCACTGATCGCGGTCGAGGGAAATGTGCGCTCGCCGCAGGTACAGGCGGGAATCTCGCGCCTGCGACGCGAGCTCCGGCGCGACGCCGTGTTCGGGGCGAGCGACCTACGTGTCTCCACGGATGGGCAGGTGGCCGCGATCGGCGTGCAGGTGGGAGGCGACCGGACCGGGCCGAAAACCCTGGCCGCGATCCGGCACCTGCGCTCGGAGGAGATCCCGCAGGCCTTCCGCGGCACCGACGTGCACGTCGTCGTCGGGGGCGACACGGCCGACAACGTCGACTTCATCGACGCGATGAACGCCTGGCTGCCGATCGTGTTCGTCTTCGTGCTCGGCCTGAGCTTCGTGCTCCTGACGGTGGTGTTCCGCTCGATCGTGATCGCGGCCACGTCGATCGCGCTCAACCTGCTCTCGGTTGGGGCCGCCTACGGGCTCGTCGTGCTCGTGTTCCACCACGGAATCGGGAGCGGGCTGCTCGGCTTCCAGCGCATCGACGCAATCGAGGCGTGGGTGCCGCTGTTCCTGTTCTCGGTTCTGTTCGGCCTCTCGATGGACTACCAGGTGTTCCTGCTCAGCCGGATCAAGGAGCGCTACGACCAGACCGGCTCGACGACCGACGCGGTCGTCCACGGCGTCTCGTCGACCGCGCGGCTGATCACCGGCGCGGCGCTGATCATCGTCGCCGTCTTCGCCGGCTTCGCGATGGGCGACCTGGTCATGTTCCAGCAGATGGGGTTCGGGATCGCGGTGGCGCTCCTGATCGACGCCACCATCATCCGCTCGGTGCTCCTGCCCGCGGCGATGCGCCTGCTCGGTGACTGGAACTGGTACCTGCCGAGCTGGCTGGAGTGGCTGCCGAGGATCGAGATCGAGGCTCAGCGCCGAGACGAGCACGTGCCATTGCCGAGCCCGGGCAGCTGAGCCCGCATCATTGGCGGATGCGCGAGCTTCCGGCCGGCACCGTCACGTTTCTCTTCACCGACATCGAGGGCTCGACGGCGCTGTTGCACGAGCTCGGGGCTTCGGCGTACGCGGAGTCGCTCGACGTGCACCGGCGTGCGTTGCGCGAGGCGTTCGCGGCGCACGGCGGCGTCGAGGTCGACACGCAGGGGGACGCGTTCTTCGTCGCCTTTCCCGACGCGGAGGAAGCGCTGGGCGCGGCTCGAGAGGCGCAGGAGGAGCTGACGACCGGGCCGGTGCGAGTGCGGATGGGGCTTCACACCGGCGAGCCGCTGCTGACGCGCGAGGGCTACGTGGGAGTCGACGTGCACAAGGCGGCGCGGATCTGCTCGGCCGGCCACGGCGGCCAGGTGCTGGTCTCGGAGCGGACGAAGCTCGCCGTCGAAGATGCAGACCTGCGGCCGCTTGGGCTGCACCGCTTGAAGGACCTGACCGCTCCGGAGCCGCTCTACCAGGTGGGCGATGCGGAGTTCCCGCCGCTCAAGTCGCTGAACCAGTCGAACCTGCCCTTGCAGCCGACGCCGTTCGTCGGGCGGGAAAAGGAGTTGGGCGAGGTGCTCGTCCTGCTGCGGCACGGAAACGGGCGGGTGCTGACGTTGACCGGGCCCGGCGGCTCAGGCAAGACGCGCATGGCGGTCCAGGCTGCCGCCGAGGTCGTCGATGAGCGCGAGCACGGCGTCTGGTGGGTCGGGCTGCAGGCGGTCAGCGACGCGGGGCTCGTCCTGCCGGCGATCGCCTCGACGCTGGGAGCGAAGGGCGACCTCGCCGAGCACGTCGCCAACCGCCAGATCCTGCTTCTGCTGGACAACCTCGAGCAGGTGGTCGAGGCGGCGCCGGCGCTGGGCGAGCTGCTTGCGTCCTGCCCGAGGCTCGAGCTCCTCGTGACGAGCCGCGAGCCGCTTCGACTTGCGGGCGAGCAGGAGTACCCGGTGCCGCCGTTCGTCGAGGAGGAAGCGGTGGGCTTCTTCTTCTCGCGCGCGCGAGCCATCCGGCCGGGGTTCGAGGACGACGGCTCGCTGCGTGCGATCTGCCGGCGACTCGACTACCTGCCCCTGGCGCTCGAGCTGGCGGCGGCGCGAGTGAAGGCGCTCTCGCCGGCCCAGATCCTCGAGCGGCTGGAGCAGAGCCTGCCGCTGCTGACCGGAGGCGCGCGCGACGCGCCCGAGCGGCAGCGCACGCTGCGGGCCACGATCGACTGGAGCTACGAGCTCCTCGCGCCTGACGAGCAGCGCCTCTTCCGCGCGCTGGCGGTGTTCACGGGCGGCTGCTCGCTCGAAGCCGCAGAGCAGATTGCGGGAGCGGATCTCGACGGCCTGCATTCGCTCGTCGACAAGAGCCTCGTTCGTTTCGCAGAAGAGCGCTACTCGATGCTCGCCACGATCCGCGAGTACGCGCGGGAGCGGCTCGACGAGTCCGGGGAGGCCGAGGAGCTCGGCCGCGCCCATGCGGACTTCTTCCTCGCGCTCGCGGAGTCGGCCGCCATGTCGGCCGAGCACGACTACGGACGGCGGTACGACATCCTGCCGCCGGAACAGGAGAACCTGCGGGCGGCGATCGACTGGCTTGCCGCCGCGGGCGACCTCGAGCGCGCCCTCCAGCTCGCGATCGCGCTCGAGAACTTCTGGGTCATCGTCGATCCGTTCGAGGGTATGCGCAGGTTCGAGGCGCTGCTCGGGGAGGGCGGTGTTCCCGACATCGTTCGTGCGCGGGCTCTCCGCTGTTTTGCGGGATGCTCATTCCTGGCCGGTAGGTTCGAGCAGGCTCAGCGGGCCAACCAGGAGAGCCTGGCGCTCTTCCGCGCGGCGGAGGACGAGGCGGGGATCGCCGAGCTGCTCCACCGGATCGGGATCAACACGCTCATGCTCGGCGAGCGCGAGCGGGCACAGGAGCAGCTCGAGGAGAGCCTGGCGCTCTTCCGGAAGCTCGGCTCGGCCCGGGGCGAGGCCGAGGCGATCGGCGCGCTCGGCTATGTCGCTCACGACGCGCGCGACTTCGAGCGCGCGCTCGAATTGTTCAGCCGGAGCGAGCAGATGTCCGCGGAGGTCGGCTTCACCTGGTGGGAGCTGAGCATGGTCGCCTACGGGGCCGACTGCGAGTTCGAGCTCGGCCGGATCGACGAGTCGGAGAGGAAGGACCGCCGTGCGCTCGAGCTGGCGAGGCAGATCGACGACAGGCAGGCGCTGATCTACACCCTGGCGCACATCGCGCGGAACGCGGCGGTCCGTGGCGAACGCGGGCCGGGCGGGGCGTCTCTGGGGTGCGCTCGAGGCCGAGGCGGAGCGTGCGCCCGTGGGCCAGTGGGAGGCCGAGCGCGAGAAGTATGCGGAAGGCGTTCCGGCCGTAGACGGGCCGGAGTTCGAGCGCGCGTGCGAGGAGGGTCGCCGACTGTCGTTCGAGGCGGCGGTCTCCGAGGCGCTGGAGGGCTCGGGCTAGGGCGCTGGTGGCGGCTTCGGGCCGCGGGTGGACCTGATGCGCTTGGCGCCGGCGAGACCGGCGGCGGTCAGGAGCAAGAGGGTGCCGAGGCCGGCGAGCACCAGGAGCGGGATCGGCAGCGAGTCGGCCTGGGTCGTGCCGAGGCTGTCGATGCCTCTGCGGTAGTACGAGGCGGGAGGGACGCCCTGGGTCGTGCGGGGCTTGTCGCCGGGGTCGGCCGGTGCCGCTCGGGTTTTCTCCCGGGCCGCGTGCCCGTTCCTGTCCCCGAGGGGCTGCCGACGGCGTCCTGCATCGCCGCCTGGATCACGTCGGTGACGTTGGAGTAGTCACGCAGATCCTCGGGCGCGTTCTTCAGCGCCTGTTGGTAGCACTTCACCGAGTAGGTCCCGTCGATGCGGCCGTCCTTCAGCCAGTCGTTGATCACCCGCTCCCAGCACGGGCGTCGCGGCCGAGGCCTGCCCGGGCAACGCCAGGAGCAGGACGACGCCTGCTACCAGAGCGACGAGGAGTGAGAGTTTGGCGGCTGGACGGTTGCGCATGCGATAGCTCGGCCGAAGGCCGTCCCCGGAGTCTGACGACCGTCCTTGTGGCGGGAGTGTTCCTCGCGTAAACACTTTGTAAACACGAGATTCGGCGTGACTGGATGTTAGCCTCCGCGCCTAATGCGCAGGGCCTTCGATCGCTGGGCGGCGCCATCGCTGCTCGGTGTCGGAGGCCTCCTCGCGGCCGTCGCGACACTGTTCTCGGCGGGCTCGTCGAACGGCCGCCTCGTCTGGATCGGGCTCGCGGCGCTCCTCGTGGTGGCTGCGCTAGGGGCCGGCGCCTTCCTCGGGCTGCCGCGCCCGGCGCTCGGGCGGGAGGCGGCCGTGGCGCTCTCGCTGCTCGCCGCCTTCGTCGCCTGGAACGGGGTCTCGGTGCTCTGGTCGATCGAGCCCGACCGCTCGTGGGACTACTTCAACCGCGGGCTCGTGTACCTGGCGCTCGCGGTGGTGGGGATCGCCGTGGGCTCGTTCGTGCCGCGGGCGGCGCGCGCGTGGGCCTACGTGCTGGCGCTCGCGCTCGCCCTGCCGCTCGGCTGGGCCTTGCTGACGAAGGCGGTGCCCTCGATCGGATCGGACACGGGTCGGGTCGCGCGGCTGAGCGCGCCGCTCGGGTACTGGAACGCGCTCGCGCTGCTCTTCGCCATGGCGCTGCCGTTGGCGCTGTGGCTGGCGGCCAGGCGGGAGCACGCGCACTGGTTGCGGGCGCTCGGGGTCCTCTACGCCTACGCGCTCGTGGTGGGACTGCTGCTGACCTACTCGCGCGGCGGGGTGCTCGCCGGCGGGGTCGCGGTCGTGCTCTGGCTCGTGCTCGGCCGGCCGCGGGTGGAGAGCGCGGCGGCGCTGCTGCTCGGCGGCGGCGCCGCGCTGGGCGTGGCCGTCTGGGCCTTCTCGCGGCCGGGCCTTGCGGAGGACGGGCAGACGTCAGCAGTCCGCGCTCACGACGGCGCGTGGTTCGCAGTCGTATTCCTGTTGGCGGCCCTCGCTGTGGCCGCGTTCGCGTACCTGGGCTCGATCGTGGAGGAGCGGCGGCCGCTGAGCGACCGGCGCCGGCGGCTCGTTGGTCAGGCGGCGCTCGCCGTGCTCGTGGTCGGGTTGGTGGCCGGCGTGATCGCGCTCGCGGTCGAGTCCAAGCCCGAGGGCTGGTTCAAGGAGTTCACGGCTCAGCCCACGAACGCAGGGGCGCAGGAGGGGCCCGGCCGGATCATCAACGCGAGCTCGTCGAGCCGCTGGCTCTGGTGGAAGGAGGCCTGGCAGGCGTTCGAAAAGCAGCCGCTGCACGGGACGGGCGCCGGCACCTTCGAGCTGACGCACCGGCTCTTGCGGACGAACAGCATCGTCGTGACCGAGCCGCACAACGTGCCGCTGCAGTTCCTCAGCGAGACGGGGATCGTCGGGCTGCTGCCTGTTCCTGGGCTTCCTCGCCGCCGCCGCGCTGGGGGTGGTGCGCGCCGTTCGGCGCTTGGCGGGGATCGAGCAGGCGGCGGCGGTGGCGTTATCCGTGCTCGCGTTCGCATACCTGCTGCACTCGCTGGTGGACTTCGACTGGGACTTCGTCGCGGTGAGCGCGCCGTTCTTCATGACCATCGGCGTGCTGCTCGGGGGCGGCGTGGTGCGGGACGAGCCGCGGCCCTGGCTGGCGCCCTTGCCGGTGGTGGCGGCCTTGGCGATCGCGCTCTCGCTGCTCACCCCGTGGTTTGCCAAGCGGGACACCGATGCCGCGATCTCGGCGCTCGCCGACGGGCGGCCGCTCCAGGCGTACCGCGACGCGCGGGATGCGCGGTCCTTGAACCCGCTCGCGCTCGACCCGCTGTTCTGGCAGGCGCAGGCGCTCGTGCAGCTGGGCGATTTCCAGGGAGCGCGGCAGCTCTACATCGAAGGGGTGAAGCTCCAGCCGCTCGACTGGAAGGCGTGGTACTACCTCGGCAAGTTCGAGAGTGGCCAGCAGGACTACGGGCGAGCGATCCCGGCGCTGAAGCGAGCGGTCGAGCTCGACCCGCAGGGCTCACAGGCTCAGGAGGAGCTTGCGGCGGTCATGCAGCACGCGCCCTGAGCCAGATCTGCGTCCAGAAGGGCGCGAGCAACCGGTAGACGAGCGGCTCGGCAAGGTGGGCGGCGGTCTCGCGCGGGGAGTTCGAGAAGAGACGCTTGCGGTTGTTGTGGAAGCGGCGGATGTCGGTGAAGCCGGCATCGCGCAGAAGCCTCTTCAGCCTGCGCGGGCTGTAGCCGAGCTCGCTCACGCCGTAGTTGGTGGAGGCGTCGCGGCCCTGGAAGCGCTGCTTCCAGTTGGGCTCGGCGAGCAGCAGGCGGCCGCCGGGCTTGAGGGCCCGGTGGGCGCTCGCGAGCACGAGGTCGGCGCGCGGGCTGTGGTGGAGCGCGTCGTAGAGCAGGCACGTGTCGAAGCGGCGGCCGAGGTCGAGCTGCTCCATGTCGGCTGCCTCGAAGCGGACGTCCAGGCCTTCCGCGGCCGCCTGTTCACGCGCGATCTCGATCATCTCCGGAGAGATGTCGTAGCCCTCGGCGTGGACGCCGTGACGCGCGGCGAAGCGGGTCATCCAGCCGGAGCCGCAGCCGAGCTCGACCAGGCTCGTGCCTGCGTGGAGGTCGAGCAGCTGCAGGACGTAGCCGAAGTCGATCAGGAATCGGGCTGACTCACGCGGATCGTTCCCGAACGGCTTGCCGCGGATCCAGTCGCGGCCTTCCTCGCCGACGGCGATCGGGTAGTCGATTTCGGCCTGCTTGCGCTCGTCCCCCGCCACGGAACGGATCATAGGCACCCGCCTCGAAAGCCCAAGTAACAGACTGTTACTTGGGCTAGCCGCCGACGACGACCGCGACCTGGGCGCCGAGCAGGTCGCGCGGGCGCAGGCCGTCCAGCGGCGAGACGAGCCGGATCCGCAGGTCGCGCGCGAGGCGCAGAGCCTCCGGGCGGCGGCCGATGCGGTACATCACGACGCTTCGGCCGTAGCCGGTCCGGGGCGCGTTGCCGACCTCGCCCACGACATATCCACGCGCGCGCACGCGCGAGGCCTGCGCCGCGGCGGCCCCCGCAAGGCCGCTGCCGTTCAAGACGGTGACGGAGGTCGAGCCGCGCGGAAGGAGGGGCCGCTTCGGAGTTGTCGCCTGCTTGTTCTTGGCCGGCGCGGCGGCGGCTTCGGCCTGCGCGCGATGCATCATGGGCTTGGCGATCAGCGTGACGCCCACGATGACGAGCGCGAGCAGCTCGAGCGTGGCGATCCCGGCGGTCACGACCGCGATCGTGCGCCAGGGATGATCTCGCGGACTCTGAAGGGCGTGCTCCATGGGGAGCGTTCGATTCGCCGCTCGCGAGCGCGATCCTTCCCGACAGCAGGCCTACGCCTATGGATTCCCAGGTGCGGCGGAGACCGTCTTCCAGGGGGACCTCGGCCCGCCAACCGAGCTCCCGCTCCGCGCGCGAGACGTCGAGCACGCTGCGCTGAATCTCTCCCAGGCGAGCGGGCGAAAACTCCGCTTCGAGCTTCGAGCTCGCCGCGCGCCGGCAGAGCTCGTACAGCTCGAGCACCGAGGTCTCCTGGCCGGTGCCCACGTTGAAGACGCCGCCGTCCTGACCGGCGGCGGCCAACGTCGCCCGCGCCACGTCGCCCGCGTAGACGTAGTCGCGTGTCTGGCTGCCGTCCCCGAAGATCTTCGGCGGCTCGCCTGCTGCGAGCTTCCCGAGGAAAATCGCGACCACGCCCGCCTCGCCGTGCGGGTCCTGCCTCGGCCCGTAGACGTTGCCGAAGCGCAGCGACACGTGACGCGTGCCGTAGAGCCGGTTGTAGGCGGCCACGTACTCCTCGCCCGCCAGCTTCGAGACGCCGTACGGCGCGAGGGGCCGGCGCTCGGCGTCCTCCGGGGCAGGCCCGTCGCACTCCCCGTAGATCGCCCCGCCGGTCGAGCTGAACACGACCTGCGTGCCGTGGCGGCGCGCGGCCTCGAGCACCCTGATCGTCCCGCGGACGTTCACGTCGGCGTCGTGCTCCGGCCGCTCGACCGACACGCGCACGTCCACCTGGGCGCCGAGATGGAAGCAGACCTCGGGACGAACGTCGTCGAAGTCCTTGTCCAGCGGCTCGCGCAGGTCCGCCACGACGAGCCGCGCGCCCTCGGGCACGTTCTCGCGCTTCCCGTTCGAGAGGTCGTCGAGCGCGAGCACCTCGTCGCCGCGCTCGAGCAGCGCCTCGACGACATGCGAGCCGATGAACCCCGCGCCCCCTGTGACGATCGCCCGCAAGAGCCCGTATCCTAGTGCCCGGTGTTCATCACGTTCGAAGGGCTCGACGGCTCCGGCAAGACCACCCAGGCGAATCTCCTCTCCGAGGCGCTCGCCGCCGACGGGCGCGACGTGGTGTCGACGCGCGAGCCCGGTGGCACGGCGCTCGGCGAGCGGATCCGCGAGCTCCTGCTCGCCGACGCCAAGGTCGTGCCGTGGGCCGAGACGGCGCTGTTCCTCGCGGCGCGGTCGCAGCTCGTGGAGGACGTGATCGCACCCAGCCTCGAGCGCGGAGCCGTCGTCGTCTGCGATCGCTACATCGACTCCTCGCTCGCCTACCAGGGCCTCGCGCGCGGCCTCGGCCTCGAGCGCGTGCTCGAGCTCAACCTGCAGGCGATCCGCGGGCTGCTCCCCGACCGGACCTTCCTACTGCTGGTCGACCCGCAGGAGTCGGCGCGGCGCGTCGGCGAGGGCCGCGACCGGATCGAGCGCGAGGACGGCGACTTCCGCGAGCGGGTCGACGCTGCCTACCGCGAGCTCGCGGAGTTCTTCCCGCAGCGGATCACGACCATCGACGGCACGCGGCCTCCCAGAGAGATCGCGGAGGAGATCATTGGCGAGCTTCGACAGCATTCCTGAGCAGACCGAGGCCAAACGCCTGCTTGCGGCCGCGCTCGCCGATGGGCCGGCGCACGCGTACCTCTTCCACGGGCCGGCCGGCGTCGGCAAGCGCGCGACGGCGGTCGCGTTCGCCTCGGAGCTGCTCGGCGGCGACGCGCGCGTCGAGCGCCGCTCGCACCCCGACCTGTACGTGCTCGAGCCGCTCGGCGACCTGATCCGGATCGACGCAGTGCGCGAGATGCGCCGCGACCTGCACATGCGCCCGTTCGAGGCCGACCGCCGCGTCTACCTCGTTTTCGGCGCGCACCTGCTGAACGAGGAGGCTGCCGACGCGCTCCTGAAGGATCTCGAGGAGCCGCCGGAGTACGCGGTGATCGTGCTCGTGGCCGACGAGGTGGGCTCGCTGGCGGAGACGATCCGCTCCCGTTGCCAGGCGATTCCGTTCCGGAGGCTCTCGGAGCGGGCGGTGCGAGAGGCGGTGCAGGCGCGCGCGCCGGAGCTCACCGTGGAGCAGGCGACCTCGATCGCGCGCGTGGCGAGCGGGCGGCTCGACCGTGCGGAGCGGCTCCTCGATCCGGCGGCGGCCAAGCGGCGCGAGGTGCTGCTCGAAACGGCGCGCTCGGTCTACACGGCCGAGAGCTTCGACCCCGCGAAGGCCGCAGCGCGGCTGCTCGATGGCGCGCGGAAGCGCGGGGCGGAGGCCAAGGAGCAGGAGGAGGCGGCGATCGAGGGCTACGACCTGACCGCGCGCGAAGCCGAGCAGCGAGTGCGCCGGGCCGGGCGCGGCGCCGAGCGCGAGGAGCTGCTGGCGTCGCTGGAGGAGCTCGCGTCCTGGTACCGCGACCTCGTCGCTGCCGCAGCGGGTGCCGACAAGGCGCTCGTGCACGTCGACCTGGCCGAGGCGCTGCAGGAGGACGGCACACTCGAGCGGCTCGAGGGAGCCGAGCGCGCAGCCGAGCTCGTACGGGAGTCGTGGCGCTCCTTCGAGGAGTTCCAGCTCTCGCCGGCGCTCGCGCTGGAGGCGCTCTTCATCGAGCTGCGCCGCGCTTTCAGCGGTGTCCTGGCGGTCGGCTAGGCGAGCTGGGTGGTGCCCGGGCTCTCGAGCCTGTCCATCACGGAATACCCGACCACGTTCACGATCCAGATGATCACGACCGTGCCGACGTAGGTCCAGAACCCGGTGATCGAGAAGTCCGGGGCGATCCATTCGGCCAGCGCCAGCATCGCGATGTTGATCACGAGCAGGAAGAGCCCGAGCGTGAGGATGATCAGCGGGAGGGTCAGGAGCGCGAGCACCGGCTTGATGATCCCGTTGGCGATTCCCAGCACCGCTGCTCCGATCAGGTACGCCTTCCAGCCGTCGATTCGGACCCCCGTGAAGAGCACGTCGGCAACCCAAAGTGCGGCAGCGTTGACGGCCCAGGCCACTGCGAGACGAAACACCATCGCACGAGTCTAAGCCCTTCGCCTAGCCGTCGCTGAAGACGTCGAATGCCGCACGTCGGTCAACCTGAGCGTCGGCATCACCCCTATAGGATGAACCAACTGGGAGAGCGCCCGGCTTATGGTCGCAACTCCACCGACGCACGCGCAGCAAGGGAGTTGCCGGCTGAGTCCTGAGCGGGAGGAACGAACCGCCAGGGGCCGAACGCGTAGCACAACGAAAGGAGCTACGAATGAAAACAAGCGCCTGGACTGGGTGGATCGCCTTCGCCGGCTGGATGATGCTCATCATCGCGATGCTGGACTTCTTCGAAGGCCTGATCGCGGTCATCCGCAGCGAGTACTACGTCCTAGGCCCGAACCAGATCATCGTCTTCGACACGACCACCTGGGGCTGGATCACACTGCTCTGGGGCATCGTGATCGGCCTTGCCGGCCTCGGTCTCCTCGCAGGATCGAGCTGGGCACGCTGGCTCGCGATCGTGGTTGGCAGCCTCAACTTCATCGCGCAGCTCGGCTTCTTCGGCAGCGCGCAGTACCCCCTGTGGGCGCTGACGGTGCAGGCCCTCACGCTGGTCGTCCTCTACGCGCTGATCGTCCGGTGGGACGACAGACCGTCAATGGAGTAGGGGAAAGCCGACCGTTCGACTAGGGGGCTCCGGCTAGGCGATGACGTGACCGACGCGCCTGGCCGGAGCCCGACGTTCAGAAGAGGCCGCCGAGCACGTCTTCTTCGGCGTTTGAGGTCGTGAGCATGGATATGACAACCGCGGCACCGGAGGAGTCGAGCGGCGATCAGCGGCTCGCGATCCTGCTGGCGATGGCGATGTTCGTGCTCGTGGTCGACACGTCGCTGATGAACGTGTCGATCTCGGCGGTGGTTCACGATCTCGACACGACCGCGAGCGGGGTGCAGTCGGCGATCGCGCTGGAGGCGCTCGTCTCGGCCGCGTTCATCCTGATCGGGAGCAAGATCGCCGACCTGATCGGTCGCAAGCGCGCGTACGTGCTCGGCCTGCTGGGGTATGCAGCCGGGGCGCTCTCGATGACGCTGTCGCAGAGTCTGTGGTCGATCATCGTCTTCTGGGCGATCATCGGCGGCCTCGGCGCGTCCCTGCTGCTTCCGTCGATGCAGGCGCTGATCCACGGGAACTTCCAGGGCCCGATGCAGCGGCGGGCCTACGCACTCGTCGGCGCCGCGGCCGCGATCGCCGCTGCGATCGGGCCGCTGGTCGGCGGCTTCATCACGACGTACCTCTCATGGCGCGTCGCGTTCTTCGGTGAGGTCGTGATCATCGCGATCGTGCTCGTGGGCAGCCGCCGCGTCCACGACGTCCCGTACACGGGCGACCGGCGAGTCGATGTCGTGGGCGCGATCCTCTCCGCGGTGGGCATGGGCGGGGTCGTGCTCGGAATCCTCGTCTGGGGGGAGGGTGGCGGAGCGGTGGGCATCCTCCTCGCCGTCGGCGTCGTCGGCCTCGGCTCGCTGGCCTGGTGGCTCATGAAGCGCAAGCGCGAAGGCAAGCCGGCACTGATCGACGCCGCGCTCTTTCAGTCGAAGTACTTCCGCCTCGGCATCTCTTCGCAGACGCTCCAGCAGATCGCCCTTGGCGGCCTGATGATCGCGCTCCCGATCTACCTGCAGATGGTGCTCGAGTACAACGCCTTGGAGGCCGGCGTGTCGCTCGCGCCGCTCTCGCTGAGCATGTTCGCGGTCGCCCTGATCGCCGGCAAGCGAGCCGGGAAGCGCAGTCCCAGCAAGATCATCCGGGCGGGGTTTCTGCTGCTTGCCGTCGGCGTCGCCGTCCTGATCCCGGTCGTTCCGCGGGCCGACTCCGGCTGGGCGATGGCAGTGCCGCTTCTAATCGCGGGTGCCGGTCTCGGACTGCTCGTCTCGCAGCTCAACAACTACACGCTCTCGCCGATCGAGGAGGAGCGCGTCAGCGAGGCCGCCGGCGTGAACTCCGCGGGCGGCTCGTTCGGGCTCTCCTTCGGACTCGCCTTCGCCGGCGCGATCATGCTCGCGTCGCTCTCGCTCATCTTCACCCACCTGGCAAACGAGAGCGCGGTGCTCTCGCCCGCCGAGCAGAAGCAGGTCGCGAAGGGCCTAGAGAAGAACGCCGAGGTGCTGACCAACACCCACCTCGAGGAGCTGCTCGCCGGGCAGCCGGCGGACGTCAAGGCCGAGATCCTCCACATCAACACCAAGGCAAGGCCCAGGGCCCTTCAGATCGCGCTGCTCATCCCGCTCCTCGCGGCGCTGCTCGGCCTCGTCAACGGTTTCCGGATGACCCGACTCCCCGACCCGGAACCCTCGGCAGGCGGCGACGAGATGCTGCTCGGCTGACGGCTCGGCCCCGTTATGATCCTTGCGAAAAAGCGCGGATCGAGTCGAGCGTCGGGGTCGAACGACTGGCCGCCAGTCGGGCACGAAAGGAGACCGCACATGAGCACGGCCACCGAAGCGACTCTCGGGACGAACTCGGAGGTCGGAACGCTCCGGACGGTGATGGTGCACCGTCCTGACCTCGCCCACGAACGCCTCTCGCCGAGCAACGCCCACGAGCTGTTGTTCGACGACGTGATCTGGGTGCGCCACGCCCGGCAGGAGCACGACGCCTTCGTCGACCTCATGCGCGAGCGCGGCGTCGAGGTGCTCCTGCTCCACGAGCTGCTGGCGCAGACGCTTGACGACAAGGAAGCCCGCGAGTGGCTGCTCTCCCGGCGCATCCGGCCGGAGGAAGTGACCGTCATGTTCACCGAGCCGCTGACGGCCTGGCTGACCGAGATGCCGTCGGACGAGCTGGCCACCCGGCTGACCGGCGGCGTGACGGTTCTGGAGCTGCCCGACGAGATCAAGTCGGCGATCGGCGACGCGCTGCACGCGACCGACTTCGTCCTTGCTCCGCTCCCGAACCAGCTCTTCACGCGGGACACGAGCGCGTGGCTCTACGGCGGGGTCTCGCTCAACCCGATGTTCTGGCCGGCGAGGCAGCTCGAGACGCTGAACGTCGAGGCGGTCTACCGCTTCCATCCCCGTTTCCGCGACGCCGACTTCAAGATCTGGTTCGGCGGCGCCGACCACGACTGGGGGAGCGCGCGGATGGAGGGCGGCGACATGATGCCCGTGGGCGACGGCGTCGTGCTCGTCGGGATGGGCGAGCGCAGCACCGCCAGGGCGGTCAGCATCCTCGCCCAGAACATGTTCGCCGCAGGTGCCGCGCGACTCGTGATCGGAGCCCAGATGCCGCGCGACCGCGCGGCGATGCACCTCGACACGGTGTTCACCTTCTGCGACCGCGACCTCGCGACTCTGTACGAGCCGGTCGTCTCCCAGATCAGGCCGATCCTGTTCACTCCCGGCGGGCCGGCCGGGGTGCAGGCGGAGGTCTCGGAACGATCGTTCCTCGACGAGGTGCAGGACGCCCTCGGACTAACCGAGCTGAAGCTCGTCCCGACCGCAGGCGACGAGTTCGAGGCCGAGCGGGCCCAGTGGGACGACGGCAACAACGTCGTCGCGCTCGAGCCGGGGGTCGTAGTCGCCTACGAGCGCAACGAGGCGACCAACGCGAAGCTCGCCAAGGCCGGGGTCGAGGTGCTCGCGATCGCAGGCCAGGAGCTCGGCCGCGGTCGCGGCGGCGGCCACTGCATGACCTGCCCGATCGTCCGCGACGCATGAGGAAAGGAACGAAACGATGGCTACGATGACCGACCTGCGCGGGAAGCACTTCCTCAAGCTGGCCGACTTCAGCCCCGAGGAGATCACCTACCTGATCGACCTCGCGGCGGAGCTGAAGGCGGCCAAGAAGGAAGGGCGCGAGGAGCAGAAGCTCATCGGCAAGGAGATCGCGCTGATCTTCGAGAAGGACTCGACGAGGACGCGCTGCGCGTTCGAGGTCGCCGCCTACGACCAGGGCGCCCATGTCACCTTCATCGGGCCGGGCGGCTCGCACATGGGCCACAAGGAGACGGCGAAGGACACAGCGCGGGTGCTGGGCCGCATGTACGACGCGATCGAGTACCGCGGCTTCGGCCAGGACGTGGCCGAGGAGCTCGCCGCGAACGCCGGCGTCCCCGTCTACAACGGGCTCACCGACGAGTGGCACCCGACGCAGATCCTCGCGGACTTCCTCACCTTCCGCGAGCACGTGTCCAAGGCGCCGAACGAGGTCGTCTTCTGCTACCTGGGCGACGCCCGCTTCAACATGGCCGACTCCTACCTGGTCGGCGGTGCGAAGCTCGGGATGGACGTCCGGATCGCCAGCCCGAAGGCGCTCTGGCCCCGCGACGAGATCGTCCAGCTTGCGAAGTCGATCGCCGCCGAGACCGGAGCGCAGATCACGATCACCGACGACGTCCAGGAGGCCGTTCAGGGCGCCGACTTCCTGCTCACCGACGTCTGGGTCTCGATGGGAGAGCCGGACGAGGTCTGGGCGGAGCGGATCGAGCTGCTCAAGCCCTACCAGGTGAACTCGGAGACGATGGCGGCGACCGGCAACCCGGACGTGAAGTTCATGCACTGCCTGCCGGCCTTCCACAACACCGAGACCCAGGTCGGGAAGGAGATCTTCGAGAAGTTCGGGATGGAGTCGCTCGAGGTGACCGAGGAGGTCTTCGAGTCGCCGGCGTCGGTCGTCTTCGACGAGGCCGAAAACCGGCTGCACACGATCAAGGCCGTGATGGTCGCGACGCTCGGCAGCTGAGGATGCGGGTCGTAGCCGCACTGGGCGGGAACGCCCTGCTCCGGCGGGGCGAGCCCCTGACCGCCGAGAACCAGCGCGCCAACGCGCGCGTGGCGTGCAAGGCGCTGGCACCGATGGCGCTCGAGCACGAGCTCGTGATCTCTCACGGCAACGGGCCCCAGGTCGGGCTGCTGGCCCTGCAGGGCTCGGCCTACACCGAGGTCGAGGCGTACCCGCTCGACCTGCTCGGGGCCCAGACCGAGGGGATGATCGGCTACCTGATCCAGCAGGAGCTCGGGAACGAGCTTCCGCCCGACAAGCGTCTCGCGTCGCTGCTCACCTTGATCGAAGTCGACCGCGACGACCCGGCCTTTCAGGACCCGACGAAGCCGATCGGCCCGGTCTACGCCGAAGCCGAGTCCAAGAAGCTCGCCAAGGAGAAGGGCTGGGAGTTCAAGCCGGACGGCGACAGCTTCCGCCGCGTCGTCCCCTCGCCGCTGCCGCAGCGGATCTTCGGGATCGAGCCGGTCCAGTGGCTCCTCGAGCACGACTGCGTCGTCATCTGCGCCGGGGGCGGCGGCATTCCGGTCATGTACACCGACGACGCGGCGCCGGCCGGACGGCAGCTCGTCGGCGTCGAGGCCGTGATCGACAAGGACCTCGCGAGCGCGTTGCTCGCGAAGGACCTGGGCGCTGACGCGCTCGTGATCGTCACCGACGTCGACGCCGTCTACGACGGGTGGGGAACGCCGGAGCAGCGAGCGATCCGCCGCGCCACGCCCGAAGCCCTCATGGCAACGGAGTTCGCGGCGGGCTCGATGGGGCCGAAGGTCCGCGCAGCCTGCTCGTTCGCCGCAGAGACCGGAGGCCTGGCCGCCATCGGCTCGATTACGGACACCGGGGCGCTGCTCCGCGGCGAGACGGGCACGATCGTCACTCGCGACGCCGACGGCGTCGAGCTGGCGGAGGTGGCATGACCGAGCAGGTGGCCGTCCCGGCTCCGGAGCCGAAGAAGCGCGGGTTCTCGCTCCCCTCCGCCTACACGATCCTGTTCGCGCTGATCGTGCTGGCGGCGATCGCGACGTGGGTGATCCCGGCCGGCACCTACAACCTGAACGCCAACGGCGAGCCGATCCCGGGCACCTACCACGAGGTCGCGGCGAAGCCCGCCCGGATCCTCGTCGACTCGCTGACCGCGCCGATCAACGGCCTCTACGGGATCGAGAACGGCAAGGGGAACATCAACTACTACAACTCGGGAACGCTCTTCGGCGCGATCGACATCGCGCTCTTCATCCTCGTGATCGGCGGATTCCTCGGCATCACGATGAAGACGGGGGCGATCCAGGCGGGCATCGGCTCGCTCGTCAAGCGGATGGAGGGCCGCGAGCGCTGGCTGATCCCGGTGCTGATGAGCGTCTTCGCCCTGGGCGGCACGAGCTACGGGATGGCCGAGGAGAGCCTCGCCTTCTACGCGCTGGTGATCACGGTGCTGATCGCCGCGGGCTACGACGCCCTGACCGGGGCGGCGGTCGTCCTGCTCGGCTGCGGGATCGGGGTGATCGGCTCGACGGTCAACCCGTTTGCGACAGGAATTGCTTCGGGGATTGCCGGCGTCTCGATCAGCGACGGGCCTCGTCGGGCGGCTGGTGATCCTGATCGTTGGCCTCGCGATCGGAATCTTCTTCGTCCTCCGCTACGCCGACCGCGTCAAGAAGGACCCGACGAAGTCGGCCGTCTACGACCTGAAGGCGGAAAACGAGGCACGCTTCCGGGGCCAGGCCGAAGACGGCGAGATCACGCTCACGGGCACGCACAAGCTGATCCTTGCCCTGTTCGCGCTCGCCTTCCTCGTGATGATCTACGGGGTCATCCCCTGGGAGGACCTCGGGATTCGCGATCCCCACGCTCTGGTGGTGGTTCCCGGAGATGACCGCTTCGTTCCTCCTGTTCTCGATCATCATCGGGCTGGTCGCCCGGCTGGGCGAAGGCGAGCTGACCTCCACGTTCGTCGACCGGCGCCGGCGACCTGCTCGGGGTTGCCCTGATCATCGGGATCGCCCGCGGGATCACCGTGATCATGAACAACGGCCAGATCACGGACACCGTCCTGCACTGGGTCGAGAGGGCGCTGGGCGACACCGGCGAGGCGGCGTTCGCGATCGTGATGTTCGCCCTCTTCCTGCCGCTCTCGTTCCTGATCCCGTCCTCGTCGGGGCTCGCCACCCTGTCGATGCCGATCACGGCGCCCCTCGCCGGGTTCGTGAACGTCTCCGCGGCGCTCGTCGTGACCGCGTACCAGAGCGCCTCGGGGATCATGAACCTGTTCATCCCGACCTCCGCAGTGGTGATGGGCGGCCTGGCGATCGCGCGCGTTCCGTACGGGACCTACCTTCGCTGGGTCTGGCCGCTGCTGGCCATGCTGACCGGGCTCGTCGTGGTCGTGCTCGCGGTATCGGCGGTGCTGTGATGCGTGACGCCGTTCGCTGGCTGATCGTCCTCGGGCTCGTGCTCGTCGTGATCGGCCTGATTGGCTACGCCCGCGGCCACAAGCACCACCGCGGCGACGACGTTGGGGCGCTGCGCTCAAACCTACTCGTGGAGGTCTCAAATGGCTGAGCCGACGGCGAGCTGCCGAGGTCAGGGACGAACCGGAAGCAAGCGCCTTGTACGGCCTCACCAGCGAGGAGGTCAGCGCGCAGCTCGGCGTCGATCCTCGCACAGGGCTCGACGCCGCCGAGGTCGAGCGGCGGCGGGCGCAGTACGGCCCGAACAAGCTGGCCGAGGCGGAGAAGGAGCCGGGCTGGCGTGTCTTCCTCCGCCAGTACCGCGACCTGATGCAGCTCGTCCTGCTCGGCGCGGCGATCGTCAGCATCGCGGCGTTGCAGGAGTTCGCGACGGGGCTCGTGATCATCGGCCTGACCGTGCTGAACGCGATCCTCGGCCTGAACCAGGAGGGCAAGGCGGCCGAGAGCGTCGCCGCGCTCCAGAAGATGCTCCTGATCAAGGCGCACGCCCGCCGGGGAGGGGGGCAGGTGGACATCCCGGCCGAGGAGCTCGTGCCGGGCGACGTGGTCTCCTTCGAGGCCGGCGACAGGATCCCGGCCGACGGCCGGCTGACCGTCGCCGCCACGCTCGAGATCGAGGAGGCGGCTCTCACGGGCGAGAGCACGCCCGTCCTGAAGTCGGTCGAGCCGGTCGCCGGCGAGGACGTGCCTCTTGGCGACCGCACGGACATGGCGTACATGAACTCGACCGTGACCCGCGGCCGGGGCGAGATGGTGGTGACCGGAACCGGGATGGAGACCGAGGTCGGGCACATCTCGGGGATGCTCAGCCAGGTCCAGCAGGAGAAGACGCCGCTCACCCGTCAGCTCGACCAGCTGACGATCCTGATCACGATCATGGCCGCGGCCGCCCTGGTCCTCGTGATCGTGATCGGCCTGATCCGCGGGGACAGCTTCGACGACCTCTTCCTGATCGGGATCAGCCTCGCCATCTCCGCCATCCCGACGGGTATGCCGGCGGTCGTGACGACGATGCTGTCGATGGGCACCCAGGCGCTCGCGGCGAAGGGCGCGATCGTCAAGCGGCTGCGGTCGGTGGAGACCCTCGGCGCGACCTCGGCGATCTGCTCCGACAAGACGGGCACGCTGACGCTCAACCAGATGACCGCGCGCCAGCTCGTGATCGTCGGCCATCGATATTCGATCGAAGGGGAGGGCTACTCGACCGAGGGCAAGATCCTTCACGTCGCGGGCGAGGGGGATGTCGAGTTCGAGCCGTTCATGCTGCCGATGGCGCTGGCGAACGACGCGGCGGTACACGACGGCGAGATCGTCGGGGATCCCACCGAGGCGGCGCTCGTCGTGCTTGCCGCAAAGGGCGGGCTCGATGTCGACGAGACAAGGCGCGTCTACCCACGTGTCGGCGAGGTGCCGTTCGACTCCGAGTACAAGCTGATGGCGACCTTTCACGAGCTGGAGGACAACGGCCGCAAGGTCATCCGCTGCTTCGTCAAGGGAGCACCCGACGTGCTGCTCGCGCGCTCGTCGCAGGTCCGTGACGTGGACGGCTCGAACGTGCCAACGGACGAGGGCCGTGACCGAGTGCTCGCCGAGAACGACCGCCTCGCCGGCGAGGGCCTGCGCGTGTTGGCGGTGGCCTCACGGGACATCGACCCCGCCGCGTTCGACCCTGACGGCTCGCTGCTGGACGAAGTTCAAGGGCTGACTCTGCTGGCGCTCGTCGCGATCGTCGACCCACCGCGCAAGGAGGCGAAGGATGCGATCGCCCAATGCAAGGCGGCTGGGATCCGCGCGCGCATGATCACCGGCGACCACGTGACCACGGCCTCCGCGATCGCGGCCGAGCTCGGGATCGAGGGGAGAGCGATGTCCGGGACCGAGTTCGCCGCCCTCAGCGACGAGGAGCTCGAGACGCAGGTCGAGGAGATCGGCGTCGTCGCGCGCGTCGCCCCCGAGGACAAGGTGCGCCTCGTCGACATGCTCAAGCGCAAGGGCAACGTCGTCTCGATGACCGGGGACGGCGTCAACGACGCGCCGGCGCTCAAGCGCGCGGACATCGGCGTCGCGATGGGGATCACCGGTACCGAGGTCACGAAGGAAGCCGGCGACATGATCCTCACGGACGACAACTTTGCGACCATCGTGAGCGCGGTCGAGGGCGGCCGCGGCATCTACGACAACCTGATGAAGTACGTGCGCATCCAGCTGATCGAGCTGGGTGCGTTCATCCTCCTGTTCGTCGGCGCGGGGATCTTCGACGTCGCCAACGGGGCTCCGCTGACTCCGCTGCAGATCCTCTGGGTCAACTTCGCGATCGACGTCCTGCTTGCGATCGGCCTGGGCTTCGACGCGGCCGTGCCGGGCCTGATGCAGCGCCGGCCGAGAGACGCGGACGCGGCGGTCGTCAATCGGTCGCTTGCGGTCCGCCTCGGCTTCCTGGGGCTCGTGATGGCGGCTCTCGCGCTCGGCGTGGTCGCCTGGGGCGAGCACCGGTACGACCTCGTGATCGCGACGACGATGGGCCTGACCACGTTGTCCTTGATGCACATCGTGGCCGCGCTCGAGGCACGTGAGCCGACGGGAAGCATCTTCGGCCACTACACGCTCGCGAACCGGCGGTTCCTCCAGCTGATCGGAGCGGCGCTCGTGCTCACGTTCCTCGTCACGTCGCTCTCGCCGCTGCAGCGGATCTTCGACACGGTCTCGCTGACCAGCTCGCAGTGGGGGATCTGCCTGCTCGGCCCGCTCGTCTATCTGGCGGTAAGCGAGCTCGTCAAGCTCTACGACCGGCACGCCGCGCACGAGGAGCCGACTCCGACCCCGACCCCCGGCCCGGCGGAGCCGGCCGCCGCCTGAGCGCGCGATGGCTGAGCACCCTTCCCCTGCGCCCGAGACCGCCCCGAGCGGTGCCATGAGCGTTCGCGGCGCGGCATTCCTCGGGATCGGCGCCATGGTCGGCGCCGGCATCTTCGCGCTCCTCGGCGAGGCGGCCGTCATCGCGGGGTCCGCCGTCTGGCTCTCGTTCCTCCTCGCCGGGCTGGTCACGCTGCTGCTCGCCTACAACGTGGTCAAGCTGGGCGTCCGGTACCCGTCCTCGGGCGGGCTCATCGAGTACCTCCGGCAGGGCTTCGGGAACGGCCGGCTGCTTGGGATCGCCTCCTGGCTCGGCTACGCGGCAGCCTTCGTGATCGTGGGCGCGATGCTGGCGGTCTCCTTCGGCGCCTATGCGGTCTCGCTGTTCTTCGGAGACAACCCGTGGAGTGGCTGGGACAACGTGTTCGCGTCGCTGGTCGTCGTGGTCATGACGCTGATCAACATGGTCGGGGCGACCTTCGTCTCCAGGGTCGCGTCGGTGATGGTGGTCGCGCTGCTCGGTGTCTTCGCGGTCTTCATCTGGGTGACGATCACCGATGTCGACTGGCATTTGCTCGCGTTCAGCGGCTACCCGTCGTTCTCGAAGATCATCTCGAGCATCGCGCTGACCTTCTTCGCCTTCCTCGGCTTCGGCGTGATGACCTTCACGGTCGCGAGCCTCCGCGATCCGAAGCGGGAGCTGCCGCGTGCGATGGTGCTCGCGCTCGGGCTGACGACGGCCACGTACGTGCTGATCTCGATCGGCGTGTTCGGAACGTTGACCGACGCTCAGGTGATCGGCTACGGAGAGACCGCGATCGCCGAGGCTGCGCGGCCGTCGCTCGGCGACGCCGGCTTCACGTTGATGGCAGTGGCCGCGCTCGTCGCGACCGCCGGAGCGACCAACGCGACGCTCTTCGCCTCGGCGGGGCTAACCGACTCGCTGGCGGAGATCGGGCAGTTTCCGCCGGTTCTCGGGCACAACTCGCGTCTCGGCAAGCACGGCGGGCTCATCGTGACCGGGATCCTCGTCCTCTTGCTCGCGAACTTCGTCGACCTCTCGGCGATCGCGTCGGTCGGGAGCGCCTGCTCGCTGATGGTCTTCCTGCTCGTCGGGATCGCCGGCTACCGGCGGCGTTCTGAGACCGGCGCGCGGGCCTCGATCGTGGTGCTCGGGATCGTCGTGACCGTGGTCGTCCTTGGCTTCTTCGCGGTCGACACCCTCCGCAACGCACCGGAGACGTTGACGGCGATCGTCGGCATCACACTGCTGGCCGTCGCTCTGGACTTTGTCTGGAAGCGGATGAGCGCGCGTCGCGGGCCGCCCGAGACGAGCTCCGTCGGCGCGGCGCCTTCCGGCTAGCTGACTAAGAGCCGTGGCGAAGAGGCACGACGAGGAGGCGCCGCACCCGGCGCCGGACGCGCCGACCGAGTTCCTGCTTCGATTCGCGCGCGCAGGGCACGACGCCGGCTACTCGACCGCCGAGCTCGAGGACCGGCTCCAGGCTCTGGCGCGCTCGCTTGGTCTCAAGGAAGCCCAGATCTCAGCGACGCCGACCCTGGTCGACATCTCCCTCGGGTCGATCCCCCGGCAGCAAAGCTACGCGCTCCGGGTGCGGCCGACCGCGGTCGATCTGGACGCGATCGCACGGCTCGACCGCCTCGTCCAGGAGGTGGTCGACCGGCCGCTGACCGCGGAGCCGGCGCTTGCGGCGCTGGCGGAGGTCGAGGCCGAGCGGCTGGAGCGCCCGTGGCCGATCCTGCTCGCCGCCTACGCGCTGGCCGGCGTCTCCTTGACGGTCGTCCTCGGCGGCGGCTGGCGAGACGCCGCCGGCGCCGCACTGGTCGGGCTCGTGGTCGGCGCGATCGCCCTCCCTGGAAACCGGACCGCCCGCACCCAGTCGCTGGTCGCCCCGGCAGTCGCGGTGGCTGCCAGCTTCTGCGCCGCCGCGCTCGTCGAGCTCGGGCTCAAGGCATCGCCGGACGTGGTCACGCTGGCGGCGCTCGTGACGTTTCTCCCCGGCATGACGCTGACGATCGGGATGCGCGAGCTCGCCACCGAGCACCTGCAGTCCGGCGTCGCGAACACGGCGAGCGCGCTCGTCCAGCTCCTCGGGCTCGTCTTCGGGGTCGGGGTCGGCCGCTCGATCGCCTCGGGCTGGTTCGGCGCAACGTCCGGGCCAGTTCCGGACTCGAGCTTCAGCGCCCTGCACCTGCTCGCCGCCGTCGGGGCCGGCCTCGCGTTCACGGTCACGCTCCGCGCCCAGCGCCGCGACGCGCTGCTCATGTGCGCCGCGACCGTGGTCGCGCTGGGCGCGAACGAGCTCGGCGGGGCCGTCTTCGGCGACCAGGCCGCCGCCCTGGTGGCCGCGTTCACGATCGGGATCGCCGGCGGCCTGGCCGGGTGGCTGCTGCGGCGCTCACCGCTCGTGTTCATCGTCCCGGCCGTCCTGATGCTGGTGCCCGGCAGCGCCGGCTTCAACAGCGTGCTGCAGCTCCTCACCAACCAGACAGTGAGCGGCATCACCGCGGGGTTCGACACGTTCGTGACGGCGATCTCGATCGCCTACGGGTTGATGATCTCGGCGATCGTCCTGCCGCGCCGCTTCACGCAGATCAGCGCGTAGGGCGACCACGCCAGCGCGAGAGCGCGACACGAAAACGGCTACAGTTGGCTCTCCCGCCGACGTAGCTCAGTTGGTAGAGCACTTCACTCGTAATGAAGGGGTCCGCGGTTCGAATCCGCGCGTCGGCTTCCCTGAACCAGGCCGTTTCCACGCCGATCTGCTTGCGCTAGTCGCCGTGTCCGGATCCGGTGCCAGGTGCCCGTAGGTGCAGGTTGATGTGACCGCCCCGTAGCGCCGGAAGTGGCCTGATGAGCATTAGCATCGATCCCGCCAACGGCTGAAGTCACGGGATGGTCACCGCGACCCCCTTCATGGGGACTGTCCTCTCCGGATGCAGTCGCTGTTAGTGAGTTACAAGCCTGGGCCGTTCGGCCCATTGACCAGGGCGGCGTGGACGACGACCATTGGCACAGCGGCGCCTCATTCGTCGTCGAACTCCCGCCCGCATCGTGAGCGAGGTCGCTGCCCTTGAGAGGCGTGTCAAGGAAAAGGGAGACACGATGCCTAGCGCCGAAAACGAGAACTGCATCCGGTGCAAACGGAAGCGCGTGTTCCAGGACTTTGCCTATGCCTGGCTTCAGGTAGATGGGGGACGTGTTTGTCCCTCCTGCATGACGCCGGACGAGCAACGCACAATTGAATCCGCCTAGGGGAGGTCGAGCAGGTAACCCGAGGGCTTGAGGCCGCCGCTAGGACGACGGCTCGCGCGTTGAAAGAAGTCTCATCGCACTGGGACTCCGTCTAGAGGGCGATGCGCCGGGCGGAGTAGCAATCGAGCCAAAGGCTGAACCGGTCCTCAGACTGCAAGTTGGGCTCTCAGGTGGCGTCTATTCAGGAGAGGCCGGGTGGTGCTCCTAGGAACTGACGGCAAACACCCAGGGGAGAGCGAGAACCCACCCGGCCTTTCTAACGAATCGATCTAGCTGAAGCAGGCGAAGTCGAGGATCGGGGTCGGTGCCGTCTTCATTCTCCTGTTCGATCCAAGGGTGCTTAGCTCTTGAGATGCGCGCAGGCGACCCTCCTCGGACGCGACTCGTTGTTCGCGTCATCGCGGTCGAACGCTCCCTGCGCGGCGTGCTCCTGCTTGCCGCCGGGACCTACCTCCTCTTCCATCTCTCCACCGACGTTGGCCGCCTCGCCGAGCGGATAATCCGCAGCGTCGATATCAACCCTCGCCAGCACTTCCTGCATCGACTCGTCAACCGCCTCCATCACCTCCACGCGCACGAACTGCGCATCGCCGGTCTCGCCGCACTCGGCTACGGCTCGCTCGAGTTGGTCGAGGGTGTCGGCCTCTGGCTCGATCAGCTCTGGGCGGAGTACCTGACCGTCATCGCCACGTCGCTACTGATCCCCTTAGAGCTCTATGAGCTCGCCATCCGCCCCAGCGTCTGGAAGGCGGGCGGTCTTCTTGTCAACGTACTGATCGTCCTCTACCTCGGATTGTCGCTCCGGCGACGGCTCGCCGCGGGCAAGCCTTGACGGCGCATCAGGGTCCGCGCGTAGTCTAGAGACGAGAGGCTCCGATGTATGTGGTCGAACGGGGTGCCCCATCGGTACCCAAGCGACCGGTAGAGAGACGGGGGACAGGTGGACTGGAGCGTGCTGCACGACTTGAACGAGTTCATGCGACTGCCACGGCGATCGCGGTTTGCACCATTGCACGACCCCTACTCGAGCGCCTGACCGCTCTCGCGGCGCGTATCACCGACCCGCTTCTTCGCCGGATCTGGCAGCTGGGCGGCCGCTTCGCCCACGACTAGAAAACTGGGCATTGTGCCGTCTCCAGCTTGAATAGAAATGCCATTCGGTTCTCCCTTCCGTTGTCGGTTGGGGCCGAACGGCACGACGAGCATATGGCATGGGACCGGCGGGGTGATCAGGCGGCCCCGGCTCTGTTACCGGGGCCGCCTGTCTTGGGCTCCGTGGACTAGGGGCAGTCCCCGATCGAGCCGCTGCCGGTAGAGGCGCCGCCGTAGAAGGCGTCGCGCCAGTGGTCACTGCAGGCGTTGTAGTAGTCGAACTCGTACGAGGTCGTCGGTGCCGGCGCCGCCGAGTTCGGGTCGGCCGCATCGTTGCTGATGTGGAACACCGAGGTCAGGAAGCCGACCCAGTCCGGCCCTGTGGGCGTGGCGTCCGGGTTGTAGTCGAACCCGGCCAGGTTGGACATGATGTGCCTCGTCCAGACGCCGCTGAAGGTGCCGGTGTCGGCCGAGTCGAATGTGTTCCCGCAGTCGCCGGGATGGTGCGCGCCCGCAACCGTCGTGAACTTGCCGTTGACGTCGTAGCGGGTCACGTAGTACCCGTCGCCGGCCTGGCTCGACTCGACCACGTAGAAGCGGTCATTGTCGTCGTGAGCCCACACCTCAGTGCCGCCGCAGCCGGTGTCGTCGTGGCCGGCGAGGTGGAACGGGCCGAAGGTGCCGGGCGTCGGAGCGCCTCGGTCCCCCTTGTCCCCCTTGTCACCCTTATCGCCCTTTGAGCCAGCGGACCCCTGCGAGCCTTGCGGCCCCTGGGGGCCCTGCGGCCCCGGGGTCCCGACGCCGCGCGCGCCCTTCGGGCCCCGGATGTTCCAGGCGATCGCCTTAAAGCCCTTGTGGCAGTTGGCGAGCTTCAGATCGCCGAGGGTCTGCTTGCTGCCACGCGTCTCCACGCACGCGTAGATGACCCCGTTCCGAACACCGAGCGTTCCTTGACTCACCGCGGAAGCCTTCGAGCCGTGGCTTGAGGCGCCGGTGCCACCGACCAGCGCCCCAGTCGCCAGCACAACGAATGCCGCGACGGCGAGTAGTCGCTTCGTCATTTTCCTCCCCCTTTTTGCGCGTCAGGCTGCGCACTGCCCCTGGATGCTCTCGGCGGTATCGCCGCTGCTCACCGGAGCAGGCGCGTTTGGCCGAGAAAGGAGTGTCCGTCCAACCTTCCTTCTCTGCATCGTCCTGTTGAGGTGAAGCTCCGAACGCGATCGAGCTTCCCGAAACCCGGCCCCTCTTGAGGCTACGCCTGCTCGCCCGGCTCGCTACTGGCCCTTCCAGCCGTGCCCAATCCGTGCCCAAACGCCCGGATAAGAGAGAAGCCCTTGTGGAAGATCGCGGGACTCACGCCGTCTAGTAACTAGCCGGGACGCGGCAAGCGGGGACTGCGGATTCCACCAACTTGCAGAGGCGCCCCGGCTAGACGACGTTAACTCACTGAGGCGAACCGGATGCTCGTACCCGCCGCCAGCCGAGACGCGTTGAGCAAGACCAACGACAAGGTCAGTAGACCCCGGCTATCAGCCGTGGGAAGGTGCGTGTCCAGCGTGTTGGTGAGAGTGGGCCGCCCCCCTCTCCCCGAGATGTTCCTCCCCAGGGCGGCCCACTCTCGGACCATGGGGCGGCCCCGCCGAACCCAGCGCGCCTGCGGCAAACACCCTGGGCGGCACCGCAGTCGGGGCCGCTTGAAGCGGGTCTCCCCATCCCCGCTTCGTCGGAGACAGCCTCTCCGATTGACTGGTCAGTCAAACCTACGTGAGCGCCTTCTCGCGATATTGGACTCTCGATGCAAGTCGGTTTACTCTGCGTCCGGGAATCTGAGTTCAAAGCACTGACGAGCAAAGGGGGAGAGGGATGAAGCGAGTCAAGCTGGTTCTCTTCGTGGCGCTTGCGGTAGGGCTCTACACCGCCGCCACGGTCTCGCCTGCGGCGGGGGCGCGGAAGTCCGCGGCTCCGAGCGTCGCGAAGCAGATCACGAGCTGCATGCCCGCCGTGGCCGGCGAGGAGCTGTTCTCGGTCTACAACAAGCTGACCCCTGCAGCGTTCGGTCGAGGCTTCGATGCGCGAGAGCCGCTCTCGAGCGGCGTGGTAGCTGACCTGCCCGCATCGGCCAAGGGCAAGGCCGGCGAGGAACTTCAGGGCAACCGTGCCGGTGTACTTCCACGTCATCACCGACGGCTCGATCGGCAGCCTGACGAACAAGCAGATCAGCGACCAGATGAGCGTGCTGAACCTGACGTTCGCGGGCTTCGAAGGCGGTGTCAACACGGGCTTCTCGCTTCACGCTCGCCGGCGTCACCCGCACCGACAACGCGGACTGGTTCTACGGCGGAATCGGGGGCACGAACGAGCACTCGATGAAGCAGACGCTCCATCAGGGCGGCAACAACGCGCTCAACCTGTACTCGACCACGGCCGGCGCCTATCTCGGCTGGGCCTACCTGCCGGACATCGTGACCAAGCCGGGGCAGGCCTACCTCGACGGAATCGTGATCGACTGGGAGTCCATGCCCGGCACGTCCACGACCTACGCGGGCAGGTACGACCAGGGCGAGACGGTGACGCACGAAACGGGTCACTGGCTGAACCTCGAGCACACCTTCTTCGGCGGCTGCAACGCGAAGGGCGACTTCGTGGCCGACACGCCGGCCGAGAGGAGCCCGACGTCGGGCTGTCCGATCGGGAAGGACACCTGCCCGGCGATCCGGGCCTCGACCCGATCCACAACTACATGGACTACTCGTACGACAGTTGCTACACGGAGTTCACCGCCGGGCAGACGCAGCGCATGCGCGACGCCTGGCTGTTCTACCGAGCCCCGTAGCGCGAACCTTGATGATGGGCCGGCTTCGTGCCCGGCCCATCATCTATTTCAGCCGTACGTACCAATTTCACCCCGTTGGGAGGGTGCCCCCGGCGCTTCGGCGCCGAACCTTGGGATTCGACCGACAGGGAGGCGCTGGTGCGACAAGGGGATAGACAGCTGTTCAGGGCGGGCTGGTCGCGCTGACGGCCGCGGCAGTCGCACCGTTCCTCCTGGTTGGCTGCCTGCCCGGCCCATCATCATTTCAGCCGTAGTACCAATTTCACCCCGTTGGGAGGGTGCCCCTGGGCGCTTGGGCGCCGAACCTTGGGATTCGACCGACAGGGAGGCGCTGGTGCGACAAGGGGATAGACCGCTGTTCAGGGCGAGGCTGGTCGCGCTGACGGCCGCGGCAGTCGCACCGTTCCTCCTTGTTGGCTGCGGAGGTGGAGGCGGCACCGCACAGGGGAACGGCAACGAGGGTGGCGGAAGTTCAAGTCGTCTCAACAGGACGGCCTCGGTGATCCTGCTCGTCGGGCATGGCCGTCGGCGTGGACTACTCGCTCTTCTACATCAAGCGTGAGCGCGAAGAGCGGGCGCGTCGGGCTGAACGCCGCACAACGCGCTCTCTGCGAACTGCGGCCACTTCGGGCCAGGCCGTGTTCGATCTCCGGGGCGACCGTGCTCCTGGCCGTCGCCGGGATGATGCGTGGCCGGCGACCCGACCTTCAGGTCGATCGGCCTCGGCACGATGATCGTCGTCTCTGGTGGCGATCGTCGGCTCGCTCTCCGTGCTGCCGGCGCTCTGCAACTCGCTGAACAGCTTCGAACAAGGCCGGATCCCGTCCTGCGCCGGACGCGAAGCGGTCGGCGCGAGTCGCGCTTCTGGGGCGCGATCCTCGGGCGCGGTGATGAGGCGCCCGCGGATCTCGGTGACGGCCTCTGCCGGCCCTGCTCATCGCGTTCGACGCATCCCGGCGTTCAACATGCAGCACGAAGTTCCCGAGCTTCAACGACCTGCCGCAGTCGATCTCCGATCGTCAAGGCCCTACGACCGCGTGCAGGACGGCGTTCCCCGGGCGCCGCCGGCTGACGGATCGTGGACAAGCCTAGACCTCGAAGACCGCCTCGAGTGCGGGCAGGCGGTCCGCGACCTCGGACGCGCTGCGAATGCCAAGGTGCAGGCGGCGCGCAAAGGACGTCGACGAAACCCAGTCCACCACCGTTGCGCCGTCTCGATGCCGATCAGTCCAACGACAGCCGAGCGCACGGCGTACGGGCGCTGGCCGACGCTCCGCAACGACATCATCCCGGCCACGCTCGGCACGCGTCCCCGCAGTCGAGGTCGGCGTCACCGGCGAGACCGCCAGGCAACAGCGACTTCAACGACCTGATGCGGACGCACCTGCCGCTGGTCTTCTTCTTCGTGCTCGGGCTCGCGTTCCTGTTGCTGCTGATGACCTTCCGCTCGTGTGATCCCGATCAAGGCGATCGTGCTCAACCTGCTCTCGGTCGGGCGGCCTACGGGATCCTCGTGCTCGTCTTCCAGCACTCCTGGGCCGAGGGCATCCTCAACTTCAAGTCCAACGGGGCGATCGCCCTCGTGGCTACCGCTGTTCCTCTTCGTGCTCCTCTTCGGGCTCTCGATGGACTACCACGTCTTCATCGTCAGCCGGATCAAGGAGCTCGTCGACCGCGGCATGCCGACCAACGAGGCGGTCGAGCGCGGCATCGTCACGACGGCCGGAACGGTCACCAGCGCGGCGTTCGTGATGGTGGTCGTCTTCGCGATCTTCGCGACGCTCCGCGACGCTCGACCTCAAGCAGATGGGCTTCGGCCTCGCTCGCGTCCTGATCGCCGCGGTGATCGTCCGCGGCGTCTCCCACCGGCGACGATGAAGCTGCTCGGCGCCCGCAGCAGACGCTCGCGCAGGTCGAGCCGGCGCTCAAGTCGACGAAGACCCAGTTCCAGGCGAGCTACAACGGCCTCGCCTGCGGATCGAGCTAGTCCGGCAGCTCCACGCGCTCGATCACGACCGGCTCGTGGGGCTTGTCCTGGGCGTCCGTGTCGACCTGCTCGATCGTGTCCACGGCGTCCATGCCCTCGGTGACGCGGCCGAAGACGGTGTGCTTGCCGTCGAGCCACGGCGCGGCCGCGGTCGTGACGATGAAGAACTGGCTGCCATTGGTGTTCGGGCCTGCATTGGCCATCGCGAGCGCTCCGCGCTCGACCTTGTGGTCGTTGAACTCGTCCTCGAAGGTGTAGCCGGGGCCGCCCATGCCGGTGCCGGTCGGGTCGCCGCCCTGGATCATGAAGTCCGGAATGATGCGGTGGAAGACGACGCCGTCGTAGAAGCCGTCACGGGCGAGCTTGAGGAAGTTCTCGACGGTCTTGGGCGCGTCCTCGTCGAAGAGCTCGATCGCGATCGCGCCGTGATTGGTGTGCAGGGTGGCAGCTGTCATCGGGTGAGTCCTTTCTCCGCCAGCTCGGCGGCGGCTTGGTCGAACCGGTCGGGGGTCTGCTGGGTTTCGAGCCACTCGGTCAGCTCGGCGAGGCCGGCCTCGAGCGGCACTTCTGCCTCGAAGTCGAGCAGCTCTCGCGCGAGAGAGACATCTGCGAAGCAGTGCCGGATGTCGCCGGCGCGGAAGGTGCCCGGCAGGTCGGGGTCGATTTCCTTGCCGAGCCCGCGGGCGAGCTCGTGCGCAATCTCGAGCACCGAGGCGCTGCGGCCGCTGCCGACGTTGACCGCTCGCCCGTCGGCGCCGTCGCGCTCGAGCGCGAGCCGGCAGGCGCGGGCGACGTCGGTCACGTGGACGAAGTCGCGCTGCTGGCCGCCGTCTTCGTAGACCACGGGAGCCCGATCGTTCAGCAACCGCGCGGCGAAGATCGCGAGCACGCCCGTGTACGGGTTCGACAAGGCCTGCCGTGGCCCGTAGACGTTGAAAAAGCGCAGCGCCACCGCCGGCACGTTGTACGCAGCCCCGTAGAGGAGGCCCATTCGCTCCTGGTCGTACTTGGTCAGCGCGTAGACCGAGGCGAGCGAGGGCCGCTTCGACTCCGGGGTCGGCACGGGCCGGAGCTCCTCGCCGCCGGGCCCGCGCGGCTCCCACTCGCCGCGCTCGAGCTGCTCGCGCGAGCGCTCGACCGCGGGGGCAGGCTCGTAGGCCCCCTCGCCGTAGACGCTCATGCTCGAAGCCACGACGAGCTTCCGAACCGGGTGCTCGAGCAGCGCCTCGAGCAGGATCGCCGTCCCGACCGAGTTCGCGGCGGCGTACTCGGCGGGCTCGTACATGCTCTGGCCGACCCCGACCCGGGCGGCGAGGTGGACGACGGCGTCGATCCCCGCGACGGCGCGGCGCACGACCTCTGCGTCGCGCACGTCGCCGGCGATCAGCTCGACGTCGCCGTCCAGATAGTCAGGCCGGCCGGCCCCGCCGTGCACCTGCTCGGCGAGGCTGTCGAGCGCGCGCACCCGGTCCCCGGCGCTCAGAAGCTCGTCGGCGAGGTGCGAGCCGATGAAACCGGCGCCGCCGGTGATGAGGACGCTCTCGGCCACGGGCCGGAACGTTACTTACGCGAGGCGAATCCTCGGGTCGATCCAGGCATAGAGGACGTCAACGACCAGGTTGAACAGGATGATCATCGTGGTCGCGAACACCACCACGCCCATCACGGTGGGCAGGTCGAGGTTGTTCAGGGCCTGGAGCGAGACCCTGCCCAGACCCGGGAGCCCGTAGATCGACTCGGTGAAGATCGCCCCGCCGAGTGCGGTGCCGATGTCCATTCCGAGGATCGTCACGATGGGCAGGAGGGCGTTGCGGAGGACGTGGACCCGCATCACACGAGACTCGGTGGAGCCCTTGGCGCGCGCAGTGCGCACGTAGTCCTCGTGCATCGCCTCCATCACGTTGGCTCGGATCATCCGCACGTACAGCGCCGCGTACAGCGTGGCGAAGGTCATCCAGGGCAGAATCATGTGGTAGGCCCATTGCGTCGGCCCGCCGCACTCGGCGCCGATCGAGGGGTTGATGAAGTCGCAGTAACCGGCGATCGGCGTGAGGTGGAACCTGAAGCCGAGGAAGTAGCTGAAGATGAGCCCGATCCAGATGGGATGCGCGGAGACCCCGATCAGCACGAAGGTCATCGACGTTCGGTCTAACAGCGAGCGCGGCCTCAGGGCAGACAGGATCCCGAGGGGGAGGGCAATCAGCATCCAGAGGACCGCGCCGCCGATCACGAGAGAGGCAGTCACGGGTGCCGCGGTGAAGACGACGTTGTTCACGGGCTCGCGGTTCGCGAAGGAGCGCCCGAGCGAATGGTGATACGTCAGGCGCCAGAGGAACTTCACGTACTGCACGGGGACCGGCTTGTCGATCCCCAGGTAGTGGCGCGCGCGCACGATCTGTTCCTCGGTGGGGTTCTTTCCCGCGAACGCGCGGGCGGGGTCAGCCGGGATGACGAAGAAAATGATGTAGGTGACGATCGTGACCGCAAAGAACAGGACTATCGCCCAGAGGATCCGCCTGACCAGGTATCGGAACACCGCTGCCTCCTTGGATCTTCTCCGTCAGGAGCTTAGACGGCTACGCTACTGACGAAGTTAGCATGAACGGAGGAAATCTGCAGCAGCGGGAGATCGACCTGGCCGTGGGCCTCGTGAACACGTGGGACGTCCTCGACGACGAGCCGGAGTTCCTTCGCGACGCGAAGAACCTGCGCACGTTCCTCGAGCAGCACGGGCTCGACCGGGAGGCGCGGGTGGCCGCGGAAGGGGATCTCAAGCGTGTGCGCTCGTTGCGCCGCCGCGTGCGCAGCGTCTTCGAGGCCGAGACCGAGGCAGAGGCCGTCGAGATCCTGAACGACCTGCTTGCCGACTCGATCGCACAGCTCCGGCCGGGCAAGGACGGCTGGCGGTTCTCCTACGAGCCACGGCGCGCGCGCGATCTCGCCGACCGACTCGCCCCCCGAGTCGCCGCCGCGCTGCTCGTGGCGGTCCAGACGGACGGCTGGGAGCGTTTCGGCGTCTGCGACGCTCTGCCCTGCCGCTGCGTCTACCTCGACCGCTCGCGGAACCGCAGCCGACGGTACTGCAGCCAGCTCTGCGCCGACCGGGTCGCCGCGGCCCATTACCGCGGAGCGGCGCTAAGGGGCGAACCGCGTAAGGAGCAGCACGAGCCCGAGGTTGGCGGCGAAGCCGAGCACGGCCAGCGGCGGGTAGCGCAGCCAGCGCGGCCCCTCCGCAATCGCCCAGAAGATCGGGAACGCGAACAGGCTCTGCCGGCCGAAGCTCTGCATCGTTCCCGAGAAGAGCAGCAGTCCCACGACCACCGTGGCGAATGCGGCCCAGGGCCGGTAGAGCGGGCCGAGCCGCCAGAGGACGACGAGCAGAGGCAGCACCAGCGCGGCTCTGGCGCTGTCGACGAAGCTCTCGAGGCTCTGCGTCGCGGCCAGCAGCAGCGGAACCGCGCACGCGTAGGCGATCACCGCCGTGGGCCAGGGCCCGAAGCGCCGCCAGACGAGCAAGATCGCGGCCGCCGCAAGCACGGCGAGGACCGGTATCAGCAGGCCGTGGCGCTCGATCACGTCCCGTAGGTGGTTGCTCCAGTCGCCGAATCGGCCCGGCCCTCCCCGACCCCATAGGCGCTGCGCGTCGAAGAAGACGGTCGGGTTCCCGCTGCGCGACCAGAAGTAGGCCTGGACGGCAGCTGCGGCTCCGACCGGAGCGGCCGCGCCGAGCCACGCGCGGGGCCCCTTGCCCCGGGCGAGCAAGGCGAGCGGCAGCGCGATCAGGAAGCCGCTCGGCCGGGCAAGCGCCGCGATCGCGCCGACGAGGCCGGCGGCCAGCGGCCGCCCGCGGAGCGCCAGCACCGCTGCCCAGGCGGCGGCCGCGAGCGCCAGCGCGTCGGGGTAGCCGAGCGCCAGCGCGAAGGAGCCGGGCCAGCAGGCCAGCGCGAGCGCCGTTCGAAGCCGTGCCCTGGGGGTCCCTTCGGCGACGCCGAAGAAGGCCGCCGCGCTGGCCGTCCAGGCGAGCGTGGCGGCCGCGATCCCGTCCGGAATCGAGCCCGACCAGCGCAGGAGGTGCGGCCAGAGCGGGAAGAACGCGTACTGAGGTCCGCCCAGCCCGTCGGGATACCCGGTGTAGGCGATCAGGTAGTACCAGTTGTAGTCCCAGGCGAAGAGCGGCCACAGCCCGGTGTGGATCGTCCAGCCGACGGTGAAGGTGTAGGCGCCGGCCGCCAGTCCGATCGCAACGGTCAGGATGATCGCGGAGAGCCAGACGAGCCAGACGAGGCCGACTGCGAGAGCTTCGCGGCGGCCCTGCATAGGGCCGACTCTAGATCAGGCGGCCGGAACCTCGGCGTCGGTGCCGAGTTGCTTCTGCCACCACTCGGACTCGCGCCGCTGGATCTCGGTCTGCGCCTGCGCGACGTACGTCGCGAGCTCGGCTTCCTGCTTGCGGAGCCGTTCCTCGAGCTCGGCCAGCACTTGCTCGCGCTGCTCGAGCTTGTCCGTGCGGATCTCGACGTCTGCCTCGAGCCCGGCTTCGCGGAGCTCGAGCTCACCTTCACGCTCGTCAAGCTCCTTGATCCGGTCGTTGATGGTTTCCTCCATCGCGCTCAACCGCTGATCGCGCTTGTCGGTCCGCTTCTTGTGTGAGTCCGTGACGGTCTCGTAGTTCGCGACCTCGGCCTCGCGAGCGGCCAACTCGCGCTCGCGCTGCTCCAGGCGAACGTTCCATTCCTCGAGGTCGCGGCCGCGGTTGCTGTCGCGCTCGGCGTGTGAGATCGAGGCCTGGAGCCGGTTCAGCTCCGCCTCGCGGGCGGTCAGGTCGAGCTCCCGCCGGTCGAGCTCCGCGGAGCGGGCGACGGCTTCGCGAGCGAGCTTGTCCTTGTCCGTCAGCTCGCGCTCGAAGCGCTCGGCATCGCCACGCTGACGCTCCTGCTTGAGCAGGAGCTCGGCCTCGCGCTCGCCGATCGCCTCGTCGCGGGCGGACACCCGCGCTGCCTCTTTCCTCAGCTCATTCTCGCGGGCTGCGAGCTTGCGCTCCCGCTCGCCCAGCTCCTTGTCCTGGCCGCGCCACTCGTTTTCGCGCTTCTCGAGCGAGCGCTCGCGGCCCTGAAGCCGCACGGTCGAGGCCTGCTCGCGCGCCGCCAGCTCGCTTTCCTTCTTGGACAGCTTCTTCTCGCGGTCGGCGAGAGCGGCCTGCTGCTTCGTCAACTCGGTCTTTGTCTTGTCGCGCTCCCGGTCGGCGCCCTTCAGCTCGCGAAGACGCGCCTCGGCCGCTTCCTGCCGCTCCGCGGCCAGCGCCTGCTCCGACGCGAGCTCCGCCTGGAGATCGGCCACGCGCGTGTGCTCGGCCTCGATTACCTGGCGCTGGTCCCGGACACGCCGCTCGCGCTCCTCGAGGTCGGCCTCGAATTCCGCCAGCTTCGCGGCACGCTCGTCGAGTGTCGAGGCGCGGTTGGCGAGCTGCTTCTCCGAGCCCACGTTCTGGTCGTAGGCCTGCGAGCGCTCGCTGAGCGCGTCGCGCAGCGTTGCCTCGCGCGCCCGAGCCGCTTCGAGCTCGGCCTTGAGCTCCTGGAGATCCGGGCTGACCGTAGCCTCGAGCGAGTCTCCTGCGGGCCTCGCGGTCAGCTCGAAGCGCAGCTCGACGTTCGTCGCCCCTGCTCCCTCCGGCTGCGCGTCCTCACCGTCTCGCCTGCGCTGGAGCTGCGCTCTCAGACCGGTCCCGAACCCCTTTTCGGTCTCTGCTCCCTGGTTGTCGGGCTGGTCGGACATCGTCGCCTCCGGTCCGGTTAGAAGATCTTTGAGAGGTTGAGGAACGCCGGCCCGAGGATCACGAGGAACATGGCCGGGAAGATGAAGAGCACGGTCGGGAAGAGCATCTTGATCGGCGCCTTCATCGCCTTCTCCTCGGCGGCGGCCTGGCGCTTGAGCCGGCTATCGGTCGCTTGCACGCGCAGGATGCGGCCAAGGGAGATGCCCAGCTGGTCGGCCTGGATGATCGAGCGCACGAAGGACGAGAGCTCGCCGGTGCCGGTTCGCTCGGCGAGCTTCTTGAGGGCGTCCTGACGGGTCTCGCCGATCCGGACCTCATTGAGCGTCAACGCGAACTCCTCGGCCAGCGGCCCCTCCATGTGCTCGGTCAACTTGACGAGCGCCCCGTCGAAGCCGAGGCCGGCCTCGACGCTGACCGCCATCAGGTCGAGCGCGTCCGGGAGCTCGGCACGGATGGTGTCCTTGCGGGATCGCGCCTTCGCCGAGACCACGAAGTCGGGCACGATGAAGCCGAGCCCGGCAAGAATGGTCCCGAGCAGAAACACGCCGCCCGCGCCGGCGAACGCGCCTCCGGCGAGCGCGCCCAAGACCAGGCCGCCGATCGCGGATCCGGACTTGAAGGCGAGGAAGGTCGTCGGCGAGATCGTGCGTCCGAGGCCCGCGGCAAGCAGCCGCGCGCTGACCCCGTCGATGTTCGTCTTCGGGTGCAGCTTGATCGTCCAGCCCGCGAGGCGGTCGCCCAGCGGGAGCAGGACGCGCTGGCGGAACGGCAGCTGCCCGGGGCCGAGCTTCGCCCGGAATCGACCGTAGTTGGCGGCGCGGCGAACCGAGGTGTGTCGCTCGCGGGCAGGCATCGTGACCGCGTCGCCAAGGAGATAGGCGGCGGCGGCAAGGCAGATGACTCCGAGCACGATGAAGAGGAACATCAGTGGCTACCCCCGGAAGGAGACGAGTTTTTTGAGGATGAGCGAGCCGAACGCCATCATCACGAGGCCCATCAGGATGAGGTGGTGGCCCGTCGAGGTGTGGTAGAGCGGGTCCATGTACTCCGGGTTGAGGACGGTCATGGCGAGGCCGACGAAGAAGGGCAACCCGACGAGCACGTACGCGGATGCGCGGCCCATCGCCGTGAGCCCCTTGATCTTGCGAGCGAACTGCTGCCGTTGCCGGACGGTGTCCGCGACCATGTCGAACAGCCCGGCGAGGCTGCCTCCGACCTGGCGCTGAATCGAGACCGCCGTGATCACGAACGAGAAGTTCTTCGAGCCGATCCGCTCGGCCGTCTCGGCGAGCGCGTCGTCCATCGGCCGGCCGAGCTGCGTATCCGTGATCACACGCCCGAGCACCTTGCTGGCCGGGTCCTGGCCCTCGTCGACCACCGTCTGGATTCCCTGCTTGAAGCTGTGCCCCGCTTTGAGTGAGGCGGCCAGGGTCACCAGGAGATCGGGAAGCTGGTCTTCGAAGGCGCTCATCCGGCGGCGTGACTTGAACGAGACCCAGCCATACGGGATGAGGGCCCCGACGGCGAGCGCGACCAGGATCTCGAGCGTCGAGCGGCCCGACACCGCCGCCAGCAGCGCGAGCGTGAAGCCGCAGCCGACGATCAGGTACGCGAACTCGGCCGTGCGCAGCGGCACATCGGCGCGCTCGAGCATGAGGTGGAGCCGCTTCCAGAGACGGCGGTGGCCGAACGTCTGCTCCGTCGCACGGAAGAGGCTGGCGAAGGCGGCGAGCCGCTCGCCCTTCTCCCGTTGCTTGGTCTTGCGCCGACCTCCCTCGACATGGGGCGTGAGCCGGCTCTTCACCCACGAGCCCTTGCCTGAGGCGAGCACCAGCCCGCATGCCGTCAGGACGAGGAAGGCGACGAGTAGCGTCAGCAGGAGACCGCCGAAAGGCGTGTAGAGCGGGGAGGGGAGCTCGCGGCCGTTACCGGCGGGAGTCTCGAGGTCGCCCGGCACGGTCAGGTCGGCCGCCGCGGCGCCCTCGGGATCGAGGGACGCCCGGAGGTGGAGCTTCTCGCCCGGCCTCGCTGCGGTCACCCACTCGAGCCGCCAGGTGCGGCGGAGCTCGGCGGCGACCGAGGCGTAGACGCCCTTCAGCACCGCGCTCGACACGGCGCCGTGGAAGGTGCCTCCCGTCTCGCGCGCGATCTGCTCGAGCGGCTGCCGGGTCGCGTCCGTGTTGCCGATGACGATCGGGTAGACGAGCGCACTGGCCTTCCGCGCCGCCGCAACCGACTGATCAAGCGAGGACGCGCTCGAGACGTCCTGGCCATCGGTGAGCAGGACGACTACGCGTGCGCGGCCCACTTCCTTCGTCAGCATCGCGGCGGAGAGGGCGAGAGCGTCGTAGAGCGCCGTTCCGGACTTGGCGTCCACGGACATCGTGCGCAGCGCGTCGTCCGAGTCGATCGTCGAGGACGAAAAGCGGGTCAGCTGGACGGCGTGCGACCCGAAGACGACCACGGCGATTCGATCGGAGCCCGCCTTGGCGCCGATGAATTGCCGGGCGGCGGCGACCGCATCGTCCAGCTGCCGTCCTGCCATCGACCGCGAGCGGTCGACGGCGATCACGACGCTCTTCGCGGAAGCCAGGTTCTGAGTCGTCAGGTCGATCACGCGCTGGCCGTTCTCGGTCAGCGTCGGCGGCTGGCTCGAGGCGACCGGCGAGACGATGGTCGCGCGCAGCGTCGGGTACCCGGTCGCGTCGACGCCGCGCAGGTTGACGTTTGCGCTCGCAGCCACTGGTGCGAGAAGGGCGACGAGGGCGACGGCGACGAGGCTGCGGATCAGGCTGACCCGCCTCATTCGAACCCGCCGTAGCTCGCGGCTGCGTAGTTCGACCGGAAGGACGCCGAGTCGCCGAAGAACGTCGGCGGAAGGGTGACTCCGTTCGCCGCCATCTTTTCGAGGAAGTGGGGCTTGAGCCCGGTGCACTCGAGCTCGGCGAGGAGCTTGACCGGCTGCCCCGACGTAGCTGCGCCCTCGTCCGGCGGCTTTGCCACGTAGACGTCCTGCAGGGTGATGACCTCCGACTCCATCCGCAGCACCTCGGTGATGTGGGTGATGCGGCGCGAGCCGTCGACGAGGCGTGCGATCTGGACGAGGAGGTCGAAGGCGCTGGCGATCTGCTCGCGGATCGCGCGATGCGGCAGCTCGACGCCGGCGGTGAGCACGAGCGTCTCGAGACGCGAGAGCGCATCGCGAGGCGTATTGGCGTGGATCGTGGTCAGCGAGCCCTCGTGGCCCGTGTTCATCGCCTGGAGCATGTCCAGGGTCTCGGCGCCGCGGACCTCGCCGACGATGATCCGGTCGGGGCGCATGCGCAGGGCGTTACGAACGAGCTCGCGGATGCGGATCTCGCCCTCGCCTTCGATATTCGGCGGGCGAGCCTCGAGCGTGATCACGTGCTCCTGTTGAAGCTGGAGCTCGGCGGCGTCCTCGATCGTGACGATGCGCTCGTCATTCGGGACGAAAGCGGAGAGAGCGTTCAGCGTGGTCGTCTTTCCGGTGCCCGTACCGCCTGAGATCAGCACGTTCAGCTTCCCGCGCACGCACGCGGAGAGGAACTGCGCCGCCTCGGGCGTGGTCGTGCCGAACTCGATCAGGTCGTCGATCGTGTACGGGTCACGCGAGAACTTCCGGATCGTGAGCGTCGGCCCCCGCAGCGAGAGCGGCGGGATGATGGCGTTGACACGGCTTCCGTCGGGAAGGCGCGCGTCCACCATCGGCGACGCCTCATCGACGCGTCGACCGACCTGCGAGACGATCTTGTCGATGATCCGAAGCAGGTGGGCGTTGTCGACGAAACTCGCGTCGGAGAGCTCGATCTTCCCGCGCCGCTCGACGAAGACCCGGTCGTACCTGTTGACCATGACCTCGGTCACGGAGTCGTCGCGGAGCAGCGGCTCCAGCGGGCCGTAGCCGAGGATGTCGTCAGTGATCTCGCGCGTGATCTGGCGCCGCTCCTCGCGAGTCAGCGGGGTGCGGTCGAGCGCGAGCTGCTCGGTGACCACCCGCAGCACCTTCTCGGCCAGGTCGTCGGTGGTGCCCTCCTCCGACTTGCCGGCTGCGTAGAGCTGCGGGCCGAGCTTCGCGATGCAGGCGTGGTGGATCTTGCTCTTCAGGTCGCCGTATGGGTCCGCGCGCCGCTCGACGGGCTCGGGGGCCTGACCGGAGAGCGCGTCATGCGCCTCGGGGGCGTGGCCGTTGGTCGAGCCGTTCTGACGGTGGAGTCGGTCGTGGAGACCCATTAGGCCCTCGCCAGGGTCGCGAGGAAGCTCTTCTTCTGCTTCGCCGCGGCCTGGGCCGCCACGAGCTCCTTCGCCATCGCGCGGACGGCGCGCGAGAACTCGGCCTTCGGGTCCGAGAGCACCGCCGGGTTGCCGCGGTTCACGGCGAGCGGGACGATCCGGTCGCTCGGGATCTCGAAGTCGATCTTGCGCTCGAGGGCCGACTCGACCTCCTTCGGCTTCATCCCGACCTTCGAGTTGGCCCGGTTGAGCACGAGCTTGATCCGGTCGGGCGGGAAGGAGAGCAGCTCCAGCGTCTGCAGGCTGAGCCGCACGTTCTTCAGCGTCGGCACGTCCAGCCCGCAGAGGAGCAGGAGCTCGTCGGTGCGGTCGAGCGTCGCCAGCATCGGCCCGTGGAAGAAGGGCGAGGTGTCGACGACGATCACGTCATACGACTCCCGCGCTACCTCCAGCAGCCTGGCCAGCTTCGCCTCCGTCACGAGCTCGGCGTCCTCGGGGCGCAGAGGCGCCGGGAGGATGTCCAGCCCGGAGGCGTGACGCGTGGTGTAGCCGGCGAGCTTCTCGGAATCGAGCTCGCCTGGAGCGGTGACGAGGTCGTAGATCGTCTTCTCCGGCTCGATCCCGAGCATGATCGCGGCGTCGCCGAACTGGAGGTCGAGGTCGAGCAGGAGTGCCCGCTTGCCCCAGTGCTTCGCCAGCGAGGTGCCGACGTTCGTGGCCGTGACGGTCTTGCCCGTCCCGCCCTTGGGCGAGAAGACGGTCACGAGCCGGCCGTGCCGGCGCTGCGAGCCCGTCAGCCGCTTGCCGACGTGGCCGGCCTTGCGGATCGAGAAGACGACGTTGTCGGTCAGCTGCGGCAACAGCAGGACGTCGGCGACGTCGTGCTCGAGCGCCTCTTCCAGCAGGGCCGGAGAGCCGTTCGAGGCGAGCAGGACCAGCGGCGCCCGTGTGTACTCGCGGAGCGCGGCCAGCTCGTTCACCGGCAGCGTCGACGAGCGGGTCGCGTGCAGGACGACCTGGAGGTGCCCGCCCGTCAGGGCCGCGGCGGCCTCCGCCACCTGGGCGGTCGAGCCGATCACCTCGACGTCCGGGTGGTTCATCAGGGCATCGCGCAGGTCCGGGAGCCCGTCGCAGTCGCCCGTGACGTAGATGCGGGCGCGCTCTCGGGTCCCAGTGGGGTTGAGGGTTTCCTGACTCATCACTGACCTCCTCCGAAGGTGCCGAAGAAGCGCTTCAGCTGCTTCTTGCTGAGCCCGTCGCGGAGGACGGTTCCCAGCGTGGTCACGCTCTCCGGGCTGTCGGCCGCGTGCACGACCGGCCGGAGCTGGAGCGACCAGCCCACGCCGCTCGAGGCACTGCCGCCGACGGTGCTGGAAACGAAGTTGAGCTTCTGCGCCTGCTGGTCCGTGACGGCGAGCAGAACCGAGAAGTTGCTCTGCAGCCCGGTCGACAGCTTGCTCCCGACCGGCGGTCCGACCGGCGCCTTCAGGACCTTCAGGTCGCGCAGGACGACGCGGGTCGCAGAGAAGCTGTCCTGCGAGGTGGCGCCGGCAAAGTGGTACTTGAAGGTTGCGACGACGTCGACGTGGTCACCGTCGCGCAGAGTCCCGGCGAGCGTCTGGTTGATGTCGCCCTGGACCTGCATCCCGCGGAGGTTGCCCTTGAGATCGGCCCGAACGCCGTTCTCGGCTACGGGGCTGAACCGCCGGACCGTGACCTGTTCACCCTCGAGCGTCTTCTGCGTGGCGACGAGATTCTGGATCTCGTCCGGGCTCGAGATTGCGCCGTGGACGACGCTGCGCCGCGGCACCTGCAAGGAGGTGAGGTCTTTCGAAGCCTCGGCCCCTGGGGTGCCCTGAGCGATGTCGTGCTTGGCGACGAGCACCGTGACCTGGTCCTCGCCTCGCTGCACGTGCCGCTTGTAGCTCGTCACGTAGAAACTCGTGAAAAGAGCTGCGACGGCGGCGAGCGCGACAGCGATTCCGATGTTCCTGACTCGATATGTCATTGCAGTGGCTCTCTCTCCTGGAGTTGGTTAATCGACGAGCTCGACTTTGTGAACGCCGAAGTAGGGGTTTCCACCGGTCGTCGCCTGGACTCCGCTGGCGGTGTAGCTGGTGAAGTAGCCGGTGAGGGTTCCGGAGCTTCCGCCCGTGTTGAACGAGGTGATGACGAAGCCGACCCAGCCGATGATGTCGTACTTGGCGTTCGATCCCGGGCCGGTCAACAGGCGGTAGACGGGGAAGAGCACCTCTTTGCCGATGACGGCGGTCGAGGGAGCTCTGGAATTGCGAGTTGTTGAAGTTCGCCGACGGCGCGGAGTAATAGGTACCGAGAGGCAGCTCGTCGCCATACCCGTTCAGCAGCCAGTCGGCGAGCGTTCCGGCGCCGATATTTCCGGTCGGATCGCCGTAGTTCAAATTGAGCAGGCCAAACGCGCCTGAGCCGCTGCCGCCGCCCGGCTTGTGCAGATCCTCGAGGTCCAGTGTCGTCGGGTGAGTGGGGCCGAAGTCCGGAGCGCAGGTCGGCTTCGAAGCAGGCCCCTTGCAGTTGAGCAGCGGGTGCTTGTAGTGGACGACGATCGGGGCGACGTACTTGACCGCCGAGACGCCCTCCGATCGGGCCGTCGCCGTCGAACCGACGGTCACCGTGTTCTTCCCGAAGATCTTCGCGAAGAAGGTGGGGGCGGCGCGCTTGACGGTGACCTTGATGGTGTCGTTGGCGACGATCTTCGAGGAGAACGTGACCCCGCCCGAGCCGAGGCCGCCGTTCTTCGTCGCGTACTGCAGCGCCAGGGTGTTTGCCGTTGCGCTGTCGCCCGGCAGCGCCTGCGCGCCCGCGAGGGCCGCGGCGTCCGCGGTCGACTGCGTCGCCCGGTCGGCTCGGTACCACGACCCGATGTCGAGGACCAGGGCCGCCATGCCCAGGAGCACGACCAGGAACACGACGGTCAGGACGGTTGCCTGGCCACGATCGCTGCGAGCTCTCATTCCACACGCTCCGTGGTCGTGCTCGACAGGCGCCCGGTCTTCACCGGAATGCCGAGCAGGTTGATCGTGTACGGGTAGGTCGCGGTCACGCTCACGTCCGCGCCCGGCTGCCAGGTCGACGAGCAGCTGGGAGAAAGATCCGCCTGCCTGAGGTCGGTCGCGGAGTTCCGGATCGCGGTTACGCAAGCGCCAACCGGGTCGGACAGCTGTCGCCCGACGGCCGCCTTGCGGGCGCCGGCGCGGGTGGCGTCGGTCAACGTGACGTAGTTGTTGAAAGCGATTCCAAACTGGATCACCGCAAACAGGAGCAGGACGAGAATCGGCAACGCCAGTGCGAATTCGACCAGCGACTGGCCTCGCTCCGATCTCATCTGAATTTTGCGGCGATATGCGGTAATCACGGGAGTCCTTCTTTGAGGGAAGAGGCCCCTTCCGAGGAAGGGGCCCCAGACGAAATACGTGCGGGCTTGCCCTAGCCGGGCATGATGGCCGAGACGGCGTCGATCGCCCCCTGGATCTTTCCGGAGAGAAGCGTGATCGAACCAACCACCAGGAGCGTGATGACGGCGAGCACCACTCCGTACTCCGCCATCGTCTGCCCCTCCTCGCGCCGGCGCAATGAATCTGCGGCGGCCTGCACGAAGGTGAAGAGCTTCAGCATTTGAGTCACCTCCCTTCTCTCATCGATGCGCACGCGTCGGCGCGCGAATTGCCCGATGGAATAACCGCGTGAATGAGTTGCCTGCGGTTCTGGAAAAGTCTGTTGTTCGTGCTGGCGATGCGCTTGGTCACGCCGGAAAGACCTCCGAAGTGTTCTGTGGCGTGGCCGCGCCGCCTATATGACTCAGTGCCGCGATCATCGGTTCAGATCCGGCGGGGGGCGCATCCCTCGTGCAAGGGATCCGACCCCGACTTCCCTAGATCGGGGGAGGGCGCCGCGGCCCGGTCGCTCGATAGTCCTCCCAAGTCCGTACGGCCCGCGGATGCCAATCGAGATCCGCGCCGAAGTGGCGGCCCACCGGCGCCCGACGAACGGGAGCAAGGCAATGCCACGACGGAATTCTCTGACCAGGCGGTTTCTCCACCACCTCCTCCTCCTCTCCTTCGCGAGGTGCGTCCTCACCGTGCTCGGGAGGGGCCGCGCCTGGGACGAGTGGGACGAGCGGGGCGAGACGGAGCCGCAGCCCGCACCGAAGCGCAGCTTTGGCAAGCGCTTCGCGCACACGCTGTCCTTCAGCCTTCTCTTCTTTGCCGGGCTCGCGCTCTCCGCGGGCGCGGGCAACGGCGTGAGGTCGATGCTCGCGGCCGACGAGGCGACCCCGGTCGTCGCGCAGGCCGAACAGGGCACGACCGGGCCGACCGGTCCGACAGGACCGACCGGCCCTGCGCCTGCTAGCGGGCAGGTCGACGCAGGCGATCAGCCGGAGCCGACGACCCCGGCCGAGCCGGCTCCAGCGCCGGCCGCGGTCAAGACTGCTGTGCTGAGCTCGCGGCCCTCGCACTCCTCGGCCTCGGCGGCGTTGCCATCGTCCGCGCCAAAGCAGGCGGCCGTCTCGACGAGGCACGTCGCGCGCCAGGGCGCCAAGCCTTCCCGGCCACACGCTTCGCACAAGCCGAAGGCTCAAGCTCCCAAGCCGGAGAAAGCCCCGGCGCTCGACCCCGAGGTGGACGCCGCCGCGGGCGCGACCGTCTGGCTGAACCGCTCGGCTCCCGACCCGACGCCTCCCGCCGCCCGGCTGCAGCTCGCGTTCGCGCGTGAGCTCGTCGCCTTCTCGCGGCAGGCGCACGTCGACTGGGCGCTCGTGCTCGCGACCCTTCGCGCGGACGGCCACAACGGCCGCGTGCCGGCGAACCGGGCGGGCCTGCGCACGCTCGCGTTCCGCCTGGGCTCGCTCGGCGGCCGCGCGAACCCGTGGGCCGCGGCGCTCTCGTACTCGAGCGACACCTCGCTCGCCGACCGCGTGGTCGCGCTGCGCAACTACTACCGCTCCGTCGGGCTCACGAGCCTGGTGCGGGGCCTGCTCTCGCAGAAGGCCGACCTGCAGGACCGCGTTCTGCACGACTCCCGGCTGCACATCTACGCGGGCGGGCGCGCAGACGTCGCCGCCGGCCGCGTGGACGTCCGGGTGCTCGCGCTGATGCTGTACCTGGCCCAGACGTACCGCGAGGTCACGGTCTCGTGCCTCGTCAGCGGGCACCGGCTCTACGCCCGCCCGGGTGTCGTCTCCGCGCACGTGTACGGCCGCGCGGTCGACATCGCCGCTCTCCGTGACGTCTCGATCACGGGGCACCAGCAGCCCGGCGGGATCACGGAGCAGGCGGTGCGCAGCGTCCTCATGCTCCCCGGCCGGATGCTCCCGGCGCAGGTGATCTCGCTGATGGGGCTCGGCGGGCCGTCGTTCCCGCTGGCCAACCACTACGACCACATCCACGTCGGGTACTGATGATGCCGGGGCGGATGCCGGAAGTTGCGCTGGCGAACGACGACGGCACCGTCGTCTGCGAGCACTGTCTCCTTGCGGAGACGATGTTCGCCCGCTTGCGCGGCCTGCTCGGCCGGAGCGGTCTCTCCTCGGGCGAGGGGATGCTGCTCCGGCCGGCGGCCTCGATCCACACGGCGTTCATGCGCTTCCCGATCGACGCGGTCTTCCTCGACCGGGAGAGCCGGGTCCTGAAGGTCGCAGCGGAGCTCGCCCCATGGCGGGCCGCGGCCTGCCGGGGATCGCGCACGGTGCTGGAGCTCCCGGCCGGCGAAGCCGCCAGGCAGGGCTTGCGCCCCGGCGTCTCGCTGACTCAGGTCTGGCGCAGCGAGCCGGCTAGCCGGCCGCGGCCACAAGCGCCTGCTTCAGCTCGGCCAGGCTGAACGGCTTCAAGACCTGCAAGGCCGGCTCGAGCGACGTGCTCGCCGACGTCTAGTATGAAAACCGTATGAAGCCCTCGCCCTCGGTGCTCGTGGTGGACGACGATCCGGATGTCCGTGCACTCGTTTCCACGCTGCTCGGCCGCGCCGGGTATCTCATCACCGAGGCCCCGGACGGACGGGCGGCGCTGAAGGCGCTCTACGACCAACGCCCCGACCTCGTCGTGCTCGACGTCAACATGCCGGACCTCGACGGGTGGGCGACGCTCGAGCGGATTCGCGATCTGAGCGACGTGCCCGTGGTGATGCTGAGTGCCCGCGGTGAGGAGCTCGAGAAGGTGCGAGCCTTGCGCGCCGGTGCCGACGACTATGTGACGAAGCCCTTCGGGCGCCAGGAGCTGCTCGCCCGCGTCGAGTCCGTCTTGCGTCGAGCGGTTGGCGGCGGGCCGAAGGAGACCTACAGCGATGCGCTCCTGACCGTGGATTTCGCCGAACGCCGGCTCACCGTGGGCGAGCGCTCGGTCGAGCTGACGCCGCTCGAGTTCAAGCTGCTCGCGACCTTCGTCGAGCACCCGAACCAGCTGCTCGAGCACGGTCAGCTGCTCGAGCTGGTCTGGGGCGGCGAGCGCGGAACCTCACGCGACCAGGTCAAGCTCTACGTCGGCTACCTGCGCAAGAAGCTCGCGGACGCCGGCGCGCAGCCCGGCGCGATCGAGACCGTGCGCGGCTTCGGCTACCGCTACTCGCCCTAGACCCGGAGTATCACGGGTCCTGCAAGAGGGCGGCCACGCGGTCCTGCAATTCCTGCGGGCTGAACGGCTTGGTGATGTAGTCGTGCGCGCCCGCGGCCAGGCCCGCGTCGACGTCCGCCTCCTGCACCCGGGCGGTCAGCAGCACGATCTTGATCCCGCTCGTTGCCGGGTCGTTGCGCAGGCGGCGCGTGAGCTCGAATCCGTCGAGCTTCGGCATCGCCACGTCGAGGATCGCGACGTCCGGCGTGTGCTCCTGCATCAGTGCGAGCGCCTGCTCACCGTCAGCCGCGCGGTGTACGACGTAGCCCACGCGCTCGAGCCCGAGCGCGACCAGTTCGAGGATGTCCTCCTCGTCGTCCGCGACGACGATTACGGGCGCTGAGCCGCTTTCGGTCAGGAGTTGACTATAGGCCGTTTGACTAGGCGTATGGCTGAGCGCCATGGTTTGTCCATGGATCCGGCTTCCGCCAGCTCGGTCGCAGCCCGTGCGCGCACGGAGAACTTCCCCGTGGCGTCGCTCTTGTTCCCGCGCGCGTTGCGCCCACACCTGCGGGCGGTGTACGGGTTCGCACGGCTCGTGGACCTGATCGGCGACGAGCTCGAAGGAAACAGGCTCGCCGCCCTGGACGAGCTCGAGGCCGAGGTCGAGGCCTGCTACGAGGGCGAGCCGACGTGGGAGGTGATGCGGGCGCTGCAACCGACGATCCGCGCGTGCGACCTTCCGCGCGAGCCGTTCCTGCGCCTGATCGAGGCCAACCGAATCGACCAGCGTGTGGCCGACTACGAGACGTGGGACGAGCTCAAGGGCTACTGCGTGCACTCTGCCGACCCGGTGGGGCGGCTCGTGCTCGGCGTGGTGGGGCGGACCGAGCCGGCGCTGGTCGCCCTCTCGGACGATGTCTGCACCGGGCTGCAGCTCGTGAACTTCCTTCAGGACGTGCCGCGCGACCTCGCGCTCGGGCGCGTGTACCTCCCGGCCGAGGACCGGCGCCGCTTCGGCGTCACCGAGCTGGCGGAGCCGAACGAGCCGCTGCGGCGGCTGCTGGAGTTCGAGGCCGTCCGCGCGCGCGGCCTGCTGGGCTCGGGCGAGGAGCTCGGGCGCCGGCTCGGCGGGCGAGTGGGCCGTGGGGTGGCGCTCTTCGCCCGAGGTGGTCTCGCTGCACTCGAGGCGCTGGAACGAGCCGACTGGGACGTCTTCACGCAGCGACCGCGCCCCTCGCGCGCCCGACTGGCTCTGGCGGCGCTACGGTGACCGTCGAGGCCGCCTACGCGGAGGTCGAGCGCATCACCCGCCGCGAGGCGCGCAACTTCGCCTACGGGATCATGGTGCTGCCGCGGCCGAAGCGGCAGGCGATCGCCGCCATCTACGCCTTCGCGCGACAGGTGGACGACGTGGCCGACGGCGAGCTGCCCGTGGACGAGAAGCGCGCCCGGCTCCAGGAGCTGCATGCCGCGCTCGATTCGGCGCCCGGCGAGGACTCGATGCTCGTGGCCCTCGCCGACGCCCGCTCGCGCTATCCGATCCCCGACGGAGCGCTCCACGATCTCGTGGACGGCGGGCTCCAGGACACCGAGCAGAACCGTTACGCGGACTTCGGCGAGCTGCATGGCTACTGCCGCCACGTCGCCGGCGCCGTTGGCGTCGCCTGCGTCGCGGTCTACGGCTCGGAAGACGTCGAGCGCGCCGAGACGCTCGGAGTCGCGCTCCAGCTGATCAACATCGCGCGCGACGTGCGAGAGGACTGGGAGCTCGGTCGCGTCTACCTGCCGCAGGACGAGCTGTCGGCCTACGGGGTCTCGGAGGAGGACATCGCCGCGGGCCGGGTCGGCCCCGAGTGGCGAGCGCTGATGGCCTTTCAGGCCTCGCGGGCGCGCGCCTATCTCGAGGAGGGGCTCGAGCTGCTCGGCTCGCTCGACTCGCGCAGCTCGGCCTGCGTCGCGACCTTCGCAGGCCTCTACCGGGCGACGCTCGACCGGATCGAGGCGCGCGGGTTCGACGTCTTCGACGGCTCGGTACGCCTTTCGCCGCTGACCAAGCTGCGAATCGTGGGAGCGGGGCTCCTGCGATGAGAGCGGCTGTTGTCGGCGGAGGGTTGGCCGGGCTCAGCGCGGCGCTCGAGCTCGTGGACGCGGGCCACGAGGTGACGCTGTACGAGGCGCGCCCGACTCTCGGCGGGGCGGTGCAGACGCTCCCGCGCCGCGAGGGCGACCCCGAGCCACCCCCCGACAACGGCCAGCACATCGCGCTCGGCTGCTTCACCGAGTACCTGCGCTTCCTCGATCGGATCGGCCAGAGCGGGTCGGTGCAGCGGCTGCCGCTGGCGTTGAGCGTGATCGACGAGCACGGCCGCACCGCGGCGATCCGCCCCTCGCCGCTCGCGCTGCTGCGCTACCGGCACGTTTCGCTCGGCGACCGGCTGCGGATTCTGCGCGCGCTCGCGCGCTGGGGCGACGCCGAAGGCGCGACGTTCGCCGAGGCGCTGCGGGCCCGCGGGCAGTCGCAGCGGGCGATCGACCGTTTCTGGGACGTCTTCATCCGGCCCGCGCTGAACCTCCGGGCCGGAGAGGCGAGCGCAACCGCCGGGAGCTTCACCGTCCAGACGGCACTGCTCGCCGGCAAGCGCGCCTCTGATCTGATTCTGCCCACGCGGCCGCTCGGCGAGATGCACGGCGATGCGGCGGGACGGGCGCTCGAGACGGCGGGCGCGACCTTGCGCACCGGCGCGCGCGTGGACGACCTGGCCGAGCTCGATGCCGAAGCGGTTGTCGTCGCCGTCCCGCCGGCCGAGAGCGCGCGCCTGCTCGGCGAGCCGGAGCCGGAGCTCGATCACTCGCCGATCGTCAGCGTGCACCTGCTCTTCGACCGGCACCTATTGCCGCAGCCTCTCGCCGCGCTGCTCGACAGCCCGGCGCACTGGGTCTTCGACCGCGGGCGGCTAACCGGCCACGAGCCCGAGCGCGGGCAGTACCTGACCGTCGTCTCGAGCGGCGCGCCCGAGCTCGAGGCCCTGCGCGGGCGCGAGCTCGTCGAGCTGATCGCCGGGGCGGTGACGGAGCGGCTGGGCCCCGCGGAGCTGCTCTGGTCGCGCGTCAGCCGCGAGCCCGAGGCCACGATCGCCGTCCGCCCCGGCAGCGAAGCGCACCGGCCCGGCCCGGAGACGGCCAGGCCCAACGTCACGCGCGCGGGCGCGTGGACCGGCACGGGCTGGCCGCCGACGATGGAGGGTGCGGTCCGCAGCGGCCTCGCCGCCGCGCGGGCGCTCAAGGCGGCACGGCAGGAGGTAGCCGCTTGACGATCGCCCCGGAGCGGATCGAGACGCGCCTCGACGGGGCCATCGACGCGGCCACGGCGCGCCTGCTCGAGCTCCAGCACGCCGACGGCTACTGGGTGGGCGAGCTCGAGTCGAACGCGACGATGATTGCGCAGCACCTCTTCTGGCACCACGTCCTTGGGCTGCGCACCCCCGAGCTCGACCGCAAGATCGCGAACGAGCTGCTGGTGCGGCAGCGCGAGGACGGCACCTGGTCGATCTGGTTCGAGGGGCCGCCGGATCTCTCGACCTCCGTCGAGGCCTACGCGGCGCTGAAGCTCGCCGGGGTGGATCCCGGTGAGCGGGCGCGCGACTTCATCCGCTCGCAGGGCGGGATCGCCGGCACGCGGATCTTCACCAAGTGCTTCCTGGCCCTGCTCGGCCAGTGGCCGTGGCAGCGGATCACGCCGATCCCGGTCGAGCTGGTCCTGCTTCCTCCGAGTGCCCCGCTCTCCATCTACGACTTCTCCTGCTGGGCCAGGGGCACGTTCGTCCCGCTCTCGGCCTGCCGCGCGCTCAGGCCGGTGCGGCCGGCCCGGATCGACCTGCGCGAGATCGGCGCGCGCCCGGGACAGAGCAAGCCCGCGCCGAGGCCTTCCGCCTTGCGCCGAGCCGCGCTCAGGGAAGCCGAGCGCTGGGTGCGGTCCCACCAGGAGGCCGACGGCTCGTGGGGCGGGATCCAGCCGCCGTGGGTCTGGTCGATCCTGATGCTGGTCGCGCTCGGGCACGGCTTCGAGGACGAGACGCTGCGCCGCGCGGTCGAGGGCTGGGAGGGGTTCGTGATCGACGAGGGCGGCCGGCTGCGCCCGGAGGCCTGCCAGTCGCCGGTCTGGGACACGGGCCTCGCCGTGCTCGCGTTGCGCGACTCGGGTCTCGGCCCCGAGCACCCGGCGCTCGTGCAGGCGGCCGAGTGGCTCGAGCACGAGGAAGTCACCGTGCCCGGAGACTGGGCGGTGCGCCGACCGGAGCTCGCGCCGGGCGGCTGGGCCTTCGAGTTCGAAAACGACCTCTACCCTGACGTGGACGACACCGCCGTGGTCGCGCTCGCGCTGCGCCGCTGCCATCGCGGGCGCGACGCCGTCGACCGCGGGCTCGCCTGGACGGCCGGAATGCAGTCGCGCAGCGGGGGGTGGGGCGCCTTCGACGTCGACAACGAGGCCTTCTGGCTCTACAAGCTGCCGTTCTGCGACTTCGGCAAGGTCACGGACGAGCCGACCGCCGACGTCACCGCCCATGCGCTCGAGGCGCTCGCGCCGGAGCGGGGCTACGACGACGAAGTGCGCCGCGGGCGCGACTGGCTCCTGGCCGAGCAGGAGGCGGACGGCTCCTGGTTCGGGCGCTGGGGGGTCAACCACATCTACGGCACCGCCGCCGCGCTGCCCGCGCTGGAGGCCTGCGGGGTCGAGCCCGGCCACCCCGCGCTGCGCCGCGCGATTGCGTGGCTCGACTCGGTGCAGAACGAGGACGGGGGCTTCGGCGAGGACATCCGTTCGTACGCCGATCCGGCGTATCGGGGCCGGGGCGAAAGCACACCTTCCCAAACGGCCTGGGCGCTATTAGCCTACGTCGCTGCAAGCGAGGCGGAGTGCCGGCCCGCCCGGCGCGCCGCGGAGTGGCTTTGCAACGCACAGCAAGCAAACGGCGACTGGGAGGAAAGTCAGTTCACCGGGACAGGCTTCCCGCTTGATTTCATGATTCGCTACCACCTGTACCGTCTTCACTTCCCGCTGCTTGCTCTCGGCCGTCTACGAGAAAGGCTCAGTCGATGAAGTTTCCGCTCGCTCCCACCGTTCAGATCGCCCGCTACGTGACACAGCAGCAGCGCAAGGGCGAGCGGTACCCCCTCGTCCTGATGCTAGAGCCCACGCTCGCCTGCAACATCGCCTGCATCGGCTGCGGGAAGATCCGGGAGTACGAGTCGAACAAGGCGCGGCTCTCGGTCGAGGAGTGCATCGACGCCGGCGAGCAGTGCCCGGCGCCCGTCGTCTCGATCTGCGGCGGCGAGCCGCTCGTCTTCAAGGGCATCGAGGAGGTCGTCGAGGGCTTCCTCGAGCTGAACAAGACGATCGAGCTCTGCACCAACGCGCTCCGGCTCGAGCAGTTCCTGGATGTGTTCAAGCCGAACAAACGCCTGACCTTCGTCGTGCACCTCGACGGGATGCGCGAGATCCACGACTACATCTGCGACTACCCCGGGCTCTGGGACATCGCCGTCGACGCGATCCGCAAGGCGCGCGAGGCCGGCTTCCGCGTCACCACGAACACGACGATCTTCAAGGAGACCGATCCCGCCGAGGTGGTCGAGATGATGGGCTACCTGACCGACGAGGTCGGGATCGACGGGATGCTCGTCGCGCCGGGCTATCAGTACTCGCAGATCGATCCGAACCTGACGATGACGCGTACCGAGCACGAGGAGAAGTTCCGCGTCATCCGCTCGGCCGCCCGCCAGCACGGCTACCGCTGGCTGGCGAGCCCCATCTACCAGGACTTCCTGACCGGCGACCGCAAGCTCGCGTGCGCGCCCTGGGGCTCGATCACGCGCAACCCGTACGGCTGGAAGGGTCCGTGCTACCTGCTCACCGACGGGATCTTTCCGACCTATGAGGCGCTGCTCGACGGGATCGAATGGGAGGAGTACGGGCCCGGGCAACGACGCGCGCTGCGAGCACTGCGCGATCCATTCCGGCTTCGAGCCCTCGGCCGCCTTCGAGGCGACCGGCAGCGTCAGGGAGACCGTGCGCAGCGCGGCGTGGACGCTGACCGGGTGACCTTTGCCTGCGCCACGACGGCGGAGCGGCGGGTCGCCCGCCGCGCCGGTGCGCGCTCGGCGCTCGTCGGCCTCGGCGCGGTCGAACGGCGTGCCCGAGGGGCCCGTGGTCTCGTTCGGCCTCGCCGGCGCCCTGCGCGACGGCCTCGCCTCGGGCACCGTCCTCGACGCGACGCGCGTGGTGGACGCGGAGGGCTCGGTGCTCTGGGAAGGCGGGCCACTCGGGGTCCCGGGCGCGGAGGCCGTGACGATGCTCGCCGCCGACGAAGTCGTGGACGACCCGGCCGAGCGCCGCCGGCTGCACGAGCTGACCGGCGCCGACGCGGTCGATCTCGAGAGCGGGCCGCTGGCCCGGAGTGGGCGCCTGCACGGCGTCCTGCGCGCAGTCAGCGACACGCCGGAGCGCACGTTGCACGGAATCTGCGACTCGGTGAAGCCGGCCGGCGCCTACGACTGGCCCGGCCTGGTTCGCGCCTTCGCCAGCCAGCCTCGCGGCTTTGCCCGCGCCGCCTCCGACGCCAAGCGAGCGCTCGACCGGCTCGGCGCCGTCACGAAGGGGTGGTCCTCGTAGGCCAGGTCCTCCTCGCCGCCCCGCGCTCCTTCTGCGCCGGAGTGGACCGCGCGATCGAGATCGTGGAGATCCTGCTCGAGAAGCACGGCGCGCCGATCTACGTCCGCCACGAGATCGTGCACAACGACCACGTGGTCAAGCGCCTCGAGCGGCTCGGCGCGGTCTTCGTCGACCACGAGGACGAGATTCCGTCCGGGGCGATCTGCGTGCTCTCCGCGCACGGCGTCGCGCCGTCGGTGCGGCAGAACTGCGAGAGCCGTGGGCTCGTCGTGGTGGACGCGGTCTGCCCGCTCGTCTCGAAGGTGCACGCGGAGGCGCGGCGCTACGCCGACAGCGGCCACCTCGTCGCGCTCGTCGGCCACGCCGACCACGTCGAGGTGATCGGCACCCGGGGCGAGCGGCCCGACGACACGGTTGTGATCGAGTCGCCCGAGGACGCGGCGAAGCTGGACTCGGGCGGCAAGCCGATCGCGGTCATCACGCAGACGACGCTCTCCCTCGACGACGTCGCCGAGACGGTGGACGCGCTCGGCGAGCGCTTCGGCGACCTGAAGCGGCCTGCTGCCGACGACATCTGCTACGCGACGCAGAACCGCCAGGACGCCGTCAAGGCACTGGCGGACGGCGGCGCGACGCTGATCCTCGTGATCGGCTCGGAGACCAGCTCGAACGCGCGCCGCCTCGTGGAGGTGGCCGAGCGGAGCGGGGCGACCGCGCGGCTGATCGACGGCGAGAGCGGCCTCGACCCCGATCTGCTCGCCGGGCACGAGACCGTCGGCCTCACAGCGGGCGCCTCGACACCCGAGGAGCTCGTCGCGGCCGTCCTGCGCAGCCTCGCTTCCTTCGGTTTCGACGAGCTTGGTGAGGTCGAGGTGGCCAGGGAGAACGTCAGCTTCCGCCTTCCGCGGGAAGTGACGACCGCGTGACACGCTCCGCGTCCAGTTTGGGGAGAACAATCATCCTGCTCGGCGGAACCGCAACGCGCAGGCGATGCAAGGCTCCGGTATGACGAGCGTCGAGGTCCCCTATTCGATCGCCTCGGCGCTGCCGTCACTGACGGTGCTCGACATCACCAACGACGTGAAGCGGGAGCTCTTGGGCTCGGGCCTCGAGAGCGGGATCGCCTACGTCTCGCCGCTGGACGACATCGCTCTCGTGCGGGTTCAGGAGCGGGAATCAGGCTTTTTCTCCGATCTCGAGGATCTTCTGACCCGCCTCGTGCCCCAGGAGGAGCGCGAGCGTGAGCGGCTGCTCTGCGGGCTGCTCGGCCCGCGCAGCGAGCAGATTCCCTTCCGCAACGGCGAGCTCAGCCTCGGCCAGTGGCAGCGGATCCTGCTGCTGGGCTTCGACCGCCCGTCACGCCCACGCTGGAACCTGACCGTCCTGGGCTGATCCCACCCGTTTGATCAGCTGTGCCGTCTTAGGCAAACTGCGCGCATGCAACGAGCGAGGCGGCACCAGCGCGTGTCGGCCGGACTGGCCTTTGCGCTGCTAGCCCTCGTGGCCGAGCTTGCCGGCCGCAGCCTGACCCATCGCCTCGACTTCGGCCGCCACGTGGCCGCGCCGAGCTACTCGGGCGCCGACTACTACCCGTTCCTGCTCGCCGGGGTGAAGCTCGGCGTCGCGCTCCTCTTCGCCCGCCTCGCGTGGCGGTTCGTGCGGGCGCACGCGGCCGCCCGTGCCGGGAGGCGAGTCCTGGCGACAGTAGGTTCCCGGCCCGCGCCGGCGCCGCGGGTGCGCCTCGAGCTCTCGCCCCGCCTCTGGCTCGCAGCCTTCCTCGCCACCTCGATCTTCTACCTCGTCCAGCACGACGCCGAGCAGGCCGCGGTAGGACGCTGGCCGCTGCTCTCGCCCTGGCTGCACAGCTCGGCCCTGCCGGTGTTCGCTGTGCTCGCCGTGTTCGTGGCGCTCGCGTGGAGCGCCGTCGCGTGCTGGCTGAGCGACTACGAGCGGTACGCGCAGGACACCTGCGCCCGCGCCGGACGGATCCGGACTGCGTCACCGCCCCCGCGCAGCCAGCGCACCGAGACTGCCTCCGCGCCTCCGCGCAAGCTCTTCGGCCTCGCCTTCGAGAGCCGGCCACCTCCCGCTCCCGCCTAGCCCGCGGTCACAGCCCGGCGCCGCGGGCCCCGTGAGTGTCCCAACGACGGGGAGGTGGTAATGAGTACGCAACTGATCAGCGAGCGCGTCGCGGCCGGTCATCGTTCGTTGCGCGCGAGAGCCGTCGGCGCATTGGGCCCGCTGACGATGCTCGGCGGTGTCGGCTGGGCGTTCCTGCAGCCCTACCGGATCACGCTTCTGCACCCGCGTGGCCAGGGGTTCTGGTGGCTGCTCGTCCAGCCGCCTCTGCTCGCGATCGCCGTGGGCGTGGTCTTCGCGGTTTTCGTCGCGCCCGGCGTGATCGAGGACCTCGAGGCGGAGGAGCGCTGATGGAACCTCCCGCAGAGCACGTCCACTGGCTCTTCGCGACCGGCTTCCTGCTGCTCGGGCTCTGCCTGCTCGCCCGCGCGCTCGTCGGCGAGGAGATCTGGAGCCGGCGACCGTGGCGGGCCTACCTGTGGCCGGCCCTGCTCTTCGGGCTGGGCGTGCTGATGTGGCCCGTGATGGTCTTCTACACCAACTCGACGATCCACATGGTCGCCCACGGCGCTTGGGCCCAGACGATGATGCTGGCCGGGGCGGCGGAGCTCGGCCTCGTCCGCGGCAAGCTCCACCACACCGCGTGGCGGCTGGCGATGCCGCTGGCACTTGCGGTCTCCGGCACGGCGCTCCTGATCCACGAGCAGAACGGCTGGCTCTTCGCCAGAGCCGCTTTCCTTCATCACGCGCTCGGGTGGGCGGCTCTCGTCGGCGCGATCTTCCCGCTCGTCGGCGCCTTTCGCCGCCGCTCGCCAGTCTGGAGCTCGGGCTTCGCGCTCACGCTCGTCGTGATCTCGGTGCTGCTCTACTCGGATCGCGACGTGGCTCCCGTGTTCGGCCACCTCTCGCCCCTCGCCGGGGAGCCGCACCGGTGAGGCGCACGCTCCTCGCAGCCGCGCTCGTGGCGCTCGCGCTTCCGGCGGCCGCGTCGGCGCACGCGACGCTGATCCGGTCGACGCCGTCGTTCCAGCAACGCCTGAAGGGCTCGCCGCCGGTCGTGCGGCTGAGCTTCGACCAGAGCGTGAAGGCGCTGCCGAACGCGATCCGCGTCTACACGACCAAGGGAGGCCTCGTCTCCGGCGAGACGCTGACGAGCCCGGACAAGCGGACGATCGACGCGCCGCTGAGGCGGCTACCGCGAGGCGCGTACACGGTCAGGTGGACGGCCGTCTCCGCCGACGGGCACGTGATCGCCGGCGTCTTCACCTTCGGCGTCCGCCACCGGGCGCCGCCGGCGACCGAGGCCTTCGGCGCCTCGGGGCCGACCACCGAGGAGCACGTGGTGCGCTGGCTCTACTTCCTCGCCCTCGCGCTGCTCTCCGGGGGGCTCGCCTTCCGGCTGCTCGTCCTGCGGGGGCCCTTGGGCCCGGCTGCCGAGCGCCGCTTCTACCAGGTGGTGGGCGTCGGGGCGGTCGGTGCGATCGAGGTGGGGATCCTCGCCTTCCTGTTGCGCGCCGAGGACGCGCTGCAGCTGCCGTTCGGGAAGTTCCTCTACGGGGACCTGACGCCGATCGCGGGCGGAACCCGCTTCGGCACGGCCTTCGTGGCGATGACGCTCGGCTTTGCGCTCGTCAGCGCGCTGGTCTTCCTCGCCTGGCTGACCGACCGCACCTGGTTGCTCTGGCCGGCGCTCGCGTTGTCGCTGGCGTTCGCCTCGGGCCTCTCGCTCTCGGGCCATTCCGCCGCCGACGCCGGGTCGTCCTGGCTTTCGCAGCTCGCCGACTGGGCGCATCTCGCGGCGGCGTCGCTCTGGGTCGGCGGCCTCGTGCAGCTCGCCTTCGTGGTCTGGCCGCTCGAGCCCGAGCTGCGGCGGCGCGCCTTCCTGCGCTTCTCGCGCCTCGCGACCGGCCTGATCGTCGTCATCCTCTCCGCCGGGGTCTACCTGAGCGTGCTCCGGCTGCCCCGGCTCGACGACCTCTGGACCGAGCGCTACGGCCAGGTGCTGCTGGTGAAGCTCGCGCTCGTCTCGCTTGCGCTCCTGTGGGGAGCGGCACATCACTTCCTCGTGAGGCCGGCCCTCGAGCGAGGTGCTCCGCTGTTTGCCCGCCTGCCCCGCAGCCTTGCGGGCGAGAGCGCCGTCGGGATGGCGATCCTCCTCGCGGCGGCGGTGCTGGTCGACTCCAAGCCTCCTCCGCAGCCGGTGCCGCAGCCGCCTCTAGCCCAGCAGCGCTAGGAGGGTTTGGCGGAACGTCGCTCGTCCTCGGGGTGCTCTGCTCGTTCCGAGGCAAGGACCGCAGGGAGTGCCGATAGCCACTAGCTATCGGTGCGACTGAGGACGCCGCATCGGGACGAGCAGGGCGGCCCGAGGGCACAGCCGATGTTTCGCCAAACCCTCCTAGACCCCTCGGTCGCGGAGGGCGAGCACATTGGCGACGAATTGCCGCGTGCCGCGGAACTGCCCGTGGCGCTTGACCGAGCTCGGCCCCTGATACCAGCCCGCCAGCGCTCGCTCCACGTTCCCGTGGAACTCGCGCAGGACCTGGCGCAGGAATACGACCCCGATCTGGATGTTGCCCGAGACCGAGTTCGGCACCCGCTTGCCGAGCAGCACCGTCTCGACGTAGTCGCGCGTGCTCGGCAGGACCTGCATCACGCCGCGGGCGCCGGAGGACGAGACGAGCCCCGGCTGGAAGCCGGACTCCATCCAGGCGAGAGCCCGGACGAGGCTCGGATCGACGCCGTAGATCCGGGCCCAGTGGCCGAGCAGCCCGCGCACGCCGAGCGGCGGCGCCGGGACGCTTCGGCTCACGAGCGTCAGCGCAGGCCGGCCGCGGCCGAGCGCCGTCAAGGTCCGCGGGCCGGCGATCCCATCCGTCGCGAGCCGCCGCGCGCGCTGGTAGCGGCGCACCGCGCGCTCGGTGGCGGCGTCGTAGAAGCCGTAGACCGGCACGAGCGCACCCCGGCGGGCGAGCATGAACTGGAGCACGGAGACGTCCCAGCCGAACATCCGCCGCCGGAGCGTCCTCCGGCCGTAGAGCGGGGCGCCGAGCGGCCCGAGGGCCCGGCGCGTGGCCGGCCCGGCGCGCCCGTCGGCGACGAGCCCGGAGCGCCGCTGGAAGGCCTTCGTCGCGCGCACCGTCCCCGGCCCCGCGATGCTGTCGATCGGCCCGCCGTAGAGGCCGTACGCGCGCAGGGCGACCTGAAGCCCCGCGATCTGGGGGTTTGCAGCGTTCGCGGCCGCGCCGAGAGCAAGCGACGCCAGCACGGCCGCGCACAGGGCGACGGTTCTGCCGGCCACGGACGGACCCTGTTCTGCCGTCGCGCGCGGATTCCTCCCGCTAGCGTGGTTCGAGATGCGGTGGGCGATCTCCGGCGGCGCGGGCTTCCTCGGCCTGCACCTTGCGCGACGGCTTCTGGCGGACGGGCACGAGGTGCGGACGCTCGACCTCGCGCCGCTCGACGACGCCGAGCTCGAGCGCGGGGTCGAGGAGCTGCGCGGCGACGTGCGCGACCCGGCCGCGGCCGCTCGCCTCGTGGACGGAGCCGACGTGCTCGTGCACGCTGCGGCGGCCCTGCCGATTCAGGCTTCGCGCGAGGCGATCCGCTCCAGCAACGTGGACGGCACGGCGGTCACCTTCGCGGCGGCCCTCGAAGCAGGCGTGGACCGGGCGGTGCTGATCTCCTCGACCGCGGTCTACGGGGTCCCGAAGCACCACCCACTGCGCGAGGACGCGCCGCTCGTCGGCGTCGGGGCCTATGGCGAGTCGAAGATCGAGGCCGAGCGCGTCGCGCGCCGAGCGGGGCGCCGGGGGCTCGGCGTGGTCATCGTGCGCCCTAAGACCTTCATCGGGCCGGAGCGGCTCGGCGTCTTCGAGATCCTCTTCGACTGGATCCGCGAGGGGCGCCGCATCCCGATCCTCGGGGACGGCTCGAACCGCTACCAGCTGCTCGCGGTCGAGGACCTGGTGGATGCGACGGTCAGCGCCGCCGGCGCGGATGCGGCGGGCGAGACCTTCAACGTGGGCGCAACCCAGTTCGGCACCGTTCGCTCCGACCTGGAGGGCCTGATCGCCCACGCCGGCTCTGACAGCCGCCTGCGGCCCGTGCCCGCGCGGCCGGCCGAGCTCGCGTTGCGCGCGCTCGAGCTTGCGCGCCTCTCACCGCTCGCCGAGTGGCACTACCGCACCGCCCACCGAGACTCGTTCGTGGACGTCTCGAAGGCGCAGCGGCTGCTCGGCTACGCGCCGCGGCTCTCGAACGAGCAGGCGCTCTGCGAGACGTACGACTGGTACCTGGCAAACCGCGAGGGACTCGCCGCGGCGGGCGTCACGCACCGGGTGCCGTGGGACCAGCGGGCGCTCGGCTTGCTGAAGCGCCTGAGCTAGCCGACGTCGCCGTAGACCGAGTCGGCCCAGGAGACATCGCTCCAGGAGACGTCCGTCCAGGAGACATCGCTCCAGGAGACATCGCTCCAGGAGACGTCGCTCCAAGAGACGTCGCTCCACGACACGTCGCTCCAGGAGACATCGCTCCAGGAGACGTCGAGCCAGGAGACCGAATCCCAGGCCGGTGAGGCCTGCGCCGCGGCGACCCACGCGGCGTCGTCGAACGCGAGGGCACCGTCGCCGGCAACGGGGACGACGAACCTGTTCAGGGCGAGGTTCGGGTTCGGGGGCGCGCTCAGCGCGGAAGCATCGGGCGCGAAGACCTCCCCGACGCCGGCCGAGCGCGACGGAACGTGCCGCAGCGGTAGCGCCGCAACCATCAGAGCACCCTTGACCTGGTCGGGAGTGAAGGCTGGGGTGGAGCATCAGGATGTCCGCCGCGATCCCGGAGACGATCGGTGCAGCGAGGGAGGTGCCCGAGAGCTCCATGTAGCTCCCAGCCGCCGTTCGGATCACCTGCGCCGGGCGCTCCTGGGCGAGAGTCGAGCCTGCCGGAATCGGCCCAACGAGCTTCCGGCCCGGCGCGGTCACCTCGGGCTTGGCGAAACCGTCATACGTGTAACCCCACGTCGACCATGGCGCGACCGTGGCGCGAGCCGGGTTGACCGAGTTGTGCAGGTCGAGGGCTCCCACCGTGATGACGAAGGGGTCGTTCGCAGGCCCGTTGGCCACCCGGGTCTGAGCGCCGCCGACTCCATCGTTGCCCGACGAGGTGACCACGACGACGCCGCCGAACCAGAGCTTCTCGATCGCCTTGTCGAGCGGGTCCCAGCGGAAGCTGCTCGGGGTCGCCGAATGGAGCGAGAAGTTCGCGACCCGGATGTCGTACTGCTGCTTGTTCCGGAGGATCCACTGGGCGGCAGCGATCACGTCGCTCGTGCGCGCCATTCCCTCGTCGTCCATCACGTCGATCGACACGATGCCCGCCGTCGGCGCAGCGCCCGCGTGCCCCGATGCGGACCCTGCCGCCAGACCCGCGACGAACGTTCCGTGGCCGCGTCCGTCACCTGCCGAGTTTCCGGCCAGGGAGGTCATGTTCACCTGCGCGCGAATCCGCCCGGCGAAGTCGCTCCTGCTCGCCTCGATGCCGGAGTCGACGAAGGCGATGGACGGCGTGTCGGCGCCGTGCCGACCGAAGCTCGGGAGCGTCGGCCAGAGACGATCGACACCCACGGCCGACGTCCAGAGCTCGTTGGAGGTGTAATCCGCTCCCTGCTGGCCGGGTGGGTCCTTCTTCTTCGTTTTCTTGCTCGGCCCGCCGGCCAAACCGTCGAGGACGACGGGCGTGTCGGGAACGATCACAAGCCCCGAGGTCTCGGCGAGCGAAGGCAGGTCGCCCGCTCGCATCTCACCGGCCGCGGCGTCGACGATCTGGAGCCGCGTGCTGTCGACGTTGTCGAACTCGTCGAGCGCGTCCTGCGCCTTGCCCGCGCCGCGGTCGCTCTGGACGATCACGCGCACGTCGGCGTTCGGAGACGAGGTCGCGGCCGTCTGCAACACAGGCGCGAGGTAGCTGTCTCGCTGGTTGTTCCTGGCGCCCGACCCGGCACTCGCTGCCAGGGGAGCTGCCAGGGCGAGCACGAGCAGCGCGAGGAGCCCGCGCTTTACTGTCGCCTTGCGGCCCTCTGAGCCTCTGCCACCACGTCCTGTTCCCCACAGACCGCTCGAGCGGGTCTCCCCGCAGCTACTGCCAATGTCCTTGTCTCGCAAACCATTCCCCTTTCCCGCGCGAGGCGCGGGCCGCAGTCCGTCCTGAAACGACCGTATTCGCGTAGGGAGCCGCTGTTATCACCCCGATAGGGGATTTCTCGGGCCGAATCACTCGTTCGGGGGACCAGGAAAGCCGGAGCGGCGTCCCTATACTCGCGCCCGGTGACGAGACCTCCTCGACTACCGCGAGCGCTTTCCGATCCTCGCGGAGACGACGTACCTGATCAACCACTCGCTGGGGGCGATGCCCGCGGCCGCCGAGGAGCGCGTGCTGCAGTACGCGCGCGACTGGAAGACCCGCGGCATCCGAGCCTGGGGCGAGGGCTGGTGGGAGCTGCCGCTGACCGTCGGCGACCAGATCGCGCGGCTGATCGGCGCTCCGCCCGGGACCGTCTCGATGCACCAGAACGTCACCATCGCCGAGGCGGTCGTGCTCTCGTGCTTCGGCTTCGACGGCCCGCGCCGGCGGATCGTCTACGAGGAGGGGAACTTCCCCTCGGTGCGCTACCTCTACCAGGCACAGCGGGGCGCCGACGTGGTCGTGGCGCTGGACGACGAGGGCGTGGTGGAGGCGATCGACGACCGGACGCTGCTCGTGCCGGCGACGCACGTGCTCTTCAAGACGGGCGAGATCCAGGACGTCGAGGCGATCGTCGAGCGAGCGCATGAGCACGGCGCGCTGGTCGTGCTCGACGCGTACCAGTCGGTCGGGACCGTGCCGCTCGACGTGACGGCGCTCGGCGTGGACTTCGCCGTCGGCGGGTCGGTCAAGTGGCTCTGCGGCGGCCCCGGCGCCGGGTGGCTCTACGTGCGGCCCGACCTCGCTGCGAGCCTCGAGCCCTCCCTGACCGGCTGGCAGGCGCACGCGCGCCCCTTCGACTTCGAGCCCGAGCAGGACTACGCGGAGGGAGCGGCGCGCTTCCTCACCGGGACGCCGAACGTGCCCGCGCTCTACGCCGCGACCGCCGGCTACGACGTGATCGAGGAGGTCGGCGTCGAGCGGATCCGCGAGCGTTCCGTCGAGCAGACGGCGCTGCTCGTCGAGCTCCTCGGAGAGGCCGGCTTCCAGGTCGGCAGCCCGCACGACCCGGCCCGGCGCGGCGGCACCGTCGTCGTGCGCACGCCGGACTTCGAGCGCGTCGACCAGGAGCTCGCCGCGCGCGGCATCCTCTGCGACTACCGCCCCGACGTCGGCTTGCGGCTCGGGCCGCATTTCTTCAACACCGACGACGAGCTGCGCTACACGGTCGAGCAGATCTCCGAGATCGCCGGGAGTAGGATCGCCGGGACCCCGAGTTAGGAGGACCCGAGATGGCGAAGTACGCAGCGCTGACCGTGCGCAAGCTCAAGTCCGGCAGCTACGAGGACTGGCGCGCCGCCTGGGAAGGCGACCCGGAGAACTGGCCCAAGGGCGTCCACGCCTACATCCTCCGAAACCTCAACGACCCGGACGAGATCATCGCCTTCGGCCTGACCGACCGGTCGATGGACGAGATGCGCGCAGAAGGGATGGCCGAGGAGCAGAAGGCGCGCAACGCAGAGATGGCGCCGTACATCGAGTCGATCGGCGCCGACGGCTTCTACGAGGTGATCGACGAGATCAGCTAATGAGAGCGTTGATCGCCCGCGCTGCACCGCCGGGCTCCACGATCGGCGTCGTCTCGCCGGGAAGCCCGCCGGAGACGCGCGCGGAGGTGCAGCGCGGAATCGCCTGGTGGGAGTCGAACGGCTACCGCGTCAGGCTCATGCCCGGAGCGCTCGAGCAGGACGGCTGGCACGCCGGCAGCCCGGAGGTACGTGCCCGCGATCTGCAGGCTGCGTTCGCCGACCCGGAGATCGACGCGATCCAGACGATGCGCGGCGGCTACGGCTCCGCGCAGGTGATCCCGTTGCTCGACTTCGACGCGATCGCACAGACGCCGAAGGCATTCGTCGGCCTTTCCGACATCACGGCGCTGCACGCGGCGCTGCTGGCGCGCGCGGGATTGGCGACCTTCTACGGGCCGAGCCTAACGATGTTCGGCGAGCCTTCGCCTTCCCCGTTCACGGCCGATCGGTTCCTACAGGTGCTCGCCGGAGAGACGACTGGTCCGGTACCGGAGGATCGCGAGCGTCTGACGGTGATCGCGATCGCGGGCGGCAGCGCGACCGGTCGCCTGGTCGGCGGGTGCCTGGTCGACTTCATCTACACGATCGGCACCCCGTGGGAGCCCGACCTCGACGGCGCGATCTTCTTCTTCGAGGAGATCGGTACCGCTCCGATCCGGATTGACCGAGCCTTGCTCTACCTGGCGCAGGTCGGCAAGCTCGAAGGAGTGCGGGGCATCGTCGTCGGAGAGCTTGCTGGCTGTGAGTGGCACGAGCACACCTCGGCGCCGCGGTCGAAGACGCTCGAGAACGTGCTCGAGGACCGCCTTGGCGGGCTCGGTATCCCGGTGCTCTACGGCCTGCCCCTGGGACACGGGGAGAGCCTCGCCACGCTTCCACTCGGTGTCGAAGCGACCGTCGACGCGGACGCGCTGACGCTCACGATCGACGAGGCTGCACTCCTAGCTCCCTGAGCGGTCGAGAAGCTCGAGCAGCCGCTCCGCGTAGAGCGGGCCGGTCGGCTCGTCCTCGTGCTTGAAGTAGCAGTAGACGCGCACGCCCTCGTCGAGCAGCGGCTGTAGCCGTTGCGCCCAGCCTGCGAGGGCGGCCTCGTCGTACGGCGGCTCACGCAGGCGTAGGTAGCGGAACGGCGCCTCGCCCTCGAGCGAGTTGACGCGCACCGGCACGTCCGCCTCGGCCCAGGACTCGTGCCGGAAGTCGAACGCGTACTCCAGCTCCGGGTCGATCGAGCCCTGCAGAAGCGTCAGAAAGCCGTCGTCCCGCGGGCGATCCAGCACCACGAGCACAGGGCCGAGCTTCTCGCCCAGCAACCGCACTCGCTCGCAGAACGTGCCGACGAGCCCCAGTCTCGAGCCGTGCGTGATCAGACGCGGCATCCGGACCGCGAAGCGGAAGTCCGGCGGCACCTGCTCCGCCCACGAGCTGAAGCGCTCCTCGGACGGCAGCTGGTACGCGCTCGTGTTCAGCTCGACCGACGGCAGGCGCTCCGAGTAGAGGCGCAGGAAGTCCGCCGGTCGCGCCTTCTCGGGGTAGAACCCGTCGCGCCAGGTGGGGTAGGACCAGCCGGAGGTGCCGACATATGCCCCCGGTACACTCGCCCGCGTGGCGGTCACGACTCCCGAAGTGATACCCGACAACACCGTTCCCGTCCTCGATCACGGCTTCGTGCGGCTCGACGACGCGATGGCCGACGACCTCTCGGTCGTGAACGGCGCGCGGGTCAGCTTTGCCCGGCGCGTCGACGAGATGGACGAGGCCGACGAGGGCCTGATCCGCTTCCTGATGCGCGAGCGGCACGGGACGCCGTTCGAGCACAACTCGTTCCGCTTTCACGTGCGCACGCCGATCTTCGTCGCGCGCGAGTGGTTCCGGCACCGGATCGGCTCGTTCAACGAGTTCTCGATGCGCTACGCGCGGGCGACCGACGACTTCTACGTGCCTGCGCCCGAGGACGTGCGGACGCAGGTCGGCAAGCCCGGGTCGTACTCGTTCGAGCCGGTCGAGCCCGAGCTCGCCGAAACGACACGCGAGCGGCTGAAGGAGGTCTACGAGGCCGCGTACCGGACCTACGAGGAGCTGGTCGAGCAGGGCGTTGCGCGTGAGCTGGCGCGGGCCGTGCTGCCGGTCGGGGCCTACACCGAGTTCTACTGGACGGTCAACGCGCGGGCCCTGATGAACTTCGTCTCGCTGCGCAACTCGGAGACGGCACAGCGCGAGATCCGCCGCTACGCGGAGGCGTGCGAGCTGTTCCTCGAGCAGCGCATGCCGGTCACCTACGCAGCGTTCGTCGCGAACGACCGCACGGCGCCCTAGGAGGGCTAGACACTCTTCGTCGTGAGGACGACGGGGTGCTTGCCGCTGCCCGGCCGCTCGAGGGTGACGACCCAGCCGTCGAAGCTGCGGAAGTTGTACGGCGCGTTCAGCCGGACGCTGTCGCCGCTCTGAATGACTCGGAAGGTGCCGCAGGTCGCGGCCGGCTTGTGCGCCCTTCGTCAGGAACATCTCGTAGTACTGGCCCTTCGGGAGTGGCTTGAGGCCGCGCACGACGACCTTCAGCGGCCAGTTACCCGCGGCGTCGGCCTTGCCGACCTCGATCGACGCGGACGCGTTGGCTGCCTGCGCCGTTCCTTGCATCGGGACCTCGAATACCTCCGCGAACGGCTCTTTCTGGCGGCCGGCCAGGAAGCCGCCGAGGAACGCAGCGACTCCGACCACCGCGGCGATTCCCAGCACGAGGCCGGCCCGGCGACGCGGCAGGAACTCGACGTTCTCCTCGCGCGGGTCGAGGTCGGGCTCGACGAGCGCGGGCGGCAGCTCGGGCGGCGGGCCCGCGGCAATCAGCAGGTCGTGCACGCGCTCGAGCCGCGCGCGCTCCTCGTCCGGGAGGTCGCCGACGAGCTCGCGGAAGTCCGGCCTGTCGGTCACTCGAGCTCCTCCTTCTCGAGCTGATCGGCGAGGTGGGCGAGTGCCGCGCGCGTGCGCGTCTTCACGGTTCCGAGTGGGATTCCGAGGTACTCGGCGACCTCGGACTGCGAGAGGCCGCTCCAGTAGGCCAGCTCGATCACGGCGCGCTCGTTCGGCGAGAGCTCTTCGAGTGCCCGGTGGACCCGCCAGGCGGTCCAGCCGGCCTCGACCCGCTCGGGCGGGCCGAGCTCGGGCGAGGCCTCGTCGGGCGCCTCCGCAGGGGGCTCGTAGCGCGCCCGGCTGCGGTCGATGATCGCGTTGCGTGCGACGGCGTAGAGCCAGGGCGCGCCCGGGCCGCGCTCCGGCCGGTAGCTGCGGGCCGCGCGCCAGATCGACGCGAAGGTCTCCTGCACCGCATCCTCGGCGCTTGCCGCGGTCGCCGAGCCGGCGCAGAGCAAGTCCGAACACGGGGCGGGAGTACCGCCGGTAGAGCACCTCGAACGCGCCGCGATCGCCGTCGCCGGTGCGGCTGATCAGCTCTCCGTCGGTCAAGTCGTTCGCCACCACCGCGGGCATGGTCGCTGCTACCGGCGCGTCGCGGCAAACTGGGTGCGTCGAGCACGAGCTCCATCACAAGGTTCTACGCCTGTGGAGCCAAGCCGGTTTTGAGCAACCGGCCCCCGTCCACGAACAACGTCGAGCCGGTGACGAATTTCGCGCCGGCGAGGTAGAGGACGGCGTCCGCGACGTCCTCGGGCGATCCGACACGCTCGAGCAGGGTCTCGGCGGCCCGTCGTTCCTCCTGGCCCGGCTCGACCGCCACGGGTCCCGGCGCCACGCCGCAGACCCGGACCTCGGGCGCGAGCGCGCGCGCGAGCACGCGCGTCAGCATGGCCTGGGCCGCCTTGGCCGCCGAGTGCGCCGCGAAGGACGGCCAGGGCTGGTAGCCCGCGACGTCCTCGATCATCACGATGCAGCCTTGCGAAGCACGCAAATGCGGCGCGGCGGCCTGCGAGACGAAGAAGCTGCCCTTCGCCGTGGCGCCGAAGGCTGCGTCCCAGTCGCGTTCGTCGAGCTCCTCGAGCGGTTTGGGCGCGAAGCCCTCGCCGGCGGCGTTCACGAGCAGGTCGAGCCCGCCGAGCTCCTTGACGGCCCGCGCGACGAGCGCCCGCGCCTGCGCGACCTCGGCCAGGTCGCCGTCGGCGCGGCCGGCCGCGAGCACCGACCAACCGTCGCGCTCGAGCCGCTCGGCGATCGCAGCGCCGACCCGCCCGGTACCCCCGGTGATCAGAGCGCGCATGGGCCAGTGATAGCACGCCGCAAGTTCCGTCCAGTCACGGCGTCATCTTCGGGCAATGCTGAAGATCCTCGCTTCAACGCTCGTCGCCGGGGCCGCCCTTGCGGCGGCGGCTACCGCGGCCGCCCCGGTCACCGTCACCCTTGTCGCAAGCGCCCCTGTCGTGAGCTACGGCAAGCCCGTCACCCTGAGCGGCGTGCTCTCCACGAAAAGGGCGAACCAGACGATTGCGGTCGAGGCGACGGAATGTGGCAGCACCAGGGCGGTCAAGGTCGCAACCGTCAAGACCGTGGCGAACGGCGCGTACACCACGCCGGCCACGCCCGCGGCCGCCACGACCTACCAGGCGACGTTCAAGAACGTCAAGAGCGCGATCGTCACGGTTGCCGTCAGGCCCGTCCTTCAGCTGACGCGGGTCGCTCGCGGCTCGTACACCGCCAAGGTCACGGTCGGCAAGACGCTCAAGGACAAGGCCGTCCTCTTCCAGCGCTACTCGACGCTGCGCAAGCGTTGGGTGCAGGTGAAGCGGGTCCTGCTCACGACCGAGGCCGCGGGCCCGGCGAAGCCCACCGTCGTCGACTCCGCTTCCTTCCGCGCGAAGGTCGCGCTGAGGGCGCGGGTACGCCTGCTGATCTCGACCGCGCAGGCGACGCCCTGCTTCCTCACCGCCACCAGCAACGTCCTGCGCGCCTAGCCCTAGGTCCCGGGCCGCCCCAACTCTTCCGCCGCGCGGTCGAAGCGCGCGGAGACGGCGTCCCAGTTGACGACGTTCCACCACGCCTCGAGGTACTCCGGGCGCCGGTTCTGGTACTTGAGGTAGTAGGCGTGCTCCCAGACGTCGTTCCCGAGGATCGGGAAGTCGTCGTTCAGGATCGGCGCGTCCTGGTTGGCCGTCGAGTAGACCGCGAGACCGGTGCCGTCATGAACGAGCCACGTCCAGCCCGAGCCGAAGCGCTTCACGCCTGTCTCGTTGACCAGCTGCTTGAAGGCCTCGACGCTGCCCCAGAGGTCGTTGATCGCATCGGCCAGCGCGCCGCTCGGCTCGCCGCCGCCGTCCGGGCCCATGATCTCCCAGAACATCGAGTGGTTGATGTGCCCGCCGGCGTTGTTCTTGACCAGCGCCTGCTTGTCCTCGGGTAGGACTTCGAGGTTCGTGAGCACGTGCTCGACGGGCTTGTCGGCGAGCTCCGTCCCCTCGAGTGCCTTGTTTACGTTGTCCACGTACGCCTGGTGGTGCTTGTCGTGGTGCAGGCGCATCGTCTGCTCGTCGATGTGCGGCTCGAGGGCGCCGTAGTCGTACGGAAGAGGGGGAACCTCGAAGGCCATGTCGCTCCTTTCCTAGCTGCGGCTGAGGCTAACGGGTTCGGCCCTGCGGCGGGTCGTTATGCTCCTGCGTCCGCGCCCGTCCGAAAGGAGTCGACGTTGTCCGAGCTTGCCTTCAACCGAGAGGAGATCACGCCGCGGCAGCTCAAGCCGGCCCTGCTGGAGCTCGACGGCATCTCGCGCGAGTCGGTCGAGGCGCACTACAAGCTGTACGAGGGGTACGTGAACAAGCGGAACGAGATCCTCGGCAAGCTCGCCGGCGTGGACGTCTCGGCCGCGAACCAGGTCTACTCGGAGGTGCGGGCGCTGAAGGTCGACCTCTCGTTCGCGATCGGCGGGATCAAGAACCACGAGATCTACTTCGAGCACCTCGGCGGCGACGGCGGCAAGGCCCACGGCCTGATCGCCGACCTGATCGCCCGCGACTTCGGCTCGTTCGACGACTGGCGCGCCGACCTCAAGGCGACGGGCCTGGCAGCCCGCGGCTGGGCCTGGACGGCCTACGACTGGGACGAGGGCCGGCTCTTCAACTACATCGGCGACGCGCAGAACACGTATCCGATCTGGAACGCGACGCCCCTCGTCGCCCTCGACGTCTACGAGCACGCGTACTTCCTGGACTACCAGACCGACCGCGCGTCCTACATCGAGGCGTTCTTCAACAACCTCGAGTGGGACGTGGTGAACGACTGGGTGCAGCAGTACCAGATCACCCCGTGAGACCCTGGGCGTAGCGCTTTTTGTAATCGTCGGCTACCTGGCCGGGAGCATCCCGACCGGGTACTGGCTGGTGCGCGCGCTGCGGGGCGAGGACATCCGCAAGACCGGCAGCGGCAACATCGGCGCCACGAACGTCTGGCGGACCTACGGCGCCCGGCTCGGCGTGCCCGTCATGTTCCTCGACACCATGAAGGGCTTCGTGCCCGCGTTGCTCGCCACGATCTATGTGAGCCACCTCGCAGGCGTGCTCGCCGGTGGGGCGGCGATGCTCGGCCACTGGCGGCCGCTGTTCCTGCGCTTCGAGAAGGGCGGCAAGGCCGTGGCGACCTGCGGCGGCGCCTTTCTCGGCGTCGCGCCCGTGGTGGGCGGCCTCGGCGCAGCGGTCTGGATCATCGTCTTCGTTCTCTTCCGTTACCCCTCGGTGGCGTCGATCGTCGCCGCGATCTCGCTCCCGGTGATCGCGTTGGCGCTGGAAGAGCCGTGGCCGGTGATCGCGTTCGGGTCGATCGCCGCGGCTGGCGGTGATCCTCCTGCACCGGCCGAACATCAGCCGGCTGCGCGCCGGCACCGAGACGCGTTTCGGTTCCGCCGCCGGCGGAGCCGTTAAGAGCTAGTCGCTCCGGTCAATGTTCGACCGGTCGTTTCAGACGGACGCCCGGCAGAGCCCGGCGTCCTGACGTCGGCATCGCAAGCGACGCCTTAGGAACTAAGCCACTCGCGCAGCTCGGTGTGCCGGGCGGCCGCGCCGCGGCCTTCGAGCTCGCCGCGCAGCTCGCCCGCCGTGCCGTAGCGCTCCGCGACGACGTCGTGCGAGTGGATTGTCTCCAGGTTCACCTGGCGGGCCAGCAAGAAGTCGGCGTCGTCGAGGTCCGGGTAGGTCCCGAGCGCGTCGCGGAGCGAGATCCGCACCGAGTCCTCGACGAAGCGCGGCTGCAGGTGCGCGTGCTCGACGACGAAGAGCTCGTCGGGACGCTTCAGCAGCTCGTAGACCGGCGAGCTCATCGAGCCTTCGACGATCCGCACGAGCTGCTCGGCGTTCACCGGCGACTCGCTTCCGACGTAGAGCGTCCCGCGGCCGCGCTGGTTGTGCGTCGCGAGCGGGACGAGCTCCAGGATCCGGTCGATGTCGAGCTCGTCGAACCCCGCCTCGTCGAGCCGCTCCGCCGCGTGGTCGCGCACGAGCCCCTGCGCGCAGGGGCAGGCGTTGATTCCGGCCGCCTCGACCCCGACAATCCGGCGCGTCCGCTCGGCCGAGGCCGCTGCGAGGCCGATCAGCGAGACCATCTCCTGGGTCGGCAGCCCCGTCACCGGGGTCTCGCGCTCGAGCGGGTAGCGCGCGACGATCCGCACCTCGGCTCGCAACGCGCTCTGACGCCGGACGATGTGCGAGGCGATGTGCTCGGCAAGGCTCTCGACGAGCAGGGCCTCCCCGATCACGACCTCCTCGATCGCTTCCGCGAAGAGCTCCGGGAAGCGCGACATGTGGACGCCCTTCTGGCCCGGATCGAGGTCGACGGTGCAATCGATGTCGGCCGCGATCAGCTTCTCGCTCCCGCCGTAGCTGATCCGGATCGCCTTCTGGACGCCGCTTACGCCCGCGCGCGAGAGCCCGAGAGGCACCTCGGACGGCGCGGCCTGGAGGTCGTGTGTTAGAAGCTGTCGAGGCTCGTCCACGCCGCCAACGCTACCAACCACCCCTTTGACCGAAGACTCGCAGTTCGCCCGACTCGTGATGCTCGCGTGCCATGACCTGCGCACGCCGCTCGCGACCGTGCACGGATTCGCCCAGACGCTCGTCCGGACGGAGGGCCACGACGAGACGACGGTCCGCTACCTGGAGATGATCAACTCGGCCTCGACGCAGCTCGCCGAGCTGATCGACGAGCTCGCCCTCGGCGCGAAGATCGAAAGCGGGCGCTACGACCCGGTGCTCGCGAGCGCCAACACGATCGAGCTCGCGGCAGCCGCCGCCGAAAAGCTGGGAACGGAGCGCGTCGCGGTCTCGGGAGAGGGCGCGGAGGTCGAGGTGGACGTCGCGGCGAGCCGGCGCGCGGTGGCCTCGCTCGCGCAGTGCGCCCTGCGCCACGGCGGCCTGGAGCGCGTCGAGCTGACGGCGAACGGCGAGGAGCTCACGCTCGCTCCGATCACGCCCGCCTCGGCACCGGTCGTGCTCGGTGAAGACCTGCGCGACCTGGGAGCGGCGATCGCCGTCCGCCTGATCCGGGCTCAGGGCGGATCGGTCACGCTCGACGACGAGACGCTGCGAATCCGTCTCGCGTGACCGACAGGCGGGTCAACGTCGACGACTTCGAGCAAGCGGCGCGAGCCCGTCTCGAGCCCGGCGCCTTCGGCTACTTCGCGGGCGGCGCCGGCGACGAGCACACGCTGCGCGGCAACTCGGCCGCGTTCGAGCGCTGGCAGCTGCGGCCCCGCGTCCTCGTGGACGTCGCCACGGTCTCGACCGCGGCGACGGTGCTCGGGACCGAGGTCGCGTTCCCGCTGCTCGTGGCGCCGACGGCATTCCAGCGCCTGGCCGACCCGGAGGGCGAGCTCGCCACCGCCCGCGCTGCCGCTGCCGCCGGGACGGTCATGACCCTCTCGACGCTCTCGAGCGTCTCGCCTGGCGAGCTCGCCGCTGCCGCACCTGGTGCGCCGCAGTGGTTCCAGCTCTACTGGTCGAAGGATCGCGGGTTCACGAAGGAGCTCGTCGAGTCGGCGGCGGAGGCGGGGCACAGCGCGCTCGTGCTCACGGTTGACTTTCCGGTCGCCGGCCGGCGCGAGCGCGATCTGCGCGCCTCGTTCGCGCTTCCGGACGACCTGCCGCTGCCGAACCTCCCGGTCAGGATCGAGCGAGAAGACTTCCACGCGAACCTCGGCAGCATCGTGGACTCGACCCTCACCTGGCGCGACCTGGAGTGGCTGCGCTCCTGCAGCCCGCTCCCGCTCGTGCTCAAGGGGATCCTGACGGCCGAGGACGCACTCCTGGCCGTCGAGCACGGTGCTGCCGCGGTGATCGTCTCGAACCACGGCGGCCGGCAGCTCGACGGGGTCCCGCCGACCCTCGACGCTCTTCCCGAGGTGGTCGAGGCGGTCGGCGAGCGGGTCGAGGTCCTCGTCGACGGCGGAATCCGCCGCGGTACCGACGTCCTGAAGGCGCTGGCGCTCGGCGCCCGCGCCGCCATGTCCGGCCGGGCGGTGCTCTGGGGGCTCGCGGCTGGTGGGGAGGAGGGCGCGCGCCAGGTGCTCGAGCTGCTGCGGGCGGAGATCGAGGTGGGCCTGAAGCTGCTCGGGTGCGCGTCTCCGGCCGAGGTCACGCGAGCGCACGTGCGTAGGGCCGGATCGCCCGTATGATCCCGCCCGTGGAGCGCGAGGGGACTCTCACGACGAAGGACGGCCGCACGCTCGCGTATTTCGAGCGCGGGAGCGCTGAAGGCGTGCCGGTGATCGTTTCCCACGGCACTCCGGGGAGCCGTCTCGCTCGCCATCCCGACGCCGGCATCTACGAGCGTCACGGAATGCACGCGGTGGTCTACGACCGTCCGGGCTACGGGCGTTCGGACCCCAAGCCGGGGCGCTCCGTCGCCGACGCGGCAGCGGACATCGAGGCGATCGCCGACGAGCTCGGCTTCGAGCGCTTCGTGGCCGTCGGCGGCTCGGGCGGCGCGCCGCACGCGCTCGCCTGCGGGGCGCTGCTCGGCGACCGCATCATCCGGGTCGGCGCCCTGGTCACGCCCGCGCCTTCGGACGCGAAGGACTTCGATTTCTTCGACGGACTCGCCGACCTGAACGTGAAGGAGTTCGGCGCCGCCCTCGAGGGCAAGGACGCGATCGACGCCTACCTCGAGCCTTACGTCGACGGCATCCGGGCCGACCCCGACGCCGTCCTGGACGAGATCGCGAGCGAGCTGCCCGACGTGGACCGGGCGATCATGAACCGCAAGGAGTATCGCGACGTGATGAGGCAGCAGTTCGTCGAGTCCGTGCGCCAGGGCGTCCGCGGCTGGGCTGACGACGACCTCGCTTTCGCGAAGCCGTGGGGCTTCGAGCCGGAGGACGTGCACGCCGAGGTGCGGCTCTGGCAGGGCGAGCTCGACGTGCTCGCGCCGCGCAGCCACGGCGAATACGTCGCGAACCGTCTTCCGAACGCGCGGTTCGAGCTGCTGGAAGGCGGCGGCCATTTCCTCGACGAGGAATGGGCTGTCGTCTACGACTGGCTAACCGCCGGGCGCTACCGAAGCAAGCGCGAGAGCCGCCGGTCCTTGAGCAGGCGCCCGCCCGTCTGACACTGCGGGCAGTAGAAGATCGTGTGCTGGTCGAAGTCGACCTGCTCGATCGCCGTGCCGCAGACATGGCAGGGCTCGTGCAGCTTCTTGTGGACGCGATAGACCTTCGCGTCCTTCGCGCCGCGCTCGCGTAGCTCGAGGCCGCGCTCGAGCTCCGAGTCGATCGCCTCCGCGAGGGTCTGGACCTGTCCCGGGGTCAGACCCTGGGCCGCGGCAAAAGGGGACAGGCGCGCGGTGTGAAGGATCTCGTTTGCCCACGCGCGGCCGATGCCGGCGATCACCCGCTGGTCGCGCAGGAGCGAGTGCAGGCGGCGCTGCTCGACCGCCAGGATCTCGCCGAGCCGCTCTGCGCCGAGGCCGAGCGCCTCCGGGCCGAGGTGGCCCAGCTCGAGGTCGACCTGCTCCGGCGTGAGCAGCCACACGCCGGCGCGCTTCTTCGCGCCGGCCTCCGTCAGGACGAGCTGGCCGCCGCCCTCGAAGCGCAGCCGGAAGGCCGCGCGTCTTGGGGCCGGCCTCGCCGGCACGGAGGTACCGCACGCGCCCGGCCGACATCAGGTGCACGAGCAGGACGAGCTCGCCGTCCTCGGTCGGGAAGAGCAGCCGCTTGGCCCGCCGCTCGGCGCCCGCGAGCCGCCGTCCCTCCAGCACGGCCAGCGGCGGGTCGAACGTCTTCAGGGTTGCGATGTGCGCCGGCCCGGCCTGCTCGATCGGAAAGGCCCGCACCGGATCGTCGAGCGAGCGTCGAAGCGCCTCCACCTCGGGTAACTCAGGCATTTACGCTCCCGGCCATGGCTGAGCCGCTCAGGGTAGCCGTGCGGCGCGGGGAGATCGTCGAATGCGTCCACGAGGTTCACGCGATCGCCGTCCAGGACGGGTCGGTCGTGGCCGAGGCGGGTGATCCGGCGCTGGTCGCCTCGTTGCGCTCCTCGGCGAAGCCTCTGCAGGCGCTACCCCTCGCGCGCGCGTACGAGAACCTGAGCGAAGACGAGCTCGCAATCGCCTCCGCGTCGCACTTCGGCACCCCGGAGCACGTCGAGGCCGTGCGACGGTTGCTCACGGCCACCGGCGGCAGCGAGGACGAGCTCGACTGCGGGCTCCAGGACAGACGGCCGCCGGAGCCGGTCTTCCACAACTGCTCCGGCAAGCACGCGGGCATGATCGCCGTCTGCCGTGCGCACGGCTGGCCGGTCGAGGGCTACCGGCGGCCTGACCATCCGCTCCAGCTCGCGCTGCTCGAGGAGGTCGCCCGCGCCGCCGAGGTCGAGCCGGGCGAGGTCGCGACCGGGCTGGACGGCTGCGGCGTCGTCTGCTTCGGCGTCCCGCTCGAGCGGGCCGCCTTCGCGTTCTCGAGGCTCGAGGGGCTTGAAGGCGGCGACCGAATCGCCTCCTCCATGCGGGCCCGGCCCGTGCTGATCGGCGGCGAAGGCGCCACGGACACCGAGTTGATGCGCGCCCAGCCGGAGTGGCTTGCGAAGGGCGGGCGCGGAGGGCCTGATGTGCGCCGCCTCCTCCGGCGGGATCGGCCTGGCGGTCAAGGTTGCGGATGGCAACTCGCGTGCGCTGCGCCCTGCGCTCGCGGTCTTCGGCGCCCAGTTCGGTCTCGACCTGCCCGCCTTCGCCGAGGTCACGCTCCGGAACTCGCATGGAGAGGCGGCGGGAACCGTGTCAGGCCTGTAAAGAAATTGTTTCGAATTTGCGATTCCGCGTGTAACATCCGGTCCGCAGGGAGGTGAGCCGGGGGATGGGATCCGGCTCTTTCGTTTCTAGGTAGGTCGAAAAGCCAGCCGCGAGACTAAAAGCCGGAGGTCCAGTGCTCACCGTCGACATCTCTCTTCCGGACGTAGAGGAACTCCACAAGCTCGTTCAGGACGGGCTCGAGAAGGGGTTCCTCACCTACGACGAGATCGTCTCCGGGCTCGAGGAAGTCGAGCTCACCAAGGAGCAGATCGAAGACTTCTACACGTACCTGATCGACCACTCCATCGAGCTGATGGAGGGCGAGAACCACAAGCATCCGCCGCACGAGCAGCCCGCCCTCGCCGAAGAGGAGAAGGGCCCGAAGCTCGACCTGACCGTCGAGCCGTCGCTCGACTCGCTGCGGCTCTACCTGCGCGAGATCGGCAAGGTGCCGCTTCTGACCGCCGACCAGGAGGTCTACCTGGCCAAGCGGATCGAGCGCGGCGACATGGGCGCGAAGACGCAGATGATCGAGGCGAACCTGCGCCTTGTCGTCTCGATCGCGAAGTCCTACCTCGGCCGGGGCCTGAGCTTCCTCGATCTGATCCAGGAAGGCTCCCTCGGCCTGATCCGCGCGGTGGAGAAGTTCGACTACCGCAAGGGCTACAAGTTCTCGACGTACGCGACGTGGTGGATCCGGCAGGCCGTGACGCGGGCGATCGCCGACAAGGCGCGCACGATCCGCATCCCGGTGCACATGGTCGAGAAGCTGAACAAGGTCGTGCACATCGAGCGCCAGCTGGTGCAGCGCCTCGGGCGCGAGCCGCGGCCGGACGAGATCGCGGTCGAGCTCGAGATGACCACCGCGGAGGTGCGCGACATCCTGCGCATGGCTCAGCACCCGGTCTCGCTGGAGAAGCCGATCGGCGAGGAGGAAGAGTCCGAGCTCGGCGACTTCGTCCAGGACGAGCAGGCCGAGTCTCCGTACGACACCGCGCAGGTCTCGCTGCGGCGCGAGGACATCGAGAACGCCCTGGCCTCGCTGCCCGAGCGCGACCGCAAGGTGATCGAGCTCCGCTTCGGCCTCTCGGGCCAGCAGCCCTGCACGCTCGAGGAGGTCGGGCGCGCCTTCGGCGTCACGCGCGAGCGCATCCGCCAGATCGAGAACAACACGCTGAAGAAGCTCGAGTCGCTTCCCGAGGCCCAAGGCCTCAAGGACTGCGTTTAAGCGAGCGCGCCGGGAGGCGCGGTGCCGCAGAAGCTGCCGCTGAAGGTGGGCAGCTGCGCCTGGACGCTGATCGGGCGCTCGTCCGGCTGGAGATAGCCGGGACGGTTCGTGTGGAAGGCCAGCGTCCACGGCCCCTTGTGCGAGACCTGCAGTTCGACGACCACGTGCTGCCTCGGCTTGACGACCACGCGCCGGTTCACTCCCGGCCCCCGGAGCTGGAGCACCGTTCGCTGCGTTCCGGCCGGTAGCGAGAGCGGGAGCCTGAACGTTCCCTCGACGCGGCCGTCGCGGGCCGGCCAGAGCGTGATGTGACCGCTGTTGGCGAGCCAGCCGTCGTAGTACAGGCCGCCGACGAACATCGCCATGCGCGGCGTTCCAAGCGGGCGCCAGAGCTCGTAGTCGGCACCGCGCGCCACCGCGACGGCACCCGCGAGGCGGGCGCGAACCGCGAAGTTCGAGATCACAAGCGGGCCGCGGACGGTCTTGCCACCGGAGACGAGCCGTCCGTCCGGCGCAATTCGCACCTGGGGCGAGGCGAAGGCGTCGATCGGAGAAGCCTGGTCGAGCAGGAGCATCCGCTCGAGCGAGCGGTTCCAGAACAGCTGCTCGTGCGCGCGGGCATGAGGCGTGGCCGGAGTCTGGATCAGCGTCGCCGGCCCGAGACCCGCGTGGTCGATCCAGCGTGCATCGGCCGGCAGCAGGGTCGTGCGCACAGTCCGAACGACGCGGTGGTCGAACGAGACCGCCCCGACCGAGACGGCGCAGGACGCGACGAGCGTCGCGGCGACGGCAACGTAGGCAAGGCGCGCGCGGAAGGCGGCGCCCGCCGCGACGCAGGCGAGCGCGGCGGCGACCAGCGCCACCGCCAGCGAGCCGTCGCCGATGCCCACGGCCTTCTCGAGCCGGAAGATGCCGAGCAGGAACGGCGAGTCCTGCTTGGCGTCGCCGACCGTGTATCCGGAGAGAGGGACACGCATCGAGAGCACCAGCAGCGCCAGCGCGGCGAGGGCGACCACGCGAGGGGCCGGCCGGCCTCGGCGCAGCCACAGCCAGAACGCGGGGAAGACGAGCGGCAGCAGAATCATCAGGTAGCGCTCCTGAAAGCGATCGGAGCCGTTGGTCGCGTAGAGCGCTGCCTCGGCGAAGAGACCGAGCAGCAGCCCGACCGAGAGCGCCGCGAGCCCGCTCTCCTCGCGCGACCGGGGTCGCCAGAGCGCGTAAACGAGCCCCGCGACCGCTCCGGGAACGAGCGCGAAGCCCGCCGCGTAGGCGAGCAGCATCGAGTCGGTCCCGAGCCAGTGGACGATCGCGCCCGGCCGCACGTGCAGGTCGGCGACGCCGGAGTAGTAGCCGAGCAGCCGGCGCGGGCCGAGCGCTGCAGCGAACGCGAGCGGCGCCGCGTACAGGAGCACGGAGAGCCGGAAGCGCCGCCAGACAGAGCGCACGGAGCCGCGCTCGACCACGAGGGCCGCCGCGACGAAGACCAGCGGCAGGAAGACGTACTGGATCCTCGTGAAGGTCGCTAGCACCGCCAGCGCGGCGAACCCGAGCTGGGCGCCGCGGCTCGGCTGCGAGAGGGCGCAGACGCCGAGGTAGACGGCGCCCAGCACGAGCGGGTAGGCGATCGCGTCCGCGAGCATGAAGGAGGAGAAGAAGAGATCCGGCGAGGCGACGGTGAGCGCCGCGGCCGCCAGCGCTGCCCAGGGGCCGCTGCCGAGCCGGCGCATCAGCAGGTACACCGGGATCGCGGCCAGTGACATCGCGAGTGCGTTCTCCGCCTGGGTGAGGCGGTAGGCCAGCTCCGCGTTGTGGGTCAGCCAGAACGGCGCAGCGAGCAGCGGCTCGATCATCGCGGGGAAGTGCGCCGAGTTGCCGCGGATCAGCGGGCGCCCGTGCTCGGCCAGCGACCGCGAGATGGCCGAGTAGATGTACTCGTCGGGGAAATAGAGCGGCGTGGTGTGGCCGAGCGCCGCTACGAAGCGGACGGCAAAGCTGGCCGCAACGATTCCGGCCAGCACGAAGCGCGCCGGAACGGCGGCGACGCGTGCGAGGGCGACCGGCCGCGGAATGGGTACGTCGACTGCCACGAGACGGCTATCGGCACGCGCTTCCTATCCCTTGAACGAGGGATGCCGCGTCAGCCGGCGCCGTCGCCGAGCGGCTCGCCGCTCGCGCGCTCGAACGGGACGAACAGGCGGCAATGCGGGCACTTGAAGCCCCGCGCGCGAGGGGCGCTCGCGCCCGTCATGAGCTCCCCCTCGAAGGTCTTTCCGCAATGCGGGCACACGACTTCGTAGGACGCCTGGGCGGAGCGATCCGGCACGTGGCCAAGCTAGCAGAGAACTAGGGCCGCTCCAGCTGCTCGAGGCGCTCGCCCGCGAGCACCGCCAGCCGCTGAACGAGCTCCGGCTGGTCGTCCCGAAAGCCGCCCTTCTCGGTGTAGACCTCGACGAGTCCCCAGCAGGCGCCGCCCGAGGGCAGGCAGACCATCAATAGCGACTCGAAGCCGAGCTTCTCCAGTAGCTCCGCCTCCGTCGGATCCGCATCGGGGTCGAGCCGCGAGACCTGCCTCGGCTGGCCCGACTCGATCACCTCCTTCGTGAGGGGGTAGTCGGGGATCAGGTACTCGTGCCCGTACTCGAGCGGGCGCCCGGAGAGCGTGTGCTCGTCGAGGCCGACGAGCAGGTCGCCGACAACGCGGGAAACGGCGCACGCGGTGGCGTCGAGCACCGCGACGAGCTCCTCGCAGGTGGTGGCGAGAAGCCCGCGGACGGTCGTCTCGGCGCCGAGCTTCGCAGCAGCCTGGTCGAACGAGGTCGGTCCCACGTGCGCAGCCTAGGTCAGGATCGGCCGAGCACGCGGTACTTGAGGTGCGTCACGGCTGGAGCCTCGACGACCCTGATCAGCTCGAGCTCGCAGGGAGGCCCGTCGAAGAGGCGCGTCCCACCGCCCAAGAGAACGGGCGCGAGGTTGATCTGGAGCTCGTCGATTAGCCCTGCCGCGAGGTACTGCTGCACTGCGGCGGCGCCGCCGGCCACGTGGACGTCCTTCTCGCCGGCGGCAGCTCGCGCCTCCTCGAGTGCGGCCTCGATGCCTTCCGTGACGAACGCGAACGTCGTTCCGCCGTCCTTGGTCACCGTCTCGCGAGGGTGGTGGGTGAGGATGAACACCGGCACGTGGAACGGAGGATTGTCTCCCCACCAGGCGTCCGCGTTGGGGTCGTCCTCCCAAGGCCCCTCACCGCCGCTGAACATGCGCCGGCCCATCACGACCGCGCCGGTTGCCGCGAGCCCCTCCTCGACGACCTGGGTGCTGGCGTTGGTCTCGCCGCCGGGGAGGCCGTGAGGCCGCCGCCAGCTCTCGAGCGCAAGCGCCCACTCGTGCAGGCTCTCGCCCCCATCGCCCAGGGGGCGCTCGAGCGTGGGGTTCGGCCCCGCCACGAACCCGTCCAGTGACATCGAGATATCGACCGCCAGCTTTCCCATCGTGCTTGAGACTGTATGCCGATGAGTTTCGCCGGGTCGGGCCGTCTTATCCGTGAATCTCGACAGAGGAGGAGCCGTGAGCAAGATCGTCGTATCGCAGTTCGTGACGCTGGACGGTGTCTTCGAAGACCCGGGCGGGTCGGAGAGCCACGAGCACGGTGGCTGGGCCCTGCAGATCGAGCGCGGGCCCGAAGGGGACAAGTTCAAGCTCGACGAGGTGATGGGAAGCGATGCGCTCCTCCTAGGCCGGGTCACCTACGAGGGCTTCGCCGCGGCCTGGCCCTCGAGGGAAGGCGAGTTCGCCGACAAGTTCAACACCATGCCCAAGTACGTCGTCTCGAGCACGCTCGGCGAGCCCTCCTGGAACAACTCGACGGTGATCAAGGACGACGTCGCCGGCGAGGTGGCCAAGCTCAAGGAGGCCGACGGCGGCGACATCCTCGTCAACGGCAGCGGCCAGCTCGTCAAGGCGTTGATGGAGCACGCCCTCGTGGACGAGTACCGGCTGATGGTCTTCCCGGTCGTCCTCGGCAGCGGGAAGCGCCTGTTCGCGGACGGCGTCGGCAAGACGCAGCTGCGCCTGGCGGAGGCGACGCCCGTCGGCCCCGACGGCGTCGTTATTCTCATCTACCGTCCGGCTGACTAACGCTCGATGAACACCGTTCCCGCCGCCCGCCACCTGCTCCGCGCGAAGGACCTCGTGGACGCCCGCTACCGCGACCAGCTCGACGTGCCCGCGCTCGCCCGAGCGGCACACCTTTCGCCCGCGCACTTCAGCCGCGAGTTCCGGCGCGCCTTCGGCGAGACCCCGCACCAGTACCTCCTCACGCGGCGGCTCGAGCGCGCGGCGGCGCTGCTGCGCAACACCGACCGCTCGATCGTCGAGATCTGCCTCGACGGTCGGGCTGCGCAGCGTCGGCTCCTTCACCACGAGCTTCGGGCGGGCGTACGGCCTCTCGCCGACGGCCTACCGCGCCGCCCACCCGGCGGCTGCTGCGCGGGCACGGATCCCCACGTGCGTGCAGCTCGCGTGGGCGCGTCCGCAGTCCAGCAGTTTTCGAGAAGACAACGCCCCGGACGCCGGGCTAACGTCGCCGCCGTCCGCACTACGAATCGGAGGATCACCATGCTGAAGCAGCTCAACTACGTCCAGGTCTGGGTCCACGACCAGGACGAGGCTCTCGCCTTCTACACCGAGAAGCTCGGCCTCGAGCTCCGGGAGGACGTGACCGTCCCCGAGATGGGCAACTTCCGCTGGCTCAGCGTCGGCGTGCCCGGTCAGGAGGTCGGGATCACCCTGATGGCCGTGCCCGGCCCGCCCGTGTTCGAGCAGGAGACTCGCGACCAGATCATGGCGCTGATGGCGAAGGGCGCCTCCGGCGGTCTCTTCTTCAACACCGACGACTGCCGCGCGAGCTACGAGGAGCTCAAGGGCCGCGGCGTCGAGTTCCAGCAAGAGCCGACGGAGCAGCCCTACGGCGTCGACGCCGGGTTCCGCGACCCGTCGGGCAACCATATGCGTATGGTGCAGGAGGTGGCCGTCCCACAATGAGCGACGTTCGTCCGGCACCCGGCAAGACTCCGCTGCTCGAGCGGCTGGCGCACGTGGTCGTGCGCCGCCGCCGCGTCGTGATCGGGGTCTGGATCGTCCTGACGCATCTTCGGCGCCTTCTCGGCCGGCCAGGTCTCGAAGCGCTGGTTCGAGAGCTTCTCGATCCCCGGCTACTCGTCGTACGAGGCGAACCAGCGGACGCTGAAGGCCTTCGGCACCGGCGAGCAGGCGCCCCTGGTGGTCGTCTTCCACTCCAACGGCGACATCACGAAGCAGGCCGGGATCCAGAAGGCGGTTGTCGCAGCCGCCAAGGTCAACCCGGGCTCGCGCTCGTCGTCGTACTGGTCGACGGGCAGCCGCGCGTACGTCTCGAAGGACGGCCACACGACCTTCGCCGAGATCTACCCGCCCGGCCACTCCGGGATTCAGCTCGACGGTGCACATCAAGAAGGTGCGCGCGGAGCATGAAGGCGGCGACGCCCGCCGGCGTCCAGTCGTACCTGACCGGGCGCGACCCGATCTACGAGGCCTCGTCGGGCGGCGGCCAGGGGCCGAGCGTGCTGACCGAGGCGCTGATCGGCGGCCTCGGCTGCCTCGTGATCCTGTTCTTCGTCTTCGGCACGCTGCCGGCGGTGCTGATCCCGCTCGCGATCGCCCTGGCGTCGATCCTGAACACCTTCACGCTCGTCTGGCTCCTGACCTACGTCACCAACGTCTCGATCATCGTCCAGTTCCTGATCGCGCTCGTCGGCCTCGGCGTCGCGATCGACTACGCGCTGCTGATGATCTTCCGCTTCCGCGACGAGTTGCGCGAGGGCGAGGACGTCGAGACCGCGCTCGTCGAGACGATGACGCATGCGGGACGCTCGGTGATCGTCTCCGGCTCGACCGTTGCCGTCGGGCTCCTGTCGATGGTCCTGCTGCCGCTCCCGTTCATCCGCTCGATCGGGATCGGCGGGATGCTGATCCCGGCGGTCTCGGTGATCACGGCGATCACGCTCCTACCGGCCTTGCTCGCGACCCTGGGCGCGCGGATCAACAGCGTGCGACTGCTGCCGAAGCGCTTCGTCGACCAGGGACATCCCGAGGACGGCCCCTGGGGCCGCTGGGCGAACTTCGTCATTCGCCGCCCGTGGCCTGTGGCCATCGTCGGGCTGGTGATCGTCGGCGTGCTCGTCTCCTACGGGGTGCAGCTGAACCCGAGCGAGGCGCAGGCGAAGGACTTCCCCGGCAACCGGCGACGCGATCGACGGCCGCGCCGCCCTGGCCGAGTGCGGGCATCTCGGCCGGCGTGATGAAGCCCTTCGTCGTGCTCGTCGAGAACGGTGCCAACCGGGAGGCGATCGTCGTCAAGCTCGCAGAAGACGCCCGGAGTCGCCGGCGCCGTGGCGCCGCCGGACTGGGTCAAGGGCCAGGACAGCCTCGTCGAGGCCTTCCCGTCGACCGACGGAGCGACGAAGGAGGTGCGCAGCACGATCAAGCGCGTCCGCGCCGAGCTCGACGGGCACGGGCGGCACTCTCGGCGGCGTCGCGGCCGAGGATCGCGACTTCGTCGCGGCGGTCTACTCGAACTTCCCGTACGTGCTCGGCTTCGTCGTGCTACTGACCTTCATCCTGCTTGCGCGCGCGTTCCGCTCGCTCTTGCTGCCGCTGAAGGCCGTGATCCTCAATCTGGTCTCGCTGCTTGCGGCCTACGGGATCATCGTCTTCATCTTCCAGCAGGGCCACGGCGCCGAGACGATCTGGGGCGTGCACGCCACGCAGTCGATCATCCCCTGGATCCCGCTGATGATCTTCGCGTTCCTGTTCGGGCTCTCGATGGACTACGAGGTGTTCATGCTCACGCGCATGCGCGAGGCCTACGACGAGACCGGCGACACGAATCGTTCGATCTCGCTCGGCCTGGCGCGCACGGGGAAGCTGGTGACGAGCGCGGCGCTCGTCCTGATGTTCGCCTTCTTCGTGCTCTCGTCCGGGCCGGGCGTCGACATCAAGCAGTTCGGGATCGGGCTGGCGGCCGGGATCATCTTCGACGCCACGGTGATCCGTGCGCTGCTCGTGCCGTCGCTGATGCGCCTGATGGGCCGCTGGAACTGGTGGCTGCCGCAGCGGGCGGCGAAGGTCCTCCGCGTCCGGGCCGACCAGGCGACCGAGCCCGCCTAGGCGGAGAGCGAGCGCTCGAGGATCGAGAGCCCGCGCTCGAGCTCCTCGTCCGTGGCGGTGAGCGGCGGCAGGAGCCGGATCACGTTGCCGTAGAGGCCGCAGGAGAGAAGCAGCAGCCCTTGCTCGCGGGCCTTGGTGGTGACGTCCTTCGAGGCATCGCCCGATTTCTCCGCGAACTCGATCGCCAGCATCGGGCCCAGGCCGCGCACCTCGCCGATCTCGGGATGCTCCGAGGCGATCTCGTCGAGCCGTGAGCGCACGAGCCTGCCCACCTCGTCGGCGCGCTCCCGGAAGCCCGGCTCCCTGAACGCGTCGAGCACGGCGCAGGCGGCGGCGCAGGAGACGGGGTTGCCGCCGAAGGTCCCGCCGAGCCCGCCCGGGTGCGGCGCGTCCATCAGCTCGGCCTTGCCCGTCACCGCCGCGAGCGGCAGCCCGCCGCCCAGGGTCTTGCCGGAGACGATCAGGTCGGGCTCGACGCCGTGGTGCTCGATCGCCCAGACCGGGCCCGTTCGCCCGCAGCCGGACTGCACCTCGTCGGCGACGTAGAGGATCCCGTGGCGCTCGCAGATCTCCTTCAGCCCGCGGACGAACTCGGTCGGCATCGGTATGAAGCCGCCCTCGCCCTGCACGGTCTCGAGCACGACGCACGCCACGCTCTGGGGGTCGACGTCCTGCTTGAAAAGCAACTCGAGCCCGGCAAGGGCATCCTCCGTGGAGACGCCGCGGTACGGGTAGGGCGCGGGCGCGCGGTACACCTCCGGCGCGAGTGGCCCGAAGCCCTGCTTGTAGACGAGCTTCGAGGTCATCGCCATGGTCAGGTTGGTGCGGCCGTGGAAGGCGCGGTCGAAGACCACGACCGCCGGGCGTTTCGTCGCCGCGCGGGCGATCTTGACCGCGTTCTCGATCGCCTCGGCTCCGGAGTTGACGAGCACGGTCTTGGTCGCCGTCTCGCCGGGCCAGAGCTCGTCGAGCCGGCGCGCGACCTCGACGTACGGCTCGTACATCCCGACCATGAAGCACTGGTGGAGGAAACGGTCGACCTGCTCGTGCACGGCCCGCACGACGGCCTCGGGGTTGTGCCCGAGGTTCTGGCACGCGATCCCGCCCGCGAAGTCGAGGTACTCGCGCCCGTCGGCGTCCCAGAGCGTGGCGCCCTCGGCCCGGGCGACGACGAAGTCGGTCGTCGCGATCCCGCGAGGCACGAACTGCTCGCGCGCGGTGCGAACGGCGTCGACGCTCTGCGCCTGCTCGGTCTCCATCGCTGCGAACCCTACTCCCTTGCATTCGCGGCGCCCAGGGAGCGAAGATCGCAAGGTCGACAGGAGGTTTTTTCGATGGCAACCGTCGCTGACGCCACCGAACGGCGCGACGCTCTCGTAGGCCGGCTCTTCATGGATGCGGTCGGGGCGTTCGATCTCTTCTCCGTCTACATCGGCGAGAGGCTTGGCCTTTATCGAGCCCTGGCCGACAAGGGGCCGTTGACCTCGACCGAGCTGGCGGAGGCGACCGGCATTCACGAGCGGTACGCCCGCGAGTGGCTCGAGCACCAGGCAGCGAGCGACCTGCTCACCGCGGAGCAGGAGGGAGGCTCGTGGCGATTCCGGCTGCCGGAAGGCCACGACGAGGCGCTGCTCGACGTCTCGAGCCTCAACCACATCGCGCCGCTGGCCCGAGCCGTGGTCGCCTCGATTCGCCCGATCGACGCGGTGCTCGAGGCGATGCGAAGCGGCGGCGGCGTGCCCTACGCCGACTACGGCGAGGACCTGCACGAGTCGCAGGCTGCCTTCACGCGGCCGCTGTACGAGAACCTGCTCGGCAAGGAATGGCTCGGCGCAGTGCCGGAGATCCACGAGCGGCTGCTCGCCGACCCGCCCGCCCGGGTTGCCGACGTCGCCTGCGGGCAAGGCCGCTCGAGCATGGAGATCGCGCGGGCCTACCCGAAGCTGCAGGTCGACGGAATCGACTCCGACACCGCGTCGATCGAGTCCGCGCGCAAGAACCTCGCCGGCAGCGACGTCGAGGACCGGGTCACGTTCCACGACCGCGACGCCGCCGATGCCGGGCTCGCCGGCCGGTACGACCTCGTCACGCTCTTCGAGGCGCTGCACGACATGTCGTATCCCGTCGAGGTCCTGCGAGCGGCGCGTGGCTTGCTCGCCGACGGCGGGGTCATGTTCATCGGAGACGAGCGCACCGAGGAGTCCTTCACAGGGCCCGCGGGCGAGACCGAGCGGCTGTTCTACGGCTTCAGCATCCTCCACTGCCTGCCCGTAGGCATGGTCGGAGAGGGCGCGGCCGGAACTGGAACCGTGATTCGGGCGGATACCGTCAAGGAGTACGCGGAGCAGGCCGGGTTCTCGAGCTGCGAGGTGCTGCCGATCGAGAACGACTTCTGGCGCTTCTACCTGCTGCGTCCCTAGAGCTCAATGGCGTGCCCGCCATTCGGGCGGCCACTCGTCTTCGCCCAGGTGCCAGCGGTCGGTGCGGAACGCGACCGCGAGCACCGTGCAGCGGACGAGCCCGTCCTCGCCTTTCACCTCGACGCGATAGGACGCGACTCGCCGTGACCTCGTCACCTCCACGGCCTCGGCTACGAGGACTTCGCCAGGGCTGTGCCGGCGCCGCGTAGTGGACGGTGACGTCGAGACCGACGCAAACGCGCCCCTAGCTGTTGCAGGCCACCTCGAAGGCGGTGTCGGCCACGGCGAAGAGGGCGCCGCCGTGCACGAAGCCGTGGACGTTCGTCTGGTCCGGTCCCGGCACGAGCCGCGTGCGGGCGCGTCCGGGCTCCCAGTCCACGACCTCGACGCCGACGAGGCGGCCGAAGCCGATGTCGCGCAGGACGGCGTCGAGGCGCTCCTGCAGATCGCCGGTCAGCTCATCCAGGAGTGCGAGCCCTCCCAGGCGTGCCACGACTCGGGCTCGACCCAGGCGCTGAAGCGCCGACTCTCCCGGTTCCTGAACGGCTGACCGGTGTAGTGCAGCGAGAGCCGGTCGATGTCGCGCAGGCCCTCGTCCTCGACGAGCTCGGCCACACGGCCGATCAGGCTCGCGTGGCGATACCACTCGTCCTCGCCGAGCGCGGTCAGTGCGACGCGCGGATCACGGCGCATGAACCGAAGCCGCAGCCGGCTCTCGTCCATGTTCAGGAGCGCGCGCTCGCCGTCCCAGAGGTACCAGGTGGCGACGGTGTGCGGCGAGCCGTCCGGCCTGAGCGACGCGACGACCGCGGGATTCGGTCGTCGCAGGAAGGCGTCGATCTCAGGCGGGATTGGGAGCGGCGGCACGGTGCTTTCGTATCACGCCTGTTCAGAGGCTGAGGGCGGCAGGCGGAGCGCGCGCGTCTCCGCCCGGGCTTCGCGCCACCAGACGAACTCGTACGTGTGGAGCGCGACCCAGACGACGGCGATCAGCGCGAGCGCGACCAGCGCCGGTACGACTGTGGCCACCGGCCACAGCAACGCGCAGGCGATCGCGGCGACCAGTCGCCCGCCGCCGAGGGTGTGCGACACACGCACGCGCACTCCTACGTACGCAAGCAGGTAGAGCGCGGGGCCGCCGCACAGGCCGAGCGCCGGGATCGTCGCGAGCTCGTCGCCGACATGCGCCAGCGTCGTCTTCACCGCGAACGCGAAGAGGACGATCCCGGTCACCATCGGCAGGTGCAGGTAGGTGTAGGCATCGCGCGCGAGGGCGATGCGCTCGACGCCGGCTCCGGTCGGTGAGCAGCTGCAGGCCGCGCATCGAGAAGAAGTCGAAGTACGCCAGCCAGAACGAGATCGCCACCAGCAGGCCGAGCACGGCGCCCACGATCACGCCGATCCCGAGCCCGGTGCCTCTGGCCCCGAGGCCGATGGCGACCAGGGACTCGCCGATCGCGATGATCACGATCAAGCCGTGCCGCTCGACGAAGTGTGCCGGCCCCACTCGCCAGCCGCTCGAGCCGGCGAGCAGCGGACCGAACAAACCGATCACGAGCGCAGCCAGCCAGAGCAGGGACCTGAGCCCGCCGTCGAGGAACCCCGCCGCGATGATCAGGGCCGCGCCGGCGAGGGCCGAGGGAGCGCTCCGCAGGATCGCCGTCAGAAGGTCTCGGTCTCCGCGTGCTCCGAGCGCGTAGAGCGTGAGGTACATGACGTTCACGATGAGGAAGGCGACCCCGAAGACGACACCGTGCTGGCCGAACGCTTCGGGGACGGCCAGCGCGGCGACGAACATCGCCGCCATCGCAACCAGCATCGCCCCCCAGACCGCGCCCTCATCGGGATTGACAGTGTTCGTCAGCCACGCGTAAGCCGCCCACGCCCACCAGAGCGCGCCGAGGATCAGGAGGCCGTGCGCGAGCCCGCTCCACGTCGGATCGTCCGACAGCACCGTCGTGACCTGCGTGAATCCGAAGACGAAGACGAGGTCGAAGAAGAGCTCGAACGAGGTGACGCGCTGCTCCCGCTCGGCGTGCTGCTCGCTCACAGGCGGACGCTAACGCGGGAGGTCGGGGGTCGGAATGGCAACGGCACAGAGAACGTTCGAGGGGTCACGTAAATCGCCGCGTCGGCCGGCACGGTCTGATGGGATGACGCAGGGCACCGATTACTCCGTGAGGAGAAAGCCATGAGGAAGATCACCGCAGGCCTGTTCATCGCGCTCGACGGCGTCGTGGAGGCGCCCGATCAGTGGCACTTCCCGTACTTCAACGAGGAAATGGGCGCCGCCGTCGCCGCGACTCTCGGCGCGGCCGACACCGTCCTCTTCGGCCGCAAGACCTACGACAGCTTCGCCGGGGCGTGGCCGGAGCGCGAGGCGGCGGGTGAAGAGGACGCCGACTTCGCCAAGGACGCTCGGCGACGCTCGCAAGATCGTCGTGTCGAAGCAGAAGCTGGAGTTCACCTGGCGGAACTCCGAACAGCTCGAGGGCGACCTCGTCGAGGCCGTGACCGCCCTGAAGAACGAGCCGGGCGGCAACATCGCGCTGAGCGGCTCGGTCTCGGTCGTCCGCCAGCTGCTGGCCGCCGGCCTTCTGGACGAGCTGCACCTGCTGGTGCACCCGATCGCCGTTCGCAAGGGCATGCGGCTGTTCGACGAGGACGAGACTCCGATCCCGCTGCGGCTGATCTCGTCCGAGACCTTCAAGACTGGCGTCCTGAACCTCGTCTACGGACCGGCCGAGTCGACCGGCGACGCCGCCTACGAGGACGCCAAGGTTCCACCTGCCCCAGTCAGAGCAGTAGGGCTGCGCTTTACGGGTGTCACTTCATGCCGCAGCGGAGTGGGCCAGGCTACCCACCCAACATTCCCAAGGCTCGGGTTGCGATGAGTTTCCGGGTAGCCGTAGGTCTTACTTCGTGATCCCGGTAGCGTCCGCTCCGGCGATAGGTTCGGTTCACGCGGGAGCGCTCGAGCCCGACAAAAGGGGAGGATGAGATGCCTGAACACAAGATCGGAACCGCAGAGGAATGGCAGGCGGCGCGGGACGAGCTCGCGAAGCTCGAGGCCGAGCAGGCTGCGCGAAACGAGGAGATCAAGAGCAAGCGTCTCGATCTCCCCTGGGTCCCGGTCGAGAAGGAGTACGAGTTCGACACCGAGGACGGCAAGAAGACCCTCGCCGAGCTCTTCGACGGGCGCTCACAGCTGCTCGCCTACAACATCATGTTCGGCCCCGACTACACGAACGGCGCCTGTCCCGGCTGCACCAACCTGGGCGACGGGCTCGACGGCTCGCTCGTCCACCTGAACCACCGCGACGTGACGCTGCTCTGCTTCTCGCGGGCGCCGATCGAGCGGCTGACCGCCTACAAGCAGCGGATGGGCTGGCAGTTCCCCTACGTCTCCACCTACGACACCGACTTCGCCTTCGATTTCGACCTTGCCCTGACCGAGGAGCAGGCGCAGCACGTTCCCGAGGTCAAGGAGATGATCGACAACCCGCCCGAGTTCCTCCAGGAGTGGTCACGCCAGGTCGGGGCCGAGCTCGAGGACGGGCTGCGCGAGGCGCCGAGCTGGATCGCCTTCGCGCGCGAGAACGGGACCGTCTACCACACCTACACGGTGATGGCGCCCGACCCGTTCGTGGCGCCGTACTTCAGCTTCCTGCTCGAGCGAACGCCGAAAGTCCAAGACCCCGAGCCGCGCGCTTGGCGGAAGGACGAGTACCCGGACTGAACTTCCGCGGCGGTATTTGCGCCGCAGCGCCGAATCGCCTATAGTGAACCTAATGGTTCAGTATCAACCGACCGTCGATCGCGCGTTCGCAGCCCTCGCCGACCCGACCCGCCGCGCCGTCCTCGAACGGCTCGGTTCCGGCAGGGCGACGATCAGCGAGCTCGCCGAGCCCTTCGGCATGTCGCTGACCGGGATGAAGAAGCACATCCGGCTGCTCGAGGAGGCGCAGCTCGTGACGACGGAGAAGGTCGGCCGCGTCCGCAGGTGCATGCTCGCGCCTTACGCCTTCGAGGGCATCAGCACGTGGCTGCAGCGGCTCGACCGCTTCGCGCAGGTCGTCGAACGCACGAAAGGAGAGCAATGAGCGAGAAGACGTCCAAGGGGTTCTCGAAGGAAGAGCGAGCCGCCATGAGGGAGCGCGCCAAAGAGCTGAAGGCGACCACGGACGGTGAAACCGCCGTGCAGGAAGCGCTTGACGCGATGACGCCGCACGATCGCGTGATCGGCGAACGGCTTCATGCGATCGTCAAGGACGCCGCCCCTGAGCTCACACCGAAGACCTGGTACGGGATGCCCGCGTACGCCAACAAGGAAGGGAAGGTCGTCTGCTTCTTTCGCAACGCGGCGAAGTTCAAGGAGAGGTACGCGATGTTCGGCTTCAACGACAGCGCGAAGCTCGACGACGGCTCCATGTGGCCGGTCGCCTTCGCACTCAAGAAGTTGACGAAAGCCGACGAGGCGAGGATCGCGAAGCTCGTCAAGCAGGCGGTGAGCCGATGAACACCACCACCGTCACCATCCCGAACGAGCTCGAGATCCGCGTCGAGCGGATCTTCGACGCACCGCGCGCGCACGTCTTCTCGGTCTGGACCGATCCGAAGCTGATTCCGGAATGGTGGGGCGACGGCACGGTCGTCGAGGAGATGGACGTCCGTCCCGGCGGCACGTACCGCTTCCAGACCGCCTTCGGCGTCGTCGAAGGCGAGTTCCGCGAGGTCGACGCGCCCGAGCGGCTCGTGCAGACGTTCCAGAACCACCTGCAGACGCTCGAGTTCGAGGATCTGGGCGAGCGGACGAAGCTGACGCAGACGATGCGCTTCGCCTCGACCGAGGAGCGCGACACGACGATGCAGTACGGCGTCGAGGAAGGAGCGAAGAGCGGCTTCGCGCGCGTGGACGAGCTGCTGCAGCGGCTACCGCTCGACGCGTGAGGCGCCGTGCTCTCCCAAAGCGACGATGCCGAGGGCTCGTGTGGTGGCACGATTGAGGCATGAGCTCGAACGTCCTCCTCTTCTTCGCGACCTTCCTGGCGAGCGCGGTCGAGGCAGTCGAAGCGCTGACGATCGTGCTGGCGGTCGGGATCGTCCGCGGCTGGCGCTCGACGATGGTGGGAGTGAGCGCGGCCTTGGTCGTGCTCCTTGCGATCGTGGCGGCGCTCGGACCGGCTCTGAGCGTGATCCCGATCTCGACGCTGCGGCTCGTCGTCGGCGCGCTGCTCTTGTCGTTCGGCCTGCAGTGGCTGCGGAAGGCCATCCTCCGAGCCGGCGGGTACAAGCCGCTGCACGACGAGGCGGCGGCATTTACGAGCGGCCGTGCTGAAGCGGGCTCGGTCGCCGTCTCGACCGGACGTATGGACTGGTACTCGTTCACCGTCGCGTTCAAAGGCGTTCTTCTCGAAGGCCTCGAGGTCGCGTTCATCGTCATCGGCTTTGGCAGCACGCAGTCGAGGCTTGGCCTGGCCGTCGGCGCGGCTGCTGCCGCAGTCGTCTTGGTCGTCGCGGTCGGAATCGTCGTGCGCGGGCCGCTCGGGCGCGTTCCGGAGAACACGCTCAAGTTCGTCGTCGGGGTACTGCTTACGAGCTTCGGCATCTTCTGGGGCGGAGAGGGCGCGGGCGCAGAGTGGCCGGGCTCCGACCTCGCGATTCTCGGCATTGCAAGCGTCATCGGGCTCGTTTCGGTCTTGCTCACGCGGGAGCTGCGCCGACGGCGGCAGCGGCTCAGGCTCGCGGAGGCCGGCGCATGAGATACGTCGTTGCCTTCGGCCGCTTCTGGTGGAACTTCGTTGTCGGCGACGACTGGCGTGTGGCCGCAGGGATCTTGGTCGCGTTCGCCTTCACCTGGATTCTCGCGCACCATGGCTTCGCGGCCTGGTGGCTGCTTCCGCTTGCCGTCGTGCTCCTGCTTGTGGGCTCAGTCGCGCGTGAGGCACGAACCGGCGCCTGAGCCCGCGCGCGCGAACCGCTCGCATGTTTCCAGCAAACTCACCGCGAGCCTCCCGCTGATCGTTGCTCATCGGAGTGTCATCGGGAAGAATGCTCACAGGCGGGAGGAGCCGACCCACGACTTCCACGAGGACGATGAAATCGATGAGCGGGCTTTCGTGGCCCTGATTCGAGCTGCCGTGAGCCTGAACGAGTCCTCGTCCCGGTAAGTAGCCGATGCGACTCTGGCGGCTGACTCGGACGGGCCAGACGGCGCTCGACGGTGCAGGGACGTCGGAACATGGCGGCCGCTACTCACCGCCGGGCGCACCGGTGGTCAACTTCGCCTCGGAGGCGGGGCTCGCGGTGCTGGTCGCCCTGCGCTACCTGCCGGGCGATCCAGCCGATGCGCCGGATGACTACGTGCTCGGCTGGACCGAGATCGATGCGACTCCCGAGAGAGTCCGCGACGCCGGCGGCGACGCTGCGATCGGCGCCTGGGTGACCGACTGGCTCGAGGAGCGCCGCAGCTTGCTGGCCGCAGTGCGCTCGCAGGTCCTCCCGGAGGCGGACGTCGTGTTGATGAACCCACTCCATCCCGACGCC
>CAVXZG010000001.1:0-71956 GCA_963766375.1 uncultured Actinomycetes bacterium | reverse complement strand
CGGAGGACAGCGTCGAGCCGCTGCGACCGAGCAGCTCGCGGGCGCGCTCGTGCGCCTCGGGGTCCTGCGTCCGCCAGAGCCGCTCGACGAGCGTCCGCATCACTTCGCGGATGCCCACCATCCCGAGCAGATTCTCGCCTTCGAGCACGGGCACGTGGCGGATCTTGCGGTCGCCCATCAGACGGGCGGCTTCGAGCACGTCATCGTCCGGCCGCAACGTGACCGGGCTGCGAGTCATCACGTCGCCAACGCGGACCTCGGCGAAGTCGGAGCCCTCGCCGGCCAGCCGCAGCACGTCGCGCTCGGTGAAGATCCCGACCAGGCGCTCGCCCTCGCAGACCGCGACGGAGCCAACGCTCTCCTCGAGCATCCGGGCGATCGCGAGCCGGACCGGATCGTCCGGCCCGACGGTGACGACGCGGAAGGTCATGACGTCAGCGATGGCCACGCGGACGAGTCTAATGGCACTTAGTAGGGGTTGGTACCATCGTCGCCTCGCGCCGCGGGCTCGGGCCGGGCCCCGCGCGGTGAGAGCTTGCGAACCGCGTCAGATCCGGAAGGAAGCAGCGCTAAGTAATGCCTCTCAGGCGCACGGTGTGCCCGGCCCGAGGCCGCGGTGCCAAATCGGGCGCACCGGCCAAGCCGGCACGCCCTTCATGTCGGCGTCGCAAGCGAGCGCCTTCGGGGCTACCTAGGGTCGAGGGCCCTTCGATAGAGTCGCAGCGTGGCCGCCCTCTACCGGAAGTACCGCCCTCAGGACTTCGACGAGGTCGTGGGGCAGGAGGCGGTCGTGCGGACGCTCAAGAACGCGATCGCGAACGGGCAGATCCGCCAGGCGTACCTCTTCGCGGGGCCACGAGGGACCGGCAAGACGTCGCTCGCCCGGATCCTGGCGAAGGCCCTCAACTGCGAGCACGGGCCGACGCCGACGCCCGACAAGACCTGCAATGCCTGCCGGGCGATCGCGGACGGAACCTCCATGGACGTGATCGAGATGGACGCGGCCTCGCAGCGTGGGATCGACGACATCCGCGAGATCCGCGAGCGCGTGGTGCTGCAGCCCGTGGAGGGGCGGCACAAGGTCTACATCCTCGACGAGGCACACCAACTCACGGACGCTGCCTTCAACGCGCTCTTGAAGCTGATCGAAGAGCCTCCGCCCCACCTGGTCTTCGTGTTCTGCACGACCGACCTCGGGAAGATGCTCCCCACGGTTCGCTCGCGCTGCCAGACCTTCGTCTTCTCCCGGCCGCGACTCCCGGAGCTGGTGCAGGTGCTGCGGCGGGTGGCGGACGGCGAAGGGATCGAGGCGCCTGACGCAGCGCTCTCGCTGATCGCGCGAGCTGCGCGTGGCGCTTACCGCGACGCGGTCTCGACCTTCGACCAGCTGGCCGCGGCGACCGAGAAGCAGGTGACCGTGCAGGCAGTGCTGCAGCTCCTGGGCGCGGTCGAGGAGGAGGCGCTCTTCCGTTTGTGCGACCTCGTGGTCGATCGAGACACGGCCGGCGCGTTGACCTTCATCGAGGAGCTCTCGGAACAGGGCCAGGATCTCGGGCGCTTGGTGACCGACCTGCTCGAGCATCTGCGCCACCTGCTGCTTGTCCAGCACATGGGCGAGGTGCCGGACTCGTTGCCGGTAACCGAGGAGACGCGCGAGCGCCTGCGCGAGCAGGCAAACCAGGTCGGCGAAGCGACGGTGCTGCGGCTCTGCGATCTGCTCGCGGTCGCTGTGGAGGACATGCGCCAGGGCGGCGACCCGCGCCTGCCCCTCGAGCTGGCGCTGGTCAAGGTGACGCGTCCCGCGGCCGATCTCTCCCGCGAGTCCACGGCTTTCCGGCTCGAGCAGCTCGAGACCCGTGGCCATTCCGGCCCCGCCCCGGTGACAGTCACAGAGACAGTCACAGTGACTGACACCGAGGAGCCGGCCACGCCTGCGGCCGCGCCGCCTTCGCTGGAGTTGGAGCAGCTCCAGGAGGCCTGGCAGCGGACGATCCTCCCGGCGGTCGAGGAGAAGTCGATCCCGACCGCGTCGGTGCTGCGCGAGGCGCACCCGAAAGGCCTCGCCGGCGACACCCTCACCGTCGAGTTCCCGCGCGCGGCATCGTTCCACCGGCAGCTCGCCGAGGAGCCGAAGAACGCAACTCTGCTCGAAGAGGCGCTCTACCAGATCACGGGCCGCCACCTCTCGCTCACCTTCGAGGTGGGCGAGAACGGCGGCGACACTGGGCCGGAGGCAGAGGCAGAAGAGCAGCCCGCGAGCGAGGAAGAGATCATCGAGCTGATGAAGGGAACCTTCGACGCCCGAGAGGTGGCAGACGAATGAGCATGGACATGAACAAGATGCTCGAGCAGGTCCAGGAGATGCAGGCCCAGATGCAGAAGGCCCAGGAGGAGCTGAAAAACGAGACCGTGCAGGCGACCGCGGGCGGCGGCATGGTCACCGTCACGGCGACCGGCGGCGGCGAGATCAAGGAGATCAAGATCGACCCCAAGGCGATCGACCCGGACGATCCCGAGATGCTCGAGGACATGGTCGTCGCCGCGGTCAACGAGGCACTCCGTTCCTCGCAGAGCCTGATCGAGTCGAAGCTGGGCCCCGCGCTCGGCGGCTTGCAAGGCATGGGGCTTCCGGGGCTCTAGTGGCGGACGGGCGCGTCGAAGGGCTGCGGCGGATCTCGCTGTTCGCCGACCTGGAGGACGGCGAGCTCGAGCGGCTCGCCGAAGCGACCAAGGAGGTCGAGGTGCCCGCCGGGCAGCTGCTGGTTCAGCCCGGGACCAAGGGCACCGGGATGTTCTTCATCTGCGACGGAACCGTCGTCGTCGAGACGAAGCGCGAGCAGATCGAGCTCGGGCCGGGTGAGTTCTTCGGCGAGCTCGCTCTCATGAGCGCCGACGCCACGCGCACCGCCCGCGTGCGCGCCAAGACGCCGGCGCGCTGCCTGGCGCTGGACCGCGAGGGCTTCCGCGAGCTGGTCACCGCCAACCCGGAGGTGGCCGCATCGCTGCTGGAGGCCGCGCTGAACCGCCTCGCCCAGAACGCCGCGCCGCCCGGCTGAGACCGACGCGACCGGCACAATGGCGGCATGTTCAGTCCGGCCGTCGAGAACCTCGTCTCCCAGCTGACCCGCCTGCCCGGGGTCGGCCAGCGCACCGCGCAGCGGCTCGCCTTCCATCTGCTCCGGGTGTCGAAGGACGAGGCGAACGCGCTCGCGGCCGCGATCGCCGAGGTCAAGGAGCGCGTGCGCTTCTGCCGCGAGTGCGGGAACCTGACCGAGGAAGAGACCTGCGACATCTGCCGAGATGCGCGCCGTGACCACACGATCGTCTGCGTGGTCGAGCAACCCGCCGACCTGATCTCGCTCGAGCGGACGCACGAGTTCCGCGGCCTCTACCACGTGCTCGGCGGTTCGCTTTCCCCGCTCGACGGGGTCGAGCCCGAACACCTCCGGATCGACGAGCTGCTCGGCCGAGTCGAGCGCAACGGCGTCCAGGAGGTCGTGCTCGCAACCAATCCGAACATGACCGGCGAGGCGACGGCGGCCTACCTCGCAGATCGCCTGCGAGGCCTCGTGCGCGTGACCCGGCTCGCGAGCGGGCTCCCTGTGGGCTCCGACCTCGAGTACGCCGACGAGGTCACCCTGGGCAGGGCGCTCTCCGGCCGCCGCGAAATGTGAAGCCCGTAGAGCCCTCCCCTAGACTTTCAGCCGTGACCACCACCGAATTCGAGGCTCTTCCGGCTCTCGAGGGCGCAGAGCCCCGGCTCGGCACGCTCGTGATGAAGTTCGGCGGCACCTCGGTCGCCGACCCGGGCAAGATCAAGGACGTCGCCCGCCGGCTGGTCGAGGCACGCGCGGCCGGCAATCGCGTCGTCGCGGTGCTCTCGGCGATGGGCGACTCGACCGACTCGCTCGTGCGCCTCGCCTATGACGTCTCGCCGCGGCCGAAGCCGCGCGAGCTCGACATGCTGATCTCGGTCGGCGAGCGCATCTCCTGCGCCCTGGCCGCGATGGCGATCCACGACCTCGGCGCGGAGGCGATCTCACTCACCGGCTCGCAGGCGGGGATCGTCACCGACACCGTCCACGGCCGCGCGAAGATCGTGGACGTCCGGGCCCGCCGCATCCACGAGGCGCTCGACCAGGACCGGATCGTGCTCGTCGCCGGCTTCCAGGGCGTCTCCACCGACTTCGACATCACGACGCTCGGCCGTGGCGGCTCCGATACGACCGCGGTCGCGCTGGCCGCCGCGCTCGGCGCCGAGGCCTGCGAGATCTATACCGACGTCGAGGGCGTCTTCACCGCCGACCCCCGCCTGGTGCCGGAGGCACGCAAGCTCCATGCGGTCAGCTACGAGGAGATGCTCGAGATGGCCGCCTCGGGCGCCCGGGTGCTCCAGGTACGCTCGGTCGAGGTCGCGCGGAACCACCACGTCAAGCTGCATGTCCGCTCCACGTTCTCGGCCGCGGACGGCACCTGGATTCGCGAGGAGGACGAACGGATGCTCGAGAAGGCGCTGATCTCCGGAGTCACCCACACGCGTGAGGAGATGCTCTACCGCGTGGAGGGCACCGACCCGGCGCGGTTGTTCGCCGTCCTCGCGGACGCGGGCGTGAACGTGGACACGATCGTGCGCACGGGCTCGGAGATCCTGTTCTCGGCACCCGCCGAGGACCGCGAGGCCGCGCGCGAGGCGCTCGACGGCCTCGGCGTGGACTGGAACGCCCGCGACGACCTCGGCAAGGTGAGCGTCGTCGGTGCGGGGATGAAGAGCCATCCGGGGGTGGCGGCGAAGGCCTTCGAGACGCTTGCCGCAGCCGGAATCGAGCTCGAGGTGGTGATCACCTCGCCGATCAAGATCGCCTGTCACGTGCGCGGCGAGGACGTCGAGCGAGCCGTCGTGGAGCTGCACCGCGCCTTCGAGCTCGACGCCCCCGAAGCCGAGCGCCAGCATGCCTAGGATCGGCGTGATCGGCGCCACGGGCGCGGTCGGGGCCGTGACGCTCGAGCTGCTCGCCGAGCGCGGCTTCGAGGACGTCCGCGCCTTTGCCTCCGAGCGCTCGGCGGGAACGAGGCTCGCCGACGGTCGCATCGTCGAAGAGGCGACGCCGGAAGCTCTCTCCGCCGGCGACCTCGACCTCTGCCTCTTCTCTATCGGCACGCGGGCGAGCAAAGAGCTCGTCCCTCACGCCGTCCGCGGCGGAGCCGTCTGCATCGACAAGTCGGCCGCGTTCCGGCTCGCGGAGGGAATCCCGCTCGTCGTGCCGGAGGTGAACGGAGCGCGGGCACTAGAGCACGACGGCATCCTCGCGAACCCGAACTGCTGCGCGATCCCGCTCGCGCTCGTGCTCAAGCCGCTGCACGAGGCTGCCGGCCTACGCGCGGTTCGAGTCGCCACCTACCAATCGGCCTCGGGCGCGGGCGCGCAGCGGCTGCAACGTCTCCTCGACGAGCCGCAGGCCGAGCACGACCTGGCGATGGACTGGGATTACGACGGCGAGGAGTTCGAGGAGGAGTCGAAGCTCCGCGAGGAGACGCGCAAGATCCTCGAGCTGCCGGAGCTGCCGCTGAGCGCAACCTGCGTCCGCGTTCCGGTGCCGGTCGGCCACGCCGAGTCGGTCTGGCTCGAGACGGAGCAGCCGCTCACCCCGGAGCAGGCGCGCGAGCTGCTGGCCGCGGCCGAATCGGTGCGCGTGGAGGAGTTCCCGACCCCAGGTCAGGCCGCGGGCGGCGACGAAGCATTGGTGGGCCGTATCCGCCGGGATCCCGCGGCGGAAAACGGCGTCTCGCTCTTTCTAGCGTGCGACAACCTGCGCAAGGGCGCGGCCCTGAACGCGATCCAGATCGCAGAGCTCGTGCTCTCGCGCCGCCCGATTCCCGCCTGAATCCAGGTTCCGCTCAAGCCGGAGCCGCTAAATCCCGATAAGTAGGCCGCTATGCGGCCCGCACGACTCGATCACAACTTCTTCGACAACGAGCCCCGCTCTCACCTGGGCGCGCTCCTGCTGCGCAAGGGCCTCCTCACGAACGACGAGCTCGACCGCGCCCTCGAGGAGAAGCAGCCCGGCGAACTGCTCGGCGAGGCGCTGGTGCGGCTGCGCATCTGCTTCGAAGACGACATCGCCCGCGTGCTCGCGGAGCAGGCGAATGTCGAGTTCGTCGACATCGGCGTGACGTCGGTGGACTATCGAGCGGTGGAGTTCCTCTCGCGCGAGCAGGCCGAGCAGTTTCGGGCCATCCCCCTACGCCTGCACCCCGACGGCATGATCTCCGTGGCGGTCGCCGACCCAACGGACGAGACGCTCCTGGCAAAGCTGAAGCTCGCGCTCGGTTGTCCCGTCCGGTTGCTCGTCACAACGCCTTCGGCCCTGCGTCAGGCGTGGCAAGCGGCGTACCCGGCCTAGCCGTTTCGGCGCCCAGCCGACGTTGAGATTCCTCAACGTCTTCGAGCGGGCAAGCTCAGGCACTTGAGATTTAACGCTCGATGAGCTGCAACGCGGCCTTGCGGCTCGTAACGCGGAGCTTCTTCAGGATCGAGCTCACGTGCGTGCGCACGGTGACGGGCTCGATGAAGAGGCGGTCGGCGATCTCGAAGGTCGTCAAGCCGTGGCTCATCAGCTCGAGTACCTCCCACTCCCGGTCGGTCAGCACGACGCCGCGGCGCTTGAGCAGTGGCCGCCGGCGACCTCGCTCCCGGAACTCGTCGATCACGAGCGACACGAGGTGCCGCGGCAACGCCGCCTCGCCTGCGATAACGCCTCTGAGGGCGAGCGGGAGTCGCTCCGGGATCGGTGTCCTTGAGCAGGTAGCCCGAAGCGCCCACTCGCAGTGCGTCGAAGAGGTCTCTGTCGCTGCGCGAGACGGTGAGCATCACCACGGCCGCTTCCGGGACGGCGAGGCTGATCTCCTCGGCGGCGCGGATGCCGCTCCCGGGCATCTGGATGTCGAGCAGACAGACGTCCGGCTGCTCCCGCACGGCCGCCTCTACCGCTGACGGTCCATCCTCGGCCTCCGCGCAAACCTCGAAGCCTCCGCGTTCGAGCGCGAGCCGAACCCCGACCCGGACGAACGGATGATCGTCGGCGATCAGAACACGCAAGGGCTTTTCTATGGGATCACCACCTCGACCTCGGTCCCTCCCTCCGGCAGCGGAGCGATTCTCAGCTCGCCTCCGAGTGCGCGCGTGCGCGTGCGCATGGTGATCAGCCCGAACCCCGGCTCGCCCTCCAGCGCGGCGGGGTCGAACCCGATCCCGTTGTCGGCGATGCGGAGCCGGAGGCCGTTGCCGTTCTCGAGCTCCACGGTCACCGTGTCTGCCCGGCCGTGACGGCTGGCGTTCGTGACCGCCTCGCGGACGATGCGCAGCAGAGCCTCCCGCGTGTCGCCCGAGACCTCGATTCCGGGCTCGACGTCGAAGCGCGCTCGGCACCCGGCTCGGTCGACGAGCTCCTCGACCGTCTGCACGAGCGCCTGGTCGAGAGGGTCGTCCTGCGAATAGGTGAGCAGCGCGATGGCGCGGCGCGACTCGTCGAGCGCACGTTCGGCGGCGGCCGCGACGTACTTGATCTCGACGGCGTCGGGCCTTCTGCTGAGCGATCGGCCTTGCGCCGCCACGAACGCGAGCTCCTGGGCCAGCCCGTCGTGGAGCTCCCGGGCGATGCGGCGCCGCTCGTCCATGGCCGCCGCTTCGGACAGACTTCGCTGGTACCGGTTGATCTCGCCTGCGGCGCCCACGAGCAGCAGCAGGTACGACCCGAGTCGGAGCGCATCGCCCACGTACACCCACTGCGTGTAGAGCGAAGGGAAGAGGGCGTAGTTCAGACGCGCGAAGGAGGCGAGTGCCGCGCTGGCTGCGAGCCACGTCATCAACTCGTCACCTGTGCGCTCGCCGCGTCGCGTGAATCCGATCGCGGCGATCATGAAGAAGGCCGCCGCGACGAGCTGCATCGCGAGCAACGCTTGCGATCCGACGGTATGCACGCCCCCCGGCGGCACGGACGTCGTGGGATCGAAGCCCAGCGGAAGCCGGGTCTCGTAGAGCCCGACGAGCGCCGCCGTGAAAGCGTAGGCGACGAGCGCTGTGATGAGGACCACTCCCGCCGTCCGCTTTGGACTCCGCAGGCGCCGGCTCGGCATCCACGACGAGAGTCGCGAGAACGGCGGCTCCGACCGTGGTCCCGATCAGCGATGTCCACGCCGAAAAGCGCATCGAGTCCTCGCTGAACAGGGCCCACGGCATGGCGGAGAACACGAAATTGGCGCAGGCGAGAAAGCCGAGCGCCGTCGCCAGCGCAAGGTCGTCCGAGCGGGCCGTCCGGCGAAACCGCCCCAAGACGAGGAAGGCCGCCAGCAGCGCGATCATCCCCGACGCGGTCTCGATCGTCGCGTGCAACGGGGTGCTTCGATAGGCGAGGTGGACGAACGGAAGCACCATCACGAGCGTCGTCAAACCGCCCGCAAGGTCGGCTGCGAACACGGTCCGGTAGCGCGTGCTCAGCCGCATGATCACTTCGTATCACGGCGGGGCACCCTTTTTGACCACCCCAAACGTTAGAACTACCTAGCCGAATGGCAGGCTACGTCGGCGGTTTTGGCTCCAGTAGGGGCTCTGGCAGGAAGGCCTCCCGCAGCGCCCGTAGCACTCTCGAGCGCTTTCCCTCGAGCACGGGCACGAGCCCGCCGAGCTCCAGGCGCGCCAGTTCGACGTTCCCGGACGAGCGAATCGTCTGAAAGCCGAAGTCGGCGAGGAAGTCGTGCGGGAAGACCGTGCGGTGGACAAGGAAGCGCTCGTAGTCGGACTCGCCTTCCGGGTACCGGTACGCGAAGGCCTCCAGCGCGGCGGCGCCCCGGTCCTTGGCCTCGCCGATCGCGGCGAGGAAGAGCGACTGCAGTACCCAGGGGCTCGAACGGCTGACCAGGTACGCGCAGGTGACGAGCACCGCGTCGTCGGAAGGAGGTCCCGCCGGAAGCTCGTAGGCTCGCGGGAAGAGCCGAGCCGTCCCGTATTGCATCGATCCGAGCACCCGTCCATCGTCGTCGTAGTAGAGCGATCCCCAGGCGCCGAAGTCGGTCTCTGCCTTCTCGATCCAGCGCCGCTTGTCGACCGTGCGCCCGGCGACGCGGGACTGCCACCAGACGCACGTGTGGCAGACCGACGGCGCGTGCTCCAGGGTCGCGCCGGTCAGCCCCTGGATCCGCAAGCTCAAGGTACGGGGCCGATCTCGTCGACGACGACGTCCACCGCCTGCGGCCGCGCGCCGGCCATCCGCTCGAGGTAGTCGGCAACTCGACGCTGCACTTCCCGCCCCACCTCCGGCGCAGAGGCGCCCCAGGCCAGCTCGAGGTGGAGCTCGACCCTCACCGCGCCGTCCTCGCCGTTCACCCGCACCCCGCCGTGCCGCGGCAGCCGGCTCTCGACGAGCCCGGCCACGCCCTCGACCTCCTTCGCGGCATCGGCGGCGTAGCTGGCGAGCACGTCGGCGGCCACGCTGGCGTTGCCCTCCATCAAGCGGATTGTAGGTTCAGCTCCGTCGCCTCCGGCCGCGCGAGGAAGCGGAACGGAACGAAGGTCGTACCCAGCCCCGACGAGAGGTGCAGCGTGCCCCCCGGGCGCGGGTAGAGGCCGCGGATGTACGTCCAGCGGATGTGCGCGAGCCGCAGCCGGCCGCCCGGCCACGGAACGCAGATCTGCCCACCGTGCAGGTGCCCCGAGAGCACGAGGTCGAAGACGCCGGCGGGAACCCGGTCGACCACGTTCGGATAGTGGCAGAACGAGGATCCGCAGGTCGGCGTTCGGGTCGGCCTGTCGCTCGGGGTGCGATTGCCGCCGCTTGTACGAGCGCGGGTCGACGCCGACGATCTGCACGCGCTTGCCGCGGAGCTCGAGCGTGCGCGAGTCGTCCAGGAGAGGAGCGTCGCCGGCTCGAGGTCGAACACCTCGGCCGGATGCGAGAACGGGTCGCGGGTGAGCGCGAAATCGTGGTTCCCGAGCACCGCGAAGCAGTTCGGCAGCCGCGTCAGCAGCGAGCGCAGCCGCTCCTCACCGCTGCGACGCGAGAGCAGGTCGCCGCTGATCAGGGTCAGGTCGGGCCGTCGCTCCTCGACCCAGGCGACCGCTCGCTCGACCGCCGTCGAGCCGCGAGACGGGAAACCGAGGTGCAAGATCAGAGAGGTGCGCGATCCGCAGGCCGTCCAGCTCCGGCGGTAGGCCGGGCAGCGGGCACGCAAGCGTCTCGAGCCGGACCCAGCCGGCCTCGAAATGGCCCCATCCGGCCGCGCCGGCACCGACGGCGGCGCCGAGGGCGGCAAGCTTGCGCGGCACTAGATCAGCGTTCTTCTTGGAGGGTCTCGATCGCCGCGCCGACCGGGACGACGTGGCGCTTGAACTGGAGCTCGGAGTCCTCGAGCCCCGCGGCGACGCCGATCAGTTGCGAGAGGTGGAGGATCGGCATCTGGAAGTCGCGGCCCGTGGTCTTGCGCAGCTTCGACTGCCACGCGTCGAGCGAGAGATGGCACAGCGGGCACGGCGTCACCATCACGTCGGCGCCGGCCTCGGTCGCCTGCTCGATCGGCTGGATCAACTCGCCGAGCGCGACGTCCTCACGCGCCTGGATGATCGGGAAGCCGCAGCACTTGATCTTCGCCGGGTAGTCGATCGGCTCGCCGCCGCAGGCCTCGATGATCGCCTCGAGCGACCACGGCTGGTCGGGGTTCTCGAAGCCGAGGATCTTCGAGGGCCGCAGGATCTGGCACCCGTAGAACGGCGCCACCTTGAGGCCCTTCAGCCCCTTGTGCGCGACCTCCTTCAAGCGGTCGTAGCCGTCGCCCTCCGCGATCAGCCAGAGCAGGTGCTTGACCTCAACCGTTCCCTCGTACGGCGGCGCGCCGACGGACTCGAGGTTGGTGCTCACGCGCGCTCGCAGGTCGTCGTCGTTCTTGAGCTGCCAGTTCGCCTGCCGGAGGTTCAGCGTGCAGACGTTGCAGATCGTCATCAGCGTCTCGGCTCCGGTCTGCTCGGCGTAGGCCAGGATGCGCGCGTTCAGGTGCAGGTAGTAGTCCGGCTCGGCCTCGTGGATGTCGCCTGCGCCACAGCAGGTGACCGACTCGAGCTCGTCCAGCTCGAAGCCAAGCTTTGGAGCGAGAGCCTGGGTCGAGGTGTCGAGCTCCTTCGCCGAGAGCGAGGCGAGGCAGCCCTTGTAGTAGGCGACCTTCGTCATCCTTCGGCCGGCGGGGGCTCCACCCCGGGCTGGATCTCGGGCGCGTTCTCGCGCACGCCGGACTCCTCGAGGAACTCGATGCGGCCGAGCGCATGCTCGCCCTGGACGATCCCGAGCGCGCCCTCGCGTCCCTGCCGCTTGACGAGCTCGTGCAGCAGCCGCGCTTCCTTTACGTCCTTGGCCACGTGCGGCGGGAAGGGCGGCGGTACCTTGCCGCGTTTCGCAAGGTTGAGGGCAAAACCGATCTCCTTGACCGCCGAGACCATGCCCTGCGTCTTCGGCACGAGCTCGGTTTCGCGCAGCCAGCCCGTCGTCTCCGCGGACTTGACGAACCACTTCGCGTGCTTCGCGCCCATGTCGTGGTCGATGTCGAGGCGGATCGACTCGGCCCCGAGCTTCGCGATCGCATCGCGCGGGTCGACGCCCTTCGGGCAGCGCTCATTGCAGAAGTAGCAGCGCGTGCAGTCCCAGATCCCGTGCTCGTCGTTCATCGTGTTGAGGCGCTCGACCTCGGCGTGGTCGCGCGCGTCGCCGACGAAGCGGAAGCCCTTGGCGAGCGCCGCCGGCCCGGTGAACTCCGGGTCGGACTCCATCGAGTTGCACTCCGAGACGCAGCAGCCGCACATGATGCAGAGCGCCTCCTTGTGGATCACGTTCATCTTCTGCTGCGAGACGATCCGCTCCTTCTCCGTCGGCTCGTCGTAGCCGGGGTCGAGCCAGGGCTTGACCGAGCGGACCTTGTTCCAGAACGGATCCATGTCCACGACGAGGTCCTTGAGCACCGGCATGTTCCCCATCGCGGAGATCACGGGAACGTGGCCGGCATCGGCGATGGGCTTCATGCGCTCCTTGCACGCGAGCACCGCGCGGCCGTCCATGCGCATCCCGCACGAGCCGCAGATCATCATCCGGCAGCTCTTGCGGTAGGCGAGCGTGCCGTCGTGCTTGTCCTTGATCAGGTCGAGCACGTCGAGCAGGCAGGCCCACTCGGGCGCGTCCACCTCGTAGGTGCGCAGGGCCTTTTCCCCCGACTCGGGGTCGAACCGCCAGATCTTGAGCGCTACGTCCGTGTCAGCTCCCCTGTGGTCCCAGAATCTTCTGGAAGTCGATCACCGTTGCGGCCGGAGGCGGCGTGATCGTCACCGGCGACCCGAAGTCATACAGCTCCATCGTGATCTTCGCCGACTGGTTCTTGCCCGAGTACTGCCGGTAGATCACCTTGTGCACGTAGCCGTCCTCCCCGACCCAGACGTCCACCGGGAGCTTCTTGATCCCGGCCACGTCGATCACGCGGCGCAGCGACCGCCTGGTCTCGCCCTTGGCCCGCTTCGCCGACTGCTCGAGGTCGATCGTCGCCCGGTAGTGGGTCGTCTCCTTGCCCTTCACCTTCTCCTTGCCCAGGTCCTCCACGTTTCCGGTCGAGCCGCGCAGGTAGGCGAGGGCGCCGTTCGGGTTCGGGTTGGAGTCGACGAGGCTGCCGAGATTGACCCCCTGCTGCTTGGCGAACTGGGCGAGGTCGAGCCGCACCCACTCCTTGCCGGGTGGGAGCGCTTGCTGGAAGACCGCTGTGCGGATGTAGAGGACGGTTCCGTCGATGACGGTGTCGACGGCCGTTGACTGGCCGCCGCTCTCGACGGTCATCGCGAGGCGGCCGGAGCCGGCGGTGCCGGTGTCGAAGACGCCTCTGCCGCCGCCCTTGATGCCTTTGCCCGAGATCCCGAAATCGATCTTGACGCTGCCGGCGCGCGAGGTGTTGGCCGCGGCCCTGGCGATCGGGTTCCCGATCGGCTGCCCCCCGCCGTTGTCCGAGCTCTTGTCGCTGCCCCCGCATCCGGACGCGACAACGAGCAGCGCGGCCAGCGCCGCCAGCCGCCGCATCAGTAGGTCCGCTCCATCGGTGTCCACTTGGTCATCGTGACCGGCTTCCAGCCGACCTTCGGCTTGCCGTCTTCCATGGACACGATCGTGTGCTTGAGGTAGTTCTCGTCGTCGCGCTCGGGGTAGTCGTACGGCCTGGCGTGGGCGCCGCGGCTCTCCTTGCGCTCGATCCCGGAGACCACCATGCACGCGGCCAGGTCGAGCATGAAGCCGAGCTCCAGCGCCTGGGTGAGGTCGTTGTTGAACACCTGGCCCTTGTCTTCGACGATCACGCGCTCGTAGCGCGCGCGCAGCCCCTCGACGATCTCACCCTGCTCCTTCATCTGGTCATCGCGCCGGAAGACGCCGAAGTTCTCGTGCATCGTCTCGGCGAGCTCGTTCCGGATCGACCAGGGCCGCTCGCCCTCCTTGCGGTCGAGCAACTGCTTCAGCTCGCGCTCGGTGTCCGCCTCGACCGATGGCGGCACCTCGACGGTCGTGTGCGAGAGCGCCCAGTCCGCGGCGTGAGCGCCGGCGCGCTTGCCGTAGGTGATCGTCTCCATCAGCGCGTTTCCGCCGAGCCGGTTGGCGCCGTGCACCGAGACGCAGGCGCACTCGCCGGCCGCGTAGAGCCCGGTAAGGGAGGTCTGGCCCCAGACGTCGGTGTCGACTCCACCCATGTGGTAGTGCGCGCCCGGCCGGACCGGGATCGGCTCGTAGATCGGATCGACTCCGGCGAAGGTCATCGCGAGCTCGCGGGTGCCGTGCAGGCGCTCGAGGATCTTCTCGGCGCCGAGGTGGCGCATGTCGAGCAGGACGTTGCCGTCGATGCCGCGGCCCTCGTCGATCTCCGTCTGCTCGGCGCGGGAGATGACGTCGCGCGACGCGAGCTCCATGGCATTCGGCGCGTAGCGCTTGAGGAAGCGCTCGCCCTCGGAGTTCAGGAGGTAGGCGCCCTCTCCACGGGTGCCTTCGGTGATCAAGACTCCCGTCGGGGCGAGGGTCGTTGGGTGGAACTGCATCATCTCCATGTCCTCGAGGTCGACCCCGACCCGGAGGGCCTGGGTCATCCCGTCGCCCGTGCACGCGTAGGCGTTGGTGGTGCCGTTGTAGAGCCGCCCGGCGCCGCCCGTGGTGAGGATCACGGTCTTGGCGCCGATCGTGGCGAGGCCGCCGTCGATCAGGTTCCAGGCGATCACGCCCTGGCAGCGATCCTGGTGCTCGACGAGCTTCCAGACGAAGAACTCCTCGTAGACCTTGAGGTCGCGCTTCATCACCTGCTCGTAGAGCACGTGCACCAGCACGTGGCCCGTGATGTCGGCCGCGTAGGCCGTTCGGGGCTCGCCGGCCGCGCCGAAGGGGCGCTGCGCAATCCGCCCGTCCTCGGTGCGCGAGAAGACCGCCCCCCAGTGCTCGAGCTGGTAGACGTCGTCCGGCGCCTCGTTGCAGAGGATCTCGATCGCGTCCTGGTCGCCGAGGTAGTCGGAGCCCTTGACGGTGTCGAACGCGTGCTTCTCCGGGTCGTCCTCGGACGCGTTCCCGAGTGCCGCGTTGATCCCGCCCTCGGCCGCGCCGGAATGGCTGCGAACCGGATGGATCTTGGAGATGAGCGCTACGTCGGCGCCCGCATCATGCGCTTCGATGGCCGCCCGCATTCCCGCGCAGCCTGCCCCGACGACGAGCACGTCGTGCTTCGCTTCCACCAGGAACGGACGCTATCGGAAGAGGGGCGCGCTGCGGCTCGTAACGAATGCGGCGACGGTTCGACTCGCGGCCGCCGCAGAAATCTCGATGATGTGGGTGTGCTGCGAATCGACAACCACCGCCTCGGCCCGCGGGTCTACGTCCTTGGAACCCGGGTACACGAGTGGCATCTGGGCGCGGCCGTTCTACTGGCGCTCGCCGTAGGCGCGGCCTTCGACAAGGTCGACCCCGGGCTGGCACCCGCGGCCGCAGTGCTGCTCGGGCTCTGGCTGGTCGCGAAAGACTGGCGTGACCTCGTGCCCTCGCAGCGAGACACGGCGTCCTGGCGCCTGGGCCTGCACGGACGCGCCGTTCCCCTGCGTGCCGTTCGACGGGGCGACCCTTTGCCGAAGCTGGCCGCGCTTGGCACCGCGCTCGCCGGTGTGATCAACCTCGCCTCCGCGGTGACTCCCAACATCGGCTGGCGCCACCACGTGCTGCTGCAGTTCGCGCCGTTCGAGGCACTGCGCCTCTCGCACGCGGCCGCCGTGCCCGCGTCAGTGCTCCTGTTTGCGACCGCCCCGTATCTCTGGCGCAAGCGCGAAGGAGCGCTGCGCCTGGCGATCGTGCTGCTTGTCGGCCTTGGCGTGCTCGACCTGCTCAAGGGCCTCGATTTCGAGGAGTCGGTCGGCAGCTTCTCGGTCGCCGGTGTGCTCTGGCTCGGACGACGATCGTTTTGCGTTCGCCACGACCCCGCGACGCTGCGGACTGCGCTGAAGCGAGTGCCACTCCTCGCCGGATCGGGTCTCCTGCTCTGCGGCTTGGCCGTTTGGCTCGCCGCGCCGGAGAGCGCGAGCATCGGCGCAGTCGTCCGCGAAACGGTTGCAGCACTCCTTTGGCAACCGGGCCCCTTTGATTTCCACGATGAGCTCGGCTCCGTGGACGAGGCCGTCGGCGTCACAGGTGTGCTGACTCTCGCCTCGTGCCTCTGGCTCGTCTTCCGACCGCTCGCCGCGCCTCGCTCGTTTCCCGACCTGCACGTCCGGCATGCCGCGGGCAAGCTCGTCCGCCGGCACGGCTCCGACACGCTCGCGTACTTCAAGCTCCGCCGTGACCAGCACTACCTCTTCAGCCCAGATCGACGCGCCTTCCTCGGCTACCGCGTCGAGGCCGGCGTCCTGCTCGTCTCGGGCGACCCGGTGGGCCCAGAAGAGGCCATGCCGGACCTACTGCGCGAGCTGAGCCTCTTTGCCGAGGCGCGCGGACTGCACATCGCGGCGCTGGGAGTCGGCGAGCGGCTCCTTCCGCTCTGGAGGCAGCTCGGGCTCCGGTCGCTCTACCTGGGCGACGAGGCTGTTGTGGACACTCGTGCCTTCTCGCTCGAGGGCCGCGCGATCCGGAAGGTACGCCAGTCGGTCTCGAGACTGGAGAAGAGCGGCTACACGGCCGCGCTGCAGGATCTGGCCGAGCTCGACGAACCGCAACTCGCGGAGCTCGACCGGGTGAGCCGAAACTGGCGGGCGGGGAGCGCCGAACGGGGCTTCGCGATGTCGCTCGACGCGCTCCGCCGGGAAGACCACGGCGACAGTCTCGTCGTGGTCGGCCGCGACTCGGACGGCCGAATCCGCGGGTTCCTCCACTTCGCCCCGAGCTACGGCCGGCCGGCCGTCTCGCTCTCGCTGATGCGCCGCGACCGCGAGACGCCCAACGGCCTCACCGAGTTCCTGGTGGCCAAGGCCATCGAGCTGCTGCGCGAGCGGGGTGTGGAGGAGATCTCGCTCAACTTCTCGGTCTTCGCCCGGCAGATCCACGAGCCCCGACGGCTAGCGGAGCGTGCCGTGGGCCGCGTGCTCCTGTTCGCCGACTCGTTCTTCCAGATCGAGCGGCTGCACCGGTTCAACGCGAAGTTCTTCCCCCGGTGGGAGCCTCGCTACCTGGTGTACGAGCGGCGGCTGGGTCTCCCTCGGGTGGGGCTGGCGGCGCTGTGGGCGGAAGGCCAGTTGCCGAAGCCACTGCGCCGGTAGAGAGCCCGCGGATCGCGTCGAGCGAGACCCAGAAGCACAGGGCAGCGAGCGGCAGCTCTGCAGCGAGCGCTCCGACGAGCGCCCAGCGCAGTTCGCGTCCCGGCTCCGCCGTGATCAGATCGAACCAGGCGTCGCAGAGCAGCGCCGTCCCGGCGGTCGCCGCCACCACCGGTAGACGCGGCGAACGCCGCACGAGCGCGAGCAGCGTCGCGCCCAGAGCGACCGCCTCGAACGCGTCGAAACCCGCCCAGGCGAGGTCCCAGTGGTGGGTGACATGCTCGCTCGGGAGGCTCACGCCTACGTAGGCCGTCCACGGGAAGAGCGCGATCACCACACCGCCCAGGAGGAGAAGCAGCCAGTGGCGGCCCTTTCTGAGGCGGTGGACGAGTCGCATCGCGCCATTGTGCCCCGCTGGAGGCGTGCTGAAGAATCGCGCCTGGGTATGCTCCCGCCCGTGGCGAAGATGCTCTTCCGGCTGCCTGACGCGGCCGGCACGTTCGACAATCCAGACTCGCAGGAGCTCAAGGAGCTCACCGCGCGCATGCCCAACGCGCGCTGGACGCGGTTCGGGAACCTCAACGCCCAGACGGAGGTCGTCAGCCGCTCGAAGCGCTCGACCTTCATCGTCACCGACGAGCCCGACGGCCAGAACCAGGCGATCCCACGAGAAGAGGGCGAGCGCTGGGCCGCCGTCCAGGACGAATACATCGCCGACCAGGAGATGGTCGTCATCGACGGCTACATCGGGAACAACCCGGAGTTCCGAACACCGGCCCGGCTCTTCATCGAGGTCGCGAACGCGAACATCGCCGGGATGCAGCAGCAGCTCTACTTCTCGGCCGGCGAGGGCGAGCGGATCGAGCCTGAGCTGACCGTCATCTACACCCCGAACCTCAAAGCCGAGGGCTACCCGGACGACCGCCTGATCGCCGTCGACCTGGAGCAGGGCGTGACCCGGATCTTCAACTCGGACTACTTCGGCGAGTCGAAGAAGGGCGGGCTGCGGATGTGGAACAAGCTCGTCTACGACAACGGCGGGATTCCGCTCCACGCGGGCTGCAAGATCATCCCGACCGAGCGTGGCAAGCGTGTGGGCCTGATCGTGGGCCTCTCCGGCACGGGGAAGACGACGACCACCTTCACCCGTCAGAACGGTTCGCTGCCGGTGCAGGACGACTTCGTCGCCTGGATGCCGAACGGGCGGGTCTACGCGACCGAGAACGGCTGCTTCGCCAAGACCTTCGGCCTCAATCCCGAGGACGAGCCGACGATCCACGGGGCGGTCACCCAGCCGGAGTCGTACCTCGAGAACGTCTCGCAGCACGGCGACGAGGTGGATTTCTACGACACCAACTACACCTCCAACGGGCGCGCGACCTTCCCGTTCTCGGTGATCGAGCACGCCTCGGCCGACGAGATCGACGAGGCGCACTTCCTCCTGATCCTGAACAAGAACGAGAACATCGTCCCCGCGGTGGCCAAGCTCGAAGGCCCGCAGGCAGCGGCCTTCTTCATGCTCGGCGAGACCACCGGGACGAGCGCGGGCGGCGCGGACGAGGCCGGCAAGTTCCTGCGCGTTCCCGGGACGAACCCGTTCTTCCCGCTCCCCCACGACCTCCAGGGCAACCGCTTCCTGGAGCTGCTCGCCGAGCACCCGCTCGAGGTCTACTTGCTGAACACGGGCCGAGTGGGCGGCCCCGAGAGCGACGAGCGCTCGCTCAAGGTGCGGATCAAGCATTCCTCCGCGATCGTCAAGGGAATCGCGGAGGGCACGATCGAATGGGAGCGCGACCCGGACTTCGGCTACCTCGTGGCCTCGGCCGTGCCGGGGATCGAGGAGATCGAGGTCATCCAGCCGCGCCGGCTCTACGAGCAGCAGGGGCGCTCCGACGAGTACCGCGCTCTGGTCGAGCGCTTCAAGGCCGAGCGAGCCGAGTTCCTACGCGGCTTCGCGAGCCTCAGCGACGAGATCGTCGCCGCCGTCTCTAGCTCGTAGCGCGGGAATCTCCCGCTGCGCACGGCGAATCCCTTGCCGTGAATCGCGAGATCGACCGCTTCCTCGAGAGCCCCGCGCTCTCCGACGCGACCCGCCGGGCCTACCGGGTGGACGTGCGCGAGTTCGCGGCGTGGCTCGACCGGCGCGGCACGAGCCTGCAGGACGTGGACGTGCGCGCGCTCGCCGACTACGCGGCCGAGCTCGGGCGGGCGAGGCCGCGCAAGCTCGCCCCGGCGACGATCGCGCGGAAGCTAGCCGCGGTGAAGGCGTTCCTGCGCCACGCGCTGGGCAAGGAGCGCGTTCCCGACGCCTCGTTCGCGCCGAGGCGGCCGCTGCGGCTGCCGGATGCCCCTCGCCCGCAGGAGGTCGATCGCGAGCTCGAAGCGCTCGACGGAGAAGGACCGCTTGCAGTTCGCAACCGTACCCTCGTCGAGCTCGTGTACTCGGCGGGGCTCCGTTCGCAGGAGGCCGTCGACCTCGACCTCGCCGATGTGGACTTCGACCAGGAGCTCGTGCACGTGCGCGGGAAGGGCGGCAAGGAGCGAGTCGTCCCGCTCGGCGAGGAGGCTTCGCACCGGCTCGCCGTCTACCTCCGCGAGGCGCGTCCGGAGCTGGCGCGGGGCGCCGAGAACGCGCTCTTCCTCTCCGCCCGCGGCCGGCGGCTCGACACGAGCACCCTGCGCCGCCTGCTCCCCCACCCCCACCGCCTGCGGCACGCGTTCGCGACGCACCTCCTGGAGGGCGGCGCCGACCTGCGCACGATCCAGGAGCTGCTCGGCCACAGCTCGCTCTCGACGACGCAGATGTACAGCCACGTCGATTCAAAGCGGCTGAGGAAGGTTTATGACCGATCCCACCCAAGATCCTGAGGTCGACGGTTTCCTCGCGCTGCTCGCCGCCCGGCGGGCGCCGAAGACCGTCGACGCCTACCGCCGCGACCTCCGCGCCCTCGCCGACTGGCTCGGCGGGCCACCCTCGAAGGCAACCAACGAGGACCTCGAGCGCTGGCTCGCCGAGCTGCGAGCCGTTGGGCTCTCGCCGGCGACGATCGCGCGCCGGGTCGCCGCCGTCCGCTCGTTCTTCCGACACCTCGTCCTACTCGGCGCCCGCGCCGACAGCCCCGCCGCCGCGCTGGAGCTACCGCGACGCCGCAGGCGCCTGCCTCGCACCCTCTCCCCGGCCGAGGCCCAGCGACTGATCGAGGCGGCGGCCGGCTCGACCCCGCGGATGATGCGGGACCGCGCGCTGGTCGAGCTCCTCTACGGCGCCGGCCTGCGGGTCAGCGAGGCGGTCGGCCTGGACAAGGCCGGGATCGACCTGGAGCGGCGGCTCGTCCGTTGCACGGGGAAGGGCGGCAAGCAGCGCGTCGTCCCGGTGGGGCGCCACGCGGTCGAGGCACTCCGCCGGTACCTGGCCCACGGCCGCCCGTACCTCGACCGCCGGCATCGTCCCGAGCTCTTCCTCAACGCCCAGGGTGGCGGCCTCACCCGGGCGGGCGCGTTCCTGATCCTGCGCAAGCTCGCCGGCCGCGCCGGGCTGGAGCCCGAGCGGGTCCATCCCCACCTGCTGCGGCACTCCTTCGCGACCCATCTGCTCGAAGGGGGAGCCGACCTGCGCAGCGTCCAGGAGCTGCTCGGCCACGCGGATCTCGGGACGACCGAGCTCTACACGCACGTTTCCGACCGCCGTCGGCGCGACGTCTACTTCCGCAGCCACCCGCACGCGCGCCGCAGGCGTGTTTCGGGGAAGCGCGGTTCAGGGAATCAGCTTGGAGAATGACCCCCCAGACCGCATTTCATGGTCTTTCTCGTCTCGACCGCGGGCGTCGGCGTGCTGATGTCGTTCGCCGGCCTTCAGAAGAGCGCGCTCGAGTGGAAGCGCCGCCGCCGCATCTGCCCATCGTGCGGACATCAGCTGCGCGGCCGGCGCTGCGCGCTGTAGCTAGCGCGCCCGCGCCTTCTTCTCGAGCCCTGCGGCGACCTTCGCGGCCGTCTGCTGGATCTCCCGGTCGAGGCCCTCCTCCTCCGCGATCCCCTGGAGCAGCACGATCGTGTCTCGCTGCGGCGAACCGTTCCGAAGCGACATGATCGCGAGCCGACGCACTGCCGCGTTGCCGTCTGCGTTCGCGAGCGTGTGCAGGAGCGGCCGGACAGAGTTGATAGCCCGTGGGTGGTCGCGCGAGAGCAGCTCGAGTGACAGCAGCGCGGAGCCGCGGCAGGCGGGGCTGTCGTCCTCGAGGCCGCGCCGCAGGAGCTCCTCCTTCTGGCGGAAGCGGAACTGGCCGACGGCCCGGTACGCGGCTGCGCGCTCGAGGTGGTCGGTCGAGCGGGCAGCGGCCTCCAGATCCTCGGCCCAGGCAGCCCGCAGCTTCGCCAGGTCGCGTTCGTTCCCGCTCTCGGCGAGCAGGTTCGCCTCGACCCCGGCCTCGGCGAGACTCAAGTCGGGACTGGAGCTCCGTCGACTGCTGAGGCCGGCCGCGCCGCAGGGCCCACATACTGCGCCGACGGCCTGATCAGGCGGCCGGTGCGCTTCTCTTCGAGGATGTGCGCCGACCAGCCGGCGACCCGCGCACAGGCGAACATCGCAGGGGTCAGGTCGTGCGGGATCTTCGCGACATCGAGCACGACCGCCGACCAGAACTCGACGTTCGTCTCGAGCGGCCGGTCGGGCTTGTACTCGCGCAGCGCCGCGAGCGCCACGCGCTCGAGCTCCTCGGCGACCTCGAAGCGAGGTGACTCGAGCTCCTGCGCGGTTTTTCGCAGCAACCGTGCCCGCGGGTCCTCGGCGCGGTAGACGCGATGGCCGAAGCCCATGATCCGCTGGTGCCGCTCCAGCAGGCTCCTCACGTAGCCCTCGGGATCGTTGGTGCGCGCCACCTCGTCGAGCATCGGCAGCACGCGCGCCGGCGCGCCGCCGTGCAGCGGCCCTGAGAGAGCGCCAACTGCGGCCGACATCGCCGCGCCAGTATCGGCGCCGGTGGACGCGACGATCCGCGCCGTGAAGGTCGAGGCGTTGAGACCGTGCTCGGCCGTGCAGATCCAGTAGGTGTCGATCGCCTTGACGTGCTTCGGGTCGGCCTCCCCGCGCCAGCGGAGCAGAAATCTCTCAGCGGCGGTCTCGCCCTGGGCGACAACGTCCTCCGGCACCCGATCGGTGTGGCCGTCCGCGACGCGGGCGGACTCGGCGACGATTGCGATCATCTCCGGAGAGAGCCGCGCGAGGTCGTCCCGCACCTCCTCCGCCGAGATGTCGACGAGCTTCTTCAGCGACCACTCGCTCGAGAGCCGCGCCGTCTCCGCCTGCAGGTCCGAGGGCGCGTTGCCGCTCAGGTGCTTGGGCTCGTACGGCTCCGGATCTGGCATTCCGGGGTCGAAGCTCTCGTCCACGAGGAGGCCCCAGACCTGCTCGTAGTGGTAGCTGCCGACGAGCTCCTCGATGTCCACGCCGCGGTAACGCAGCGCACCGCCCTCCCGGTCGGGCTCTGCGATCTCCGTCTGGAAGGCAACGACCCCTTCGAGCCCCGGCTTGAACTCGTTCACGGCCGGAAATCTACAGGGGAAGGCGCGGCCTGCGATGCCGACCCGAGAGGCCGGGGACGGCTGCTTCGCTAGAGTCCTGCGCCGTGGCGCACGAGGTGACCTTGATCCCCGGGGACGGCACCGGCCCGGAACTGGCGGAGGCGACGCGACGCGTGCTCGAGGCCACCGGCGTCGGCTTCGACTGGGACGTGCAGGAGGCCGGGGCCGACGTCATGGAGGCCTACGGCGGCAACCCGCTGCCCGACCAGGTGCTGGACTCGATCAAGCGCACCGGCGTCGCGCTCAAGGGCCCGATCACGACACCGGTCGGCGGCGGCTTCCGCTCCGTCAACGTGACCCTGCGCAAGACGCTCGACCTCTACGGCCAGGTTCGGCCGTGCAAGAGCTACGAGGGCGTGCGCTCGCGATACGAGAACGTCGACCTGATCATCGTGCGCGAGGCGACCGAGGACCTCTACGCGGGGATCGAATTCGAGGAAGGGACCGCGCATGCCGCAGGAGCTGTGCGACTGGCTCGCTGCGCACGGCGGCCAGGTGCCGGCCGGGTCCGGCATCTCGATCAAGCCGCTGTCCGTCGAGGGCAGCCGCCGGATTGTCCAGTTCGCCTTCGACTACGCGCGCCGCAACGGCCGCAGCAAGGTGACCGCCGTGCACAAGGCGAACATCATGAAGTTCTCGGACGGCCTCTTCCTACGGGTGGCGCGGGAGGTGGCGGAGGAGAACTCCGACATCGGGTTCGAGGACCGGATCGTGGACAACCTCTGCATGCAGCTCGTCCAGCGGCCCGAGGAGTACGACGTGCTCGTGCTACCGAACCTCTACGGCGACATCGTCTCCGACCTGGCGGCCGGGCTCGTCGGGGGTCTCGGGTTGGCGCCTGGGGCGAACTTCGGGACGCACGCCGCCGTCTTCGAGCCGACGCACGGCTCGGCGCCCAAGTACGCCGGCCAGAACAAGGTCAACCCGATGGCGATGATGCTCTCCGGGATGCTGATGCTCCGCCATCTCGAGGAGACCGAGGCCGCCGACAGGCTCGAGCGCGCGATCGCCGAGGTGATCCGCGCAGGGGATCAGGTCACGTACGACATGAAGCCTTCACGCGACGACCCGACCGCGGTCGGGACGAGCGAGGTGGCAGACGCGATCATCGACGCGATGGGAGCGCGGGTATGAGACGCAAGGTCACCGTGGTGGGCGCCGGCAACGTCGGCGCGACCTGCGCCCAGGTGCTCGCTACGCGCGACTACGCGGAGGTCGTGCTCGTCGACATCAAAGAGAACCTGCCGCAAGGGAAGGCCCTCGACATCAACCAGATGGGCGCGGTGCTCGGATTCGAGCCGACCGTCGTCGGCTCGAACGGCTACGAGGAAACGGCCGGCTCCGAGGTCGTCGTCATCACCGCCGGAGTCCCCCGCACAGGCGACATGAGCCGAGACGACCTGGTGTCGACGAACGAGAAGATCGTCGGCTCGGTGACCGAGGCGATCGTGGCGCAGAACCCGGACGCGGTCCTGATCGTGGTCTCCAATCCGCTCGACGCGATGTGCCATGTGGCGAAGAACGTCTCCGGGTGGCCCAAGGAACGCGTCTTCGGGATGGCCGGGATCCTGGACACGGCCCGCTTCTCGACGTTCATCGCCTTGGAGACGGGAGCGTCGGTCAAGGACGTGACCGCGATGGTCCTCGGCGGCCACGGCGACCAGATGGTGCCAGTGGTCTCGGCAACCAGCGTGGGCGGCGTCCCGCTGCGCAAGCTCGTCTCGGATGAGCGCATCCAGGCGATGGTCGAGCGGACGGCGAAGGGCGGGGGCGAGCTGGTCAAGCTCCTCGGCACCTCAGCGTGGTACGCGCCGGGTGCAGCGGCCGCCCAAATGGTTGACGCGGTCATGCTCGACGAGCACCGCGTGCTTCCATGCACGGCCTACCTCGAGGGCGAATACGGGATCGAGGGCCTCTACATGGGCGTGCCGGTCAAATTGGGTGCCGGCGGCATCCAGGAGATCCTCGAGCTCGAGCTCGGCGACGAGGAGCGGGAGGCCCTGAACGCTTCGGCCGAGGCCGTCCGCGAGGTCGTGGGCGTGCTCGGCAGCGCCGCGTAGGCCGATGACGGTGCCGACCAACCGGCACAGACTCGGCACACCTGCGACGAAGACACGCGCGACCTTGGCCCGTACGCTGACGGCGGGTGGCGGGTGGTCTTCCTTCCCCACCCGGGTGGGGACGCGCGTGTGCATATCTACGGGGGCGGCGTGGATCTCGGGCTGAGCGGCCGCACGGCGATCGTCTGCGGTGCGTCCTCCGGGATCGGGCTCGCGATCGCCGAGTCCCTGGCCGGTGAGGGCGCGAACGTGGCCATGTTCGCCCGTAGGCGAGATCTGCTCCAGCGCGAGGCCGAGAGGCTCGGCGCTCTCGCCGTGCGAGGCGACGTCACGAACCCGGCCGACCTCAAGCGCCTCGTCGACCGCACGCTCGAGGCTTTCGGCGGGATCGACATCCTCGTGAACAACAGCGGCGGCCCGCCGCGAACACCTGCCGTCGGTCTCACGGACGACCAGGTGGAAGCGGCCGTGGAGCTGCTGCTGCTCTCGGCGATCCGACTCACCACCCTGTGCCTACCCCAGCTCGAGCGGAGCGGCCGCGGACGCGTGATCAACATCGAATCGAGCTCGGTGCGCGAGCCGATCGACAACCTCGCCCTCTCGAACGCCGTGCGCCCCGGCGTGATCGGGTGGGCCAAGACGCTCGCGCGCGAGATCGGCCCGAAGAAGATCACGGTCAACTCGATCGCGCCTGGTCGCATCGAGACCGAGCGGCTGGCAGAGGCCTTCGCCGGGAAGCCCCGGGTCGAGGAACTCGAAAGGATCCCGCTCCGCCGATTCGGGCAGCCGCGCGAGGTGGCGGAGGTCGTCTGCTTCCTCGCCTCCGACGCGGCCGGCTACGTCACCGGCGCGGTCATCCCGGTCGACGGCGGCCTCACGCGCTTCCTTCTGTAAAGAGGGCTTGCCGAAACCTAGTCTGTGCCCTCGGAGTCGAGCGAGGTTCCGCCAAGCCCTCCTACTAAACGTATCCTCGGCCTGATGCGGTGGTTCTCGCCGGCGCGCCTGGCCACGGCTGGGCTCTTCTTGTTGGGCGCGGCGGCGTTCGTGCTCTGGCTCGCGCCTGCGAACGGCTACGACCTACTGCTCGTGGATCCGGCGCATCCCGTCGACGCGGTGATCCGCGTGCCCGGGGAGAAGCCGGGCGGCAAGCCCGGCCCGATCTATTTCGTGGACGTCCGCGAGCGGCCGGCTCGCCTCCTCGAGCGGCTCATCCCGTGGACTCGTGCCGACGGCTCGGACCTCGTTCCCGCGCCCCCCATCCCACAGACCCTCGAGCGGCGCCTGGGCCAGCTCGACATGACCGACTCGCAGAAGATTGCCTCCGTCGTCGCCCTCAGCCATCTCGGCTACAAGGTGGACGCGCGCAGCGGCGGGGTGACCGTCCTGCTCGTCACAAAGAATGCGCCTGCGGCCGACGTGATCCAACCTGGTGACGTGATCGTCTCGGTGAACGGGCGCAAGGTCGCCTCGGTCCTCGCACTGCGTACCGCTCTCGCGGCCAAGCGTCCCGGGGCCGCGGTCACGCTTGGCTTTCGCCGAGGAGGAAAGGTGCGGGAGGCGACGATCAAGACCGTGGCCGACCCTCAGGACGAGAAGCGGGCGATCATCGGCGTCACCGCGAGCGACGACCTCACGGTCAAGCTGCCGGTATCGATCAAGTTCGACGCCGGCGGAGTTGGAGGCCCGTCCGCGGGCCTCGCCTTCGCGCTCGACATCCTCCAGGAGCTCGGCCGCAACGTGACGCACGGGAAGAAGGTCGCCGCGACCGGCGAGCTCGCTCTCAACGGGGCGGTCGGTCCCATCGGCGGGGTGAAGCAAAAAACGCTCGGCGCGCGCGAAGCGGGTGTGGACGTCTTTCTCGTCCCGGCCGGGGACAACGCTCGGGAGGCGAGACGCTATGCGCAAGACCTCCCGATCGTGCCTGTGAAGAACTTTCAACAGGCGTTGCAGGCGCTGGCAACGTTCGCGCCGAAAGCTTGAAGAACACGTAGTTTTCGGCAATTTTGAAAGCGCCGGAAATTGCAATGTTTTCTCCACAGACAAGTCTTGATTCAGCGGCCGTGGCACCTATCATCACGCCTTGTTCGGGCAGGCGACTTAGAGGAGCAAACTGGGGTATGAGCAAACTGATCAAACCAACGTGCGAAGATTGCTATTTTCACCGTGCCGGTCTCTGCGCGCTCGTGCTGGAAGCTCCGTGCCCGACCTTCCGAGCCCAGAGCCGTGGCTCGCTCGTCCCGCCGCGACAGCCGCGCTTGGTGCCGCGGCCGCTCGCGCCGTTGGCCGGCCAGTCTGCCGCCTAGACTAGGGCGGCCATGGAGCCTGAGGACCACAGGCCTCCCGAGGAATCCGAGCCTGAGCCCCAGGTCGAGCCGGAGCAGGAGGCGTCCGAAGAGCCGCTGCGTGAGTGGCAGCCTCGTCTCTACCTGACGATCATCACCATCGGCCTCGTGATCGCGTACGGGATCGCGTTCGTGCTCGAGAACAACAAGCACATCAACCTGCACTTCGTGCTCGCGACCGCGCGTGTCTCGCTGATCTGGTTGATCCTCCTCAGCATCGCGCTCGGGATGCTGCTCGGCGTGCTCCTCTCGCAGCTACACCGCCGCCGGCGCCGCCGTCACTAGCGCCGCCAAGCGCCGCACGCCTTCGTCGATCTCCTCCGGCGAGACGAAGCTGAAGGCGAGCCGCGCGGAAGCCGGAGGGCCGCCGAAGTCCTCGCCGGGAACGAACGTGACCCCGGCCCCTGCCGCGCGGATGAGCAGCTCCGCCGCGTCGACGGTGCCCGGCAGCTCGAGCCAGAGGAAGTAGCCGCCCTCCGGCCGGTTCCAGCGGGCGCGCCCGGCGAGCTCGCGCTCGAGGGCGTCCAGCATCGCGTCGCGGCGCCTTCGCAGCAGCCCGCGCACGCGCTCCAGGTTCGGCTCGAAGAGCCCACGACGAAGGAACTCGAAGACCGTCGCCTGAGCCAGCAGCGCGGGCGTGATGTACGTCGAGGCGGCGAGCTCCTCGAGCTCGGGGCCAAGCGCGGCCGGCACGATCGCGTACCCAACCCGCAGCCCAGGGGCAATCGTCTTCGAGAACGACGAGCTGTACATCACGTTCCTGCCCCCCTCGAGCTCGAACAGGCTCGGCAGCGATTCGCCGTCGAAGCGGACGAGGCCGTAGGGATCGTCTTCCAGGATGGCCACCGAGCGATCGCTTGCGAGTTGCGCGAGCCGCCGGCGTCGCTCCTCGCTCAGCGTCGAGCCGGTCGGGTTCTGAAAGGTCGGGATCGTGTACACGAACGACGGCTTCGGCCCGCTCGCTGAGCACCCGCTCGAGCTCATCGACGTCGAGGCCGTCGTCGTCCACCCGCACCTCGTCGAACTCGGCGCCGGCCGCAAGGAGGATCTTTCTCGGGCGGTCGTAAGTTGGTCGTTCGACGATCACACGGCCCCCAAGAGACTCGAGCACGAAATGGAAAGCCTGCAGCGAGCCGTTGGTCACGAGCACGCGCTCTGGTTCGACGCCGTGTCGCTCCGCGATCCACTCGCGCAAGGGGCCGTAACCGAGCGTGCTCCCATACGAGAGCGCAACGAGCCCGTCCCGTTCGAGCGCCGCCTTGGCGCAGTCCGCGAGCTCCGCCACGGGCAGGCACTCGGGCGCCGGGATGCCGCGGGCGAAGGAGATCGTCTCCACGGCGGTCAGTCTAGGGACCGCCTCCCGACCCTATCCCGCAAAAGGGTGAGGAGGAAGTTGACTTTGGTGCCGACGATGAATGTGTGGGTCTGCGCCGCGCCGCCTTTGTCTCTCTGCTCGCGCTCGTCTGCGCGGCCCCTGCGACCGCCTCGGCAGACCCGACGATCCTCGTCAAGTTCACGCGACCGGCTAGTGCGCCTGCGAAGTCGCGGCCGCAGGCGACCACTTCGTTCGCGACATCGTCGGCCGCGTCTCGGTCGTTCGGCTCGCCCCGGGAGAGACGACCGCTCAGGCGCTTGCGGATTACCGCTCGCGCGACGACGTGGCGTACGCGGAGCCGAACCTGCGCCTGCACCTGCTCGATCTCAACCCTGACGACACCTACTACGCCTCGCAATGGGCGCTGAGCACGATCGCCGCCCCCGCTGGCTGGTCGCTCTTTCCCGGGACCTTCGCGCCTTCTCCGTTCGGCGCTGTCGGGATCGTCGACACAGGCGTGGACGGAACACACCCCGACCTCCAGGGGCGTATCTCGACCTCGAGCGCAACCTGTCTCGGGTCCACTTGCACCGCCGGAATCCCCACCGACGGCGACGGCCACGGAACCCACGTGTCCGGGATCGCCGGAGCTGCGACCGACAACAGCGTCGGCGTCGCCGGCCTGTCCTTTGCCTCATCGCTGATTGTCGTGCGCGTGTTCGACAACAGCGGCTCCGGGGCGGCCCTCTCGGATGTCGCGAACGGCATCGCGTGGGCTGCAAGTCACGGTGCGAAGGCGATCAACCTCAGCCTCGGCGCCTACAGCCCAGCAGGGGTGCCGATCACGCTCTGCAACGCGGTCGAGCTCGCGATGAGCTCCTACCACTCGGTCGTGATCGCCGCCGCCGGAAACGACGCGGTGGCCTCGCGGTTCTATCCAGCCTCCTGTCCCGGCGTGGTCGGAGTCGCAGCCACGGACAAGACCGATCTGCCCGCATCCTTCTCGAACTACGGCAGCCCGAATGTCTTCGTGTCGGCGCCGGGCGTCAACCTCCTCTCGACCTACCCCGAGGCCTTCTCTCCGTACGACTGCGAGCTCACCGACCCCCTCGGCTACTGCACCCTCAGCGGGACCTCGATGGCGGCTCCCATGGTCACGGCTCTTGCCGGGCTGATCCGGAGCGAGCATCCCGAGGCGACGGTCGGCCAGGTGCGGCAGATGCTGGCCGAGAACTCGGACAAGCTCGGGCCGGGCCCGTACGTGCCTGCCCCGGTCGGCACCTGCTCCGGCTGCACGTGGGACCAGGACTACGGCTACGGACGGATCAACGTCCAGCGCGCGCTCACGGCTGCCGTGCCGCCCTTGCCCCCGCCGCCCCCTCCGCCACCGCCACCCCCGCCGCCGCCTCCACCGCCGCCACCCCCTCCGCCGCCGGCCCGGGACACCACGGCGCCCGCGGTTCGCGTTTACGCCAGCCGCGGCCGGCACGGAACGTTCGTCCGGCTCCGCTACCGAGTGCGCGACGACAAGGGCGAGACGACCGAGAAGCTCACGATCTTCCGCCGCAGTCGCGTGCTACGGCGGCTTACCCGCCCGCTGCGGCCGACCGACAATGCGGTCGTCTACTGGATTGCCTGGCGCGCTCCGCGCATTCGGGGCTCGTACCGCTTCTGCGTGCGCGCCAGCGACCGCGCCGGAAACCACAGCGCGCTCACCTGCGCCTCCGTCAGGATCAGCTGACCTTCAAGCGCGTGCGGCAGCCACTTCCGCCGCGAGCTCCGCAACCTCGGTCGGCGTCGTCCCGACCCGGACGCCTCGCTCTTCGAGCGCTTCCTTTTTTGCCTGGGCCGTGCCGGACGAGCCGGAGATGATCGCGCCCGCGTGGCCCATGGTCTTCCCCGGCGGCGCGGTGAAGCCCGCGATGTAGGCGACCACCGGCTTCGTCACCTCGGCCTCGATGAACGCGGCCGCCTTCTCCTCCTCGTCGCCGCCGATCTCGCCGACCATGACGATCACCTCGGTCTCGTCGTCGGCCTCGAAGCGCGCGAGGACGTCGATGAAGGACGAACCCACGACCGGGTCGCCGCCGATCCCGACGATCGTCGAGTTGCCGAGCCCGCGCTGAGTGAGCTCGTGGCCGATCTGGTAGGTCAGCGTGCCTGAGCGCGAGACGACGCCGATCGGCCCCTCGCGGAAGATCTCGGCCGGGATGATCCCGACGTTGGCCTTGCCGGGCGAGAGAGCGCCGGGACAGTTCGGGCCGAGCATCGTGATCCCCTTGGGCCGGATGTAGTTGTAGATCCGCAGCATGTCGTGCGCCGCGAGGCCCTCCGCGATGCAGATGACGGTCTCGATCCCCGCGTCCACGGACTCGTAGATCGCATCCGTGGCGAACCGGGCCGGGACGAAGACCATCGCCGTGTTTGCGCCGGCCTGCTCGACGGCCTCGGCGACGGTGTCGAAGATCGGGACCCCCTGGAGGTCGACGCCCCCCTTACCGGGAGTGACGCCGGCGACGACGTTCGTGCCGTAGTCGCGGTTGCGCAGCGTGTGAAAGGAGCCTTCGCGCCCGGTGGCGCCCTGGACGACGAGCCGCGTGTCGTTGTCGACGATGATCGCCACTAGCTCTGCGACTTCCTCGCTCGGATGACGATCTTCACGTCGGTCCAGGCGCTGCCGTCCTCGGTCATCCGGTCGGCGAGCAACTCCTTGACGCGCTCGGCCTCCTCGCCCTCGCAGCCGGTGCGGGCAAGCCAGGCTTCGAGCGGGTGGGTCTTCTCGAAGCGCTCCGACTGCTCGACCTCGAGGCCCGCCTCGGTCAGGAATTCGCGCCACTCGTCCTCGGTGTAGTTACGAACATGAGTCGGGTCGCGCAGCTTCTCCGCCTGCTCGTGCCGGTCGCTCGAGTAGAGCGTGTCCTCGATCACTACGAGCCGGTTGCTGACGCGCTCCATCTCGGCAACCGCGGCGCGCACGTCGGTGAAGTGGTGCGGCGCGATCCGCGAGACGACGACGTCGAAGCTGCCGTCGGCGAACGGGATGTGCTCCGCGCTCGCGACCACGTCGGCCTGCATCCCCGGCGAGGGATCGAGGGTGACGACAGTCGCGCCTTCCTCGCGCAGCCGCCGTGCGACGTGACCGCCGCCGGTGGCGACATCCAGTGCCTTCATGCCCTCCTCGGGCTCGCACCATTCGACCAACAGGTCCAGGTCGGGTCCCTCGCGGTGGGTCGGGCTGTCGCGGTATGCCTGGGCGCGATCGGACCACGTGCTCATGCGGCCAACTCCACGGCTCGCTTGGCCGCGTCAAGCATCGTTGCCTCGACATGCAGGTTCGGCGGGGCGGCCTCGGCGAGGATCGCGCGGCCCTCCGCTGCGTTCGTCCCGTCGAAGCGGACGACGATCGGGTGCTCGATCTTCGTCTCCTCGAGCGCCTGCAGGATCCCTTGCGCGACGACGTCGCAGCGAGTGATCCCGGCGAAGATGTTGAAGACGATCGAGCGCACCTGCGGATCGGCGCTGATGATCTCGAGCGCGTCGACCACGCCCTGGGCGTCGCCGCCGCCGCCGAGGTCGCAGAAGTTGGCCGGCCGCCCGCCGACGAGCGCGATCACGTCGAGCGTGGACATGACGAGCCCGGCGCCGTTGCCGAGGATCCCGACCTCGCCGTCGAGCTTGACGTAGGTGACGCCCTTCTCGCGGGCCGCGCGCTCCTCGGGCGGGTAGGCCTCGAGGTCGCGCATCTCAGCGATATCGTGATGTTTGTAGAGCGCGTTGTCGTCGACGGTGAACTTCGAGTCGAGCGCCCTCACCTCGCCTTCCGGCGTGACGATCAGCGGGTTGATCTCGCAGAGCATCGCGTCGGTCTCGACGAAGCAGGTGTAGAGCTTCCCGATGATGTCCAGGATCTGCTTCTGCTCGCTCGGGTCGGCGATCCCGGCGCCGTAGATCAGTCTGCGCCCCTGGTAGGGCTGGAAGCCCTCGAGCGGGTCGACGTGGAGGCGTGCCAGAGCGTCCGGGTTGTTCTCGGCGACCTCCTCGATCTCGATGCCGCCCTCGGTCGTGAGCATGAAGAGCGCCTTTTTCGTCCCGCGGTCGAACGTGACCGAGAGGTAGTACTCCTTGGCGATCTCCGACGCCTGCTCGATCCAGAGCTTGCGCACGACGTGGCCGTTGATGTCCAGGCCGAGGATCTGCTCGGCCTCGCGCTCGGCGTCCTCCGGGCTGTCCGCGAGCTTGATTCCACCGGCCTTGCCTCGGCCGCCTGTCAGCACTTGGGCCTTGACTACGATCGGGCCGGCGAGCTGCTCCGCCGCGGTACGCGCCTCGGCAGGCGTCGTCGCCAGCCGCCCCTCGGAAACGGGGATGCCGAAGCGGCCGAAGAGCTCCTTGCCCTGGTACTCGTAGAGATCCACCGGCGGCGGATGCTAGTCGAAGGCGACTGTGAGCCTCCGCCCTCAGGCTTCCGGTTCGACAACCACGCAGATGACCTGGCCGCGGCTGACTGCCTGGCCCGGCTCGATGGAGAGCTCGGTGACGACTCCCGCACGGTGTGCCGCGATCTCGTTCTCCATCTTCATCGCCTCGACGATGCAGATCACCTGGCCGGCCTCGACCTCGTCACCCTCGGCTACCTCGACGGCGAGCACCGTGCCTTGCATCGGGGTCACGACCGCGTCCTTGACGCCGCCGTGCCCGCCGGCGGCCGCACGGTCGCGGCGTCGTCTGGCGAGCTCGGCGTGCGCGGGCTCGGGCACGAAGGTCTGAACCTCGTAACGCCGACCCTCGAGCTCGACGGTTGAGATCCGGGCCCTCGTGGCTGCTCCGTCCGAGGCCGCCGGTACTGTTGTTGTCCTATGAGACAACTGTTCTGCACGCTCTGCCAGCTCTTCGGACTCGACAATGCCGTGACACGTCGCGCCTTCGACGAAGCACGGGTGCTCGAGGAGCGCGCGGTGGAAGCCGAGCAGAGTCGTGATGCCGCCGATCTCGAACTCGTCGAGCGCCCGAAGCATCCGCCGCCGCGCATGCTCGCGGTTCACGCCTTGGACGATCAGCTTCGCAACGAGCGGGTCGTAGAGGGCGGGAATCTCGGAGCCTGCGGTCACGCCGGAATCGACCCGCACCCCCGGGCCGCCCGGCTCCCGGTAGCTCGTGATCCTCCCGGGGCTGGGAAGAAAGCCGTCGGACGGGTCCTCCGCGTTGATGCGGCACTCGATCGCGTGCCCGGTCAACCGGACGTCCTCCTGGCGTAGCCATAGCGGCTCTCCGGCCGCGATGAGAACCTGTTCGCGAACGAGGTCCAGGCCCGTGGCCATCTCGGTGACCGTGTGCTCGACCTGGATGCGGGTGTTCATCTCGAGGAAGAAGTACTCGCCTTCGCGGGAGAGAAGGCCTTCGATCGTGCCGGCGCTGCGGTACTCGACGGCGCGGGCCGCCTGGACGGCGATCCCTCCGATGCGTTCTCGCAGCTCGTCGTCGACCCCAGGTGACGGCGTCTCTTCCACGAGCTTCTGGTGACGGCGCTGGATCGTGCAGTCGCGCTCGCCGAGATGGATCACGTTCCCGTGAGCGTCGGCGAGGACCTGCACCTCGACGTGGCGGGGGTCTTCGAGGTAGCGCTCCACGTACACGGTCGGGTCGGCGAAGTAGGCCTCGCCCTCCCGCTGAGCGGACTCGAAGGCCCGTTCGGCCTCTGCAGGGTCGTGCACGACCCTGAGGCCCTTGCCCCCGCCACCGGCCGCTGCCTTGATCGCGATCGGCCACCCGAGCTCCTCGCCGAGGCGCAGAACGTCATCGGGAGAGGTGACCGGCTCCGTCGTTCCCGGGACAACGGGAACACCGGCCGCCGTCATGCGGGCGCGGGCGGCGGTTTTCGAACCCATCACGTCGATCGCGTCCGGGGGCGGGCCGATCCAGACGAGGCCGGCTCCCTCGACCGCTCGAGCGAACCCGGCGTTCTCGGCGAGGAACCCATAGCCGGGATGGACCGCCTCCGCTCCGGCGCGAGCCGCGACCTCGAGCAGACGCTCCTCGTTGAGGTAACTCTCGGCGGGCGCGCCTGGGCCGATCAGGTACGCCTCGTCGGCCACGGAGACATGGAGGGAGCCCCGGTCGGCCTCCGAGTAGACGGCGACCGTTCCGATCCCAAGCTCGCGGAGGGTGCGAAAGACGCGAACGGCGATCTCTCCGCGATTGGCCACGAGAACTTTCGAGAAGGGCGGCACGGGCCGTATTCTCCCTGCGGATGAGCCTGGCCGATCAGTTGACGCTCGCCCGCGCCGCGGCAGTGCCGGTCGTGATCACCCTCTTCGTCTGGGACTTCGACGGGCACAACTGGTGGGCGACCGGCGTCTTCATCGCGGCGATGAGCACCGACTGGTTCGACGGGCGCGTCGCTCGCTGGCGCGGGCACTCGTCGTCACTCGGGTCCCTGCTCGATCCGGTGGCCGACAAGCTGCTGGTCATGACCGTGCTGATCGTGCTCATCGACCAGGGCGTGTTCCCGGGCTGGATGGTCGCGGCGATCGTGGCGCGTGAGTTCCTCGTCTCGGGCCTCCGGCTTGCCGCTCTCGAACGCGGCGTGGTCATGCAGGCGCGCGACCTCGGAAAGCTGAAGACGTGGTCGCAGGCGACCGCCGCGGCGATCGGCGGGTTCGCGGCCGCCGGAGCCTGGGACGACTGGGTCGCCTGGTGGGCGCTGCTAGTCGCTCTCGTGCTGACGTGGCTCTCGGGCCTGGACTACGCACGGGTGGCCCCGAGTCTCCTGCGCGGGCAGGCCGGTCTCCTCGGTCTAGACGGGCTCCTCTATTTCGCCATCGTCCGCGTTTTCGCGGATTCCCTGCTCCCGCCACGCGCTCCGGTGAGCGGGCGGCCGCGGGTCGCGCGTCAGCAGATCCTCGACCGCGCGGAGAATCGCCTCGCGCTCCTCTCCGGACGGTTCTGGCCTGATCTCGGCGTCCATGCCCGGGCAGCCTAAAGCCGCAGCGACACCTGGACGATACGAAGTGCGGGATGAGCCGCTTCCTGGTCCTAGCCGTCTGCTGCGCGCTACTCGCCGCCCCCTCCGCCCTCGCGGTGAAGATCGGCGACCCCGGAAAGTCCCGTGGCACGAGCGGCCCGGCGCCGACCACCACCTGGGCGCAGGCTCATATCCGCTACGTCGTTTCCCACGGCCTGATGGCGAAGACGGTCGCGGCCTTCCGCGCCGGCGACACCCTGACGCAGGGTGAGCTCGCCACGCTCGTCGCCGGCCTCACCAAACAGCCGGCAGCGGCCGCCGCGAACCCCACAGCCCCCGTGACGGTGGCGCAGCTCGACGCCCGGCTCGTGCGCTCGCTCCAGCTTTCCGACGCCGCGACTGCCTTTACGGACGGCGCGCTCGCGGCCGGCCTCACCGTCCCGTCCCGCTTCGGAACCGAAAGCGTGGCTCGCCTTCTCGGCCTCCGAACCGACCATCCTCTCAAGCAGGACAACCTCGAGCTTCTGCCCAGCGACCCCGTGAGCCGTGCCGAGACGGCCTATTCGGTCGCGAAGATCCTCCATTTCAAGGGCTGGGAGCAGGAATACGCCCAGGACGCAGCCACCGCGTTCACGCTCCCGCAGCTCGGCTTCTGGCAGAAGCGCGTGCTCAACACGGCGGTTCGGTTCATCGGCTTCCCGTACGTCTGGGGCGGGACGAGCGAGCTCGCCGAGGCTCCGTTCGGCATCAGCGCGCCGGGCGGCTTCGACTGCTCCGGCTTCGTTTGGCGCGTCTACAAGCTTCAGGCCTACCCCGGCGGCACGGCGCTGGCTGCCGCGATCAAGGGGCGCACGACCTACCAGATGAGCGGCGAGGTGCCGAAGACCAGGCGCATTACGTTCGCGAAGCTCGCGCCCGGGGACGTGCTCTTCTTCGGCCCCAACGGCACGCGCTCACAGTCGGGCTCGATCGGGCACACCGGCATTTACCTCGGCGCGGGCTGGATGATCCACTCCTCCGGGCAGGGCGTCTCAGTGAGCCCGCTCACCGGTTGGTACCGGCAGCAATTCGCCTGGGGCCGCCGGCCTCTCGCCGAAGCCGGCCTGGCAACCTAGCCCGCACCCGGACGAGAAAGCCAGAACCCCCCTTCCGGGGGATAGTCGCCCGTTTGCAGGAGTTAGACAATCGGCGGCGTCCTTAAATACGTTGTGGGGAGGTCGACGATGTTGCACTGGAAGCCCCGCCTCGTAGTCCTTGCCGCCATCCTCGCGCTTGTTCTCGTGACGCTCGGCGGTCTCGGCTTCGAAGGCTCCCTGTCCGGCTACAACCTGTACTGGTAGCCCCAAAGTGACTCGCCGCGCCTTGCCGCCGCCGCGGCTTCTGGCAGTCCTCGTGCCCGTGTGCGCCGCGGGCCTCGGCGTTGCGTGCGCCGCAGCCGCCTCGTTCGCGATCACGCCGCACAAGGCAGCGACTCTGCTCGGGCTGGCTGCGCTCATGAGTGCCTCGACGCTCGCCGACCGCTTCCCGGTGCCGGTTGAAGGAGTGGACACCGGCGGCGTCTCGCTTTCGTTTGTCTTCGGGGTTGCTTCAATCGTCCTCTTCGGCTGGGCCGCAGGGCTGATGGTCGTCTTTCTGGCGCCGGCGATCACCCAGCTGCTCGAGCGGCGACCGCCTATCCGAATCGCCTACAACGTTTCGGTGCTCGCGCTGGCCGCCACGGCGGCTGGAATCGTCTCGGCTCCGCTGCACGGAGAAGGCGCAGGCGGCGTCCTGGCGCGCGTTGGTGCCGCCGCCTCAGCCCAGTACATCGTCAACCTGATCCTGATCACGGCGGTCGTCGCCGTGAGCTCGCGCCGCTCGGTCTTCGCGCTCGCGCGCACGAACATCCGCTGGACGATCGTCCCGTTCTCGCTGATGGCCTCTGCCGCGCTGATGCTGGTCGTGCTCTGGCAGCGCTCCCCGTTCCTGTCCGTGGCGCTCGTCGGCCCCCTGCTCGCGATCCAGCTCTACCAGCGCGCGATCGTCGGCGCCCTCCGGGCCATGCGGCTGGCCCTGACGGATCCGCTGACCGGCCTCGGCAACCACCGGCACTTCCACGAACGCCTTGAGCGGGAGCTGCGGTACGCGCACGAAGCGTCGTCTCCCGCTCAGCCTCTGCCTGATCGACGTCGACGACTTCAAGCGGATCAACGATCGCTTCGGCCATCCGGCGGGCGACCGCATGCTGTCGCAGCTCGCGGCGCGCCTGCGTCAGACAGGCGAGGCCTTCCGTCTCGGCGGCGACGAGTTCGCGCTGCTGCTCCCGGGCTCCGACGAGCACGCTGCTCTGGTCGCGGCAGAATCGGTCGTCGACCGGATCGCAGCGCTGAAGCTCGAGCAGGTCGGCTCCGTCACGGTGAGCGTCGGGGTCGCCACCTCGCCGCAGCATGCCGAGGAGCGCGACGAGCTGGTCCGGCTCGCCGACAGCGCCCTCTACTGGGCCAAGGAGTACGGCAAGAACCGCGTCCGCGCCTACCGGCCCGACGTGATCGAGCTGGCGGAGCTCAAGAGGCTGGCGAGCGGCCCCGATCGAGCGGCGCGCTTCCGCGCTGCCGCGAGCCTCGCGCGCGCCGTGGACGCCCGCGACGTGTACACCGGCAGCCACTCGCAGCGCGTCGCCGACCTCGCAGCGCGCACGGCGCGTCGGCTGGGCCTCGCCGACGAAGAGATCGAGCTCACCCGGCTCGCCGCCAGCCTGCACGACCTCGGCAAGCTCGCGATCCCCGAGGAGATCCTGCGCAAGCCGGGCCCGCTCACCGAGCCGGAGCGGATGGTGCTCGAGCGCCACCCGCAGATCGGGTTCCGGATGCTCGAGAGCCTCGGCGTGGACCCGGTGGCCGACTGGGTCCTTCACCACCACGAGCGCTGGGACGGCAGCGGCTACCCGGACGGCCTGCCGGGCGATCGGATCCCGCTCGGCGCGCGCATCATCTTCGTCGCCGACGCCTACGACGCGATGACTTCCGAGCGCGTCTATCGTCGCCGGGTTGCGCCCGAGCAGGCGGTCGCAGAGCTCGAGCGCTGCGCGGGTTCGCAGTTCGACCCGGAGATCGTCGCCGCACTGGCCGACGAGCTCGCGCTCCACGAAACGCCGCCCGCCACCGCAGCTCTCGCCTCCTGAGTCCACATTCGACACGAAATCGACACCCATGGGTGCGCTTTTCGGCGATACGCTCGCCTCGGGGAGGAGGCCGGGCGAACCGAACTAAGGGACCGTAGCCCCTAGCCGCTAAAGCGGAATGTTCCCGTGCTTTCGGGGCGGGCGGCGCTCTCGCTTGGTGAGCGCGGTCTCCAACGCGTCGGCGAGCACGGGCCGGGTGCGCCGAGGCTCGATCACATCGTCCACGTAGCCCCGCTCGGCGGCCACGTACGGATTGGCGAAGCGCTCGCGGTAGTCGTCGATCAACTCTGCGCGCCGAGCCTCCGTGTCCTCGGCTGCCTCGAGCTCCTTGCGGAAGATGATGTTGACCGCCCCCTCCGGCCCCATCACCGCCACCTCGGCGGTCGGCCAGGCGAAGTTGAAATCGGCACGGATGTGCTTCGAGCTCATCACGTCGTAGGCGCCGCCGTAGGCCTTGCGTGTGATCACCGCGAGCTTGGGCACCGTCGCCTCCGCGTACGCGTAGAGCAGCTTGGCGCCGTGCCGGATGATCCCGCCCCACTCCTGCGCCGTCCCGGGCAGGAAGCCGGGCACGTCCACGAACGTGACCAGCGGAATGTTGAAGGCGTCGCAGGTCCGAACGAACCGGGCCGCCTTCACCGACGAGTCGATGTCGAGCACCCCGGCCAGAGCGCGCGGCTGGTTGCCCACGACACCAACGGGGTGACCGTTTAGGCGCGCGAAGCCGCAGACGATGTTCTCGGCCCAGCGCTCGTGTACCTCCAGGAACTCGCCCTCGTCGAAGACGCGCCGGACGACCTCTTTCATGTCGTACGGCTTCGCTGGGTCGTCGGGCACCAGCGTGTCGAGCTCGGCATCCTCCCGGCTCAGCGGGTCCGACGGCTCGGAGTACGGCGGCGGGTCGACGTTGTTCTGCGGCAGAAACGAGAGCAGGTAGCGCGCGTCCTCCAGGCACGCTTCCTCGTCAGGGGCGACGAGGTGAGCCACGCCCGACTTGGTCGCGTGCGTGAGCGCACCTCCGAGCTCCTCGAAGCTCACCTCCTCACCGGTCACGGTCTTCACGACATCAGGGCCGGTGATGAACATGTACGAGCTGCCCTCGACCATCAGGACGAAGTCGGTGATCGCCGGCGAGTAGACCGCGCCGCCGGCGCAGGGGCCCATGACCAGGCTGATCTGCGGGATCACCCCCGAGCACTGGACGTTCCGCCAGAAGATCTCGGCATAGCCGGCGAGCGAGACCACGCCCTCCTGAATGCGGGCGCCGCCGGAGTCGTTGATCCCGATCACGGGACAGCCGAGCTTCGCGGCCAGGTCCATCACCTTGCAGATCTTCTCGGCGAAGACCTCCGAGAGGCTGCCGCCGAAGACCGTGAAGTCCTGTGAGAAGACGAAGACCTTGCGTCCGAAGATCGTCCCGTAGCCGGTCACGACCGCATCGCCGTAGGGCCGCTTCTCGCGCATGCCGAACTCGGCTTCGCGGTGGCGCACGTAGCGGTCGAGCTCGACGAACGAACCGGGGTCGAGGAGCTTCTCCGCGCGCTCGCGCGCGAGCAGCCTGCCCTGTGAGCGTTGCCGCTCGACGGCGCTCTCGCTGCCGGCGTGCAGAGCCTTCTCCCGCAGCTCTTCGAGCCTGCGGCGCTTGGCCTCGGTCGAGTCCATCTCAGTCGACACGAGGCGAGCGTAACGCCGGAGCAGACGGCCGTGCCGGGAGGAATCCCCGAAAAGGGGGCCTGGGGATCCCCTTTCCGGGGGGCTGTCGGGAGTAAAAACCGACCTAGCCTACGTATGCGGAACTGCGGCGAAAGAAGGACGATGCGGCACTCGTACATCGATCGACCTCGGCGGCTGCCGGCGCCTCGCGCCGGGCGGCTGCGACGGACCCGCTTCGCGCCGGTCGCGCTTGCGCTGCCGCTCGTGACGCTGATGTGGCTGACGATCGGGCTGCCCATCTTCGCCGAGGTCTCAGTCGCCGGCGGCGGCGATGGCCGCGCGCGCGACGTTGCCTTCGGCGCCGAGATCGCCAACCGCGGCAGCGGGGGCGGTAACGGGGGTCGCAACGCCAACGGCGCGGCCGACACAGTGGTGGCGGCAACCGTGAGGCCCCGAATCGTGCGAGAGATCAGGCTCATCCGCGAGCGGGCGCTGATCAGCGCCTCCGCGGGGACCGGCTCGCCCCACGGTTCCGGCGGCAATGACCACGGACGCGGAGCCGTCTCTGGCACAGATCCTGCTCACTCCTCGCCGGTCAATCCGAGCACCATTCCTCTGAGCACCTCCGAGACGGCCCCTCCCGCTCCGGTTCCTCCTCCGCCTCCGCCGCCTCCCCCGCCTCCGCCGCCTCCTCCCCGCCTCCTCCGCCGCCTCCTCCGCCTCCGCCTCCGCCTCCGCCTGCGACCGTGCCTCCCCCTCCGCCTGCCGCCTGGTCCTCCGCCACCGCCTAGCCCACCCCCACCCTCGCCTCCGCCTCCCGGACCGCCTGCTCCACCTCCACCCCCACCTTCGCCTCCTCCGGGGCCCCCGCCTCCTGGACCGCCGGCGCCTCCTCCACCCCCACCGCCCGTGATGCCCGCGGCGACGGACGTGCAGACCCAGAACAGCGGCAGCAAGGCAGGGAGGGCCGAGAGTGGCGACTCGATCACCTTCACGTTCGCGGGAGCGGTGGATCCGGCGTCGGTCCTTGCGGGCTGGAACGGCGGCGCGACGCTCGTCACCGTCCATTTCCAGGACAACGCCAAGAACGACGTGCTGACCGTCCGTAACGCCTCCACCGGGGCGATGTTGCTCCCACTCGGATTCGTCAATCTCGGAGGCGACTACTCGCACACGGCGGACTTCCGCTTCTCGGTGATGACTGCGAGCGGCAACACGGTCAAGATCGTCCTCGGGACGCTCAGCGGGCTCGTCAAAGAGAACCCGACGGGCGCAGCGATGATCTGGTCGCCGCCTACGAACACGATTACCGAATCCGGGCCGCTCGACAAGGAGTTCTAACCACCCGTTTGGGCCAGCGCTCCGGCTCAAGCAGGCCGTTTGTCGAGCCGATAACCGCTAGATGAGCACTGCGGCCTCAGCCGCCGGCGTTGCCCCGGATCAGGAAAAGGCCCGTCGGCGGCGCCGACCCAAGCCACCCGTCGCCCGCCGGGCCGGCATCCAGCTCCTGCTTGGCGTCCTCGTGGTGGGTGCAATCCCGGTCGCCTCGACCGTCCGCATCCTGGAAGCCAACGCCCTTCGCAACGAGCGCGCCCATGCAGACTCGGCCCTGCGCGCGCAACTCCAGACCGGTCTAGGGGAGCTGAGCCGGCTCGGCGACGAGGTCTCGACTCGGGCGGCCGATCTCGCCGGCTCGGAGAACGTTCAGCGCGCGTTCGTCGCCAAGCGCCCGGCCGTGCTCGCGCGGATCGCCGCGAGCGAGCCGGGTATTTCGTTCTTCTTCCCCAACCAGCACCGCATCGGAGCAGCCCCGCCGAAGAACGTCCTCGAGCGTTCCGTCTGGTTGACCGTGGACGGACGTCGCATCGGCAAGGTCGTCGCTGTCGAGACGCTCGGCCAGCGGCTCAGCGCTCGCCTCACGCGCGACGCGCCCCACGCCCGCGGCGACCGCCTGGCGCTCGTCCGGCGAGGCCGGCTGGTCGGCACGGGCATTTCGTTCTCGACCCGCGACCGGACCGTACGCCTCCAGGGCGAGCGGTACCGCTCGGTGGCCACGCGCATCCCGGACGCGGGTGGCATCCGTCTCCTGGCGCTTCGGCCGGAGCACTTGATCGAGGCAACCGTAGCCCCGTACACCCACCGAGTCCGCTACGCGGCGATCGGTTCCTTCGGACTGCTCGTGCTCGTCGCGCTGCTGTTCGCGGGCCCGCTTCTGCGCATGCTCGGCGACTTCCGCCGGGTGGCCTCGCAGGCGACGACCGACGCTCTCACCGGGATCGCAAACCGTCGCTCCTTCGACGAGGAGCTCGCGCTCGAGTGGCGTCGCGCTCACCGGATCGGCGACTCCCTCGCTCTCGTGCTGCTCGACCTCGACGACTTCAAGAAGGTGAACGACACGCACGGCCACCTGGCCGGCGACGCGGTCCTGCGCACGATCGGCGAGGTGCTCGGCTCCGGCGTCCGCCAAATCGACCTGGCCGCGCGCTACGGCGGCGAAGAGTTCGTGGTGCTCGTTCCCGAGAGCGACCTCAAGGGAGCCACCCAGCTGGCGAAACGCCTTCGTCTCGCGATCTCGAAGGCGCGTGCGGAGCTTCCGGACGGCCGCCTGCTGAAGGTGACGGCGAGCTTCGGCGTAGCGGTCAAGGGCGACCTGACGTCGGCGGAACAGCTCATCGCCGCCGCGGACGAGGCGCTCTACGAGGCAAAGCGGGCCGGCAAGAACCGCGTTGTCGCCGCCGACGGCGTCCAGCCGAGCCCGAGGCCAAGACCGCGCCGCCCAAGAAGAAGGCGCGTGCCAAAATCACGAACGATGCGGGTCTCGGCGAAAGTGGACTACGCCCTGCGCGCGAGCGCGGAGCTCGCAGCAGCGGCGAGCGGCGTGCCGCAAAAGGGCGACCGGATCGCCCGGGCTCAAAAGATCCCGCTTAAGTTCCTCGAGAACATCCTGCTCGACCTCAAGCACGCCGGCCTCGTCCAGAGCCAGCGCGGCGCGGAGGGCGGCTACTGGCTCGCGAAGGGGCCGGAGGAGATCACGCTCGCCGACGTGATCCGCGCGGTCGAAGGCCCAATTGCCAACGTACGGGGCCAGCGGCCCGAAGACGTCGAGTACGCGGGAGCGGCGGAGCCGCTACGTGACGCCTGGGTGGCCGTGCGCGCGAACCTGCGCGCCGTGCTCGAGACCGTCACGCTCGCCGACCTCGCAAGCGGGAAGCTGCCCGACGAGGTCGCGCTGATCGCGGCCGACCCCGACGCCTGGCTGCCGCACTAGGAGGGACTGAAAACCGTCTCGTGCCGCGGGCGCACGTAGACGATCTGCCCACGCTCGAGCTCCAGCTGCTCGGCCTCTTCCTGAGTCAGCTGCACGAGCAGGTGCTGGCCGTCGTCGCGGACCAGCTCGACCCGCACCTCGAAGCCGAGGTGCACGACGCGCTCGACCATCGCCTCCGCCGAGCCATCCTCGGGCTCGAGCCGAACCTCGAGGTCGTGCGGGCGGACGAAAGTGTCACCGACTCGGTTGACCGGGCCGACGAAGCTCATCACGAACTCGTTCGCCGGCTGCTCGTAGAGCTCACGCGGCGAGCCGACCTGCTCCACCCGGCCCGCGTTGAGCACCACGATCTGCCCGGCGACCTCCATCGCCTCTTCCTGGTCGTGCGTCACGATGATCGTCGTGACGTGCACCTCGTCGTGGAGGCGGCGCAGCCAGGCGCGCAGCTCCTTGCGGACGCGAGCGTCTAGGGCGCCGAAGGGTTCGTCCAGCAACAGTACGCTCGGCTCGACCGCGAGCGCGCGGGCCAGTGCCATGCGCTGGCGCTGCCCGCCGGAGAGCTGCGAGGGGTAGCGCTTGGCGAGGCCCTCCAGCTGCACGAGCTCCAGCAGCTCGTGCACGCGGTCGGCGACCTCGGCGTTCGGCCGCTTGCGGATCGTCAGGCCGAACGCGACGTTGTCCCAGACGGTCATGTGCTTGAACGCCGCGTAGTGCTGGAAGACCATGCCGACGCCGCGGGTGCGGGCGGGCCGGCTCGTCACGTCCTCGTCGCCGATCAGCACCTGGCCCGACTCCGGCTGCTCCAGGCCCGCGATCACGCGCAGGAGCGTCGACTTGCCGCTGCCGCTGGGGCCGAGCAGTGCGGTCAGCGAACCCTCGGGGATGGCGACCGAAACGTGGTCGAGAGCCGTGAAGCTCCCGAAGCGCTTGGTCACGTCGATCGCCGCGATGCCCACTAGCTCGTCTCCTCCCGCGGGTGGAAGGCCCGCAGAGCCACGACTGTAGCGATCGCGATCAGCGCAAGCACCACCGAGGCAGCGTACGCGCCCTGCACGTCGAACTGCTCGAACTGCGCCTGCACGTAGAGCGGGAGCGTCTCCGTGCGGCCCTGGATCTTGCCGGAGACGACGCTGACCGCGCCGAACTCGCCGATCGCCCGCGCGGTGGTGAGTACGACCCCGTAGGCCACGGCCCAGCGGATCGCCGGGAGCGTGATCTTCCAGAACGTCTGGAACGGCGAGGCGCCGAGGGTCTCGGCGGCCTGCTCCTGCTCGGTGCCGATCTCCCGCAGCACGGGCACAACCTCGCGCACGACGAAGGGCAGCGAGACGAACATGGTCGCCAGCACCATCCCCGGGACGGCGAAGAGGATCTTGATTCCGTGGTCGGCCAGCCCGCCGAGCCAGCCTCCTCGCCCGTAGAGCAGGAACAGTGCGAGCCCGACCACGACCGGCGAGAGCGCGAGCGGCAGGTCGACGATCGCGTTCACCAGGCCGCGCCCGGGGAAGCGGCTGCGGACGAGCGCGAGGGCGAGGATCACGCCGAAGACCGTGTTCGCCGGCACGGCGATCGCCGCCATCAGCAGCGTCAGCTCGAGGGCGTGCAGGGCCTGGTGTGACGTGACCGCGTCCCAGGCCGGGCCGACGCCGTGCTCGAACGCGCGGTAGAAGACGAAGCCGACCGGCACGAGCAGGATGAGCGCGAGGTAGCCGAGGGCGCCGAATCGCAGCAGGTATCTAGACATAGTCGTGCTTCGTCCTCCAGCGCCGGAAGGCTCCGATCAGCAGGAGCACGCCGAGCGAGATCGCCAGCAGCACCACGGACACGGCGGCCGCCCCGCTCCCGTTTCCGGACTGCAGCTGCCCGAAGATGTAGACGGACGAGACCTCGGTCTTGAACGGGATGTTCCCGGAGATCAGCACCACGGCCCCGAACTCCCCGACCGCGCGGGCGAAGGCGAGGGCGACACCCGAGAGGATCGCCGGGAGCAGGTTCGGGAAGACGATTCGACGGAAGATCGCCAGCGAGCCGGCGCCGAGCGAAGCGGCCGCCTCCTCCATCTCGGTATCGAGCTCGAGCAGCACCGGCTGCACCGCCCGCACCACGAACGGCAGCGTCACGAACAGGAGCGAGAGCAGCAGCCCGGCCCGCGTGAAGGCGACGTCCACGCCGAAAGGCCCGCCGGGCCCGTAGAGCGCGAGCAGCGTCAGGCCCGCGACGATCGTCGGCAGCGCGAACGGCAGGTCGATCACGGCGTCCACGGTGCCCTTGCCGGCGAAGCGGTCGCGCACCAGCACCCAGGCGATCGCCGTGCCGGCGATCGCGTTGATCAGGGCGCAGACGGCCGCAGCGCCCAGCGACAGCTTGAGCGCCGAGACCGCCTCCGGACGGGTCACCTGGTGCCAGAACGCAGCGGCGCCGTCGGCGCGCGAGCTCCAGATCAGCGCCGCGAGCGGCAGGAGGACGACCAGGCTGAGGTAGCCCAGCGCAACGCCCCTCGCAAGCGACCCACCGACGAGGCCCGAGGCCGCGCCTGTCGGTCGCTCGAGAGCGGCAGCGTTACTGGCCAATCGACCTCTCGATCGCGGCCATGATCCCCTTCTCCGGGTGGAAGAAGCGCTTGTTCACCTTCACCCAGCCGTTCAGGCCGTACTTGGTCGAGCTGATCGTGAAGAGGCCCGGCGGCTTGAAGAAGTGGTACCCCTTCGCCACGCTCTTCACCACCGGCCGGTAGCCCTGGTCGGCGAACGCCTTCTGCGCCGTGCGACGACCAGAGGTACTTGTAGAACGCCTTCGCGGCGGCCTTGCTCGCTCCGCTCTTCGTCAGCGCGACCGGCGTCTCGATCAGCAGCGTCGCCTTCGGGACGTGGTACTCGGTGTGGACGCCCTTCTTGTTGGCGTAGATCGCCTCGTTCTCGTACGTGAGCAGCACATCGCCCTTGCCCTGCGCGAAGATCTGCAGGGCCGACCGCGCGCTGTCCGGCTGCACGGGCACGTGCTTGAAGAGCTTGTAGAGGTACGCGATCGCCTGCTTGTCGGTCTTGCCGGCGCGGCGCTGCGCCCCGTACGCCGCCATCACGTTCCAGCGTGCGCCGCCCGAGGTGAACGGATTCGGCGTGATCACCTGGATGCCGCTCTTGACCAGGTCGCCCCAGCCCTTGATCTTCTTCGGATTGCCGTCGCGAACGACGAAGACGACGACCGAGTCCGAGACGATCCCGCGATGCGAGTTCGAGTTCCAGTTCTTCGGGACGAGCTTCTTCTGCACGAGCAGGTTGACGTCCGGGTCGAGCGACAGCGCGACGAGGTCTGCCGGCTGCCCGGCCGCCACGGCACGGGCCTGGTCGCCCGAGGCGCCGTACGACTGGCTGACGTCGACCCCGTTCCCGGCCTGCGTCTTCTGGAAGGCCGAGATGACCTTCCCGTACGCGTCCTTCGGCGTCGAGTAGGCGACCAGGTTGATCGACCCGCCCTTCGACGCTCCCGGTCGCCGAGCCGGCCAGCAGCGCAACCCCAAGCAAAGCAATCCAAATAACTCTCATTCCGGCTCCTTATTTATACAGCTTCTCCAGTGACTTGCTAGAGATTAAGCACAGCCACCTGACAGCGTCAAATCGGAAGCGCTGCTGGGACTAGAGTGGAGCCGTGGAACCGCTTGATCGCTCGACGATCTGGCCGTACCGGGAAGGCGAGCCGGGAGAGCTCTACTACCAGCGCTACGCTCATCCCAACGGCCTGGCCGCAGAGCGAGCGCTGGCGCAGCTCGAGGGCGGCGAGGCGCTCCTCTTCCCTTCCGGTGCAGGCGCGACGACGGCGCTCGTGCTCGGGCTGCTCGAGCCGGGGCAAACGATTGCGCTGGCCGAGGGCGCCTACTACGGGACGGCGACGCTCTTCGCCGCGCTCGAGCGGTGGGGCGTGCGCTTCGTCGAGTTCGACCAGACCGGGGCGCCGCCGGCCGACGGCGGACCTGATCTGGCTCGAGGCGCCGTCCAACCCGTTCCTGACGATGCCGGACTTCGATGCGGCGGCCGCGCACCCGGCGCGGGTCGTGGTGGACTCGACGGCGGCAACCCCGGTCTACGTGCGCCCACTCGAGCGCGGGGCCGACTTCGCGCTGCACAGCGCGACGAAGTTCCTCGGCGGCCACCACGACGTGCTCCTGGGAGCGGTGGCGTGCCGCGCGGCCGACGACGCCGCGCGACTGCGCGAGTTCCGCAGCCGCACGGGGATCGTGGCCGCGCCGGATCCGTGCTGGCTCCTCTCGCGCAGCCTGAAGACGCTGCCTCTGCGGATGGAGCGGCACACCGCGGGCGCGAGCGCGATTGCCGAGCGGTTGGGCACGCATCCGGCGGTCCACGTCGTGCGCTACCCCGGCTTCGGCGGCCTGCTCTCGTTCGACGTCGCAGACGGAACGGCCGCGCACAAAGTCGAGACCTCCCTCGAGCGGATCAAGAATGCGACGAGCCTGGGCGGAGTCGAATCGGTTCTCGAAAGCCGCTCACGTTGGGAAGGGGACCGAGTCCCGGCGGGGCTCCTGCGGCTGAGTGTCGGCCTGGAGGATCCCGACGAGCTCTGGGCCGATCTCGAGCAAGCCCTCGCTCGCTGAGGCGCAGCGGCGGCGCGAGCCGGAGCCCGCGCCGCCGCCCTCGATGCCTAGCCCGGAGTGATCGAGCCGAAGAGACCGTGGGTCTCCTCGTCGGGCCCGGCTGTGAAGAAGAGCGTTCCGGCAGGGCCATTGTTTCCTGCCTTGCCGAACTGGAGCGCCCAGAGCCCGTCGATCGAGATCGAGCCGCCGTCAGCGCTGCGCAGCTCGCCGCGATGTGCGAAGTGCCCGTTCGGAAGCTCCTCGTAGGCATTGATCTGCCCGTCGCCGAAGTTGCCGACGAGCAGGTCGCCGGCGAAACGGCCGAAGCTCGACGGGGCAAGCGCGAGGCCCCACGGCGCGTTCAGCTGGCCGTGCTGTGCGACTCGCCCGAGCAGGTCGCCGGCTGTGCTGAAGACGTCGACGAAGCCAAGGCTCTGGCCGGCGAGCTCGTCCTCGGCGTCCGCGTCCTGCTTGGCGTACGTCACGAAGACGCGGTCTCCGATCGTCTGGATCCCGAACGGTGCGTACCCACTCGGCAACGACTGGTCGACGAATCCGCCCGGCACGAGACCGAAGCTGCCGTCGAAGACGTCCACGCGCGCGTTGTGGAAGTCGGCCGCGTAGAGCCGAGGCCCGGCGGGCGTGTCCGCGATCGCAAGGCCCTTGTAGATCGCCTCCTCACCTGATCGGTCCTTGACGACGATCGCCGTCGTCCCCTGGGCGCCGTTCCAGGCGCGGACCTGGCCGTCCTCGCTGTCGAAGATGAACAGCGCCTTGCCGCCCGTGGGCAGGACGAAGCCCGCAGTCGGGTTGAAGACGGCGCCCGTCGGGCCGCCCGCCACGGCGACCACGAGCCCTTGGATCGCGCCGTCGGAACCGCGGTAGAGCGTCGACTTCTGCGTGCCGTTGTCGGACACCCACCACGGCGACGTCGGCCCGGAGGTCAAGCCCCAGGCGTTGACGAGGTTCGGGTCGGTCTGTGCAGCGACTCCCGGCTGGTCGGAGACCAGCGAGGTCACCTTGTACGAGTTCCGCTCGGCGGCGGTCAGTGGCGCGACCGCCACTGCTGCTGCGCCGAGCACAAGCGCCAGAACTAGCAAAAGCCTCTGTTGGCGCCCGGAAAGATGCTCTCCCATCCCCTCACGCTCCTTTACCGGAGTTGGTGTACCCCAGTGCGGTACCGACGGAGCGGCGAATCGGTTTGCGAGGAGAGCCGGAGGTGGGATTCGAACCCACGGCCTACGCCTTACAAGGGCGTTGCTCTGACCAGCTGAGCTACTCCGGCGCGGACTGAGCGTAGCGCGCTCTACTGCAGGACTTGCCGCGACTGCTGGTGCGACAGCACCTTGCGCTTCACGCGTTGGAGCGCGTTGTCGATCGTCTTCGTGTCGCAGCCGAGTCGCTCGGCCATCTCCTCGTACGACTCGCCTTCGAGGTAGAGCTTGAGCGCGTCCGCCTCGAGCTTCGAGAGGCCGCTGCCCAAAGCGAAGACGAGGCTCTGCAGCTCCTCGGTCGAGATCACGCAGACCGACGGGTCGTCCACCGACGGGCCGGGAAGAGCGTCGCCGAGGGTGCAGTCGCCGTCCGGCTCCTGCCCGGCCGGGGTGTGACTGAACGAAACGTAGGTGTTCAAGGGCGCGTGCTTGAAGCGCGTCGCAGTCTTGATCGCGGTGATGATCTGCCGCGTGACGCAGAGCTCGGCGAAGCTGCGGAACGAGGTCTCCTTGTCGGCGCGGAAGTCGCGCACGGCCTTGTAGAGGCCGACCAGCCCCTCCTGGATCAGATCCTCGGAGTCGCCGCCGGCGAGGAAGTACGAGCTCGCCTTCAGGCGGACGAACCCCTGGTAGCGGCGCATCAGCTCGTCGAGAGCTTTTCCGTCACCGTTGCGCGCGCGCATGACGAGCTGAAGGTCGGCGAGCTCCCGCTGCAGCTTCTGCGGGGTGTGGATCGTCTGTGCGGTTCGAGCGGGCACGGCTTCCCCCTCGCTGAGGACGGGCGATCTCCACAAGCCTCACCCTGAGGTTGAGGATCAAGATAGCAAGGTCCCAGTACGTTTACAAGGGTTTGCTAGTTGTTGTGCTTAACCGGACCCTTTGCCTCTGCGCAGCTTCTCAAGGCGTTTTCGCGTCTCTTCGTCTACGCGATCGCGAAGCTGCGAGGGTTTCGATTCGCGGTGGCCTGTCTCCTCGAGGTCTTCCATGAAGGTTCGCGAGCTGCGCTTCTGCACCTGCTGGCCCGAGGTGCCGCGGACAGCCGAGTCCGAGGAGACCAGGCAGACGGTCTCGCTCCCACGGTGCTCGGCAGCCAGCCGCTCGAGCAAGGCGTCGGCGTGCTCGGCGTAGCGGACCTCGAGCGGGCCGAATGCCGTGTCCTGCCCCACGCCGTCGAAGACGAGCACGCCGCGCGCGCCGTGAACGGCGACGAAGCTCGCCAGCCGGTCGACGAGCTCGCGCGGATCCTCGAAAGGCCCCGCGTGCAGCAGGTTGTAGCCGTCGAACAGATAGAGCGTCGGCTCAGCCACCGCGCTGCCGCCTCGCCTCGTAGAGCAGCAGCGCGGATGCGACGCTGACGTTCAGGGACTCGACCTTGCCGTGGAGCGGAATCGTGACGGCGGCGTCGCAGGTCCGGCGCACGAGCGGCCGGAGTCCCTTGCCCTCCGCGCCGAGCACGAACGCGACGCCTCCCGAGAGGTCGGCGTCCCACATCGTCGTCTCCGCGTCGCCGGCCGCGGCCCAGACCCAGAGCTGCGGGCCCTTGATCTCGCCGAGGTAGCGCGCCAGGTTCTTGACCACGGCGATCGGAACGTGCTCGACCGCGCCGGCCGAGGAGCGGCAGACGGCCGCGGTGACGCGGGCCGAGTTGTGCGCGGGCAGCACGATCCCGTCGGCACCCGCTCCCTCGGCGCTGCGGACGACCGCGCCGAGGTTGCGCGGGTCGGTCACCGAATCGAGCACGGCCAGGAGCGGCGACGGCCCGGCCGCGATCTCGTGGGCGTCGGCATAGCGGTACGGCTCGACGCGCGCGACGACACCCTGATGGTCGGCCGTGCCGGCGAGCGCCGTCAGCTCGCGCTCCGGCTTCACGTGGACGCGAACGCCGCTCTCCGCGAGCCACGACTCCGCCTTCAGGGCCCGCTCGGTGGCGAAGACTTCGAACACCTGTCGCGGCCCGCGGATCGCCTCGCGCACGGCCCGGCGGCCGTAGATGAGCTCCGTGGTCACCGCTTGGGCACGAGCTGGAAACCCGGTTCGGCGTCCACGTCGCGGACCTCCCACCCCGCGGCCTCGATCTCGCCGCGCAACCGGTCCCCTTCGTCGAAGTCCTTGCGTTCGCGTGCCTCGGCGCGCTGCCGGGCCAGCTCCTCGAGCGCGGCCGGCGCCGACGCGTTCTCCGCGAGCGATTCGAGCCCGAAGACCTCGAGTCCGCGCAGCAGCAGCTCGTGATCCCGCCAGCCGTGCATGGTCGCCAGCGCCTCCGGCGTGTTGAAGTCGTCGTCGAGCGCGGCCACGAACGCCTCCCAGTCGCCGCCCGGCTCGGAGGGCTGGCGGAACACATTGCGGAAGCTCTCGGCCTGGGCTGCCGCCTGCCGCAAGACGTCGTCCGAGTACTCCAACGGCTTGCGCCAGTGGCCGCCGAGGAAGTAGACGAGCAGGGTCTCGCGCCCATGCTCCTCCACCGCCTCGCGCAGCGAGACGATGTTGCCGATCGACTTCGACATTTTCTCGCCGGAGAGCTGCAGCATCCCGTTGTGCATCCAGAGCTGCGCGAACTCGTGGCCGAGCGAGCGCGACTGCGCGACCTCGTTCTCGTGGTGGGGGAAGACCAGATCGAGCCCACCGCCGTGGATCTCGAAGACCGGCCCGAGGTGCGCCTCGGCCATCGCGGAGCACTCGATGTGCCAGCCCGGACGGCCGCGGCCCCAGGGCGATTCCCACCAGGTGTCCTCGCCCTCCTTGTGCGCCTTCCAGAGCGCGAAGTCGCGCGGGTCCTCCTTCAGGCTCTCCTCCTCGGCCTCCTCGGAGGGATTGCGCGTTGCCTCCTCGTCGCCGTGCCGGCCGGAGAGCTTCCCGTAGTCGGGGAAACTGGCGACGCGAAAGTAGACGTCGCCGCCCGCGGGGTACGCGTGGCGGGTCGCGACGAGCTCCTCGATCATCGAGACGATCTCCGGAATCGACTCGGTGGCCTTCGGCTCGCGGTCGGGCCTGCCCAGGCCGAGAGCGCCGGTGTCCTCGATGTACCAGCCGCTCGCCTCGTCGGCCAGCCTGGCGCTCTCGCCCGGGGCGGCCGCGTAGATCTTGTCGTTGACGTCGGTGATGTTCTCGACGAGCGTCACGTCGTAGCCGCTGCGCTCGAGCCAGCGCTTGAGCCACATCGAGAGTACGAACGGGCGCGCGTTGCCGACGTGGATGCGCTGGTAGACCGTCGGACCGCAGAAGTACATGCGCACGGGCCCGGGCGGAGCGGGTAGCTCCTTCAGCCCGCGGGTGGCGGTGTCATAGAGCCGCATCGATCCTCCGTAGGGCTTCCTCACGCGGGAGGGCGGCGACGACCGCCCACAGCTCCGGGCCTCGATCGCGGCCGGTGAGAGCGAGGCGCAGAGCGCGCAGGTCGCCGCCGACCGCCTTCAGCTCGCGGACGAGCTCCTTCGGGTCGGCCGAGCCGTTGCCGCGCTCGAGCAGCTCGCGGAAGCGCTCGAGCGTCTCGGGCGACTCGATCGTCACGCGCGCCGGCTCCTCGAGGATGGACGCCGCGTAGTCGCGCGCCTCGTTCAGGTCGCGGGCACCGCGCAGCGCCGGCACGAGCTCGAGCGGTGCGCCTACTCGCTCGGCCAGCTCGCGGTCGGAGAGCGCGCCGATCGCCTCGATCGCCAGGCGCCGGATCCGGGGCAGGTCGTAGTGCACGTCGTGCTTGGGCAGGCCGAGCTCGTCGAGGTAGCGCCGCACCGCTTCCGGCGGGATGCCCGCGTCCCGGAGAGACCCGACTGTCGCGCCTTCCGCGCGCTTCGCCAGCTTCTTGCCGTCCTCGCCGAGGATCAACCCGTGGTGGACGAACTCCGGCGGCGTCGCCCCCAGCGCCTCGAACAGCCGCCGATGCAGCTCCTCGTTGGGGCGGTGGTCGTTGCCGCGCACGATGTGCGTGATCCCGAAGTCGACGTCGTCCACGACGCTTGCGAGGTGGTAGGTCGGCGTGCCGTCCTCGCGCAGAAGCGTCACGCCGTCGAAGCGCTCGCCCAGCTGCCGGCCCGCCTCGACGTGGCGTTCCCGCCGTTCGCTCTGGCGCACCGGCCCCTCGTCCCACTCGACTCCGAGCCACTCGAGGTCGCGCAGCAGCTCCTCCTCACCGCCGGGCACGTTGCGCGCCGGGTCGGTGTCGTCGATCCGGAGCAGCAGCCAGTCCCCGAAGCCACGGTTGGCGACCGCGCTGAGCGCGTTGCCGACGTGCAGAGAGCCGGTTGGGCTGGGAGCGAAGCGGACCTTCTTCACGGCGTCGCCAGTGTAGTTTCGAGCTCGATCGTGTAGCCGACGTCGATCGGGTCGGGACCGAGGTCCGTCACCTGGAGCTCGGCCAGCGCCTCGGCTTCGTCGAGCCGCGCTTCCCGGATCAACGAGCGTGGCGCTCGAGGAAGGCGAGCACGCGGTTCCACGCGTCCTCCGAGTCGCCGGCGAACTCCTCATGCTTGCGGTCGAAGAAGCTGTGCGGCGCCCCGTCGTAGACCACGAGCTCGTGCTCGACTCCCGCGTCGGTGAGCGCCCGCTCGAACGCCTCGTTGTCCTCGGCGGTGATGTTCTCGTCGGCGCCGGCCTGCAGGGCGAGAACCGGCGCCTGCATCTGCGGTGCCAGCTGCTCCGGGCCGGGCGCGCCGTCGCGCTCACCGGGACGGCCGTAGAAGCCGATCGCGCCGGCCAGCCCGTGGCCGCCTGCCGCGGCGAGCCATGACTGCCGCCCGCCCATGCAGAACCCGACGGTGAAGACATGGCGAACGCCGAGGGAGCGCAGATGCCCGACCGCGGCGGCCACGTCAGCCTGGATCCCCTCGGGAGTCGTCTGCTCGACGTGCTCCCGGTACTCGAACTCGTCGCCGCGCTTCTCGGCTCCGGCCGTCCGGCCGAAGTAGTCGATCGCGAGCGCCGTGTAACCGCGCTCGGCGAAGCGCAGCGCCAGCTCCTCGTAGAAGCGGTAGAGGCCACGCACGTCGGGGAGCACCACGACGCCGATCCCCGACGGCTCATCGGGAGTCGCGAGGAAGGCGGCGAAGCGGTTCCCGTCCCGGGCCTCCAGCACGAGATCGTCATGCGAGACAGCGGCCCCGGAGATCGCGAGGACCGGCGGCAGGGAATCGAGCTCGAAGCACACGACCGAGCCGCAGTCTAGGGTCTCGCGCGTGAAGAAGGCGCTGCTCGCGTGGTATGCCGAGAGGGGCCGTGACCTGCCCTGGCGCGGGACAAGCGACCCGTACGCGATCCTCGTCTCGGAGGTGATGCTGCAGCAGACGCAGGCTTCGCGCGTCGCGCCGCGCTACCTCGCGTGGCTCGAGCGCTGGCCTACCGCCGACGCTCTCGCGGCCGCACCGACAGCCGAAGTGATCCGCGAGTGGCAGGGGCTCGGCTACAACCGCCGGGCGCTCAACCTGCAGCGGGCGGCGCGGCTCGTGGCCGCCCACGGCTGGCCCGAGGACTTGACGGAGCTCCCGGGAGTGGGTCGCTATACGGCGGACGCGGTCGCGTGCTTCGCGCTCGGCCGGCCTGTGCTGCCGGTGGACGTCAACGTGCGCCGCGTCCAGGAGCGCACGGACGCGGCCTTCGACCATACGTGCGCCCAGGCGTTGATGGACCTCGGAGCCACGATCTGCATCGCCCGGGTCCCCCGCTGCGGCGAGTGCCCGCTGGCCGAAGGCTGTCCCTCACGAGGACGGAGGTTCGAGCCGCTGCGGAAGCAGAGCCCGTTCGAGGGCTCGTTCAGGCAGCGGCGGGCGCAGGCCCTGCGGCTGATTGCCGAAGGCCCGCGCCCACTCGCCGAGGTCGACCTCGAAGCGGTCGAATCCTTGCGGCGCGACGAGCTCGTCCTGGTCGAGGACGAGCGTCGTCCGCCTTCCTACCTAGCTCGTGAAGCCGCTCGCGGCGATGTAGGAGCCCGGCCCTGCCGCTCCCTGGATTCGCACGAGCACGACGGGTGCAAGGCAGCGGCTCGGCACCGTCACGTTCTGCCGGATTCGCGCGTCGCCGTCGGATGCGAGTGGCACAGGCCCGGCCGTGAAGGCCGCGACGGTCGAGTCCGGCGCGCAGAAGAAGTGCGCGGCGATCATCGTCACGGTCCCCGTGGTCCCGTTGGAGGCGAGGACGAGGCCCTTGACGCGCAGGTCGAATCGGCCGTTGCGGCTCAGCTTCACGCTGCCCTTGTCGAGCACCCACGGCGCGCCTGCCCGGTTTACTCCATGAATCGGCGGATCGGTGAGCACGTTGCCCACGAGACCCGACCTGAAGATCTTTCCGTGCCCCTCGTGATGCCCGCGCGACGCGCCCGCCTGCAGCGAGAACACGAGCGCTGAGCTCGCGGCCACGACGAGGATCACGCCGAGAAACGACTTCTTGGAAACCGTCATGTTTCTCCTCTCCCTTGGAGTACGAGGAGGAATACGGGCGCGACCGCGGTTCGGTTCTCAGGCGCGGTCGAGGAGGGCGACCGCCAGGGCACCAAGGCCCTCGCCGCGGCCCGTAAAGCCGAGCCCGTCCGTCGTCGTTGCCCGCACGTTGACCAGGTCGGGCTCGACCGCGAGGGCGCCTGCCAGCCGTACCCGCATCGCCTCGCGAACCGGCGCGATCCGCGGCTCCTCGCCGACGAGGATGCAGTCGGCGTTCACGAGCTCCCAGCCCGAGTCGCGCACCTGCGCGTAGGCGCGGCTGAGCAAGTCGAGCGACGAGGCGCCCTCCCATTCCGGCGCTCCCGAAGGGAAGAGCGTGCCGATATCGCCGAGCCCGGCCGCACCGAGAATCGCGTCGATCAGGGCGTGCGCGATCACGTCGCCGTCGGAGTGGCCGGCGAGCCCGCGCGCCGAGTCGAGCTCGACCCCGCCGAGCACGAGCGGCACGCCCTCGACAAGGGCATGGGCGTCGGCTCCCAGACCGACTCTCATCCGAGCGGCTCCTGCCGGCGCTCGCGGCCGTCGAAGACCGTCACCGTGTCGTAGCCGGCCTCGCGCGCCTGCTCCACGGCGCGATCGAGGTCGCGGCCGACGTGCGCGGGCTCGTGTGCATCCGAGGCTGTGGTGATCGGCACGCCTCGATCGTGACAGGCGGCGAGCAGCTCGCGGTCGGGGTACACCTCGCGCGACCGGCTTGTGCAGCCCCGCCGAGGAGACCTCGATGCAGAGGCCGGCGGCCTCGATCGTGTCCGCGGTCTCGACGTGGATGTAGTGGAGCTGCTCGGGGTCGGGACGCGGGCCGAAGAACTTGATCAGGTCCGGGTGAGAAAGGACGTCGAAGAGCCCGCTGCGAGCCGCGTTGCGCAGCCAGACGAAGTAGCGGCGCCAGGCCTCGCCGACCGGAAGCTTGTGCACGAGCCCGGGCTCCTGGTCGACCGGGAACCCGTCCACGAAGTGCACCGAGCCGAGCAGGTAGTCCCAGGGGTACGGCTCGAGCAGCGCGGCGAGCTCGCGCTCGATTCCCGGGAAGTAGTCGACCTCGAGCCCGAGCTTGACGGGCAGGCCGCGCCGCTTTCGCCTCCTCGACCGCGCCGACGTACTCGTCCAGGTCGTCCGTGCAGCGCTCCCGCATCCAGCCGATCTCCCAGAGCGACTCGCTCTGGCGGAAGTGGTAGACGTGGTCGGTGAAGCCGATCTCATCAACGCCCGCGCTGCGTGCCTGCTCGACGTACTCCTCGGCGCGATCGGCCCCGTAGCGCCCCTGTGCCTCCCCGCCCGGCCGGTCGCGGAGATGCATGTGGTAGTCGACGATCACTCCGCTGCGTGTTCCGCCGTTTCGAGCCAGCTCTCGACGAGCGCGAGGTCGTCCTCGTCGGTGACCTTGAGCAGCCGGGGATCGCCCGCGACCGCCTTCACTCGCCCGCCACGCGCCTCAACGAGCGAGGCGCAGTCAGTTGCGCCGGAGACGTCACCGACGAGAGCCTGGCGCAGGACGTCCGCGACGAAAGCCTGTGGCGTCTGCACCGCAACGTGCTCTCCACGCGCGAGCGTCTCAACCACGCGGTCGCCCTCGACGCGCTTGATCGTGTCCGCGAGCGGCAGCACCGGCACGGCGCCGTCCCAGCCCTCGCCGAGCGGCGCCAGCACCCGCTCGATCACGTCCTCGGGCAGAAGCGGACGCGCCGCGTCGTGGACGAGCACCACGGCCGCCTCTTCAGGTACCTCCTCCAGCGCAAGCCGCACCGACTCGGAGCGAGACTCGCCGCCGGTGATCGCCGAGTGGACCTTCGTCGCTGCGATCTCCTCGGCAACGAGGATCGACGGCTCCTCCCACTCGGGCGGAGCCGCGATCACGATTCGCTCGATCCAGTCCGAGTTCTCGAGGCGCTCGAGGCTCTCGGCGAGCAGGGGCCTGCCCGCCAGGCGCGCGAACGCCTTCGGGCGATCCGAGCCGAGCCGCTCTCCCCTACCTGCCGCGGCGAGAACGGCCCAGACCAACGCCTAGGCCGTGGCCGGAACCTTGGCGGAGCTCTTCTTCTTCTTGCCGCCGTTGGCGAGCACGCCGTCCAGCCACTCGGCTGCCTCGTCCTCGTCCATCTCCTTCGCGTACATGAGCTCGCTGGCGAGGATCTTCTTCGCCTTCACGAACATCTGCTTCTCGCCCGTGGAGAGGCCCTTCTCGTGGTCGCGCAGCGAGAGATTCCGCACGACCTCGGCGAGCTCGAAGATGTCGCCGGTCTTCATCTTGTCCCGGTTGTGCTTGAAGCGGCGGTTCCAGTTCTTCGGCATCGTCGTGCCGCTGCCCGTCAGCGCCTTGAGCACCTTCGCGACCATGGGCTCGTCGATCACCTTTCGGAGCCCGACGCGGTCTGCGTTGTCGCTCGGGACGTTCACCGTCATGTCGTTGTGCAGGATCTTGATCGTCATGTACTCGCGCTTCTCACCCAGTACCTCGCGCGTCTCCTTCTTGACGACCGTCCCCGCACCGTGGTGCGGATACACCACCTTGTCACCGACTCTGTACAACCCGAGCCTCCCCTTGTGTGTTGGCGTTTCCGCAATTAAGCCGACGGGCGCCAAGCCGTCGGCTGGATCGCTCCAGTATAGCTAAAACTGCTGGAAACGGCCACTTTTTCTAGAAAATCCCTGCTCAGGGCTACAACTGCAAGTACCGGTCGACGAGATTGTGCTCCTGCAGGCGCCTGAGCCCTTCTCTGATCTCCCTGGCCCGAACGGCGCCCACGCCTTCCACCGCCTCCAGCTCGCGCTGAGTCGCGCTGACGACCCCTTCGAGCCCTTCCAGGCTCGCAACCACGCGCTTGACGACGCCGTCCGGCAGGCGCGGGATGTGCGAGAGCACGCGGTAGCCGCGCGGCGAGACCGAATAGTCGAGCGGGTTCGTCGACGCGGGGAACCCGAGCACCGCCAGGAGCTCGAACTCGAGCAGCTGGTTGTACGGAAGCGCAGCGAGCGCGTCGAGCCCCTCCGCCGTCCGGTCGGGGCCGCCCTCGGCGTGATAGTCGTAGACCAACGCCGCCTTCTCGTCGGGCACGTCGGCGACGAGCTCCTCGAGCTGCATCCGGATCAGCCGGCCTTCCTCGCCGAGCTCGACGCAGGCGCGCTCGATTTCCTCGGCCATTCGCGTCGTCAGCTCGGCGCGCTGCAGCGTGACGAGCACGTCGTCGAGCATGACCGCGTTCTGGAACTCGAGCGCCGTGAGCCGCGTCACCACCTGCTCGAGCCGGGCGCGGTACGTCTCGAGCGTGGACAGCGCCTGGTTGGTCTTCGCGAGCACGTCGGCAATCGGTTCGAGCTGGTAGCGGCTCTGGCCGACGAACACGGTCACGGTCTCGCGCTGCTGGGAGATCGAGATCACGAGCGCGTCGGTCTGCTTCGCGACGCGCTCGGCCGTGCGGTGCCGAGTGCCGGTCTCGGCGGAGGGGATCGTCGGGTCCGGCATCAGCTGGACGTTCGCGTGCGAGAGCTTCGTCACCATCGAGTTGACGATGATCGCGCCGTCCATCTTGGCCAGCTCGTAGAGCAGCTGGGGCCTGAACGGCACGTCGAGCTTGATCCCGCCCGAGAAGAGGAAGGCGAGCTCGTTCGGATCGCCGATCACGATCAGGGCGCCCTCCGAGGAGCGGATGATGTCGTCGATCGCGGAGCGCAGCTCGGTGCCCGGCGCGATGCGCCCGACGGCGGAGAGGATCTTCGAGTCGAGCCGCGGGTCGTGCTGGGTGGGCTGGCGCACGATGCCCAGCGGCGGTGGGATCCGCGGGTCGGCCCTATCCTCCCTCGGCTCGCTTTGCATCGATTCCCGCCTTCGCCGCTTCCCTCAAGGTTTCGGCTTCGAGAATGCGTAGTTTGCCACGACCCGTGGTGCCCGCCGGGGCTACTGCCGCCTCGAGGCCGAGCTTGGCGCATTCCTCGAGCCGCCGTTCCGCCTGGGTCGCCGGCCTGAGGCGCCCGGTGAGGCCGATCTCGCCGAAGGCCGCGATGCGCGGCTTGACCGGCGCGCCCTTGGCAGCCGAGACGATCGCCAGCCCGATCGCAAGGTCGGCGCCGGGCTCATCGATGCGCACGCCGCCGGCGACGTTCACGAACACATCGGCCTGGCCGAGCGCGATCCCGGCGTGGCGCGAGAGCACTGCGACGATCATCGCCAGCCGTTTCGGATCGACGCCGGTGCCCACGCGCCGCGGCATCGCCAGGTCGGTCGGCGCGACGAGCGCCTGGATCTCGAGCAGCAGCGGGCGCGAGCCCTCGAGCGCGCAGGCGACGGCCGCCCCGATCTCACCCTCGACGGTGCGGCCGAAGAGCTCCGACGGCTCGGGCACGCCCACGAGGCCCGTACCCGTCATCTCGAAGACCGCAAGCTCGTTGGTCGAGCCGAAGCGGTTCTTGGAGGCGCGCAGGACGCGATGCTCGTGGTAGCGGTCGCCCTCGAACTGCAGCACGCAGTCCACGAGATGCTCGAGTACGCGCGGGCCTGCGACCGCCCCGTCTTTGGTGACATGGCCGACGAGGATCGTCGCGACGCCTGCTTCCTTGGCGACACGCAGGAGCCGAGCCGCGGCCTCGCGCACCTGGCCCACCGAGCCGGGCGCGGAGCCGAGCTCCGACGAGTAGAGCGTCTGCACGGAGTCGATCACGCAGACCGCCGGCCGCTCCTGCTCGAGGGTCGCGCACACGGTCTCGAGCTCGGTCTCGGCGAGAATCTCGACCTGTTCCGCCCCTCCGAGCCGAGCGGCGCGGAGCTTCACCTGGGCGACCGACTCCTCGCCGGTCACGAGCAGCGCCCGGCGCTCGGTCGACATCGCAGCCAGCGCACTCAGCAGCAGCGTCGACTTCCCGACTCCCGGCTCGCCGCCCACGAGCACGAGCGAGGCCGGCACGAGCCCGCCGCCGAGCACGCGGTCGAGCTCTGAGATCCCGGTCGGGATCCGCTCGGCCTCTTCGGCCTTGACATCGATCAGCCGCAGCGTCGGCTTGGCTGCGGCGCTCTTCGCCTGGCCAGTAGCTTCCTCGACGAGCGTGCCGAACTCGCCGCAGGACGGGCACTTGCCGAACCAGCGCCCGGCCGAGTACCCGCAGTCGGTGCACGCGAACTGGGTTGCCGCCTTCGCCACCCAGCCATCCTAGGAACGCCCGCGGACGGGAACCCTCACGAAGCTGGAACTAATTCCCCAACTTTCCTGCGCCGGCCCGTGGAGACGATCAACAACCCGCAGAGGACGAGCGCGACGCCGCCGAGCTGGAGCGCGGAAGGGGACTCGTCGAGGATCGCCCAGGCGAAGAGCACCGTCAGCACCGGCTGGAAGGTCAGCAGCACCGAGGTCAGCGCGGCCGGCAGGCGAGGCAGCGTGATCGAGATCAACAGCCAGCCGAGTACCTGCGAGCTCAGGGCCAGCAGGAGCAGGTAGCCCTGCGCAGGCCAGCCCGGTGTCCAGTCGAGGTTGCCGATCACGAGGCCGATCGGGATGCAGGTCAGGCCGGCGACGAGGGTCGCGTCGAAGAGCGGGCCGGCGGGCCGACGCAGGTCACGGTTGCTCTCTCGCAGCAGGAGCAGGAAGCCGGCGTACGAGACCGCGGTCAGGATGCCGAAGGCCACGCCGAGCCCCGGGTTGCGCCCGTACGCCCCCTGCTCGAGCACGCCCGAGATCAGGATTACGCCGACGAGCGCTACCGGGATCGCGGCCAGCGACCGGTTCGACGGCCGCTCGCGCAGGATCGCCCAGGCCAGCAGCCCCACGAGGACGACCTGCAGGTTCCCGAGCACCGTCGCGAGGCCGGCGCCGACCTCTTCGATCCCTTGGTGCCACGCGATCAGGTCGACCGCGAACAAGACGCCGGCGAGCCAGGCCAGCCCCCGCTGCTTCAGGGGCCGCGGCCCGTAGCGGCGGTCCTCCAGCTTCGCCAGCAACAACAGCGGCGGCACCGCGTAGAGGCAGCGAAAGACCGCCCCGGTCGACGGTGAGACGTGCGCTACGCGGTAGAGGATCCCCGAGAACGAGATCGCGACGGCGCCCGTGAGCGCGGCCAGGATCGGCCGTTCGTGAAGCCTGCGAGGCACCGGCGCAGGCTAGCGAGGGGCCGTCGGCAGCGGAGTCTCGGCGAAGTCCCCGCCCCGCTCGACCTCGCGCAGGATCATGCGGTCGGTCAGCCACTCGACCGGGGCCCGGTCGTCGGTGAGCGGCTTCCCCTTTGCGCGCACCGGCTCCAGACGGCTGCGGAAGAGCGGCAGCAGGAGCGCGACCTCACCAGGGGCACGGGCCGCGCGGCTCTCCAGCTCGTCGCGCGTTGCCGGCTCGCGCAGCGCGAACACGACGTCGTTGAAGCGCAGCGCCCGCCAGCGCCAGGCCTGCGAGAAGGCGCTCAGCAGCGTCGTCCCGATCGCGTCGGAGAGCTTACGGTCGGTGGGGGTCGCGGCGACGTTCAATGCGATTGCCCCGCCGGGCCGCAGGTGCTCGCGCGCGAGCCGGAAGAACTCGTTCGTGGCCAGGTAGAAGGGCACGTACGGCTGGCGGTACGCGTCCACGACGATCAGGTCGTAGCGCTTCTTCGTCCGCTCGAGAAAGGGCCGCCCGTCGGCGGCGATCAGGCGTAGGCGCGGGTTGTCGTTGGCTCCGAAGAAGCGGCGCGCCACCTCGTTCAGCTTCGGGTCGAGCTCGACCCCGTCGATCGCCACGCCCGGGTAGAAGCGCCCGTAGGCGCGCGCCATCGTGCCGCCCGCGTTGCCGATCACGAGCATCCGGCGGGGCGGGTGCGGGAGCAGCGGCGGCAGCATCAGGAAGAGATCCCAGTAGCGGCCCGTGAGCACCGAGTCGGGGCGCCAAGCCGAGTGCGTGGCGACGCCCTCGTTCAACTCGAGCTCACGACCGCCGTGCCCGTCGGAGACGACGCGGATGTACTGGTATTGCGACTCCGTCTGGTAGATCGCGTTCTTGATCTGTGGCGGCGGGACGGCCAGCAGCGCCGCGACCGCGACCGGCGCGAGCAGCCAGGCCCTACCGAGCAGCAGGGCCGCGCCCGCGGCCACGAGGGCGGCGGTGCCGACCAGCGTCCGCTGCGTTCCGGCCCACGGGATCGTCACCAGCGCCGCGACGAAGGTGCCGGCGAGGCTGCCGGCGGTCGAAAGCGCGTACAGCCGGCCCGCGACCCTTCCGGCTTCGGCGACGCTGTCGAGCGCGAGGCGGACGAGAAACGGTGCCGCTGCCCCGAGCGCCGTCACCGGCACGGCGAAGAGCGCAAGCGCGGCGAAGAACGACCCCGCGACCGAGCCGACCGAGACGGTGTCGAAGCCGTGCAACGCCCAGTGCAGGAACGGCCGGGCAGCGAACGGCGTCACCGCCAGGGCCGCCGCGGCCACCAGCAGGATCGCTCCCAGCACGCGCGGGTCGGGCCTCCGGTCGGCGAGCCGGCCGCCGAGCCAGTAGCCGAGCGCGAGGTACGCGAGCGTCAGCCCGATGATGTTCGCCCAGACGACCGTCGAGGCGCCGAAGTACGGCGCGAGCAGCCGCGAGGCGGAGATCTCGGTCGCCAGCGTCCCGGCGCCGACGAGGAACGCGACGACCCCCAGGCGGAGGCCGCCACTCCTCAAAGAACTAGCCCTCGTCCTCCGGCTCGTCTTCGGCGGCGGAGTCGGTCGGCTCCTCCGGCGGCACCGTCACCTTCTCGGGCGTGATCTCGCCCGGGATGACGGTGATGTCGACCTCGTCCTCGTTCTTGCGGTCGATCAGGATCGTCGAGCCGGTGCCGAGCTCGCGGCCGAGCACGAAGTCGGCCAGCGGGTCCTCGATGAAGCGCTGGATCGCGCGCCTCAGCGGCCGGGCGCCCATCGTCGGGTCGTAGCCCTTCTCGACGAGCAGCTCCTTCGCGCTCTCGGTCAGCTCGATCACGGCCTCGTGGTCGCCCATCTGGTCGCGCAGGCGCTTCATCATCAGCTCGACGATCACCATGATCTCTTCCTTCGTCAGCTTGTGGAAGACGATCACCTCGTCGATCCGGTTCAGGAGCTCTGGCCGGAAGACCTTCTTCAGCTCGCCCATGATGCGGTCCTTCATCTCGTCGTACGAGAGGCCGCTGTCGTCGCCGACGGAGAACCCGAGCGTCTGGTTCTTCGAGATCGTCGAGGCGCCGATGTTGGAGGTCATGATCACGATCGTGTTGCGGAAGTCGACCTTGCGCCCCTGGGCGTCGGTCAGCTTCCCGTCCTCCAGGATCTGGAGCAGGATGTTGAACACGTCCGGGTGCGCCTTCTCGATCTCGTCGAGCAGGACGACCGAGTAGGGCTTGCGCCGAACGGCCTCGGTGAGCTGGCCGCCCTCGTCGTAGCCGATGTAGCCCGGGGGCGAGCCGACGAGGCGGGACACGGAGTGCTTCTCCATGTACTCCGACATGTCCACCTGGATCATCGCGTCCTCGTCGCCGAACAGGAACTCGGCGAGCGTGCGCGCCAACTCGGTCTTGCCCACTCCTGACGGCCCGAGGAAGATGAACGAGCCGGTCGGGCGCTTCGGGTCCTTGATTCCCGCGCGCGCGCGGCGGATCGACTTGGAGACCGCGACGATCGCCTCCTGCTGGCCGACCACGCGCTTGTGCAGCTCGTCCTCCATGCGGATCAGCTTCTTGGACTCGGCCTCGGTCAGCTTGAAGACCGGGATGCCCGTCCACATCGAGACGATGTCGGCGATCTCGTCCTCGCCGATCTCGGGCTGCTCGGTGTTGCCCTCCTCGGTGCGCCAGTTCTCCTCGAGCTCGCGCTTCTTCTGGGTCAGCTTGCGCTCCTTGTCGCGCAGCGACGCCGCCTTCTCGAACTCCTGGGCCTCGATCGAGGCCTCCTTGTCCTTGCGCACCTTCTCGATCTCGTCCTCGAGCTCGCGGTAGCGCGGCGGAGCGCTCATCGTCTTGATGCGCATGCGCGAGGCCGCCTCGTCGATCAGGTCGATCGCCTTGTCGGGCAGGTGGCGGTCCTGGATGTAGCGGTCGGAGAGGACCGCGGCCGCGCCGAGCGCGTCGTCGGAGATCTTGCAGCGGTGATGCGCCTCGTAGCGGTCGCGCAGGCCACGCAGGATCTGGACGGTGTCGTCCACCGACGGCTCGTCCACGCGGATCTGCTGGAAGCGCCGCTCGAGGGCAGCATCGCGCTCGAGGTACTTGCGGTACTCGTCGAGCGTCGTCGCGCCGATCGTCTGCAGCTCACCGCGCGCCAGCGCCGGCTTCAGGATCGAGGCCGCGTCGATCGCGCCCTCGGCCGCGCCTGCGCCGACGAGATTGTGGAGCTCGTCGATGAACAGGATGATGTCGCCGCGCTGGGTGATCTCCTTCATCACCTTCTTCAGGCGCTCCTCGAACTCGCCGCGGTACTTCGAGCCGGCCACCAGGGCCGCGAGGTCGAGCGTGTAGATCTGCTTGCCCTTCAAGAGCTCGGGCACGTTGTTCGACGAGATGCGCGCGGCCAGGCCCTCGACGACCGCGGTCTTGCCGACGCCGGGCTCGCCGATCAGCACCGGGTTGTTCTTCGTGCGCCGCGAGAGGATCTGCATCACGCGCTCGATCTCGGTCTGGCGCCCGACGACGGGGTCGAGCTTGCCCTCGGCGGCGAGCTTGGTCAGGTTGCGTCCGAACTGGTCGAGGAGCTTCGAGCTCTTCGACTTCTCGCCCGGAGCGCCGCCCGCGCCCTGCTGTCGCCGGCCGGGGCCGGAGAGCATGCGGATGATCTCGTTGCGAATCTTCTCGGCATCGGCGTCGAAGTCGAGCAGGATGCGCGCTGCGACGCCCTCGTTCTCACGCACGAGGCCGAGCAGGATGTGCTCGGTGCCGATGTAGTTGTGGCCCAGCGAGAGCGCCTCGCGCAGTGCGAGCTCGAGCACCTTCTTCGCGCGCGGGGTGAACGGGATCTGACCCGTCGTCACCTCGTCGCCCTGGCCGACGATGCGGGCGACCTGAGCGCGCACCTCCTCGACGGTGATGTCGAGCGACTCGAGCACGCGGGCGGCAAGGCCCTCCTCCTCACGGAGCAGGCCGAGCAGGATGTGCTCGGTGCCGATGTAGTTGTGCTTCAGGGCGCGCGCCTCGTCCTGGGCGAGGACGACTACCTGTCGCGCTCTCTCGGTGAAGCGTTCGAACAAATCGCTTCCTTTCCCCTTCGGTCCGCGGAGTTGCTGAGTCGCCCATCGTAGCGAACGGGTCGGGGGGTAGCGCATCCCCCGACCGGGCGTTCGACGCCCGTATCTTTTTGCCTCCAAATCGCGTTAGATAGCCCTTAGGGGATGGGTCGACGTGCTTCTTCACTACTGCTCTTCGTGGCCGGGTACCTGGCGCTGGCGTCGCTCGGGCCGCTCTGGGCAGCCGGGCCGGCGCTGACGAGTTTCATCGCGGCGACGCTGTTGCTCGCGCGTGAACACGAGCCCGCTCGCATCTAAGTAGTCGAGCGGGCCGCCCCGGGCGGCGGGGCGTGCCCGCTCGGCCTGCTGAAGTAGACCGACGAGCCGGCCCGAGGCATGTGCCCGCGGCCGACTCGTCGGAAGACGTTTCATTCGGCGGACGGTCGGGCGGCAACCGCACTCCTGCTCGCCATCTGGATCGGCGCCCGCGAGCGGGACCTTGCGCACAATCACTCCTTCAAGCCACCTCGTTCGAGGGATGCGAGTACGCCGGATCCGGTTCCTGGGCTCGACCCGGAAGGCTGTTGGTTAGGCTGAGCCGGTGGAGGCCGCTTCCGGAAAGGCACTCGTTACCGGCGGCGCCGGCTTCATCGGATCGCACCTGACGGAGCGCCTGCTATCCGCCGGCTGGGAGGTCTTCGCCCTCGACGACCTCTCCACCGGCAACGCGGCCAACGTCGAGCACCTCAAGGATCGGCGGGACTACCACCTCGTGGTGGACTCGGTGCTCTCCCCTTCGACCGTCAACGAGCTCGTGCACAAATGCGACGTCGTCTACCACCTCGCCGCGGCCGTTGGAGTCCGGCTGATCGTCGAGCAGCCGGTGCGCACGATGGTGACGAACGTTCAGGGGACCGAGAACGTCCTCGAGCAGGCGAGCCGCTTCGGCAAGCGCGTCCTCATCACCTCGAGCTCCGAGGTCTACGGCGATCACCGAGAAGAGCGACCGCTCTCGGAAGGCGACCGTCGGATCTACGGTCCGACCACCGAAAAGCGGTGGCTGTACGCGGACTCGAAGGCGATGGACGAGCACCTGGCGCTCTCGTACCACCTGGAGCGGGAACTCGACGTGGTCATCGTCCGCCTCTTCAACACCGTCGGGCCCAGGCAGAGTGGCCAGTATGGAATGGTGATTCCGCGCTTCGTCGGCGCCGCACTCAGCGGGCTACCGCTCGAAGTGCATGGTGACGGGTCGCAGACTCGCTCGTTCTGCCACGTCGCCGACACGGTTCGGGCGCTGCATGGCCTGATGGACGCGCAGTCGATCTCGGGGGAGATTTTCAACGTCGGCTCCACCGATCGGATCAAGATCCTCGACCTCGCGGAGCGCATCCGCGAGCTGACCAGCTCCCGGTCCGAGCTCAGCTTCGTTCCCTACGACGAGGTCTACGGAGTCGGAATCGAGGACACCCTCCACCGCGAGCCCGCCATTGGGAAGATCGAGGCCGCTACCGGATGGCGGCCGTCCCTCGACACGAGTCGAATCCTCCATGACGTGATCGACCACATGCGCGCCACCTCGACTTCACCCGAGCAGGAAGCGATCGAGGCGTCGTAGCTGTGGAGGGCCGCTGAGCGAAGGCAGCCTCCGCGTAGCATTCGTTTGCACCGGTAACCGTTTCCGGAGCCCTCTGGCGGCGGCGCTGCTCGCCGAGCGAACAAAAGAGCTTCCGGTGGCGGTCGTCTCCCTCGGGACTCTCGAGCTCGGGCCGGTGCCCGCCCTTCCCGAGGCCGTGAAGATCGCAAAGAGCTATGGGCTCGATCTCTCCGGCCACCGAGCGCAGAACGTCGCCCGCGGTCATCTCGAGGCGTGCGACCTCGTGCTCGGCTTCGAGCGGATGCACGTGGCAGCCGCGGTCGTTGACGGAGGCGCGCGACTCGAGCGCGCTTTCACGCTCCCGGAGCTTCTCAACCTGCTCGACGCGATTCCGGAGCCGCCCCGTCAAGCCGAGCCGATGAACCAGGCCCGGGCGCGAATCGAACGTGCGCATACAGCGCGGCCCCACGACTACAGGGCGAACGCCGTGCCGGAAATCGCCGACCCGCTGGGTAAGACGCCGGCGGCCCAGCGCCGCATAGCCGAGGAGTTGCGAGCGCTCGTAACCGACCTCCATGCGCTAGCCGCACTGTTCGCCCTAGCTCACCGTAGCCGGCGAGCTTCCCAACGATCGAGGGTCTCGAGCCGCGGTACCCGCCCAGCCGCCTCGCTCGTCGATCCAGGTGAGCAAGCGTCGATAGATCTCGATCGAAGCCGTTCGAGAGCCGAGGGTGGTGCGAGGGCGGGTGCCAGAGCAGCGCAACCGCGCCGCCGTGCTCCGCAACCGGCTCGAGCGCCGCGACGGCGGCCTCGTAGGCGCCCTGCGGGCCGAGCGCGAGGTAGCGCTCCTCGGCGAGGGTTGCGTCCATCACTGCGAGCGGCAGTTCCCACCCGCCAGGCTCATGCCGCTCGACGTCCCAGAGCCGGTAGGGGTAGGGCGTGCCCGCGCGCAGGCCCGGGAGCGAGGGCCAGCCGACGCTCGAGTCGTAGCGCAGGCCCGCCGCGCGCAGCTCGGCGGCCAGGCGCTCGGGAGCGCTGCGAAGGTAGTGGTGGCGGAGGCCCTGCGGGTGGTCGAGCAACTGCGCCTCCTCCGCGATCGCACCCGGTCGTTCCCGCGCGCGGTAGGAGGCATGGAGCGCTATCTCGACCCCGGCCGCGGCCGTGCGCTCGAGCGCGCGCCCGAGCGCCGGTTGGTAGCGCTCCGGGTAGCCGTCATGCGGGTCCTCCTGTCGCGTCAGGAAGAAGCACGTCGAGCCCCGACCGGCCTCGGCGTCGAGCATCTGCTCGAACGGGTAGGCCGGATCTCGGCCACGAGCGGCGTCGAGCGCGAACGCGACGCCTTCCCGCAGATGCTGCTTCGAGCGCCGCACGATCCCACCGCCGAGCTTGCGCACAGCCGTCCGCGCTCCACCCGCGCCGAGCAGGTCCACGTCGTGCGTGAGCGCGACCAGGAACCGCTCGCCGCCGGGATAGCCGCGCCGATCTTCGCCGAGCCGTTCCCCGAGCGCAGCCGCCAGCTCGGCGACGCGCGGCCCCGGCGGCCGCTCCGGCGGCAACGGCCGGCCGTGGGCGTCGAGCCCTGCCTCCCGCTCCGCGGCGAGGGTCAAGAGCGCCGAACACCTCGTCGAGCTCCTCCGGCCTCGCGGGCGCGGCCTCGTCGAACGGCAGCCCGAGCGCGTCGAGCAGCGCGTCGAGCGCGTACCGCCTCTCCGCCTCCACTAGTCCCTGGGCCGCAGCGCCGGAAAGAGGATCGCGTCGCGGATCGCCTCGCGGCCGGTCAACACCATCGCCAGCCGGTCGATCCCGAGCCCGAGCCCGCCCGTGGGCGGCATCCCATACGCGAGCGCCTCGACGTAGTCCGGGTCGCCCGGCTCTCCGCCGACCTCCGCCGCCTGCTGCGCGAACCGCGCCGCCTGCTCGTCGGGGTCGTTCAGCTCGCTGAAGGCGTTGCCGAGCTCCATCCCGCCTACGAAGTACTCGAAGCGCTCGACGATCGACGGATCCTCGTCGGTCGCGCGCGCGAAGGGCGAGAGCTCGATCGGGTAGTCGTGCAGGATCGTCGGCTGGATCAGCTCTGGCTCGACGAAGTGGCTGAGCGCGTGGTCGACGAGCTGCGCCCAGCTCTTGTCCTGCTTCGTGTCCACCCCGCGCTCCTCGAGCCGCGAGCGCAGCTCGGCCTCGTCGCGCGTCCAGAGGCCGTGCCCCTCGAGCGCGTCCACGAGCTTGAGCCGCCGCCAGGGCGCCTTCAGGTCGATCTCGTGGCCGCGGAAGGTGACCTGCGTGCCGCCGGTCGTCTCGCGCGCGACGGACTCGACGAGCTCCTCGATCCGCGCCATCGTGTCGGTGTAGTCCGCATACGCCTCGTACCACTCGAGCATCGTGAACTCCGGCGCGTGCTTGTACGAGATGCCCTCGTTGCGGAAGTCCTTGCCGAGCTCGTAGACGCGCTCGAGCCCGCCGACGATCAGGCGCTTGAGGTAGAGCTCGGTCGCGATCCGCAGGTAGAAGTCGGCGTCGAGCTCGTTGTAATGAGTAACGAACGGCTCGGCGAAGGCGCCGCCGTAGCGCGGCTGCAGCACCGGCGTCTCGACCTCGAGGAAGCCGCGCTCGTCGAGGTAGCGGCGGATCGCGCTCACCATGCGGGTGCGCAGCTCGAAATCTGCCCGCGTCTCCTCGTTCATGAGCAGGTCGAGATAGCGCTGCCGGTAACGCGTCTCGACGTCGGTGAGCCCGTGGAAGGTGTCGGGCAGCGGCCTCTTGATCTTCGCGAGGAGCTCGAGCTCCTCGACGGTGAGCGACGGCTCGCCTCGCTTGGATCGGCCCGGCTTACCGGTGGCGCCAACGATGTCGCCGAGATCGAGGCCCCTGGCCTTCCGAAGCGATCAGCTGGATCCGCCCCGAGCGATCGACCAGGTCGAGGAAGGCGAGTTTGCCCATGTCGCGCCGCGCCATCACGCGGCCGGCGACGCGGTGCTGGGAGTCCAGCATTTGCCCGGGCTCGGCCTTCTCGGCCTCCGCCAGGACCGCGGCGATCTCCTCCCGGTCTGGAAACCGCTTCGGCAGCATCGCTGTCGAGTCTAAGGCGCTCGCTTGCGACGCCGACCGATGTCGAGGCCGTACCGGCTTTGCCGGTGCGGCCGATTCAAGCGGCTTTGATCTCGAGGATCTTGAACTTCATCGAGCCGCGCGGCGCGGAGACTTCGACCGTCTCGCCCTTCTTCTTGCCGATGATCGCCTTGCCCACCGGCGACTCGTTCGAGAGCTTGTTCTCGGCGGGGTCGGCCTCGGCGGACCCGACGATGCGGTACTCGACCGTCTGCTTCGCGTCGAGGTCGCGCAGCCTGACCTTCGAGCCGACCGAGACGACATCCTTGGCGATGTCCTTCTTCTCGATCACGCGCGCATTGCGTAGTCGCTCCTCGAGCGTTGCGATCCGGTGCTCGAGCAGCGCCTGCTCGTTCTTGGCGTCGTCGTACTCGGCGTTCTCGGCGATGTCGCCGAACTCGCGGGCGACGCGGATGCGGTCCGCGACCTCGCGGCGCTTCTCGGTCGAGAGAAACTCGATCTCCTGCGTGAGCTTCTTGAACCCCTCTGGTGTGAGGATTACGTCTTTCAACCGTTCCTCCTAAAGAAAAACGCGCGGCGCAAGGGCCGTCGCGGGCGCGGATGTTACCTGCGAGGATGGACGAACGTCAACTCCCCCGCCCGGTACCCTTTTTGCCCGTGCAACCAGATCTCCGCAGCACCTGGTGGATACGCGATGTCGTGATCCCGACGCGCCTCGTCCTGGCGCCGATGGCGGGGGTCAGCGTGCAGGCATTTCGCCGCCAGGGACGCCGGTTCGGAGCAGGTCTCGTGTGCTCGGAGATGGTCAGCTGCGCCGGCCTCCAGCACGGGAACGAGCGTACGCTCGGCTACCTGCGCATCTCTCCCGACGAGCGGCCGCTCGCGGTGCAGATCTTCGGCTCCGATCCCGAGGTGATGGCCGACGCGGCACGGATGGTCGAGGACGCGGGCGCCGACATCGTGGACGTGAACTTCGGCTGCCCGGTGCGGAAGGTGACCAAGACCGGCGCCGGGGCGACGCTCCTCGACGACCCGGAGCGCGCCTGCAGGATCGTCTCGGCGGTGGCCGAGGCCGTAGCGGTGCCGGTGACCGTGAAGATGCGCCGAGGCCTCGAGAACGGCTCGCGCGCCTGTCTCGAGATCGGGCCGCGGCTGGTCGAGGCGGGCGCGGCTTCGTTGACCCTGCATCCCCGCTCGGCGAAGCAGATGTACACCGGCGAGGCCGACCATTCGCTCACGGCGGAGCTGGTGAAGCTGGTGGACGTTCCCGTGGTCGCCTCGGGAGACGTGACCTCGCGCGCGCGGGCGCAGGCGATCCTTGCCACGACCGGCGCCGCGGCGGTGATGGTGGGCCGGGCCGCGCAGGGCAACCCGTGGGCGCTGCGGGAGATCGTGGACACCGAGGTTGCCGAGCCCTCGCGTGAGGAGGTCGTCGCCGAGCTGCTGCTCTTCATCCGGGAGACCGTGCGCGAGCTCGGTGAGCGGCGCTCGCACGGGTTCCTGAAGAAGTTCTACGGCTGGTACCTGGGACGGGGTCGCTTCCCGCGTCCGTTCAAGCAGGAGCTGGTGCAGCTCGAGACGCTGGACGAGGTCGAGACGCGCCTCTTGGCGGCAGCGCCCGGCGCTGCCGAGGTGCTGGAGCGGCTCGAGGCCGACCTTCCCGGCAGCGAGGACGACGTCGTGCTTGACCTGCCGATCTCGATCTACGGCGGCGGCTGAGCAGCGAAGCGACCAACGAGCTCCGCGACGCCGGCCGGGTCGTAGGAGACGAGATCGTGGATCGCGTCGGGCCTCGACTCGACGTGAGCTCTCGGAAGCGCTGAGCGGAAACGGGCGATCGCAGCCTCGGCTGC